>NZ_BMZN01000003.1:0-79286 GCF_014652815.1 Alcaligenes pakistanensis
TCTTGCGACGAGACCGATTGTGTCTCAAAGAAAAATTCAGAGTTTACACAAGGTAAATCTTCATTCTTCGTTTGTGAGCACTTGATACAAACTTGTGGCGATCCCCGAAGGGTTCGACTCGCTCATCCCAAGCGCCCACACTTATCGGCTGTTAATTGTTAAAGAGCAGTGACAGTTGCCTGTCGTTCCACTTACTAACCCGGTTAGCTCGTCGCGCTGAGCGCTTCAAACTTCGCTGTGTTAGCAGCAGAGAAACGAGATTATGAAGCAGATCAGGCGGCGTGTCAAGCGTTTTTTTTGAAGAAGCTAGAAAGTTTTAACACCGTCTAACTCGTCACGCTCAAACCAGAACTTTCGCTCTGTCCTACCTGATGAACAATCAACCGTGAGGCTAACCATCCAACTTCACAAACAAGGGTAAATTTTCAAAAGTCTTTTCAAACACTTAAAAACTTAACGTTGCGTTCTCTTAGGGAGAACCTAGAACTTTAACACAGAATTTTGAGATCTGTCAAGCTCCGGGTTTTCACCCTGCCAGTTACCTGGCCAGCTATCTAAGTATCGGTGCGGGCCTTCTGGCCAAAGCGGTGATTCTTGTCTAACTGCTCTCTGTAGCGCTTCGGGGTAAACCCTGTCTGTGCTGCAGCGAGAAAAGAACTATAGCACGATGAATTCGCGGCTTGCAAGCCTTCTTTGTCATTTTTCTTACTATTTGATGAGAAGGCCACCAGCAAAAACACATAGCTCATTGATAACTATAGAGAACACTCAGGAAAATAATTTTGACTGTGACGTCGACATTTTTCTGCCTGTAGAGAAAACTTAGCTCCTAATCGCTAGAACATGGCCCAAAACCTTGATTTCTGGTGCAAAAAGACCGTTGGCCATACCTTATATCCCTGACGAGCTGACCTCCTATATAGATAGAGAGGCTAAACCAACCCACTTGTAGTCAGACCTTGCTTGCTTGCTTGCTTGCTTGCTTGCTTGCTTGCTTGCTTGCTTGCTTGCTTGCTTGCTTGCTTGCTTGCTTGCTTGCTTGCTTGCTTGCCGAACCAGGGCTACAAACCTGCCACTTCAAACCACTCTATATATAGAGGCAGCGCAAGCAAGCCTACCAAACCCTTCCTCATGAGGGCCTGCCAGCCACTCGGAGCCCTGGCACAGGGAGCCGGGGCGAGTCAGACTGTTTGCGGCAGTCAGAGCTGCGATCGGGGATGCAAGCAGTCTGCTGTTTGAGCCCAACGTTTGTGATTGGTCCGGGGGACCAATCACTGGGCGAGTTCAGACTGCGCCCCGATCGTAGCTCTGACAAGGGCACCGACGCGCAGCGTCGGCAAACAGTCCGCCCGGGCTCCCTGTACCAGGGCTCTGAGTGGCGACCTACATAAAGTAGGTCTGAAGCAATCGTCCTATCTATATAGAGAGAGCTTATCTCCTATATATAAGAGACCTAGTGTTCCCGCTCCCATCCTCCTCTCTATATAAAAACCATCTACATCGAGGCTCTATATAAGAGCACTAACTAGGCAGTAGGCGCATCAATCACAAATACGGGCAGAGACAGAGACAGAGACAGAGACAGAGACAGAGACAGAGACAGAGACAGAGACAGAGACAGAGACAGAGACAGAGACAGAGACAGACAGGATATGGGTGCGATCATCCAGGCTTTGCGAATGAGCCACCCGACTTACGGCCCATTGCCAGTTCTCCTGGTTAAAGTCCATGTCACCTCAAAGACTCCCACTCTATATATAGAGAAGGCGGTTGCAAACGAACCGCCCCCTAACTAAGGGAGCCCTATTTATATAGCTGCCCATCTCCATGGGCTAAGACAGAGGAAAGTTCGCATCGAACCATTTCAACAACACCCAAAAAGAGAGGAAACCCCAAACCACCGAGATCTGAAACAGCCGAGCACCGCACAGCCTCCAGCCCTGCTACTCCCTACTCCCTACTCCCTACTCCCTACTCCCTACTCCCTACTCCCTACTCCCCACTCCCCACTCCCCACTCCCCAAACCTTATCCTCCCCATTTCCCTTCCATCCCGCCGCCTTTACACCCTCAAGCAATAAGCTAATCCCCAATTCATTGTTATTTTCTGTAGCCGCGTTCATTACCATTCCTTATGCACTTAATCCTCTAAGCAGGCCGCTGCTTACTCAAGAGAGTAATAATGATCAAACCTATCCTCATCTCCCTGGCATTTGCATTCAGCACGGTAATAGCGCCGTCTGTCTCCGCAGAACCAAGTACACCCGAAACTGCCGCCAAGCCAACAGCCTTGATCTCGGCCGCCGACCTGGCAACCCAACTGGATCAAAGCAATCTGCGAATTCTGGACATCCGCACAGACAAAGAATATGCAGCTGGCCACGTTCCCGGTGCTGTCCACACCCCATACGGCGCCTATCGCGGACCAGCAGATAACGCGGGAGCCTTACGCTCGGAAGACGAACTGTCCGCCCTATTCAGCAAAGCCGGCATTTCCAAAGACAGCTACGTAGTCGTCACCTACGCAGGCGCGAACCCCACCGACTTTGGTGCTGCCGCACGCGTGTACTGGACACTGAAAGCTGGCGGCCTGACACAGTTGTCGATTCTGGACGGCGGCCTGCAAGCCTGGGAAGCAGAAGGCAACCCCCTTAGCAAAGACACGCCAGCAGTAAGTCCCACCGAATTCAGCTACCAGTACCGCAAAGATATGGTCGTCAGCACACAAGAAGTGGCTGACTACATCAAGAACGGACAAGCCCCCGTCTTACTGGATGCCCGCCCTAGCGAATTTTTCAAAGGCGAAAAGCGCGTTGATGCCGCTGCACGCTACGGCACCTTGCCCGGCGCTCGTGAACTGGACTTCAACAGCTTCTTTCGCAGTGATAAACCCGTACTGAAAGACACAGGCGAAATTATTAAAATCGTCCAAGAGCAGGGTCTGGATAACAAACCCACCGTCTCGTTCTGCAATACCGGACACTGGGCTGCCACCAACTGGTTTGTACTCTCGGAGTTGGCCGGCAACCCCGATGTGAAGCTCTACCCCGAGTCCGTCGTGGAATGGAGCCGCAGCAACCTGCCCATGGACAACCAGCCATCCCGCTTTGAAGTCCTGAAACTTGATGCCAAGCGCGCTCTTAATTAAATAGTTGGTATCCGATCATGCTTCTTCTAACTAGACTGGGCTTTATCCTGGCCAGCCTGGCCCTGATCATCGGGGTCACGCTGGTAGGCGGTTTGCGCCAAGGTCTGCTGACCCTATTAGGGATAGGCTTTGGCGCCGTGCTGCAAGGAGCCCGTTTTGGCTTCACCACTGGCTGGCGCAACTATATCGAGCGCCGTGATCCCCAAGGGATCTGGGCACAAATGCTCTTGCTGGTATTGGCCGCCGCTTTCACCCTCCCCCTGATCGCAGATAGCGGTGGTGAGCTGGTAGGTGCCATTGCGCCATTGACCATCAGCCTCGTGCTAGGTGCCTTCCTGTTTGGGGCCGCCATGCAACTGGCTGACGGCTGCGGCTCCGGCACCTTATATAAAGCAGGCGCAGGTGCTCCAATCTCCTTTGCCGTATTACCTACCTTTGCCATTGGCAGTTTTCTAGGCGCATCGCATCAACCCGGCTGGATTGCCTTGGGAGGCTTACCCGCCATTGACCTGACCGTCTCATTGGGCTGGCCCACCGCCCTACTGATCACCGTATTGGGCTGCGCCGCCGTATCCTGGTTTGTAGGCCGAGGCGCACGACGCCATCAAAAAACACACAGCAGCTCCCCCGCCAAATGGGAAATGCGCTGGTGGATGGGCGCCTTGCTGTTGGCTGTCCTATACGCCATTCACATGGTGGTCGCCGGGCAACCCTGGGGTATCGTTTACGGTATTGGTCTTTGGGGCGCAAAAGTATTTTCAGCCTTGGGCTGGTCCCCGGTTGGGGACGCATTCTGGGGCGTGGCTCCCCATGCCCAACGTCTGGCTGAACCTGTGCTGGCTGACGTCACCTCGGTTACCAACTTTGGTTTGATCCTGGGGGCTATGGCGGCTTCTCGCTGGAACCACCCTGCCAACTTCAAATCGCCCAATTCGCGCACCTTGTGGGTAGGCGCAATTGCAGGCTTGGTCATGGGCTACAGTGCTCGCATGGCCTTTGGATGCAATGTGGGTGCATTTCTGGGGGGCATTGCCTCGGCCAGCATACACGGCTGGGTCTGGTTTGCACTGGCCTTTGCCGGGTCCATCATAGGCGTGCGCATTCGTCGCCGCGTTAACCCTTGAGTCGCGCAAGCATGAGCAAAACTACTTTCCGCCTTATAACCAGTACCTTCTGGCTGATCGTTGTCTTATTAGTGGTGATGGACAGCCTGCAAGACTACCCCTACCGTCCAGAACCCGCCCCCATTGCCTGGGGTAGCGGACAAGCTGCCAGTGGCGGCCACTGCTCGGGCCGATAAACCCTAGCCTGTTTGACCTGAAACGCCCCTGATTCAGAAAACCTTGTCTAGCAACATTGGCTTGCTACGCAAAGTTCCTATATCAGGGGCATTTTCTTGGCTTAGTGCAAATTCCACGTTGCCCATAACGGCACACTAGCAGCCACACACCTACACGTCAGTTGGATAAGGACCAAAGCTTGCTTGCCGTGCTAGCATCAGTCACATTTCCCAACATCCTGCTCTCATGCTGAATTTCCTACGCACCACCTTTATCCGCAGCCTGCGCATGTTCTATACCGTTGCGCGCATCATGATCCCGATCATGATTGTGGTGCGTATTGCTGCGCAGCTAGGTTTGATTGAGCAGGCTGGAAAATGGATTGGCCCCATCATGGCCTTGGTCGGGCTACCTGCCGAAGCTGGCATTGTCTGGGCAACCACCGCTTTGGCTGGTATTTATGCAGGTATAGGCTCAATGGCCTCCTTGGGCGACAGCCTGAGTCTTAACGCTGCCCAAATCAGCGTATTGGGCACCATGATGCTATTTGCGCACAATATGCCCATGGAGCAAGCCATTGTGCGTCGGGCTGGCGCCAGCTTCTGGTTTACAGCAGCACTACGCATTATTTGTGCCTTGCTCTACGGCGGCCTGCTGGCCTGGGGACTGAGCAGCGCCGGCCTTTTACAGGAACCTGTTTCACTGGCCTGGCTGTACGGCCAGTCCAATGCCACACAAGGTGGCTGGCAGGGTTGGGTAGATTGGTTTTGGGGCACGGCCAGCTCCTTACTAATGACTTGGCTCATTATCCTGGGCTTGCTGCTGATTCTGTCCGTGCTGGACAAGATAGGTTTCACCCGGTTGCTGACCCGTTTATTACTGCCCCTACTGCGGTTTTCAGGGCTAGAAGAGCGCGTCGCCCCCACAACTACCATCGGGGTGTTGCTGGGCCTGAGCTATGGCGGCGCCTTGATTATTGATGAGTCCCGCCAACAGAATTACAGCCCCCGAACACGTCTTCTGGCTTTATCCTGGCTATCCTTGAGCCATTCCCTGATTGAAGACACCATTCTTATTCTGGCTCTGGGTGCCAACATCTGGGTAGCTCTGGTGGGCCGAGTTGTCCTGACCTTACTGATTATTGGCCTGATGGCACGGCTGACATTACCAGGTAGCGTCCTGTATAGACGCTACCTTGCCCCTACCCCGCATTCTTAAAGGTAGCTCAAGCACCTTTAATCAGTAAATCCTGAAAACGCTGATAAAACTTCTTGAGCTTGGGCGCAATAACCATCTGGCAATAAGCCTGCTCGGGATGAAGCGCAAAATAGTCGTGGTGATAATCCTCAGCTTCCCAGAACGTGGGGCTGTCGAGTACATGCGTCACGATGGGCGCATCGAACTGCGGTTTAATTTCTTCAATCACCTCAAAAGCCTGACGACGCTGCTCCTCGTTCTGACAAAAAATGGCGGAAGCATATTGCGGACCTTGGTCGGCACCCTGTCGATCTGGCGTGGTAGGGTCGTGGGTCAGGAAAAAAACTTCCAGCAAATCCCGGTAGGAAATGACGGAGGGGTCGAACTCCACCTTGACCACTTCAATATGGCCGGTCTGCTTGCCGCACACCTGCTCGTAGGTAGGGTGCTCAACGTGGCCGCCACAGTATCCCGGCACCACCGATTGCACGCCTTGCAAGGCTTTGAAAATACCTTCGGTGCACCAAAAACATCCGCCACCTAATATGGCTGTTTCCTTCATGAAATCTCCTTTGTTGACGAATTGGCTAGACTCAACAACCAAGCTGCAATAGCTTGCGCTTGCTGGACGCTGATCCGGTTTTGAGCGGGCATGGGAATCGCTCCCCAATTGCCCCGGCTGCCCTGTTGAATCTGTCTCTGCAAATACGTCAGGGTTTCCTGCGCCGGACCTTGCGCATAGCGTTGGGCAATCTCCCGGAACGGAGGTCCCACCCGTTTACGATCCATCTGATGGCAGGACAAGCACTGCGCCTGCACAATGTCCATCACCGCTACCGTATCAGCCTTTGCCGCTGGATTAAAGATCATCAGCCCACAAAAAACTACTAATGGTAAATGGCTGGCCCAAGAGACTGAATACAGCATGATCCTTCCCTTACAATTTACCCAGCCCTAGCCTGGGCTCGCAGTCACGCTATTATCTGATAATCATCTCTGTAATGGGCACGCATGTTAATTCACCCGCAGTTTGATCCTGTCGCCATACAAATTGGCCCCCTTGCCATTCATTGGTATGGCTTGATGTATTTGGTCGGCTTTGGCCTGGTATGGCTAGCAGGTACAGCGCGCATTCGCGCAGGTTACTCCTTGCTGACTCGCAAAGACCTGGAAGACCTGATCTTTTATTGCGTCCTGGGCGTAGTAGCGGGTGGGCGTCTGGGCTACACCCTGTTTTATCAACCCGCCTACTACTTGTCGCACCCGCTGGAAATTCTGTATGTCTGGCAAGGCGGCATGTCCTTTCATGGCGGTCTGATCGGTGTACTGGCTACGATTGCCCTGTTTGCCCGTAACCGCCAACGACGCTTTCTGGAAGTCAGCGACTTTCTGGCACCTTTGATTCCACTGGGGCTGGCTGTCGGCCGCCTGGGCAATTTCATCAATGGTGAGTTGTGGGGCCGCCCTAGTGATGTGCCTTGGGCCATGGTGTTCCCGCAAGTGGATGCAACCCCGCGTCACCCATCGCAACTCTATGAGATGGCGCTGGAAGGTATCGCCTTATTTATCTTGCTGTGGTGGTTCACCCGTCGTCCGCGCATCGTGGGCCAGACCAGTGCCTTGTTTCTGATTGGCTACGGCTTTTTCCGCTTCATGGTGGAATACACCCGTGAGCCTGACGGTTATCTGGGTCTGCTCAGTGCAGGCTTGTCGATGGGCCAATGGCTGTCGCTGCCCATGATTATTGGTGGCTTGGCTCTGTTTGCCTTTGTCAGCCAGAGGGCCAAAAATAATAGCTAAGGATAAGAAGAAAGTAAAAAGCCCGTCCATTTCTGGACGGGCTTTTTTGTAGGTGCCCCACCATTGCCGTCAAGACCGGCATCCTGGAACCGAAGGTCCAAGATCGGTTGTCATCAGGCCAGCTTCGGGTTCGCCGCGAAGGACGATCGCTCCTATTGGCCAATCCAACAACCTGTATGCCAAAAGCATTGGTTCAAGGAATGTATGGTCGTGTCACGAACACGGCAGGGACTTACTGGGATGAAGGCAGCCTATGAGGAAAAACGCAGGGCTGCTTTCAAATTTGGTTTAACGCGATGTGCCTGAAGGCTCTATGACATCGTCAATCATTGCGTGCATGTCTTCAATTTTACGCTTGAAATCGCCAAAAGCAACATTAGCCAGTGGACCATCAGGTGCTTTAGCAGATAAAAACTCGCTGGCGATCTGAATGGCGGCCATAACAGCGATGCGTTCGTTACCCGAAACGCGGCCCGACCCCTTGATGGACTGCATGCGTTGGTCAACTAATTTGACCGCTTCAAGCAAACGCGCTTTTTCGGAAGGTGGGCACGCCAAAGAATAATCGCGGCCCAACAGGGAAATATCGACTCGTTCCATGATTTACTCCTGTACCGCACCGGGTAGACGCATCAGGATCGAACCGATCTGGTCACGAGCCTGTCCAGCCACATCACGCAACACGCCCATGCCGGCACGCGCACTGTCGAGCTCACGGCGCAGGGCCACGATCTGAGCTTGTTCCTGCTCCAGCAGTTTTTTCAATTCTGCCTGATCAGTTTGTGCTTGCTGCTGAACCACATCCAATTGACGCTGATGTGAAGCAACACCGGTGGATAAGGACTCAAACTCGTCTTGCTGAAGACGGTTCTGCTGGCGCAAGGCGTCCAGCTCGGCATCCTGAGTTTTCAGACGAGCTAATAATTGAGCGCGTTCAGCGTGTAGCTGACGAGATTGCTCTACCAGTTGACCGATACGGTCAGCGAGAAAGTCGAGATCTTGCAACATGGGCCTTATCGTAAACCATTGCTAGGGTTACTGGGTAGAGGAATTTCATACTAATGATAACCTTTCACCCATCTTTCCATTACCTTTCAAACTTCTTTCAAAGCATCTTATTAGCCGCCCAACACGCTCCCAAAAAACCCTAAATTTCCCGAATTACCGGGAAAACCCCTAAAAACTAGGGCCAAGTCAGGGTTTCCAGTCTGCAAGTGCTCCATTACCATGCGTCACCCCTGTTCAATGCAGTCGGCACTATCGGGGGTGTGGAGTACGACTCCACTATAAAGAAGCTGACACAGGAAAAAGGAAAACCAATGCGCAGGGCAGACAAGGAGAATCCACCTTATGCAAATTAAAAATAAACAGGACTTTTGGTCCGGGATTATGTTTGTGGTTATCGGCGCGGCATTTGCGCTTGGAGCCACCAGCTATTCAATGGGAACTGCTGCTCGTATGGGCCCTGGCTACTTCCCATTCTGGTTGGGTGTATGCCAGAGCTTGTTAGGGGCAGTTGTCACACTCAGCTCAATGTCTGCCAAAGCGGAAAAAACCGAGATCGACAAGTTTAACTGGAAAGTGGCCCTTGTTATCATCGGCGCGGTGGTGCTTTGCGGTCTGACGCTCAATTCTCTGGGTGTCTACATTTCTATTTTCTTGCTTGTTCTGATCAGCAGCTTTGCCAGCCATGAATTCAGCTGGCCAGTTGCACTGGGCGCAGCCGTGTTTTTGGTGCTGTTTGTCTGGTTGGCATTCATCAAGGGCCTGGGGCTGGTATTCCCCTTGTGGCCAAGTTTTCTGGCCTGATTGGGGGTGAACAGACATGGAATTATTTGACAACCTGATGCTCGGTTTCTCCGTGGCGTTCACGCCCGAGAATCTGGCCTACGCCCTGCTCGGCTGTGTGCTTGGTACCTTGATTGGTGTCTTGCCTGGTATTGGCCCCGTGCCAACCATCGCCATGCTGCTGCCCATTACTTATGTGCTGCCACCTGTTGCTGGCCTGATCATGCTGGCTGGTATTTATTACGGTGCTCAGTACGGTGGGTCTACGACGGCAATTCTGGTCGCCTTGCCGGGGGAAACCTCAGCGGTGGTAACGGTATTGGACGGACACCAGATGGCACGTAATGGCCGGGCCGGTGCTGCCCTGGCGATTGCTGCTCTGGGTTCTTTCTTTGCCGGTTGTGTGGCCACCGTATTGTTGGCTGCCTTCGCACCTCCCTTGGCTGAAGTCGCCTTCAAGTTTGGGCCCGCGGAGTATTTCTCATTAATGGTGTTAGGCTTGGTCGGTGCGGTTGTTTTGGCCTCCGGCTCCTTGCCCAAAGCTATCTGCATGATCTTGCTGGGTCTGCTGCTGGGTATGGTCGGCACCGACGTGAACTCCGGCGTAGCCCGTTACGACTTCGGCATTCCAGAACTGCAAGACGGTATCGACTTTGCCGTGGTTGCCATGGGTGTATTTGGTTTCTCCGAAATCATGAACAACCTGGAACTGGGTGACCAGCGCGTCGAGATTACCGGCAAAGTAGGCTCCTTGTACCCCAACAAGCAGGAATTCAAAGAATCCTGGCCTGCAGTGCTGCGTGGTACCGCCATGGGTTCGGTGTTGGGTATCCTGCCCGGCGGTGGTGCGGTTCTGTCTTCCTTCGCGTCCTACACGCTGGAGAAGAAAATCTCCCGCAATCCGGAACGCTTTGGTAAAGGTCACCCAGCCGGTCTGGCGGGTCCTGAATCAGCCAACAACGCTGCGGCGCAGACATCCTTTATCCCCCTGCTGACACTGGGTATCCCAGGTAACGCGGTAACGGCTCTGATGATTGGTGCGATGACCATTCACAACATTCAGCCCGGCCCACAAGTGATGACCAGCCACCCCGAGTTGTTCTGGGGCCTGATTGCCTCCATGTGGATCGGTAACCTGATGCTGGTGATTCTGAACCTGCCATTAGTTGGTCTGTGGGTGAAATTGCTGAAAGTGCCTTACCGCCTGCTGTTCCCTGCCATTCTGGTGTTCTGCACGGTCGGTGTGTACTCGCTGAACTACAACGTATTTGATATTTTGGTCACTGCTGCCTTTGGTTTTGTGGGTTACGTGTGGTCCAAGCTGCGTTGTGAAGGTGCTCCGCTGCTGCTGGGTCTGGTCTTGGGACCGATGATGGAAGAAAACTTCCGTCGCGCTCTGCTGCTGTCCCGCGGGGACTACACCACGTTCCTGACACGTCCTCTCTCTTTGTCTCTGCTGGTTCTGGCGGCCTTCCTGGTTGTCGTCGTCGCCCTGCCCTCGGTGAAAAAGAAACGCGAAGCCACCTTCGTGGAAGAGGACTAAAGCATCGTTGCTTCTCCGGTTTGAATTCGCTCCCAGCCTAGGGAGTCTTCAAACCGGCGCTAGAAAACAAGAAGGCCTGGTTTCGTCTCTCCACGAAATCAGGCCTTTTTTCTTTGCTCCGGCATTATGTGCAAGTAACTTGATCAAAGAAAGGCAATATGAGCCTGCTCCAAGTTAAAGCATCTACGACGCCAATACCGCCTGCACGGCACGTTTCCCTAGCAAGGGAGCCAGGATGACACCCGGGTGGGCTATGACCGCAAACAGATCCTCTACCGCCCCTATCGGCCCACACAATGGCAGCTTGCTGAGAGTCATGGGACGAAACCCCACCTCTATAGAATGCAAGCGGGGAGGAACCGGTAGCTGCAGCAGTTGAGCAATCGCCTGGCAGGTCTCATCAGCCAGAGCCTGCAAACCAGCTTCACCTTGTTGCGGATAATCCAAGGCCGACATCAGCCCTGCTTCTTTGCCGGGACGTAACTCCAGATCCTGAGCGCAGAGCAAATGCTGAATCACGTTTTTACCCGCATCAAAGCGCATCAGCACGGCGGGCTGTTGCTCAATCGCTAGGTCTACGCCGATGCCGGCAGCCAGCGCCACGGCGCCATAGCCATTGGCCAACACCACCTTATCGGCATAAATGGATTGCCCTTGCAGCTCCACTCCCTTGGCTCGCCCCTGGGCATACAAAACGGCCTGCACGGTGCCCGAAAGCACAGAGGCTCCTTCTGCCCGCGCAGCTTGAAGAAAGCAGCGAGCCAAATCAGTCGGTTCCAGTGCAAAGTCATCCGGTGCCCAAGCCGCCAAGTCCGGAGGTGCAACAAGCAAAGGTTCTTTTTGGCGCAGTTGCTGGCCTGAAAGACTTTCAATTTTGGAGCCTGCAGCAAGATGCTCGGCGATCAAATCCGCTGTCTCATCTGTTGTTGCTCCCCATAACAGCGCTCCACGCACGGTCACTGGCAGCAAACCCCAATCCCGCTCCAGGCGTTTGAATTCGTCCAGAGCGTGCAAGCGCAAGGCAAAGGCTGCCGGGTCATCCGATGGCGTGCTGGCGCTGCCTCCTACCCAGCCGAAAGAAGCAGCAGTTGCACTAGGAGTACTGCCAGGCCCTGAGTCAATCAAAGTCACTGCAGCCCCTGCTTTAGTGAGATGCCAAGCTACCGACGCCCCCATCACACCGCCACCGACCACCAGCACTTTGCATTTATGCGTCATAGGTTTTTACGTTTCAATCTATAGAAGCTGCCCATTGCAGCATGTGTCATCGAGCAGACCCAAGATGAACAGCGACAAGATAAAACCCTGCTGCACAAAAAACAATGGCCTGAATCCCTCCCGGAACTCAGGCCATTGAGATCAGCCAGGATCTACCTTACATCGTGCCTTGACGGCGCTTGTAAAAGTTACCGATATGCATGGCCAACAGTACCAGCACAGTAGAGATCAAAATCATGATGATCCCCAGTGCAGACAGCTTGCCCCATAGCCCGTCTTCGGCGTAACCCAGTACCTGTACCGCCAGCACTTCCGTACCGGGACGAGACAGTACCACGGACACGGTCAATTCGCGGATGAACATGGTTGCCATCAAGATCCAAGCCGACACCACTCCGGGAATCAGCAAAGGAATAATGATGCGGCGCATGGTCGTCCAGGAACTGGCCCCGGCAACGGCCGAGGACTCTTCCAAGTGAGCATGCACCTGCACGAAAGCCGCCGACAAAGGCCGAATGCCATAAGGCAGATAGGCGGCAATATAGGCGAGCAGTAAAGCCGTTAAGGTAGCGTAGAGCGGCGTTTGTACGAAGAACCACATAAAGCCAATACCAATCACAATGCCCGGGAAGGAAAAGGACAGGAAGCTCAAGGTATCTAGCAAGGCCGCCGCTCGCGTTCGTAGCTTAACCACGACGTACGCCACAAATAGCGACAGTAATACACCCAGACTGGCTCCGACCACTGCCAGGAACAGGCTGTTTTTCATGGCCACTTTGGAGATCGGATCTTGTATGACATCGATCCAGTTCGCCCAACTCATCAAGGAGAAGGCACGCGCACTAGGCACCATGGAGTACGGAATCATGGAGGTATAGAGCAGCACAGCCACGGGCAGCACCACCATCAGCAAACTGATAATGCCCACAATGATGAACAGAGGGATTTTGGCCCGATGCAGTTCCAGCTGAGTGGGTTTGAAGCCCCGGCTGGAGATCGTCACATACTTGCTGCTTTCTGCGGTCATGTAGCGATACAGCACAATCAAGGCAATGGAGGCGGACAGCACACTCATTCCCAAGGCCGCCGCCTTTCCATAGTCCGGAGCAAAACCGGTCGAGATCATCTCGAACAAATAGGTGGCCAGCACATCCACCCGTCCCGGCGTACCCAATACACGCGGAACGGCATAGGAGGCCAAGGCACGCACAATGGCCAGGATGAAGGCAGCCATGATGGCAGGGCGCAAGATCGGCAGAGTCACCCGCGTCAAGGTACGCCACAAACCGCCCCCAAATACTCGTGAGGACTCTTCCATGGACACGTCAAAAGAGGCCATAGCGGGAGCAATAATCAGGTAGGCGACGGGCATGTTCAACAAGCCCTCCACCAGAATCATGCCCCACAGCGAATAGATATTCAGCGGCGCTTCTTGCAGACCCAGGGTGTCCTGCAAGAACATATTGATCAAGCCATTGGACGGGTTGAGCAGCAAGGCCCAGCTGACCGAAAACAGCAAGTGCGGAATCATCATGGGTACGATGGACAGCACCGTAAACACACCCTTCATGGGCATGTTGGTACGGGTGTTCAGGTAAGCCAGGAAAACTGCCAGCGCCGTAGAAAACAGGGACGAGCCCAGCACGAAGACCACCGTATTAAAGGTGACTTCCAGCAAGAAAGGATCGGTATAGGCGGCCACATACTTGGCCGTGGTGAAGGAGCCAAAAGCGGTCAGGCCCTGCGAAAAGCTGCCCAGCAGCAACATTAGCACTGGACACAGGGTCAGAAAACCGACGATCAGAATAAGCGACCAGCTAAGTGGTCTGCGAGTTTGATTCATGATGCCCCGCCCTTATGCCGACAACAGCATGCAGTGTTCAGGGTGCAGGTTAAAGCGCACGGTATCGCCCTCTTTCACCTTCACATCCGGATCAATACACACCAAGAGCTTTTCTTTACCGACGTTAACCTCGGCCTCGTAGGACTCACCTACGAACTCCAGCGCCTGAACTTGACCGTGGAACAGGTTCTGACCCACGTCACCCGACTGGCTGCTGACGCGAATAAATTCAGGACGGATGCACAGGGTGACCTCGGTCCCCACGGGCAAGTCACGTTTTTTGCAATGCAGCTGACCCAACTCACATTCCACAATGGTGGAATCGACACGCTGTTCGCGCACCTTGGCGCTGATCTGGTTCGCACGACCAATGAAGTCCGCCACAAAGCGATGGTCAGCATCAAAGTAAATTTTCTCTGGGGAGCCGATCTCCAAAATCTTGCCACCACGCATGACCGCAATAGAGTTGGACAAGGCCAAGGCTTCAACCCGATCGTGCGTCACGTAGACAGCGGTAATGTCCAGGCGGCTCAAGAACTCGCGCAACTCTTTGCGGGTTTCTTCGCGCAGCTTGGCATCCAGATTACTAAGCGGCTCGTCAAACAGAATGACTTTCGGCTCTGCCACCAAGGCCCGAGCCAGGGCGACACGCTGCTGCTGACCACCGGACAAACGCGTGGCCGAGCGCTGATCCACGCCTTCCAGCTGCACAAACTTCAGAATGTTGGCGACCTTTTCACGGATCACCTCTTTACGCTCACCACGCACTTGCAGGGGGTAGGCGATATTGTCGAACACCGTCATATGTGGCCAGATGGCGTAGGTCTGGAACACCATGCCCAGGCCACGTTTTTCCACCGGCACGGCGATATTTTTAGCGCTGGACCAGACGATCTCGTCCCCGATGCGGATTTCACCCTCGTCCGGTGTTTCCAGACCGACTATGCAACGCAGCAGCGTGGTTTTGCCGCAGCCGCTGGGTCCTAACAGTGTGAAAAACTCATTAGCGGGAATCGTCAGGTTGATATTGTCCAAAGCTTTGAAGGTTTTGCCCTCTGAGACATAGGTCTTGCTTAGGCCGGTAATTTCAATTTGCATAATGAGTAAAAGTTTTCAGTAAAAATAAGGCGAGGCGCCGCGGCGCCCCGTTCTTGACGAACCCATCGTTTCCGCGATTAACGAACAGCGAAGATACGGCTGAATTCGCGGCCCCAACGGACCAGTTCTTCATCGCTCAGGTCGCGAATCGGCTCGACCTTGGCTTGATCAATACCCGCAACCGGTGGATGTACCCCTGGAGCCAATACATATTCGCCCACTTTATTGGCCAAGATACCCATCGCTTCAGTGCCCAACCAGTAATCCAGGAACACGCGAGCCGCATCAGGATGCGGTGCGTTCTTGGTCAAGGCGATTGCGCGTGGGGAACCCAGCAAAGGCTGACCCGACATAGGGCCCCAGGCCAATGGTGCAGGCGACTTGGTCACAATGTACTTAGGCATGGAAATAGCGATCAACTTCTCGCCACTTTCAATCGGGGCCGGTGTTGGGCCAAAGGACGCCACAAACATGGGCTTGTTGGCTGCCAGGCCTTTCAGGAAGTCTAGCCACTGCTCTTCGCTGCTAAAGACCTTTTCCTTCAGACCAATCAACCAACCAATTGTGGAGGGGTGGTTGGAAGGGTTGGCCATGACGATCTTGTCTTTCCACTTGGGATCAGCCAGATCTTCGTAGCGCTGCGGAGCGTCCTCGGCTTTGAGGTGGTCCGTATTATAGATATAAGACACATATTCAATGCCAAATTGAATAATCGAATCGTCTTGAACTGCCCACTCCGGATAGCCTTGCAAGGCTTCGGACTGATGGGGGATCAATACGCCCTGCTCTTTAAGCAGTTGCAGCATAGGCAGCGGAGCCTGGACTACATCGGCCATCAGCTTGCCCGCGTTAAATTCGGTCAGGATGGTGGGGATAAATTTGGAGCTGGAAATACGGGTGTATTTGCCCTCAATACCCTGTGCTTGTTTCAGGGCCTTCATGATGGGCTCAACCGCCGTAATGTTGGCGTAGAAAACAGCCTGGCCTTGAGCCTTCGCTTTTTCCATTACAGCTGCATCTGCAGCCCATGCCGCCCATGGCAAAGAGGTGCTCATAGACGCCAGTCCAGTGGCACCTGCCAGCTTCAAGAAACGACGACGGTCAAAAGTGGTCATAAGGTTCACGTTCCAGTTAATTAGCTAGGAAATTATGTGGGCCCATCATAATCCAGACGGATGCATCCCATTTATTACAGATCTATGTTTGGTTTAGAACATGAGGGGCCTGACGCCGTCAAGCCACAAACGCTTTGCCGCTTATTCGCACGGGCAAAGATCACGCCCGACAAGCTGCGCTAAGCTGTACGCCCTAACACGATTTTCTTTAAGGAGAGCCCGGCATGAACCCCTCGATTCAAGCTAAACCCTATGAGCACACCACCCCGCAAAAAGTGGCCTTCATTGGTTTGGGCGTGATGGGTTACCCCATGGCGGGACATCTGGCGCAGGCTGGCCACCAGGTGACGGTATACAACCGCAATCCGGCTAAAGCAGAACAGTGGAGTGCGCAGTTCAAACACGAATGGGCCGCTACGCCAGCCCTAGCAGCCGCACAAGCCGATATCGTCATGGCCTGTGTGGGTAATGATGATGATCTGCGAGCTATTTTCCTGGGGCCTGACGGTGCCTTGGCGGGGATGAAGGCAGGGACACTATTTATAGACCACACTACCGCCTCTGCAGAAGTGGCGCGGGAACTGGGTGATCTGGCGAGCAGCAAGGGCGCCTCCTTTATCGATGCACCCATTTCCGGTGGACAAGCGGGTGCCCAAAAGGGAGTACTCAGCATTATGTGCGGCGGCAAGGCAGAGGATATGGAGCGCGCCCGTCCCCTGATGATGACATATGCCCAGGCCTGCACCTTGATGGGCCCCCTAGGATCGGGGCAGCTGTGCAAAATGGTGAACCAGATTGCCGTAGTCGGTCTATTACAAGGTCTGGCGGAGGCGATGGCATTTGGAGAACGAGCCGGCTTGGATATGGAGCAGGCTTTGTCGGTATTAACCAAGGGCGCAGCACGAAGCTGGCAAATGGAAACGAAAGGTCCGACTATGCTGGCCAGGGACTTCCAGCCCGGTTTTACGGTGAACTGGATGCTGAAGGATTTGGATCTGGTCAAGCAAGAAGCGCTGCGCAATGGTGCACTGCTTCCGGGTACTGCATTAATTCAAGAGCAATTTGCAAAGATTGCAGAGCAAGGCCACCGAGATATGGATATTTCTACTCTGTTTAAGCTGCTGGCCCGCCCAAGCAAGGCCACGTAAATTAGATACTGGGGCTTGGATTGGGTGATTCAGGTGCCAACAGCGGCAAGCGCAAGGTGGCTTTCAAGCCATAACCGCCCATATCGTTGGGCTCGCCATCGGTCAGCACAATAGTGCCGCCATTGCGCTCGGCATATGCCAGTGCAATGGCCAAGCCCAAGCCGGAGCCGGAACCCCGCCCGCCTTTACGTGCCGGGCCACCGCGATCAAAACGTACAAACACGCTTTCACGCAAACTGGCCGCCAGACCCATACCGTTATCAGTGACGCTGATCCAGGCCAGCTTGTCGTCATGTCCCGCAGAGACCGTAATCGCACTGCCGCTACCGGCATGGTTGATCGCGTTATGAATCAGGTTGGACACGGACTCATGAATTTCGGCGTCGCTGGCATAGACCCACAAGGGAGCTTGCTCGCCTTCTTCGCCCGGCCCGATCCAGCCCAGGTCCTGACGGTGTTCACGCGCCAAGGGTAAATATTGCAGCACCACCTCGCGCCCCAGGCTGGCCAGGTCAATCTGCCCCTGGCTCATGCTGGTGGTGTGACTGGCGTGGGCCAAAGCCAGCAACTGTTCAGTCAGGCGGGTAGCCTGCCCCAGTTGCTTGATAATCGCCCCCAAGGATTCCCGGACACGTTCAATATCCGGTTCGCGGCGGGCGTATTGGGCTTGGGTATGAATAATGGCCAGCGGTGTACGCAGCTGATGCGAGGCATCGGCCAGAAACTGAGCCTGCCTGTCCAGCACCGAACGGTACAGTTCTATATGGTGATTGACCGAACGTACCAAAGGCACGACTTCGCGTGGTACGTCACGCTCGTCCAAGGGCTGCAAATCTTCCACACTGCGATTACGCACTTCCTGACGCAGGGCCTGCAAAGGACGCAAAGCCCAGGCAACGGCAAACCACACCAACAGCACGGCAAACAGCAGCATGCGCAAATTGCGGAAAATACCTTCGCGCCAGGCTTCCTGCTGGGTACGCAGGCGCAAATCCATACTTTCACCCACCATTACCAGCACTTGCCTATGTTGGCCTTTGTAGTGCAGGTCGCGCCACAAGGCCACCATGCGCACGGTGTCATTGCGAAAGTAGGAGTCATAGAAAACCGGCACGCCTTCGTGATCCGCCAGATTGGAAGGACGTGGCAGACCCTCCATTCCCAACAAAGTGCGACCTTTTAATTGCTTGGCATCGGCCCCGCCCAGGTTGCGCACCAAAGGAGTGACTTCTTCTACTCGGAAATACTTGCGATTGCCTGGCCTGGACTCCAGCATGACCTGGGCATAAAAAGGTGGGTCAATACGCAAGCTGCCATCAGTATTGAACTCCACACTGGTCTCTAGCACCTTGGCCGGTTCCAGCAAGGCACTGTCGTAGACATTTTCCGTGACGGAGTTCATGGCCAGATAATCTTCCCAGCTGTCGTACAACAGCAGGGCCACCACACCCGGTATCAGTAATACCAGCAGCCAAAAGCGCAAACTGCCTTGCCAGACCGTGGCGGGGGGTGGGGATGGTGCTGTCATGCGACGCCGGATTCCGCCTCAAGCACTTCCAACATATAGCCCAGACCGCGTACCGTCACGATATGCACATCGCTATTGGCCAGTTTCTTGCGTAAACGGTGCAAGACGACCTCGATGGCATCCGGGCTGGCATCGCTATCGTGTTCAAACACGCGAGCGAACAGCTGAGTCTTTTCTACGGGCATGCCTGAACGACTGATCAGAACCAGCAAGGCCGCATGTTCACGCGGGGTCAAGTGCACAATGGCGCTATCCAGCAGGAAAGCCCGACTTTCCGGGTTGTATTCCAGCGAGCCACAGCTGACTACTGGCGTGACGCGCCCACGGCTGCGCCGCACTAAAGCCGCCAGACGAGCTTCCAGTTCTTCCAGAGCAAAGGGTTTGGTCAGAAAATCATCAGCACCTAGATTCAGGCCGCGAACGCGGTCCTGCAGAGCACCTTGCGCGGTCAGAATCAGCACCGGCGTGTGATCACCGCGTTCGCGCATCTCGCGCAATAGCACCAGCCCGTGTTTATCAGGCAGGCGCAAATCCATCACGACCGCATCGTACTCGTGGGCCGCCAATAACACTTCTGCCGAGCGGGCATCGTGAGCGGGATCGGGCAAAAAACCACTTTGCGCCAAGGCCCGCTCCAGCCATGCGGCCATTTCCCGCTCGTCTTCAACCAATAATATGCGCATGATCCCTGCTATCTAAGGTATCGGCATCAACTGCGCTTTGAAGGCGCTGACGTAAATAACGATTCTCCTGACGCCGCCGGAACAAAATATCCGACAGCTCGTTCAGCGCTTGCTGATAGACTTCCCGCTTGAACTCAATAACTGAATCAAGTGGCACCCAATATTGACTCCAACGCCATGCATCAAACTCCGGCGTCGTGGAGGAACGCAGGCAGACATCGCTGTCTCGCCCTACCAGCCGCAACAAGAACCAGATTTGTTTCTGACCCTTGTAATGGCCACGCGCCTCCCGACGTACAAAATGATTGGGCACGTTGTAGCGAAGCCAATCTCGCGTCCGGCCTAATATACGGATATGCTCAGGCAGCAAGCCCACTTCTTCATGCAGTTCGCGGTACATCGCTTGTACGGGTGTTTCACCGTATTTAATACCGCCTTGCGGGAACTGCCAGGCATGTTCCCGAATACGCTTGCCCCAAAAAACCTCGTTCTTGCGATTAACGAGGATAATTCCGACATTAGGACGGTAGCCTTCACGATCTAACATAGGCCACCTCTAACGAATTCAATACAATTAGATCTGATTATACGTACCTGACGAGTTCCCTACCATGCATGCTAGCCAGTATCACATTAATACCCTGAAAGAAGCGCCCACCGAGGCCGAAGTTGCCAGCCACCAGCTCATGACGCGCGCCGGCATGATCCGTAAAGCGGCGGGCGGTATCTACACTTATATGCCTATGGGCCTGCGCGTGCTGCGCAAGATTGAAAACATCATCCGCCAGGAAATGGACCGCTCCGGCGCCATCGAATTGCTGATGCCTGTGGTCCAGCCTGCCGAGCTTTGGGTAGAGTCGGGTCGTTGGGAAAAGTATGGCGATGAACTGCTCCGAATCAAGGACCGCCACCAGCGCGATTTCGTTTTGCAGCCTACGTCCGAAGAAGTGATCACGGACATTGCCCGCAACGAAATCCATAGCTGGCGCCAGTTACCCATCAACTTCTATCACATTCAAACCAAGTTCCGTGACGAGCGTCGCCCCCGCTTTGGCTTGATGCGCGGTCGTGAGTTCACGATGAAGGATGCTTATTCCTTTGACCGCAACGCCGAAGACGCCCAAGCCAGCTACGACAACATGTTCGATGCCTATATGCGCATTTTCAGCCGTCTGGGCCTGAACTTTCGCGCGGTAGCCGCTGACACTGGCTCCATCGGTGGTACTCGCAGCCATGAATTCCAGGTCATTGCCGATACCGGCGAAGACTTGCTGGTTTACAACCCCGACACCGAATACGCCGCCAATATCGAGCTAGCTCCCGCGCCTTGCCTGCTGGCCGAGCGCGCTGCGCCGACTGAAGCCCTGGTCAAGACGGCAACACCTGACGCGCCCAAGTGCGAACTGGTTGCCCAGCAACTGGGTCTGGCTCTGACTGACACCGTCAAATCCGTGGTGCTGGCGACTGACCTTGAAGAAAACGAGCAGACCAAAACCACTGTATACCTGCTGCTGGTGCGTGGCGACCATGAAGTCAACGACATCAAGGTATCCAAACTGGCTGGCTTTGAAAAAGGCCACCGCCTGGCAAGCGAAGAAGAAATTGTCGCCACCTTTGGCTGTAAGCCTGGCTACCTGGGCCCCATCGGCACCCGCCAGCCTGTCCAGGTCATTGCTGATCTGACCGTGGCCAATATGAGCGACTTTGTCTGCGGCGCCAACGAGGAAGGCTTCCATCACACTGGCGTGAACTGGGGCCGCGACCTGCCCGAACCCATCACAGCCGACCTGCGTAACGTGGTGCATGGCGACCCAGCCCCCGAAGGCGGCCAGTTGGCTATCCAGCGCGGCATTGAAGTGGGCCACGTCTTCTTCCTGGGCGACACCTACTCCAAGAAGCTGAACGCAACCTTTTTGGAAACTGATGGTAAACCTGCTGTCATGCAAATGGGGTGTTATGGCATTGGCGTAAGCCGTATTGCGGCTGCAGCTATCGAGCAGAACCACGATGAACGCGGCATGATCTGGCCACGCGCCCTGGCCCCGTTTGAAGTGGTAATCTGCCCGATTGGCTTTACCAAGAGCGAGGCGGTGCGTCAGACGGCTACCGATCTGTACACTCAGCTCAAAGAGCAAGGCGTGGATGTCATCCTGGATGACCGCGATGCCCGCCCCGGCATTATGTTTGCCGACTGGGAGCTGATTGGTGTGCCACTGCGCATTACCATTGGTGATCGCGGCCTGAAAGAAGGCGTGGTCGAGATGCAGGCCCGACGCGATGCCAGCAGCACCAACGTGCCTGTGGAGCAGATTGCTCAGGTCAGTGTGGAGCGTTTGGCGACGCTGTAAGGACTAGCAGCAGGGCTGGCCGTAGGCCATGCCCTGCCCGTCAACATAAACTCTTTTACGAACGACATGCTTAATGACAAGTGGGACACCCAGGCTCGGCTTGATATTCGCGTATATTACGAGGACACCGACGCCGGGGGGATCGTATATTACGCCAACTACCTGAAGTTCTTTGAGCGTGCGCGCACAGAATGGCTCAGGAACTTGGGCGTAAACCAATCGGATGTGGCGGAGCAGAATCAACGCCTGTTCGTAGTCAAGAAGGTTGAAATACAATATCTCAAACCTGCCCGGCTCGATGATTTGATCTCGGTGCGCAGCCGCATTACCCAACTGGGTTCGGCTACCATCCATTTCGAACAAGGTGCCCTGCGAGGTGGGGAACTGTTATGCCAAAGCACTATCCAAATTGTTTGCGTTGACGCCAACACGCTGCGTCCAAGCAAGCTGGACTCTGATTTACGTACCCTCTTGGAAAAGGTTCAGGACTGACCATGCAAGCTACTAGCGACCTGTCGCTGATTTCGCTACTTCTCGATGCCAGTATTCCCGTTCAGCTTGTAATGCTGATTCTGCTGGGAATCTCGGTTCTCTCGTGGGCCTATATTTTCAGTAAAAGGGCTGCACTTAAACGCACGCTGGAGCAAACCCGCCGCTTTGAGGACGATTTCTGGGCGGGTGGTGATCTGGCCGTGCTTCAGCAATCCATTTCCTCGCGTCGGGCCGAACACGGTGCTCTGGCCCGCATTTTTGAATCCGGCATGACCGAGTTCATCAAGGCGCGTCGCAGCCAAACCTCGGGCCCTGCCCTGCTGGACGGCCCACGCCGTGCCATGCGTGCCAGCTTTCAACGCGAAATGGACACCTTGGAAACCCACCTGAACTTTCTGGCCTCAGCCGGTTCGGTCAGTCCCTACATTGGCTTGTTGGGTACGGTCTGGGGGATCATGCACGCTTTTATCGGCCTGTCCGGTATGCAGCAAGCGACCTTGGCCTCGGTGGCTCCCGGTATTGCCGAAGCCCTGATTGCGACGGCCATCGGTCTGTTTGCCGCCATTCCTGCTGTGGTTGCCTACAACCGCTTCACCAACGAGCTGGATCGTGTTTCGATCCGCTTTGACAGCTTTATCGACGAATTTCTGAACATCTTGCAGCGGCAGGTGAACTGATGCCATCGATGCGTGGAAGCACCGGCCGTCATGGCCGGCGCATGAAAAACGAAATCAACGTTGTCCCTTATATCGACGTAATGCTGGTGCTGCTGGTGATCTTTATGGTCACCGCGCCCATGATTACCCCCGGTCTGGTGGAACTACCTTCGGTAGGCCAAGCCTCCGAAGTGCCTGCCAAACCGGTGGAAATCCAGGTCGACAAGGACGGCAAGCTGGCCATTCGCTTGCGCGATGCGGGCTCCGAGTTCATGAACATCGAAAAGTCCACGTTGATCAACGAAGTGCGCTCGCGCATGCAGGCTGACAGCCCGGTTGTGATCGCCGCCGATGGCAAAGTTCCCTACGAGACCGTCATGGGCTTGATGGATGAACTGCGCTCCAATGGCATTAACCGCCTGGGTCTGATCGTCGATCGCAATAGCGACCCCGACGCTCGCAAATAAACTCTGGCCGGATAGCGTGCTCGCCATCCGGCGCGAAAAACCTGAACTGAATGAAGCACAGAACACGCAATACCCGCAATCAGGCGCAGCGCTCGCCTGAGAAAAAGGAAGATCAGCGCGGCTTGCTCGTCGCCCTGGGTCTGCACGGGCTGTTGCTGCTCGCCATTGTGGCTGGAGCCCTTTTTTCTGCGCCCAAAACACCCAATGCGGTACAGGTCGAATTGTGGATGGATGGCGTGGCGCCCGATGCGGCCGTCAATGCCGACCCCGAAGCCCCCGAGGCCGAACCGGAACCACAGCCCGAACCGGAACCCGTCGCAGAGCCAGAACCCAAGCCCGAGCCTGCACCTGAACCACCGCCCGCTCCCAAGCCTCCCCCAGAACCTGCCAAAGTCACGCCTCCTGCCGAACCTGAAGTCGATCCCGAGATCGCTTTAGAACAGGCCCGCAAAGACCGCGAGAAAAAAGAGCGTGAGGAAAAGCTGGAGAAAGAGCGCCAAGACAAGCAGCGTCAGGACAAACTGGCCGCTGAGCAGCGCGAGCGCGAACTGAAAGAAAAGCAGGAACAAGAGCGCAAGGACAAGGCAGAAGCCGACGCTAAAGCCAAGGCAGAAGCAGATCGTAAGGCCAAAGCAGAGGCTGACGCCAAAGCGAAGGCTGATGCAGAACGTAAAGCCAAAGCCGATGCGGACGCTAAAGCCAAGGCTGATGCCGAGGCGAAAGCCAAAGCAGACGCTGAACGCAAAGCCCGTGCCGATGCCGCTGCCAAAGCCAAGGCCGATGCCGACCGCAAGGCCAAGGAAGAAGCCTTCCGCCGTGCCATGCGCGAAGGTGCCCCAGGTCGTCCTGGTGGTACTGCAGACCGCAACCAGGCTGGTGGCGGTGGTGGTGATGGTGGCTACGCCGCCAAGGTGCGCGCTTGCGTGCAGCCTGGTGTGGTCTACAGCACCCCGCCCCGCTCTGAGGTGCGCGGCAACCCGGCGCTCCAGTACCGCGTGGACCTGAATGCCGATGGCACACCCAATCGGGTCCAGATCAAACGATCGTCCGGCATTGCCCAGTTCGATGATGCCGTATCCAAGGGCCTTGCCCGTTGCAGCCCTTTCCCCAAACCGCCTAGCGGGAACTACCCATCGTATATTGATGGCGAGTACCGTATGTTCGATTAATCAGGAGATTGCATAATGACTGCCGCTACCTTAGCCCTGGCGACCTTAGGTCGTCATTGGCGCGCCACGGCCACCGGAGCGTTTGCCCTGGCCGCCGGCATGTTCGCCAGCCAACCGGCCCAGGCCCAACTGCGGGTCGATATATCAGGTGTGGGTGCTACTCAGTACCCCATCGCGATCGCCGATTTTGCTGACAATCCAGCCAGCCAGTCCCTGGCTGAAGTTATCCGCGCTGACTTGACCCGTTCGGGACAATTCCAATTGATCAATGCCACCGGAGCAGGTCTGAACGCAGAAAGCACGATTGCTTACAGCGATTGGCGTAACCGGGGTGCCGACTATCTGGCCTACGGCTCCGTCTCCCAGGCAGGCGGGCAGTACTCCATCAGCTATCGTCTGGTGGATTCGGTCCGTCAAACTCAGCTTGATGGCGTGGCTTTTGCGGGCAGTGAAAAGGAATTACGCCGCATTTCCCACCAGATTGCAGACCGGATTTATGAAAAAATTACGGGCGTGAGAGGCGTTTTCTCCACTCGTCTGGCCTACGTGTTGCAAACAGGCAACAACTACGAGTTACAAATTGCTGACGCCGACGGGCAAAATCCGCAGGTAATGTTGCGTTCTAGACACTCAATCATCTCTCCAGCCTGGTCACCAGACGGTAAAAAGCTGGCTTATGTGAGCTTTGAAAACGACAAACCTGTTGTATATGTGCAAACCTTGGCCTCTGGTCACCGTGAACCCTTGGCCAATTTCAAGGGTAATAACAGTAGCCCTGCATGGGCTCCAAACGGCAATCAGGTCGCTGTTGTGCTCTCCAGGGACGGTATTTCGCAGATTTACACGCTAAATACGGACGGATCCGGATTGCGTCGCGTGATGCGTTCGCCCTTGATTGATACTGAACCCAGTTTTATGCCCGATGGCAACTCCCTTGTATTTGTGAGCGATCGTGGTGGTGCTCCTAATATTTACAAAGTGAGCCTGGGTGGTGACGATGCACAGCGCATTACCTTCAACGGGAGTTACAATATTTCACCGGAGGTCTCTGCGGACGGTACTAGGCTTGTATACGTCACACGTAGAAACGGTGCTTTCCGAATTGCCATTCAAGATATGGCATCAGGAGCAGAGCAACTGCTGACGACAGGTCCCGACGATCAGTCTCCGAGTTTCGCCCCTAATGGGATGCAGATCTTATATAGTTCTGTTCAGGGGGGCCGCAGTGTCCTAGCTGTCACATCGGTGGACGGTCGCGTTCGTCAGACCCTCTCGTCTTTGAATGGCAAAGTACGCGAACCCACCTGGGGACCATTTACCAACTGACATCCTGTGTGACTCTTTTTCAAAAGGAATTCAAATGAGCTCGCGCATTCTTAAAAGTCTTACCCTTGCCGTTATGGCTGCTGCCCTTGCTGCTTGCAGCTCGGTTCCTCTGGATCAATCAGGCTCCGGTTCAACCGGCGGTACTGGATCGGACTCTGCTAGCTCAGGTCAGATCATGGACCCGTTCAACCCTCAAAGCCCCCTGGCGCAACAACGCTCGGTGTTCTTTGACTACGACAGCTACTCGGTTAACGACCAATACCGTAGCTTGGTAGAAATGCATGCTTCTTACCTGAGCGGCCACCCTCAGCAAACCGTGCGCATCGAAGGTAATACCGACGAGCGTGGCGGTGCTGAGTACAACTTGGCTCTGGGTCAGCGTCGTTCCGATGCTGTTGCACGTATGCTGGGTCTGCTGGGCGTGAGCAACAGCCAGATCGAAGCTGTGAGCTTTGGTAAAGAGCGTCCAAAAGCTTTGGGTAACACCGAAGCTGATTACGCTGAAAACCGTCGCGCAGATATCGTTTACCAACGATAATTTCTGCATCGACCAAGTGGTTCCAACGCCGTGGCGGTTGTTAACGCCGCGGCGTTTTTTATTGGCAGCATGCCCGATCCACTGAAAATTCGTTATGCTGGACAGCGGGCTTGCCAGGCTGGTGCAAAGCCCTCAGATCACAGCCCCCAACAGAGGGGAACCCGGCAGGTGATGAGCCTGCGCATTGCAGATGCACATTTTTTAACGGACTTCACTATGCACGTTTACAAAAAGCCTTTTCGCCTCGCGACCGTTGCCATGCTGGCTGCCGCCGCTTTGTTTGCCAGCCTGCCAGCCAAGGCCTTTGCCGATGACGAGGCACGACGCGCCATTTTGGAGCTGCGGCAACAGATTCGGCAGATGAACGAGCAAAATACCCAGGCTCGCCTGCAATTGGCTGACCAGATTGACACCCTGCGCTCCGAAGTCGTATCGCTTCGCGGTCAGGTTGAAAAACTGAGCTGGCAAGCCAGTGGCCAAGGGCAGCAGAATAATGCTGCTGCCGGACAACAAAGTCCCCACGCAGCAGACCCACAAGAACAAGCGGTCTTTGATAGCGCCATGGATGCCTATCGTGCCGGCCAATACAAGCCTGCTGCCGATGCCTTTGCGGGCTTTTTAGCCGCCTACCCCTCCAGCGTTCTGGCTGACGAGGTGCGCTTTTACGAAGGTAGCAGCCTGTACGCCGTCAAGAACTTCAAGGCCTCTATCCAGAAACTGCAGGCTTTTGTGAAAGCCTCGCCGCAAAGCCCACGCGCCGCCGATGCCCTGATGGTCACAGCCTCCAGCCAGATCGAACTGAACGATCTGAGCGGTGCCAAAACCACCTTGCAGCGCATTGTTAAAGACTACCCACAAGCGGAAGCGGCCGAGACGGCACGCAGCCGCTTGAAACTGCTGGAATAAACAAGCAGTCATCAAAGCCATACGGACCGGGTTCAGACCCGGTCTGTTTTTTTCAGGCGTCAGACCTAGCTGACTCTTATTGCTTGCCATGAACAACCCGTTTGCTGACTTCCCCACGTTTGAACTGAACGCACAAGGCTATCGCCACACTTTTGTCGATCAAGGCCAGGGCACCCCTGTTTTGCTGATCCACGGGTCCTTGTGTGACTGGCGATACTGGCGCTGGCAGATCCCCGCTTTCGCCACCAACTATCGAGTGCTGGCCCCCAGCCTGCGTTCCTACTGGCCCGGCGCGCCCAGCCCTGGCCTGTTCAGCACCGCGCAGCATGCCCAAGATTTAGAAGCTCTACTGGATCAGCACATTCCGGACGAGAAAGTCCATATCGTGGGCCACTCTCGCGGCGGTCACGTCGCCCTGCTGCTGGCGCAGAGCATGCCAGAGCGCGTGGCCAGCCTGACTTTGGCCGACCCTGGCTTTCCCACTCCTGGCGCCTACTCCTATGCCCCTTTATTCCAGCAAGTGGCCCAACGGCTGGAGCAAGGCGACCGGGACGGTGCGATGGCCTTGTTCGTAGATACGGTCAATGGTTCTGGAACCTGGAAGCAGATGACGCGATGGTTTCGCGAAATGATTCAAGACAATGCCCACACCATGCTGGATCAGCAGCAAGAGCCCAATCAAGGCCCGGCATTGGAATGGCTTAAACAGCTGGATGCCCCTTTAAGCTTCATTACTGGCGAGCACAGCCCGACGCGCTACCAGCACTGCATGGACATCATCCGCCAGCACCGGCGCGAGGACCAATTGCACCGTATCCCGCTGGCTGCCCATGGCATGAACCTAGCCAACCCCAAGGCGTTCAACCAAGCCGTTCTGGACGCCTTGCAAGCCTGATCGTCCACGTAAAGATGGCCGCACCAGGCGGCCAATCTTCTATACACATGAATTCCGCACAATCAATAAGCCTGGGTCTTGGCGGGGCGTAACTCGCACTCGGCCTGAACCTGGGTATTGTCGGACAAATGCAGACTCAAGATAATGCGCTCTCCTAGAGCCAGATCTTCTTTCGCCTGTCCCAGCATGACGTGATAAGCCCCAGGCTTGAGGCTCAAATTTCCGCCAGCCGGAATCTCTATTTCCGACGCATGCGACATACGCGCCATACCATCGCTCTCGCTAGTCTGGTGCAGCATCACGTGCCCATAGGATAAGGAACTGGCCCCGACCACGGCCACACTCTGTTCACCCTGGTTTTCCAACTCGACATAAGCGGCCGAAGGCGTAGGCTCGGGAAGCATGCGCACCCAGCATCGGTCGGCATGAACCTGCGTGCTTAAGGCGCGCACCTGTTCGGGCTGATGACCATGACTATGGGCCACGACGGCGCTGCTTGATAGCAGTAAGCCCAAGGCAACAAGAATTGCACTGCGTTTCATGATGCTCCTCGCTTCTTTTTGATCGTTTGGAATTGATCCAGCCCTGAACAGCCGGGTACCGAACTACCCCGATAGGCGGGACGATCTGATACAGTACCAGCCAGTATGCCTTTCTTACAACGGCCTTCTTTTATGGCGACGTCATGACCAGCACACTCTCTACACCCGAACCCAAAATCGATATTGTCGAGTTTCGTGACCTACTCGAACGTCTGCATCCCTTTGCCGCCGTACTGGGTATTGATGTGGTGCATATCGGGCACGACAACGCCTGTTTACGACTGCCCGAGCGCAATGCTCACCAACGCATGGGTGGCATGGTGGCAGGCCCTATGCTGATGGGTCTGGCTGATCTGGCCCTGTATGCCGCTGTCGTGGGTGCAACCGGCAACCCGGATGCGGTCACCTCCAGCCTGACGATCAATTTCCTACGCAAGGCCCCTCCCGGCGACATCCTGGCCCACGCTCGAATTCACAAAACCGGCCGCACCTGCGCGGGCGATGTCCTGCTGGAACCGGCCAATGGTGGCCCGGCAGTGGCTCAAGTTATCAGTACCTGGTCCCTGCCTCGCGCTAAATAAGCCATGTTTTCAAAGTCCACATCCACCGGCCCGAGCCAACTCTGGCTGGCGGAGTTGCAATCCTCCTTGCGCTTGGGCGGGCCTTTGATCCTGACCAATCTGGCTCAGGTCAGCCTCCTGGCAACCAATCTGATTTATATGGGCCGTCTTGGCCCCGATGAGCTGGCCGCCGGCTCCTTATCAGCCAGCCTCTATCAAGCCTTCATGATTTTCAGCATGGGTCTGGTCTCGGCTGTTGTTCCCATGCTGGCGACTACCTTGGGGCGACGGCTGCGCAATGTACGCGAGTCGCAACAAATTATCCGTCACGGTTTTCTGACCGCTCTGCTGATTACCCTGCCCGCCTGGATTGTGCTGTGGAATGCCGAACACATCTTACTGCTGATGGGCCAAGACCCAATCATTGCCGCACGCTCCGTGAGCTATATGCACACCCTGCAATGGGCTTTATTGCCCTACCTGGGCTATATCGTGCTGCGGTCTTTTTTAGCGGCCATGGAAAAGCCCGGATGGACCTTAGCCATTGCCCTTGCCGCCATTGTTATCAATGCCTTGCTGGGCTGGTTGTTCGTGTTCGGCAATCTAGGCATGCCCGAGATGGGGCTGGCAGGTGCCGGTCTGGCTACTACGCTATCCAGCATTTTCATGTTTGCCGGATTAAGCTGGGTGGTGCTGAATGATCCCCGTTTCAGACGCTATTACCTATTCAACGATTCCTGGCAATGGAGCTTGAAGCGTCTGTGGAAAATGTGGGCGCTGGGCATTCCTATTGCCATTACCTTCACGTTGGAAACTCTGGTCTTTTACGCTGCCATCATGATGATGGGCGTGCTGGGTCAGTCTGATCTGGCGGCTCATGCCATTGCCATGCAGATCTGCTCGGTGTCCTACATGATTCCTTTGGGTTTCAGCCAAGTCGCCACCATCCGCGTGGGGCTGGCTGCAGGCCGGGTGGATCCTTTGGGCGCCCGTCGGGCTGGCTGGATCTCCTACGTCTTGGGAGTCGGCTTCATGGGTCTGGCTGCCCTGGTGTTCTGGTTTGCACCTCTGACCCTGATTGGCCTGTTTCTGGATCTGGATGTGCCGGAAAACCAGGCGGTCATCCAGCTGGCAATTACCTTCCTGGCCCTGGCTGCTCTGTTCCAGATCAGTGATGGTGCCCAAGCCGTGGCTGCGGGGATGCTACGCGGCCTGCATGACACGCGCATACCCATGTTGTTGGCCTTGCTAGGCTACTGGGTGCTAGGCGTTCCTACGGGCTCTCTATTGGCCTTCCAGTTCAATATGGGAGGCACAGGGATCTGGATTGGTCTGGTGACCGGTTTATCCGTGGTTGCCGTGCTGATGACTCTACGCTGGATGCGGGCATCAACGCGTTTGGGCCGCAAGCGCCCAGCTCAAACAGCCTAGTATTTAGGCCGGCCCCGCGGTGTTCAGCTGATTACCCACCGGCCCCAGAGCAGATACCCAGACAGCTCTGGCCTACAGTCTGAAAAGCCATAGCGGTCACACATAACAAAGCCCCTTGTCGGACTCTCCGGCAAGGGGCTTTGTTTATCTACAGACTGCGGGGCAAATTACTGTTTGGGCAGCTTGCTGGCCACGCCTTCAACGTAGTAGTCCATGCGGTTCAAGGCATCATCATCCAGGAAACCCGATTCCAGGCGAACCTTGCCATCGTTGTCCTTAATAGGAGCGGCAAAAGGCTGCAAGGTGCCAGCGACGATCTCGGCCTGTTTGGCCAGAACGAACTCTTTCACGTCAGCAGGCACTTCAGGGCCGAAGCCTTCCAAAGCAGCCATACCAGACTTCAGGCCACCCCAGGTGCTGTCATTCTGCCACTTACCATCCAGAACTTCGGTGGCTTTGCGGGTGAAGTAATCACCCCAATGGTGAGTCACGGCAGCCAATTGAGCCTTGCGACCAAACTTACTCATGTCGGAGTGGTAAGCAATCGCGTACTTGCCTGCTTCTTCTGCTGCTTGCACAGTTGCGGTGGAGTCGGTGTGGTGAGTCACCACGTCCGCGCCCTGACCCAGCAAGGTCACAGCAGCATCACGCTCTTTACCTGGGTCGTACCAGCTGTTGGCCCAAACTACGCGCACCTGGGCTTCAGGGTTCACGCTCTTCAAACCAATGGCGAAGGCGTTAATACCTTGCAGCACTTCTGGAATGGGGTGAGCACCGACATAGCCAACCACATTGGATTTGGTCATTTTGCCAGCCAGCACGCCAGCCAGGTAACGGGACTCGTAGAAACGGGCGTTAGTAGTAGCCACGTTAGGCGCTGTTTTGTAACCGGTGGAGTGCACGAACTTCACGTCCGGAAACTGCTTGGCCACTTTCTGCGTCTGGTTCATATAGCCAAACGAGGTAGTGAAAATCAGCTTATTACCTTGTTGGGCCAAATCGCGGATCACGCGCTCAGCATCAGCACCTTCAGGCACGTTTTCCACGTACTGAGTGACCACACGACCTTTCAGGGCCTCTTCCATTTCAAGACGGCCGATATCTTGCTGCCAAGTCCAACCGGCTTCACCGATGGGGCTGACATACACAAAACCGATTTTCAGGGGTTCTTGATCGTTTGCCTGAGCGGACACAGGCAAGGCGGCCAGGGGGGAAGCGATGGCAGCGGCCATCAGGGCCTTGCGCATAAAGTTTCCAGTCATGTCAGTCCTCTAGTTGTTGGGATTGAAGTTTTTGCCAAGCGATGCAGGCATATTCAACCTGATCCAGTTAGCGTTTCGGGAAATTAAAACCAGCACAATAATGGTGGCCAGATACGGCATCATGGCCAGCAATTGGGAGGCCACCGGCACACCCAGAGCCTGCGCATGATAGGTCAGAATCGTGACCCCACCAAACAGATACGCGCCCAGCATTACACGCCAAGGGCGCCATGTTGCAAAGGTGGTCAGCGCCAGGGCAATCCAGCCACGCCCGGAGACCATGTTCTCTACCCACATGGGCGTGTAGACCAGACAGATGAAGGCTCCGGCCAATCCGCAGCAAGCGCCCCCAAACATCAAGGCACCCAAACGGATATAGCGCACGTTGTAACCCAGTGAGTGGGCCGAGGCAGGCGATTCACCCACTGCCCGCAGTACCAGACCGGAGCGTGTGCGCGCCAGGAACCAGGCCACGGCGAAGCACAGAACCCAGGACACATAGACCATGTAATGCTGCTGGAAGAAAGCCGGCCCGATCAGGGGAATATCTTTTAGCACAGGAATGGACAGCTTGGTCACGACCAAGGAATTACCGGTAAACGGCAAACCAATATAGGCCGAGGCCCCTACCCCGAATAAGGATAAGGCCAAACCGCAGGCGACCTGATTGGCTCCCAGCCAAACCGTCAGCCAGGCAAAGGCGGCCGCCATGACCATGCCAACGACTGCGCCCAGCACAAAGCCCAAAGCGGGGCTGCCGGTTTGCACGGCAACGGCAAAGCCCACGATGGCCGCCATCAGCATCATGCCTTCCGAGCCCAGATTGATGACGCCCGACTTCTCATTGATCAGCAAACCCAACGCCGCCAAGAGTAAAGGGGTACCTGCGTTGATGGTTGCGGCCAGCAAAGGTGCAATCGCGTCCATTACTTTCTCCAGACCAAACGCTTGGTGATGAACACGTCACAAGCCAACAAGGAAAACAACAAGATGCCCTGAAAAATACCCGTGATCGCGTTGGGCAGACCCAAACGACTTTGGGCCAGTTCCCCACCGATATAAAGCAAGGACATCACAAAAGAGGAAAAAATCAGTCCCAGCGGGTGTAGTCGCCCCACAAAGGCCACAATAATGGCGGCAAAGCCATAGCCGGGAGAAATAGAAGGTGTCAGTTGTCCAACCGGGCCCATGACTTCAGCCGCGCCCGCCAAACCCGCCAGGGCTCCCGAAATCAGCAAAGAGCTCCACAGCGCCTTACGGGACGAAAAACCCGCATAACGTGCGGCCAGGGGTGCCATGCCACCCACACGCAAACGGAAACCCGCCATGCTGCGTGTCAGAAACAACCAGGCTGCCACTGCCGCAATCACGGCCAGAATAATCCCGCTATGCAAGCGAGTGCCGGGCAAAATAGCAGGCAGCAAAAAGCCATCGGAGAACAGACTGGACTGTGGAAAGCCAAAACCGTCGGGATCACGCAAAGCGCCGTGAACCAGATAGCTGAGTAAATGCTGGGCCACATAGACCAGCATCAGGGATACCAGAATCTCGTTGGCGTTAAAGCGGTCTTTCAGAAAAGCCACTATCCCGGCCCAGAACATACCGCCCAACATTCCGCAAGCCAAGGCCATTGCGATCAGGAAGAACCCGCCGTTATCGCCATCGTCTACTTGCAAAATAAAGGCACCGGCGGCCAAAGCTCCCATCACCAACTGCCCTTCCGCCCCGATATTAAAAATATTGGCTCGAAAGCAGATCGCCAGGCCTACCGAAATCAGCAGCAAGGGAATCAATTTGACGCCCACCTCGGCCCAACCGTTCAGGTCACGCAGAGGCTCCAGGAAAAACACATTCAGGCCAGCCAGAGGGTTTTTCCCCAAAGACCAGAACAAAGTCCCGGCGACCGCCATAGTGAGCAAAACAGCCAGTAAAGGGGAACACCAGGCCATCAAGGTAGAGGGCGCGGCGCGAGTCTCAAGCCTGAACATGCTCATCCTCCGTCCACAAACCGCTCATCCATTGCCCAATCTGATCAACACTGGCTTGCGCCACGGGAATAGAGGGAGACATACGACCTTTGGAGATAACAATCAGGCGATCGGCAATCGCAAACAATTCATCCAGTTCTTCGGAGATAACCAGCAAGGCGCAGCCTGCATCCCGCAAGGCCAGCAGTTCAGCGTGAATCTGGGCGGCGGCACCGACATCAACGCCCCAAGTAGGTTGGGCAATCACCAGAATGCGCGGCTGACGGGTAACTTCACGCCCAATAATGTACTTTTGCAGGTTGCCACCCGACAGGCTGTTAGCCGGGGCCTGCTCACTGGCTGTTTTGACGCGGAAGCGCTTGATAATCCCGCCCGCCAAACGGCGTATGGTGGGAAAACGCAGAAAGCCGCGCCGCACAGTCTCGTGGTTCTGATGGGACAGCAGCAGGTTTTGCGCTAGAGACAACTCAGGAACAGCACCACGGCCCAAACGTTCTTCGGGTACAAAACCCATGCCTTGATCGCGTCGCCAAGCGGCATCACGCTGGGCAATGGGCTGGCCATCCAGCAAAATGCTTTCAGACTGGGCCCGCGTGTCTTCACCCGACAAAGCAGCCAGCAACTCTTGCTGACCGTTACCGGAAATACCGGCCACACCCAAAATCTCGCCCTGGTGCAGATCAAAGCTGACATCCTGCAATTCGCAGGCAAAAGGATGAGATTTTCTTAACTGCAGATTGCGTACCTGCAGCAGTGTCCCACCTTGCTGCGCACTGCGTTCCCCCAAGGTCTGGGGCTCAGCCCCAATCATCAGGCGAGACAAACTGGCCGTCGTTTCCTGACGAGGATCACAATAGCCCGTGACCTTGCCCATGCGCATAACGGTACAGGCATTGCACAGCTCACGAATTTCATCGAGCTTGTGGCTGATGTAGACAATGCTGCAGCCTTCAGCGGCCAACTGGCGCAAGGTACCAAACAGGCGGCGTACCGCCTGGGGAGTGAGCACCGAAGTAGGCTCGTCCAAGATCAGCAGCTTGGGTTTACCCAGCAAAGCACGCACAATCTCTACCCGCTGGCACTCACCCACAGACAAGGTGTGAATATGGCGTTGCGGGTCCAGGTCCAAACCATATTGACTGGCAGTCTCGCTGATGCGCCCGGCCAGCTCTTGCATATTGGTGGAGGCTGGCAGACCCAGGGCGATATTTTCCGTGACAGTTAAAGTGTCAAACAGGGAAAAATGCTGGAACACCATGCCAATGCCCAGTTGCCGGGCTGCAGCGGGGCTGCTGATCTGTACCGGTTGGCCGTCCCACAGAATCTGGCCTTGATCCGGCTTGACCACACCGTAGATGATTTTCATCAGGGTGGACTTGCCCGCGCCATTCTCGCCCAACACGGCGTGAATCTGGCCGGGCAGGATAGACAGAGAGATATTGTCATTCGCCACCACTGCCGGATAGGCTTTGGTGATATGGCGAAGTTCCAGGCGTGGCACAGCCTTGGGGTCTACGGATACCGTTTGCTCACCGGACTCAGAAGAATGGCCCACGGGAGACGATAGGGTCATGGCTGTATCAGCAAAAAATATAAAACGCCTGAGCAAGCGCAACAAGGCCTGCTCAGACGTACAAATAGGGAAGAAAAACCTTGGGCTTAACGCTTGCCCAGGGCTTGCTCGATTTTCTTGTCGGTCTTGTATTGGCTAAGGGAATAGACCGCCCAGATTGCAGCAGGTATCCACCCAATGACGGTCAACTGCAAAATCAGGCAGATAATGCCTGCCACAGGCCGACCAATGGTGAAGAAACCCAACCAAGGCAGCAGTAATGCGATCAACAAACGCATAAGAACACTCAAAATAATGGGAAATGAGCGCTATTTTACCCTTTATTGCCGTGCTGAATCATTTGCCCATCAACAAGAGGGGCAAGCGGTCTGGCTCAGGCAAGCTGAGCCAGACTTCTACGTCCAACCAAGACTTACAGCAGCTCTTTACGCAACTGCGCAGGCGACTTGGGCGAGAGCAGGCCTGGGGCCACATCCAACACCGTTTGAGCACCGATTTGCCCTTGCTGATTCATGCGGTAAGCGGCACGGGCGTAGGCCACCAGCACGCTGGAGGTGAACTCTGGATTGCTACCCAGATTCAGCGCGTACTCCACGACCTGCTGCGAGCCTGAACCCGACTGACCGCTACGGATCACAAAACCACCGTGTGGCATAGCGGCGTGATCGCGGGCCAGGGTTTCGGCGTCAATGAAGTTCACTTCGGTGTCGTAGTCTGCGAAGTAATCAGGCATGGTCACAATAGCGTCACGCACCGTGTCCGCATCTGCGCCCTGCTCCAGCACGACGAAGCACTGACGCTTGTGTTTTTCGCGGGTGCTCAGTTCTGGCTGCTCGCCATTACGCACGCGCTGTACTGCCGCTTCGATAGGCAAGGTGTATTGCACACCACCGGCCACGCCAGCCACACGACGGATCGCATCCGAATGACCTTGGCTCAGGCCCTTGCCCCAGAAGGTGTACGTTTGGCCGACCGGCAACACGCATTCGCCATACAAGCGGTTCAGCGAGAACAAGCCTGGGTCCCAACCTACCGCGATCAGGGCCGTGGTACCAGCACCCTGAGCGGCTGCATCGACCGCTGCATGGTATTCAGGGATGCGGGCGTGGGTGTCAAAGCTGTCGACGGTGGTAAACCAGCGCGCCAAGGCCGGGCCTTGCTCGGGCAGGTCATTTTTAGAGCCACCACAGAGAATCAACACGTCAATATCATTGCGGTACTGTTCAATCTGATCCAGGGAGCGCACAGGCACACCTGCACTTTGCAGACGCAGGGAAGCAGGGTCACGACGAGTAAAAACGCTGACCAGTTCCATGTCCGGGTTTTGTGCCAGGGCCAGCTCTACGCCTCGCCCTAAATTGCCGTAACCTGCAATACCGACACGGATTTTGCTACTCATGGTGTTTTCCTTAAAACTGATAAATAAGTGCTGTCAGAACTGCTGCGCCCTGAAGCGGCCCGCTTAGTCGCTGATCATACGGGCAGCAAAGCCCATAAACAGCAAGCCTACCGAACCATTGCCCATCCGGGACAGACGTTGATGACGCCGGAAAATCCCTGCCAGACGATCGCCGCCAAAGATCAGCAAAGACAAATAGCAAATGCTGATCACCTCCACCACCAGGCCCAGAAGCATGAACGCCAGCCCCGTGTGGCCTGCCGACGGATCGACGAACTGTACGAAAAAGGACAGGAAAAACAAGATGGCCTTGGGGTTCAACAAACTAAGGAACAAGGCTTTGCGAAAGCGCGTTTCGTGACGCAAACGCGTGTCCACGGACTGCACCGGGCCACCTTGTCTGAAGGCCGACTGTAACAGCCGCACGCCCAAGTACAAGAGATAGGCCGCGCCCAGCCAGCGTATGCCCATATACAACATAGGCAAAGTCTTGAGCAGCGATGCGGCGCCCAGAGCAGTTAGCGTCATCAAAATGCCGTCGCCTACCACTACGCCCAGAGCGGCTTTGTAACCCTCGCGCACGCCGTGCCCTGCGCCACTGGCCAGTACATATAAAGAATTAGGTCCGGGCAGCAGCACAATAAACACCGTGCCCACCACAAAAGCCCAGAAATTGATAATACCGATTTGTTCGAGCACGTCGGCCTCGCTAAACGCAGCAGAATGTGCGATTTTAGCGCTAAAAAAATGCCCCTGGCACGGGTGGGATGCCAGGGGCGATCAGGTCAGTTTGTAAGGTCTACGCTGCCGGACTGACTCGGCTGCGCATTACCAGACCTGATGGACTACGCAGTGGCAAGTTCCTGGGTCTGGAACTGCTCCTGTTTCATGGTGCCTTGTTGCTGAAAACGAACATGCCAGGACAAGGCTTCTTCCAGGATGTGGGGCGTATGGCCGCCACGTTCGCTGGCGCGCTCAACATAGTCCAGCAAGGCAGGACGGTAGTCGGGGTGAGCACATTTTTCGATAATGACGCGTGCCCGTTCGCGCGGTGCCAGACCACGCAAATCAGCCAAACCCCACTCGGAAACCAGCACAGCCACATCATGCTCACAGTGATCTACATGCGATGCCATAGGCACCACACTGGAGATCGCACCGTCTTTGGCGACAGACTTGCTGACAAAAATAGACAGGTGGGCGTTACGGGCGAAATCACCGGAACCACCAATGCCATTCATCATGTGGGTGCCACAGACGTGGGTGGAGTTCACATTGCCGTAAATATCAAACTCCAGCGCCGTGTTGATCGCAATAATGCCCAGTCGACGTACCAACTCTGGGTGATTACTGATTTCCTGCGGACGCAGTACCAGCTTGTCACGGTAGCTATCCAGACCTTCCAGGAATTTTGCCATTTTGGGGGCAGACAAGGTCAAGGACGAAGCCGAAGCAAAGCTCAACTGACCGGAGTCCAACATGGCAATCGCGCTGTCCTGCAAGACTTCCGAATACATCTTCAGGTCGGTAAAGGGTGAATCCAGCAGGCCATAAGTCACGGCATTGGCGATCGTCCCGATACCTACCTGCAAAGGCAGCAAGGACTGGCTCATACGGCCAGCATCCACTTCGCCTTTCAGGAACTCGATAATGTGACCGGCAATCGCCTGGGTTTCTTCATCAGGAGGCAGCACGCTGGAGGGGCTGTCCAAAGCATCGGTCACCACAATACCCACGATACGGGAAGGATCAACCTGAATGGCGGTGGTGCCAATACGCTGGTCCACATCCGTCAATTCAATAGGCTGGCGATTAGGGCGGGCCTCAGGCACATAAATATCGTGCAAGCCTTCCATTTCCACCGGCATGCTCAGATTCAGCTCAACGATGATCTGTTTGGCTTGCTGAGCGAAACTAGCCGAGTTGCCTACCGAAGTCGTCGGCACAATAGCGCCGGTTTCGGTGATGGCTACGGCTTCAATGACTGCAATATCGATAGCGGGCAGGTTGCCCGAGCGCATGTGCTCAACGGTCAAAGACAGGTGCTGATCGGTAAAAAGAACTTTGCCCTCATTGATATGACGGCGCAGCACGGAGTCCACCTGGAATGGCGAGCGGCGGGCCAACACACCAGCTTCTGCCATCATGCCGTCGCTATCATTACCTAGCGACGCGCCAGTTACCACGTTCAGTTTTAACTGCTCGGTCTGGGCACGTTCGGCCAAGGCTCGAGGCATAACCTTACAGTCCCCTGCTCGGGTAAAACCGCTCATCCCAACATTCATCCCGTCTTTGAAGAAGGCGACTGCCTCCTGAGCGGTCATGACTTTGCCTTCCAATTCGGGGGAACGAATGCGATCCTTGAACATCGTGTGCTCCTGTCTCTGTGTCATTGATCTACCTGTTGTTGCTTTCGGAAGGAGCCGGGGCCGAAAGCGCCGAGCGAGATCTTCACGCAACAGAACGACAACTCGCTTTTAAAGGGCAGGCCCTTGAGGCCGCGTTTAAAAGCCGAAATCGCCCTGACCACAGGCGTTTATGTTTTTTGAACAAAGTCAGCATAGCATCGCCATAATGAATAAAATAACTCATACGAAGTCGTAAAAGTCATAGACAAAAAGGTAGCTAAATATGGATATCCGATCCTTGCGATATTTCATTGAAACCGTTAAACATCAAAGCTTTACGCAAGCAGCGCAAAGTTTGAATGTGACTCAATCGACCATCAGCAAGATGGTTAAACAGCTGGAAGATGAGCTGGGTGAGCCTTTATTGATTCGCGATCACCGTCAGTTGCAACTGACTGATTGCGGCAAAGTGGTGCTGGAGCGTGGGCAAGAGGTTTTGCAGAGCATGCAAGGGCTGTTGCGGGAGGTTCACGAGGTTCAGGCCCTGCAACGCGGTCGTCTGGATCTGGGGATTCCGCCCATGATTAATGTGTTATTTACGGAAGTACTCAAGACTTTCAAGAACCGGCATCCGCAGATTGAGCTGATTCTGCACGAAGAGACCGGCATGGGGATTGAGCGCATGGTGGCAGCGGGTACGGTTGAAATGGGCTTGAGTATTTTGCCCTTGGGGCCGGAGCTGAATGTGTCAGCTACACCTGTTGCGAAACATGCGGTTTGGGCGATTGCTCATAAGGATTTGCTTGCTGGTTCGCAGAAGAAAATCAAGCTACGGGAGCTGGAGAAGCATCCGCTGATTTTTCTGGGTGAAGACTATGCCCTGACCCGTATGTTGCGGCGCGCTTTTGCTCACGCAGGTTTGCGAGCAAATATTGCCGCACAAAGCAATCAATGGGATTGGGTGGCTTCTATGGCGCAGGCAGGCATGGGGGTGGCCTTGTTGCCTCAGCCGTTTCTGTCTCGGCTGGAACCGGGGGATTGGGTTGCCAAGGAAGTGGTGGACCCAGCTTTGAATTGGGAGGTTGCCTTGCTCTGGAATGGACGATATCTGTCGCAGGCAGCCAGAGCATGGCTACAAGTCTGTGCTGATGTATTGGGTGGGAATTGGCCGGAGCTTGAAGGGGATCTGTAGCAGGGCTTGGATTAATCCGCAGGCACTCTCATAAAGCACCACTGCTGCGGCCTGTGGTTTATAGCGTCAGCAAGCATGAAGCCAACTTCTAAGCCCGAGACGGTATATGCAGTAAGGATGTGTTTATATGCAAAGCTGAATCACAAACCAGCATCAGCACATTCAAATTAGAGCAAGATGACCATGCTTGGCCACTGCACCAAAAAAATGTGCGAACAGGTAGATGCTTAATTTCCAGACAAGCGATCGACCGACAAGTAAACACGAAGCAATAAATGGACAGACAAATAGATAGATAGGCCAACAGAAAGCAAAAACCCAGCCAATTTCTCGTACATAGAACGGCTGAAAAATCGCGGCATCTCATGCATTGAGCCGCTCAAGCCGTCCGCCCTGGCCTCGGGGCTTGACTACTTGCCGGTGCTGCGCACCGGTGCCCTTGCCTGTTCTGGAATCCGGGCGCCCTGTGAACTCCCGGGGTGCTTGGTCCCCCGGACCAAGTACAAGCGTCCCGCTCGAACAGCACAGGGCTTGCATCCCGGATTCCAGAACAGCCCGCGGCAAGCAGTCTGAATTGCCCCGAGGCCAGGGCGGACGGCTTGAGCGGCGTCTTTCCTGAGGCGACTTTCCCCCAGAACCTCTGCACATCACAGACAAAAAAAGAGCCACCCCAAACAGGGTGGCCCTCTCAACCAGCTAAGTCCAACAATCAGAAAAACTTAGGCAGTAACTTTCTCAGCGACAGGCTCTTCAACCTCAGCCGAACTACGGATCAGGTAATCGAAAGCACTCAAAGCAGCCTTGGCACCTTCACCAGCGGCAATCACGATCTGCTTGAAAGGCACAGTCGTCACGTCACCAGCAGCAAACACCCCTGCCAGCGAAGTAGCACCACGAGCATCAACCTCGATCTCGCCATGGCGCGACAAACCAACATCGCTGCCCTTGAGCCATTCCGTGTTTGGCACCAGACCAATCTGAACAAACACACCATCCAGCTTCAGGCTCTTGGCTTCCTGAGTCTGACGATCCAGGTAATTCAAACCAACCACCTTGGTGCCATCACCCAGAACTTCCGTCGTCTGAGCCTGCATGATGATCGACACATTAGGCAAACTGCGCAGCTTGGACTGCAAAACCTGATCAGCGCGCAAAGTATCACCAAACTCGATCAAAGTAACGTGCTTGACCAGACCAGCCAGATCAATCGCCGCTTCTACGCCGGAGTTGCCACCACCGACCACCGCAACATCCTTGCCCTTAAACAAAGGACCATCGCAGTGCGGGCAGTAAGCCACTCCACGGTTACGGTAATCCTGCTCACCAGGAACATTCAGCTCACGCCAGCGGGCACCGGTCGCCAGAATGACAGACTTGGCCTTTAACTGAGCTCCGCCATCCACATCCACAATGACCTGCTTGCCTTCACGGCGAATGCCCTTAGCACGATGCAGATTCATGATGTCCACATCGTAAGTTTTAACGTGCTGCTCCAAGGCCGTAGCAAAGGCGGGGCCATTGGTTTCAACCACCGAGATGTAGTTCTCGATCGACATAGTGTCCAGAACCTGGCCACCAAAACGCTCGGCCAACACACCAGTACGAATACCCTTGCGAGCTGCATACACAGCAGCAGCGGCACCCGCAGGGCCTCCACCAACAATCAGCACATCAAACTCGTCCTTGGAATTCAAAGCCTCAGCACGTGCCGAGTTATCGCCCGTATCCAGCTTGGCCAGCAATTCCTCTGCGCTAGCGCGGCCTTGATGGAACATTTCGCCATTCAAGAACACCGCCGGCACCGACATAATATTGCGCTGCTGAACCTCGTCCTGGAACAGGGCACCGTCAATCGCCACGTGCTTGATACGTGGGTTGATTACGGACATGGCGTTCAGAGCCTGCACTACGTCAGGACAGTTCTGGCACGACAGCGAGAAATACGTTTCAAAAACAAAGTCGCCGGGCAGATTACGGATCTGCTCAATCACAGCGGCATCCAGCTTGATTTCATGGCCGCCCACTTGCAGCAGGGCCAGAATTAAAGAAGTAAATTCGTGTCCCATCGGCAAACCTGCAAAGCTCACGCTAATGTCAGTGCCGGGACGGTTAATCTGGAAGGAAGGCTTGCGCTCTTGCGCATCCGCATCTTCGCGATAGCTGGTCTTGTCGGACAGACCATCAATTTCTTGCAACAGTTCGCGCAGCTCGACGGACTTGGCGCCAGTATCCAGCGTCGCAACGATCTCGATCGGTTGCGTGATCTTCTCGAGGTAAGCCTTCAATTGAGTTTTGATGTTTGCATCTAACATGTGAAACGCCCTTTATCCTGTACTGAACGAAACAACTTGAGGTGCCTGAACCGGTCAGGCACCGGGGTGGCGGCGCACCGCGCCGACCACCACTAAAGACCCGTGTTTAAAAGGTCTTAGATCTTGCCAACCAGATCCAGGGAAGGAGTCAGCGTCTTGGCGCCTTCTTCCCATTTGGCTGGGCAGACTTCACCGGGGTGAGCGGCGATGTACTGAGCAGCCTTAACTTTGCGCAGCAGCTCGGAAGCCACACGGCCGATGCCGTTGTCGTGGATTTCCAGAACCTTGATTTCGCCTTCTGGGTTCACCACGAACGTACCGCGCAGAGCGATACCTTCTTCTTCAATCAGCACTTCAAAGTTGCGCGACAGCTGATGGGTTGGGTCAGCAATCATTGGGTAGTTAACTTTGCCGATGGCGTCCGAGGTGTCGTGCCATGCTTTGTGAGCAAAGTGAGTGTCGGTGGACACGGAGTAAACTTCTACGCCCATTTTTTGGAACTCAGCGTAGTTCTCGGCCAAGTCTTCCAGTTCGGTTGGGCAAACAAACGTAAAGTCGGCTGGGTAGAAAACGAAAACAGACCACTTACCCGCAACGGTTTCGTTGCTGACTTCGATAAATTTGCCGTTGTGAAAAGCGTTGGCTTTAAAAGGTTTGATGACGGTGTTGATCAAAGACATACATGCTCCGGTGAGTGATTAATCATTGACAGTAAAGCCATTATAGGAAGCCACTGTCGATTAGTAAAATTGATTAATGCAATAACGCTCATTGCTATTAGCTATCGCACTCCGCATACGAGTTTCTTTCTATGCGTCGCACAGACTTATGCTAACAGAGCTAGATGACAGTGCAACTATCAGCGTTCAAGCTATAAGGCTACTTCGCTGGGCACCGTAGAAGAAGGCGGCTTGGCACTGGCTAAACAGCGCGCAAAATCACGCCAAAACTGCACATCGTCGCCTAAAGAAACGTTGATACGCATATAAGTAGATGGTTGCTGTTGCGGCGAAAACAAGGCTCCCGGCACCAATAAATGTCCCGGACGCCCTAAGGTGCGGATCAAACTTTCCGTATCCACACCCGTATCCACCCAGACAAACATACCCGCCTGGGGCGGTGCATCCGGCGCCAAACCCAATTGAGCCAGTTGCTCCAAGGTTCGGTGCCTGTCGCTATCGGCATGACGCCGCAAGCGCTCCAAGTGTTTGCGATAGGGGCCGTCTACCAGCACCCGGTGAATAACCCGCTCACCCAACTCCGGAGAAGTCAGCCCCGCGAGCATTTTCAGATTGACCAAGGCCTGTAAAAGCTCTGGAGCGGCAGCCATATACGCCACCCGCAAACCAGCCGCCATCACCTTGGAATAGCCTCCCACCAAAGTGACACGGTTCAGCTGATCCAATTGAGCCAGGCGACACGCTGGATGGGCATGCAGCTCGCTATAGGTGTCGTCTTCAATAATGTGAAAGTCCCAGGTCTGAGCTAGAGTCAGGATACTGTGCGCCACCGCCGGGCTTAAACTAAAGCCGGTAGGGTTATGCACCACCGTATTCAAGATGACCAGACGCGGACGATGCTCACGCGCCAGTTGCTCCAGTACCGCCAGGTCCGGGCCATCAGCACGTCGCGGTAGGCTCAACACCCGCACATCCACCACCGCTAAACGGGCGAATAGCAAATACCAGGCCGGATCCTCCACAACAACGGCATCGCCAGGGCGCAACCAATGGCGCAGAAGCAAATCCAGTGCCTGCGTCACCCCACTGCACAATAAAAGCTGCGTATCCGGATCAGCCTGTATGCCACCATCTTCCAGCTGCCCAGCAATATGCTGCCGCAAAGGGCGATAACCATGCGAATGCCCATAGCCCAGCAAGTTCGAGCCCGCGCTGCGACTGACCTGCCGCAAGGCGGCCAGAATCATATCGTTGTCCAGCCACTGACGGGGAATGCCCGCACTGTCGCTATGCCCCATAAAACTGTTCAACATCCAGTTCACATCGATCTTGCGCGGCTCATTCTTTTCCACATGCAAGGACTCGGAACGCAAACGTCGAGGACTACGTACGCGTACAAAAAATCCTGACCCTGGGCGGGATTCCACCAATCCCAGTGCCATCAACTTGTCGTAAGCGGCCACCACGGTATGGGTACTGACACCCGCAGATTGCGCCAGACGGCGTACCGAGGGCAAACGGCTGCCGCCGCGATAGCGGATATGCAGGGCCTGCTGCACCCAGGCCACCAACTGATCGCTAAGCGTGTTGTCCGAGCCCCGAACAGGCTGCCAATCCATCCATTCCATGATGCTGCCCTTTTATAGAGGAAACCGACTGTAGCGGAAGTTTGACCAGTACAGCTTGAGCCACTGATTGAACAACTGTACTGCAACTGTATCGCTTATTTATTTTAAGCTCAAAGCTGTGAACAACCTATCTTCCCTACGTGGTGATTTCCATGAGCCGCAGTACTAGCCTTCCCATGCCCAGCTCCACCCCTACCCTGCTGATTTATCTGTATGCCTTTATCGGGGTAACCGTCTTTGCCTTCACCTTGCCCATGACCCGGCTGGCGGTACAGAGCTTAGACCCCTGGTTAATTGGGATGGCACGCGCCAGTATTGGAGGCATCTTTGCAACCGTCATTTTGCTGGCGACTCGCAGCCGTCGCCCAACCGCAACGGAATGGCGCGGAATTGGCTTGTCCTGTACCGGTGTGATCGTAGGCTGGCCGGTGTTTTCTTCAATTGCCATGCAAACCGTACCCTCTTCACATGGCGCCGTCCTCAGTGGTCTGATTCCCATCGCGACCGCCATCGTCAGCGCGGCTCGTAATGGCGAAACGTTAAGCCGCCGCTTCTGGCTGTTGAGTTTGCTGGGCGCTGCTCTGGTGCTGACATACGCCTTTTATATTGGTGAAGGTGCGCTGCAAACCGGGGATATCTGGTTGGCACTGGCCGTTTTCATGTCGGGCGTAGGCTATGCCGAAGGTGGCCGTGTAGCCCGTACCCTGGGCGGTTGGCGCACAATTTGCTGGTGTTTGACCGCCAGCCTGCCCCTAACTATCCCTGCCACCTTATGGCTGGCCTTGCCCATGACACAGACACCCGAGCCACAAGCCATCATGGCGGTGCTGTATCTGGCCGTGTTCTCCTCCTTGCTGGGTTTTTTCCCTTGGTACAAAGCTATGGCCATGGGCGGCGTTGCCCGTATTGGGCAGGTGCAATTGGCTCAACCGTTCCTGACGGTGCTGATTTCTGCATTATGGTTAGGCGAGCAAGTTGACCTGCTGACCTGGCTGTCTTGCGTGCTGATCATCGCGGTGATTGCCGCTAGCCGACGCGCCTGAAAAAGAAAATGACAAGGCGGCTAAATACAGCAAGGGCATATTCACCTAACTAATACTTCGTTCCCAGCGTGGGCGCGCGCAAGCACACTGGCTCATCATTCCATGAACCATGTAAGGCAATAGCGCGGCCCACGCGATTCCAATTTAAGCAGGGCCGGCGCTGGTATTGCCGCAAGGACATCAGATCATGCCCGCCCAAGCCCCTGCCGCGCTTGCCTTAAGCGCCCGGCCTTTGATGCTGTGGAAGCAGCTGCGCGACGATTTGCAACTCATCGCGCGCGAACACGCCGATGCCGTTCTGGCCAGCTCCCTGGCTGCAGAAGACATGGTGCTGTTTCACGCCATGTCCATCTACACCCCTGATTTGCAAACCATCACCCTGAATACTGGCCGCCTGCACGAAGAAACCCTGCAACTAGGCCAGCATATTCAGCAGCACTACGAACGCAGTATCCTGTTTTTTCTTCCTGACCCAGGCCGGGTTCAAGAGCACGTCAATACCCATGGCACACACGCTTTTTACGAAAGCGTAGAACTGCGCAAAGAGTGCTGCAATATCCGCAAAGTCGAGCCTTTACGCCGTGCCTTGCAAGGTCGCTCAGCCTGGATTACCGGCCAGCGGCGCGAACAAACCGCCAGCCGCACCGAGCTGGCCAGCAAGGAATACGACAGCGTCTTTGGCCTGGAAAAATTTAACCCACTGATCGACTGGACCCAGGACGACGTCTGGGCCGTGATCCGTGGCTTGAGCATCCCCTATAACGCGCTGCACGACCAAGGCTACCCCTCCATTGGTTGCGAGCCCTGTACGCGCGCCATTCGCCCCGGTGAGGATGTGCGCGCCGGGCGCTGGTGGTGGGAGCAGCGCGACAGCCTGGAATGCGGCCTGCATGCCAGCAATCTGAATAGCAGTGTCAACACCTGAAGGAAACTCATGGGCGAACCTCTCTCCAACCGTACTCACCTGGACTGGCTAGAAGCCGAGGCCATTTTTATTCTGCGCGAAATCGCTGCCGAAGCTGAAAAACCCGTGCTGCTGTTCTCCGGCGGCAAAGACTCAGCCGTGCTGCTGCAATTGGCCCAAAAAGCCTTTGCTCCCGGCCCCCTGCCCTTTCCTCTGATGCATGTGGACACCGGCCATAACTACCCGGAAGTCATTGAGTTTCGAGATCGTCGCGCTGCTGAACTGAATGCCGAGCTGGTTGTGCGCAGTGTGGAAGACTCCATCGCACGCGGCACAGTTGTGTTGCGCAGCGAGACGGCAAGCCGAAATGGCGCACAAGCCGTCACGTTATTGGAAGCCATTGCCGAGTTTGGCTTTGATGCCTGTTTCGGTGGTGCCCGCCGTGACGAAGAAAAAGCCCGTGCCAAAGAGCGCATCGTGTCGTTCCGCGATGAGTTTGGTCAATGGGACCCCAAGGCCCAGCGGCCCGAACTGTGGCACTTGTTCAACACTCGTATTCACAAGGGCGAGAACCTGCGCGTCTTCCCCATTTCCAACTGGACTGAACTGGATGTGTGGCAATACATCCAGCGCGAAGCCATTGATCTGCCTTCCATTTACTACACCCACTCTCGCGAAGTTGTGGAGCGTCAGGGCCTGATCGTTCCCATTACCCCGCTGACACCGCTGCTGGATGGCGAAAGCTCCGAATGGCGTGATGTGCGTTTTCGTACCGTAGGCGATATTTCCTGCACCTGCCCCGTGCTGTCTACCGCCGCGTCAGTACAGGACATTATTGCTGAAACCGCCTTGGCTACGATTACCGAGCGCGGCGCTACCCGCATGGATGACCAGACCTCCGAAGCATCCATGGAACACCGCAAGAAACAAGGATATTTCTAATGAACACAGTCAATGATGCTTGGCTCCAGGCCGCCGATCAGGGCGTACTGCGCCTGATTACCGCGGGCTCTGTGGACGACGGAAAATCCACCCTGATCGGACGCTTGCTGGTGGACAGCCAGGGCGTGTTTGCCGACCAGATTGCGGCCATCCAGCGCTCCAAATACAAGCGCGGCGAGGACGCCGAACCTGATCTGGCCTTGCTGACCGATGGTCTGGAAGCCGAACGCGAACAAGGCATCACCATTGATGTGGCCTATCGCTACTTCGCCACGCCTAAACGTAAATTCATCGTGGCCGACACCCCTGGCCATGAGCAATACACTCGCAATATGATCACGGGCGCGTCCACCGCACAGGCAGCCATCATCCTGATTGATGCGCACCGTGCCAAAGACGGCCAATTGCTGACTCAAACTAAACGCCACAGTACCGTCGCCAAATTGCTGGGGCTGCGCCATATCGTGGTGGCGGTCAACAAGATGGATTTGGTCGATTGGGATCAGGCCGTGTTTGATCGCATTCATGAAGCCTATCGCCAACTGGCCGTGCAACTGGGGATTGAGTATTTTCAAATCATTCCTTTGTCGGCGCTGAAAGGTGAAAACATCACTCAGGTTTCGCCGCACACACCCTGGTACACCGGCCTGCCATTGTTGCCTTTGCTGGAATCGCTGGATTTACGTGAAGATATTCAGCGCCCAGCCCGTTTGTTTGTGCAATGGGTGGCGCGTCATGGTGGCAGCAGCGCCGATGGTTTCCGTGGCTATGCTGGTCAACTGAATGGTGGCCGCATCCAAGTGGGTGACAGTGTGCAGGTGTGGCCCAGCGCCAAGACTGCCGTAGTAACGCAGTTGTTCCGCGCAGGCCAAGAGCAGATTCAAGTCAGCGACGGCGACGCTGTCACCCTCGTTCTAGACCGTGAACTGGATATTTCCCGTGGAGACTTGTTGACGCTGGCCCATGACAAGGTCAGCACCAGCAAGCATTTTGATGCGCAATTGTGCTGGCTGGACGAGCAAGCCCTGAACACGACCCGCTCTTACTGGCTAAAACAGGGCACTCGTGTCACGCAAGCCAAAGTACAGGCCGTTCATGCTTTACGCGATGTTCATAGCCTGCAAGAGCAGGAGGCGGGCGGCAGCTTGTCTTTGAATGATATTGGCCGTGTCAGTCTGGTCAGCCGGGACCCGCTGGTGCTGGACGACTATCAAGACCATTCCAGCACCGGCTCTTTCATCTTGATTGATCCCAGCACAAACCAGACCGTCGCTGCCGGTCTGGTTCAAAAACATGCTTAAGATCGAATAGCTGGCCTTACTGTCTGGCACGCACCAAAGCGAGGGACTGTTCAGCAATGATCAGTTCCTCGTTCGTTGGAATGACCAGAACACGCACTTGGCTATCATCGGTGGAAATCACAGTTTCCCCTGCCTGGTTACGTGTCGGATCAATTTTCACACCCAGCCATTCCAAATGCTGGACAATGCCCGCTCGAATAGAAGGGCTATGCTCGCCAATCCCAGCCGTGAATACCAGCGTATCCAAACCCTTCAAGGCTACGCACAAACCCGCCAGGTTTTCAGCCGTGTGATAGCAGAAGTACTCCACCGCCAGTTTGGCGCGGGGATCGTCCGAGGCTTCCAAAGCACGCATATCAGCCTGATCGCCGGACAAACCTTTCAAGCCCGATTGGGTATAGAGCACAGACTGAATTTCATCGTGCTCCATGCCCTGCTCCAACATCCACAAGACCACGCCTGCATCCAGACGGCCCGGACGTGTGCCCATAGGCAGACCATCCAAAGCCGTAAAGCCCATGGTGGTATGAACACTGCGCCCTTCTTTCAAGGCGCAAGCAGACGCGCCTGAACCCAAGTGGGCCACCACGACACGCCCATCGGCCAGTTCTGGTATTTCACGCTGCAAATGCTGGGAAATATAGTGGTAAGACAAGCCATGAAAACCGTAGCGGCGCACACCCTGTTCAAAGAAGCGACCCGGCAAGGCAAAGTGCTGCAGATGCGGTGCATGTCCTTGATGGAATGCGGTGTCCAAGCACGCCACCTGGAAAATCTCCGGGTAGTGCTCGAAAATCACGCGCACAGGAGCCAGGTTGTTTTGCTGATGCAAGGGAGCCAAAGGCGACAGGCTGTCCAGATAATCCAGAACCTCTGGCGTCAAACGCACACTGCTGTCATAGCGAGGGCCCCCGTGCACAATGCGGTGGCCCACTGCGATAGGCCGGCCATCCACATGCTCCAGCAACCAGCGTGCCACCAAAGCCTGGGCGGTATGCAAGTCCTTCGCCTGCTCGCTCTCCAGATCCTGTTTGATCATGGATTGGCCCTGGGCATCTTTAACCTTGAAAGCAGGTTGAGAACTGCCAATGCCTGAGACCTGACCGCCGAACTCAAAGTGCAACTGGTCGCCCGGTTGCACCTTATACATATGAAACTTCAGGCTGGAGCTGCCTGCATTGATGACCAGAATCTGTTCGCTCATGAGTGTTGGGCCTCCACGGCCACTTTACGCTCCAGATAGCCAGCGTAAATGCTGGCCACGGCGCAAGAAGCCATGCGGGTCTGGGCGCTGTCAGCACGACTGGTCAGGATGATAGGCACACGAGCGCCCATCACGATCCCTGCCGCTTGAGCACCCGATAGAAAAGTCAGATTTTTGGCCAGCATATTGCCGGCCTCCAGGTCAGGGGCCACTAGAATCTGTGCCCTGCCCGCGACCGGCGACACAATGCCTTTAATACGTGCTGCTTCCAGACTGATGGCATTGTCCAGCGCCAAGGGGCCGTCCAGCACACCGCCGGTAATCTGGCCTCGATCGGCCATTTTGCACAGCGCCGCCGCTTCCAGCGTGGTGGGGATTTTTTCTGTGACTTGCTCGACCGCGGACAAGATGGCCACCAGCGGTTTACCCAAACCCAGGCCGTGGTGCAGATCAATAGCGTTTTGCACGATGTCTGCTTTGGTGCTGAGGTCCGGGAAAATATTGATCGCGCCATCTGTCACAAACAGGGGCTCGGGGTAGCTGGGCACATCCATGATGAACACATGGCTCAGGCGACGGCCGGTACGCAAGCCTTTACCTTGTGTGCACAACACCGCTTGAATCAGTTCATCGGTGTGCAAGCTGCCCTTCATCAGCAACTGCGCACGGCCAGCCAGCACTTCTTCCACAGCTCTTTCTGCCGAGGCATGGCTATGCGGCGTATCAATCAGGGTGACACCTTCCAGGCTGAAACCATGCTCTGCGGCCACGGCATGCAAGCGGGCCTGCGGGCCAACCAACACAATCTCGAACAGGCCTTGAGCACGCGCCTGCAAAGCCGCCCCCAAAGACACGTCGTCGCAAGGATGAGCCACCACACAAATCCGACTGTGCTCTTTGCGAGCTTGCTCGATCAATCGGGAATAATGACTGGAAGGCCCAGTGCGATCAGCAGCCGTGGGGGCCGAATCCAAGCCAGCAGGGTGATTCATGATAGATGACTCCTTGGAGGTGAACGAAGGCTAACCCAACACTAAACCATTTATCTGAATGCGTGTCTTTGATAGCGAACAGATAAACCTCAATATTGTGCCCATCAGTCTTTTCATAAGACTATGTATGAAGCATAAAGAGTAAAGATTTAAAAAATCCGGTTTACCAAACGGCAAACCGGATTTTTACTTTCTATGGCTACTTATCGCCAGCCATACTTAGGTGGATAGCTTTATCTGGATCTTAAAGGCCCAGGTCGCTTAGGCTAGGATGCTCATCAGGACGTCGTCCCAAGGGCCAATGGAATTTGCGCTCGGATTCTGTAATGGCTAAATCATTAATGCTGGCATGGCGCACGGCCATATACCCGTGCTCGTCAAATTCCCAATTCTCATTGCCATAACTACGCCACCATTGGCCGTATTCATCTTGCCACTCATAGGCAAAACGCACGGCAATTCTATTTGCCTGCCAGGCCCACAGCTCTTTTATCAAACGATATTCGCGCTCTTTCTGCCATTTGCGTTCTAAAAAAGATTGAACTTCATCGCGCCCTTGCGGAAATTCGCTGCGGTTGCGCCAGCGCGTGTCTACTGTATAGGCCTGTGACACCTTGACCGGGTCACGGCTGTTCCAGGCATCTTCTGCAGCCCGTACTTTCTGGCGAGCGCTCTCCAGCTCGAAGGGTGGCAAGGGAGGACGTTTATCCATAGTGATCTCCTAGAAAACAAGACTGGACCAGATAGTCTAGCGGTAAAACGTCAGCAGACTCTTATTGGCCTGGGTCTGCCCACTCAGCCTGTTCAAACCCGGTCACCAGAAAGTCGATAAAGGCTTGCACCCGAGCCGAGCGAGAGCGGCCCGGTGGGGTCAGCAGATGCAAGGTCAGGCTGGGCAAATTCCATTGCGGCAGGACGACTTCCAGCAAACCCTGCTCCACCTTATCGCCCAATAAGAACTGTGGCAGCACGGTCAGCCCCAAACCTTGCAGCAAAGGAGGGATCAAGGCTTGGGCATTATTCACTTGCAAGGCACAAGGTACTGTCTGGGAATAATGTTCTTGGCCCTGCTGGAAACGCCAGACGCTGCCGCGCCGTTCATAGGCATAGCGCAGGCTGATGTGTTCGGCCAAATCGCTGGGATGCGTCGGTCTGCCGTATTTGGCCAGGTAGGCAGGGGCGGCGACCAGTCGCAAGCGCAGATTGCACAGGCGGCGCACCAAGAGGCTGGAGTCGTCCATGGAAGAGATACGCAAGGCCATGTCAAAGCCCTGCTCAACGATGTTCACTTGGGCATCGTTAAAGTGCAGGTCCAGCAGGACGGCCGGGTGTGTTTCCATGAAGCGTGGCAATAATGGGGCCAGGTGCTCCAGGCCAAAGGACATGGGGGCGGCTATTTTGATACGTCCTTGCAAACTCTCGCGCTGATCTCGAGCGACTGCTTCGGCGCTTTGTCCCGCCGCCAGGACGGCTTGAGCCTGTTCCAGACTGGCTTGGCCGGTTTCTGTCAGGGACAAGCGCCGGGAGGTACGGTGAAACAAGGACACGTGCAGTTGTTTCTCCAGTCGTGTGATGGCTTTGGAGACGGTAGGCTGGGACAGCCCCAGCACCTCAGCGGCCTGGGCAAAGGAGCCGGTTTCGGCCACGGTGGCAAAGATCGCCCATGCTTGTAAGTCTGGCAGTGTTTTCATGTAATTTTTGGAATGGATACTATGCTATTGATTCTATTTTATTCAATCAGCGAGACGCTTAGAATTCTTTTTAGTATCCAATATTAAGGAGCGCATCATGATTGAACATCGGCCTTTTAATGAGCTGGGCGGCGCCAACCACGGCTGGCTGGACGCCAAGCACCATTTCTCTTTTGCAAATTACTACGATCCCGCTCGCATGGAGTGGGGTGCCCTGCGTGTCTGGAATGACGACACGATTGCGCCCAACACGGGCTTTCCGCCTCACGATCATGCCGATATGGAGATCATTACGTATGTGCGCGAAGGGGCGATCAGCCATCAGGACAGTTTGGGCAATAAGGGTCGTACGGAAGCGGGCGATGTGCAGGTGATGAGTGCCGGCACGGGTATTCGCCATGCGGAGTACAACCTGGAAAGTGACACGACTCGGATTTTCCAGATCTGGATTCAGCCCGAGCGTCGTGGTTTGCCACCTGCCTGGGGGGCCAAGCCTTTTCCCAAGGATGAGCGGTCCGGGCAGTTTGTAGCGCTGGCCAGTGGGTTTGAAGGGGACACGGAGGCTTTGCCTATTCGTGCCCAGGCTCGTGTGCTGGGGGCCACGTTAATGAAAGGACAAAGTACGACTTTGTCTTTGCCTGCAGAGCATCTGGCTTATCTAGTACTTGCGAAGGGACGGGTTTCGCTGAATGGTCTGGAGTTGAATGCCCGTGACGGGGCAGCTGTTCGCAATGAAACTACGCTGGAGATTCAGGCTCTGGAAGATACTGAGCTGGTGCTGGTTGAAACGGCTCAGTAATTCTTGAGTGGATGTCTTGAGGACGGGGGGAGCTGTCATGGCTCCCCTCTTCTTTTTTGTTCTTTTGTTCTGGTGCGCTGAGGTTCTTTTGCTCGTTAAGGCGGCGCGGACTAGATAAAAGATCCGAGTCTTTCTCTTTTTCATGCGCGGGCGGAATAATTAAACAGGTGGATGTCAGGATACTGGGGCTGGATGCGGCTTAACAGGGGGCCCTTTCAATAAGACGCCGCTTTGAGCTCTTTGTAAGGTATCGGGGCTTGAGCACTTGCCGGTGCTGTGCACCGGTGCCCTTGTCGGTTCTGACCTCCGGGCGCCCTGTGAACTCGCGCTCAAACAGCACAGGGCTTGAACCCCGGACGTCAGAACCGACCGCGGCAAGTACTCTGAATCACCCCGATACCTTACAAAGAGGCCAAATCGGCTCGTACGGTGGCAAGGAAATAGGCTGGAAGGCCCCTTTTAATTGACGGTAAGTCTGTCTACTTAGACGAACTTACCGTTCGGGTTCGGGTTCGCGAATATGAGCGCTTTTTTGGGGGAGCTGTCTGCCTATCAACCCTGGCGAACTGTCTGGGCTGGTCTGCGTATTCCTTGTTTGAGTATTGCTTGGCTAACAGATGGCATGTACTGACTGACGAGGTTTCGGGGGCCAGATGGCTCATAAAGTAGATCGAAGCAGCTTCCTTTGTCTGATTAAACTGTTTGTTCTCAATCGACAAACGCTTGTCAGCCACCAATATCGTTACAATTGTTGTAACGCCAAATTTCAACTCTTTTAAATGCACGCGAATACACCGTGTCTTCTCCCAACCAGTATTTCGTTCTGATCGTCCCTGCCTGCGCGGCTTTGCTGGGCGTCGCCATGATTTACTGCTGGAGCCGTCTACGCGATCATCGTTATCTTCTTTGGATTGCTTCGGGCTATATCGCCACGGCGATTCCTATGGGGATTCACAGTTTGATGCCCAATGAGCAGTTGGCTCGTTGGACTTTGCCGCTGTCCTCTATGTATCTGCTGGGTGTCTGGACGATGGCCAATGGGGTGGCTTTGCGTTTTGGCGGCCGAGCACATGCGGCTTGGGCCTGGCCGATTATGCTCATCACGCTGGGTTTGTTGCTTTATTTCTCCCGCGTGGATGATGATCTTTGGTTGCGTTTGCAGATCTTGAATTCGGGTCTTGCTTTGTTGGTGGCCTTACCCGCCAAGTCGATTCTTTATGGTCGTACGCCTACGCTGCCGCTCAAGACCTTGCTGCGGGCGTCTTATCTGACGGTGCTGCTCTATGCGTTTATGCGCGTTGCGATTCTGGCGACGGTGATCCCCAAGGAAGTCCAGCCTGAACTGACACGTTCGGGTTTTTGGCTGCTCATGCTGGCCACGAATATGCTGATCAGTATTTGGCTGGCTTTAGCTATTTTGACCAGCACAGCGATGTCGATTGTGCAGTCGCTGGATCACGAGCGCAGCCGCGACCCCTTAACCCGGCTATTGAATCGTCGAGCGTTTTTCGAGCAGGTTCAAAAGCGGCTGGATCTGTATGGTCACAGTGGCTGGGCAGTGTTGACCTGCGATCTGGATCACTTCAAGCTTGTTAATGACACTTGGGGGCATGCCGCAGGCGATCGGGCCTTGAAGGAGTTTGGTGCTCTACTGGCACGCACGGTTCGGCAAGATGATCTGGCGGCCCGCTTTGGGGGCGAGGAGTTCGTCTTGCTGATACGCAGTGCTAGCCTGCACACAGCTGTGTTGGTAGCGGAGCGCTTGCGCAGCAGTGTCATGAATCTGCATATCCCCGCCACGGCCCATACGCTGACAGCCAGCTTTGGGGTGGTGCAGCTAAGCGGCAATGGCGATATCAATCAAGCGATTGAACAGGCCGACCGGCTTTTGTATGAGGCCAAACATGCTGGCCGCAACCGGGTCGTTTGGAAGGCTTCCTGATCCATTCCGGCAACTTGCTGCTACCCTTACAGACTCTTTTTTCAAGACAGCCCTGTTAGAGGCTGATTGATCGAATTATCACAGTCAAAGTCAGGGGGTACGGATGCCCCAAGGAGACCTTATGTCACTCAATGAGCTTAGCGCCAGCGAACTGCTGGCAGGTCTGGAAAAAAACCAATTCAGTGCCCGCGAAATCGCCGATGACCTGCTTAAACAATCACAAGAAATGGCTCATCTGGGCGGCCTGGCACATTTGAATTCGGAGCTGTTCTACCAGCAGGCGGACCAGTCCGACGCACGCCGCGCTCGTGGCGAAGCCTTGGCGCTGGATGGCGTGCCCCTGGTGCTGAAAGACAATCTGAACACCGTGGACATGCCCACCACATCCAGTACAGGGGCCTTGCAAGGTCGCGTACCGCTGCAAGATGCACAGATTGTCAGTCAGCTACGTCAAGCGGGTGCAGTTTTGCCTGCCAAGGCGGTGATGCATGAACTGGCTTTTGGTATTACGACCAATAACGCCACCACCGGCCCCAGCCGTAACCCCTATGACCCAGACCGCATTCCCGGTGGATCGTCAGGTGGTACTGCGACTGTAGTTGCCGCCCGTCAGTTTCCGGCCGGTTTGGGCACGGACACCGGTGCTTCGGTACGCCTGCCTGCTGCGCTTTGCGGCCTGTATGGTTTTCGCCCCACGGTGGGTCGCTACTCAGGCAAAGGTATTGTGCCCTTGTCCCCTACCCGCGACACTGCTGGCCCCATGACACGTAGCCTGGCTGACATCAGCTTGCTGGACAGCCTGCTCTGCCAAAAAGCGCCTTCTATTATTGCCACCCCTTCTCTGAACGAACTGCGCCTGGGCGTGCCCCGTGACAACTTCTGGAAAGAGTTGGATTCTGGCGTTGCCGAAGTCACTCTGGCTTTTCTGGATGATTTACAAAAAGCCGGTGTCACGCTGGTCGATGTAGACCTGTCCCCGGTTCTAAAAATCAACGCCCGTGTCGGCATGCCGATTGTGCTGTACGAAACCTTGCAGCACCTGCCTTTGTATTTGGCAGAAAACAAGTACGGTATTGGTTTGGATGAACTGATCGCGGGCATTCATAGCCCGGATGTGAAAGAGATTTTCGATGCGATTACCGGCGATTACACCATCAGCCAGGAAGCTTACGAAGAAGCGCTGAACATTGACCGCCCCCTGATGCAACAAGCCTATGCAGACCTGCTACGTCAGTCCAATGTGAGTGGTTTGATCTTCCCGACCAGCCCGCTGACTGCCTGCCCGATTGGCGATGATGAAACCACCCTGATGAACGGCAAGGCAGTGCCTACCTTCAACACCTATATCTCCCGCACCGATGTGGGCTCCAACCTGGGCGCGCCGGGTATCTCCCTGCCTATCGGCCTGTCAGGCGGTTTGCCAGTGGGTATGTTGATTGAAGCGGGTATCGGTGCAGATGATCAGTTGCTGGCTCTGTGCCGGGCGATTGATCCTTTGCTGCCAGCGACGCCTGCACCTGATTTGAGTAAACGTCCTACGGCAGCTTGATCGCAGTAGATCAAGCTTGTAAACCTTGCCCAGGGTGTCAAACCAGAGCGCACACCCTGGGAGCAAAGCGTCAAGCTGACAGGGGCGGACAAGCCGTCTTTCCTCACACCCCAGGACAAATATGTAACAGCTTGCCCTCCCTGCTCTTGAAATTAACAAAGTCGTCCCTATAATTAGCACTCGTAGGGGTTGAGTGCTAAAGCGCCTCGCGCCCCCAATCGGACTCACCACTCAAGTCATATTAAACAGGAGTTTCTCCATGGCACTGCGTCCTTTGAACGATCGTGTGATCGTCAAGCGTCTGGACAACGAACGCACCACCGCTTCCGGTATCGTTATCCCCGAGAGCGCCACTGAAAAGCCCGATCAAGGCGAGATTCTGGCCGTTGGCCCCGGTAAGAAGACCGAGGACGGCAAAATTCTGCCGTTGGATCTGAAAGTCGGCGACAAAGTTCTGTTTGGCAAGTACTCCGGCCAAGCCGTCAAGATTGACGGTGACGAGCTGCTGGTGATCCGCGAAGAAGAAATCTTCGCCGTGATCGAATAAGTACCGCCAACGAAAATTCAATAGGATTCAAACCATGACCGCAAAACAAGTGTATTTCGGCGACGAAGCACGTACCCGCATCGTGCGTGGCGTCAACATTTTGGCTAACGCTGTTAAGACCACCATGGGCCCTAAAGGCCGTAACGTTGTTCTGGACCGCTCTTTCGGCGCTCCTACCGTTACTAAAGACGGTGTGTCCGTTGCCAAAGAAATCGAACTGAAAGACAAGTTTGAAAACATCGGCGCCCAGCTGGTTAAAGAAGTTGCTTCCAAGACTTCCGATAACGCCGGTGACGGTACAACTACCGCTACTGTGCTGGCTCAAGCCATCGTTGAAGAAGGCCTGAAGTTTGTTGCCGCTGGCATCAACCCAATGGACCTGAAGCGCGGTATCGACAAAGCTGTTGTTGTGGTTGTTGACGAACTGCGCAAGCTGTCGCGTCCTTGCACCACCAGCAAAGAAATCGCTCAAGTCGGTTCCATCTCGGCCAACAGCGACCACTCCATTGGTGAGATCATCGCCAATGCCATGGACAAAGTCGGCAAAGAAGGCGTGATCACCGTTGAAGACGGTAAATCGCTGGAAAACGAACTGGACGTGGTTGAAGGTATGCAGTTTGACCGCGGCTACCTGTCCCCTTACTTCATCAACAACTCCGAGAAGCAAGTTGCTGTTCTGGAAGATCCGTTTGTGCTGATTTTCGACAAGAAAATCTCCAACATCCGTGATCTGCTGCCCGTACTGGAGCAAGTTGCTAAGACCAGCCGTCCTTTGCTGATCGTTGCTGAAGACGTGGAAGGCGAAGCCCTGGCTACGCTGGTTGTAAACAACATCCGCGGCATCCTGAAGACTACCGCTGTTAAAGCCCCTGGCTTTGGCGACCGTCGTAAAGCCATGTTGGAAGACATCGCTATCCTGACTGGCGGTACCGTGATTTCCGAAGAAACCGGTATGTCCTTGGAAAAAGCGACTCTGGACGATCTGGGTCAGGCCAAGCGTATTGAAGTGGCTAAAGAAAACACCACGATCATTGACGGCGCTGGCAACGGTTCCGACATCGAAGCTCGCGTGAAACAAATCCGCGTTCAGATCGAAGAGTCCACTTCCGACTACGATCGCGAAAAACTGCAAGAACGCGTGGCCAAACTGGCCGGCGGTGTTGCTGTGATCCGCGTTGGCGCTGCCACCGAAGTCGAAATGAAAGAAAAGAAAGCCCGCGTTGAAGACGCCCTGCACGCTACTCGCGCAGCCGTCGAAGAGGGTATTGTTCCTGGCGGTGGCGTTGCGCTGATTCGCACACGCGCTGCTGTGGCACTGTTGAAGGGTGACAACCCTGATCAGGACGCCGGTATCAAACTGGTTCTGCGTGCTATCGAAGCTCCTTTGCGCACCATCGTCTCCAACGCCGGCGAAGAAGCCAGCGTGGTTGTTAACCAAGTGGCCAGCGGCACCGGCACCTACGGTTACAACGCCGCTACCGGCGAATACGGTGACCTGGTTGAGCAAGGCGTTCTGGATCCTACCAAGGTTACCCGCACCGCCCTGCAAAACGCAGCTTCGATCGCCAGCCTGTTGCTGACTACCGAAGTGGCCGTGTCCGAAATCGTGGACGACAAAGCAGCTCCTGCCATGCCTGACATGGGTGGTATGGGCGGCATGGGTGGTATGGGCGGCTTCTAAGCCACTTATCAGCACCCGATTGGGGCAGGAATTGATCACTTCTGCCCTGATCGTCACGCTTTTAGTACAAAAAACCGGATGGATTTCTCCATCCGGTTTTTTTTCGCCCGAGCAAACCCCTATAATCAGGGCACTTCAATCTGCATACTCCTTCATGTCAGACTCTCCATTCAAAAGCAAAGGCGGCTTGGGCCGCTTGTTCAACGCCCTGCGCTACTCCAGCCAGGGCTTGGCCGCAGCCCTGCGCCATGAAGCGGCCTTTCGCCAGGAACTGGCGTTGGCGCTTATTCTGACGCCGCTGGCTTTCTGGCTGGGACAAGGTCCGCTGGAGATTCTGGTTTTGCTGGCCACACTGGTCTTTGTGCTGGTGGTGGAGCTGTTGAACTCCGCACTGGAGGCGCTGGCTGACAGCATTACCCTGGAGCATCACCCTTTGATCGGGCGCGCCAAGGATCTGGCCAGTGCTGCCGTGCTGCTGTCCCTTATTTTTGCTGGTGCCGTCTGGCTCAGCTTTTTGTATAGCCGTTTACTTTCCTGATTCCCATGACATTCATAGAAAAACTGAACCGTGCCTGGACGGACAACCAATCCATGTTGATGGTGGGTCTGGACCCAGACCCTGCCCGCCTGCCTTTGGAACTGGCCGACAAACCCGGCGCGATTTACGAGTTTTGCAAAGCGATTGTGGACGTCACTGCCGACTACACCTGTGGCATCAAGCCCCAGATTGCTTACTTTGCTGCTCAGGGTGCCGAGGATCAGTTGCAAGACCTATGCGACTACATCCGTAGCCGCTACCCGCAGCTGCCTATCGTGCTGGATGCCAAGCGTGGGGATGTGGGTTCAACGGCTGAGCAATACGCCCGTGAGGCCTTTGAGCGCTATCGCGCCGACGCCGTCACCGTCAGCCCGTACATGGGCTTTGACTCCGTAGAGCCCTACCTGGAATACACGGATAAGGGAGTTATTGTGCTGTGCCGCACGTCCAACCCCGGCGGCTCGGATCTGCAATTTATGGAAATGGCTGACGGCACTCCCTTGTATCTACACGTTGCCAGTCTGGTAGCGGAGAAATGGAACAAGAACGGCCAATGCGCTTTGGTGGTCGGTGCAACCTTCCCAGACGAAATCGGTAAAGTACGTGCCCGCATCGGCGATATGCCTTTGCTGGTGCCAGGTATTGGCGCACAAGGCGGTGATATCGTCGCTACCGTAGCCGCCGGCATGGACTCGCAAGGCAATGGCATGATGATCAATTCATCGCGTGCCATCTTGTACGCCAGCCGTGGCAGTGACTGGCGCGATGCGGCGCAAGCTGCTGCCATTGCTACGCGTAATGCCATCAATGATGCGCGGGACAAGTAAAGCTGAATAAGACTCCCGGCGGTCTGATGATCCAAAAGGCAAGCAGTCATAGACCGCAGTAGTAAGCGATAACGAAAGCGTAAAAACAGAAACACCCCATCGTGTGGATTTATTTCCAAACGATGGGGTGTTTCATTTATTGCTAGCTACCCTGCACCAGGACTTCAGCTGGAACCGGCCCGTTAAGACTCGCTTAGACTTCGCACCTGCCTTAGCTTTGACCCTGACTACGCCATTGCATCAACGCCGGACTATCTGCTCCCAACAAGGTTTCCAGCGCCTCCTCGGTATGCTCACCTAACTGAGGGGGAGCCATGCGATACGACACCGGACTTCCCGAGAATCGCATTGGGCTGGCTGTCATGCTGACTTTCCCTGCCTGACTGTGATCCAGCTCGATACGCATCTTCCTAGCCTGTACTTGGGGATGAGAAAACACCGCATGCAGATCATTGATAGGCCCGGCAGGCACGCCGACTCTGTCCAGTTGCTCCAGCCAATACGCGCTTGGGTGCTTCTGCATCGCAGCGCTTAAAATCTGCTCCAAGGCATCACGATGCTTAACCCGCTGGCTGTTGATACGAAAACGCTCGTCCTCGACAATCTCCGGATGCCCTATCGCCTCGCAATACGCCGCAAACTGACGGTTATTGCCAATCGCGACGATGATGTGACCATCTTCAGTTGGAAACACCTGATACGGCACCAGATTCTGATGCGCGTTACCCGCCCGTTTCGGTGCCTGCCCGCTGACCAGATAGTTCATATTCTGGTTCGCCAGCATGGCAACCTGACAGTCCAGGAGAGCGATGTCGATATGCTGCCCCAAGCCACTGCGTGAACGCTCGAACAAGGCCGCCAGAATGCTGCTGGTGGCGTACATGCCCGTCATCAAGTCGGCAACAGCGACCCCGGCCTTTTGTGGGCCGCCACCGGGTTTGTCATCCCGCTCGCCTGTCAGACTCATCATGCCGCCCATGGCCTGAATCATGAAGTCATAGCCAGGACGCTCGGCGTATGGACCAGTCTGCCCAAAACCGGTAATGGAGCAATAGATCAAACGCGGGTTGATCTTTTTCAGGCTGGCGTAGTCCAGGCCATATTTGGCCAAGCCGCCCACCTTGAAGTTCTCCACCAGAATATCGCATTCACGCGCCATGGCTCGCACCACGTCCGCCCCTTCCTGGCTGGCAATATCCAGGCTGATCGACTGCTTATTGCGGTTGGCTGACAGGTAATAGGCCGCTTCAGCCGTATCTTCCTGCTCGGGCGTCTGCAAAAAAGGCGGCCCCCAGGCACGGGTATCGTCGCCGGTTTCGGGCTTTTCGATCTTGTAGACATTCGCCCCCAGATCAGCCAGATTTTGTGTACACCAAGGGCCAGCCAGAATGCGAGTTAAATCCAGAACCCGGATGCCTTCCAAAGGGGCAGGACGGGTCGCCTGCGGGACGTGCTGATCGCTCACGTTACGGTGCTCCATTCAAAAACGATTAGTCCAGTGTGATATCAGCTTGCTTGATCAGGCTGCCCAGTTTCTGGTCTTCCAGACGCAGGAACTCGGCATATTCAGCGGGAGTCGAGGCCATGATGTCCACACCCTGACGGCGGAACGTCTCAACAAACTCAGCGTTCTGGCTGACGGTTTTCATGGACTGGCTCAAGCGCTCGACAATCTCAGTGGGCGTGCCGCTGCTGACATGAAAGCCAAACCAGGCGGTGACGTTATAGCCCTGGTCCAGACCCAACTCAGCAAAGGTAGGCACCTCTGGCAGCAAGGAAGAACGCTCTGGGCCCGACACAGCCAAAGGACGCACGGTATTAGCGTTGATATGGGTAATCGCGGTGCCCATGCTGTCGAACATGAAGGAGATGTGACCACCCAACAAATCCGTCATAGCAGGCGCACTGCCACGGTAAGGAGCATGAATAACATCGATATCAGCCATAGTGGTGAAAGCCGCTGCCGACAAGTGCGACGAGGAGCCATTACCAAAGGAAGCGTAGGTTAGATCTTCAGGCTTGGCGCGGGCGTGGCTAATCAATTCCTGCCCGGTACTGAACGGGCTTTGCTTCGCGTTCACCACCAAGACGTTCTGCCCTTCTGCGACCAGCGATACCGCCGTCAAATCCTGCTTAGGGTCGTAAGGCAATTTTTTGTAGAGGTGATTGTTGACGACTGCCTGCCCCACTGCCGCCAGCAAGACGGTATAGCCATCGGGAGCAGATTTAGCCACAAAATCCGTAGCAATGATGCCGCTGGCACCCGGCTTGTTTTCCACAATAATGATCTGGCCCAGATCCTTGGACATTTGCTGTGCGACACCGCGTGCAATCACGTCAGTGACACCACCCGGCGTAAAGGGCACAACCAGACGGATAGGTTTTTCCGGGTAGGCCGCTTGCACACCCAGGGAACAAAACACCAAGCCCATACCAGCCAGAAGGGGAGCCACTTTACGGCCTACTACTTTTTTCATGAACTACTCCACTCTTATTTTGTTCGATAATCGAACTTGATTATTAAATTGCTAAGTCTTGTTTTTTTTACAATTTATCATCGATAATTCTTAATAACCCCAGAAGGTTCGGTAATCGAACAAAACCAGACCCTAAGCTATTACTGAGCAATGACGACCAACAAAGACACCCCCCCCCCCGCTGACAGCCACAAAGGTGACCCGGACTATATGCAGTCGCTGGCTCGTGGCTTGCAGGTTATTACCGCTTTCTCAGACCGAAGACGGCCGTTGCGGGCAGCAGAAATTGCCTTGAAAACAGGTTTGGCGCGTGCAGTGGTTCAGCGTTGTCTATACACGCTGCAAGCCTTGGGCTATGCGGAGCAGGAAGGCGCGTTCTGGAAACTTCGTCCAGCGATTTTGCAGCTGGGTCATGCCTATTTTTCTTCCACGTCCATCGTCAGCCTGGCCCAGCCCATACTGGACGATTTAAGTGATCGCGTTGGCGAAACCTGCGCGCTGGCCTTATTGGATGGGGACGAGATTCTGTATCTGGCTCGCGCACAACGGCAACGCGTTCTGACCGTATCGCTGGGGCTGGGCAGCCGCTTGCCTGCACACTGCACGTCGATCGGCCGGATGATGCTGTCCCAACTTCCACCAAGTAGGCTAGATGCCTATCTGGAGTTGGCGCCCTTCAAGATCATGACCCAATACACGGCCCATACTCGCGAGGCCCTGCTGCGCGAGCTGAAACAGGTGCAGGAGAAGGACTATTCCTTGATCAAGGAAGAACTGGAACTGGGTTTGACAGCAATTGGAGTGCCAGTACGCAGTGCCAGCGGACGCGTTGTCGCCGGGATGAGTATCAGCATCAAGGATTGGCAGGATTCAGAAGAGCAACTGATCCAGCGCTGCCTGCCCGAACTACGTTCGAGCGCCAGGCAGCTGGGTTTGATGTTACCGGCCTAGGGCAGGCGAATCAGGCGGGATTGAGCATGGTCAGCGCGCTGGCCAACGCATATTCCACCGCCTGCTGACGAATCTGGGCACGATCGCCAGTAAAGATACGGGCGGCAGCGCGAGTCACAATACCCTCGCCTCGGCGTTGAGCAAAACCAAAACATACCAAACCAACCGGCTTGCCCTGCGTAGCCCCGTCGGGGCCGGCAATGCCAGTCGTAGAAATAGCCAGCTCGGCGTCTGCTGTTGCTTCCAGCGTGCCTGCTGCCATCTCCATGGCGGTTTCCTCGCTGACGGCACCAAAACGGTCCAGCGTGTCCTGGTTCACACCCAGCTCTTGAACCTTGGCCTTATTGCTGTAAGTCACAAAGCCCCGCTCGAACCAGGCGCTGGAACCGGGCAGATCCGTCAAGGCGGCAGCCAAAAGGCCACCGGTACATGATTCGGCGCAAGCCACCATCCAGCCACGATCCCTAAGGGCGCGTCCTAACTCCAGGGCGGCACTACCGTGCTCGTATTCGCTCATGAGAAGACTCCAAAACGTACCAAGACAGCCATTAGCAACAAGGTATAGCCTGCCGCCAGAAGATCATCCCACATGACGCCAAAGCCATTATGCAGACGACGATCAAAATAGCGGATCGGCTGAGGTTTAAGAATATCAAAGAAACGAAACAACACGAATGCGATGCCCTGTGCCAGCCAAGTCTGGGGGATCAACCACAGCACCAGCCAGAAGGCCACCATCTCATCCCAATTCATGCCGCTGTGATCCGACACACCCAAATCGTAGCCAGTGCGGTGGCATGCCCAGCAACCGATGAAAAAGGTGACAGGCAAAAAAATGGCCATTTGGTTGTCAGTCAGCACATGCAGACCCAGTACCCACAAGGCCCAGGCCAGAACCGTTCCCCAGGTGCCAGGCCCCGGACGCAACACGCCGGTACCGCCACCGAAAGCGATCAGACGCCATGGCTTTTTAACCACCCAATCCAGAGTAGGACGTTGAATCGGGTTCAAGGAAGGATCAGGAAATGTGCTCATGACACAGACTCAGCCACCAAAATGATCGAAGCCGCCCTGGGCAGGGGCAGGATGCAGACCCTGTTGATCACGCACATAGACCCCGCTGCCTGTCTGCATGGAGCCGATACGACTTAGCAGAACGCCTTCACGCTGGGCTAGCGCCATGATGGACTCCCGTTGCTGGGGAGCGCCAGTAAAACACAGTTGAAAAACGTCACCACCGACCAGAACTGCTTCGCGTTGCAGATCAGCAGGCAGGCCATCCAAGGATGAATCCACCGGCAAGGCGTCCCACTCCAGGTGGGCAGCACATTGACTGGCTTTGGCGATATGGCCCAAATCTTGAACCAAACCGTCAGACACATCAATAGCGGCATGGGCCAGTCCTGCCAAGGCATGGCCCAGACGATAAGGGGGCCAAGGTTGCTCCAGGGCACCCCGGCTAGCGGCCAAACGCTCGGAATCAGCCGCAAGGCGGCCCTGCAAGAGACGCAAGGCAATATCAGCCGCCCCAAGCGTGCCTGTCAGCCAAATATCATCACCCGGCTTGGCAGCACTGCGTTGCAAAGCCTGCCCTGCCGAAACCTCCCCCAAAACGGTAATGCTGATGACCACGCCCTGTTTACTGCGCGTGGTATCCCCGCCGATCAAAGGGCAATGAGCCTGATCAGCCAGTTGGAACAAACCGTTTGAGAAAGCCTCCAGCCACAAGGGCCGGATTTCAGGTAAGGACAGGGCCAGCAGACAGGCCTTGGGACGTGCGCCCATGGCACCCAGATCCGACAGATTCACTGCCAGCGCCTTATGCCCTAAGAGAAAGGGATCAACGTCAGGGAAAAAATGTTGCCCCTCGATCAAAAGATCCACGCTGCTGGCCAACTGCCAGCCGGGTGTCGGGGTAAAGAGAGCGCAATCATCGCCCACTCCCAAATAACCTTCGGGAGCGGGACGATTGAAATACTGCTGGATAAGACCGAACTCGTTCAGCACGGCACGCCCCGTTTTAGCGGCGGGCCTGCTTGGCAATTTCAGGTGCGCGTACGTCGGCGGCCAGTTTGTCCAGCACACCGTTAACGAATTTAAAACCGTCGGTACCGCCAAAGGACTTGGCCAATTCCACGGCTTCGTTAATGGCAACGCGATAAGGAACTTCTACGTGTTGCACCAGTTCATAACTGCCAATCAGCAAAATGCCGTGTTCGATGGGAGAGAGCTCTTCCAAAGGACGGTCAACATAAGGCAAAAAGCGTTCGCGCAGCGCGGGGGCTTCACGCATTACACCGAACAACAAGGTTTTGAACCAAGCTGCGTCGGCTTCGCCAAACTCTTCGTCACCCCGAATATGGGCGTCGATAGAGGTGGCTTCTTGCAGGCCATCTGCGCCTCGCAACAGCCAGGAGTAGATGCCCTGCAGGGCAAATTCGCGCGAGCGGCGGCGCGCGGATCGTCCGTTGGCCTTGCTGGCCGGGACTTTATTTGTCGTCGTCAAGATCTTCGTCCTCGTAATCTTCGTCCTCATCGTCGAGCTCGGGTTCGAGGACGGCGATAAGATTGCCCAGCTCGACCGCGGTACGGGCGCAATCGCGACCCTTTTCAGCAGCGCGAACTTCGGCTTGTTCATCTGTGTTGGTGGTCAGTACGCCGTTAGCAACAGGAATGCCCGTTGCCAGGGAAACTTGTGTAATGGCCGAGGCGCTTTCGTTGCTGACCACTTCAAAGTGATACGTATCGCCACGAATGACGGCACCCAATGCAATCAGCGCATCGAACTCGCCGGTCTCAGCCATTTGGCCCAGAGTAATACCCAATTCCAAAGCGCCTGGGACGGACAGAACGGTCACATCGCGCTCGTCCACACCCAAAGCTTCCAGCTCTTTCAAGCAGGCTTCCAACTCGGCCAGGCCGATGGACTCGTTGAAACGTGCCCGCACAATACCAATGTGCAGACCTTCCCCGTTCAGGTCAGGGGTAACGATGTAAGGATTCATGTTGGAAGCTCCGCTTAGGATTGGGAATCTGGTTCGCTATGGTAACCCGTCACGGTCAATGCAAACCCGGCCATACTCGGCATTTTACGTGGTCGCGACATCAAACGGGCTTTGCCAACATTGAGGTCACGCAAAATTTGTGCACCAATACCATAGGTGCGCAAATCATTGCGGCTAGGGCGACCGCGTGGAGTCTGTGCCGGGCTGTCTTCGCTCCAAGCCTGAATCTGCTCAAAACTCTGTTCTTCGGAGTTCTGGCAATTCATCAACAAAACGACACCGCTATCGGATTTAGCTACGGTACGCAGTGCGGTAGGCAGGGTCCAGCTATGGCCGACGCTATCTTCGACCAGAACATCCAAGACGGTGGTGGGTTCGTGAACGCGCACCAGAGTTTCGACATCGGGGCTGATTTGGCCATGGACCAGTGCCAGGTGCAAGCCACCGGAGGACAGATCGCGGTAAGCATGGCACTCGAACTCGCCATAAGGAGTCTTGACGGGCTTCTTGTGCAGACGCTCGATCATGGACTCGTGTTCGCTGCGGTACTGGATCAGGTCTGCAATGGTGCCAACCTTGATGCCGTGCTCGCGGGCAAACACCAGCAAATCAGGCAGGCGCGCCATGGAGCCATCGGGATTGAGCACTTCGCAAATGACGGCTGCTGGCGTCAAACCTGCCATCGCGGTCAGGTCGCAACCAGCTTCCGTATGACCGGCACGCACCAACACGCCACCCTTAGCCGCTTTCAGCGGGAAGATGTGGCCGGGCTGCACCAGATCAACCGGGCGTGCATCACGCGCCACTGCCGCTTGCACGGTGCGGGCACGGTCTGCTGCGGAAATACCGGTTTCCACGCCTTCAGCCGCTTCAATGGACACCGTGAAGTTGGTACCAAAACGTGCGCCATTGCGGGTTGCCATCAAAGGCAGATCCAGTTGGCGGCAACGTTCTTCGGTCAGGGTCAGGCAAACCAGCCCGCGACCATGCGTCACCATAAAGTTGATCGCTTCGGCATTCACGAATTCAGCGGCCATGATCAGGTCGCCTTCGTTTTCGCGGTCCTCTTCGTCAACCAGAATAACCATGCGGCCTGCGCGCAGTTCTTCAACAATCTCTGGAACGGGCGCGATCGGACTGGCGCCAAGTTGACCAGCGTCGGATTGAATTTCTTGATTCATCGTGCTCTTTGCTCAGACAGATAATAATTAAGGCTATTTTACGACACCCAGGCCCCGGCGGGCAGCTTCATTAGTCGGTACACTTGAAGACCGTGCCAAACTGCCCCAAACCCCTATGACCGAACCCATTTTGCCTGCTCTGGACGAAAAACGTCGTCGTATCCAATCCATTGAAACGGGTTTTGGCCTGTTGAAAGTACTGGTAGACAGCGGCCAACCCATGATGTTGCGCGATCTGGCGACCCAAGCGGGCATGAGTTCTGCCAAAGCCCATCCCTATCTGGTCAGTTTTACCAATGTAGGACTGGTACAACAGGCGCCGGCAACCGGATTGTACGAACTGGGGCCGTTTGCCTTGCAGATGGGTCTGGTCAGTCTGCAAAGCCAGAACCCGGTCAAAATTGCTCTGCCCTTGGTACAGACTTGGGCTCCACGGATCGGGCATACCTTGGGTTTGGCGGTGCTGGGTTCACATGGGCCCACCATGGTCCATATCAGCGAGGCCAGTTACCCGGTCCACGTGAATATGCGCTGCGGCACGGTAATGTCCATGCTGCACACGGCCACCGGTCACGTATTTGCTGCCTGGCTGCCACCGGAAGTAGCGCGTCACTATATTGAGCGTGAAGCGGGCGACAGTGCCGTCGTCACCAGCATCAGCCCGCTACGCCCCAGTGCGAAAGAACTGGCCACCATGCTGGAGACCATCCGGGCGCAAGGTGTCGCACAAGCACTGGGCAATCCCCTGCCCGGCATTGATGCTTTATCGGTACCCGTTTTTGATCACTCGGGGCAAATCGTGTTGGCTCTGACCAGCCTGGGTCCCAGTACCCTGTTTGATGCCAATATTGACAGCCCCATCCTGGCGCAGCTGCGTCAGTGTGCCAACAGCATCTCGCATCAACTAGGTTGGCGGGAACCGCTAGGCACTCCCCCCTTATAAACGCAGACACGACTGCAAACATTTATGCGGGGTGTCAGCACTTCAAGTTTTGCGTATTTAGATGCAAAATAATCGTTTTATCCGCCCACCTGCTGTGGGCGACATCTCGAGTGCGATGCTGTGCTAGAACAAGAGCTGAAATTTTTTGTGCCCGAGAGTGCCCGTCCCGGTTTATTGACCGCTTTTGACGTTGTGCGCACGGGCAGCATTACCTTAAACGCCATTTACTTTGATACGCCTGAACGCGATTTAGCGCGGGCGGGTATTGCCCTGCGTTTACGCAAGGAAGGCGAACAATGGGTGCAAACCGTCAAGCTGCGCGGCCCCGACACCCTGTCCCGGATTGAAATCAATCACCCACGGCCGGGGCCAGAACTGGATCTGCAACTTTATAAGGACAGTGCCGCCCATGCTGCGCTGGCTCCTTATGCGCAACAGATTCAGGCGCGTTACCAAACCCGGATACAGCGCGAACTGGCGCTGATCAAGCAGGGCCAATCGGAACTGGAGCTAGCCTACGATGTCGGCCATATCGAATCCAATGGCTTGAAACTGCTGGTTAACGAGCTCGAAATTGAGCTAATCAGTGGTGAGAGCATCACCATGTTCGAGGCTGGCCAACGCTGGCTTTACAAGCATGGTCTGATTCTGGAAATGCGCAGCAAGTCTGAGCGAGGTGATGCCCTGGCCAGTCTGGCAGATCGCCGCCGCGCCAAATCCGAGCCCCTGAACCTGACACCCGAGCAAGTCGCGGCCGCTCTGACACGCAAAGCCTACGATCTGCCCAAACCTCATTTTGTAGATACCGAGGATCTGGAGCAGTTCTACAGCTTGAGTGCGACCATGAGCCTGGAACAGGTGATCCGTAACGCCGCCCTGCTGGCAGGCGTGGATGGCATCCGGCCCGACTCCGCTTTGCAGGCTGATTACCTTGCCTTGATGCGAGTTGGTCTGCGGCGTCTACGCTCTTGCCGCAAGCTGTTCAAAATGTGGCTATCGGCTAGCGAAGGCTACGCCAATACACGCCTGACACATTACTTTGGTCTGTTCGGCCAGGCTCGCGACCAAGACCTGGTGCACCTGGAGATCACCCCTTTGCTCTTGCAGGCGGGCATGCCCGGCCCGGCCCCCGAGGCCGCTCCTGCGCATCTTGAGCATGATCCCGTGCAACTGGCCAGTGCCGCCGAATTTCAGTCCTTGCTATTGAGTAATCTGCAAAGCCTGATCTGCGGCCCCACGCTGGAGCTGCAGAACGCACCGCAAGCCGAGCATCTGGTGGAAGCACGCATCAGCCGCTGGTTTCACACCATTCAGCTGCGCAGTCAACGCTTTGCCCAGATCAGCCAGGACAAACAGCATCGCCTGCGCAATCGCATCAAAAGTCTGCGCTACTGCCTGGAGTTTTTGCCCAGCGCGGCCGACAAACAAGGACTGCACAAAGTGCTGCGCGAATGTCAGGCCTTGATTGGCGCCGTTACCGATGTAGACGTGGCGCTGGACTGGTATGCCCAACATGCCGCCAGCCCCGAGCAGGCACAATTTGCGCGTGACTGGTTAAGCCACGCACGCCAAGGCCGTGCCGCCCATGCCCAGCATGCGCTAAATGCCTTGGACCAGCATCAGCCGCAAACTGAACTGCTGCGGCGCTAATAAAAAACTGGCGATACTCAAAGAGTCATCGCCAGTTATGTCACCGCCAAGTGGCGAGTAGATCAGTCGCTCATACCCAAGACGGCCGATGCAAATTCATACGCCACAAAGGCTTGCAGATCCTGCATGCCTTCGCCCACTCCAATCCAATACACCGGAATAGGACGCACGCCTTGTGCACAGGCGGCGACTGCCGCCAATGTGCCACCTTTGGCCGTCCCGTCCAATTTGGTGACAACCAGGCCGGTCAGACCCAAAGCAGCATCAAAAGCACGGATCTGCGAAATGGCGTTTTGGCCGGTATTGCCATCCACTACCAACAAAATCTCGTGCGGGGCTTGTCCATCGGCCTTGCCGATTACGCGCTTGATCTTCTTGAGCTCTTCCATCAGGTGCAACTGAGTCGGCAGGCGACCAGCCGTATCCACCATCACCACGCCCATATCGCGGGCACGGCCAGCATGTACAGCGTCAAACGCTACCGCAGCAGGATCACCACCATCTTGGGCAATGACACTGACGTTATTGCGTGTGCCCCATTCAATTAATTGCTCGCGGGCAGCTGCCCGGAAGGTGTCGCCCGCCGCCAGCAGCACTTTGGCGCCCTGCTCCTGGAAGGTATGGGCCAACTTACCGATAGACGTGGTTTTACCCGCGCCGTTCACACCGGCAATCATGACGACCAATGGTTTAGCACTATCCAGTGGGAAAGATTTTTCCAAGGGCTTCAAATGATCCGTCAGGATGTCACGCAGGATTTGTTTGACTTGGGTCGCATCCGCCACCTTCTCTTTGCGTACACGGGCTCGCAAAGCAGTGATCAGTTTCTCAGTCGCTTCCACACCGGCGTCCGCCATCAACAAGGCATCTTCCAACTCTTCAAACAGCGCTTCATCAACCTTGGCACCCACAAACAGGCTGCTCAGGCTTTGACCCGTGCGTGACAAACCTTGCTTCAGGCGGGACATCCAGGAGGTCTTGGTGACCACGGGAGCCAGGGCTTCCGGCTCGGGAGTCCTTACGGGTTCGGATTCGGGCTGAGACTCAGGAACCGGGGCAGGAACTGGTTCTGGTTCTGGTTCTGGTTCTGGCGTCGGAACAATCTCTGGTTCCGGCGCAGGGACCACATCAGGCGCAGGTGTTGGCACCACTTCGGGCTCAGGTACCGGAACGAACTCAGGATTAGGAGCAGGTATCGATTCCGGCACCGGTGCAATCTCAGGCACCGGAACAGGACTAACTTCTGGCACTGGCGCAATCTCAGGCACAGGAGTGACTTCCGGCACCGGTACGATAGTCGGGGCAGGCTCGCGCACGGGTACGACTTCAGGCGTTGTAGCGGGCTCCGACACGGGCTGAACGTCTGGCACAGGCACACTGGCAGGCGCAGGCGTTGGCACCTCTAGCGGCACGGGCGTAGACTCGGAAGCAGCCCGACCTTCAGCCTGGCTGTCAGCTTGGGCTGCCGGTGGCGACGCCGATGTGCTCTGCTCGTGCGATACAGCGGGGGGAATAGCTGCCAGATCGGTCTGAGACTCGGACTCGACAGGAGAAAGCGGCTCAGTCAGCTCCGTTTGAGTGACTTGTGGCTCTGGCTTGGCCTTCTTTCTTTTAAAAAAACTGAACATACGATTTACACTAGAAAATTCTGTTGAATGACCACATTATCCGATCAAAGCGCTAATGAGAAAACAAGCTGTCCGTATTGTAGGTGGTGATTACCGCCGCACACCGATTTCGGTAGTCGATGCACCCGGTCTGCGGCCCACCCCGGATCGTGTGCGCGAAACTCTGTTTAACTGGCTTAACCACTTCTGGTACGGGCAGTTCAGCGATAAAAATGTGCTGGATCTGTTTGCCGGCAGTGGTGCCCTGGGCTTTGAAGCGGCCTCGCGCGGTGTGGCCTTTGTACAAATGGTGGAGCAGCACGGCCCAGCCGTTGCCAATTTGCGCGCCCTGCGTACCAAGCTCAAGGCCGAGCACATCCGTATTCATGCCGGTGACGCCCTCCATATTCTGGAACGCAGCCAGATGCGCTACGATCTGGTCTTTATAGACCCGCCCTTTGCGCGCGACTGGATGGACCGTATCTGGCCCCTGTTACCCAATGTACTGGCACCGGACGCACTGGTTTACATTGAGTCCGAAACCCCTATACAAGCACCGGATCAATACGGGATACTACGACAGGATAAGGCCGGGCAGGTACATTATCATTTGTTGCGATTTGCTGCGATGCAAAAAACAGTCAATAATGCCGAATTTTCCGGGACGCCTGCACCGCTCACCCCGGACTCCGACCTGCCAACTTGAACCCCTTACGCGGATGCACCATGATCACAGCTGTTTACCCCGGCACCTTCGACCCCCTGACCCGAGGCCATGAAGACTTGGTCAGGCGAGCCGCCAACCTTTTCGATCACGTTGTGGTCGGTGTGGCCTCCAGCCAGAACAAACGTCCTTTCTTTACGGTCGAGGAGCGCGTTGAGATCGCCTCCGAAGTGCTCAGCCACTACCCGAATGTGGAAGTGAAGAGTTTTTCCGGCCTGCTCAAAGACTTTGTGCGCGAACAAAATGGACGCGTCATCGTACGTGGCCTGCGCGCCGTGTCCGACTTTGAATATGAATTCCAGATGGCTGGCATGAACCGCCACCTGCTACCCGAAGTCGAGACCATGTTCATGACTCCTTCGGACCAATACCAGTTCATCTCCGGCACCATCGTGCGTGAAATTGCCATTTTGGGAGGTGATGTAGGCAAATTTGTGTTCCCATCCGTGGAACGCTGGCTACAAACCAAGGCCAAAGAGCGCAGCCAACAGACGGCTTCAGCCACCTGAACTCGCCCTGCTCGGCGGTCCGTACTACACTGTAGGGTGACCGTCTGGTCAAATCCAAGGACCACGCTTATCAGGACACTACGCTATGGCACTGCACATTACAGAAGAATGCATTAACTGCGACGTTTGTGAGCCGCAGTGCCCTAACCTGGCTATCTACATGGGTGAGGAGATCTATGAGATCAATCCCAACCTGTGTACTGAATGTGTCGGCCACTTTGACGAGCCGCAGTGCGTAGTGGTGTGCCCGGTCGAATGTATCGAGATTCACCCCCAGCACCAGGAAGACCAGGACACCTTGATGGCGCGCTATCATCGGCTGCAATCCGAGCCTACGACATAATAAAAAAGCGCAATTAATGCGCTTCAGCAGGATGATTTAACAGGTGTTGTGCCGCATTATTGCCCTTTGGCCTTGCACCAAAGTCCGCTAGCGTGGCACACGCTTTAGCAAACGCAGCGCTTGGCCCACATAGCGGCTGAACCATTCAGCGGGCAAATCTCCTTCGTCTACCAACTGCACGGCCTGCCCATCTTCCTGCCAGGCAGAAAAAGAATCGGGATCGTCCTCGATGACGTCCGCCTCTATATCCAGGCGCAACATGCCCGGCGCACGCAATACCAACTGACCGAAGCGCAGCTCTATGCTCAGCTCCGCCAAGGCTGGCAGCGCATCCGCCGCCAGGACTTGGCCCTGATCATTACCCAGTACCCAACGCCCTGTACAAGCCAGCGCTTTGCTGTCGCTCAAGGCTGGGCCACCTAGCAAGAGATGAACCGTCTGTTCAGCCTGCGGCAGGCTCAGGCCTGAAGTGGTATTCATGGCTTGAACCACTGTTTCATGGCCTCACCCACCGTCTGCGGGACTTTAACACCCAGTTCACTCTTGATGATTTGCTCAACCTCGGACTTAACAGAGGGTTTGGCTTCTGTGGCCTGTTGGCTCAACAAATCCAGCAAACCATCTTGCAACGCTTTTTTGATCGAGGTGCTGGCGATTTCCTTCCACTGAATCTGGTAGGACAGATCTGCCCAAGGTCCAGAGATATGGATAGGAATCAGCACATTGCGCAGATCCTGGAAGGATTTACGTTCTTCAACGGCCAGATTGTTCTGGTTCAAGCGCGCCTGCAAGGTGATGTCAGCCTGCTGGGCCACCAGATCCAGCCTGGAGCCTTTAGCCGTTGTGACCGTCAGAATCGGAGTCGTGGCTCGGAAGTTACGGAAACTACCCTGCCCTTTCTTGATATCCAGGCTGCCTTGTACACGGTTCAATACCGTGCGGCGCTGGGGGTCGGACTGAGGCAATAACAAAGGAATCTGGCCGCTGAATGCATTGCGTACGGCTTCATTGATATCGCGCACGCTCTGATCCAGATCGACACTGCGCCAGCTGCCATCGTGCAAATCGACGGTCAAACCGCCATCCAGGGCGTTCAGGCGTTCTTCCTGTGTGGCACCTTGTGTCTTCAGATTCAAGTCCACATTGCCCTTACCAGCCAGGTAGTCATTGCCAAACGCGTCCAACAAGAGTGAGCCGACCTGCATTTTCTGCAGCTTCAAACCCAGCTCAAAGCGCTTGCCAGGTTCAATCTTGGCCTTGGCCTGGAGCTGACCTTCATAAGCATTTGCATTGAACTGCAACAGATTAATCAGCTGACCTTGATTCTGTACCTGAGCCTTGACCTGCTCCAGCACCATACCCAGGCTGCGCAGTTTTTCAATCTCAAAGCGCAGATCAACACTGAGCGCATCCAGCCAAGCGTAGGAGGACTCCTCACTGACGGGTTCCTCAGCCGTTGTGGCAGCATCAGCCTGCTGTGCCTGGGGCTGTTCGGCTTGTTCGCTACCGTCTGCTGCTGGCTCCTGCTCTTGCTCGGCAGCCGCTTCCGGCGCTTCGGCCTCAGGGACGGGCTCTGAAGTCGTCACAACTTCAGGAGCGGTTACCCAGAAAATGGATCGCAGCTCGTCCAGATCCAGCTTGTCAGCCTTCAATACGGCCGCCAGCAAAGGACCTTTGCCCTTATCTTGCAGCGTCACATCCAAACTGCCCTGAGCCTGTTCAGTACTGCTGCTCAATTGCGCGCTGTATTCCTGTTTACCTTTGTTCAAATCAGCCTGACCGGTGACAGGCATTTCAAAGCGACTACCGGCATCCGCTTCGTCCTCGACCCGCACATTAGCCTGAATATCGGGCAAGCGCAGCCATTCGTTCGAGGGCTGCCACTGCAAAGGCGAGGCAGCCTTCAATTGCGCCACACGACTACCTTGCTTGATCGCCCCTTCCAACTTGGCCTGTTCAAACAGTAGTTCCTGACTGTTACCGGACAAACCCTGCAGTGTCAGGCCCAGACCCAGAACCTTAGGACCGCTGACTTTCAAGCTGGCAACCACAGGTGCACCTTCCGCCTCGGCTGGTGAGACTTGAATACGGGGCACATCCAAGGCCAGATCCAGATTCTGATCTTCATTTTTGCCGCGGATACGCAGAGCCAGTTTCTCGAAAGAAACCAGATCACTGACACTGTCGATCTGCATTTTGGGCGTGTTCAACGAGGCATTCAGATCGCTGACCGGATAGGCACCCGACCACTGGCCTTGCAACTGCATGTCCAGATTGGTGGCGTTGAACTGACGCTGCGCGGACTTGTAGCCGACATTACCTTTAACCGTCAGGCTTTGCGCCGTGAGTTCATCCAGATCACCCACAAAGCTCAAACTCAGTTTTTGCGCGCCGTACGATTTGGAAGCCGGGTCCAGGCTTAGTTGTCCTTGTCCTTCCAGCACCCCATCTGCAGCAGGATAATCGCCCGACAAGCGACTCTTGAAAGCCACGTCAAAGGGCTGACCAAAGGTCATGCGGCCAGTATTGACCTCCAGCTGCAACAAACGGCCAATCATATTGCTGCGTTTGCTGAAGTAATGGATCTCGCCACCCTTCAGGCTCAGGCCGGCAATATCAATCTGGAAATCTGTCTCGCTACCGGAGCGCTTGGCAATTAATTCTGGGACGGGCAAGGATTCAGGCAGCAGAACAGGCTCGGCAGGCTTGTCTTGGGGGGCCTCGGCTGCGTGGGCAGCGGGCAGCAGGGACACACCAGAACGGGCAACTGGCTGAGGACCAGCGGGCGGAGTTTGCAGCAAGTCATCAAAATTGAGCTTGCCGTGTTCATCGCGCACAATCCAGGCCTTGAAGCCCGTGACGGCCACATGATCAACTACCAGTCGGTTATTGATCAAAGGCCACAGGGCCACTGCAAAACGGGCGCTTTCCAAGGAAGCGAAAGGATCTTCCGAATTACGGTCGGACAGGGACAGCCCCTGCACGGACAAGCCGATGCGGGGAAATAAAGAAAGTTCAATATCACCGTCAATCTTGAGCGTACGTTGATACTTTTGCTGGACGATGTCAGCCAGCTTCTGCTTGTACGAATTGGGATTGAAGGTCAGCAGGAAAATTGCCCCGCCAACCACTGTGACAATAGCCAAAACGACGAGGCTGAATAAGCCCCGCTTAAACCATACTTTCATGTAAGCCTCTAGGACCTCGGGGAAGGATGCAACACGCCATCTGCCCGGATACGAAATGCTAACCCATGTAGGGCCATTGCGAAGTAACGAAAATAAGAAATATCCACCTGCTATTTAAAAAGCAAAGCCGGGTGTCGGGAATAGACCATTATTACCAAAAGAAATAAAGGCATAGTTTTAAAGTCTGCACCCTTAGATGCATTTCCCCACATACAAGGGTTATGCTTGCTCTGTCTTATATAAGCCACTTGATAATCAATTCCAGAATTAACCATGAAACTAGAGACTCTTGCTATTCATGCTGGCTATCAGCCAGATCCGACTACAAAAGCCGTTGCTGTTCCGATTTATCAGACCACTTCCTTCGCTTTCGACAACACGCAACACGGCGCGGATCTGTTTGACCTGAAGGTAGCCGGCAATATTTACACCCGCATCATGAACCCCACCAATGCCGTGCTCGAAGAGCGTGTTGCGGCTCTGGAAGGCGGGATCGGCGGGTTGGCAGTAGCCTCTGGTATGGCGGCCATCACGTATGCTATCCAAACGATTGCCGAGGTCGGCGACAACATTGTTTCCGTCAGTAAACTGTATGGCGGAACGTATAACCTGTTCGCCCACTCTTTCCCGCGTCAAGGCATTACTGTCCGGTTTGCTCAGCCCAACGACATTGAAGCGCTGGAAGCCCTGATCGACGATCGCACCCGCGCTGTTTTCTGCGAAACCATCGGCAACCCCGCTGGCAATATCGTGGATATTCGTGCTTTGGCCGATGCGGCTCACCGTCATGGCGTGCCTCTGATCGTAGACAATACGGTGGCCTCCCCCGCCCTGTGCCGTCCTTTCGAGCACGGCGCCGACATCGTGGTGCATTCGCTGACCAAATACATGGGCGGCCACGGCACCACAATTGCTGGCATGGTGGTCGATTCCGGTAAATTCCCCTGGGCCGAGCACAAAGAGCGCTTCGCCATCCTGAATACACCAGACCCTTCCTACCACGGCGTGGTCTACACCGAAGCCTTCGGTGCTGCCGCCTTTATCGGTCGCTGCCGCGTTGCTCCATTGCGCAATACCGGCGCCGCCCTGGCTCCTTTGAGCGCCTTCCAGATCCTGCAAGGCATCGAAACTCTGCCACTGCGCATGGAACGCCACACGGAAAACGCCCTGAAAGTGGCCGAGTACCTGAACAAGCACCCGCAAGTATCCTGGGTTAAATACGCAGGTCTGAGCGATCACCCTGATCACGAATTGGCCAAACGTTACATGGGTGGCAAGCCTGCTGCCATCCTGTCCTTTGGTATCAAAGGTGGTATCGCAGCCGGTACGCGCTTTATCGATGCACTGAACCTGATTCTGCGTCTGGTCAATATTGGTGATGCCAAGTCTCTGGCTTGCCACCCTGCCAGCACCACGCACCGTCAACTGAACGCTGAAGAGCTGGAGGCGGTGGGTGTAAGCGAAGACATGGTGCGTCTGTCCATTGGTCTGGAACACATCGACGACATCCTGGCTGATCTGGAACAAGCACTGCAAGCGGCTGAGCGCGGCTAAGACAGAAAAACCTGTACAGGCGGAATTGCTGTACAGGTTTTAGCCTGCATCAAGCAAGCAAAAGGCCTGAAACCGGTATGCACCGGTTTCAGGC
>NZ_BMZN01000003.1:79428-782227 GCF_014652815.1 Alcaligenes pakistanensis
CTGCTGGCATCAGCAATATGGGAGGGATCAAACTGCCCATTCGGGCTGGCTTGGTTGATCAGCGATGGCAGCATGATCTTCAAGTTATCCAATACGCTTTGCTGATTCAAACCCGACAGATCCACCAATTGCTTGATAGCAGGCTGCCCCATCACGCCCAACAAGTCCTGCTGACCAATTTCCTGATTGCTGCCCTGCGAGATCCAGGACGACACCACATCCCCAAAGCCGCCAGTGCGGAAACGCTCGATCAAGCCACTCAAGCCACCTGGGTAGCTGCTGACGACTTGAATCAGAGCAGGCAACAAAGCGCCCTGCTCCTTGGATTTGGCATCGCTAGACGACAAGGCGGATACAACAGAATTAAGCAAACTCATTATTTTTCTCCCCAATGCACGGCACCGCGCGTGGGCAAGTGCTGATATCAGGCCTCATTATGCCGTGACAGCCCGCTAGCCGGGGTGGATTAATTGTCAAGGTGGGTCAATAGGTCCCCCCCGGAAAGGCCCTATTGCCCTGGACGACGCCTACGCTACACTGGTTTACCGATAGCCCGGCCCTATGTCCCGACAAGCAGACCGACTCAATGGAGACCCTGGAATGACGCAAACTTCCTTTACTGTTCTGTCCGTAGAAGACACCGTTCGCGTTTTGCCTTACCCCGAGTTGGTCGCCCAACTTGGAAAAGCGGTGGCTCAATATGCAGCTGGCACTATCGTCGCTCCTACCCGTCAAGTTCTGGACTATCCAAAAACGGGGCAAATGCTATCCATGCCTGCCGTCTCGCACGATATAGGCGTTCATAAACTGGCCAATGTCATGCCAGACAATCTGCAACAGGGGCATGGGATTATCCAGGGACTGGTCAGCGTGTATGACGCCAGCAACGGCCTGCCTTTGCTGCTTATGGATGCTCCCACCTTATCCGAGCGCCGCACCGCCGCTGTGTCTATGTTGGGCATTCAGGCCTTGTGGGCACAAGGGCCAGAGCACATCACCTTGCTGGGTTATGGACGTCAAGCCCTGGCGCATTGTGATGCCATCATGACGCTCTACCCCAAAGCGCGCGTCACACTGACCGGCCGCAATATAGAACGCGCCCAGTCTGTGGCGAAATCGCTGCAAGCCCAATTTGGAGACAGAGTGCAGGCTGCGGCTACTGTGCCGGAAAAAACAGATGTGCTGATTGCATTGACCTCCAGCCTGACCCCCGTTTATCACGAAGCAGCCCGCCTTGATCGACTATTGATTGGCCTGGGTGCCTTCAAGCCGGATATGGCCGAGTTCGAGGCTCACACCCTGTTGGCCAGCCGTCTGTATGCGGATGATGTCGTCGGTGCCCGCCAAGAAGCAGGAGATCTGATTCAGGCCGGGGTGGACTGGGAGCAAGTCCACAGTATTCACCAGGTACTGCGTACACCAGCCCCTAAAGACAAGCCTTTATTCTTTAAATCTGTAGGCTCGGCTGCCTGGGATTTGGCTGCTGCACGTTGTGCTTTGCACTGTCTAGATCAGGCCTAAATACTTAGCTCGCTAACTAATAGCTTGGGCATTCCAAATCGCGTCCAGAGTGTTACTCTGGCGCGTACGATTCCTTACAGTCACTTACTGATCTCTTTTTTGCCGCGCTACCCATGACTTCTCCTCTTCCTCCTACCGAAGACGATCCGTATCAGATCCAGTCCAAATTTGAAATTCTGCGTGTTTTACGGGCTATCGAAAAAGGAGGCCTGTTATTGCACATGGAAGCCAACCAGGGCAATGACCGGATTGTCACCACCATTTTGGACATTGATCTGGACAACAATGTCGTGGTAATTGATACCGCCAACAAAGAAGAAAAAACCCGCAATCTGCTGCAGTCCGAACACACCAGTTTCGAGACCTCGCTGGACAAGATCAAGGTAACCTTCCAGGGCCCTGCTCCCGAAGTGGTGTCCTACGAAGGGCAGCCGGCTCTGGCGATCCCTATTCCGGAGTCTATTCGACGTTTACAGCGGCGCGAATTCTTCCGCGTTAATGTGCCCGTCAGCGAACCGGCCATGGTGATTTTGCGTCTGAATAATGAATCCAAGAGTTTTCTGCTGCACGATATCAGCGGCGGCGGTCTATCTTTGGTGGACGAGTCCCAGAGCTTGGCAGAAGTCATAGGCACGCATAAAACCGAGTCCTTGCTGGAACTGCCGCAAGCCGGCTCTTTTGTGGTTGCTCTGCAAGTGGCGCGTACTGAGATGCAGCAGCTCGCCAATGGCAAGCAGATTCAACGTTTGGGCTGTACGTTTATTGATCTGTCTGCTTCCACGCAGATGGCGATTCAGCACTACATCAGTCGTCTGGAGCGGCAGCAGATCGCCAAGCAGCGCGGACACGGTTAAGGTGTTTCAGGACATCCCCAAATCGCTTGGGATGTCCACATCGCGCAAAATTCCTTCATCCACTAAAGGCACGAACAGGGTCTGATCTCTGTTGGCTTGCAATAAGCCGCGCGCACCCTGTTCATCTGGCAGTTCTAAAAGCGGCTCACGCCACTCCAGGCCAAAGCCGCTCGGATTGCCGGGCTGGCCGTTTAAAACCGGCCGTACAATCCCCGCCCCATCTTGCACCGCTTGAGCCACCGCGGCTACCGTACTCGGCCGCACCCAAGGCATATCTGCCAGCAACACGACGTAGCCGTATTGGGGACTGCAAGCCTGTATCCCGGCTTTCAAACTAACACCCATGCCGCGGATGGCTTCTGAAGCCTGAACGAACTTGATCGGCAAGTCTTTTAGCTCTTGGCGCAAGAGCTGTTCATGAACATCACAAACAAGCAGCACCTCATCCAGCACTGACAATGCGGTTTCACAGACATGGCGCACCATTGTTTTACCATCTGCTGTCTTGGCCAATAGCTTCAACTGTTGACCAGTCGGATCGAAGCGTCGGCCCAAGCCTGCTGCCAGAATAATGCCCGTCACCCCTGATACATGCTGCTGCCCTGCCATCCTGGCTCCTTGTGAGCTATGTAGTGTCTGGTCGAATATGGTTTGCTGTTTCGCTTATTAGACTAAAGGAAGGGGATGAGGGGTACAAGCTTAGTGGGAAGAGCAAGTGGCGTTTGGGCTTTAAACAGTGCCACTTGTTTTCTTGTGAGGCCCGTGTGCGGCTTGGCGGGCGACTCAGGGTTCTGGCCGCAGGCAGTACGTCGAGGCGGGATGCAAGGGTCATGCTGTTTGAGGAGCGCGCTTGCGGTTTGTCCGGGGGACAAATCGCGCTCCGAGTTCACGACCCGCCCGCCACGACGTACTGACAAGGGGACCCACGCGCAGCGTGGGCAAGGGCCCCGCCAAGACAAGCCGAACACGGGCCTCACAAGAGAACCATCCCGCCTCACACAAAGCCCAGACGGCACACCCAGAGAAAACCAACTCCCCCCATCCATTCCCAAAAATACTCCAAGTGTTCTGACCCCGTTTAAAGAAGAAAGGTAAAGGTTTAAAACCATCGGTGTCTTTTCAAGACCATCTGCTATATTCCACCGACGCAGGCTAAGGAAATCTCCCTGCGCTAGCCCCCCCCGACGCAGCAACAACGAACGCCTTACTCTAATCAAACTGCTTCCTCCCTTTCAGGGGCCATTAAGTGCAAACAATATTCCGCGCATTCACCACCTGCTCAACAATGAAACTAACAAAACTTTATGCTGCGCTGGCGCTGGCCATTGCACCACTATCTGCTCACGCCCTGGAAGATAGAGCCGTAACAGACGCATCGGGACGCACCGTGTTCATCGCGCGTTTTTTTGACATGGGTGATGGTGTATTCGACGACGACAGCGGCACGTCCTTCTGGAGCTGGAACGGCCGCCAAGCCTATAAAGAACAGCTGCTTGAAGGCATAAGCTATTGGGCTGAAATACTACAGCCTCAAGGCGACAACCCAGCAACCATCGTCAATATCGGCACGATTAATGACCCAGGCAATGCCTACGGGGGCTCACCCACCGCCAATGACGGCCAAAGCGCACTCACACAGATGCAGCAAAACATCTTCGGCCTGTCGCCTGCAACAGGGACGCTGCAGTTCGGTGGACATGGTTTTTTTGGCCTGGGCCAAGACAACTACGCAACAAACCCCGCGTTTACGCAAACGCCGCTTACCGGTAAAGACAGCGTACTTCTGACGGCCGTCCACGAAATTGCCCACGGGCTGGGCATTGCGAGCAGCGTGGAAGACAGGGACTTATTCAATGGCACGCAACTATATTTCGAAAGCCACTTGAACAGCTGGTCGCAACTGCTCAGAGACGACAACGGCAACCCGGCACGCCCGGATCAGCAGATTGTGTGCGACGGTTGTGGCAACTTCTACGACCCCGATTCATTCGATTTGCGCCAGGACCAGGGATTCCTGCTTGGCCCCAACATCGAACAAGTACTGGCAGGAGGCCTGCGTGGTGTACCTGTCAAAATGCTGGATGACGATGGGGACGTGGACAATAACCACATGAGCCATATCGAACTTCGCAACAGCGTCATGAGCCACCAGAACTACCGCAACTACTCAGGCTTCATGGAAGCTGAGCTGGCAGTACTACAAGACCTAGGTTACACCATTGACCGAGCCAATTTCTTCGGGCGCTCAATCTACGGCGATGGCCTTGATCTGGTGAATACACAAGGCTTCTTTGGGCGCAATGCCGCTGGCACCCAGTACCTCCCGGGTCAATACAACCAGGCGACACTGGGCTTGGGACTGCATATCTACGGTAGCAACAACCAGATCCGGCAAGCCGCTGACCTGCTGGCAGCAGGATCCGGCGGAGCAGGTATACGGGTGGATGGCGAAAACAACACCCTAGTCATCGATCCAAGCGTCAAAATCTACGCGGATGGCTTGAACGGACAAGGCGTTCAATTTGCCTACGGCCGTGGACACACACTGGTTCATCGCGGCGACATCCAGGCTACCGGCCCTCAGGGTGTGGGCCTGCGTTTTGATTTTGGCACCAATGCCCTAGGCGACCATACCGAGCGTCGCGGCTCCTACATACGCAGCATCGAGGGTGTCAATCAAGCCCTGCTCCCGGAACTGGACGGCCCATTGGTTCAACAGGCCGACATTAGCGGGCGAGTCGCAGGCAAAGAAGCGGCCATCCTGATTTCTGATAACGCCTACGTAGAGCGCATCAACCTGATGCAAGGTGCCCAGATAGAAGGCGACATTATTTCGCGCTATGCGCAACGCGACGACAATAATCAGCTACGCCTGACCACACTCTCTTTCGGCCAGGCTGCCGACAGCCTGGGCCGCAGCATCGATCAGCCCGATGCAACATTTCACCTCAGCTACGCCGGGAACATCACAGGCAAAGACAATCTGGCCCTGTCGTTTGACGGTGGCACAACGCAATTGAACGGTACCTTGCAGGTCCACAGTGCCACCGTCCAGGAAGCAGCAACGTTGGGTGGCAATGCCAGCTTCGATCTGGCCAGCGGCAGCGCCCTGATTAACGCTGGCACCTTGACACCCGGCAACTCAGCCGGACGCATCAGCGTGAACGGAGACTTTCAACAAACAGCAACGGGACGCCTAGTCGCTGAATTTGACGGCAAAGGTAGCCACGACGTGCTTGCCGTCAGCGGCCATGCTGACCTGAACGGCACACTAAAACTGGAACCTTTGGCTGACTGGTATCAAAACTCCTGGTCGGTCGACACAGGCCCTTTGGTGGAAGCGTCCAGCCAAAGCGGCAATTTCAGCACCACCCAGATCGCTCATGTATCGCCCACCTTGCAGTTTGACGCTGCTCCCTTGGGCAGTGAGCGCTACCGACTGTCTGCCAGCCGCGCCGACAATGCCTACAGCCAGTATGGCAACGATGCCAACCAGCGAGAGGCCGGAAACGCCTTATTCAAGCTGGCTGCCGCTGGACCCACATCCGCACAAGCGCTATTCCAGGCACTCGACTTCTCGGCCACGGACGGCTCACAAATACCCACCGCCCTGGACCAGATTTCACCGGCTGGCTACAGTGCTGCAATGGCCGCTTCCCTGATGCATGAGCGTTCAATCATGCAAACCGCCCGCCAAGGCATGAGCCAAAGCCTGCTGCGGCCCGGCACGGAATGGCAGGGCTACGCCTTGGTATTTGGCGCCAACGTCGATCAAAACACGCGTGGCTCCATGCTTGGCTACGATGCCAACAGCTATGGCCTGATCGTTGGGGCCGGACGCGCTCTGGAGTCGGCACCCGACTTTGCCGTGGGAGCCCAACTTGATATCTCAGACCTGTCGGTCAAGCCGGATGCCCCTTACTCTGGCAAGAGCAAAGCCACCGCATTTGGCCTTGCTGCCCATCTGCAATACCGTCCTGGAGCAAGGGAAGGCCTTTTTGCTTTCAGCGGGCTACGTCTGGGCCTGGAGCAAGCCGATATGCGTAGGCAGATTGCTATCGGGGACTACCAAGCGAGCCACTCGTCTGACTGGACCGCACGCAATCTGTCGCTTGATGCTGGCACAGGCTACCTTTGGGAGCTCAACCCATCATTTTCGGTGGGCCCCTTTGTCAGCATGAACTATGCCTCGGTGTCCCGCCCCTACATCGACGAATCGGGCAATGCGGCAACACGCCTTCATCTGGACAGCAAGCGCGTAGACGCCTTGCGCTCCAGCCTTGGCCTGACAGCCACCTGGAATCGCGCCCTGGATGATGGCAGCAACTTGGCCGTGAATGTCGACATGGGCTGGAATCACGAATGGTTGAACCGCGACCTGACTCAAACAGCCCGTTTCGCGATTACGTCCACGGATACCACGTTTAATACCCGTAATAGCGTGCTTCCCCGCGACACGATGAACCTGCGAGCAGGCCTGACCTGGCAACGCAGTGAGCACCTGTCGATTGGCACCGGCATCAGTTCACAGTTTGGGGGCGGATATTCATCGCTGCAAGGGCAGGTGAATCTGCGCTGGGCGTTTTAAGAATAGACGCTTGCCAGGAAGCGTGATTGTTGCTTGAAACGGTGGGAGACACTGATGCATATGTACAAAGTGTTCTCCCAATACCATTTGCGCTTTCACTAATGCTGCTTGTGTTCTTGTAGGGCCACGCAAAGCCAAAAAAAAACCCCGAGAGTCAGCCGACTCCCAGGGGCACAGGTCCGACAGCCTGCCCCCAAGCGGCAGACTATCGATACTCGGTCACAGTCCCAACAACGTCATCGCCTCTTCACGCGTTGCCACGGTGGCGTACTTCTGACGCATGTCGAACAGGTTGGCGTCATGCGGGCCAATAGCACGGTCACCCACGCAATCAGAGACCACCAAGGGACGAAAGCCCAGTTGCATCGCATCGACCACGCTGGAGCGTACGCAGCCACTGGTGACGGCACCGGCGACCAGCAGCGTTTGCACACCACGTTGAGTCAACCATGCCGCCAAAGGTGTGCCGAAGAAGGCCGAGGGCACATTCTTGCGAACCACAAACTCACCAGGGGCAGGTGCCAGTTCAGGCACGATATGGCTGTTGTGCGCGTCTTCGGTCAAGCCCAACATGCCGGGCACTTTAATGCTGAAGATATTGTTATCCGCGCCATCATCCGCATACACGATGCGAGTGTGAGCCACAGGCCAACCTTGCTCACGCGCCGTTGCCAGCAACTTCTGCGTATTCTCGATGGCCTCTGGAATATTGCCTCCACCAAATACCGCTGGATCGGCAAAGCCATTAACCAAATCAATAATCAGCAGACCGAAAGGAGCTTTGGGCTCCAGCATCGAACCAAAACCTTGTTGAGCGTACACCGCTCCTTCATTCGTACTCACCCACGCCTCCGTCCAGTACTTTGCCATCACGCACGACCGCACGACCGTCCAGGCTGACCGTGCAATGGCGCAAAGGAATATCAATATGGCAGGCTGTTGTGCGCTTGCCACCCGCTTCATTGTTCGGGCCCAAGGAGAACAGGAAGTTACCCTCGAACGCACGCGCGTCCATGCCAATGGTGTTCTCACGCGAATACAGACCCAGCGTGGACCAATGGCAACGTGGCTGCAAACCCCAACCGATGTGCGAAATGGCGTAGCCTTCGGGGTCATTAAAGGACTTCATGTATTCGTCCAATAATTGCGCCTCGATACCGCCTTCAATCTTCGTGGCGTAGCCGTTTTCCACCGTCAAAATAATTTGCTCGGAGGAATACTTTTTCTGCGGCAAAAGGATATCGCCCTTATCGATCACGATGGTGCCGTTGGTACCCAGCTCATTGGGCCAAGTCAGCACAAAACCGCTAGGCCAGTGGTCCCAACGACCGGGCTCATCCACGAAGCCGTACTCGCGAATGGCAGGGAACTCACCCAACGGGCAGCGCAAATCTGTACCGGCTGCCGAGGTAATGCTCATTTCCTTGGCGGCTTTGATCAAGGCTGCCGCCGCGGTCACGCGAGCACGATCTGCTTCGGTCGGCACAGTACGCACCAGAATTTCTGGTGGCTCTACCGCCAGCAGAATCTTGGTACCCGACTTCAGAATATCGATCTGCTCGGGCGAGAACAACAAGGTCATCAAATCCAAGACCAGATCGCTGGCCTTCAGAGCTGCAATCGCTGCTTCGTTACCTGTCAAAGGCGTAGTACCCAGATAGGCCAACGAGTCGCGACTCAAGGCTTTTTCAGCATTAACGGGCAACAGGTCCAGGCGATTCACAATCGCGCCCATGGACTGCGCCGCAATCTGTGCACACTGCATGGTTTGCTGATTCGTCGTGGAGCTGGTCAGCAAGGTCACCGTCTGACCTGCTTGCAGCTTGGACAAGCGCAGTACCTCTTGCCACGCTTCGATAAGTTGGTAATCACTAACTGCCATTTAGTCTCTCCTTGTGAGACACCTCGGCTTCAAACCGACATGCCTTATCACGACGGGGCCGCCCAGGCGGCCCCATCAACATCACACCAAACGTTGCCCCAGGAAGTCACCGAAGGCTTCGTAGAAGCCTGCCTCGTTGTCCCAAGGAATCATGTGACCGGCATTGGGCACACGTACGTGCTGAACGCCTGAGGCCAGTTGCTGAATCTCGGCCACGTCTTCATCACGCACCACATCGCCACGCTCGGCCGTCATCAGCAAAGCGGGGACTTTCAGATGCGGGAAATCAACATGCACATCATCGGTGTGGAAGCCTTCAAAACTGGCCAGAATCGCAGGCTCGTGGCAGGTGTGCAGCCACTGAGCACGCAATTGCAACTGCTCTTGGGTCCAGGTCGGGCAGAAGGCACGCATGTCTTCTGCGGAGCAGCCTTTACGAGCCATGGCCATGGAATCCACATACCAAGGCAACTTGGACGGGTAGGCACGGCGATCTGGGCCAGAAACAGGAGGATCAACCATCACCAGACGGTTCAGGCCATCGCTGTTCTTATGCGCTGCACGCAAACCAATACGTGCGCCCATCGAGTGACCAACCACGATGTAGTCTGTCAGACCCAGCGCTTGAGCCAAAGCGATCAAGTCATCGGCCTGGGCGTCCAAGCTGTAGTCCATGCCTTCCGCCGCTTCGCTCAAACCACGACCACGCACGTCCTGAATATAGGTATCGAAGTGCTTGCCGAACTGCTCACCCACAAAGCCCCAGGTCACGGCCGGGCTGGTGATACCAGGAACGATGATGACCGCTGGACGCTGATCGCGTCCGCCGACGGAACCACCGAAACGCAGATAATGTTGACGAATGCCATTGGCATGGACATGAGCGCCATACAGAAAAGTGCTCATGCTTAGCTCCGGTCCAGCTTGAACAAACGAGCTGCATTGCCGTAGCAAACCAGATCGCGGGTCTTGTCATCCATCGGGGCTGCTTCGATGAAGTCAGCGGCCAGCTCGGTGGATTCGTAAGGGTAGTCCACGGAGAACAGCACCGCCTCGGCACCCATTTCACCAATGGCACCCATCAAGGTCGGGGCGGAACAGACGCCGGAGGTAGTGATCAAAATATTGCTGCCGATGTATTCGGACGGCTTGCGCTTCAAAGTGACGCCGTGCGGGTACACCGCGAAACGGCTGTCATAACGCCAGCGCTGGAATGGCAGACCTTCACCCATATGCCCCAGAATCAGTTTCACCTCCGGGCAACGGTCAAACACACCACCAAACAACATGCGCAGCGCATGGGTGCCAGTCTCTACACCCCAGCCCCAGGTTGCGCCCATCAGCTCTGGGTGACCCGAATAAGCATGTGGCATTTCGTAAGCATCAAAAGGATGCAGATAAAACGGCACATCCAGCTTCTGTACGGTTTCCCAGAAGGCATCATATTCGCGGCCATCGTAGTACACGCCATGCGTGTGACCGTTGACCAGAGCACCTTTCAAACCCAAATCCTGTACCGCACGTGTCAGCTCTTGCGCGGCAGCAGCCGGGTCTTGCATGGGCAAAGTAGCAAAGCCGCCCAGACGATCTGGATGGTGCGAAATTTGCTGCGCCAGGAAATCATTGTTCTGACGTGCGCGCTCGATGGCAACCGACACATCCTTTTCTACCTGCACGCCCGGACCTGTTTGCGAGAGCACCACGTACTCAATCCCGGCACGGTCCATAACCTCCAGACGCTGGGCATCGAAGTCATGCAAACGGGCCATCAGCTCGCGCGCGTCGGTACTGTCAATATGTTTGACAAAGGCCTTGGAATAATCCTCAAAGCCAACGGCGTTGAAGTGCTCCTCCAGTGCTATTTTTTTAATACGTTTCACCGTAAATTCCCCCTAAACCATTGATTTACATAAAATCATCTGTTGGACTACCCAACAATATCTATCAGTATGCTGATTATTTTTGTTTTCAGCAAGTCGGGAAATCACATATACTTTGGGGCGTGGACAGAGCCTGTAGAAATGATTACAAATCAGAAATCGAGGCCTCTGTTCGCGCTAGCGCAGCCCTGCCTTCCTTGTAGACGCCGACCTTGCTGCCGTACTCTTCGCAGGTCGTCCCGCTTCCAGTCTTTTACCTTGCAGGAAAATGACTGGCAGACACTCTATTGATGACTGACTTATCCATGAAGAATCACGCCGAGTTAAAGCAAGAAGAACGATTGGAATCCGACGAAACCAAAATCTTAGGCCCGGTAGAAAATGATGATGCCGAGCAGTTCCGACGCAAGCTGTGGTCACGGCCCGGCTTTCTGGTCCGGCGTCTGAACCAGATTCACTACGCGATGTTCTACGAGGAATGCAAAAGCGATATCACCCCTGTACAGCATGGGGTGTTATTCGTGCTGATGGGTTCACCCTGGCTGGACCAAACCACCATTGGCTATGAACTGGGGCTGGACCGCACGACGTCGGCCGACGTCATTCGCCGCCTGGAAGAAAAAGGGCTGCTGGGACGACGTGTTAACCCCGATGACCGACGCTCGCGCCAGACTTTCATTACCGAGGCAGGCCTGGCCGCCATGCAAGAGATAAGCACGGGCATGAACCAGGCACAGGACCGCCTGTTGGACCCATTGACGGCCAAACAGCGCCAAACCTTCATGGCCATGCTGACCCAGATTGTTGAGCACAACAATCAATACGGTCGTGCCGCACTGAAGAATATGTAGGCAATCCGCAAGGGGTGTTACGCCCCTTGTGCGTACCAATCAGGTAGTTCAAAGGCATGCGCTGGCAGCTGGTAAAGCTGGCGCAAACGGGCCTGACTTAGCATGTCACGGGGCTGGCCCTGCGCCAGGATTCCCCCATCCCGATACAGAATCACCCAGTCCGCCACGCGAGCAGCATGCTCGGGTTGATGAGTACACAAGAGCACGCCCAAACCCTCTTGGCGCAAGTGCGAGACTTGATCCAGCACCCGCAGCTGATTGGCAAAATCAAGGCTGGATGCCGGCTCATCCATGATCAGAAACTGCGACCGCTGTGCCAAAGCACGCGCGATCACACATAGCTGACGCTCTCCGCCACTGATCTGATCAATCCGCTTTGGTGCCAAATGCCCTATGCCCAGACGAGCCAGACAAGCTCCCACCCATTGACGATCTGCTGCACGCGGTTGGGTATACCAGGCAAGCTCACTCGCGCAGCCCAGCAGCACCCATTGCTCTACCGTGAACGCAAAGGCTGAATCCTGGGCTTGCGGCACATAGGCCAATTGCCGCGCCAGGGCGCGACGGCTCCATTGTTCCAGAGGCTTGCCCTGCACCCTAACCTGCCCACTCAAAGGCGGCTGCAGACCCAGCAAGGTGCGCAGCAAGGTGGACTTGCCACTGCCATTAGGCCCAAGCAAACACACCACCTGTCCGGTTTGCACATGCAGATTCAAATCGCTGGCCACCTGCTTGCGCCCATAGCCTACGGCCAGATCCAGAGCTTCCAAACCTTGTCCGATCATCGTTGCCTCGCACCACGAGCCAGCAACAATAGAAAACCGGGCGCACCGACCAGGGCGGTGAGCACACCCAAAGGCAATTCCAGCGTGCCGATGCTGCGCGCCAAGGTATCCGTCAATAAAAGAAAGGCCGCCCCCACCAGTAGACAAACCGGCAAGAGACGCGAGAAATCCGGGCCAACCAATAAGCGTGCTACATGCGGAATCAACAGACCCACCCAGCCAATGATGCCTGCCAGGGCCACACACACCGCCGTCATCAAGGTGGCGCAGACGATCAAGAGGCAACGCAAAGCAGACACAGGCATGCCCAGGGAGCGGGCCTCGTCATCCTGCAAAGCCAGCACATTGATACGCCAGCGCAGCAGGCAGACCGGAATAATGCACACCAGCACGATCATCGCAGCAGGCCAGACTTCGTAAGAGCGCACAGCACTTAAGCCGCCCAGCAGCCAGAAGGTCATGGAGGGTAATTGCGAATAGGGATCAGCCAGAATTTTGACCAGCGATAAAGCCGCGCCCAGCAAGGTACCCACCGCCATCCCCGCCAAGACCAGAATCAAGATAGGCGGATGATGGCGCAGCATACGCGCCAGGCTCAAGACAATGCCCACCGCCAGCAAGCCCCCCACAAAGGCGGCCATCTGCACGCCGAACATGGAGAGGTTCAAATAAATAGCCAGAATCGCACCCAGCCCCGCCCCCGAGGATACGCCCAAAATATCGGGGGACACCAGGGGATTGCGAAACATGGTTTGATACGCCGCGCCTGCCGTAGACAAGGCCGCCCCCACCAACAGAGCCGCTGCAATACGCGGCAAACGCAAGTCCCAGACGACACGTACCGCCTGAGTATGTGCCGCTTCCGGATCACTTGAAAAGCCGGCAGCCAAGGCCCGCAGCACATCGGGTCCTGACAAGGGGTAGGCACCCTGTCCCAAGGCAAACACCACCAACACAGCCAGAATCAGCCCCAAAACAAGCAGCAGTAGCCCGTAGGGCAATCCGGTCTTCATGAGCTTTGCTGGGAGCCCAGCGGGTCCAGCCCTTGTACCAATCGCTTGATTTGTTCGCTATCCAGCGACATGCCGTAAAACACCGAGTAAAAGTCCTGCAGCTCTAACAACATGCGCGGCATAGCGTCACTGCCTTCCAGCAAGGCACTAAGCCAAATCACACCGGCCAGCCGATTGATTCCCGGCGGGCCATCCAGCCAGCCAAAGGGTAATGCCGGGACGCGGTACAAACGCCCTTCCCGCAGCGCCTTGAGCTGGTTCCAAGGGGCTTGGGTACGCGCCAGCTCAAAGAAAGCATCATCCTGGGCAAACAGAATGTCCGGGTCCCAGGCCAATAATTGTTCGTAAGAAATACGGCCCAGACGATTATCGTTTTGTGCATCGCCCATGACCGTTAAACCACATAAGCGCAGCACCTCGGTATGAATGGACTGGCCCATACCGGTTTCCAAACCATCATTGCCACGCGCCAGATAGGCTTTCAAACCTTTGGCACGGGGTCGAGCAGCCTGATGGGCTTGATCCAAAATCACTTGTGCATGCTGGGCCAACTGCTGGCCACGGTCGACCTGCCCCAGCAGATGTCCCGCCTGACGCAACTGCGCCGGGCTGTCATTTAAGCGACCGTCCATCAACACATACGGCACACCCGTTTGCTCCTGAACGGCCTTGGCCGCAGACTCGTAATAGGGATTCACATCGCCTATATCCAGAACCATATCGGGCTTCAAAGCCAGCAAGCTTTCCAAGGACAAGGTACTGCCCCGGCCTGCCAGACGACCCAGATACGGCAAAGAGAAACCTGCCTGGACCATCAACTCCTGCGCAGCAGGAGCCAACTGAAACGGCCACCCCAAAAGGGTATGGGGGGCTATGCAATACGCCAGCACAGAAGCAGGCGGGCCTGCGGCCACCACCCGGCGTACCTGTGCCGGATCAGGCAGCTTGCCCGCCACGCTGAGGTGCAGATTAATAGCAGCGCTGGCCCCAACCTGCTCCGACTGGGCCAACAAACGGGCATGAGGCGCCAAAATCGGCAGTGCCGCCAAGGCACGCAATACATCACGACGCTTCATCCCGCCCTTCCCCTTTCACTACAGATCACAATACCGCATTAGAAACGATAGCTTCCGCCCACAAACCAGACGCGGCCAGGCATAGGGTAGCCTTCTTTATATTGGTACAACTTGTCGCCCAGGTTACGAACACCGGCTTCCAGGGTGATGTCGGAATTCGGACGCCAGATCCCCTTCAAGCCCAGTAAAGCAAAGCCCGGGGTTTTTTCGTAAATCTGATCACCCTTGCTATTGGCATAGGAGTAGTAACGGCCACTTTCGGTTTCCACCGAACCCATTACCTCCCACTGCGCCGATGGTTTCCAGCTAAGGTGCGCGAACAAACGGTGAGCGGGCGTATCCACCAATTTGACGTCGGGGTCGGACTGGTTACGACGATTCAAATAGGTGTAGGCCAAGCCCCCGGTCCACTGAGCCGAAAATTGCTGCTGCAAGGACAGCTCTACGCCCATTTGGCGAGCTTTGCCAACGTTGGTGGCTTGATCACAAAAGCCCACAGGACGGTACTTGTCGCAGCCCGGAGCCTGGATGACGGTGCTTTGAATCATGTCGCGCACCTGGCTCAGGAACAACGCCGATTCCAGCTGAGCACCTTCCCATGGCTGACCACGCAGACCCAGCTCGTAGTGAATGGCATGCTCGGGTTTCAGATCTGGATTGGGCTGGGCGTAACCCATGCGGCTGGAGTAGCGATCCTTAATCGTGGGGAAGCGGGTTTTATAAGCCACGCTACCGTAGACCTGCATGGCCTCACTCCAGTCGTAGCCTAGCTCCAGCAAGCCGTTGGTGGCATCGGTATCGCCGGTTTCAAAATTGTGTGCTTCTTTGGCTTTACGACGTTCGTGGCTGGCACCGACACGCAGCTGCCACAGATCCCCCAGAGCAATGCGGTCTTCAAAAGCCAAGGAGGTGGTCACGTCTTTGTAGTGTTCCGTGCCAGCGGGCTTAGGATCACGGTGCGTATCTTCCTTGTAGTGCAAAGCAAAGTGCAGTTCGTGATTATCCAGGCTGCTGTTCACCCACTCCAGCGCTGCGCCCCGCGTGCGGTCCGAGTACTCGCTGGTCGGGCCTGTCAGCGTGGCGTACTGGCCGTCGCTATACATATCCAGACCGTTGCTGTACTTGTCCTCGTAGACACGGGTCTTGAGGGTGTTGTTCTCACCCAGCTGGGTAGAGCTCAGGAAGTACAGGCTTTCCTTGTCCCAGTAGGGCCAGCGCCAGTACCGTTGACCCAGCTTGGCATCATTGACGCCGGTGTAAACCGGATTGTCTTTCTGGCCTTTCTGGTTCACATACCCGATCACGTATTCATCTGTCGCATTTGGCGTAATGCCCAGTTTGAAGGAGGCTTTCTTATCTCGTTGCGAAGCGTTGCTGCGCGTATCGCCCGTATCGGTAGGACGCGGTTTTTGATCTTCAAAGCCACGGCCCAGCGGGAAGGTACGCTCACCCGACCAGGACAGGCCTGCTTGCAAGTACCAGTTGCCCTGATTGGTGCCGACGTTTAAAGCGCTATAGCGCTGATCGCCCGTGGCATAGCCAGCGCGGAATTCGCCCTCAAATTCCTTGACCGGTTTACGGCTGACCAGATTGATCGCCCCCCCCATGATGTTGGGGCCATACAGTAAGGAAGCTGCGCCCTTGGCCACGCGAATTTCGCTCAGGTCCATGGTGGTGAAACGGGTGAAATCCACATAACCGTCGTACGGCACGTACTGGGGAATACCATCCAGAAACAAAGGCACCTGACGCGAATCGAAACCGCGCACATAGACCATTTGTTCATTTCTAGCCCCACCTGCGGATACGCTCACGCCGGGCTGCACACTGACTGCGGCACCCACATCACGCAAATCAAAAGCCTGCATTTTCTCCTGGCTGACAGCGCTCTCCCCCAACGGCGCATCGCGCTCCAGATTGGACTGCACCACCACCTTGCCTAACTGGAAAACGCGATCGTTATCTTCCTGGGCATACGCCTGGCCTGATGCCAAGGCTCCCATCATGCTCAAGACCAATACACGCGGTACAAAACAGACGGTTTTTTTATTGTGACGCGCAGCAATAGCGCGTCTGGACTGATGTCTCATTCCACTTCCCTCAGTAATCTTTCTAATTGATTTATGAACAACGACGACACAAAAACACAGCAAAAAAAAACGGGCCCAAAAGGGCCCGTAAATAGAACCCATCATCGAGCGATGAGTGATGGTTCTTTCGAAAACACCGCTATATAGTAGAGCATATAGCGAAGAACTACAACTAGCCAGAAACTTTGAGACTCAGGTTTTCCCGTCTTCCCAATCTGCGGCGTCTCGCCAACAATACGGCTGTACTGAGCATTGCCATCCCAATGTACTCAGGCAGGTGCCCCTACCAATTGGCACCAAAATGCCATCCCATAACATCAGGACCAGCGCAAATACTGGCGCAAGTCCACAAAAGGAGAATCTATGTTTAAAGCCATGACGCGCGGCTCGGTCCGCCTGGTTGAACGCTATCTGCCCGACCCATATATCTTCGTCATTCTGCTCACGCTGATTGCCGGTGTCTCGGCAATGGCATTTGAACAACGATCTCCCATGGAAATTGTCCAGTACTGGGGCAATGGTTTTTGGGGTCTGCTGACTTTTGCCATGCAAATGCTGCTGGTGCTGTTAACCGGCCATATGCTGGCCAGCACCCCCTTGGTAAAAAGCTGGTTGCGCGGTCTGGCCTCTCTGGCTCGCTCTGCTGGCTCGGCCATTATTCTGGTCACGCTGGTTTCCTTGGCCGCCAGCTGGATCAATTGGGGCTTTGGTCTGGTGGTGGGTGCCTTGTTCGCCAAAGAGCTGGCCCGCCAAGTACGGGTGGACTACCGCTTGCTGGTCGCCAGTGCCTATTCCGGCTTTCTGGTCTGGCACGGCGGGCTAGCCGGTTCGGTTCCGCTGACCATTGCAACCTCGGGCCACTTTTCCGAAGACAAGATTGGCATTATCAGCACCTCTGACACCATCTTTGCCTTCTTCAACCTGGCCATTGTGATTACCTTGTTTGTCCTGGTGCCCATCATTAACCGCTTGATGTTGCCTAGCGAAAAAGAAAGTATTTATGTAGACCCCAAACTACTGGAAGAAAGCCCCGACGACCTTAACCAAACCACAGACCGTCCAGCCGACCGTCTGGAAAACAGCCGTCTGATCTCTTGGATCATCGGTCTGGCCGGCCTGGCTTATTTGTTTGATTACTACGTGCTGCGCGGTGCCACCCTGAATCTGAACGTCATCAATTTCACCTTCCTGATTCTGGCTATCTTGCTGCATGGCACCCCACGTCGCCTGCTGAAAAGCCTGGATGAAGCTATTCGTGGTGGTGCCGGGATTGTGATCCAGTTTCCCTTCTACGCGGGCATCATGGCCATCATGATTGACTCTGGTCTGGCGGCCAGCCTGTCCGAGTGGATGGTGTCGTTTGCTACCGCCACCACCCTGCCTTTCTGGACTTTCATGAGCGCCGGCCTGGTCAATATCTTTGTTCCTTCCGGTGGTGGGCAATGGGCCGTGCAAAGCCCCGTGGTCATTGCGGCCACCCAAGCCCTTGACGCCGATATGGCCCGCACCGCCATGGCAGTTGCCTGGGGTGATTCCTGGACCAATATGCTGCAACCTTTCTGGGCCTTGCCGGTGTTGGCAATTGCCGGCCTGAAAGCCAAAGACATCATGGGCTTTTGTCTGATCCAACTGATCGTCTCGGGCATTGTTATTTCGATTGGCTTGACCTGGTTGTAAACGGCTCCTACCCCGCGTCCAGCTCCTCACACACTTGGCGCAGCTGTTCCCGAAACCATGCATACGCGCCACTGGCGCGTGTGCGCTCATGCCAGATCTGATAAATACAAAACGGCTCTAAATCGAGTGGGTGCTGCAATATATCCAGCGCATGGCCGGCACTTAACAGGCGGGCCATGCGCTCGGCCACGCTGATAATCAAATCGGTGCGCTCCAGCAATGCCGGTACCGCTAGAAAATGAGGCATGCTGGCCTGCACCTTTCTTTCTAACTGACGCATTTGCAAGGCATCCGCCAAGCGGCGCTCCCGACTGCCATTGTGACCCGGCACGCCGATATGGCGTCGCTGACAGAACTCGTCCAAGCTCATCTGCTCGGCATCACGGCCACAGGCGCGCATCAAGACCACATACCGATCCTGGAATAGCTCTTGACGAAATAAGGGGTACGTCACCGCCGCGAACGAGGAAAGCACCAGGTCTACCCGCCCACCTAACAGCCAATCATCCGCGCCCAAGTCAGCCATATCCATGACTTCCAGACTGCTCAAAGGCGCTTTGAGCTGCAAATGGGCCGTCAAGGCGGGCATCAAGAGGTATGACAGATATTCGGTCGTTGCAATCCGGAAACGAACCGCCAGACGAGCCGGTTCAAATTGCTTGCTGTCTGTCTGCACCAAGTCATCCAGCAAGGCCAACGCCTGTTCAATACGCGGCGCCAAGGCACGTGCTTTATGGGTAGGCTCGACCCCTTGGGCTGTGCGCAAAAACAAAGCATCATCGAAATACAGCCGCAGCTTGGAGAGCTCCTTGCTAACGGTGGACTGATTAGAGTCCAGGCTCAGGGCCGCCCGACTGACATTGCACTCTCGAAACACCGCCAGAAAAATGCGCAGCTGATCCAGGTCCAGATTCCTCATTCCCCCCTCCTGGCCGAATCTTTCCATTTCGGCCTAATCAATCATTCCAATACGGAATTGCCTGCTCTTACCCGCTCTCCGACACTGGTAGCGCACGTTTGCACCACAGGAGAGAACATGAAAACACTGATTAAGGCACGATGGCTGATTGCATTTCAAGACGGACGCCATTGCGTTATTGACCACGGCCAACTGGTCTACGAAGGCGAGCGCATCATCTACGTCGGGGCCAATTACGAGGGACCCACGGACCGTGTTATAGACGCCCCCGACAGTGTCTTGGCACCCGGTTTTATCGATACCCATGTCCATTCCGGACACCGCGCGCTGCACAAGCTATTGGCCGACGGTGGCCGCCCCGCCCTGTTTGGTCAGCCCTATATGGACGTCACCATTGCGCGTAAAGGCACCCAGATACGCGGCTATCCCAACTATCTGGACAAAGAACAAGCCGCCCAGGATCCCGGCATCACGCTGCATGCTGCCTTCACCGCTGCCGAGCTGCTGCGTAACGGTGTCACGACCTTTGTCGAGCTGGGCGGTCATGTGCTGGTGCAAGAAGCATTGTGGGCGCAATGCGAGGCGCTCGGTATCCGTGGATACCTGGGGCCAGGCTATGACAGTGGGCGCTGGCAGTCGGACGACAAGGGCCAGCTGGAACGCATCGCTTACCCCGATAAAGGCCAGCAACTATTTCAGGATGCCCTGGCATTTATTCACCGTGCTCAGGCCCATGAGTCTGATCTGGTGCACGGTATCCTGGTACCCCGCGAAATCGAAAACTGTAGTTTGGAACTACTTCGTCAAACAGTCAGCGCCGCCGATGAGTTCCAACTGCCCATGGCGACACACGCTGGCTACAACGTCATCGAATTTATGGAGACTGTGCGCGAGCATGGCATGACCCCCATCGAACTGCTGGACCATGTTGGCATGCTGCGTCCGACCCTGAACATCGGCCATGCCAACCTGATCTCCAATCACCCCAAGATGAACTACTCAGGGGGGGATGACTTAGGGCTGATGGGTCGCAAAAACGTGTCTATTTCGCACTGTCCCATCAATATCGTTCGCCGCGCGCGCACACTGGATAACTGGAAAGCCTATCGCAAGGCGGGGGTGAACATCACCATTGGCAGCGACACCTATCCGCGTGACATGTTCATGAACATGCGCACCGCCTCTTATCACGGCAAAGTCATGAGTCACGACCTGAGCACCGCCAGCGCGGCAGACGTCTTTGAAGCCGCCACACTGGCCGCCGCCCACTCTTTGGGGCGAGAAGATTTGGGTCGATTAGCAGTCAATGCCCGTGCCGATATGTCGCTGGTACGCATTGGACGCGGCGACGTGCTGCGCTATGGCCCCATCTGGGACCCGATCCGCAGCATGGTGGAGTGCGGCATCGGTGACGACGTCGATACGGTCATCTGCAACGGCAGAATCAGCATGCAAGATGGCGTTATTCCAGGGGTGGATTTAGCCGCCTTGCGTCGTCAGGTACAAGAATTTGCCGAGGATATCTGGCCTAGCCTTCAAGACTGGGACCCGCTTAAACGCACAGCCCAGGAGATGTGCCCTATCAGTCGTTGTACACACACATAAAAAAAACCCACTCCCCCAGGAGACAAACCATGATTAGAAAAATAACTCGTATCTTGATCAGTGCCGCCCTGCTGAGCGCCGTGCCGCTGACACAGGCACAAGAGGCTGATTTCCCACAAGGCCCAGTCCGCATTATTGTTCCCTACGGTGCTGGTGGCAGCGCCGACATTCTGGCCCGTGCAGTGAGTGACAGGCTGACCCAGCTTTGGGGGCAGACCGTTATCGTCGAGAACAAGCCTGGCGGCATTGGCACTATCGGGATCATGAGCGTCGTCAAATCCAAAGCGGATGGCTACACACTGGTTTCCGTGCCTGTGTCAGATTTGGCAGTAAACCCCCATCTCTACAAAAAACGCCCTTTTGATGTACTGCGAGATTTGGACCCGGTGAGCCAAGTAGGCTCTGTGCCCAACGTGCTGATCGTCAATCCAGCCTTGGGGGTGAAAACCACCGCCGATTTATTGGCACTGGCAAAAAAATCTGAGCAGACGCTAACGTATGGCTCCCCGGGTGTGGGTAGCCAAGCCCATCTGGCGGCAGAGGTCTTTGCCCGTAAATACGACCTCACCTTGACCCATATCCCTTACAACAGCGTATCGGCTGCCATCACCGATGTTGCGGGCGGGCATGTAGATCTGATGTTTGCCCAGCTACCCAGTGCCCTGGGCTTTATTCAAGGCAAAACAGTGTCCTTGCTAGGCATTGCGGCCCAACAACGCAGCCCCTTACTGCCAGAAGTACCTACCTTGACGGAGTCCACGGGCCAAGACTATGGCGACTTTATTTCATGGTCCGGTTTCATGGCCCCCGCCAGCACACCGATCGCCATACGCGAAAAAATTGCACGCGATATCCGCCACGTGATGGACACGACGGACTTAAAACAAGTTCTGGCTAGTTCAGGCACCCTGGGAATAGGCAGCACGCCCCAAGAACTGGCCACCACTATTCGCAACGATTACGAACACTATGGGCGCATCATTGCCGACCTGAACTTGGTCTTGGACTAATAAGAGGGGGGGAATGTGAAGCGAGGGATGGTGGGCGGTACAAGGTTCGAACTTGTGACTTCCACCGTGTGAAGGTGGCACTCTACCACTGAGTTAACCGCCCGAAGCGTGAAAGAGCTGCACGCTGCGAAGACCATAAGTATAAGATCTACCGACTTGTCCTGTCAATGCTCAGACAGGCCCGTAACCTAATATCTTACCCATGCGAGTCGCTTTCTCCTGGAGCTCTGCCACCAGCTCCTGGAGTACTCGCTCATCACTCATTTCAGCTCGTGGTGCTGACACCCCCAAGGACACCCACCGGCCCGACGTTTCAGGGATGGGAACCGCTACAGAGAACTGGTCCAACTCGGGGTAATGTCGCTCTGCCCACTGTCCTGGTTCTAGCGTCAAGGCATGAGCCAGAGCGCTGTCACCTGAAAGCACAGACCCTACACGCACATTACGTACCACTAATCGGCGGCGCTCTTGGGGCGCTGTTGCGCGGGCAATGATCAGTACTCCTTGCTCGTCCCGCTCACCAATGTTCGCAGCACCCGAATACTTTTCTGCCAGTTGTTGCAAGCTCTCCTGCACAAATTGATTAATGCCCAAGCTTTCCAAGGCGGCGAAACCAATTTCAAGTACTTTGCTCGTCAGCCTCCAGCGCTTATCGTCGCGCGCCACATAACCATCCTCTTCCAAGGTAGTCAGGAAACGCAATAAAGTCGGATGCGGCAGATCTGTCGCCTTGACCAGCTCAGCTAAAGTCGGCCGACCGTTCAAACGAAAAGACTGCAAAATATGAAAGCAACGCTGGATGGAACGATTAGTCTTCAAGGGGACAACCTCGGAACACAGGACATGACACAGATACGCCTGTGACTATAAGCGCTTTCATGTCCGGTATGAAGCCCAAGTAATCGACTTCACTCCTTGTGCACACATTCGGGGATTACACCTGCTTGTAAAGCCCCTTGCTCTAAAGCTGCATTCAAACGCTCGGACGGCCAGGCCAGAACGTCCAGACTGACCTGCCGAGTGTGCTGGCCCAACAAAGGAGCAGCTACGGCTTGGACTACGGGTGACTCAGCAAAACGCCAAGGGGAAGCCACATTAGGCACCCATCCCAAGGTGGGATGCGCCAGTCTCCCAACCATGCCGCGCTCCATCATCAAAGGGCTGTGCAAGGCAGCGCCAACTGTCTGTATCAAGCCAGCGGGCACCCCCGCACTGGCTAAGCGCTGTTGCCATAAGGACCAGGGCTGCGCTTGAAATAGAGTCTGCAAGACATTCGTTAGATGCTCTCTACCTTGCCGCCGTCCTGCCGAGTGCTGATACGCGGGATCAAATGCAATATCCGGCCGCTGTACAACCTGCTCGAATAAGCGCTGAAATATCGCCGTATTGCCGCAATGCAGAAAGAACTCGCCATCTGCACAGGAAAACACACCTGTGGGCGAGGTGTCCGGGCTGACATTTCCATGTCGCATCGGCTCCAATCCCGTACACAAGGTCTGCATCGCTGCGTAGCCTGTCATCCCGGCGGCCACATCACACATTGCCACCTCAACATACTGGCCTTGCCCGGTATGGCTACGATGCAGCAAGGCAGCCAAAACCGCATTGGAAGCCATCATGGCTGTTGCTATATCCATGACCGGAGATGCCGCTCGTACGCCCGGCCGGTCAGCATAGCCATTTTGAGAGGCAAAGCCTGACTCCCCTTGAATCACAGAGTCAAAACCAGAGCGGTGCGCCTGACTGCCTTGACGGCCATAGGCCGAAACAGAGCAATAAACCAGATTAGGCCGCACAGGCTGCAACGCCTCATAGCCCAAGCCCAATTTATCCATGACACCTGTCGAGTAATTCTCTATCAGCACATCCGCTTGCGCTAATAAATCCAATACCCACTGCTTGCCTTGCGGGTGTTTTAAATCTACTGCACAACTGAGCTTATTACGATTGGCCCAAAGATAGGCCGCACCATCCTGCCCAAAACCATCCGCATGAGGAGGGTAGTAGCGAAAATCATCTCCTTTGCCTGGCGGTTCAATCTTAATGACCGTTGCCCCCAAATCGGCAAGCATCATAGAGGCATACGCACCCGCTATGTAGTGAGTAAAGTCTGCAATCAACACTCCCTGTAACGGGGCAGGCCCCGTCCCCCGCCCTGTCTGAACCGGCAAGCTCTCTATATGCGCACTTGAAAACATAGGAATTCCCTTCAGTCGCTGACTCCACAGTTGGCCAGAAAGATCTGGCGCTTCGCAAAGCGCCAGATAAATGACCTTAGCGAGCGAACTCCTCCATCAACGGCCGCGGTGCGGCAGCAACCTCTGTGCCATAACCTTTAAGCATCTTCTTGGCAATTACATGACGCTGCATTTCCATGCTGCCATCCCAAATGCGTGGGCCACGCAGATCACGATAGAAACGTTCGATCGGTAACTTCTTGGAGTAGCCATAACCGCCATGAATTTGTAGCGCCTGATCTGCCACACGATTAGCCATCTCCATGCAATAGAGCTTCACCATGGAGCATTCCATATTCGCGTTCTCGCCCTTGTCGTAGCGTTTGGCCGTGTCCAAAGCCAATAAGCGTCCTAGATGAACCTCTGTTGCCATATCCGCAATCATGAACTGGATGGCTTGATGCTCTTTTAAGGCCTTGCCAAAGGTGCGTCGCTCACGCGCCCAGTCCACACTCATTGCCAATAGCAACTCGGCGCTATGTGTATGACGGGCACCGATCGTCAAACGAGAGTAGTCAATGGATTGCAAAGCGATTGAAAAACCAAAGCCAACTTCACCGCACACCATATCGGGCGACACCTCACAATCCTTAAAGAAAAGCTCCCCGGTAGGCGAGCCTGCGGCTCCCATGAATAACTGTTCCTCTCCATGACTTAAACCCGGATTGTCCTTATCAACTAAGAACGAAGTGATGCCGCCATGCACCCCTTTGCTTTCATCAGTGATCGCAAAAACAATGAAAAAATCAGCAATTGGCGCATTAGTGATGAAATGTTTTTTGCCATTAATGACCCATTTCCCATCACGCAGCTGCGCTCGTGTCTGGATTCCAGCCGCATCCGAACCCGCCGCAGGTTCGGTCAGACAAAAAGCAGCAATCAACTCTCCAGAAGCCAGACCACGCAAATACTTATCATGCTGCATGGGAGTGCCGTGATACAAAATCCCACGAGTGCCCAGCCCATTATTAATGTTCATCATGAGAGGAAATGCCACAGCAGTACGGCCGTAAGCCATGCAGATAAACAAATACTCAAGGCTGGTCAAACCATGTCCACCGTAAGACGTGGGCATAGTAAAACCGAAGTGCCCCATTTCTCGCATTCGTGCGAGCAGATCATCCGGGATACGATTGGTTCGCTCCACCTCCTCACTACGAGGCTCGCACTCCTGATCGATAAAATCGATCGCCTCCTCAAGTAAACGCATCGCCAAGGGTCGGCAGTTCGCTTGCCGTGCGTAGCCCAGCAAATCTTGTTTGGTTCGTGCGAGCGCACCCAGCTCAACTTTATTCGACATGTCTCTCTCCTTAAATAGAAAATCCCCTTGTGCCCCGCCGTAAAAGAAAATCCGGGCACGCCAGGGACAAATAGATTCACTGCAAGACGATTCCAGCTTCGGCAGTCACACGACGCCATTTTTCTTGTTCACTGGCCACGAAGGTCTTGAAGTCCTCGGGGGTACCCGACAAGTTCTGCCCACCAAGCTCAGCAATTTGCTTTTGTACTTGTGGATCGCTCATGACAGCGTCCAACTCTTTATAAAGACGCTGAACTCGGTCCTCAGGTGTAGCAGCGGGGACAAACACCCCTGTCCAACCAGTTACCTCGTAGCCCTTCACACCCAACTCCTGCATGGTGGGGACATCTGGCAGCTCAGGGACCCGATCCTTGGTAGTGACAGCTAAGGCTTTAATTTTTCCGCTCTTTATATGGGGCAAAGAGGCAGGCAAATTATCAAACATCATGGGGACATGGCCTGCGATCAGATCGGTGATCGCAGGCGCACTGCCTTTGTATGGCACATGCATCAAACGAGTCCCAACAGACAAAGCAAATAACTCGCCTGCGAGATGTGGGGACGTTGTCGCTCCTGGTGTTCCGTAAGGGATGGGGTCGCGTTGCCCTTCCTTGCTTATTTTTTCTAAGGTGTCCAGGCCCGCATTGGGATGCACAGTCATCACATTAGGAATCCCCATCATGATGCGCACCGGCCTAAGGTCCTTAAGCGGGTCATATGTCAGATCTTTATACAAACTGGGACTGACGGCGATCGGGCCGATATTCCCCATAATCAGGGTGTACCCGTCGCCGGGCTGGCGTGCTCCATATGCCGTTCCCACCACACCGCCCGCTCCCGTACGGTTTTCAATCACCACTGACTGCCCCAATCGCTCGCCCAAGCGGGGAGCGACAACACGCGCCAAGATATCGGTAGACCCGCCTGCGGGATAAGGCACGACCCAAACCAATGCCTTCGTAGGCCATGTTTGCGCCTGAGCCACTGGTGCAGCGGCCAAAACAGCCATAAACCCTATATTTAACAACCCATACTTCATGTTTGATCTCCTGAAGTACCACGGTAAGTATTATCTTTATATGTTCACTTAGTGAACTCAATGTTCTTTAAGTGGACAATTTAAGTATGGGGTAAAAAAATAAGCTTGTCTACTCTCCAATCGGTAGATAAAAAAAAGCGATGCCTAAGCATCGCTTTTTTATGTAGTACCTCCGGTTTTCATTCCGGGGCGTCAACCGTCAGCATCTCCCGCCACAACGGAGGTTTTTTATTCTGTTTTTCCAGCACGTCCATGTATTTTTCGTGCTCAGCCTGATCCGCTTCTGAGGCACGCAGAACTTTCAGCACACGGGTATCAAACTTACCCAGGCTCAAATCACTGCCGTCCCCGCCCTGCCCGTCAGACTCATCAAAGTCCATCAGCAAGCCGTCCTGGCCACGCGTCATGGCTAGCCAGACATCGGCCAGCAATTCCGAGTCCAGCAAAGCGCCGTGCAAGGTGCGGTGAGAGTTGGAAATGCCGTAGCGTTCGCACAAGGCATCCAGGGAGTTGCGCTTGCCAGGATGCAGTTCTCGCGCAACCAGCAAGGAGTCGGTAATGGTGTCGCAGTAGGTGGAGAACGGTTTCTTGCCTACTTTCTGCAGCTCTGAATCCAGGAAACGCGTATCAAAGGATGCGTTATGGATGATGACTTCTGCACCTTCCACAAAATCCAGTACCTGATCCACCACATCCTTGAAGCGCGGATGTTTGGACAGAAATTCGGTGGTCAAGCCATGAATGGCCAAAGCCTCGGGATCTGAATCCCGATCGGGGTTCAGATACAGATGCAGATGGCGGCCCGTCAATTTACGGTTGAACAGCTCGACCCCGCCCACCTCGACAATCCGGTGCCCCTCGCGCGGCTCCAGACCGGTGGTTTCAGTATCCAGAATAATTTGACGCATTCTCTTTCCCTACAAATTCAATCAAGGCCACGGCCTTCAACACGACAGCAGCATTATTGCCAGCCACCCTGGAGACAGCGGACCCGCCGTTTAGACAGACGCCTCGGGCTTATCAATCAGTTCCAGTTGCTTGTCTTGTCCCACCTTTTTACCGGCAATCAAGGTATAGGCCACCGGCACCACAAACAAGGTCAGCAAGGTGCCCAGGGACAAACCGCCCACCAGCACCCAACCAATTTGCTGACGGGATTCTGCCCCCGCCCCCGATGCGTAAGCCAGTGGCAAGACGCCCAGCACCATGGCACCCGTCGTCATCAAAATGGGACGCAAGCGCATCTCGCAAGCGCGTACCACGGCATTGTACAAACTGGCTCCAGCTTCGCGTTGCTGGGTGGCAAATTCCACAATCAAAATACCGTGCTTGGTAATCAGGCCGACCAGGGTAATCAAACCGATCTGACTATAAATCGACAAGGTCCCACCTGATAACCACAAAGCCAGTAACGCCCCCGTCATGGACAAAGGCACGGACAACATGATGATGAGCGGATTGCGCCAGCTTTCAAACTGCGCGGCCAGCACCAGATAAATAAAGGCCAGAGCCATCAGGAAAACCAGATAGATACTGCCTGAGGAGTCCCGGAACTCGCGCGACTGGCCATCCAGATCCGTCTGCACAGTTTCAGGCAACGTTCTGCGCGCCACCTCGTTCATGTGTTCCAGCACCTCGCCCAGCGCATAGCCGGGCGCCACCGAGGCTTCCACAATGACCGCCCGCAAGCGGTTGAAGTGGTTCAAGGATTGCGGCGACACGCTTTCCCGTACTTTCAGGAAGTTGGAGGCCTGCACCATGCCACCGTCTTGGGTGCGCACGTAAATATCCAGAATGTTTTGCGGGCTGGAACGGGCCTGCTTGTCCACCTGCACAATCACGTCGTATTGCTCGCCGTCGCTCTTGTAACGCGTCACCTGACGACCACCCAGCATAGATTCCAAGGTACGGCCTACGGCTTCTACTGAGACACCGGTGTCGGCCAGCTTGTCACGGTCTACATCAATACGGATTTCCGGCGTATTCAACCGTAAGTCGGTATCCACGTTCAACAAGCCCGGATAGTCTTTCAGCTCGGTCAGGAAATCGTCCACGATCTTGGCCAGCTCCGGATACGGAGCCTGACTCATGATCACAAACTCCACTGGCTTGGACGTAGCCCGCTGGCCCAGGGACGGCGGGTTGGTGGGGAAAGCGCGTGCACCGGGGATAGCCGAGAAATGCGGCTGCAATTCACGCGCAATAGATTGCTGATTACGCGTGCGCTCTTCCCAAGGTTTCAGACGCAGAATCGCAAAGGAATCCGTCACGGTCGGGAAACCAATCACAGACTGGTAGCCTTCTGTCTCTGGTATGCCACGATACAGCTCTTCGACCCGTTCCACATTGTGCAAGGTGTAGTCCAGCGTTGCCCCTTCGGGCGAGTTCACGATCCCGAAGATCACCCCGCGATCCTCGATGGGAGCCAGCTCGCTTTTGATCACAGTAAACAGCAGCCCACTGGAGGCGGCTACCGCCACCCCAATCAGCAGAACCAGAAAGCGCCAGCGCAAGGCACGGATCAACACGCGGCGATAGCCACGCGTCAGCCACACCAGAAAGTTTTCAATACCCTGGCTGACACGGCCCACTTTCGCTCCATGCGGGCGCAACATGCGCGAGCACATCATGGGAGTCAGGGTCAGCGCCACAAAACCGGACACCAGCACGGCGGCAGCCAAGGTCAACGCAAACTCAATAAATAGTCGTCCGGTACGGCCCGTGGCAAAAGCCAGTGGCGCGTACACCGCCACCAGCGTCAAGGTCATAGCAATAACGGCAAAGGCAATTTCACGTACGCCCAAAAAAGCCGCCTGCATGGCCGTCTTGCCTTCTTCTATATGGCGGTACACGTTCTCCAGCACCACAATCGCATCATCCACCACCAAACCAATGGCCAGCACCATAGCCAGCAAGGTCAAGGTATTGATGGAAAAGCCCAGCATATACATGATGGCGAACGCACCGATCAGGGAGATCGGGATCGTCACAATGGGGATCAGGCTGGCGCGGAAGCTGCGCAGGAAAAACACAATCACCAGCACCACCAGCAGGATCGCTTCAGCAATGGTGGTGTACACCGAGTCAATGGATTTCTGAATGAAGATAGAGCTGTCGTAAGAGACGGCCAGCTTCATATTGCCCGGCAAGCTCTCGTTGATGCGCTCGACTTCGGCACGCACGGACTTGGACAGATCCAGCGGGTTGGCGGTGGACTGTTTAGTTACACCAATATTCAGGCTGTTTTGACCGTTGAAACGGGCCAGGACCCGCTCTTCAGCTGGCCCGATACGCACATCAGCAATGTCGGAGATACGCACCGGATAACCAGCCACCTGACTGATGATGATGTTGCGAAACTCCTCAGGTGTTTCCAGATCGGTCGAGGACACCACAGAGAACTCGCGGGCGTCAGACTCTATCCGGCCCGCTGGAATCAGCACGTTCTGTTTGCGCAGCGCATCTTCCACATCCTGCACGGTAAGCTGATACGCCCCCAGGCGGGTACGGTCCAGGTCGATACGCATAGCGGGCAAGCGCTCGCCGAATACACGCACTTCCGCCGCGCCGGGCAAGACGGACAAGCGCGTCTTGATATAGCGGTTGATGTAGTCTGAGGCCTCCAGCATGCTGTAGTCGCCAGTGTCCACCCCTACATAGATAATCGGGGTGGAGTCCGCCTCCACCTTATTGATAATAGGTTCGTCCACCTCGTCGGGCAGAAAGCGCCGGGCTCGCGAGACCTTGTCACGTACGTCAGCGGCCGCTGCATCCGGGGCACGGTCCAGATTGAATTTAATATTGATCAGGCTGCGCTCGGAACGGCTGCGCGAAGTCATCACATTGACGCCTTCAATACCGGACAACTGGTCTTCCAAGGGCTTGGTGACCTGGGACTCGATCACCTCCGGTGAGGCCCCTTTATAGTTGGTGATGACGGACACCACCGGCTCATCAATCGCGGGATATTCGCGAACGGTCAGGCGTTCATAGGAAATGAAACCGACCAGCACAATCACCAAAGACAGAACCGTGGCAAAAACCGGGCGACGGATACATAAATCAGAAAGCACCATGATTCTGTCCTATTGCTGCGGCTGGGTTTGAACGTCGATCACTTCCTGAATATCGACGGGCACACCGTCACGGACTTTTTGCAGTCCGGCCACCAGCACATTGTCCCCGGCCTTCAGATCGCCAGTAACTTGTACCCAACCTTGCTCACGCACACCAATCTGTACCTGACGGCGCTCTGCCCGACCGTCTTTAACGATATAGATGTATTGATCCTGGCCCGACGGGGCCAGGGCGGTTTCAGGCACCATCAAGGCCTGATAACGCGACAGCTCCAAGCGCACCCGACTGAACAGACCGGGGCGCAACGCACCGTCTTCATTGGGCACTTGGGCGCGCAGCAATATAGAGCGGCCAGCGGCATCTACGGTCGGGCTAACCGCCAGCACCGTCCCTTTGCGCGTCTCACCCAGAAAGGCATCAAAGCGCAGTTCTACCGGCATACCTGTACGCACAGCACCCAGATACTGTTCGGGAATACGGAAATCTACGTTCAGGGTGGAGACGTCTTCCAACTGCACCAGGTCGGTGCCCGGCCCGACATAATCGCCCACCGACACATTACGTAGTCCGGTGACGCCGTCAAAAGGAGCGCGAATGCGGGTTTTATCCAGCTGCACGCGCGCCAACTGCACTTCGGCCTGTTGCACAGCCAAACGGCTGCCTGATTCATCTTTAGCCTGCTGGCTGATAAAGCCCTGACGGCTCAACTCCGACGAGCGCTTGTGTTGGCTACCGGCCAGATTCAAATTGGCCTGGGCCTGATTCAGCTGTGCCTGCGCCATCGCCGGGTCCAGCTGAATTAAAAGCTGGCCTTTTTTGACAGGTCGCCCTTCTTCAAAGCTGATGGCGGAAATGCGACCACTGACTTCTGGACGCAGCATCACGGACTCGCGGGCGACCAAGGTTCCTACCGCTGCCACATCCCGAATCAATTCACTTTGTCGCACTGGCAACACTTCTACCCGTGTTATGTCGGACTGCGCCCAACTTGGCGCACTACCTGCAAACAGCACGATGAATAAAGTAAGAAGTGTGTGGCGCAGCGTGGAAATCATGGGCGGCTTATCCTGACCGGCCAGGCCGGTAAAGCTGTCTGACAAAATATGACGAGTGGCTATAGTACTATCAGCCGGCTTGTAACTGCCGGGCTATTTCCACCCCTTGATTAGCCAGCTCATCAGCCCGTTCATTGCCGGGATCGCCCGCATGACCACGCACCCATAACCAGCTTAATTCATGTTGGGCAGCCAGCTTTTCCAGCTCCTGCCACAGGTCGGCATTCTTGACGGGTTTCTTGTCTGCCGTGCGCCAACCGCGTGCTTTCCAGCCGGGCAGCCATTCATTCATACCTTTTTGCACGTATTGCGAATCGGTATGCACGCGCACTTGGCAGGGACGTTTCAAGGCTTTTAGAGCCTCGATCACGGCCATCAGTTCCATACGGTTATTCGTGGTGTCGGGTTCACCACCACAAATGGTTTTTTCACGTCCGCCGTGACACAGCAACGCCCCCCAACCACCTAAACCCGGATTGCCTTTGCAGGCACCATCGGTCCAAATATCTACAACTTCAGTCATGTCTTGGTAATTCCTTCATCGGCAGCACGTCCTGCTACCACGATAGGCCGACGCAGTCGCCGACGGTTTTTCTTCCACTTCGGACCCACCATGCGCAAGCCGGGGGTACGCTTGACCGCGCTAATCATATAGACGGCCCCCGCAAAGCTCCACCAGCGTGCGCCACTTTGCTCCATCCAGGCCCAGCGATCCAGCCAGACCTGCTGACGGCACAAGGGCGCATAACAGCCCATTTGCGTGCTTTGCACATCGAAGGACAAAAGCTTTAACCAGTCGCGCAAACGCAAGGCAGACAACACATCGCCCGGCAAGGTTGGCGTCCCCCGTTCCAGGCCCGGAATCCAGTCATGGACACCCCATAGGCTCAAGGGGTTAAAGCCTGTCAGGATAATGCGCCCTTCGGGCACCAGCACGCGCTCGGCCTCACGCAAGACCTGGTGAGGATCGATGGCGCTTTCCAGCGTATGAGGCAAGATTAAAAGATCGATGCTTTGTGTATCAAAGGGCAGATGCTCGGGCTCGGCGTAAACCAGATTTTTCTGGCTGGCCGGCAGCACGCCAGTCTGGGCCGTACATACCTTGCAGGAGACCCGGCTATGCGCCAGCAGGTCCCAATGCGGCAATCCAATTTGTATGGCATGATACCCGAAGGCGTTGACCACCTCGGCATCGACCCGGGCTTGTTCCCAGGCTCGCACATATCGCCCCGGTACGGTTTCCAACCACTGGGCAAATTGATCATTCAAAGTCTGCTCCACTGGCGCTCTCTCCCTCTACCATGATGAATACATTTACCTGGCCTGCGCCAAGCGATGTTCGCCTGATTCCACTACCCGCCCTGAACGATAACTACATCTGGGCTTTGGCACGTAATGGTCATGCTCTGGTTGTGGATCCTGGCCAAGCCGCCCCGGTTCTGGATTGGCTGGCACGCGAGTCCTTACAACTGGATGCTATTTTACTGACACACCATCATGGTGACCATGTTGGTGGTGTCCTTGATATCCTGGCCCAGCACCCGGCCCGCGTGTGGGGCCCGGCCCACGAGCGTCTGCCCGCCTGTGACGTGCGTGTTGGCCAGTCTGACAAAGTCGAATTACCCACACTGGAACTGACTCTGGACGTACTGGATATCCCGGGCCATACCGCCGGACACGTTGCGTACTTTGGTCAAAATGAGGTAAAACAGCCCTTTGTTTTCTGTGGTGATACCTTGTTTGCTGCTGGTTGCGGACGCCTTTTTGAAGGCACCCCGGCACAAATGACGGATTCCCTGGGCAAGTTGGCAAAGCTGCCGTCTGACACCCTGATCTGCTGTGCGCATGAGTACACCTTATCCAATTTACGCTGGGCTTTGCAGGTAGAGCCGGACAATCCCCAACTGCAAGAGCGTTGGGAACAGGATAAGCTAAAACGCCAGCAAGACCTGCCTACGGTACCTTCTACCTTGAAAACAGAATTGGCTACCAATCCATTTCTGCGTTGCGAGACGACTGCTGTTAGCCAGGCTGCCGAGCACTATGCCGCCCGGTCCCTGAACAGCCCTGTCGAGGTATTTGCCAGCCTGCGCGACTGGAAAAACAATTTCTGAAGATTCCGCAATGAACCTACTGAGACTTTTCGCGCTGCTATGCGCTTTCGTGCTGGCCGGCTGCGCCACAGGCCCCAAGGTCAGTCCGCAAAAAGCCGCCAAAACCACTACCAGCATTGCAGCCGATACGTCTCGCACTATTGATCTGACCCACCCGCCCAAAGACGCCTGGGACCGGATGCGCCGCGGATTCTCCATTCCCAACCTGCATACCGATCTGGTCGATTACTGGACTAATTACTACGCGTCGCACCCAGAATCCATCCGCACCATGAGCCAGCGCGCATCGCGCTATCTGTACCACATCATGGACGAGCTGGACTCACGTGGACTGCCTTCAGAATTGGCCCTGCTGCCTTTTGTGGAAAGTGCCTACAACCCGGTGGCCTATTCGCGCTCGCACGCATCAGGCTTGTGGCAGTTCATCCCCAGCACCGGCACGCAGTACAAGCTGGAACAGAACTGGTGGGTAGACCAGCGCCGTGACCCTGTCGAGTCCACCCGCGCGGCGCTGGACTATCTATCTTACTTGTACGAATTTCAAGGCGACTGGTATTTGGCCCTGGCCTCCTACAACTGGGGGGAAGGCTCGGTGCGCCGTGCCATGGAACGTAACGAACAAGCAGACCTTGGTATTGACTATTTATCACTGAAGATGCCGGACGAAACGCGCAATTACGTCCCTAAACTGCAAGCGATCAAGAATATCGTGGCCAACCCCGAGCGTTACGGCATCACTTTACCTGCGGTCAGCAACACGCCGTACTTTACGGCCGTGCGCAAGACCAAAGACATAGACGTGGCCCTGGCTGCTGAACTGGCTGAAATTTCCGTGGACGAATTCAAGGCTTTGAATGCCGCCCACAACCGCCCCACGATTCCAGCCGATCGCAGCACCTTGCTGCTGCCGGCCAATAAAGTTGATATTTTCAACGCCAATTTGGCCGCCTACCAAGGCAAGCTCAGCAACTGGAAAGCCTACCAATCCAAACGCGGCGAGAGCTATTTGTCCATTGCCCAGCGCCATGGCATTACCGTATCGCAGCTGCGCTCCATTAATGGCTTGGGCAGCAAGAGCACCAAGGCTGTCGCCCAGACCTTGCTGGTACCGAGCTCCACCCTGGGTGAAGGCAGCCTGCAACTGGCCTCCTTGACCAGCACGCCTGCCGCCCCCGTTGCCCAGAGCACCCGCCGGGCGCGCACCCAAACGGCCAGCGTCAACCGCAAAAACGATACCGTTGTTTTACGCCGCAACGCCAATGTCCGTACCCATACAGTCAGACAGGGCGATACACTCTACGCCTTGGCCAGACGGTACGACACTTCGGTGGCTGAATTGCGACGCCTGAACAATCTTAAAGGCAGCTCTCTTTCCAGGGGTACACGCTTGCGTGTTCCCGGTTCCAATATTCGTGGCTAAGTCCACCCACTAATTACATAAAGGATTTTCAGCATGGGTTTCCTGCAAGGAAAACGCATCCTGGTCACAGGCGTCATCTCGAACCGCTCTATTGCCTACGGGATCGCGCAAGCATGTCGCCAACAAGGTGCTGAGATTGCCCTGACTTATGTGGGCGAGCGCTTCAAGGAACGCGTTGAAGGTTTTGCCAAGGAATTGGGCACCGACATCGTGCTGCCCTGTGACGTATCCGAAGACGATCAAATCGAACAAGCCATCGCCTCTTTGGGCGAGCGCTGGGACGGCCTGGACGGTCTGGTGCACTCGATTGGTTTTGCCCCACGTGAATCCATCGCCGGTAATTTCCTGGACGGTTTGTCGCGCGAATCGTTCCGCATCGCTCACGACATTTCTGCCTACAGCTTTCCGGCACTGGCCAAAGCGGCGCTGCCTTTGCTTAAAGGCCGTAAAAGCTCCGTGCTGACCTTGACGTATTTGGGCGCTGAAAAAGCGATCCCCAACTACAACACCATGGGTGTGGCCAAAGCAGCTCTGGAAGCGTCTGTGCGGTACCTGGCAGTGGCCTTGGGCGAACACGGCATTCGTGCCAACGCCATCTCGGCTGGCCCCATCAAGACGCTGGCGGCCAGCGGCATCAAGGACTTCTCCACGATCTTGCGCTTCGTTGAAACGCACGCGCCTTTGCAGCGCAACGTCACCATTGAAGAAGTGGGTAATGTGGCGTCCTTCCTGATGTCCGAATTGGCTAGCGGTATCACGGGCGAAATCACGCACGTTGACGCCGGCTTTAACTGCATCGTCCCCGGCATGCAGGAATAAGCTCAGGCTTAGGCAGTACAAAAAATAGCGGCCCAGGCCGCTATTTTTATTTCTTTGACAGATGCTTTAAGGCACAGCCCCATCAATCTGCCTGCGCCCCCTCTTCCACAAAGTCACTACGCAAAATACCGTGGCGTTGCAGCTTATCGTAGAAGGTTTTGCGCGGAATACGCAGATCTTGCAAGGTGGCCTTGATATCGCCCCGATGCCGAGCCAAGGCCTGACGTATTTGCTGCGACTCAAACTGCTCAATACGCGCGGGCAAGCTCAAATCCTCTACGTCCAGATCCTTGATATCCAGGTGCGGCACTCCCAAGACCTCGCGTTGGGCAAAATGCGCCAACTCGCGCACATTGCCCGGCCAGTGATGGGTCTGCATATAGGTCAGGCTGCGCGCATCCGGCATTTTTTGCGGCATGCCGTACTTCTTGGCGGCCAGGGCTGCAAAGTGCGCGAACAGCATGGGAATATCTTCTTTACGCTCTTTTAAGGGCGGTAAACGCAGCGTCACCACATTCAGCCTGTAGTACAGATCGGCGCGGAAATTCGCACGCTGGGCCGGATCCGCCAAATCCACCTTGCTGGCCGCCACCACCCGAATATTGACCGGATGCTCTTCATTCGAGCCCAAAGGGGTCACGCAGCGTGTTTCCAGCACCCGCAGCAAACGCACCTGCGCAATCATGGGCATGCTCTCGATCTCGTCCAAGAACAGCGTGCCCTGATGCGCATGCTCCACACTGCCGACACGCCGCCGCTGCGCGCCCGTAAAAGCACCCGGCTCATGGCCGAACAGCTCGCTTTCAATAATAGTTTCGGGCAAAGCGCCACAATTGAGCGCTACAAAACGGTGCTGGGCACGTGCGCTCCAGCGGTGTAGCAACATGGCCACCACTTCCTTACCGGTGCCGGTTTCCCCTTCCACCAGCACATCCACATCTGACTGGGCCAGATGCCGCAAGGTAGCGCGCAGATTAATCATGACTTCTGAATTGCCCAGCAACGCCGGGCCTTGGCCATCCTCGTCCAGCTCTTCGCGCAGGGCCCGGTTCTGCAAGACCAGGCTGCGCTGCATGGCGGCATGGCGTATCACCGTCAGCAAGCGTTCGGCCTGATAGGGCTTGCTCAGAAAATCAAAGGCGCCGTCGTGCATGGCTTGCACAGCCATATCAATATCGCCATGGCCAGTAATCAAAACAACGGGTTGCTCAGGATCGCGAGCATGCAGCGCACGCATCAGCGCCAAGCCATCCATGCCCGGCATGCGGATGTCCGTTACGACCACACCAGAATAGTCCTTGGGCAAGCGGCTCAAGGCTTCCTGACCGCTAGCACAGGCCAATACTTTCAGGCCAGCCAGCTCCAGACTTTGCACCACAGCGGCACGCAGGTCCGCATCATCATCTACAAATGCCACTTCCATGCTTATCTCTCTTCCTTGTCCAGTGCGCTATCGGCATTGCGCAGCACGATATGAAACGTAGCACCGCCCAGACGTGATGGCCCTTCTTCCAAGCGGCCACCCAGGGCCGCCACAATATCGTACGAAATCACCAGTCCCAAGCCCACGCCTTGGCGGCGGCTGGAACTAAAGGGAGTAAACAAACGCTGGCGGATTTCCGGGCTTAAACCAGGACCGTTATCGGACACCACGATGCGCACATGCTGACCGTCAGTCATCACTTCCATACGAATGCGCCCCTGCTCGCGGCCTTCCAGCGCATCCAGCGCATTACGCAATAAATTCACCAGGACTTGTTCCAGACGCACTGGCAAAGCCCAAACCTGTACGGGCTCGCTCAGATCCTCCCGTTCCAGGACCACGCCTTGGGCCCGCGCCCTGTGCTCCAGCAATTGCCAGGCACTATCGAGCGCCGCCTGCACCCGCACCGGGCCTTCTTGCTCTTGCGGTTTGCGTGCGTAATGGCAAAGCTGGGAAGTAATGCTGCCTATGCGCTGGGTCAGTGCCTGAATGCGGGATAGGTTCTGACGGGCAGTCTCTACCTGCCCCTGCTCCAGAAAGCGCAAGGTATTGTCGGCATAGAGCTCAATGGCGGCCACGGGCTGATTGATCTCGTGCGCCACCCCGGCCGTCACCTGCCCCAGAAAAGACAATTTTTCTGCCTGTTCCAATTGCTCGCGCAGATCGCGTGCCCGCGAACGGGCCTCCTGCAAGGCCTGCATCTCCTGCTCCAGGCGGCGGCGAGCCACTTGCAGCTGAGCCGTACGGGACTCCACCGCTTCCTCCAGGGCATCCCGTAATAATTCCTGACGCGCCTGGGATTCACGCCGCTGCTGATTGCGCTGCAACCCCAAGGCCGTCAGCACCAGGGCGGCGCACAGCAACCCCATCACCATCAAGCGGGACTGAAATGCCTGGGTCCGCAGAGCCTCTTTCATGGGTGCCATGGCATGCAAGGTCCAATCGCTGCCTGCAACAGGCTGCTGCACATGCAAGAAGCGCTCCTGCCCCAGCTTCCAGAAAGAGGCTCCTGGCCCGGCGTCCGACATAGTCAGCCCCACTGGCTCCAAAGGCTCGTCACCAAACTGCTGGCTGGCCCGCACGGACATCAATTTCTCTGAGGCGGCATGATTCACGCTATGCAAACGCCAGTCCGCTTCACCGCTAAGCAGAATCACCCCATGCGGATCGGTCACAAACATACGATCGCCATAGCCTGCCCACTCTTTTTCCAGCAGATCAAACACCAGCTTGATCACCACCACACCCACGGCCTTACCTTCCTGATCCTGCACCATGCGGGAGATATATAGCCCCGCCTTGCCACTGGATGTTCCCAATGCAAAGTATTCGGCGTGCCCTTGCTCCAATGCCTTGGTGAAGTAAGGCCGAAAGCCGTAGTGATTGCCCACAAAACTGTCGGGTTCCTGCCAGTTACTGGAAACCAGGGTCTGCGAGTGAATATCCAGCAGATACAGGACAGGAGCGCCCGTGTCCTCGGCCAACTGCTGGAATTTACGATTCAGCGCCTCGGCATCTCCATAGGCAGGATTGCCCATCAGGTATTGGCGCAGCGCCTCGTCCTGGGCCAACGCAAAAGACAGGGTGCTGAATTTGTCGCGAATGGTCCTGATCCAGCCGGCATTGCCGCGCATCAAAGAATCCAGCCGCTGCTCGCTTTGCGTCAGCAAACGGGCCGTGCCCAAATCTGCCGAGCGCCAGAAGGCAAATACCCCCAAGACCAGAGCCAGCGTCAGCAGCAATAACCACTCAAGCCTGAAGCGTCGCCGCAAACTTGAAGAAACGGGATTGGAATTCATGAAGCTTGTGCGAAATTTCGCCAAAAAATAGTCACGTATGTGCGGATTTTCGCACACATCAACAGCAAGTGGGTAAGTCCCCTGCTCGCAAGCCGCTTATTTGCTCGTTTCCTCATGCAGCTCAGATTGGCACGGATGTTGCTTTAGTAATGAGCTTATGGGCCGGGGCAGGTACTCCGGCGCGCTTAAACCGCCTGCTATACAAAATTCTAAGCAGGCTACAGCCGACTCAAAGGTCGGCCACATCAAGTCACGGAGACGACACCATGATGGATATAAGCACAGGAGACCGCTCGGTACCGCAGATCGTCAAAATCAAGTGGTATCGGATTTTGTACGTACAAGTCATCATCGCCATCACTATCGGGATTTTGTTGGGGCACTTTTACCCCTCGCTGGGCGAGAGCATGAAGCCCTTGGGCGATGCTTTCATCAAGCTGGTCAAAATGATTATTGCGCCCGTTATTTTCTTGACGGTAGCCACCGGCATTGCCGCCATGACCGATCTGCAAAAAGTAGGCCGTGTGGTGGGCAAGGCCATGATTTACTTTTTGACCTTCTCCACACTGGCTCTGATTGTGGGCATGGTGGTCAGCAATGTTGTACAGCCCGGCCACGGCATGCACATTGATCCGGCCACCCTGGACCCCAGTGCGATTCAAGGCTACGTCCAGCAAGCCCACGACAGCACGCTGACGGGCTTTTTGATGAACATTATCCCCAACACCCTGATCAGCCCCTTTACTGGCGGCGACATCCTGCAGGTGCTGTTTGTCGCGGTCTTGTTCGGTATTGCGCTGGCCGCTGTGGGTGATCATGGCAAGCCTGTACTCAAATTTCTACAAGCCCTGATGGCCCCTGTATTCAAGCTGGTCGCCATCTTGATGAAAGCCGCTCCTGTGGGGGCCTTCGGTGCTATCTCCTTTACCATTGGTAAATACGGCATTGAGTCTGTTTCCAGCCTGGCCCTGCTGGTCGTGACCTTCTACCTCACCTCGGTGCTGTTTGTGCTGATCATTCTAGGTGCCGTTGCCCGCTACAACGGCTTTGCCATCACCAAGCTGATTCGCTACATCCGCGAAGAATTGCTGCTGGTGCTCGGTACCAGCTCCTCGGAAGCCGCCCTGCCTACCCTGATGCAAAAGATGGAGCGCGCAGGCTGTGCCAAATCCGTTGTGGGTCTAGTGGTACCTACCGGCTACTCCTTCAATCTGGACGGCACCAATATCTACATGACGATGGCTGCCCTGTTCATTGCCCAGGCTTGCGATATCCCGCTAACGCTGCAGCAACAGATTCTCTTGTTGCTGGTCGCCATGCTCAGTTCCAAAGGTGCTGCCGGGGTGACAGGTGCTGGTTTCATTACCCTGGCCGCCACGTTGTCGGTCGTTCCCGCAGTACCCATTGCCGGCATGACCTTGATTCTGGGTATTGACCGCTTCATGTCCGAGTGCCGCGCACTGACCAATCTGGTGGGCAATGCCGTTGCCACGATTGTGGTGGCCCGCTGGGAAGGCGAGCTGGACAATGATCAGTTGAACAGTGCCATGAACGGTGAACTACCTCCTTTGGATACCAGCATCACGCTGCATCAGCACGGCGAGGTGGGGATTCCCGCACAAGAAAGCGTCGAACCTCGGGCCAGCGTCGCAGCCTGATTTTCTTCCATGTAAAAAGGCCGATTTTCAATTGAAAACCGGCCTTTTTTTGTCTGCTTGATTCTGTCTGCTTGATTCTGTCTGCTTGATTCTGTCTGCTTGTTTTTTCTGCTGCAACAACTCCACTTTGCCTACCCTATCTTTTTCCTTGACTGTCTAATCTTGAAAACCTGAAAGAAGCAGCCACCGACTTGATCAGGCATTCAATCATTCGTTCAATAGCTCTCACACATCCAAGCAGCCACTTCGCTGATGGCTTAGTGAGTCAATCAGTCAGGCGGAAGGAAAACGCACAATCTCGCTTTCCGGCGTCCAGGCAGGATATTTGTCCATCACACCCAGGAATAAAGGGCTGGACTGAAAGCTCACCAACCAGCTCGACAAAACCGACCAAGGCTGCGCATCAAACCAGGCTCTATCCACCTGTGCGAATTGCCGCACAAAGGGCGCAATGGCCAAATCTGCCAGACAAGGACGCTGCCCCATCAAGTAGCCATGCTCCGCAATCCGGGCATTCAGGCCCATCAATTGTTCACTAGCCTGAGCGCGATGCAAGGCCGAAAAACTGGCCGCGTCCGTAAACTGCTCGTCCTCGGTATGGCGATCTGGGTATTTATAGCAATCCAGGTTCTTTTTGAAGAGCCCATCGTTGGCGGCGATCAAGGCCATCATTTGCCCCACATCACCGTGCTCGGGCCGCAAATACTGTTTGGGATCTTGAATAGCCAAAGCCCAGTGCATGATGTCCAGGCTTTCTTCTATGACCTTGCCATCAGGTAAGACCAACACGGGGACCGTCGCTTTGGGCGAGGCCAGACGCAGGGCTTCGGGCTTGTCGCGCAGCACCACTTCACGTAATTGACAGCTGACGCCGCTGGCGGCTATCGCCAGACGTGCCCGCATGGCATAGGGGCAGCGGCGAAAGGAATACAAAATAGGCAGATCAGATAGGGACATGCTCGATACCGTTAAAAAGCCGCGCCACAGGCACGGACTTAAAGCGCTGGCGCCTATACAAAACGCCCTTCTACTGGAGAAGGGCGGACTATAAACGACGCAGTGCCAGAATCAAGCTACTAGAGTTAACACAGCTACCTGATCAGGGCTAGGCGTCTTTGGCCTGCTGAGCCAGCAAACGCTGCTCTTCCACCTTACGACGGGCGGCGTCACGGCGCTCGGACAGCTCGTCCATGCTGACGCCTATATGACGCTCTTCACGCTCACGAGCCAGGGCAACCTGTTTTTGACGCTCGCGGAAACGCTCGACCTGTTCGGGCGAACTGTGACCATGGCAGTAAGGGCAACTGACGCCTTCCTCAAATTGTGGCGAGGTCTTTTCTTCCTCGCTGATCGGCATGCGGCAAGCACGGCAGAAATCGTAATCGCCGGGTTCCAGGCCGTGACGCACCGAGACGCGCTCGTCGAACACAAAGCAGTCACCATCCCACAGGCTTTCTTCAGCCGGAATTTCTTCCAGGTATTTCAGAATACCGCCTTGCAGATGATAGACCTCATCAAACCCTTGCGAGCGCATGAAGGCCGTGGATTTCTCGCACCGGATACCGCCCGTACAGAACATGGCGACACGCGGTTTGCCGTGCAAAACACCGCCTTCCTTGGACTGTTCGGCCACCCATTGCGGGAACTCGGTAAAGCTCTGGGTTTTAGGGTTGATGGCGCGGTTGAACGTACCAATACCCACCTCGTAGTCGTTGCGGGTATCCACCACCACCACGTTCGGATCGCTGATCAAGGCGTTCCAGTCTTCGGGACGCACGTACTCGCCCACCATCTCAGCGGTTTTCAGATCCGGCACGCCCAGCGTAACGATCTCTTTTTTCAGCTTCACCTTGAGCCGGTAAAACGGCGCCTTGTCGGCGTAGGACTCTTTATGTACCAGACCGGCGATGCGCGGATCGGCATTCAGATGCGCCAAGACGGCTCGGACACCCTCCTGCGGGCCAGCAATGGTGCCGTTAATCCCTTCGCGCGCCAGCAGCAAAGTGCCTTTGACCTCGTGCTGTTCGCAAAAAGCAAACAAGGGGTCGCGCAGTTGGACGAAGTCGGGCAATTCCACGAACTTATATAAAGCCGCGATCAGGTAGGTAGACATAGATAAACGAATTCTCTGGATAGAAGCGGTGGCGCAGCCCACAGGCGGTAGGACAGCGTAGGCCGTCGTACACTATACGCGACTGATATCCCACAGACCTTTGACGCCTGTCAAAAAAAATAGGGTGACCTGGGGATTCAACTTTAAAATCATAACGCTAAAGCCGTCAGGCCGCATCTGGCCACGGCCACCTGTTTTCTTTGCACGAGAGCTATGGATTCCGTAACACAAGCAGTCCTGGGTGCCAGTATCTGCGGTTCACTCCTTGGGCGGCAGTATGGTCGCAAGGCGGTCCTGTCCGGTGCCATCATCGCCACCCTGCCTGATCTGGATGTCTTCATTCGCTATGGAGACCCCATTACGTCTATGGTCAGCCACCGGGGTTTCTCACACTCTTTATTTGTCCTGAGTGCCCTGGGCATACTGGTCACGATTCTGTGGCGGTTGCTCTTTCCACACGCTCGCGCCTCGGCAGGCCGGGTGGGGCTGGCCGTATGGCTGGCCCTGATTACCCATCCCTTGCTGGACGCGTTCACCAGTTACGGCACGCAACTGCTCTGGCCGCTAGCTGCCACACCGGCAACCTGGTCCAGTATTTTCATTATTGACCCGCTCTATACCCTGCCCCTGCTGATCGCCACGCTGATCGGCTTGGCAAGGGGAGCAGCTCCTGCAACGCTGCGAGCCTGCAACTGGGCCTTGCTGCTTAGCAGCCTGTATCTGGCCGCCTCGGTCGGTGCCAAGTTCTGGGCAGAGCAACAGGCCACCACTCAGCTAAGCGCTCAGCAAGTAGAAATCAAGCGGGTTTATTCTGCCGCCCAACCCTTGAATATTCTGCTTTGGCGTGTACTGGTGCGTGATATCCAGGACCGGGAGTGCGAAGTCATTGTGGGGCTGCTGGATCGCTTGCGTGCGCCCGCTGGTCATCAGTACGAATCCCTGTGTCTGCCGCTCAATAGCGATTACACCCAGCTGTTTCCACCCTTGAAGCAGCTGGAGCAACTTCGCTGGTTTTCAGATGATTGGGTACGCTACGACATCATCGACGATCTGTTGGTTGTCAGCGATGTACGCATGAGCCTGGGCCCTGGCCAATACACGTTCCGCTTTGTCGTGGCCGAGCGCATTGCCGACGACACCTGGCTGCCCATCATCCCGTATCAATGGGCCAGCGGCCACAATATGGCTTTGCTCAAACCCGTCCTGCGCCGTATTTGGGAGCCTGTCCCGCCCTTGCCGCTGCAAGAGTGGGCCAAACGCGTTGGGGCCGGTGTCCCGATTCCGCGCGCCAGCCCCGACTTTCAAGAGCTGGGCCAACCCGGCTCCTAAGGCTAAGCCCGGATCAAAAGAAGAGGTACAAAAAAACCCTGGACTGTGAAGCCCAGGGTTTAAATTTACCCACTACGGTCACTACAAAATGACACCCGGTGCTCTGTCAAACCCGAGGATCACAACACTTACTTCAGCATTCCTTCGACGCGCTGACGCAAAGCCGGGTCCTGCTGAATGGCCAAACTGATACCGTTGTAGTCCGCCAGATCCATCCCGTTGGACGTTACTACGCCCACCAGACGCTGATCGGCTTCCTGAACAATGGTCTGACGCTCCGCATCACTTTTGGCCGCATCCAGACGTGGCTGATATTCCGAAGCGGTCTGGGCTACCTTTTTATAGGTACGCGCATATTGCTCCAGTTGAGAATCCGTAGGTTGAACGACCTGGGTAGCCGCAGGGGCTGCCGAATTGGTCGGAGCCGCATTGCCCTGGGCCATCGCAAAAGGACTGAACAAGCCAAATGCGACTGCGGTAGCAGCAAGAAAAGCTTTAACTGAGGGCTGCATGGATGAAACCTCCTAAACAGAGTCAATGAACGGTCATCATGACAAGAGCGGCTGCAGCTTACAAGTTTCTCAATGTAGTTTCGTGTATCTGCATGCCACCCGTTTTCTTACTGACTTCAGTCGCGCGAGTAAGGACGTCCATTAAAGTCCACCGTAACCAAATTGCCGTCCAACTGGCCCATTCCGGGTGAATTAGCAGGCATGCCAGGGGCGGCAACGCCTGCCACACTTCTATCTTCCATCATGCGTCTCACGACCTTGGCTGGCACATGACCTTCAATCAGTTGCCCAGTTTTTTCAACCATCGCCGTGTGACAAGACTCCAGGTTCTCCGGCACCCTCAAGAGCCGCTTCACATCTTGAATCTTCACGACTTTGACCTCTTTTACCTCAAAGCCCTCATCACGCATGTGCTGCGCCCACCCTTCACAACAGCCACAGTTAGGATCCTGATACATCGTAATAGCAGGACCCTCTGCCAGAGCTATGGAACTGAAGGCCATCAAGCTGGCCGTCAACAATAAAGGTTTAATCACAATTACATTCCTGTTTTGCAGCGCCACGGCGCTCTGGTTGACACACTCATGCACTTGACTAAGACTTGGCACTAGCAAAAAAGTTTAACAAAACACACTAATTAGTCCGATCCATCATGAGTCTTGATTCCGTCAAACAGTTTTTTAACGAACACGCAGCTGATATTCAGGTGATTGAAACCACCGAAAGCACAGCAACCGTCGTGCTGGCTGCACAAGTCCATCAGGTTGAGCCTGGGCAAATTGCCAAAACACTGAGTTTGAAAGTGGGCGATAAAGTGGTGCTCTTAGTCGCACGGGGTGATGCCCGTCTGGACAACAAGAAGCTGCGCACCGCCTTTGGTACGCGCGTAAAAATGCTGGACCTGGAAAGCACCGAAACCTTGACGGGCCACCCTGTTGGGGGCGTCTGCCCCTTTGGTCTGGCCACTCCCTTGGAGATCTACTGCGATTTGTCCTTGCAGGACTACGACACCGTCTTGCCTGCAGCAGGCTCTATTAATTCTGCGGTGCGTATCACTCCGCAGCGCCTGGCCGATCTGACCCGCGCGCAATGGATTGATGTGACTCAGCCGCCCGTGACGGCTGAGCAGGCTTCCTGAGCGAAAGCCCTCTTTCTTGATTCAGACTTGCACAGGGCGATTGGCATAGCCAGACACAAACTCTTTGGCCTGCCCCGTTTGCGCATCAAACACATGACGACGTACCTTGCCGATGTCTGCCCCATAGACATGAATGCTGATGGAGACCTGGTCGTCGTAGACATTGGAGACCTCGTGTATATCACCCACCGTGGGTGATACCACTTCCACTACGCCCGGCTCCAGCGTCTGTGTTTCTTCTTCGGTCATCTGCCCGGTCTGGGGATCACGATCAAAAGGTCGGGAGCGCTCGGCACCCCGCAGCATGCCGATCAACCCCCACACGGTGTGGTCATGAATAGGCGTCTTTTGGCCCGGCCCCCACACAAAGCTGACCACGGAAAAACGTTCCTGCGGACAGCAGTACAGCAAATACTGCTGATAAAACTGCGGATGGGGCTGGGTATATTCCGCGGCCAGCCAGTCATCCTGGGCGACCAGTTCACCCAACAAAGTACGGCCATCCCGCAAAATATCCGCTTCGCCCACTGCGGGGCGAGCCGTCAATTCATTCATCCCTTGGATAAAGCGCTTAAAACGGGGGTGCATAAGGGAATGTCTCCATAGTTGACTGGGCCTTGCGGCCCAATTCGTGAATCAGTTTTTATTTGTTCAGATAGACCGGGGCACGCTTTTCTTTGAAAGCCGTCATGCCTTCCTTGGCATCATAACTATCCTCGATATCTTTCAGTTGTCGCATGGTGCGCGCCATCTGCTCGGACGGGCCACGTGTCAGCACTTCATTATTAATAAAGCGCTTGAGCGTCTGCAAAACACGCGGCGACATCTTGGCCAGATCCTGCGCCATGCGCACCGCTGCCTGCACCTGTTCGCCCACTGGCACGATTTCATTGGCAAAACCCAGATCGTAGGCACGGCGTGCTTCCAGCGTGCGGCACAGCAAGATCACTTCCATCGCGGCATGGTGCGGAATACGCGAGGCCAGGCCGGAGATAATGCCACCAGTAAAGCCCAGCTTGGCTTCCGGGTAGGAGAACTTGGCGCTTTCGGAGGCCACCAGCAGGTCCGTCATCATGGCCATGACCAAGGCCCCGCCCACGCACCAGCCGCTGACGGCCGCAATAATGGGTTTGTCAGTTTCAAAGCCCACCGTGGGGATGGCACGCCATAATTCAGGCCACTCATTCACATCCGCACCGGCCGAAAACGCATCGTTGCCTGCCCCAGTCAGCACGGCTACCCGGCGGCTGGGATCTTCATCAAAGGCCAGAAAAGCCTGCTGTAATTCCTTAACCACCGTGGCGCTGAGCGCGTTGCGGCGATCAGGGCGGTTGATCGTAAAGATCGATACACCGTCATCGTGGTTTTCTACAAGAATGCATTGGTAATCGGACATGGTTTGTTCCTCCTGGGTATTTTTAAAAGAATAGGTATTCGATCTATTCGCCAATGGACAGGCGTGCATCGACGGCGTGGCAACGAGTAGAGGCCACAATCAAGGGATTGATATCGAGTTCAAACGAGGTATCGCGCAAGTCATGGGCCAGAAAGCTGACACGCACAATGGCATCCAGCACACCGGCCCGATCCAGCATGCGCCCCCGGTAGCCCTTCAAGAGACGGTCAATCGTCAACGTGGACAAGAGTCGGTCTGCATCGGCTAAGGTTAACGGTGCTGCGGCAATGACCCGGTCCGACAACAGTTCCACCAAGATGCCGCCCGCGCCAAATACCAACACCGGGCCAAACTGCGCATCCTGACGCGCGCCAATCAGCAACTCCACATCGCCTTTGGCCATGGCTTGCACCAGCACACCGTCCAGACGGGCATCGGCTTTATAGGCTTTTGCATTCGCGTAGAGGCGGGCGAAGTCACGCCGCAAAGTGGCCTCATCGCTCACGTCCAGCGCCACTCCACCGGCTTCTGTCTTGTGCACGATGTCGGGGGAGACAATTTTCATCACCAGCGGATAGCCAATCTGTTCCGCCTGAGCAACAGCTTGCTCCACGTCTTCGCATACTTGGCCCAAATTCACCGGCAGGCCGTAATGCGCCAGCAGGCGCTTGGACTGGTCCTCGTTCAAGACACCGCGCGGCATCACAGTAGGGGCCTGACAAGCGCTGGGACGCAGGGCAGGCTGACGCGCTACAAACTGCCCATGACGCTTCCAGGCCGACAAAGCCAGGGCCGCTTCCAGGCTGGAGCTGGCATAAGCATGACCGTGCTGTGCCAGGGTTTGCCGCAAGGGCCCGGAGGTATCGCCTGCATCAAAAGCCACCATCACCGGTTTGGCCCAATGCGGCTCCGGTTTAATAATTTTCTGAATCAAGGCTGCCATCCATTCCTGCGGGCACATGGACGCGGTAATTAATACTGCATCGCTTTGCGGGTCCTGCATCAGGGCATCCAAGGTCGCGTGAGCAACTTCGGTGGAGCCCTGGGTTAACCGTGCGCCCAAATCCACTGGGTTATCGGCCTGCCCTGCTGGGTAGTGTTTAGCCAGCGCAGTTTGGGTCGAGGCAGAAAAAGTAGATAAACCCACCCCATGCTCGGCCAGTGCATCTGCTGCCAAGGCCCCACCACCACCCGAAGGCGTCACAATCGCCACATTGGAAATCTTGTTGCTGGTAAAGCGCACCATGCTGTTCGCCAACAAGAGCATGGCGCCCATATCGTCCATCAGGCTGATGCCTTCATCACGGCACACGCTGGCAAAGACATCGTGGTCGCCTGCCACGCTAGCCGTATGCGAGAAGGCCGCCGCCTTACCCGCGCTGGAGCGCCCTGCTTTTACCGCCAGCCAGGGCTTGCCCGCCGCCTGTGCTCGACGTGCGGTACGGCGCAAGGCCTGTGCATCTTTAATGCCTTCTATATAAGTGCAGATCACGCGGGTCTGGGGATCGTCAATCAAAAAATCCACAAAGTCGCACAGATCCAGATCTGCCTGATTGCCTACCGAGAATCCATAGGTAAAGCCACCGCCCATGGCCCAGGCCCGGTCAAAGTAGGTGGTCATCAAGGCACCGCTTTGGCTGACGAAACCAATAGGTCGCTCCGGCAGGCTGTCCCGATCCAGCACCGGCGAAGAACACAGCACCAACTTGCGGCTGGGGCTGATCATGCCCAGGCAATTAGGCCCGATCAGGCGCATGCCCGAATCACGGCAGATGCGCAGCAAGGCTTGCTCGCGCTCTAGTCCGCGCTCACCCGCGTCAGCAAAACCCGCTGAAATCACCAGCAAGCCCCTAACTCCCATTTGGGCCGCAATCTGCGCCTGCTCCAGAACGGTATCAGCCCCTACGGTAAACACGGCCAGATCCGGGACGCTGTCCAGCGTTGCCAGACTAGGCACGGCAGGCAAGCCAAACAGGCTGCTGCGACTTGGATTAATAGGCAAGACCTTGCCCCCATAACCGTGCTTGAGCAGCATGCGAAACAGTCGCCCTCCAAACTTGGACTGATCTTCCGAGGCACCCACCAAGGCAATTGATGCCGGGTCCAGTAAAGCGTCCAGCGTGCTGGCGCAAGTGACGGTTTCCATCACGTTTGTCTCCTGTCGGTAATGTTGTGAGCGTTTAGTCATCGCTCATCTTGATGGTCTTGAGCAGCTCGCGGTAATAGGCTCGACTCTGTTCCAGATCTTTGGCGTAGGCGTCGCCATCTTTCCAGCTGGCGCTGACACTGATGCGGTGGAAACGCTCCTGGGTTTGGGGTTCAGCCAGAATTTCTTCAGTCGCCTTGGCCAGTTTCTGCATCACCGCGTCAGGGGTGCCCGCAGGTACTGCCAAGCCCCAGAAACCCTCGAAAGGCAAAGTCAGATCAAAGCCTTCTTCTAGCGGAGTGGGCACATCAGGCAACTCGGGGTGGCGCACACTGGCAAAGGTCACCAGGGCCTTGGCCTTGCCGCTTTTCACCAGCTCCAGCCCCACACCATCAATAAAGAAGTCGATGTGATTACCCATCAAGGCTGTCATGGTGTCTGCAGATCCTTTGAACGGGACGTGCAGAATGTCCAGTTTCTCGGCACTTTTCAAAATCTCGCCCGCCAGATGGCCACCGGAGGCGATACCGGCAGAGCCAAAGGTCAAGGTGCCCGGTTCTTTGCGGGCCAGCTCCACAAACTCTTTCAGATTGGAGACGGGCAAGTCATTGCGTACCGTCATGATGGGCAGATAACCCGCCAGACTGCCTACAAAATCGAAACCTTTGATCGGGTCATAGGGCACATCGCGGATATAGGGCAGTACGGTAAAGGCCGTGCTGGTGGCCAGCAACAAGGTATAGCCATCGGGTTTGGCACGCCCCACGATGGACGTGCCCAGCGAGGTGGTGCCACCGGGCCGGTTTTCAATCACGATGGGAACGCCTAGCTTGATGCGTAGACGATCGGCAAACAGACGCGCCAGATTGTCGCTGTTACCGCCTGGGGGATAGGGAACTACAAAGGTCACTTCACGGCTGGGATAGCTATCGGCCGCACTGGCCGCCGGAACCGAAAAACTGCTGACTGCCGCCAAGCCTGATACCAGCAATGCACGTAAAAACCTGGGCCCCGAAAAAAAAGAACTGAACATGATCCTTGCCTCCTGTGTGAGGGTGAAACCCTCTTAGTGTTCCAATATATAGAACGCTGTTCTTGTTTTTGATATTAAAAATGCCGTTAGAACGGCTTGAATACAACAGACAGCAACAACACAAGCAACTTAGGACAACGGTTCAAATATAGGGAGATTTGATTTCAGGTGTCAACTATTAAACCCCCTCGGGATTTCCCCAGTCCCATCAGGATGACGCATTGGGCTTGACCGCAACGAGGTTCTGGATAAAATGAAACTATGGCTTTTTTATGTCATTTTTAAGAACGCTGTTCCAAATATCAGAACACAACCTTTTAACTGATCGAAGGAATTCACTCATGTTCTCAGCTATCGTCATCGACAAAACCGACGGCCAATACCAAGCCAGCCTGCAATCCTTGGACGAGTCCGCCCTGCCCGAAGGCCAAGTCACGGTGCGCATCGACTACTCCACCCTGAACTTCAAAGACGGCCTGGCCATGACCGGTAAATCTCCCGTCGTGCGCCAGTTCCCCATGGTGCCCGGCATTGATTTCGCGGGCACGGTGACCGACAGCAGCGACCCGAATTTCAAGTCTGGCCAGAAGGTGGTGCTCAATGGCTGGGGCCTGGGCGAAGTCCATTGGGGCGGGCTGGCACAACAAGCCCGCGTTAAAGGCGATTGGCTGATTCCCCTGCCTGAAGCCTTCTCCACCCAGCAAGCCATGATGATCGGCACCGCTGGCTACACCGCTGCCCTGTGCGTACGCGCCTTGCAGCGTCAGGGTGTGACGCCGGACAAAGGCCCCATTCTGGTGACAGGTGCCGCTGGTGGCGTAGGCAGTGTCAGCGTGGCCTTGCTGCATGCGCTGGGCTACACCGTGATGGCCAGCACCGGCCGCCCCCAGGAAGAAAGCTATCTGAAGGCGCTGGGAGCCCACGAAATTGTGGACCGCAACACCTTGAGCGAACCGGGCAAGCCGCTGGCCAAAGAGCGCTGGGCCGGTGCCATCGACAGTGTCGGCAGCCACACGCTGGCCAATGTCGTGGCAGGCACCCAATACCTGGGCGCAGTGGCTGCTTGCGGTCTGGCCCAAGGCATGGATTTCCCGGCTTCGGTTGCGCCCTTCATCTTGCGCGGCGTGCAGTTGATTGGCGTGGACAGCGTTCATTGCCCCAAGCCCGAGCGCCTGGCGGCCTGGGACTTGCTGGCCAAGCATCTGTCTATCGACGCGCTGGAGCGCATCGGTGCCAGCACCATCACCCTGTCGCAAGCCATCGAACAAGCGGGTCACTTGCTGGAAGGCAAAGTGCGCGGCCGCATCGTGGTTGATGTGAACGCTTAAGGCCCTGTCGGCCCCCATTTACCTATCACGCTCTGGAGCGGATTCATGGATACGACATTGCCCCTGAACGGGGTTCGGATACTGGAGTTTTGCAATGTGGCCGCTGGCCCCTACTGCGGTATGTTGTTGGCCGATATGGGGGCCGACGTCATCAAAATTGAACACCCCAACGGGGGGGACACCCTACGGAGCTGGCCGCCTATTAATCAAGGCTATAGCGAGAACTTTGCCTCGCTGAACCGCAATAAACGCTCGGTCACACTGGACCTGAAGAACCCGGAAGACGTCGCTAAAGCCCGTCAACTGGTGCTGGATGCAGATGTCTTGCTGGAGAATAATCGGCCCGGTGTCATGCAGCGCTTGGGCCTGGACTATGACAGCCTGAAAGAGCTGAACCCCAGGCTGCTTTACTGCTCGATTTCCGCCTATGGGCAAAGCGGCCCGCGCTCGCAGGAAGGTGGTTTTGATCTGACCATCCAGGCCATGAGCGGGGTCATGAGTGTGACTGGCGAAGCAGGCGGTGCCCCTGTTAAATGCGGGGTGCCACTGGCTGATTTTGCGGCCGGGCTATACGCGGCGTTTGCTATCAGTGCCGCTTTACCGAAAGCCCGCGATACGGGTCAAGGTGCCCATATCGACGTACCTATGCTGGGTACCACCTTGGCGATCGCCGCCCTGCAAACCTCGGAATACTTTGGCAGTGGCCGCGACCCGGACAAGCTGGGTTCCGCCCACCCCCGCAATGCGCCCTATCAAGCCTTCCAATGCAAAGGCGGCTACTTCGCCATGGCAGCTGGCAACGATGCCCTGTGGCGTTCCGTCTGTCAGGTGGTCGAACGCCCGGATCTGAAGGAAGACGAGCGCTTTACCAGCACCACCTTGCGCGCCAAACATCAAGACGCCTTGCTTGAATTGCTGGAAGCCATTTTTGCACAGCACGACTCCGAGCATTGGCTGGCAAAGTTCCGTGCGCAAGGCGTGCCGTGCAGCCCCATTAACCGCTACTCCGACGTTCTACGCGACCCGCAAGTCGAACATATGGAATGGGTACAAAACATTCGCTTGCCCGGCACGGATACCAACACTCGCACCTTTGTCTCGCCTTTACGGATCAACGGTGTCGGTTTGCCTGTCCGTCTGGCACCACCGGCCTTGGGCGAGCATAACGACAGCATTTTGCATGGAGTCACCCCATGACCCTGCCCTATCGCAGTAGCAATCCCAGCCTGAATGTGGACTGCGCGGGCAAAGTCTGGACCCTGACACTGAACCGGCCTGACAAGCGCAATGCCTTGTCAGCCGATTTGGTGGAAGCCTTGATCGCGGCCGTGCAGGCCGCGGAACAGGCTCAGGCCGATTTACTGATTCTGCGCGGCGAAGGCCGCAATTTCAGTGCCGGTTTTGACTTTAGCGACTACGAGCAGCACAGCGAGGGGGATCTGGTGCTGCGCTTTATCCGCATTGAAACCCTTTTGCAGATGCTGGCGCAAACATCCTGCGCCACCCTGGCTTTGGCACATGGGCAAAACTTCGGAGCTGGGGTGGATTTGATTGCTGTCTGCCGTCAGCGTGTCGCCAGTGCCGATGCCCGCTTTCGCATGCCCGGACTACAGTTTGGTCTGGCACTGGGAACCGGCAGGCTGTCGGCCTTGATCGGCGGCCAGCAGGCGCATCAGCTTCTGGCAGGCAGCCTCGTGTTTGACACTGCCAAAGCGGAGCAACTGGGGTTTATTGAGTCTGTGCAGGAGCCTGAACAATGGTCTGCTGTGATCGAGCAAGCTGCCCAAACGGCCAGTCTGTTGGACAGTACAAGTCGAACTTATCTACATCAACTGACTAGCTGCCCTGAACAGGCTGACCGTGACATTGCGGCCCTGGTGCGTTCTGCTTCCGCACCCGGTATCAAGGAAAGAATTGCGGCCTTTCGACAGGCCGCCAAGTCTTGAACCCTCTTGCCTGAATTGAACTGCTCAAACCAATTGGAGAAACATCCAAGCTGAGGCAGCAGTTCAAATCCGGGCTCTTTACGCCAACCCAGAGCCCACACGCTATAGCGGTTTAGCGACCGCTATAGCCCAAACGGCGCGAGATCTGTGCGGCTGCCGTCATCAAGATTTTTCCGGCCTGGATCAATCGGACCTCTTCCAGACGCTCGGCAGGCCCGGAAATCCCCAAAGCAGCCACGACCATTCCACGACTGTCGTAAATGGGGGCGGCAGCGCCGACAACCTGCTCACGCCACTCACCACGATTAATGGCATAACCCTGTTCACGCACCTGTTCCAGTTCACGACGCAAATCGCCAAACTTCACCAGACTACGAGGCGTATAGGGTTTGAGACGGTTCTTGATCAGGTTCAAGGTGTCTTCACTGGCCCCGGCCAGCAAAGCCTTGCCGGTTGCCACACACTGCGCGGGTGAACGGCCACCCACGGTGGTGTAGGCACGCACGGGCTGAGGGCTGTCAATCTTTTCGATATACAGCACCTCTACCCCATCGAGCAACGACAAATGCACGGTTTCCTGAGTTTGCTCGGCCAGCTCTTTCATGAAAGGCAAGGCCTCCACCCGCACGTCCAGGCGGTTAGCCAGGCCCGAGCCCAACTCCCAGAGCTTCATGGTCAGCTCATAACGTCCGGTATCTTCGTTTTTACGCGCAAAGCCCTGATGAACCAAGGCCTGCAACAGACGATGCACATTGCTTTTATTGAGCATCAGTTGATTGGCCAGCTCAGTCACGCCCGAGCCTCGTTCGTGCTTGGCCAGGGCTTCCAGGAGCACCAGGCCCTTAACAAAAGTCTTGTCCAATCGAATATCCCATCAATCACTAAAAGTGCATGAATTGTCTCATGGAACCGGAACGGGCCATACAGACAAGCCCTTAGAGCAACGCGACAAGCGGCTTTCGCAACGCTTTACACGGGCTTAAAACAACACAGCCTTACAGACTTGAACCATTACCAACAGGCCCACCGCTTCACAATGCCCAACACTGGCTCAACACACTGGGATTTTCCGCTTTCCAGCCAGCGCCGAAAGCGTGTACAAAGGGTCTTTCATCGACAAACAGAACAACAGCCCGGAGCGCTTTCCCGATGGACACCACTTCTTCGCCCATTGCCCTTGCGGCCATTGTGCATGCAGGCAAAGGCAGCGCCGACGCCTTGCTGCTGGAATTCGTGCAGGAATTGCGTGCAAAAAACTACCGCGTCTGTGGTCTGGTGCAAGGCCCGGAAATCCAGAAGGAAGACCATAGCCTGCGCACCGTGCAGGATCTGGACAAGGGCACGCTCTATCCCATCACCCAAAACCTGGGTTCAGAGTCCACCGCCTGTTGCCTGGATATTGGTGCCTTGATGGAGGCCAGCGAAGTGCTGCGGCAGGCACTGGAAAGCCCCGCCGATCTGGTGATCGTGAATCGCTTTGGAATTATGGAAGCGGACGGCCAGGGCTTTAATAACGAAATCATGGCCTTGATCGACCAAGGCTACCCGGTGCTGACCGTTGTGGCCCACACGTACCTGCCAGCATGGCGTGAATTTACCGGCGGGCTGGCCGTTGAGCTGGCACCCGAACGCCAAGCCTTGTGGGACTGGTTCGAGAGCAGCCGTCAGGCAGCCTGACTCGGCCACCGGCCCTTATTTCTTAAGCTCACGGACTGAACAATCAAGCCAGATCCGCCCATCTCCTATAGCGTTGCCGCAAACAATACGCCATGAACGATGGGCAGCAGGCATACAGTCTTAATGTCTGCAGAATACGCTGGGACTGCACGTTAAAACGCCCAGTTCAGCGACACATTACCCGAGATATCTGCCCGGCTGTTACCCAGCAAACGGGTGCCCGCCGACACCCCAAGGCGCAAACGCTCGGAGCTTTGCAGCGTCAAGCCCGCCCGTAAAGCCAACGCATGGCTGTCGATACGAGCATAGCGGCCATCAAAACCTGTCTGCGGCGACGCCTCAAACTGTGCGTACTGCGTCTGCTTGCGTCCCAACAAGGCCTGTTCCCACGAGGCGGAAACTTCAGCCTGCAAGCGACGGCCCTGCTTCAACTCCCAAGCCTGGGTAAGGGCCAAGCCCAGCGACGCTTGCAAGGAATGGGCGCGGGTCGAATCCAACTGCAAGCGGCTGCCTGCGTCCCCCTCTTCACCTAAACCGGGACGGCTGTAACGCAAATAATCCAAGGCCAGAACCGGGCCTATGCTGCCTGCCTCGCCCAAGGGCCAGTTATAGGCCGTCTGAACACCCGCTGCGAAGGTATGGCCGGTCCAATCAGACTTGGGGTTGGCCTGATAATCAGAAAACGCAATGCGTCGGTTCAATTTGCCCTGCTCCAAGCCCATGCGGACTTGCGCCAGACCTTTCCAACCTTCACGAGCATCAGCGCGGTACAAAGCATGCACACCGGCTCCCAGTCCGGTCAGCGTGCTTTTGGCCTGATAAGGGGCATCTATATTCAAGCTTTGCTCATTGGCAGTCGCATGGGCACCCAAGCTCCAGTCGCTACCTGCAGCGCGGTGTTCAGCACCGAACACAACACCGTAAGTCTGGCTGCGATGGTCTACATCATTACTGCTTAACTGCCAGTGATAACGACCACCAAAAGGCTGGATGAAAGTCTGCCAGCCATCCTTGCCCAAACCAGGGCGCTGACGCAGTTGCTCGGACACCAATTGCTCTCGACGCACGCTGGCAGCCAACTGAGCACCATAAGCACCGGCACTTAACTGATTGAGTGCGTCACCAATCTCGCTGCCATCCGCGCTGGAGAAGTCCAAAGCCTGGTAGATAGAGGCCAAGGGGCGCTGACTGTCAGTGGAAGCCTGCTCCAGACTGCGGCCTACGGCACCTGCATTAGGATTGCCCGCGTAGGGCGAGTAAGCCGCCGCCTGGCGGCTCACCGACCAGCCACCATTATTCGCGTGCACGCTCAGGCTGGGTGAACTCAGGCTGGCTGTTAGCAGATCAAAACCACCCTGGGTCTGGGTAGCCTGAAAGACCGTGTTCTGGCTCAAGGACCAGCCATCCGCGTACCAGTCAGGCTGCAATTGCAGCTTCAATTCGCCCGCCAATTGAGCCAGACCTTGAACCTCAATACGATCATGCTGGCGAGTGTCCGCCTCGATCAAAATGCGGCCTTCAGGGGCCTGAACAAAATCCCCCTGAATCGTCATCTGACCAAAGGAGTTGCCCGGACTCAAGGTGCCGTGGTTACTGAATTTACCTTCCGAGTTAATGGCGTAGCGACTATTGCCGCTCAACGTGGCGCCTGCATCCACACGCAGGCCATGCAGTTGGTGCTGACCATTCAGCGAGCTTTCGCCACCCGCAATCACCACGGCCAAGTTGTCTACACCCTGAATATTGCCGTCATAACGCAGACGGAAATCTGGATCAGCCTGTAGCGTGGCTCGCCCTTGCTCATCTGCTTTTTGCCCAAAATTCACATGGGTGACAAACAACTCGCCATTGCTTTGACGAGTGGAATAGTCAGACAGGATATCGCCCTGAATCCGGGCACCTTGCATGATGTTGATATTCTCAACCTGGGCATTTTTGGAAATCTGGATAGCGGCTTTATTGCCCGACAAAAGACCGGCTAAATGGTAGTCCTTGATTAGCGCGCCCTGCAAAGCCAAAGGTAAGCTATCGGCGGGAATCAGGGTACCCCGGTCATTCAAGAGCCAGGAGCCACGATACTCCCCGCCCTCAATACCATCCTCAAAATTGCCCATTACGTTATTGCCGAAGTCGAACAAGGCAGCGACGCCGTCTTCGCCCTCAGCGCGTACTTCACCCCGCTGCACAATTGTATGTTCGCGGCCGTAGCTGAACTGCAGACCCCGGCCATACCAGCCTTGTGCATGAATACGGGTACTTTCGGGGATGATAAGCGTGTTCTCGCTACCATCCACGCGCACACCAACCCCGCCTGGGCCCGCACTTAACACATCAGCCGCCTGCGTCAGGGTATTGCGTTCACCATAAATATGCAGCCCCACGCCTTGAGTCGCCTGGTTGTACTGGCCCGGCAGGTAAGCAGTTCCTTCGCTGTTTCGAGCAAAAAAACCATTTTTGCTCGTCAATGTGAGCCCATCGCCGTAGACAGAATAGCCATAGAAATTGCGCCGGTCGATCTGCAAGCCCATATCCTGCAAGGATGCCAGCTCCGCTTCCATCATATTGGTGTAATTGCGATAAGACTGGTGACTCATCAAGCTGTTACGCAGCTCCGAATGCCCCATGTAATCGGTATCCACCCCAAATGGCTGCTGACCCACATAACCCAAAATCCGCACCGGTATACCAGGCATGGCACCGTCCATCACTTCCTGCACATGCTGGCCCGTGAAATAGCCCTGGTCCTTACGCAGATCAAACGCATCTGGATCGTAAGCGTTATTGCACATAGAACACAGCACCGCCTGCCCTGGTCGGGCGGCATTACCATTATCGTCGCGCAAACCCTGCGCCCAGGAGGTCAGAAACGGCCGTATGTAAGGCGTACCCGACCCTCGTCCCCATTCATCTTCTGCAACACCAATCATCCCCAGCGTATGGCCAATCTCATGGAACATGACCGCCGAGTAATCTGCCTGATCACTCAAGGGAAGCTGACTGGGGCGAAGCGCGGCAGTCTCAAAATTGATAGTCCCCACCACAACCTCGGCAAGAGGGAGTTTGAGCTGGTCGCTGTCCAGCTTGTTGAGCAAGGCCGCTTGGGGAAGAAGCAGGTAAAGCGAGCCTGCTGAGTCCGGGTCAAGCGTCACGGTGGTCCCTGCCCGGGCGTCCGGATTGCCCACTGTGCCAACATTAATAATGGCTGGTACATACCCCGGCTTCAAAGACAGGATCTCGGCCCAGCGACTTAGCGCGCCTCGAATTTTAAGCTGGGCATTGTCGTCCAGATCAAAAACGGACCGTGGCCCATTGAGCGGATCATCCCTTGAGTAAGACTCATCCTGCGTACCGAAAATGCGCAGCTCAAATACCGCTTCCCCTTTCTTGTTGTAGATCGTCTCGGCCTGATACGCTTGGGCGCCGGCTGAAGCCAACAGCAAGACACCAGCACTGAGCAGGGTTTTAAAAGTTGCCGACATGAGTTTGGATTCCGGGTTTGGGGAGTAACAAGACGGCCCTTGTAGTAAACGCCCCAGGGACAGCCTCCAAGCGAGCACAGTAATCCAAAATAGCGCACAGGATACGTTTAATCTATACAACGAAAAACGCGCAGGCGGCATCTGGCAACGCAGTGCTGCCAGCAGCTTGACCCACTCATCCCCAGCGGCCGCTTTATTCGTCCCAGCCTTCCAGCACTAATTTTCCTCGTGTCTTGCCCGACTCGATCAAGGCGTGGGCTTGTTTCAGATTGCTGGCGTTGATGGTGCCAAAGCGCTTGCTCAAGGTAGTACGAATCAAACCGGCATCGATCAGCTCGGCCACCTCGCTTAACAAGCGGTGCTGGGCCAGCATATCGTGCGTCTCGAACAGGGAGCGGGTAAACATGAACTCCCAATGCAAGGAGACAGATTTACGCTTCAACAGACCTATATCCAGGCTGGCGGGGTCATCAATCAAGCCAAATTTGCCCTGCGGTGCAATCGCTTGCACGATCTGTTCAAAGTGCTGATCGGTATGCGTCAGGCTGACCACATAGTCAACCTGCGGGTAGCCCAGGCGCTCTAACTCGGCAGCCAAAGGCTTACTGTGATCGATAACATGATGCGCACCCAGCTCCCGCACCCAGGCTTGGGTTTCCGGACGCGATGCCGTGCCGATTACCGTCAAGGAGGTCAGACGCGACGCCAATTGCGTCAAGATGGAACCCACGCCGCCAGACGCCCCCACGATCAGCAGGCTTTTCCCCGTAGGAGCCTTGCCGAGCGCGATTCCCAATCGATCAAACAGCATTTCCCAGGCGGTAATGGTGGTCAAAGGCAAAGCGGCAGCGGCAGCAAAATCCAGCGACTTGGGAGCCAGAGCCACGATACGCTCATCGACCAGATGCAATTGGCTATTGGTGCCCTGACGCGCGATGGAACCGGCATACCAGACGCGATCACCCGGCTTGAACAAGCTGACCTCGGGCCCGACCGCCTGCACAATGCCGCTGGCGTCCCAGCCCAATATTTTGTACTCCTGGCCGTCCGCTGGTTTAGCTCCTTGTCTGACTTTGGTATCGACTGGATTAACTGACACCGCCTTGATCTGCACGAGCAGATCACGCCCCGTGGCGACCGGATCAGACAACTCAATATCCAGCAGTGAATCGGGCTGCTCAATGGCCTGAGGAACTTTGTATGCAATCGCTTTCATCTTTTTTCCTTGAAAAAATGCTGAACCAGCCTAAATCCGGTTTACGACATGACGGGATAATCGGAATAACCGTGTGCATCACCCCCAAACAGGGTGTGGGGATCAAAAGCGGCCAAGGGGCTCTGCTCCCTTATGCGCGCAGGCAGGTCCGGGTTGGCAATAAAGGGACGGCCAAATGCCACCAGATCAGCCAGCCCCGCGCTCAGAATCTGTTCGGCTCTTGCCGCATCGTATTTCCCCGCCACCATAATCCGGCCAGAAAAGCAGTCACGCAGATCATGACGAAATTGCTCAGGAATCAACGGGGCCTCATCCCAATCGGCTTCCGATAGATGGATATAGGCCAGCCCTGTCTTATCCAGACTGGAGGACAGATGCAAGATCGTCGGGATGATTTCCGGGCAGTTCATGGCGCGTTGGGTAATGAACGGCGCCAGACGAATTCCTGTGCGGTTCGCTCCCACTTCACCCACTACGGCGGCAACTACCTCCTGCGCAAAACGGACACGATTTTCCATGCTGCCACCGTACTCATCAAGGCGATGGTTGGATGTGGTGCGAAGGAATTGGTCAATCAGATAGCCATTTGCCCCATGGATTTCCACCCCGTCAAAACCAGCTTGCATGGCGCGGGCGGCAGCAAGGCGATAGTCCTCGATCACGTCGGCAATATCCTGGGTGCTCAGCTCTCGCGGCACCGGGCAGTCGACCATTCTTCCCACGCCATCCTGCCCCACCACCCAGACCTGGGCCTGAGGCGACAAAGCAGAAGGAGCGACTGTCTGCCCATCTGCATGAAAGCTGGCATGAGACATCCGGCCCACGTGCCACAGTTGCAAAATGATTCGGCCGCCTGCCTGATGCACGGCATCCGTGACCAGACGCCAGCCTTCGACCTGTTCCTGGGTGTAGATCCCTGGGGTATAGCTGTAACCCTGCCCCTGCCGGGAAATCTGGGTGGCTTCAGTAATCAACAAGCCCGCGCTGGCTCGTTGGGCGTAATACCTAGCCATCAAGGCATTCGGAATATCACCGGGCTGATCGCTACGGCTACGTGTCATGGGAGCCATCACGATCCGGTTAGGCAGTCGCAGGCTGCCCAGGCGTAAAGAAGAAAATAAGGTAGGTGCAGCTAAGCCCATGATTCGTATGCCTCATCAACAAGATTAAAAGGGAGATCACAGTATGCTCGCGCGGGCACATCAGAAAAACAGGCGAATGCTTGAAGCTATTTTCAAAAAATAGTTGAAAGTGGCACAATAATTTGCCTGCTTACCCGGTTTTCAGGCGAACTATTCCCACGCTGTACTTAGCTCATCAAGGCTGCCCATGAAAGCGCTGCAAGATCTGGAAATTTTCGTTCGTACTGCTGACAGCAACAGCCTGTCCGCCACAGCACGGGCCCTGGGTATTAGCCCGGCTGTCGCCAGCGCGGCCTTGAAGCGCTTGGAAGCCGAGATTGGTGTCCAACTGTTTCTACGATCTACCCGCCATCTGCGGCTGACCTCCGAAGGCGAGGTTTTTCTGGCGCAGTGTCGGCCCGCCTTGTCCGCCTTGCAGCAAGCCAGCCTGCATTTGGCCAGCGGCAGGCCAGGATCGCGTGGTCAGCTCAAGCTGGCCGCCCCTTCAGATTTGGGGCGCAATGTGCTCTTGCCCTTACTCAACGAATTTCAGGACTTGAATCGGGGCCTTGATATCCGCCTGCATTTGTCCGATCGCATCGCCAATGTGTATAGCGAACCCATTGATGCCGCCTTTCGCTACGGCCAGCCGGCGGACTCCAATCTGGTAGCGCTGCCCATTGCCCCTCAACACCGCCGGATTCTGTGCGCATCTCCTGCGTACCTGGAACTGCGCGGGACTCCTGCCTCCCCTTCCGAATTACAGGAGCATGACTGCCTGTGCTTTATGTTGGGGGGTGAGGTTCATGACCGCTGGAAGTTTGAAGGGGCCAATGAGCCGGCCACAGTGGTGCGGGTGCGAGCCGTCAATGTGTCCAACGATGGGGATGTCGTGCGGCGCTGGGCCCTGCTGGGCAAAGGCATTGCCTATAAGGCCTATTTTGATGTGGTTGATGATCTGGCGAACGGGCGCTTGTTGCCCATTTGCCAGGACTGGATATGCGAAAGCTCCCCCCTTTATTTGCTGGCGGCGGGCCGTCAGCAAATCACCCCCCTCTTGCGCCAGCTGCACCAATTCATTGTCCAGCGCCTGGAGCAATGGGAGCGCCAGCACCATCTGCCGAACCAATACGCAGCAACGACGATGAACGTCTAGGATATCGACCCAAGGCCGTCATGCTGCCTTGCTCTAATTCGATCGATCCTTTCTTAACGTCAGCGACAAGGCAATCGAATCATGAGACACGCACACACGGCCCGCTCCGCCACCCAGCGGCCCGGCTTTCCTTACCCCACTGAACACCTGAATCTGGATGCCGATCTGGCGGGTACAATACACGCCCCCCGCCATGGCCGAAATGGCACCGGTAAAAGCGGCTTGCTAAAGGCCGTAGCAGTCGCCACGTTGTCTGCCGCCCTGGCCGCTTGTGGTGGCTCCGACACCGGCTCAGGCCCAGCCACAGGCACGGACCCGGAAACCCCCACCAACCCGGAAAAACCGGAGACGCCCACCAGCCGCCACGCCCTGATTATTGATCTGGACGGAGCCACTTACAGCGCGGTCCAGCAAGGCATTGCGGCTGGCACTTTGCCCAGTCTGGCCAAACTGAATGTGCAACTGGCCTATAGCGGTGGTGTCGTGGGTACCCCCAGCCAGCAAGCCAATCTGGATATGCCTGGTTGGGCCAGCCTCTTGACCGGCACCTGGGCGCATCGCCACGGCGTAGTATCTACCGCTCCGGATCAGGTATTGCGTCAAAACAGCCTGTTTCACTCCACGCAGCCCGGACAGAATGCCGCAGCAGTCGCCTCTAGCCGTTTGGCCCACTTGCTCAAGGCAGATCACGATGCAGAACGCCTGCACGAACTGGCCGACTGTTCCTCGCAAACTGTCACCCTGTCCTGCGTGTCCACTCAAGCCCTGAAAATGATTGAAGGGGACTACCGCAAAGTGCTGGTGCAGTACCGCTCGGCCAAAGATGCAGCCCTGGATTTTGGTGTGGGATCGCCGGACTACAGCGCCACCCTGAGCAAGCTGGATAAAGAAATCGGCAGCCTGATTGACGCCACTGCCAAGCAGCAAGAGCGCGCATGGCTGATTATCGTGACGGGCAATCACGGCCTGAGCGAACATGGGCAAGACAATGGCTTGCCGCTACTGCCCCAGGCGGCCACTTTTCTGGCTATCAACCAAAGCCTGAACACGGGCGAGCAAGGCATAGGGGCCAGCCTGCCCCAAACCCTGCCAGAGCTATATCAATACAACAGCCTGGTGGATGTTGCGCCCACCGTCATGCGCTATCTGGATACGCTGCCCCAGGCGGCAGATTACAAGCTGGATGGCAGCAGTCTGATAGGCCCGCAAGCCGTATCCAGTCTGAACGCCACGGTTGTAGACAACAACTCGTCCTCGGTCGCGATCAAGCTGGACTGGAAGGGCCCGGCAGATACCGCGATTGATATTTTGCGGGACGGCCAGCTCATTGCCTCTCGCTTACCCGCGGGGACTCAAAGCTATACCGACAATCAGCTGACGACAGACCTCACTGCCAAGGGTACGTACCAGTTCGATTACACCGTGCAAGCCGGTTCGGGCGAACAGGCTGCATGGCGCAATCTGATCAGCCCGCCCGTAGCCTATTTGCCACCGGTTCCCCTGGCCACCACCTTGCGCAACGGCCTGCTCTCTTACTACCCCTTCAGCGCAACCCTGCCACCTGTCGATGCTCAAGGTAATAGCAGCATGGCCCCCGCCTCCGCAGATCTCCCCCCCGCGGCTGGCGTGGTCGTGCCTGGCCCCTTTAGCGGTACGCATGGTCTGCTGGTCGATACCAACCATGTCACCGTGGAAGGGCTGGAAGGCTACCGCATGACGCCGGCCCAAGGCTTTGACATCTCCACCGGCAGCAGCCCGCAGTTCACGATTGGTTTCTGGTATCAGGTACCGCAGTGCATTGACCGCAATAACGTCACGATCTTGTCCAACAAGAACTATGTCAGCGGTGGCAATGCCGGTGTGGCCATTGGCCTGTTCAACAGCTCCACCAAGAACCAGTGCGGCGTGGCCTTCAATATTGGTTCGGGCGGTGTTCGTGCCGATGGCCCCACCAATCCCTACACTCAGATTCCAGTGGGACGCTGGGTCTACATCGCCTTTGCGGTGGATGGCATCGCTAAAAAGATGAATATGCAGATCTTTGATCCGGTCATCGGCCAGACCACCCAGGTTGCCGCAGGCAAATCCACAGGCGCTGTTGACCTGTCCAAGCTCTCTCCCTTCCCGCAGTGGGGTATTGGCGACGATGGCACCGGCACATTCCTGATGAACAAATGCAATGGCTCAGTAACGCCACCCTACACCGCGGGCAAATGCTCGGTAGCCCCCGCTACCCAGCAAATGTTTGGTGATCTGGCCATGTGGAACCGAGTGCTGACCGATGAGGAGCTGCAATCGATTTACTGGTCTAACAAGCCACTGTCCAGCCTATCCACCCAATAAGCGAGCCCACGATGAACTCTTTGAACCTTATTGGGAGCTCGCTGCGTACTGTATTGCTGGCAGGAGCCACCGCCCTGCTGCTGAGCGCCTGCAGTGATTCAAGCAGCAGTGACGATGTCCCCCCATCAAGCGGTAACTCGGGCTCCGGCAGCGAGCAAGTCCCTATTGTGACGCCCCCGGCCACAGGCTCCCTGGGCGAGCAAGGCACGGACAAGCAGCCCACACCCAACTCGCAACTGGACTGCGCCCCTTAAGCGCGTAGCGGCCAGGCGGTGGCTAAAGCCACGCCTGGCCCTGTTCCGACTCTTTATCGACAAGGCTTTTCCATGACTCACATCAATCGTCGTAATTTTCTGCGACTGGCAGCCAGTGCCGCTGCATTGGGCCCGTTTCCCCCTGCGATTCAAAAGGCGCTGGCCATCCCGGCCAACAATGCCACCGGGACCATCAATGACGTGGAGCACGTCATTATCCTGATGCAGGAAAACCGCTCTTTTGATCACTACTACGGCACCCTGCCCGGCGTGCGCGGTTTTAGCGACCGCTTTACCATCCCTATGGCTTCGGGCGAATCAGTCTGGCGTCAGCAAGGCACCAGTGGCACTGTGCAACCCTATTATCTGGACGCCACCAAAGGCAACGCCTTGCGCGTAGGCGGCGCACACGACTGGAACGACCAGCAAGAAGCCTGGGATGGCGGGCGCATGGCCTCCTGGCCCAAAGCCAAATACACCAATGTGGCCATGGGTTATCTGAAAGAATCTGACCTGTCCTTCCATTGGTCTTTGGCCAATGCCTTTACGGTCTGCGATGCCTATCACACCTCCATCAACACCGGCACGTTTACCAATCGCATGTTCTTGTGGAGCGGCAGCAACGGGGCCAACGTGAAGGGTCGCGCATGCGTCACCAACTCCAACTGGGGCGGCCTGGGTCCCTCCGCCGACGGACTGGACTGGACCACCTACCCCGAGCGTTTGCAAGAAGCAGGGGTACGCTGGAAGGTCTATAACCGCCCCGGCAATAACAGCAACAACAACCAGCTGGTGGCTTTCGCCTCCTACCGCAAGGTCAATGAAGAGCTGGCTTCAATGGGTTCACCTTCGGTCACCTATTCGCCACAAATCGAAGCTCTGTCGCCCTTGTACAAAGGCTTTGGCAACACCATGCCCGATGGCGGTTTTCTGCAAGCCATTGCCGATGATATCGAGATGGGGGCCTTGCCCCAGGTCAGCTGGATTGTGGCTCCCGGCCCCTACAGCGAACACCCCAGCATGGGCGTCCCCGGCCAGGGTGCTTGGTATCTGGAACGCTTGCTGAACATCCTGACGGCCAAGCCGGAGATCTGGAGCAAGACCGTTCTGATCGTGAACTACGATGAAAACGACTGCTTCTTTGACCATATGCCCCCACCAGCCCCGCCATGGCGCAACCGCGATGGTTCGCTGGAGGGCAAATCCACGGTTGATGTCTCCCATGAGTACTACACCATGCCCGCTCCCGACGGCGATTCGCGCCAACTAACGCCCGATGGCCGCCCTTTTGGGGCAGGTCCGCGTTTGCCGACCTTGATTATTTCCCCTTGGAGCGTGGGCGGCTGGGTCAACTCCCAACAGTTCGATCACACCTCCGTGCTGCGTTTTCTGGAACAACGCTTTGGCGTGCAAGAGCCCAACATCAGCCCCTGGCGGCGTGCCGTCTTTGGCGATATGCGCTCCTGCTTTGACTTCAAATCCCCCAATGCCAACAAGCCCGCCCTGGTCCCCGCCCCTAGCCGCGATCAGGCCGATGCCACACTGGCCCAGCAAGCTCAGGCGGGCAAGGTGCCCATGCCGCCAGTAGGCTCCGAGGCCATGCCTGAGCAGGCTTTTATGCTGCGCCCTTCACGCGCCCTTCCTTACCAATTGCATACCAGCGCCAATGTCGATTTGGATAAAGACAAAGTCTGGCTGACCTTCAGCAATACCGGCACGCAAGGCACTGTTTTCCATGTGTACGACGAGCTGCACCTGTCCGACTTTCCGCGTCGCTTTACCGTGGAAGCGGACAAGGTGATCTCGGACGCCTGGACGGTGAGTGCTGACCAAAATGGCAAATACAGCCTGTGGGTCTTGGGCCCCAATGGCTACCACCGTCATTTCAAAGGCAATATCAACGAGCTGCGTCAAGGCCCTAAACCCGAAGTGCGCGTGTGCTACGAGCCCAAGGCCAATAGCGTGGCACTGACCATCATGAATATGGGCACCGAGCCAGCTACCGTAACGGTGGTGGCCAATGCCTACCGGGAGGATGGCCCCTGGGTCTATACCGTGGACCCCGGCATGCAAATTGATGCACGCTGGTCGCTGCAGGCCTCGGCCAACTGGTATGACTTCACTGCCACTCTGGGTGATCACTTTGAGCGTCGTTTTGCGGGCCGCCTGGAAACCGGTCTTGATGGCATCAGCGATCCAGCCATGGGTGTCGCACGCTAGTCATATTACTCAGGCAAGATAGGGCCGCCAGTCTCGGAAAAACAGTTAGAGAAACACGATGACGCTCAACCAAATTCGGGCCTTCGTCATGGTGGCCCAGCACGGCGGCTTTTCAGCCGCCGCGCGGGCCTTGAACATGAGCCACACCACGCTCAGTTCACAAATACAGATGATTGAACGCGAATACGGGGCCGAGCTCTTTCATCGCCGAGGCCGACGTGTGGACCTGTCCACCCTGGGGCTGGAAATGCTGCCCATGGCCCGGCGCATGATTTCACTGGAATCGGACATGCGCCACATGCTGGATGGCAGCGGCAAGCTGCACTACGGCACCTTGAAGCTGGGTGCCGTCAGCCCCTACCACGTCACCGAACTGATTGAGTCCTTTCACGCGGTCTACCCGCGCATCAAGCTGTCCGTAAAACTGGGAAACTCCGAGCTGGTGCTGGACGATCTGGACAAATACGTTTGCGACGTAGGCGTGGTGGCCAGTTGTCAGCCCCAGCGCCGCTACTATATGCAGCCCTATGCGCGCTACCCCGTCATTGCCTTTGTGCGCCACGACCATCGCTTTGCCCGGCGCGAAAGCATCGCGCTAGATGAGCTAGCTGGCGAACCCTTGCTGATGCGAGAAGAAGGCTCCACCACCCGCAAAGCGCTGGAAGATGCCTTGCATGAACATAAGATCAAAGTGGATGTGGCCATGGAGATCGGCAGCCGGGAAGCCCTGCGCGAATCCGTAGCACGAGGGCTAGGCGTAGGCACGGTATCTGAATCCGAATATGTTCCTGATCCCCGTTTACGTGTGGTCCGAATCCAGAACGAGCCGGTCTGGACGCAAATCCATGTCTGTTGTCTGCATGAGCGCCGTGAGTCGCGCCTGGTGGCCGCTTTCTTTGAGGCTATCGCCCATCACCAAAGCGCCTTGACCAGCAGCGACACGACATAAAAAAGGCGGGGCTTAACGCCCCGCCTTGCTCATCAGACCTGATTCAACGCCCCCACAGAATCAGGGTGTTTCGCCCTGTGCCAAACGTGCCTGAATGTCCTGAATAATGGCCGGCAGATCTGCAACCGTTTCAATCACATAATGAGCGCCCGACTGACGCAAATGCTCGCTGGCGCGCTCCACTCGTACTTGCACCTCGGCCGGGTCGGTTGTTTCCAGTTCTGCCAAAGACAGCCCCACTTCATTACCTGACAGGCTCAAGCCCACCGTCCACATGCCTGCACGGCGACCTTCTTCAATGCCTGGCACGGTATCGTCCACTTTGATGCAACGGCGCACATCACCGACCCCCAGAGCCAGGACGTTAGCCAAGGCCATGTAAGGACCAGGTCGGCCACCTGCAGGCATCTCGTCACCGGCAATGATGCAGTCTGGAGCAATGCCCTGACTGGCCGCTACAGGCAACAAGACATCCAGAACCTGGCGTGGATAGCCCGAGCAAGAACCCACTTTGATGCCCTTGGCACGCAACTGCTCCAATACGGCAGCCGCCCCTTCGATCGGTGCCGAATATTCCGCTACCTTTTCAATTTGCATGGGCATGAAACGCTCGTAAATAGCGTCAATGTCCGCATCTGTCGATCCACGCTCAAACTGGGCAAGCCACTGCCCCTGAATGGAGTCGGTCGCCAAGAGCGTGCGGATATGATCTCGCTTGGACAGTCCCATGGGGCCACGTGCCTGCTCCAGGCTGATGTGAATGCCAAAGGTCGCAAAGGCATCCACAAAAATCTGTGTCGGTGCCAAAGAGCTGAAATCGACCAGCGTACCTGCCCAGTCAAAAATAACGGCTTCGACCTTGTCCGACATAAGCGTGTCCAGAGCCTTGAAATTCTGAGTCATTGTGTAAAAGCTTCCGTTCTAAAACCGAGCCGGGGCAAAACCGGACTCACACCTGCACTGCATCCATAGCATGTGCACCAATAAAATTACGTCCACGAGGGCCTTGCAGGGCCTGGGCAATACGCTGCTGCCATTGCTCGGGCGAGACACCGTAAGCGGCCGGATCGGTACTGACCCCCAGTTGATCCAGAAACTGGCTCAAGGCGGCAACCGCTTGCGCGCTGTCCTGCACCTCGAAAATAGATAAAAGCAGCTGGTCCAGCTGCGCATCCTGTCCCAAGGCCATTTGCATTACATGCGGCAAGCTAAAGGAGCAGGCAATGCCGTGCGGCAAGCCTTGCTCCAAGGTCAGGTCATACGACAGGGAATGCGCCAGCGCCGTTTTAGTATTGGAAAACGCCAGCCCGGCCATAGCCGCGGCCACCGCCAATTCGGCACGCAGTTCCAGGCTGGACAGATCCTGCATCAGTAAAGGCAAATGACGGATGATCTGGCGTGCTGCCGAGACCGCCAGGCTGGCGGACACCGGATTGCGGTTGATGTTCCACAAAGACTCCAGCGCGTGGGACAAGGCGTCCAGGCCGCTGGCCAAGGTGGCCGCGGCAGGCAGGCTGCACATCAGAGCCGGATCAATAATGGCGGCCTGAGGCCAGGTCCAGGGCAGGTGCAAGGAATATTTACGCCCCTGCCCCTTATCCCAAATCGTTGCCCAGGGGGTGACTTCGCTACCTGTTCCTGCCGTGGTGGGCACGGCAATCAGGCTACGCACCCGCCCTGGAGGCTGGCTCAGGCTGGCCTTGCCCGACAGGCAATCCAGCAGTTCAGCAAACGTGCCCGAGGGCGTGCTGGTCAACATGGCTTTGGCACAATCAATGACGCTTCCGCCGCCCAGGGCAATGATGCATTCCGCGTCGGGATGATCACGCCACAAGCGTTCATACAGGGGAGACAACCAGGACACGTCCGGGTTGGGCTGGATATCAGTTTCAATCGCCAGCAATTGCTCGCCCAACAAGGCTTGCACACGATCACAAAGCCCCAGCTCACGTGCTTCAGGAAAGGCGATCAAAATTGCGCGCCGGTTTCCCACAAGCTCAGGCAGGCCATCAAAAGCGCCTGGCCCTGCATCTATCTGAACTGGATTGAAAAAATGCCACATAACAATCTCGAATAAAAAAACTGCAATCAGTCGCGCCCGTTGTGGCGAATAGCCTCGCGCAGGCGGTTGGAAATCAGGTCTGCCACCACCACCATCACGGTGATGACCACAATGCAGGTCGCCGTTTCCTGGTATTTGAACAGTTTCAGGCTGCTGACCAGTTCAAAGCCCAGACCACCGGCCCCCACCATGCCCAGCACGGTGGCAGAACGCAGATTGACCTCGAAGCGATACAGAATCACGGCAATCCAGGCGGTAATCACCTGTGGCAACACACCGAACACAATGACCTGCAAGGGACGGGCACCCGTAGCGCGCAGCGCGTCCAAGGGACCTTGATCGATTTCTTCAATGCTTTCGGCAAAAAACTTGCCCAGCATCCCAACGCCATGCACAGCCAGAGCCAAGACGCCGGGAAACGGTCCCAGCCCCACTGCCGCGACAAACACCAGGGCCAGAATCAGCTCGTTGATACTGCGGATAACGTTCAGGCTTTGGCGGGTAAAACCGTACAGATAACGGTTCACTTTCAAGTTACGGGCTGCCAGAAAAGAGACTGGCACCGCGCCGATCACGCCCAGCACCGTGCCCCAGATTGCAATCTGGATCGTCTCGATCGCTGGGGCCATCAAATTGCCCAGAATGCTCCAGTCCGGCGGGAAAGTGCGGCTCAGAAAGTCTGCAATCTGCGGTAGACCGGCAGCGAACTCGGCGGCGCTTAATTGCGCGCCTTCGGCACTCCACTGCAAAGCCACCATAATCGCGGACACCATCAGGGCCGTCATAACCCAGCCTTTGAAGCTGGTGGGCGTGTCCATGACCCAGGAATATTTCTTATCCATGATCAAGCTCCCTTGGTGGCAATTGCCAGTGGTTCAGCCAGGATTGAAGCCGCATCGCCACCGCTTTGCTGAGACTGCGCACTGCTTTGCCCAGGTTCAGGACCGGGGTAGATACGCGTCAGATCATCTTCTGTCATCTGATCCGGAGCGCCGTCATACACCACCCGACCATGCGCCAGGCCCACGATGCGATCTGCAAACTCACGGGCGTAATCGACCTGATGCAGGTTACAGACCACCGTAATGCCCAGCTCCCGACTGGCATCGTGCAAATAGCGCATCACCAGACGAGCAGTTTTAGGGTCCAGACTGGCTACCGGCTCGTCCGCCAAAATAATGCGGGGGCGCTGCGCCAGCGCACGGGCAATACCCACCCGCTGACGCTGTCCGCCCGACAATGAGTCCGTGCGAGCCTGCGCTTTATGACTAAGGCCCACACGCTCCAGGCAGTCTTTGGCAAGGGCGATATCGGCACGGCTAAACAATTGCAGAATGGAACTCCACACCGGGACCGCACCCAAACGCCCCGTCAACACATTGCGCAGCACTGACAGGCGCGGCACCACATCGTGATGCTGAAAAATCATGGCAACCTGGCGTCGCAAAGCCCGCGTATCTTGTGCCGACATGGCATTGATACCCGCCACGGACATCTCGCCCGTATCCGCCTCGGCCAGCCGGTTCATACAACGCAACAAGGTGGACTTGCCCGCGCCGGATTGGCCCAGCACAACCAGAAACTCGCCGGCTGAAGCATCCATATCCACACCGCAAAGCACCTTATTGCTGCCATAGCACTTGTTCAGGCCACGCAAACGGATCATTTCATGCTCCGCAGATCCAGGTTCAGCACTTTAGCGGTGTCACGCACTACGTTGTAGGCGGCATCGCTGGTCGGCTGAAAGCCGTTGAGCATGCCCTGGTCACCCCAAGGTACATCTTTGATATTGGCCAGCGCCTTGGCGACTTTCTCTTTCACGCTGGGGTCCAGATCCTTGCGCCACACCATAGGCGACTCGGGAATATCGTTGGAGGACCAGACTACTTTCAAATCCCCCTCGGCCAATTGGCCTTTGGCGATCGCACTGGCGTAAATGCGGTCAGCCACCGCGGCAGCGTCCACCTTTTTATTGGCTACCGCCAAGAGGCTGGCGTCGTGCGAGCCAGAGAACACCACGCGGGAAAACAGCTCATCCAGTTTGTAGCCGTCATTTTCCAGACCAGCTTTAGGGAACAGATGGCCCGAGGTCGAGCTGGGATCCACAAAGGCGAACGTGCGGTCTTTTAGCTGATCCACATTGTCGATGCCGCTGTCCGTACGCACCACGATCAGGCTTTTATAAGCGCTTTTACCGGTCTTTTTAGTCACGGCCACGGCAAAGGCTTCCACATCTGCCACTGAACTGGCCAGCACGTAAGAGAACGGGCCCAGATACGCCACGTCTAGTTTCTTAGCACGCAGGGCTTCAATGATGCCGTTGTAGTCGGTGGCCACAAAGGGTTCCACCTTCATACCGGATTCACGCTCAAGCTGCTCGATCACCTGTTTGCTGGATTCGATCATGGCTTGCGAATCCTCAGCCGGGATCAAGCCAATGGTCAGGGTGTCCTGGGCTGCGTGAGCGGCAGTGCCAAACACGGAAAAGATAACAGTGGCGGCCGTCGCCGCGATGAAAGAGCGGCGGGCAGTCTGAAGTACGTTCTTGTTCACGGCAGTCGTCCTTAAAGGTTGGAGGAGGAATGCCGATATCTTAAGAAGGTCACATTGCCTTCATATTATCGATTTAGGATTGAAAACATCAGTCATCTATAGATGGAGTCTATATGTCCGCCGCACGCCTAAGGGCTTTCCTTGCCGTTGCCCGAAATGGCAGTTTCAGCGCCGGGGCCCGCGCCCTGGGTCTGGCCCAACCCACCGTCACCAAACAGGTACAGGGCCTGGAGCAACAACACGATGTAGAGCTTTTTCATCGCCGAGGACGCGGCATTGAACTGACCCAGGTCGGGCTGGCTTTGCTGCCGGTCGCCCAACAATTGGGAGCTCTGGAAATTGATGCCTTTAATCTGCTGCATGACAGCGGCAAGCTGCATGTGGGGCGTTTACGTATCGGCGCTGTGGGGCCGTTTCATGTAATTGAAATGGTGGAGGCTTATCACAAGCTGTTTCCGGGCGTGGATATCTCTATCCATATGGGGAACTCGGCACAGGTGCTGGCCGATCTGGCCAACTACGCCACGGATATCGCTGTGCTGGCAGGGGCCTGCGAAGACCCGGCTTTTCATGCCGAGCATTACGCTAACCACGCCGTCATCTTGTTTGCACCGCTGTCACACCCGTTGGCCCGTCATGACAGTGTGCCGCTGTCTGCCCTGCACGATGCTCCGCTGCTGCAACGGGAGTCGGGCTCGACCACCCGCGCCTGCCTGGAAGCGGCACTGGACAAAGAAAATATACGGCCTCGTGCCGTCATGGAAATTGGCAGCCGGGAGGCTCTGCGCGAGGCCGTGGCCCGTGGTCTGGGCGTGGGTACGGTCTCCGAGGCCGAGTTCATTCCCGACCACCGTTTCAAATCTGTGCGCATCCAGGGAGATCCTGTTCGTACGGACACTTATCTTTACTGTTTGGCAGAACGCCGGGAGAGCCGAATGATCGGACAGTTTTTCACAGAAGCCTTAGCTTTGCGCAAGGAAATACATACGACCACATAGACTCATTTGTGAGTTTTAGGCTACTGTGCATGCAGAGGCCACGACAGTCAGTGGTGTACATTCATCCATTCGCTGCATCCCCGTATACCGGTATTAAGGCCCGTCAGTTCTGTTTGATTTACTCCCAGGGAGGACGAAGACCATGCTTGGCATGATGATGAATACCCCACTGCTAGTGTCATCCATACTGCGTCACGCAGCGAACTACCACGCAGACCGAGAAATCGTCTCGCAAACTGTCGAAGGCCATCTTCACCGATACACCTATACCGACATGTCCAAGCGCAGCCAGCAATTGGCCAATGCGCTCAAGAAAATGGGGCTGCACCACGGCGACCGGGTGGGAACCCTAGCCTGGAACGGCTACCGCCACCTGGAACTGTATTACGGCGTGTCGGGCTCAGGGCTGGTGTGTCACACCATCAACCCACGTCTGTTCCAGGATCAAATTGGCTACATCATTGAGCATGCCAACGACAGCGTGCTGTTTGCCGACCTTAGCTTTGTACCCATTCTGGAAGCCCTGGCCGATCAGCTCTCCAAGCTCAAAGCCGTGGTCATCCTGACGGATGAGGAGCACATGCCTCAGTCCGATCTGCTGCCCAATCTGCTGTGCTACGAAACCCTGATTGCCAGCGAGTCCGAGCATTTCGACTGGCCGGACTTTGATGAAAATACCGCCTCGGGCCTGTGCTACACCTCAGGCACCACCGGTAATCCCAAAGGCGTGCTCTACAGTCACCGCTCCACCATCTTGCATGCCTTTGCCTTGAGCATGCCCGATGCCTTAAGCCTGTCTGCCTCCGACACCATCACCCCTATCGTGCCCATGTTCCACGTCAACGCCTGGGGCCTGCCCTACGCGGCCTTGATGGTAGGAGCCAAGCTGGTGTTGCCGGGGCCGAAGCTGGACGGTGCCAGCCTGCACACCTTGTTTGAAAATGAAGGCGTCACCATGACGGCTGGCGTGCCCACCGTCTGGCTAGGGCTGTTGGACTGGATGCAGGCCAACAACAAGACATTCAGCACATTGCAACGTCTGGTGATTGGCGGCTCGTCCGCACCGCCGGTCATGATCAGCCGCTTCCATAAGCTGGGAGTTAAAGTGCGCCACGCCTGGGGCATGACCGAAACCAGCCCGGTTGGCCTGGCTGCCGCCTTGCTGCCCAAACACGAATCCTTGCCCGAGAACGAGAAGCTCAAACTGCTGGCCAAGCAGGGACGCCCGCTGTTTGGGGTGGAGTTTCGTGTCGATGGTGACAATGGCGAACCTATTACCCGCGATGGCAAGATGTTTGGAGCCATGATGGTGCGCGGCCCCTGGATTGCGGGCTCTTACTTCAATAGCGACGATACGTCCGCCCATACCCAGGACGGTTGGTTCAATACCGGTGATGTGGTCACGATTGACCCCGATGGCTTTATCCAGATCGTGGATCGGACTAAAGACGTAGTGAAGTCCGGTGGGGAATGGATCAGTTCCATTGAACTGGAAAACATTGCCCAGGCGCATCCGGCCATTAAAGAAGCCGCCGTCGTTGCCAAACCCGACGAGCGCTGGGGCGAGCGCCCCGTTCTGGTGGTGCAGTTGCAAGAGGACGCAAGCTTCACCAAGCAGGACATGATCGATTTGTTCAGCGAACAAGTATCCAAATGGAGTATTCCGGACGATTTGATCGTGGTGGAAGAACTCCCCCACACGGCAACCGGCAAGCTGCTGAAAACGGCCATTCGCAAACTGATCCAGGAAGATTTGGACAGGCTGGCGGCTGAAAGTAAAAATACTGGCTAACAAAAGAGACACGGAATCGCTGGATTAAAACTTTTAAGCCGGTTCCTTAAGCCAAGCGTAGAACTGCCCCCCGAGGGCTGGGATTGATATCCAGCTTTCGGGGGGCAGTTCATTGAGGGAAGCATTTCTGTGGATCACGCTGAAAGCACAAAGACGGTTGAAGAAAGTTCGGGCTTACAAGCCCAGCACCCTCTATGACTGAGTTGCTTTCAAACTAAACGTGCCCCTCATCAAGGATGAGCGGGCGTAGCAATATCCCAAATGCTTTGATCGGCGTTCTCGCGTTCCCAAGCACGCACGGAAAAGCGGGCGCGGTTAAACAAGCGCACATAGTTTTCATAGCGAATCTTGTTGCCAATTGCCACTGGCAACTCGTCCAGAAAACCCTTCATCTTGGACAGATCGGCATGATACTGATCCGGGCTCATGACGCCGCCCGGTTGTACCGACGTAGGTGGGTCGGATTCAAAACGGTTACGCGTAAAAATGACCACGTCCGAACCCCACAAAATCCGGTTCTGATATTCCTTGAAAAAAGCCAGCCATGCTTGCTGGGTAGACATACCCGGCTCTGGATTGAGCATATAGTCCTGCACCAGACCCCAAGAGATATCGGTAGACCAGTTCGGGCAGGCATCCAGCACACGTTTGACACTCGTGATGTGATCGCTGGTGGTCTGCGTTCATATAGCGCTGTGCATATTCTTTTAAAGAAATCCCTTGCATCGCATAGTTGGAGGCGTGGAAATGCACATCGGCATAAAGCTGGCTGGTATCCAGCTTGGGATCCGCCGCCTGGGCCATGGCGCTGCTGTACAGCGCGACAGATGCGATAAGTGCCAAGCAGGAACCTGATGCAGCTCTTGCGAGAGGATGATTGCAAGCCATTCTTGTCTCCCTATCTACAAGTAGTATCGGAACCTATTACTTAGGCTTGCAAAGCATACCCATTTATTTATCCATAAATAAAAAAATAACTTATTTGATTGTTAATTTTTAATTTATATTATTTTTTATAAATTTAAATTTCCATTATTAACAAACGTATAAATAATTAATAAAAATAAATTAAAAACTCAATCAGAAAATAAAAATAAAAACTTTTATTAGAAATATAAACGGTATGGCAACTTAACACCCCCTCTTTACTGCCTGGACGAATCTCGCCGGAAATACTTCCCCCCTTCTACACCAGCGCCTTGCCGAACAGGAGAGACGCCCCTAAACCAAACAAGGCAAGCCCAATCACCCGATCAAGCAACAGCTGTCGGGACAGCAAGGCTGCCCGCAGTCGGGGGTTTGAAAACACAATCGCCACAACACTGAACCAGACCCAGTGGGCAAAAGACATAAAAAACCCATAGGCAAAATTCAGCCAAAGCGGTGCGTCAGGCTGGACCAGCTGGGTAAACGTCGCCACCACAAAGAGCATGGTTTTCGGGTTCAGGGCATTGGTCAAAAACCCCATCCCAAAAGCCTGCCAAGCTGTCGGCATATAGTCTGGCCCCCCATCAGTATTCACAGGCCTGCGGTTGCGAAACGACATAAAGCCCAGATACATCAGGTAGACAGCCCCGGCAATTTTCATCAGCAAAAACAAGCCGGGCGATTGAGTAATCAGAATCGCTACCCCCAACACGGTGTAGACCACATGGACCTGCACCCCGGCTGCAATTCCCAAGGCAGAAATCAGTCCGATCTTGCGGCCAAACGCGTAGCCATTGCGCGTGACCATCGCAAAATCAGGCCCAGGGCTGATCACCGCTAAGATCGTGATAGTGGCAAACGCCAAGAGTTCATGCATTTTTAAAACAACCTTGATGTGTAGTAGTCGAAAACATGGGGCACTGAGTTCAAGAGCTGATTGTTAATGAAATTTTCCGGCAAGAAACCCATACCTATCTCTAAGACAAAACGTCCTTCCCCTGTTTATGGGAGCGCACCTTGCCGCGTTATTCCAGAGCAAAGGATTTATCATTTATCAGGACAAGCCCAAGTCCTTGCCTTTGCACATCATTTTTCAAACTCAACACCCTTTTGGATCATTTCATTATTGATAATCCTGTGCTAATTTAAAAACGATAAATCCAGTTTCTTTTCTGTGAGTTTTCATCGACCATGCACATCCCCAGCCTTACGGCCTTTCGTTACTTCGATACTGCGGCCCAGGCAGGCAGTTTTGTACAGGCTGCTCATTTGCTGCACGTCACTCACGGGGCAGTCAGCCGTCAGATTCGGGCTTTGGAAGAGTCCTTGGGGGTGGAACTGTTTGAGCGGCGCAACCGCGCTGTATTTTTGACCCCTGCAGGCCGCCAGCTTTTGCATGTCACCGCCCCTATGTTCGAACGTCTGGAGGATGTCGTACACCAACTGCAGCAGACTCAGCGTGAACATGCCCTGACCGTTTCTTGCGAACCGACCATCGCCATGAAATGGCTGATCCCGCGCTTGGGAGATTTCCACGCCTCGCACCCCAACATCACCGTACATTTGATGACTGCGGGCGGGCCAGTGAACTTTTCCAAAACAGGTATCGATCTGGCCATACGCCGCGACGACTTTCATTGGGCGGATTCGGTGTTTGGCCTGAAACTATGCGATGAGATGATAGGCCCCGTCTGTCGGCCCGATTATCTGCGAAACACAGAGGCGTCCCAGCAAGTCAGACTGCATAGCAGCTCCCGCCCCAAAGCCTGGGCAACGTGGGCACGACTGACTGGGCAAGCATTGCGGCAAGGAAGCAAGCTGGAACTGGAACACTTTTACCTATGCATCCAGGCCGCCCTGTCGGGCCAGGGCATCAGCATTGTGTCCAAACTGATGGTGGGCGAAGAACTGCGCAGCGGTCAGCTAGTTGCCCCGCACGGCTTTAGTAAAGACGGCTCGGCTTATTACTTGTTATCGCCCCAATCTCTGGATCAAAACCCACGCGCCCAGACTTTTGCAGATTGGCTTGGCGATCAGTTGGCTGGCTGACGTCAGACAGGATTCCCAGTATCAAACCACTCAAAGCGATGCACCTGATACTCCCCGGAACACCACCGCCCCGGTGGGGTCACGTTCCCCACCATCTCTTGCGCAGAGGCATTTACGAGGATTAAGGGTCTGCACACAAGGCCTATTGTCCTCTCTTGCTTACCCCAATCATTCAGAACGTCCCTCCACTATTCAACAATCCTTGAATTATTGTATTATCTGCTCATGGACGAATCTCAAGTTATCCGCTCTCTGGCCGCTCTGGCCCACGAAGCCCGCTTACAGGTGTTCCGCGCTCTGGTCGTGGCAGGCCCTGACGGGCTGACGCCCGGTGCCCTGGCAGAACAGTTGGGCATCGCGCCAACCGCTCTTTCCTTTCATTTAAAGGAATTGAGCAACGCACAGCTGATCCACGCGGAACGGCAAGGCCGCAACCTGCTCTACAGCGCGACCTTCCCGGCCATGAACGATCTACTCGCTTACCTGACCGAGAACTGCTGCCAGGGACAGGCCTGTACCCCAAGCGCCCTTCCCTGCCCGCCGCGCTAATTCGTGGCCCGCCAGGGTGTAGCTCTTTCAGTATCTGGCTCAGGGCTTAAAGCCCCTCTCATCCTTAACTCCAACGCGCTCCCCGGAATTGCCTGTCATGTTCACTGCCGTATTCATCTTCATTGCTACTTTGACGCTGGTGATCTGGCAGCCCAAGGGCCTGGGCATAGGTTGGAGTGCCAGTCTGGGGGCCGCCGCCGCCCTGCTTCTGGGCGTTGTGCAATGGGCGGATCTGGCAGTGGTGTGGGGCATCGTCTGGAACGCCACGGCTACTTTTATCGCCATTATCATCATCAGTCTGGTGCTGGATGAGGCCGGTTTTTTTGAATGGGCTGCACTTCACGTTGCGCGGTGGGGGGCCGGCAGCGGCCGCAAACTCTTTGCCTTCATCGTGATTCTGGGGGCTGCCGTTTCAGCCCTGTTTGCCAATGATGGCGCTGCGCTGATCCTGACTCCGATCGTCATGGCCATGCTGCTTGCGCTGGGCTTCTCGCCCGCATCTACCTTGGCCTTTGTCATGGCCGCCGGGTTTATTGCAGATACAGCCAGCCTGCCACTGCTCGTCTCCAACCTGGTGAATATCGTCTCTGCCGACTATTTCAAACTGGGCTTTGCTGATTACGCCGCCATCATGGTGCCCGTCAATATCGTGTCCGTGTTGGCCAGCCTAGCCATGCTGATGCTATTTTTCCGTCGCGACATCCCGGCACAGTACCGGCTTGAACAACTGAAACAGCCCAGCGAAGCCATCAGGGACCCGGCGACCTTCCGCGCGGCCTGGTTTGTCCTGGCCTTGCTGCTAATAGGATTTTTCGCCCTGGAACCTTTGGGTATACCGGTCAGCGCCGTTGCCACGGCAGGGGCCGTGATCTTACTGGCCGTCGCCGCCCGTGGCAGCGCCATCAGTACCAAAAAAGTACTGCGCAATGCGCCCTGGCAAATCGTGGTGTTTTCCTTAGGGATGTATCTGGTGGTCTACGGCCTACGCAATGCCGGACTAACCAGCTATCTGGCTGAACTACTGAACAGTTTTTCTCAGGCAGGCGTCTGGGCTGCGGCGATGGGCACAGGCATCGTGTCCGCCCTGCTGTCCTCGGTCATGAACAATATGCCTACGGTATTGGTCACAGCCCTGTCCATCGACTCATCCAGCGCCCAAGGGGTGGTCAAGGAAGCCATGATCTACGCCAATGTCATCGGCAGCGACCTGGGGCCTAAATTCACGCCCATAGGCAGTCTGGCCACCTTGCTGTGGTTGCACGTACTGAGCCAGAAAGGCACAAAAATCAGCTGGGGCTACTACTTCAAAGTAGGTGTTGTCCTGACCACGCCCGTACTGCTGATCACCCTGGCGGCCCTGGCCTTACGTCTGGGTATTACAAACTGATTTCCTGATAAAGAGCACGACGCCATGACAGCCATCACCATTTATCACAACCCGGCCTGCGGCACGTCCCGCAATACGCTGGGCCTGATACGCAACAGTGGTCAAGAGCCCACCATCATCGAGTACCTGCAAACGCCGCCAGACCGAGCCACCCTGCTTCGGTTGATTGCTGACTGCGGCCTGAGCGTACGGGAAGTCCTGCGACAAAAAGAGACACCCTACGACGCGCTGCAATTAGACGACCCGAAATGGCGTGACGAGCAACTGATTGATTTCATGCTGAAACACCCGATTCTGATCAACCGCCCCATCGTTGTTACCCCACTAGGCACACGCTTATGCCGCCCCTCTGAAGAGGTAATGGAGATACTGCCCCAGCCGCAACAAGGTGCATTCCGGAAAGAGGACGGCGAGGCTGTCATTGATGCAAAAGGACAAAGAATTGAACAAGGCTGACCTACCCAATCTGGACGAAAACGCTTTTAGAACTCCATATCTGACAGAGGTGCTACCTCCAAAAAGGGCTTCACATCCACCCCGCGTCTTGTTGTTGTACGGCTCCTTGCGGGAGCGCTCCTACAGCCGTTTTTTGACACAAGAAGCAGCGCGATTGCTGGAAGCAATGGGTGCAGAAACCAGGGTATTCGATCCCCATGACCTGCCCTTGCCCGATGGAGCAACAGAAGACCACCCCAAAGTGCAGGAGCTCCGTCAACTAGTGCAGTGGGCTGAAGGCATGGTCTGGACATCGCCCGAGCGACACGGCGCCATGAGCAGCGTCCTGAAAGCACAAATCGACTGGATTCCTTTAAGCATTGGTGCCGTACGCCCCACACAAGGCAAAACCCTGGCTGTCATGCAAGTTTCCGGTGGATCCCAATCCTTTAACGCCTTGAACCAGATGCGCGTGCTGGGTCGCTGGATGCGCCTGATCACCATCCCCAACCAATCTTCCGTTGCCAAAGCCTTTCTGGAATTTGACGAAGAAGGCCGCATGAAACCCTCGTCCTACTACGATCGCATGGTAGATGTGATGGAAGAGCTAGTTAAACTCACCTTACTGACGCGTGAATGCGCGGAGTATCTGGTGGATAGATATAGCGAACGCAAGGAAACAACGCAGGAGCTATCAAAGCGGGTGAGTCAGCGAAGTATCTAGTGCGTCAATCAGGGAGGGAGACGCATAGTCGCCGTGCTTTTCAAAAACACGCAGCAACGATACAAACAACTGACGTGCTTGCGGCTGCTTTGACCCATGCATCACACTAGCATCAGTTTCCCTTCATCTTTCCCTGCCAGGCTGTGCACATGCGTATTCTCTTAATCGAAGACGATCCCTCGCTAGGCAGTTCCTTGCAGTCATGGCTGCATCTGGACGGCTATGCCGTGGACTGGCTACAACGCGGCGATCAAGTTGCGACAGCCTTAGCGACTCATACCTATCAATGCATATTGCTGGATCGGGGCCTGCCCGGACTGGACGGCGATGCCGTTCTGCGTCGCTTGCGGGGGGCCGATGGGTCTCATGCACAGGTTCCAGCCATTGTGATCACCGCCCGTGATACCTTGGCTGACCGAGTACAAGGCCTGGATCTGGGGGCAGACGACTATCTAGTCAAACCGTTTGATCTTGAAGAGCTATCCGCACGAGTACGGGCAGCCTTACGCCGCAGCGCTGCGCAAACCACCCCCGAATGGCGTCATGGTGCCGTCACCATCGACCCGACAGCCAAACGCGTCACGTTAAACGACAAGCCCGTGGCCGTAACCGCGCGCGAATTCGCCGTCCTGCAGGCCCTGATGCACCATCCCTCCCATATTTTAAGTCGCGCCCAGCTTGAAGAAGCTCTCTATGGCTGGAGCGAAGAAGTAGAAAGCAACGCTATCGAAGTACACATCTACAATCTGCGTAAGAAACTAGGTAGTGACTTCATCGTCACTGTACGTAATCAAGGCTACGGGCTGGCGCCAACATGAAACGCCTGATCCAGAAACTGCTTCGTCGACGCTCTAGACCCAAAACCCCGGTTTTACGTCCAGACGGCTGGTCTTTGCGACGACGCCTGCTGCTGATCGTCATGGGAACCAGCATCAGCCTGTGGCTGGTCAGCCTGTCCATCGTGGTCGGTGTTGCCTGGCATGCCACCAGCGAAGTTCTTGATGATGCCCTGGAAGAAGGGGCGCGCTTGGTGTTGTTACTGGACCCGCAAGGGGCGCAGGCTACTCCCAGTACACCCGGCGCACTCCTGAACCGTGGTGATGCACTCAAGCTACGTATGTATTACCAGTTGGTGGCAGCGGACGGCCGGGTCCTGCTGCGTGGTGACGACACCCCAAAGACAGCCTTTTTGCCCCAAGCCAGACGCGAAGTCACCAGCACGGTATGGGTCGACGATGAGCTCTGGCGGGTGTATGTCCGCCCAGGGCCAGAAGGGGTGACTGCGCAAGTCGCTCAGCCCATGAAGGAGCGGCTGGAACTGCTGGAGGACATGGCCGAGAACCTGATCTGGCCCGCATTGGGTTTGCTCACTTTGTTGGGCCTATTAAGCTGGTTATTGATACGACGCCTGATGCGCCCTCTGGAGGACACTGCCAGACACATCAACTCCAAATCACCCGATGACCTCACGCCCGTGCAAGGCGGAAACCCGCCACGCGAGCTGCAACCCATACTGGACGCACTTAATGCCCTAATGGCTCGTCTATCTGCAGCGCTTGAGAGTGAGCGGCAATTTACCTCCGATGCGGCGCACGAGCTACGCACTCCACTGGCTGGCCTGCGCATGCGAGTTCAGTTGATCGAACGCGAGCTTCAACTGCCGGACCCTCATCTGCAGCAGTTGCGCACTGACCTGGACCGTTGCACTACCCTGGTAGAAAGCCTGCTGGCCTTAACGAGACTAGAGCCGCAGGCCGAGCCCCTGAAACGTGAAACCGTAGATCTGAATCAGATTCTGGACAGTTTGAGTCCATCGCCTCCCGCTCTACCAGTGACTATTGAGCGAACGTTAGCAGTGACAATGCTGCAGGCTGCCCCTGTGTTGTTAAGCAGTGCTTTACGCAACCTGATTGGCAATGCCGTGCTCTACGGCGGAGCAGGGGCCCGGGTACGAATCGAAACCACACGCAGGTCCGACGGTGGTGTGCGTCTTGTTGTCCGTGACAATGGGCCTGGTGTGTCTCCCGACCAACGGACTCGTTTGGGAGAGAAATTCTTTCGCGTACTTGGCACCGGGCAGCCAGGCAACGGCCTGGGTTTGTCCATCGTGGCGCGTATTGCCGCCTTGCATGATGCCAAGTTGTCTTTTGAAGATGGGCTAGAGGGTCAGGGCCTGGGAGTGGCACTGGATTTTCCAGCAAACTGAGTGTCTTCAGATTGCCTTCAGGTTCGGGGGTTCTAATAAAACCATTCCGCAATCGGCGGAACATTCACCCGCTACAGGAAACCCACCCATGAGATTCACTTTCCCCACCTTCGCCGCCGCCCTACTTGCTCTTGGCACCACCGTCGCCATCGCACAACCCACTAGCTACACCGGCCCCAACAATGCCCCACAAGCCGCCAGTGCTCCGGGCTCCTACTCTGGCCCGAGCAACGTACAGCTCATCACCGTCAAACAGCTACTGGACACCGGCCGCGATGATCAGATCGCTCGTTTGCAAGGTCGTTTGGTATCGTTTGAGGGCGACGAACGCTACATTTTTGAGGATGCCACAGGCCGCATCACGGTAGAGATCGACAACGAAGATTTTCCAGCTGGCCAGACCATTAACGCCGAACAGAAAGTAGAACTGACTGGCGAATTTGACAAGGGTTTACGCAAAACTGAATTCGAGGTCGACCGCCTGAGTCTGATTCCTTAAATGCTGCACGGCCTGCGTTACCCCTCAGGCAAGCCCAAGCCATCGCAGACAACAAAAAACCCGCCTAGCTTGCGCAGGGCGGGTTTTCGGGTACTGAATTCTTGGCGGACAGAGGGGGATTCGAACCCCCGATACGCTATAAACGTATACACGCTTTCCAGGCGTGCGCCTTCAACCGCTCGGCCACCTGTCCTAATTGTTCGTTTGGCAAGCAATTTGAAGCTGCTAATGCCAAGTCCATAATAATAGCAGGACTTATCCTTGTAACGCAAGTGTTCAAATTTTTTCGTTGGCTAAATGTAGAGCCTGTCGCCTCAACTTCGGGATGACCGCGTATACCGCTTACTCAAAGTCCGAAGGAGAAGCCCCGCCCACTGCCTGCAACAAGGCGTCCCAATGGTCACGCTGGCGCGCCAGAACTCGCAGGTCGGCACCGAATAAACGCACATCAGTGAACTCAAAGGGTTCAACATCATCTAGTCCGGACAAGGCGGTAATATCCGCTACACCACGCCCCTGGCCCAGAATTTTAGGGGCCAGATACATCAGCAGTTGATCCACTACACCCGCATCAATCAAAGCACCGGAAAGGCGTGCCCCTGCTTCCGCATGGATTTCATTGACCTGCTGCTCTGCCATCCAGTCCAGTACCGCTCGGACATCCACCTGGCCTTCGTGCAAGGGCATGGGAATAACTAGGGCATTGCGGTCCGCCAATTGAGCTTCGCGCTCCGGATCGCGACGATGCGTAAACACCCAGCATTGCGTGCCATCCAGCAAAGCTGCCTTAGGGTCCAGACGCAGATGCGTATCCAGCACCGCCTTGATCGGTGGCCGCGGCGTAGATACGGCTCGTACGTTCATCAGGGGATTGTCGGCATTTACGGTTCCGATGCCCGTCAATACGACGCAGCTGCGCGCGCGCCAATGATGGCCATCATCGCGCGCCTGTGGCCCGGTAATCCATTGCGAACGCCCATCCGGTAATGCGCTGCGGCCATCCAAAGAGGCCGCCATTTTCATCCACAGCCAGGGGCGTGATCGCGTCATACGGGCAAAGAAACCAGCATTGATCGCCAGTGCCTGCTCTACGCATAAAGGGCCGTCCACTGTAATTCCCGCCTGACGCAAACGTGTGGCTCCACGTCCTGCTACCAAGGGGTTGGGGTCATACATGGAAAACACCACTCGCCCAGCACCGGCCTTGACCAGCGCATCAGCACAAGGTGGCGTACGCCCGTGGTGGCTGCATGGCTCCAGGGTGACGTAAAAGGTGGCTCCTGCCACGTTCACGCCACGTTCACGCGCTTGCTGCAAGGCCATGACTTCTGCATGTGGGCCACCCGCTTGCTGGGTCGAACCCGAGGCCAGCAATTGGCCGTCGCGCACGATCAGGCAAGCCACTCGCGGATTGGGGGCGCTGATATAAAGGGATTTCTCGGCCAGCTCCAAGGCTTGCCGCATCCAGATGACGTCTTCTTGCTCGACCATAAGCCTTAGCCGTGGTCAGGATCGTTCATTTCATCGATCGCCTGCACGAACTCGCGGATGTCTTTAAAGCTCTTGTAGACCGAGGCAAAGCGCACATACGCCACCTGATCCAGCTGTTTGAGCTCTGCCATAACCAGCTCGCCGATGGTCTCGGAAGAGACTTCACGTTCGCCAGTCAGTTGAAGTTTTTCTTCGATACGCTGTACAGCGGCATCGACTTGAGCCATAGGGATAGAACGCTTGCGTAGCGCCACACCCATGCTCGCCCGCAGTCGTGCGGGGTCAAATTCCATACGCGTGCCATTGCGCTTGGCCACAACGGGCAAGCTCAGTTCTGCACGCTCGTAGGTCGTGAAGCGCCGTTCACAGGCCGAGCATTTACGACGTCGCCGAATGGCGTCGCCTTCTTCGGTGATTCGAGAATCGATCACCTGGGTATCGGCATGGTGGCAGAACGGACACTTCATTCAAGATCGCGGGCCTTGCGGCCCGCTCCGGCTGGATTACTTGGAGTACACAGGCAACTTAGCAGTCAGCTCGTGTACACGGCGACGAACGTCCGCCAAAACGGCTTCATCGTGAGGATTGTCCAGTACATCAGCAATCAGGTGCGCCGTCAATTCCGCTTCGGCTTCTTTAAAACCGCGAGTGGTCATGGCAGGAGTACCCAAACGCACGCCGCTGGTAACGAAAGGCTTTTCTGGATCGTTAGGGATGGCGTTCTTGTTGACCGTGATGTGGGCTTTGCCCAGCGCTTCTTCGGCCACTTTACCGGTGATGCCCTTAGGACGCAGATCCACCAGCATGACGTGGCTTTCTGTACGGCCAGACACGATGCGCAGACCACGCTCAACCAGCGTACGGGCCAGCACATCAGCGTTTTTCACGACTTGAGCAGCGTAGTCCTTGAACTCAGGAGCCAATGCTTCTTTGAACGCAACAGCTTTACCAGCGATCACGTGGATCAGTGGGCCGCCTTGGATGCCGGGGAAAATAGCCGAGTTAATGGCTTTTTCGTGCTCGGCCTTCATCATGATGACGCCGCCACGAGGGCCGCGCAGGGACTTGTGCGTCGTCGACGTCACAAAGTCAGCGTGAGGTACAGGGTTGGGGTAGGCGCCACCAGCAACCAGACCGGCGTAGTGAGCGATGTCTACCATGAACAGGGCACCGTTTTCATGAGCGATACGAGCCATGCGTTCAAAGTCGATACGCAGGGCGTAAGCCGAAGCACCACCCACGATCAACTTAGGTTTGTGCTCTTTGGCCAAACGCTCCAACTGGTCGTAGTCCAGTTCTTCGTTTTCGTCCAGACCGTAGGACACGAAGTTGTACAGCTTGCCCGACGCGTTCACGGGCGAACCGTGCGTCAAGTGACCGCCTTCAGCCAAGCTCATACCCAGGACGGTATCACCGGGTTTGAGCACAGCCATGTACACGCCCTGGTTGGCTTGCGAACCGGAGTTAGGCTGCACGTTGGCGGCTTCAGCACCAAACAGCTCTTTCAGGCGGTCAATAGCCAGTTGCTCGACCACGTCCACGAACTCGCAACCACCGTAGTAGCGCTTGCCAGGATAACCTTCCGCGTATTTATTGGTCAGTTGTGTGCCCTGGGCCTGCATCACGGCGGGGCTGGTGTAGTTTTCCGAGGCGATCAGCTCGATGTGCTGCTCCTGGCGCACATCTTCGTTTTGAATCGCAGCCCAAAGATCGGGGTCAACTTTGTCAAGAGTCGCAGAACGGTCAAACATGAGGGTTCCTAAGGATAAAGTGGTAGCAAACTAAGAAAGCAGTATTTTAGCGCGGAAGCACGGGAAACCACCGAGACAAACGCCTCTGGTGGCAGAAACCCCAAAAAATGTGGAAATAAGTAAGGCGGCGGCAGGCGGACTCAAGAGAATATGAAAAAAACTCAAGCAGTCCGCCTAAGGGAGTCAGGATTGCTGAATCAAGCGGGGATTCAAGGTGTACACGCCAGTTAAGGCGGCACGTCCCAAAATATGACCTTCCATCGCACGCAATACGTCCTGACCAGTGAAGCGCCCTTCCAGGGGCAACTCAGCAATATCCAGGGCGTAGACCGTAAAGACATAACGGTGCGGCAAAGCATCGTTCCACGGTGGGCACGGGCCGTCGTAGCCGAAGTAATCACCGTTCATGTCGCGGTCGCTGGCAAACCAGTTGGTAAAGTCGTTCACGCCCTGGCGGGTATCGTCCAGAGCCAAGGGACCGGCTTTACCGCGTGGGGTGATGCCCTTGGAGTAAGAGCCTTCAGCCAGGCTGCGCAATTCGGGCGAAACGTTAATCAAGACCCAATGGAAAAAATCCACCCGTGGTAGATCTGCCGGTACCTCGCGCCCGTCGTGGTTCACATCGTCCGGTTTACTGGGGACGTCGGGGTCGTGGCAAATAACCACAAAGGATTGGGTCTGCTCGGGAACATCGGACCATTCCAGATGCGGATTGGCGTTACCGGCCAAGGCGACTCTCGATTGCGCGTCATAGCGGCAAAATGCCAGACGCTCGGGAATCACGCTCTGATCTTGAAAAGAATCACTACGCAGTTTCATTGCAGACCTCCACAATCAATCAGCCGGTCAAAGTGACTCGCGCAAACTTGCGCTTGCCCACTTGCAGCACATAGCTGCCCGGCTCCAGTTGCAAACCTTTATCGTCCACGCGTTCACCATCGATACGCACGCCGCCCTGCTCTACGTTGCGCTGGGCTTCGTTACCCGAGGCCACCAGACCCGCTTCGCGCAACACGCGCAGCAAGGCCAATTGCCCGGCAATCGTAATTTCAGGCATGTCCTCGGGCATTTCGCCACGACGGAAACGGGCATCGAATGTTTCCAGCGCATGTTCAGCCGCTTGGGCATTATGGAAACGTGTGACGATTTCCTGTGCCAGCTCCACTTTAACCTCGCGCGGGTTACGGCCTTCTTCAATCTGTTTCTGCAGACCGGCGATGTCTTCCAGGCTACGGAAAGACAGCAGCTCGAAGTAACGCCACATCAAGGTGTCGGAGATGGACATCAACTTGCCGAACATGGAGTCCGGCGTTTCACTGATACCAATGTAATTGCCCTTGGACTTGGACATTTTCTCTACGCCGTCCAAACCCACCAGCAATGGCATGGTCAAAATACATTGCTGTTCCTGACCATATTCTTTTTGCAATTCGCGACCCACCAGCAAATTGAATTTCTGGTCAGTCCCACCCAATTCCACATCGGCTTTCAATTGAACGGAATCGTAGCCCTGCAATAAGGGATACAGAAACTCGTGCACTGAAATAGGTTGATTCGCTTTGAAGCGTTTTGTGAAATCATCACGCTCCATCATGCGGGCAACGGTATAGCGCGAAGCCAACTGAATCATGCCACGCGAACCGAGCTTGTCGCACCACTCCGAGTTGTAGCGAACTTCCGTACGCTCAGGGTCCAGAACCAACGAAGCCTGCTCGTAATACGTCTTGGCGTTGGCAATGACCTGTTCGGGCGTCAAAGGCGGGCGAGTGGTGTTGCGGCCGCTAGGATCGCCAATGGTCGAGGTGAAGTCGCCAATCAAAAAGATGACGGTATGCCCCAGATCCTGCAGCTGGCGCATCTTGTTCAGCACCACCGTGTGCCCCAGATGAATATCGGGAGCCGTAGGGTCCAGACCCAGCTTAATTCGCAAGGGCTGTCCTGTGGCATGGCTGCGCGCCAGTTTGCGGGCAAACTCGGATTCGACAAGCAATTCGTCGCAACCACGTTTGACAATGGCTAAATCAGCCAGGACTTCTGGAGAAAGGGGCTCTGAGGGGGATGACATAACAAATCTGGTGACAAACTAATGAGTAAAAATGCTCGAAAAACTAAGCCTAATGCGCTAGGATAGCCTGCTATTGTGAGACGTGCTTAAGAATTGAGCAAGGTTTCGTAAACCCAATTATTTTATCATTCCCGCGCAGGTCAGATTGCCAGGGCTGGAATGTTCTGTCCGCCCAGTACAACTGACCTCTGCCTGCCAGCCGGGTGGACGGTGAACTGTACGTCCAACAAGGTTCTGGCTTTATGTTCAGCAAAGGGAAACGCTCCTCCTCCCACCTCGACATCCAGCAGCCTCGGTCCGCCCGAGCCCTTTTTATCCGCGCCGGTTTGATCACACTTGGTCTTGGCTCTTTTGTCGCCGCTGGCGCATTGGCCGTGGTGATGCCCAGCAGCCCCGAGCCCCTGATCTACCAAGCCCGTACCGCCCTGACTCTGCCTGCCGACCTGACCGTGCTTCAGGCCCAAGAGCAACAAGCCTACATTACCGAAACGCGCATCCGCCGTGGCGACACCCTGTCCGCCCTGCTGCAACGCATGCAGGTCAGCGAAGACGGTCTGCTGCAGTTTCTGACCCACGACAAACAAGCGCGCTCGATTTACAAGCTGTACCCTGGCCGTACCGTGCAAACCGCACTGGATGCCAATGGTAATTTGCTGTGGCTGCGCTACCGTCACACTCCTTATTCCGAACAATCCGGCCAGGGCCTGGCCCGTTGGCTGGAAGTACGTCCTGACGGCGACAATGGCTTTATCGCCCTGGAACAAACCGACCTGACCCAAACCCAGGTGCGCGTAGCCCAGGCCACGATCAACAGCTCGCTGTTTGGTGCCAGTGAACAAGCCGGTGTCCCCGAAAACATCACCTTGCAAATGGCTGATGTGATGGGCAGCAAGATCGACTTTCTGAAAGACCTGCGCAAAGGCGACAGCTTCCGTGTGGTGTACGAATCCTATGGCCATGAAGGCCAGGACGTAGGTTCCGGTCGCTTGCTGGCGGTGGAGTTCATCAATCAGGGCAAGGCACACGAAGCCGCCTGGTTCCAGCCTGAAAATGGCTCCGGTGGTTATTACGACTTCAGCGGGCAAAGCCTGAAAGGCGCATTCCTGCGCACCGCACTGAAGTTCTCCCGAATCAGCTCCACTTTTGGTGGTCGCCGCCATCCTGTGCATGGCGGCTGGCGTGATCACAAAGGTGTGGACTACGCAGCCCCCTCCGGCACCCCAATCCACGCCACAGCGGACGGCACGGTTGAGTTCGTTGGCCGTCAGAACGGTTACGGCAACACCATCATCCTGAAGCATCACGGTCAATTCACTACGCTGTACGCCCACCAGAGCCGCTTCGCTGCCGGCCTGCGTAAAGGTGATCGCGTCGAGCAAGGTCAGTTGATTGGTTATGTAGGCTCGACCGGCTGGGCTACTGGCCCACATCTGCACTACGAATTCCGCATTGCTCAAAAAGCGGTTGACCCCTTGTCGGTAGACTTGCCCGTTGCTCGCGTACTGGATGCCCCACAACGCAAGCAGTTCCAGAAAACCTTGGCTTCCTACCAGAACAGCTTCGCCTTGCTGCACACGGACGCTGAACCGGTGAAGCTGGCCAGTCGCTAAGCCTATGCAAGCCCCCCTGTTTATCGGACTGATGTCTGGTACCAGCATGGACGGTGTAGATGCCGTGCTGGCTTCCTTCGGCCCACAGGGGGCACAGATACACAAAACCCATAGTCTGCCTATGCCCGCCGCCCTGCGAGACGAGCTGCTGGCTTTGCAGCAGCCTGGGCACAATGAGCTGGCCCGCGCCAGTATCGCTGCCCTGCAGTTGACCGAACTCTACGCTCAAGCCTGTCTGCCCTGGACTCAAGGCCCGGAAAAAGATCTGCTCCGTGCGATCGGCGTACACGGTCAGACTATCCGTCATGCACCTGACCAGGGCTACACCCTGCAATTAAATGCGCCTGCCCTGCTGGCCGAACGCTGCGGGGTGGATGTGATTGCGGATTTCCGTAGCCGGGATATCGCAGCGGGTGGCCAAGGTGCGCCTTTAGTACCTATTGTTCATGAAGCCCTGTTCCGCCACGAACATGGACGTGTCATTCTGAACCTGGGTGGGATTGCCAATATTTCCCTACTGCTTCCTGGACAGGATGTTTTTGGCTTTGATACCGGCCCGGCGAATATGCTGCTGGATGCCTGGGTGCATAAGCATCAGGGCCAGTCATATGACAAGAACGGGCGATGGGCCAATAGCGCCGCGTCTGATCCTGCCTTGCTCGACAGTCTGTTAAGCGAACCCTGGTTTGCTCTGCCTGCACCTAAATCTACAGGTCGGGATCTGTTCAATCTGGCTTGGTTGCAGCAGCATCTGGATCACGTGGCCCCGAACGGGGCGCTTGACCCTGCCATTGTGCAGTCTACTCTGATGGATCTGACCGTACATAGCGTTGCACAGGCCATCAAACCTTACACAGCTCAGATTCAGGAGTTGATTGTGTGTGGCGGTGGCGCAGCCAATCCAGCCATGCTGAAACGCCTGGGCGATCTGGTCCCAATGCCTATCCGCTCCAGTGCCGAGCTAGGCATGGATCCGCAATCCATAGAAGCCCTGGCCTTTGCCTGGCTGGCTTACGCCCATATCGAACGTATTCCTGCCGGACTGCCTGCGGTCACAGGCGCACGACGTGCGACAGTACTGGGTGCTTGTTATCCGGCTTAAAAGCTGTCTTTAGCTTAGCCAAGTCAGCTTAAGGTCCTATGGAATTATCATCCGTCGGCCAGGGCCACAGCCAACAGAGTCAAATCTCACAAGGCTCCCTTGCCCCTCTGCTTGATGTCCTACACACCCAACCCGATGCATTCAGCAGCACTCCTGTGAATCATGGTTTTGTACCCGAGCTTCTTGAGCCTCAATAAAGGCCCATAAAAAACACCCTAGGCTCTGCATCCAGAGCCTAGGGTGTTTTTGTACAAACCTGCTAAAACCAGCAACGCTGAACAATCAGCGCCGGCCTTGCCTTCTTACATCGTAAAGGAAGAGCCGCAGCCGCATGTAGTCGTGGCATTAGGATTACGAATAACGAACTGAGCGCCATCCAGGTCGTCTTTGTAATCGATTTCCGCACCCACCAGATATTGGAAGCTCATGGCGTCAACCAACAATTGCACGCCGCCTTTATCAATAATGGTGTCGTCGTCGTTAACCAGTTCGTCAAATGTGAAGCCGTACTGGAAGCCGGAACAGCCACCGCCTTGGACGAAGACGCGCAGCTTCAGTTCGGGGCTACCCTCTTCGATCAAGAGTTCACGGACCTTCTCAACCGCTGAATCGCTAAAGATCAGGGGTGATGGAGGGGCTTGCAGATCAACGGATTCGGTAAGAGTGCTCATGTGGTTCTCCTGCCGGCCCCCGCCGGCATGAATAATTATCATGTGATCGCCTTGCACATGACCACCCGTGGGTCGGGTGAGCTCAGTCTGGCTGGGCGATTTTTTCCTGGCGGGAGGCGCGTATGACGTTTCCTTCCAGGACATTCAGGGTCAAGGCCGTAGGCTCGAATCCCTGCGGTAAGGCAAGCCAACCCATGGCTCGCTGAAACTGATTGAAGTTCAAGATTAACGGATCAATCTGCTCTAGGGACGATTCAGCTAGTACAGAGTCTGGTCCAGAACTTGGTGATAGATCGATTTTAACGGTTTTTCCGTCTTGCCGCCCAGTCAGCTGAAACTGAAGGCGACCGGAAAAAGCCTTTCCTTCTGGGGCGTTACGTTGCAGCAACACCTTGTACTCCAGCAAATCGCCCCGTTTACTAATGTCCAAGGCCCGGACAGTGACCGAACCGCTGGGGCCGGGCGGGAGCAGTTGCTCGTAAAAGGCCAGTTGCTCGCGCGTCTGGGCCAGCTCGGTCTGGGTGGCTAACAGGGATTTTTCCAAACCCTTGCGAGTGCTCTCCTCCAGAACCAATTGCCCGCGCAGAACCTCAAACTCGCTTTGTATCTGCTGCAAGGATTGCTGGCTACCCTTCAAATTCTGCATAGCCAGCTGAATTTGCTCGGACTGATCGGCGGGCTGCGTCAGGCTGCGGTAGAGCCAAAGGCCACCGCCACCTAATAGCACCCCTAGCAATACAGCCAGCCCAATTGTAGTTGCCCCGCCCCGCGAACGGGAAGGAGCAACAGTATGAGAAGTGGTTTGCGGTGATTTAGCCATAAACATTTGACCTGCTCACCAAGGCCAAGTTCCCCTTAAGGCAAAATAGCAACGTGGTTCAAACCTGTTTGTTCTGGCAGGCCGAACAAGATGTTCATATTTTGCACAGCCTGGCCCGAAGCGCCCTTAACCAGGTTGTCCTGCACCACCAGAATGATCAGTTGATCACCATTACCTGGACGCTGCACCGCAATACGCAGCTGGTTCGAGGCGCGAACCGAGCGAGTTTCAGGCAAAGTACCGGCGGGCAGCACATCCACAAAGGTTTCTTGTGCGTAACGCTGTTCGTACAAAGCTTGGAAATCGGTATCCATGGCTTCAGGCTTGATGCGCGCATAAATCGTAGAAAACATGCCGCGAATCATAGGCACTAGATGGGGCACGAAAGTCAGGTTGACTGGGCCACCGGCCAAACGCTGCAACTGTTCTACAATTTCTGGATGGTGACGGTGACCCGACACGCCATAGGCCTTGAAGTTATCGCTGGCTTCGGCAAATAGATTCGGAACCGAGGCACCTTTACCCGCACCGGAAACACCCGATTTGCAGTCTGCAATCAAATGTTGGGTATCAACCAGTGCCTTGCCGCCTTCCAGCAAGGGAGCCAAACCCAGCAATACCGTAGTGGGATAGCAGCCTGGGTTACCAATAACCTTGGCCTGGGCAATCTTGTCGCGAAGTAGTTCGGGCAGACCATAAGCCGATTCGCTCAGGATTTCCGGGCAGCTGTGCTCCATCTTGTACCACTTCTGGAACACGGCCGTATCTTGCAGGCGGAAGTCGGCGGCCAGGTCAATAACCCGCACACCCGCTTCCAGCAGGCGCTCTACCTGGCTCATGGCGACGCCATGCGGGGTGGCAAAAAACACCACATCGCACTGTTCCAGATTGGCGGTTTCAGGCGTAGAAAATTTCAGATTCACATGACCACGCAAGTTCGGATACATATCCGACACCGGCACGCCGTCCTCTTTACGCGAGGTAATGGCGACCAACTCTACTTGGGGGTGCTGACTTAACAGACGCAGCAACTCGACCCCGGTGTAACCTGTACCGCCGACAATCCCTACCTTGATCCGGGTATCGCTATGTGTAGCCATGAACTTTCCTGAAAGAGAGACAAGCAAAAATTCTATCTTAACGTAGTCCCGCCTGTTCTCAAGCACCAGACCGAGCAAAGCAGGACAAATGTAGCCAGCAAACAAAAACCCCGGACAAGTCCGGGGTTTTTGAGCACCATAAACAGGTCGCGAGGCGAATTAACGCTTGCTGAACTGTTTGCGGCGACGTGCTTTGTGCAGACCGACTTTCTTACGCTCAACAGCACGAGCGTCACGCGTTACCAAGCCAGCTTGCTTCAGCTCTGTCTTCAGTGTTGCATCGTAGTCGATCAAAGCGCGGGTGATGCCGTGACGGGCAGCACCGGCTTGGCCGCTTTCGCCGCCGCCATGCACGTTGATCTTGATGTCGAACGATTCAACATGGTTGGTCAGCACCAAAGGCTGACGCACAATCATGCGACCCGTTTCGCGAGCAAAGTATTCGTCAACAGGCTTGCCGTTGACTACGATTTGGCCCGAACCCTTCTTGATGAAGACACGAGCAACGGAGGTCTTGCGACGGCCCGTACCGTAATTCCAGTTACCGATCATGACCTATCCTTAGATGTCCAGAGTTTTAGGCTGTTGAGCACTATGAGGATGCTCGGCACCAGCGTAAACCTTCAGTTTCTTGGCCATGGCGTAGCCCAGAGGGCCTTTAGGCAACATACCCTTGACGGCCTTTTCAACGGCACGGCCAGGGAAGCGCTCTTGCATGGTTTGGAAGTTGGTTTCGTAAATACCGCCTGGGTAATTCGAGTGACGATAGTACTTCTTATCCTGCGCTTTGTTACCGGTAACGGCAATGTCAGCAGCGTTAATGATAATGATGTAATCGCCAGTATCAACGTGAGGGGTGTATTCGGGTTTGTGCTTGCCACGCAAACGGCGTGCGACTTCGCTGGCCACACGACCAAGGACTTTGCCTTTAGCGTCAATCACAAACCAGTCACGTTTGACTTCAAGCGGCTTGGCCACGAAGGTCTTCATGATGGTTCCTAAATATTAAAATTCTGGGTCAAAGCAACATGCTTGGCCCATACAATCCGCCCATCTTTACAAGTTGGGCAGCTCCATTCAGCCCTGCCAAGACGTTATATTCCGCCCGTGCATTTCTGCCAAATAGCTCGCCATAATAGCATAAATAGTGGATAACACTAGAGTTTTGTATAAAAACAAGGGCTTTTCGCCACATCCCTGTGGCCCCGTATCGCCAATAATGGACGTTGCCTGCCCTGGACTCGCCTCGACCGTATCGCGTAATTCGCGCCATTCCTGGGCCTGCCAAGTGTGCACCAAAAAATACAGCGCCAATAAAAAACCCCTGCTTTTCCGCAAAGGAGAAACAGGGGTTGATAAGACTGGTCGAGCATCCGGAACAGATCACGCTGTCCGGACTACGCTGCGGGATCAGCCTTTTTTCTGGTTTGCCAGAGCAATGCCCAGGTAGTTGTCGTAGGAGCCTTCAGCAACACGGAACCAAGGCACGATCGCATCACGGAAGCCCATGTAGTCGTCGTGAATCTTCTTGAACATAGGATCCTTGTCGCAGAATTCCTTGTACAGGATATTGGAAGTCTTGAAGGACTCGTCCATCACGTCGCGCGGGAAAGCTTTCAACACCGCACCGCTGGCGATCAGGCGACGCAAAGCGGCTGGGCTTTGGGCGTCGTACTGGGAAATCATGCGTTCGCCGGCTGCACGCGAGGCAATTTCAATCAGGGACTGATATTGCTTGGGCAAGGCTTTGAAAGCGGCATCATTCACGTACAGCGACACCTGGGCCGAACCTTCCCACCAACCGGGATAGTAGTAGTACTTGGCCACTTTCTGGAAACCCAGTTTTTCGTCGTCGACAGGACCCACGAATTCCACGGCGTCCAGCGTGCCTTTTTCCAGCGAAGGATAAATATCGCCAGGAGGCACTTGCTGAGGCACTACGCCCATGCGGGCCAGCACTTCACCGGCAAAACCAGCCGTGCGCATTTTCAGACCTTTCAGGTCTTCCAGGGAATTGATTTCCTTGCGGTACCAACCCCCCATCTGGGTGCCGGTGTTACCGAAAGCAAAGTTGACAATATTACGAGTAGCGAACAATTCGCGCAGCAGCGTGGTGCCGTTGCCTTCCTGCATCCAGGCATTCATTTGACGAGCGTTCAGGCCAAATGGCACCGCCGTGTCAAAACTGAACGAAGGGTCTTTACCGTAATAGTAATAAGAGGCTGTCTGACCGCACTCCACCGTGCCGTTGCTAACCGCATCCATTACACCAAAACCGGGGACGATTTCACCAGCAGGGTACAGACGGATATTGAAGTTGCCATCCGAGGCTTCTTCCACCATCTTGCAAAACGCCTGAGCGGTCGAAAACAGGGCCGGGGTAGAGGGGCCGTAAGTCGATGTCAGCTTCCAATTAACCTTGGGATTGCTTTGGGCAATAGCAGGAGCAGCAATAGCGGCAGTGCTGGCTACGGCGCCAAGACCTGCCTTTTTCAGAAACGAGCGACGCTGCATGAATAACCTCCTTGTGGGTATTCGACGATAATTGGGAAATATTTTTATGCTATGGATAGTACACTGGCGCGCCGCGAAAGGGGGCCGGGGAAAGCCCGGATTATCCCGCAAATCTGGCCCTATATTGTCTGGTCCTTGATCTGCAGCATTTCCCCCAACGCCCAAAACAAAACAGCCCTTGCGGGCTGATTTGTTTTTTCATGGCTGGATGATCAGGAACCGGCTACCGACATCTGCTCGATCAGGATGGAACCCGTGCGCTTGGAACCTGCCGCAAAAGTATCCGCCCCTACGGCCACAATCTGCGCAAACATCTCGGCCAAATTACCGGCGATGGTGATTTCCTCCACCGCATGCTGAATACGGCCGTTTTCCACCCAGTAACCGAAAGCACCCCGCGAGTAGTCGCCGGTCAGGTAGTTAATCCCTTGGCCGATCAGCTCAGTGACCAGCAGGCCACGGCCCATTTTCTTCAGCATGGCATCCAGATCGTCCTCGGGACGAGTCAGACGCGAGCTAAGCAGCAGGTTATGCGAGCCGCCGGCATTACCTGTGGAAGGCACACCCAGCTTGCGACCTGCATAGGAAGACAGAAAATAACCCTTCAGTTCCCCGCCCCGAACCACATCACGATCGCAGGTACGTACCCCTTCAGAATCAAATGGGGCACTGCCCATTGCAGCAGCCAGGTGTGGGCGCTCGAGCACATCAATGTGCTTGGCCATGACGGATTTGCCCAGCGAATCCAGCAAGAACGTGGTTTTACGATACAAGGCCGAGCCACTGGTAGCCTGAACCAAGGCACCGATCAAGCCCACGGCCAAAGGCGCCTCGAACAAAACAGGGTAACGGCCTGTAGGAATACGGCGTGCCGACAGACGCGACAAGGTACGCTCAGCGGAATAACGACCTACCGACTCTGGACTGGCCAAACGAGAAGGATCGCGCGAGCTGCTGTACCAGTAATCGCGGTGCATATTGTCGCCCTTGCCCGCAATGGGACTGACGCTCAGCGAGTGGCGGCTATAGGGGTAGCCCCCCAGGAAACCGCGACTATTCCCCATCACAAAGTGCCCTTCCAGCGTATCGACCGATGCGCCTTCGGAATTGGTGATCAGCGGGCTCAACTCCAGCGCGGCCTGTTCGGCACGGATCGCCAGCTTGGCGGCCTGATCCGCATCCAGCATCCAGGGGTGGTGCAAATGCAGATCGGGATAGCTTTGGGCCAGCATGTCTTTTTCAGGCAGGCCGGCATAGGGATCTTCAGCGGTGTAGCGGGCAATATGCCAGGCAGCTTCTACCGTTTCACGCAAGGCCTTGACCGAAAAGTCCGAGGTCGATGCCGAACCACTGCGCTGGCCGGCGAACACCGTCACACCCAAGGAGCGGTCTTGCGTCTGCTCTACCGTTTCCAGTTCCAGCTGGCGCACGGACACCGCCAAACCTTTGTTCTCAGAAATATCGACGGCAGCATCACTGGCGCCCAGTTTTTTGGCATGTCGCAGCGCTTCATCCACCAATTCGCAAAACTGGAACTGATTGGCACTGATCGACAATTGGGAAATAGTTGGATGACTCATTGCTACTCTTTGAGGGTTAGGCGGTTATCATAGCCAATTGGCGACAATCTTTGCTATTTCACTTCTTATGTCCCGCCCACGCACTGAAATCGATGAAAACGGTTACGACCGCCCCAGCAAATCACAGGTTAAGCGCGAAATGCACGCTTTACTGGATCTGGGTAAACGCCTGATTGAGGTCTCTGACGACAGACTCAAACAGCTAAATCTAGACGAGTCCCTGATGGCTGCCATCAAGGCTGCCAAACGCATCAGCCCAACGGCGCGCGAAGGCCGTCGCCGTCAGATCCACTATGTGGGCAAACTGATGCGCAATGTGGACCCCGAACCGATCCTGAAGCAACTGGATGTCTGGGAAAACGGCTCCAAGGAAGACACCCGTGCCATGCACAGGCTGGAGGCTTTGCGCGACCTGTTGTTGCGCAATGACGACGCTTTGACCGAATTCATGAATGAATTTTCCGGTGCCGATATCCAGCAATTGCGCACCTTGATCCGGGCTGCGCGCAAAGAATCGGAAAAAAATTCCACACTGGAACAGGGCCAAGACCCCCAACGCAAGCATTACCGTGCCTTGTACCAGTACATCAAGACCTTGGTAGATCTTTCGGAGTCCCCATGAACCCTCTGCTTGAGTCGATTGAGATTGAAACCGGTGCCAACCCTCAGCATGCCGTTATCTGGCTGCATGGCTTAGGTGCCGACGGTCACGATTTTGCCCCGATAGTGCCGGAATTGGGCCTGCAAAATGCCCCCGCTATCCGCTTCATCTTCCCACATGCCCCGATTCAGCCCGTCACGATCAACGGCGGCATGGCCATGCGCTCCTGGTACGACATTTATGTTGCTGACCTGGTCCGCCACGAGGACGAAAGCGGCCTGCGCCAATCCCAAATCAACGTGCAGAATCTGATCGCCCGCGAAAACGCTCGCGGCATTCCGACTGAAAACATTGTGCTGGCCGGCTTTTCACAAGGCTGCGCCATGACCTTGCAGACCGGCCTGCGTTTGCCCGAACGTCTGGCAGGCATGCTCTGTCTGTCTGGGTATCTGCCTTTGGCCGCTGCCGTCGCTGCCGAGCGCCACCCCGCCAACCAGGACACGCCTATTTTCATGGCGCACGGCAGCATGGACCCGGTGGTGCCTATCACCCGTGCCGAGGCCAGCCGCCAACAACTGAAAGCCATGGGCTATCAGGTGCAATGGAATGTGTATCCCATGCCCCACGCGGTCTGTCCGGAAGAAATCACGGCCGTTGGCCAATTCTTGAAGCAAGTGCTGAAGTAAGCGCTGCTCCTGCAACGGGCTCCCCAACCCGACCAAAAGAAAAACGCCACTGAATATCAGTGGCGTTTTTTTAACTTGAGCAGGTCTTATTGATAGACCCGTGCAATGCGGTCAGTCCATGTCTTTTCCCGGACGACAAGGCCATTTTCCCGCAAAACCTTGGTGAAAGTGACATAAAAGTAAGAGGCGTCAGACTCGATTCGCGCCGTCGTCGCCAAGTCTATCTCCCTGCCCTTGATGGTAAAGACGTTGCGGCGCTCACCCTGATAGCTGGCTTTAGCCGGTTGCGCATCATTGACATCCCAGCGATACGACTCACTGGACTTGTAGATATTGTCATTTAACATCCAGCTAATATCGCTGACCGTTGTAAAGGTCGAGTCTCCGGTTTGCTCATTGCGCACACTATTGAAAACCGGACCATTATTCTCGATTTGCCGACCAAAGGGGGCTTGATCACTGGCTTGTGGTGGCGGCAGAACGCAGGCTTGCGTACCTTGCTCTTGTACAGGCACCACAGGCAAGTCCAGCCATGTGTCCTCACCGGGAAAAAGACGGGTACTGCCCGGCGTAGGGCTGGGCCAGATCATGGGAAACTGAGCATTCGAGACAGCCAGACGAATACGGTGGCCAGGCTTGAAGCGCCACGTTGTAAAGTGAATCGCTGTTGCCAAGGAGGTTTCCTGGTCCGGCACCAAAGCAGCAGGTTCAAGCCTTGAGAAGCGTTGCGCAGGGTTAATGGTTGCCCCACTCACCAAGGACACCTTGCCATCCGGGGCCACGTCTTCCAGGCGCACGCTCCACTGATAAAACGGTGCGTCTGCCGCTACGCGCAGGTTTAGCTGCGGCATACCCATAATTTCTATCGCTGCGCTCAAGGGGGCCGAATCATAAACCAGGCTGTGCGCATCGTCCGCACTCATATCGCCGGTCTGCTCTCCCCACCAGCCACCGGCCGCCAAGCCGGTACCTGCCCGATAAGGCAAGGTCTGAGCCATTTCCTGAGCCGGCCCCGCTTCCCCCAGATATTTCCCGGCACGTGGATAAAGGCGCTGTGTGGAACTGCCCTCCAACGGCCATTGGGCATCACAACGCCAGTAGCCCGGCACGGTTTCCAGGTCAGTCGCCGGAGCATGTCCAGTCCGCATGAATGCCATGCGGCGAGGATCTTCTAACACTCCATTTTCGATACCCTTTAACCAATAATCCCACCAACGCAGCGCTTTTTGACGCCATTCGTAATTCGGGCCGGGCACACCGTACTCGGGCCAGGCATGGTTCCAAGGACCAATTTCCACAATAACGGGGGCCTTGGCAGTCTGGCTGACATCCACGGCAAAATCACGATAGCCATCCAGCAAACCACCGATCAAATAGGCCGGAACCTCCAGGGGCTCTTTGAACGCCACTGATTCTTTACGCCAAAACTCACCGTCTTGCTGTTGACGCAGCCAGGTAAAAATCCACGGCTCACGGTCAAATCGATTCTGAAAGTAGGTTTCATCAATCCGATAGTCAGGACTCTGCGGCATTGAATTGTCGGTATCAATCTGATGCGCATAGGAGTCTATGTGCAAAGCACCATCTATATAGTGGACATCGTTGTAGAACAGGTCTGTCGAGCCGTGCGCCGCAATAATGGCTTTCAGTGCCGCAGGCTTTCTGTGAGCGGTCATCAAGGAATTGAAGGCGCTCCAGGATAGTCCGTACATGCCAACCTTGCCATTGGACCAACTTTTCCGGGACAGCTGTGCGATCAGCTCTTCGGCATCATCGATTTCAGCGGCCGAATACTCGCTTTCAGGGACTGGGCCATCACTGCCCCCGGTGCCACGTACATCCACCCGTGCGAGCACATAGCCGCGCTTGGCAAAATAGGAGCCATATTCGTAGTCGCCCAGCGCAAAAAAATCATCTTTGCGATACGGCAACATTTCCATAATGACTGGAAATGTCTCCCCCGGTTTTTTTGCTGCTGGCCGGTAGTAGGTCACCGCCAAACGCACGCCGTCTTTCATCTGCAACGTGTCATTTTCCAGAGAAAACTCGTAGAGCTCATTGTCCTGAGGCGACGCTTCATACACGGAGCAGGCGGCCAAGCCACCAAGTAAAAATAGGCTCATTGTCAGCCGTTTCAGGATGACCACAATCAAACGCCTCATTTCTTCCCCTGATCTTTAGTGCCAGACGCCACTCTTTGAGCCCGCGCCAAGCTTATGAACCTGCAAAGACGCGGAGTCAGCTCTATCGTGATCCACGGTGACGAGCTCATCTTAGCGGCCCGGCGTCTATGGATTACGGCACCGGAAAGGGAAGATTAAACGCAATACTGCTGGCAGAAGAGCGCTTAGCTGCAGCTCCTGCCAGCGTTTAGTCAGAACGGCGCGTCTCGCCCAGATCCAGCCAGACACGGCGCATGCTGGGGTCTTCGGGGTCGGCATCGTTCTGAAAGCCCAGACGCTTCATCAAAGCCTGCATGGGCGCATTGGAAGCCAGCACATAGCCATCTATATACGTCAGGCCCTGCTCCGCTGCCGCCTGGATCAACGCCTGCATCAAGGTGACTCCCAGACCACGCCGCTGCCAGGCATCCCCAATCACCAAGGCATACTCAGCCCCCCGGCCATCACCATTACGCAGATAGTGAGCAAAACCAATAATCTCGTCTCGCGGATGGTTTCGGTTGTCTGGATTGGGTGAACGCACCGTCGCGATCAGCGCCAGCTCCCGGTCGTAGTCGATACGGGTATAGCGAGACAACATGCGTGGGGTCAGTTCGCGCAGCATGGACACGAAACGCATATAGCGGCTTTCATCCGACAGGCCGCGCATAAAGGCTTGCAGTGCTTCGGCATCTTCTGGACGGATAGGTCGCAAGGTCCAGCGTTGATCGTCACTGAACTGACGCCGCTCAATCAGGTGACGCGGGTAAGGGTGAATCGCCATGTGGCGATAGCCCGCGGTCTCAGGCAGTACCAGCATGGACTGCTTGCTCAGGGATATGGAAATACTCTTGATGTACAGGCTGTTCTCACCCGCCATGATCGGGTCCAGCACCACACGACTCACGCCGGGCAGCTCACTCATCAAATCCGACAAGCGCTCCAGCACCTGCAAAAGCTGCGTCAACACCAAGGGAGTCAACTGCGCGGACAAGCTCTTGCGCCACAGCGGGCTACGCTCTACCAGCTGACGTGCCAAATAGCGGTTCAGCGGTGGCAACTCCACCGCCGGATAGGTCGACGACAGCCAGTCTGCATGGTCTGCACCACCAAACACGGCGTAAGGGCCCAGCTTGTCGTCTGTCTCGAAACGCAGACCCATAGCCGGGACATCCGGATCAGGCTGCCCCTGATCGTGGGTAATACGCAAATCCACCACGGGCACATGGAAGTAGCGCAGCAGATCGCGACACTCCTGTTCGCTGGCCTCGCGTCGTTCGCTTTGGATCTGACGCACCAGTTCGCGGGCAGGCTCCACTTCGGGCAAGGTACCCAATGGCAAAGGCGGCAAGGTTTGCTGCGACAAGTGCTGGTTGTAGTGATAGCGCGCCAGCAGATCAAAGGCATTGGCGGCCGTATCCGGCGTCCGGAAAGCCGGTGTGCCTACGCCGTCCAGTAAATGGCGCAAGGGCCGCATATCCGCATCGCCAATCAGACATGTAATAATCGGCTTGCGGGCGCTGGCCGACAACATGGCCAGTTCACGCGATACGGCAGGCATATCAGCCAAGGGATCGGGAGTCAACAAAACCAGCACCCCATCAATATCCTTATCATCCAGCAAGGTGGAGATGACCGAGTCGATACGCATGGGGGTTAGCGGCACATAGGTGACCACCGGGTTTTGCACCTGATCGCCAGGGGCCAGCAAATTATCCAGCGCACGTTGAGTCGATGCCGATAATTCGGGACATGTCACCGCCGCATCCGAGCCCAACACATCCAGGGCCATCTGCGCCGCCCCGTTGCCATTGGAGAACAAGGCAATGCGTCGTCCTTTGGGGCGACGGGTATAAACCAATACTTTCAGCGCCGAGAACAGCTGCACAAAATAACGGATCCGCACCGCCCCCACGCGCCGCATCAAAGCGTTAAATACCGCCTCGTGGGCTTCCCCTTGCTGACGTTGGCCGCCTACCTTCAACACCACCACAGGTTTGACGGCAGCCACCGCATGCAAGGCACTGGTGAAACGGCGCGATGCCGGTGTATGTTCCAGATACAGCGCAATACTGTCGGTGCGCGGGTCCATGGCCAGGTATTCCAGCACCTCGGGTACATCAATCACCGCCTCGTCACCCACCGACACAATGGCAGAGAACCCCAGGCTGACATCCTCAGCCCAATCCATCAGCGCCGAAGTAATCGAACGCGATTGGGACACCAGGGCAACCCGGCCCGCCAAAGCCATCTGTGGCTCGTGGCTTAGATTGATCCCTAAATAAGGCCGCTGCACACCAAAAGCACGGGGGCCTAACACCACACAATCATTGATACGTGCCCAGGAGCGTGCATAAACCATGTCTTCCATGGGATCACGGGACGCCAGATTGGAGGACAAGAGCAGAACGACGCGTGGCTTGTGTACTCGAATGGCATCGAGCGCCTGCGGCAAGCGCACCGGCTCAATACAAACCAGCGCCAAGTCCAGGCGCTGTGTATCTGTCAAACCATCCAGACGCTCCGGCACCAGAACCTGGGTGGCCGTAATGCGCGCCTGCGTAATCCGTCCCGCCAGCCGGGCGGGCATTTCCTTGATCAGGGGCAAGGGTAATGTGGACACGACCAGCACCGAGCGGGGCTCAAACAATGCTGTCAGACGATGCCTTAGGGCTGCCATGATTGTTCCGCCATAAGAAGACCACACACCAAAATAATGAACTCTCCCATCTTAAGCACAGCCGCCTACAAATAAAAGGGACTTGGCTGGCTATATCTGTCTTGCGTCATAGGTCCGGGTTTTACCCTGCTACGGGCCATTCATATACTTTCGTATAAAAAGCATACGCTAATGCCTGCTCAAAAATGCTTCAAAGCCAGTCGCAAAGCGGTTTGCAGATCGTAAAATAACATCCGTTCGGAAAGCAGGACCTTTCGTTCTCTCTGACAGGAAAAAACACTATGTCCAGCGACGATAGTCGAAGAAAGATGCTGCACAGGTCACTCAGCCACCACTGACCCACCGGGTTGTCTGCTGAAGTGGTTTGCGCAGCACGACCAGGAGTCACCCATGCACCGCCTTACTCATACTGGACCGATCCAGGCCTTTGCGCCTTGCGGATCGCCTCTTGCCACACCTTGCCCCACCACGCGTACCGTGGGCCGCCGCCCTGCTCTCGCCTGGCGCATCAATACGGCCAGTCGCAAACCAGAAAGCCACTGGATTGCAGACAGCGACAAACCACCCTTACCCCGACTGTGGCGCAGCACGCTTCCCAGCCACTAAGCGTTTAGCCTTCGCCCCCTAAATCCGCTTGTTCTTATTTTCAGTTTGCCGACCCTGAAACGGTTGGCAGGACTTACCGTGTCCGGCCTTTAGCGTCGGCCCGGCATTGTCACGCCTGTACACCAGGAGTATTTCATGAGCATTCAACAACAACGTCCACCACTACGCGCTGTGGACCACGACGCCAAGCTGCGCACGGCCACCGAATCGGGGCTCAGCCAAGAGGCCTCTTTGGCCGCCGCACAAGCCAATCTGAACGGCCTAACCGACGCCGAAGCCTTGAGCCGCCTGACCGAGTACGGCCCTAACGAGGTCGCTCGGGACAAGCCGGCCCACGCCTTGATCCAATTGGCCCTGGCCTTCAAAAACCCCTTTATTGCCGTGCTGATGGTGCTGGCTGCCGTCAGCGCAGTAACCGACATTATTTTGCCCCTGCGTGCCGGGGAGGAAACCGACTACACCGGCGTGCTGATTATTGTGATTATGGTCACGCTCAGCGGCCTGCTACGTTTCTGGCAGGAATACCGCTCCGGCAAAGCCGCCCAAGCCTTGAAAGCCATGGTGCGCACAACGGCCAGCGTGCTGCGACGCTCCACCGTGTCCAGTTCCACCGTCATGCGCGAAATCCCCATGAGCCAGATCGTGCCCGGCGATATTGTTCGCTTGTCCGCAGGCGACATGATCCCGGCTGATCTGCGCCTGATCGAGTCCCGGGACTTGTTTGTCAGCCAGGCCGCCCTGACCGGCGAGGCCCTGCCCGTTGAAAAGTACGATGTATTTAGCGCCGTCAGCAGTAAAAGTGTGTCGGCCTCCAGCGCCCAAACCGGCTTACTGGAGCAAAACAATATGTGCTTTATGGGCACCAACGTCGTCAGTGGTACAGCTACGGCTCTCGTCGTGTCTACCGGTGCCAAAACCTATTTTGGTTCTCTGGCCAAAGCCATTGTCGGTTCTCGCGCTGAAACCGCTTTTGACCGTGGCGTAAACAGCGTTAGCTGGTTGCTGATTCGCTTCATGCTGGTCATGGTGCCTATCGTGTTGCTGATCAACGGTTTTTCCAAGGGCGACTGGTCAGAAGCATTCCTGTTCGCCCTGGCCGTGGCTGTGGGTTTGACCCCCGAAATGTTGCCCATGATTGTGTCATCGAACCTGGCCAAGGGCGCCGTTGCCATGGCCAAGAACAAGGTCGTGGTCAAACGCCTGAATGCGATCCAGAACTTTGGTGCGATGGACGTGCTTTGTACCGACAAGACCGGCACCCTGACGCAAGACCGCATTATTCTGGAACATCACCTGGGCCTGGATGATCGCAACAGCCCACGTATTCTGGAACTGGCATTACTCAACAGTCTGCATCAAAGCGGTGTCAAAAACCTGATGGACCAGGCTGTACTGCGTTTTGCTGAAAAAACACCGTCTGCCCGCCAGGCCATTGGCTCCTACCGCAAGATTGACGAGCTGCCTTTTGATTTCATCCGTCGTCGCCTGTCGGTCGTGGTGCAAGACACGCAGGGCGAACAACTGATGGTCTGCAAAGGCGCTGTGGAGGAAATGCTCAGCATCGCCACACACGTTCAAGACGGCGATCAACGTTTGCTGCTGGACACCGAGCAGCGCGCCCGACTAATGAAAATGGCCTACCGCTATAACTCGGATGGTTTCCGTGTTCTGCTGATTGCCACTCGCGCTATCGCCGTAGAACACGCCAAGAGCCGTTATGAGACCCAGGACGAGCGCGAGATGACCGTGCAAGGCTTGCTGACTTTCCTGGACCCACCCAAGGAAAGTGCTGCCCAAGCCATTGCCGCCCTGACTGAACACGGCGTAACCGTCAAAGTGCTGACCGGCGATAACGAAATCATCACAGCCAAGATCTGCCGTGACGTGGGTTTGGAACCCGGCAAGCCCTTACTGGGGCCCGAGATTGAAGTGATGCCAGAACCTGACCTGCGTTGCGCCGTCGAGCGTCACTCAGTGTTTGCCAAGCTCACCCCTTTGCAAAAATCGCGTGTCCTGAAAGCCCTGCAGGCCAATGGCCACACGGTCGGCTTTCTGGGGGATGGCATTAACGATGCCCCCGCCCTGCGCGATGCCGATGTCGGTATCTCCGTAGACAGTGGCACCGACATTGCCAAGGAATCCGCTGACATCATCCTGCTGGAAAAAAACCTTCTGGTGCTGGAAGAAGGCGTTATCAAAGGTCGCGAGACCTTTGGCAATATCATCAAGTACCTGAACATGACGGCCAGCTCTAACTTTGGCAATGTGTTCTCGGTGCTGGTGGCCAGTGCTTTCATCCCCTTCCTGCCCATGTTGGCGATCCACTTGCTGATTCAGAACCTGCTCTACGATATCTCCCAGCTGGCCTTGCCTTGGGATCGTATGGACAAGGACTTTTTGCGCAAACCCCGTAAATGGGATGCCAAGAATATTGGCCGCTTCATGATCTGGATTGGACCGACCTCCTCCATTTTCGACATCAGTACCTTTGTCTTGATGTGGTACGTATTTGGCGCCAATACGCCTGAACTGCAATCGCTGTTCCAGTCCGGCTGGTTTATTGAAGGCTTGCTCTCGCAGACCCTAGTGGTTCACATGCTGCGTACGCAAAAAATCCCCTTCATCCAAAGCACAGCTGCTTTGCCCGTCATGTTGATGACTCTGCTGATCGCCGCTGTTGGCATTTATCTGCCCTTCTCCGGCGTGGGTGCCATGGTTGGGTTGCAGCCCCTGCCTTGGGAATACTTCCCCTGGTTGGTGGGTACCTTGCTGGCCTACTGCCTGGTCGCACAGGGTATGAAAATGCTGTACATCCGCCGCTTTGGCCAGTGGTTCTAAGTTGATGAGGCGTCGAACCCAGAAAAAACTTTCCAGGGTCGACGCCTCGGCGCTCATTATCAGCAAAAGGGGCCAGGTATATGATGGCCACACTGAAGGCACGATCCTGCTGCCTGGCCCATCCGCTAAAGACATGAAATCACCCGTTCGCTTCTTATCGAGCAAAACGTACCGAGCCTTGGCCTTGACCGGCATTTGTATCTTGATGGCTCTGGTATTTATTGCCGACACCGTCACTAATTACGCCATCGCCGCCGCCGTATTTCATACACCGCTGCTGCTGATAGCGATTCGTTTTTTGTCTGCCCGACAGGTTATTGCCCTGACAGCAATCAGTATGGTGCTCACCGTCGTCAGCTTCATTTTGACGCGCTCGGGTGATTACGATGTCGGCCTGGTGAACACCGGCATCAGCATTATTGCCATTGCCATCACCTCCTACCTGGGCCTGAAATTGAAATCCGTGCAGGCGGCTGCTCATGAAACGCGCGAGCATCTGCTGCGCCTGTCTCGTTTGACGACCTTGGGTCAACTCAGCACTTCCATTGCACACGAAGTCAGCCAGCCCTTGGCGGCCATCAACACTAGCGCGGGAGCTTGCCAGCGCTGGCTGGAGGCCTCGCCTCCGAATGTGGAAAAGGCGCAGGCGGCAGCACAACGGATTGTGTACGATGCCCAACGCGCTAAAGATGTGCTGGACCGGGTGCGCAGTATTACCCGTAACGAAGCGCCCACCAGCAGTGCCTTTGACCTGAGCCAGGCTTTGACGGAGCTGCTGAACCTGTCTGGTGGCGAGATGCAGCGCAATCATATTGATCTGCGTCTGGCCTTGCAGTCCGAGCTGCCTCAGGTCTATGCGGACCGGGTTCAGATTCAACAAGTCATGGCTAACTTGCTGCTCAATGCGATCGAGGCTTTATCACCGCCCTCGGATTACCATGCAGCACAGATCAGCATCGAGACCAGCCTGTTACCGGGCGATAAGCCACAGGCTAACAAGGTCCTGTTTTCCATCAAGGACAATGGCCCAGGCCTGTCGGGCACGCAGCTATCCCAGTTGTTCGATACCTTCTGGACGACCAAAGCCGCCGGGCTGGGACTGGGTCTGACTATCAGCCGCACCATTATTGATGCCAATAACGGGCATATCTGGGCCACTGACCAAACCGACGGCGGGGCGGCCTTTCATTTCACCTTACCTTTGGCGCCATGACAGATACTTTGGATTCCTCTCTGAACACGCCCACGGTCTATATCATTGATGACGACCCCTCGATTCGCGCCGCTCTGGACGATTTGCTGGCCAGCGTGGGTTTGAATGCCCTGAGCTTTGCATCCACGCGGGATTTTCTGGCGCATCCTTTATCCGACGCCCCGGCCTGTCTGGTGCTGGATGTGCGTATGCCCGAGCAAAGCGGCACGGACTTTCATTTGCAGATGGAGTCGCGCGGGCTGCATATGCCTGTCATTTTTATTACCGGGCACGGCGATATTCATATGGCGGTCAAGGCCATCAAGCATGGAGCCTGGGACTTTTTAACCAAACCCTTTGTAGATCAGGCGCTGATTGATGCAGTACAGTCTGCCCTGGCAGCCGATGCGCTACGCAAGGAGGACGCCAAGACCCGGCTGACCTTGCAGCAGCGCTGGGACAGCCTGAACGCGGGCGAGCGTGATGTGTTTGTGCGTGTCGTGCAAGGTTTGCTGAACAAGCAGATTGCCGCCGAGCTGGATGTGAAGGAAGTCACCGTCAAGGTTCGACGGGCCCGCGTGATGCAAAAAATGCAGGCAGGTTCTTTGGCGGAGCTGGTGCGTCTATTCGATCAGTTGGATACTGAAACCGGCCATTAGGACACTTCTGCGCGGCCATTCTTTCTTAGTTGGCGCGCTGAGTTAAAATACGCAGATTCGGTCCCGTATCCGGGCTTCCCCAAGGTCAAGGCCACACACAAGTTATGAGCACGTCTACTTCCAACGTCATCCGCACCCGTTTTGCCCCTTCGCCCACTGGTTATCTGCACCTGGGCGGCGCACGCACGGCGCTGTTTTCCTGGGCCTTTGCCCGCCATCATCAAGGCACTTTTGTGCTGCGTATTGAAGACACGGATCTGGAGCGCTCCACCCCCGAGGCGGTGCAGGGCATTCTGGACGGTATGCAGTGGTTGGGTCTGGATGCGGATGAAGGTCCGTTCTACCAGATGCAGCGTATGGATCGTTACCGCGAGGTCATCGCCCAGTTGCTCAAAGACGGCCATGCGTATTACTGCTACAGCAGTCCCGAGGAAGTGGAAGCCATGCGCGAGACGGCTCGTGCCCAGGGTTTGAAGCCTCGTTATGACGGCACCTGGCGTCCTGAGGCGGGCAAGGAGTTGCCTGCTATTCCAGCTGATCGTAAACCGGTGGTACGTTTCAAGAGCCCGCAGTCCGGCGCAACTAGCTGGGACGATATGGTCAAGGGTCGCATCAGTTTTGATAACACCGAGCTGGATGACTTGGTCATCGCCCGTCCTGATGGCACGCCTACGTACAACTTTTGCGTGGTGGTGGACGATTGGGACATGGCGATCACTCATGTGATTCGCGGTGATGATCACGTGAACAACACGCCTCGTCAAATTGTGATTTTGCAGGCTTTGGGTGCGACGTTGCCTGAGTATGGTCATGTGCCCATGATTCTGGGGCCTGATGGCGAGAAGCTGTCCAAGCGCCATGGTGCGGTCAGCATTATGGATTACGACAAGGATGGTTATCTGCCTGAGGCCATGATTAATTATCTGGCTCGTTTAGGCTGGAGTCATGGGGATGATGAGCTTTTCACCCGCGAGCAGTTGGTCGAGTGGTTTGATACGCGCAGTCTGAGCAAATCGGCTTCGCAGTGGGATCCCAAGAAGTTGAACTGGGTGAATGCGCATTACATCAAGGCCAGCGACAATGCGGATTTGGCCGAGCGTGTGGCTCCGCGTATTGAGGCTTTGGGTGGCAAGACGGATGGTCAGGATGTGCCTGGCATTATGGGTTTATTGAAGGATCGTGCGGAGACCTTGAACCAGCTGGCTGAGGGTGCTTTGTTGTTCTGCCGTCCTTTTGAACCTGCCAGTGATGAGTTGATGGCCGAGGTTTTGACTCCGGAAGCGCGTGTTTTGTTGCGGGATTTTGCTGGCAAGGCGGTTAGTTTGCCGCAGTGGAATACGGAGAATCTGGCGGCTTTGATCAAGCAGGTGTTGGCGGATCACGAGGTGAAGATGCCTAAGCTGGCTATCCCTTTGCGGGTGGCGGTGACGGGGCAGAAGCAAACGCCTGCGGTGGATGCGGTGCTGGCTTTGGTTGGACGCGATAAGGTGTTGGGGCGTTTGGCTGGACTGTAAGAGGTATAACTAAAGCAAAAAGGGCATCTCTAATGGGATGCCCTTTTTGCTTTCGGGTTCGTAATTTCGGCGTGATCGTTGTGACTTGAAGACAAACTTATTTCGTACCGAACTGCTGGCCCATATCAAGCAGCAGCATTCAGGTGGCTGATTTCAATGGTGGCTTCGCCTTTATCCGTGCTGGCCCACACGGTGCCGTCCTGAACATTCAAATTAATCGTCAGGCCTCGTTCGGCCAAGGCGGCTAAGGCATCGGTACCGGCCACATCCAACGCATAGACTTGCACGTTACGAGCACGACTGATCTTGTCTTTGATGCCACTCCACCAGACTGACACGTTGCGGCCATAGGCCAGCACCGTCACTTTTTCAGCCCGTCCGCTGGCTTTGATCAAGCGTCGGTCATCAGGCAGGCCTACTTCCAACCAATGCATCAGATTGCCGCCCAAGTCATGCTCCCACAGAGCAGGCTCGTCCGAGTCGCTCAGGCCGCGCGAGAAACTCAAACCTTCGTCAGACTGCACATACAAACCATAAGCCAGTAGGCGGGCCATCAGACGCTCTTCGGTCTCCGAAGGATGGCGGGCCAGCGTCAAGGTATGACTGCCGTAATAGGCCCGATCGTTATCGGCCACATTTAATTCAACTTTATAAATCGTCGCGCGCAAAGCCATGGAGCGTCCAGCAAAAGAAACAGACAAAAAACTGGCCGCCCCCAGGACGGCCAGGAATTATTCAAGCGAGCAAAATCAGAATGGCAGGCGGTAACCAGGCGACATTCTAGTCAGGCGGTACGTCGTCCCACTTTGGTCACGCAGCACCAGATTACGGGCTGTCAGGCTGACGATGTTGTAGTGGTTTTCGTAGATAGGATCGCCCGGTTCGGTGGTGACCCCATTGGATTCTTGTGTGCTGATGCGCACATCATTGCCTTTACGTACCCAGCAACCGCTTTCATTCAAACCCTGCGAGGGCTTATTAGGACGTTTGACCTGTTCGGTGTATGCCATCGAACCATCAGTCTGCAAAGTAAACAAGGTACGCAGCTCGCCCACCACGCCTTTTTGCCTGTGCTTGCTCAACCAGTTACCTGCCAGATCATCTCCGGCAGCAGCAGGCTGGCACGCAGGGTGCACCGGCTTGGTAACAGCAACCGGCTTGGCAGGTTCTGGCGCTGGCGATTTAACCGCGCAGGCGCTTAAAAAAACCGTAGCCAGCACAGCAACCCAGGAAGTGCGCCGCAAGATATTCGCCTTCGTCATAAAAAACCGTCCTTCATGCTTACATACCGACCCACTACAGGCCACAGAATCCTGATTATTCTACCTGAAGGCGCTTGTTTTACCCCATAACAAGATGCTTCAAAGTGGCAGGGGCAAACGCGTTACGTTCTTGATTTCACGCATGGCCACAATAGTGCGAGTTTGGCGCACACCCGGCATATTAAATAAGAAGCGGTGCAGGAAATCGTCGTAGGACTCGGCACTGGGCACCATGATTTTCAGCAGAAAATCCGCATCGCCAGTAACTGCATGACATTCCAGAATTTCGGGTGCATCGCGTACCGCGCGGATGAAGTTATCAACAATTTCACCCGAGTGCCGGTCCAGACTGATCTGGGTAAACATGCAACTTTGCAGGCCCACCTGGCGACGATCCACACGCGCATAATAGCCCTGGATCACCTTGTTTTTTTCCAGATTTTTAATACGTCGCCAGACTGGTGCCGTGGACAAACCCACCTGCTCGGAGACCTGCTGGGCCGAGGCCCGGCCATCCAACTGCAAGGCGTCCAGGATTTTTAAGTCAGTTTTATCCATATTTGAATATTTACGAAATGAACATTTCAAAGAATAGGGAATATCCGCAACTATAACGCAAAAAAATGCGAGGACAGACTCTCTATCATGAACCCTATCTGGAGGTTTCATCATGACGCAGTCCGTCGACACTCAATACAAGCTCAGCGACAACCTGACCGCACAGTCAGGACGCATCTTTTTAACTGGCACTCAGGCCCTGGTGCGCATGCTGCTGACCCAGGCTCGCCTGGATAAAGAGCAGGGTTTGAACACAGCCGGTTTTGTCTCTGGCTACCGTGGCTCGCCCCTGGGTGGCGTGGACATGATTATGTGGAAGGCCCAGAAACATCTGGACCAGGCCAAGGTTCGTTTTCAACCTGCCATTAACGAAGATCTCGCCGCCTCCATGATCATGGGTACGCAGCAGGCCGGTGAGCGTGCCGATCGCACGGTCGATGGTGTGTTTTCCATGTGGTACGGCAAAGGCCCCGGTGTAGACCGCGCGGGCGACGCCTTGCACCACGGCCATGCCGCCGGCGCCTCCCAGCACGGCGGCGTCTTGATGATTGTGGGTGATGACCATGTGGCCTCGTCCTCATCTATTCCCCATGCCAGCGAGCAATCCCTGATCGCCTGGGGTATCCCGGTGGTCAATCCCTGTTCGGTCGAAGAATACGAACGCTTTGGTGTTTGGGCCTGGGCCCTGTCGCGTTACTCCGGCTCCTGGGTCGCCTTCAAAGCCATTACCGAAACCGTGGAAAGCGGCCGCTCTTTTGAGATTGAGCCTTTGGAGGATCTGGCCCCTGCCCTGGCCGACAAACAAGGTGGCAAGCACCCCTACGATCCCAGCAAATTCCTGACCCCTTCTATGGAAGGTACTTTGGATGCCCGCCTGGACAGCGTGCGTGAGTTCGCTCATAAATACAGCCTGGATCGCGTGCTGGAAGCCGCACCTGAAGCTCGCATCGGTATCGTCTCCACCGGCAAGGCCACACTGGATACCTTGGATGCGCTGGAACAGCTAAGCGGCCTGAATGATCTGCCCGCTATCCGCCATCTAAAGATCGGTTTGAGCTGGCCTGTTAACCCACAATCGCTGAACGACTTTATTGAAGGCCTAGACCATGTATTGGTCATTGAAGAAAAAGGCCCCATCATTGAAGACCAGTTAAAGAACCTGCTCTTTAACCGTGCCCAGCGCCCGACTGTGTCGGGTAAGCGCGATATCGAAAACGAAGTCCTGATTCCTGCAGATGGCCAACTTAGCCCAGCCCGTGTGGCCGTGGGCCTGCGCCGCTGGCTGGGTCACCATGCCAATGTGCAATTGCCGGCCTGTTCAGTGCAAAACCTGGCGCCCATTGATACCAATGGCCTGACCCGTCGTCCCTATTTCTGTTCGGGCTGTCCGCACAACACCTCCACCAAAGTGCCTGAAGGCAGCCAGGCAATGGCCGGTGTGGGTTGCCACTATATGGCGACCTGGATGGACCGCAAGACTCGTGGCCTGACGCAAATGGGTGGTGAAGGAACTGATTGGGTAGGTTTGTCACCGTTTATTCAAGCGGGCCATATGTTCCAGAATATGGGTGAAGGCACCTACTTTCACTCCGGCTATCTGGCGATTCGTCAGGCCATTGCTGCGGGTGCCAACATTACCTACAAGATTCTGTTCAACGACGCGGTAGCCATGACTGGCGGCCAACCGGTTGATGGCCCCATTTCCGTGCCGCGTATTTGCCAGCAAACCATAGGCGAAGGTGTGCGTCGCGTCGTCATCACCACCGATGAACCCGAGCGCTATCGCAGCATCAGCTTGCCTGCTGGAGTGAACGTCTACCACCGCCGGGAATTAGACCGCTTGCAGCGCGAGCTACGCGAAATCTCTGGCGTGACCATTCTGATTCACGACCAGACCTGTGCCGCTGAAAAGCGCCGTCGTCGTAAAAAGAACGAGTACCCCGATCCAGCTCGCCGCCTCTTCATCAATAAGGCTGTCTGTGAAGGCTGTGGTGACTGCGGTGTGCAATCAAACTGTCTGTCGCTGGTTCCTGCTGAAACTCCTGAAGGCCGTAAACGTCAGATTGACCAGTCCAGCTGCAATAAGGATTACTCCTGCGTGGAAGGCTTCTGCCCCAGCTTTGTGTCAGTGATGGGCGGAGCCTTGCGCCGTGGCGACCAGAATGGTCAGGCCGACATGAAAGCTCAATTACTGGCCAAGCTGGATGCGCTGCCCCAGCCTGCCATTCAAGCCCAGGACTGCAATGTGATTGTGGCCGGTGTCGGTGGTACTGGGGTGATTACCATCGGTGCCGTACTGTCCATGGCCGTGCACCTGGAAGGTCGCTCCAGCTCCGTGCTGGATATGACGGGTCTGGCGCAAAAAGGCGGTACGGTCATCAGCCACATTCGCCTGTCTGCCAATAAAGAAACAACCGGTGCGGTGCGTGTTGATCCGGGCCAAGCCGATTTGGCTATTTTGTGTGACGTGGTGGCAGCAGCCCACCCCAATGCACTGTCTTGCCTGCGCCCCGGCCACACCCACGCCATCATCAACGAATACTTGGCCCCCACCGCGGAGTTCACCCGCAACCCGGACGCACCTTTGGATGCTCAGCACTTGCTGAGTCAATTGAAAGCCACTGCCGGTGAGAATCAAGTGCGCTCCTTCAATGCCCACCAGGCCGCCACTTTGTTGTTCGGCGATAGCCTGCTGTCCAATATGCTCTTGATGGGTATGGCCTGGCAACAAGGCTCCATGCCGGTGAGCAGCGCCGCTATCGAACAGGCCATCCGCCTGAACGGCGTTGCCATCCAAGCCAACCTGGATGCCTTCCATTTGGGTCGGGTCTTGGGACACGATCAAAAAGCCTTGACCAGCCTCTTGGCTCCAGCCGCACAAGTCGTGACCTTACAGCGTCGTGAAACACTGGAACAAATCATGCAGCGTTGCACCAGCAGCCTGGAGCAATATCAGAACGCAGCGTACGCACAACGCTTTACCAGCACCATCAATGCCCTGCATGCCGCCGAGCAAAAACTACGTCCTGGTCAGCGCCCTACCTTGACTGAAAAAGCCGCACGCAGCTTGTACAAACTGATGGCTTACAAGGATGAGTATGAAGTGGCTCGCCTGTTCAGCTCCCCCGCTTTCCGCCAAGATCTGGAACAGCAATTTGAAGGTGACTTCTCTTTGCGCTTTCACTTTGCACCGCCCCTACTGTCTCGTCGTGACCCAGCTACCGGCCGCCCTCGCAAAATCACCCTGGGTCCACGCACAGCCACCTTGTTGCGCTGGATGGCCAAAGGTAAAGGCTTGCGCAATACGCCGCTGGATCCATTTGGCTACACGCATGAGCGTCGTATGGAGCGTCGCTTCTGGCGCGACTACCAGAACCTGCTCAATAACTTGAGCAGGAATCTGGATCAGGCCAGCTATGCAACGGCGTTGGAACTGGCAGAACTGCCACAACAATTGCGTGGCTTCGGTCCGGTCAAAATGGAATCGGCCAAGCAATACGAAGCCCGTTTTAGCGAGCTGTCGCAACAGCTAAAAGATACGGGCCTGCCCGCTCAGGCTCTACCTGCATAAGGTTTTCCAGCCCGTATTGCCTACCCCTTAACCTGCCCTTTCAGCCCTGCTTATGCAGGGCTTTTTTTTGCCTGCCTAGGTGTGAAAAACAGAGGGCATTTTCTTCTTAAAGATCGACTAGCCAGCGATCCTTTTCTGGCATCCAAGCTGTGTTTTAAAACGTCGATACTCCAACGCCAATCATCTCGCAAATCGTCAAAAATCAGGAACTTGGACACGGCTCTCAATCTGCGACTGATGCTCAGAACGCAACTTATTGGAGACAGCCAGCATCTATTCGCAAATCCATAAGCCACAAGCTATGATTAATGCTTGACTGTCTAGAGGCTTACGTTAGACTTCTAAGCGTATAAGGTATCTACCTTAAACGCCTGCGTCATTTGAAAAAGGCCATTGCAGTTTTCCAGGCCAGGTCAAATGGGTGTGGACAAACTAAAGACTTGTTCTCGAGGAGCATGATCATGGCAACAGCCAAGAAAGGCGCAGCAAAAGCAGCAAGCAGCAAAACCGTCAGCCCTAAAAAAGCAACGCCAGCCAAAACAGCCGCAGCTCCAGTCAAAGCGACTGCTACCAAGACCAGTCCCAGCAGCAAACCCGCTGCCACAAAGTCCCCCGCTAAAACCACTGCCACCAAGACCAGCAAGGCTGCTGTAAAAGCCCCTGCCAAGTCTACGGCCAGCGCCGCCGCCAAAAAAACGGTAGCGAAAAAAGCAGCGGTCAAGAAAGCCACTCCAGCAAAAACCACTGCAGTAAAAACTGCGACGACCAAGACCACAGCGGTCAAAACGGTAGCTAAAAAAGCGGCAGCCAAAAAGACTGTTGCTAAAAAAGTGGTCGCCAAAAAGGTAGTGGCTAAAAAGGCTGTGGCCAAAAAAGCGGTTGCTAAAAAGGCAGTTACCAAACAGGCAGTTGCCAAACAGGCACCCGCCAAAAAAGTCGTCGCTAAAAAAGCAGTCGCCAAGAAAACAGTGGCCAAAAAAGTAGCTGCGCCTAAAACGGCCAGCACTAAAACAGCCGCTGCCAAAAAGCCTGCCACTGCTGCCGCTAAAAAAGCGACCAGCACCAAAGCAAGCAAACCTGTGGCCAAAAAAGCCACGCCAAGCAAAGCGGCAGCTAAACCTGCCACCAAAACCAGCACCAAGGCAGCCGTAAAGACAGCGGCTAAAAAAGCCAGTCCTGCCACCAGTGCCAAGAAACCCGTAGCTCCAAAGAAGAAAGAAGTTAAATCCGTGACCGCAGAAACCAAGACACCAAAGACCAGTTCCAACGCAGAAGCAGCGCCTAAAGTCGGCAATAAAACAGCCGCTCGCAAGGCCACTAAAACGGCTGCGGCCGCTACCGAGGAACGCCGCGAAGACCTTAACCCCGCTGGCTCCTGGCCCTTCCCGACTGGCAAGCGTCCTTAATCGCACGCTGCTTGTTTATTTTTCCTCCAAGAGCCACCCTGATCAGGGTGGCTCTTTGGTTTTGTAGCACTTGCATGCGACAATTCCCTCTCCCCTCAACTCATACCAAGCAACTATGTTCAGTGAAGTCGCCCTCTTCCTAATCCATATTGTTCTATCGCTGCTGGGCACGATTTTGCTACTGCGTGCCTGGGTGTATGCGCTCAGAATTCATCCTTTCAATCCTTATTCGCAAGCCATGTTCAAAGTAACGGACTGGCTGATCATGCCCTTGCGACGTGTGATCAAAAGCGGCAATCGTTGGGACTGGACCTCCTTGGCCGGTGCCTGGCTCAGCGCCCTGATCTACCTGGTTCTTAGCGCCATGGTGCTGACCGGGTCGGTAACGATGCTGTCCAACCTACCCATGTTCTTGCTGGCCGCTGTCTTTACCGTGCTGCGCTGGACCCTGAGCCTGGTCTTTTGGGTCGTGCTGTTGCAAGCCCTGCTGTCCTGGATTCAGCCACAATCGCCCAGCATGCCTTTGTTGCGCTCCATTACGGCTCCCCTGCTGGACCCGATCCGCCGCGTCTTGCCCGATTTGGGTGGCCTGGATCTGTCGCCTCTGGTCTTGTTGCTCCTGACCCAGGTTCTGAATATGGTCATCACCCGCACGGCTTTTAGTCTGGTACCCATCTAAACACTGGACAGTGCCTGCTTGAAAAAGCCTGAGCATCGCGCTCAGGCTTTTTTTTGATCCAGAATTCTGACTACTTGTAGAGGCTCGAATTCAAGAGCAAGAATCAGGATGTCTTGCCCAAATGGGGACTTTATACTGGCCTCATCACCAATCTGCAGGCTACTTCTATGACTCGCCTTCACACCAAACAGGACCCGACCAGCCGCTACCATCAGGCAGAACAATTCCTGGCTGCGCTCGATGAAGACTGGCATGCACTGATCAAGCTCGTTGGCCCTTGCGTGCATCAGCCCCGGCCAGAGCGTGACCCCTATGAGGCCCTGATCCGCTCCGTGGTGTATCAACAATTACACACTCGTGCTGCTGAACGCATCTTGCAGCGTCTGATCAATATCTACCCGCACGGTCACTGCCCCAGCCCTGAGGAAGTGCTGGCCACCCCTTATGAAACCTTACGTGCTTGCGGCTTGTCCGGTGCCAAAGCCACCAGTATTCTGGGACTCGCCCAGGCACGCTTGGACGGCATCATTCCCGATCAGGCCACAGCATTGAACATGCCAGACGAAAAACTGATCAAGCGACTGACCACGCTGCGCGGCATAGGCCGCTGGACCGTGGAAATGATGATGATGTACACGCTGGAACACGAAGACATTCTGCCGGCCGATGACTTTGGTGTACGTGAAGGCTATCGGAACTTGAAGCGTCTGGACAAAGCCCCCAGCGCACGTGTCTTGCGAGAGCTGGGCCAAGCATGGGCGCCATATCGCAGCGTGGCGTCCTGGTACTTGTGGCGCATGCCACGACAGGCGGCAACACCTGCTCCCTACCGAACAGATGCACAACGCTGGCAAGCCATTGTGGAGCGGGACAAACAGGCGGATAGCCATTTTGTGTATGCCGTCCCCAGCACCGGTACTTATGCCCGGCCCAGCGCCGCATCACGACGTCCGAACAAAGAGCATGTGCGCTATTTCGACACCGCCGAGCAAGCCGAACAAGCTGGTTTCAGGGCCAGCCGTCACAAGCATGCGGATCGTCAGCAGCAGTCTGAGCAGCGTCACGATTTGATCGTCCAAGCCTGCCGTCTGATCGAAACACAAAACCCCGCTCCTAAACTGGAAGAGCTGGCTGACTCCCTGGGGATGAGCCCGTATCATTTCCATCGTATTTTCAAAGCCCAGACCGGGCTGACACCGCACGCTTATGCCAAGGCGCATCGCAGTCAGCGCCTGCGTCAAGAACTGGATAAAGCCGGGCAAAGCATTACCGACGCGATTTACGAGGCGGGCTACGGTACCCACAGCCAGTTCTACGACGAATCCCACACCATGTTGGGCATGCCTGCCAAGACATTCAGAAAACAGGGCCAAGGCCGCATTATTCGTTTCGCAATTGCGCAATGCAGTCTGGGCGCGCTACTGGTTGCTGAAAGTGATCGCGGTATTTGCGCCATTTCCTTGGGTGATGACCCCAAGAGCCTGCTGGAGCAATTGCAGGATCGCTTCAAGGCGGCTGAATTGATTGGCGCAGATCCACAGTTCAACCAACGGGTAGCACAAGTCGTGGCGATGGTTGAAGAGCCTGCTGTCGGTTTGAGTCTGCCCTTGGATATCCAGGGTACGGCCTTTCAACAACGAGTCTGGGAGCTGCTGCGCCATATTCCTGTCGGCCAGACATGGAGCTACACCGAACTGGCCGAGCGTTTAGGCATGCCCAATGGTGCGCGTGCAGTAGCACGGGCTTGCGCCAGCAATACTCTGGCCATTGCCATCCCCTGCCATCGGGTCGTACGCCAAAGCGGTGATCTGGCCGGTTATCGCTGGGGCCTGGAGCGCAAGAAAACCTTGCTGGAGCGGGAACGTTCCAAGGCCGCCAGCCACAACAAACCTGCATAAAAAAATCCCGGCTATCAAGCCGGGATTTTTTATCATCAAAGCCTGAAGGCTTTGTTTACATAGGCACCACACGGGTTGGGCCATTGCCACTTAGCATGCGTACACGCTGACCAACGGAAACGGGGACATCCGCTTCCTGGGCCACAACACGAGTCTCGCCATTATCCAGCTGAACCGTGATTTCCAGACCCTGGGTTTTGCCCATGCGGTTTTCAACCGCATTACCGACAATACCGCCCAGCAAGGCACCACCAATACTGGCCAGAATGCTGCCGCGACCGCCACCAATAGTGCTGGCAGCCACACCACCCAGAGCCGCGCCACCCAAGGTGCCGACGCCCGACGATTGGTCATCCTGAATAGTTACCGTACGCACGGCAGCCACAGTGCCCAAACGCACGATTTGCTCGCGCTGGGCCTGACCGTAGTTATATACCGAGCTGGATGCCGATTTATTGGCACAACCCGCCAAGAAAAGTACCGGCGCTGCCAGGCTCGCCACGACCAGCAGACGTACTTTGGGACGATCAAAAAAAGAAACGTACATACGGTTTACTCCGAAAAACGTACCTGGCCGAATCATAGAAAATTGCTGAGTGCCGTCTTAGAGGCTGCGCTCAATACCATAATGCTGTTTTAGCATGGCCGAAATGTCTGACCGTTTAAATTCATGATTTTGCGGGCCATCGCTCTCGATTTTAATACTGCCCATCAAGTTGCCCAAGCCACAAGCCTCTTCCCAGCTCCAGCCTTTTGTAAGGCCATATAACAAGCCAGCCCGATGCGCATCGCCGCAACCCGTAGGATCCACTACTTTTTCGACCACAACCGGTGCAATGTCGATTTTCTGACCATTGTGATAAAGCGTGCTGCCATGCTCGCCACGCGTCACCACAGCCGCTTGCAAGCCCTGTGCAATCTCATCCATGCTCTTGCCCGTACGCTGCTCAATAACTTCGGCTTCGTACTCATTAGCCGTAAGAACTTGACACAGTTGCAGCATCTCCAGCAGGTCCTCGCCTGTGTACAAAGGCATGGCTTGGCCCAGGTCAAAAATAAAGGGGGTGCCTTGCGCATGCAGACGGCGGGCATGGGCAAACATCCCGTCTTTCGAGTCCGGAGCCACAATCCCCCACGCTGCTTCTTGGCCGGTCACATCGATTTTGGCCGAGTTCACCATCGCACCGGGGTGAAAAGACGTAATCTGGCTGGCAGCCAAGTCTGTAGTGATGAAACACTGCGGGGTAAACATTTCAGGCATCACACGCACCATGCTGGTATCAATACCCTGCTCTTGCATGTGCTGCACATAATCCACACCGTCGCTGCCCACCGCGCCCACAGGCACGGGCTGGCCACCCAGCATATTTAGCGTGTAGGCGATATTCCCCGCACAACCGCCCCATTCCTTGCGCAAGCTGGGCACAAAGAAGGAAACGCTCAGGGTTTTAATGCTATCGGGCAAGATGTGATCTTTGAAGTAACCCTCGAAAACCGCGATCGTATCAAACGCGATCGAACCACATACAAGCACTCGCTCGGTCATAAATTACCTTATGGAAAAAAAGGGCTAATCTGGTAGCCATTAACTTGAAGCTGCCCGGTATTCAGGGGCAAGCGCACCATGAGTTCACTGCGCGCTGCAAAGGCAGGCTCTCGTCGCTCGGGAGCCAAATACTGGTCCGGCGTAATATTGCGTCGGGCAATCAAAGCCCCGGAAAAATCTTTTAAATCAAGAACCAAAGTGGGCCATTCCTGGGGCCGCTCAAACTCGTTGCGCAGCGTAAAACCCAGCGTGGACTGCTCAGGCTGATTGGGTGCCTTGTGCAAGGCGGAGGCCTGGACACGAATCTGGTCCAGGCGTCGCTCGTAAGGCACTTTGCAGGACAAGGTCTGGCACGTGCGCTCGAACACCGGGCGCAACATGGGTACCTGACTGACAATTTGCACACGGTACACATATAACAACTGCGCCACGAACAGCAGCGCGCCCAATACACACAAGCTGGTCCAGAACAAAGAGCCAACGCGCTGGGCCAGACTAGCCTCACCCTCGTAACGTGTTTCCCGCTGCAAGGCGGGATTGGGATCAATCACCCAGTCTTGCTCGGGCGAATCGCTATCTTGATCATGGGTGCCATCGGCCTGACGAGACGGGAAAGACGCGCGCAAGGTACTGGCGCGATCGCCCACACTGAACTCGGGCTCAGCAGTCGACCAGGATGCCTGACCAATATGGTGATCGCCCTCTGGTCCAGCGGCAGAGCTGGCAGAGACAAAAAAGGGTGTATCTTGATCATCCTTAGGCAGAGGCTCTGGCCGGGAACGTGCACGGATGACAGAAGGTTCTGCGGCTGTGACTGAGGGCTCTACCAGCGTCACGGAAGGCTCTACTACGGGCGGGACAGAAGGCTCTGTCGGTGCCACAGCGGACTCTGCCGGCGTGACAGGTGCGTGCACCAAAATGGAGTCTGGAAATTTGCGAACCTGCAAAGATTCATGGGCCGTGCCTTCATCACGCGGCGGGGCGTGACGGGAATGCTCCACAAAACGAGGTCCTGGTATGGGAGCCTGCAGATCCACTGTATATGCCTGCTCCTGCCGTGTCGAAGCCGGTGGCTTCAACTCTAGGCTAGGCTCGACCTGAACCGGCGCAGGAGGGGCCACATAGGAAGGCTCAGGGGCTTGCTCATCGATGACTTCTTCAAAGCCATCAAAGATATGCGCACATTGAATGCAGCGTATATAGCCCCGGCGGCGTTGCAGCACTTCCACGCTGGCTGCAAACGATGTCCCGCAACGGGGGCAGCGAGTCTTTAGCTCCATGAACTCACCTTAAGTTCTGCCGTCTTAGAACGGGCGTTGACCAGCCAGACACACCCAGCCATCACGCATCTGCCAGACCGACAAGGGTAGATACGCGGCATACACCTCGATCATTTCCTCGGCTTGCCAGTCATAGATACCGGACAGAATCAGATGCCCACCCGGTTTAACGCGGTTGGCTAGCATAGGGGCCAGCATACGCAGGGGATTGGCCAGAATATTGGCAACTACCAGATCTGTTTGCCCGGCGGGCATGGCATCGGGCAGCAAGCCCTCAACCTCGACCTGATTGACTTGCGCATTGTAGCGCGTAGCAATGACGGCCTGCTCGTCAATATCCACACCAACCGTGGTGCCTGCACCCAGTTTGCGGGCGGCAATAGCCAAAATGCCAGAGCCGCAACCATAGTCCAGCACGGTCTGGCCGGGCTGCACATGGTGCGCCAACCAATCCAGACACAAATGGGTAGTAGGATGGCTGCCCGTACCAAAGGCCAGACCGGGGTCCAGTTCGATGCGAACCAGGCCATCATCGCCTTCCTGCGCAAGGGGCAGATCCTCGTCGTCCTTGTGCCAGCTGGGAACGATCAAAATACGATCGCCCACTGGAATGGGGCCAAACTGCGACTGCGTCAAACGCACCCAATCCTGATCGGGTACGTCGCGCACGCTCCATTGCGCTTGCTCAGGCGTCAAAACACCCGCATCAAAGAGCGGTTGCAACAACTCTTCAGGCTCCAGGTCCTCGGGCAGCAAAGCCACAACCCAATTACGATCCCAGGCCAGCACATCGGGCTCGATGCCGGGTTCGCCAAACAGAGGCTTTTCCTGCTCGGTATCACCGTCAGCATCTTCCACCGATACCGACAAGGCACCGGCCTCCAGCAAGGCATCGGACAAGCGCTCGGCTTCGTGCTCCTGGCAGCTCAGTAAGAGTTCACGCATACATAGTTTCCATAAAGCAAAACAGGGGCGAGCCCCTGTTTTGCATAATCATCATTGCAATCAGGCCAGGCCCCTGGCCTGACCTGTCGCTGGCCTTACTTGTTACGTTGGGCCAGTTTTTGTTCCAGGTAATGAATGCTGGTGCCGCCTGCCTTGAAGCTGGCGTCCTTCATCAATTCCCGGTGCAGATCCACGTTCGTCTTGATTCCTTCCACCACCATTTCGGACAAGGCAATGTCCATACGGGCAATGGCTTGCTCGCGCGTTTTACCGTAGGTAATCAGCTTGGCAATCATGGAGTCGTAATACGGAGGCACGGTGTAGCCGGTGAATACGTGCGAGTCGATACGCACGCCAGGGCCACCGGGAGTGTGCCACTTGGTAATCAGACCTGGGCTTGGTACGAAGTTGAACGGATCTTCCGCATTAATACGGCACTCGATCGAGTGGCCTTCAAATTCAATGTCACGCTGACGCAGGACGAACTTCTCGCCTGCCGCCACTTTGATCTGCTCTTGAACCAGATCAATGCCGGTGATCATTTCAGTGATGGTGTGCTCGACCTGAATACGGGTGTTCATCTCGATAAAGAAGAACTCGCCATTTTCGTACAGGAACTCGAAAGTACCGGCACCGCGATAGCGCATGCGACGGCAAGCGTCAGCACAACGCTCACCAATACGTTCGATCAGGCGGCGAGCAATCCCAGGAGCGGGTGCTTCTTCAATGACTTTCTGGTGACGACGCTGCATGGAGCAATCGCGCTCGCCCAACCAGATTGCATTGCGTTCACCATCGGCCAATACCTGAATTTCGATATGGCGTGGATTCTCGAGGTACTTTTCCATGTACACCTCGGGATTATTGAACGCAGCAGCCGCTTCGGTCTTGGTCGTGGCAACGGCCGTCAACAAGGCTGCTTCGGTGTAGACCACGCGCATGCCTCGACCACCACCACCGCCAGAGGCCTTAATGATGACCGGGTAGCCAACTTCACGTCCAATGCGAATGATTTCCGCCGGATCGTCTGGCAAAGCGCCGTCCGAACCAGGAACCACAGGCACGCCGGCCTCGATCATGGCTTTTTTGGCCATAACCTTATCGCCCATCGTGCGGATGTTCTCAGGACGTGGGCCGATAAAGACAAAACCGCTCTTTTCGACACGATCGGCAAAGTCTGCATTTTCAGCCATGAAGCCGTAGCCAGGATGAATGGCTTCAGCATCAGTGACTTCTGCGGCCGAAATAATCGCAGGCATGCTCAGGTAGCTGTCACGGGCCTGGGCGGGACCGATACACACGGCCTCGTCTGCCAGGCGCACGTACTTGGCACCACGATCAGCTTCAGAATAAACGACGACTGTCTTGATACCCATCTCGCGGCAAGCGCGCTGGATACGCAAGGCAATTTCGCCCCGATTGGCGATTAGGACTTTTTCAAACATATCATCAACCGATGACGAACAGAGTCTGACCGTATTCTACCGGCCCGCCGTTTTCAATCAGGATTTCCTTGATGACGCCGGACTTGTCGGCCTCGATCTCGTTGAGCAGCTTCATCGCCTCGATGATACACAGGGGCTCGCCTTCCTTGACCGTTTGGCCAACTTCAACAAAGGGAGCAGCGCCTGGGCTGGGAGCGCGGTAGAAAGTGCCGACCATCGGGGACTTGACTGCGTGGCCCTCGGGCACAGCAGGTGCAACAGGAGCAGCAGCGCCAGCACCGGGAGCAACAACCTGGGCTACAGGAGCCTCGGGAGCATAGACCACAGGAGCTGCCGAGCTTTGCGAAAATTTAACAATGCGAACCTTGTCATCACCTTCAGTGATTTCCAGTTCAGCAATGCCGGACTCGGCGACCAGATCGATCAGGGTTTTGAGTTTTCTAAGATCCATGCGTACTTCCCGCAACGCCGCACTAGCCACTGACTGGGTCAGGACGGCATTAAAAAATATTGGTCAAAAAAACGAAACGAGCCGCCTAACTATTCAAAGCAAACCGCAGAGCGGCTTCATAGCCGTACGCCCCCAGCCCCACAATGACACCGCTGGCGGTGTCAGACAGATAGGAGTGGTGACGGAACGGCTCACGACGGTGAACATTGGACAGATGGACTTCAATAAACGGAATACCGACACCGGCAAGTGCATCCCGTATCGCCACGCTGGTGTGCGTATAAGCTCCAGCATTGATCAGGATGAACTCGACGCCCTCGGCACGGGCTTGGTGAATTCGATCGACGAGCCCGCCTTCGTGATTGCTTTGAAAAAAATGACACTGCGCGCCATGCTGGTCGGCCAGCACCTGTAATCCACTGTTAATGTCATCGAGAGTCTGATGCCCATAGACATCGGGTTCTCGTGTTCCCAGCAGGTTAAGGTTGGGCCCGTTAAGGACCAGAACATGTTTCGCCATAGCGGATTTTTCGTCAAGACAGACCGCCTTTTTACGCTAAATAACGTCATTTGTCCATAAACCTGCTTGGCTTACAAACAGTTAGCAATCGTCCCATCCCGTTTTAAACAGGGCTGCAACAGACCCGTAATTTGACGAAATTAAGCGAAAAAGTCGGCCAGTTAGCGTTGAGACTTAATAACTTCGTCCAATTTTTGGGGATCTATCTGGCCCAAAATGCGTTCGTTGACCCGGCCATTGCTTCCAAACACGACGGTAAAGGGCAAACCACCCTTTTTATTGCCCACGCTGCGCATTTGTTTGAGCCCGCCCGAGCCTGCCAGGAGAATGTCGTAACTGACAGGAACGCGCTCCAGGAACTCCTGCACATTGTCCAACGAGTCCACGGCGATACCCACAAAGCTGACGTCGGGGTAGCGTTCATGCAGGGCTTGCAGGTCTGGCATTTCCTTCACGCAGGGTGCGCACCAGGTAGCCCAGAAGTTAATCACCAAAGGCTTGCCTATATAAGTAGACAAGGAGCGATCTTCGCCCTGCAGATTCTTGAAGCTTTGAGCCAGAAAAGGATCCGATGGCAACAAGCTGGCCCAAGGGGCAGGATGCAAAGCCAAGAGACTGGCACACAGTAAGGATTTCTGGAGAAAAAAACGCCGACGCATACTGGCTCACACTTGAAAAAATATCACCAGGGGATGATAGCACCGGCCCTCACCAAAGCTCACGCATCAGATCAAACAGTCGTCTAGAATACAGGCCGGAGGATTGTCATGCACATACATATACTAGGAATTTGCGGCACATTCATGGGCGGTCTGGCCCTGATTGCCCGTTCGGCAGGCCATACCGTCACCGGTTGCGATGCGGGGGTCTATCCGCCCATGAGCACGCAACTGGAAGAACAAGGCATCGCCCTGATCGAAGGCTTTGGCGCAGAACAAACCGGTCTGGCCCCTGATCTCTATATAGTGGGTAATGTGGTTACGCGCGGAAATCCTCTGATGGAAGCCATTCTGGATCAGGGTTTGCCTTATACCTCCGGCCCCCAATGGCTGGGTGAAAACATTCTGCACAAGCAGCATGTGCTGGCGGTGGCTGGCACCCATGGCAAAACCTCCACCAGCTCCATGCTGGGCTGGATTCTGGAACAGGCCGATCTATCGCCCAACTTCCTGATTGGTGGCGTGGCTCCTGGCCTGGGCGTTTCAGCCCGCTTCAATCCAGAGCAATCATTGTTTGTGATTGAGGCCGACGAATACGACACCGCCTTTTTCGACAAACGCTCCAAATTTGTCCACTACCGCCCGCGCACGGCCATTTTGAACAATCTGGAATACGATCACGCCGACATCTTCCCCGATCTGCACGCTATCCAGACCCAATTTCACCATCTGGTGCGTACTATCCCCTCCACCGGACTGATTCTGACGCCCACCCATACCGCCAGCCTGGATGAAACCCTGGCGCGAGGTTGCTGGACGCCTGTCGAACAGTTTGGCCCCGAAGGCGATTGGGACAGCAAAGCCCTGAGCCCCACCTCCTTCGAGGTGTGCTTCAAAGGACAGCCCCAAGGTGTCGTGCAATGGACACTGACTGGCGAACACAATCGCCTCAATGCCCTGGCCTCTATCGCCGCAGCGCATCACGTAGGGGTGAAACCCGAACAGGCTTGCGCCGCGCTCAGCCAATTTGCAGGCATCAAACGCCGTATGGAAGTACGCGGTGTGGTCAATGACGTTACCGTCTACGACGATTTTGCCCATCACCCCACAGCTATCGCCACCACACTGGCCGGATTGCGCAGCCAGACTGGCAAGGCCACCCGAATTCTGGCCGTGCTGGAGCCGCGCTCCAACACTATGAAACTGGGTGCCATGGCCGCCCGCCTGCCCGGCTCGCTACAAGAGGCGGATCTGGTGTTCTGCTATGGCGAAACCCAGGGCAAGCACGCACTGGGCTGGGATGCGGCCCAAGTACTGGCCCCTTTGGGTGATCGCGCCACAGCCTGGAATGATTTGGATAAAATGGTGCAGGCCATTATTCAGGCCAGCCAGCCCGGCGATGCCATTGTCGTGATGAGTAACGGCAGTTTTGGCGGCATTCATCAGCGCCTGCTGGATCAACTGTCAAGCTGACCCTCTTATATATATAGCAGGTGCCCCCATGATCCTCTATCTACACGGCTTTCGTTCCTCGCCTTCGTCCTTTAAAGCGCAGCGCCTGAAACAAACCTTGCAGGACAGAGGCTTATTGCATCTGTGGCGTTGCCCCCAGCTACCCGCCAGCCCAGCCCAAGCCATTGCCATGTGCAAACGGATTGTGGATACGGAAATGCAAGCAGGTATGGTGCCAGAGCAATTATGCGTGATGGGTTCCTCGCTGGGCGGTTACTATGCCAGCCACCTGGCCCAGTTCTATCACAGCCGTGCCGTCTTACTGAACCCGGTCGTCTACGCAGGCCGGGATCTGGCTACGCAAGTGGGCGAGCACGTCTGTTATCACTCGCCGGACCCGTTTCACTTTCTGCCTGACTATGTGGATGAGCTTAACGACATTCACGTGCCTCGCCCGGTCGATCCCCAGCGCTTTTACCTGCTGGCGGCCAAAGGCGATGAGGTGCTGAACTGGCGCGAAATGGCCGACTGGTACAAGGGTAGCCAAGGGCACATTCTGGAAGGAGGTGATCATGGGCTGTCTGACTTTGATCCCTGGATCGACGATATTTTGCGCTTTGCCTTGCCACAACCTTAAATATATTTACCGGATGGCCCACGCCATCCAGATGGAAAATCATGTACGTCCTTTTTGAAGACAGCGGTAATTTCAAAGCAGAAAAAATATTTTCTGACAGCGATACCACCATGCAGGTGGAATCCGCGTCTGGCAAACGCAGCAAAATAAAGAAAAACAGCGTTCTGTTTAGCTTTGAGCAACCTGCTCCTGCAGAGCTGCTGGAGAAAGCGCAAGCGCTGGCCGAATCCCTGGACATCGACTTTCTATGGGAATGTGCGCCTCAGGAAGAGTTTGAAGCTGCCAGCCTGGCCCAGGAGTATTTTGGCCACGCGCCCAGTGCCGTTGAAAAAACCGGCACTATTTTTGCGCTGCACAGCTCGCCCGCTTACTTCCACCGCCGTGGCAAGGGTCTGTATCGCCCCGCCCCCCCGGACATTTTGCAAGCAGCCCTGGCTGCGATTGAAAAGAAACGGCTGCAGCAAGAGCAAGTTCAGGCCTGGGCTGAGCAAATGATCAAGGGCGAATTGCCGCCCGAAGTCGCCGAGAAAGCCGGTACCTTCCTGACCCAGCCCGACAAGAACACGCTGGAATGGAAAGCCTTTGATCAGGCCCAAAAGGAATTGAGCGTCAGCACTGAAAAACTGCTGCTCTCGCTGGGCGCCTGGTCCAACCCGCTGACTTTGCATCAGCATCGCTTCCTGGCTGCTCATTTCCCTAAAGGCACGGGCTTTCCTGCCACGACTCTGCAAAACTGGGGCCAGGATCTGCCGGAAGCCGACGTTACTGCTTACTCGGTGGACGATGCCAACACCATTGAAATCGACGATGCCTTGTCGGTTCAACACCCCGAGCCGGGTCGCCTGCGTGTCGGCGTACACATTGCCGTCCCCTCTCTGGCGATGGCCCGTGGCAACGAGGTAGACCAGATTGCCCGCAATCGCATGGCAACGGTCTACACGCCGGGCTACAAGATCCCCATGCTGCCGCCCGAGTTGATTGCACATTTTTCGCTGGATCAAGGCAAAAGCCGCCCCACCCTGTCTTTGTATATTGATGCCGATATCAATACAGGCGAAATTCTGTCGCACCAGACCCGTCTGGAGCGTATTACCGTCGCTGGCAATCTGCGCCAGCATGAGCTGGACCCCCTGATCAGCGAAGAAGCACTGAACGACGACACGGCTGAACTACCCTACGCAGAATGGCTGCGCCCTCTCTGGGCTTTCTCGCGTCAGTTGTCGGCCCAGCGTGAAGCCGTACGCGGCAAGCCGGAAAACAATAACCGCGTGGAATACAGTTTTGAGCTGGACGGCCCACATGACGACCCGGATTCCATCATTCGTCTGGTGCCACGGGTGCGAAACGCTCCCTTAAGCCTGCTGATTGCCGAATACATGATTCTGGCCAATCAGCTATGGGGCGGTTTGCTGGCCGAGCACAATGTGCCCGGTATTTACCGCTCCCAGCAGTTCATGCGCACCCGCATGTCCACTACACCCGGCCCACATGACTCCATTGGGGTGCCGCAATACATCTGGTCCACCTCACCGTTGCGCCGCTATGTGGACTTGATCAATCAAGGACAGATTCTGGCCGCTGCCGAACATGGCATTTCGGCCCGTCTGGTTGCCCCCTTCCAGCCCAAGGATGCCGATCTGTACGCCATTATTGGTGCCTTTGAGTCGCAATACACCCAGTGGGCGGATTACCAGTCCTCGCTGGAACGTTTCTGGTGCCTGCGCTGGCTGCAACAAAACGACATCAAGCAAGTACAGGCCAGCTTCATCAAAGAAGATCTGGTGCGTTTGACCAATGCGCCTCTGGTTCTTCATGTGCCCGGTCTGCCTGCTCTGGAGCGTGGCCAGGAAGTGACCCTGGACCTGCTGTCTTTTGATGAGTTGGCTTTGACAGTAGAAGCTCGTTTGCGCTCGGTCGCCACCGCCGACTAAGCATCATGTCCAGACCCGACCGCCGCCCCGCGCCTAAAGACTATCTATGGCTGGCGGTCGCCCTATCTGCGCTGATACACCTGGTACTGATCTTCTGGCCTGCTCGCACGCCCTCGCCAGCCCCGGCCAATAACCTGGACGTGGCACTGGTCAATTTCAGTACCGACTCGGTGCCCTTGCATCCCCAACTGTTGGCCCAGCTCAATCTGGACGGTGGGGGCGAACACCAGCAAGGGCAAGCCAGCAACCCGCTGCCCCTGACAGACCCCAACCTGCCTAATCAGTTGGTGCTGGAAGCCTTGCGAGCGCGCCAGCAAAGTCTGGAGGCCGAGCAACAACGTCTACTGGGCGAGTTGGAAAGCAAAGACAAAGCGCCTCCCTCCACCCCCAGTCCCGAATATATTGGCGCGTCCATCGAGCCTGGCCCGGACGATCACGATCTGGACCCGCAAGTTCACAATAGCCAACTGGCCATTTTGCGTGAACAGATTCGCGAGCAACAACGCCAGCCCCGCTATCACTATCTAGGCCCCAGCGCCCAGGCCAGCGATCAAGCCCAATACCTGGATCAATGGCGTCAAAAAATTGAGCAAACTGGCACACGTCATTACCCACGTCAGTCGGGCGAACAGCTCTATGGCCAGCTTCAGATGACGGTCTATATCCGACGCGATGGCAGCCTTTTGCGCGCCCAGATTACCCAGCCCGCAGAAGAGGCAGCCTTGAATCTGGCTGCCCGCCGTATTGTGGAGCTGGCGGCTCCCTTCGCGCCCCTGCCCGAGCAAATGGCCCCCGGTTCCGATGTCCTTGTCATCACCCGCACCTGGAGTTTCACGCATGACAAGCTCAGCATGCACAGCTCGGACCCACAGTAAGACCGTATTGTCCTGAACAAGCACAAGCGAACGCAGACCCTAGGGTAAAATACGACCTTTCAGCCTTGGTGCTGACACCTCATAACAAGATACGCATCGCTAAACCATGCCCGACACGACTCCCGCCAAGCGCTACGGCGTTATTGGTCACCCTATCGAGCACAGCCGCTCGCCCCAGATCCATACACAGTTCGCCAGCCAATTCGATCTGGCGCTGAGCTATGAGCGCATTCTGGCCCCGCTGGACGGCTTTGCAGCCACCGTGGACGAGTTCTTCCGGCAAGGCAGCGGCTTGAACGTGACGTTGCCGTTTAAAGAGCAAGCCTATGATTTGGCCAGCCCGCGTCTAAGCCGCCGTGCTCATATGGCCGGGGCAGTCAATACGCTGTGGCTGCAGGACGGCCAAATCCATGGCTGCAATACCGATGGCGTGGGCCTGTGCTCGGACTTGCTGCGTGTCGGCCATAATCCGGAAGGCAAACGCATCTTGCTGATTGGTGCCGGTGGCGCCTCACGCGGGGTTGTTTTCCCCTTGCTGGAAGCGGGTTGCGAGCTGCTGCACATCATTAACCGCACCAGCAGTAAAGCTTACGAAATACGAGAGCAAGTCGTCGCCCTGGACCCGGATGCCTCGCGCCGCCTCAGCGCCGGCGGGCTGGACGACCACTGTGGCGACTGGGACATTGTGATCAATGCCACGTCGGCCAGTCTGAACCAGAACCTGCCTGAACTACCGGATGCGCGCTACCGCAGCAACTCCTTGGCCTACGATATGTTCTACGCCAGCGAACCCACCGCCTTTATGCAGGCAGCGGAGCAAGCCGGTGCTACCCACAGCAAAGATGGTTTGGGCATGCTGGTCGGCCAAGCCGCCGCCAGCTTTCAGATCTGGCACGGTGTCCAGCCCGATGTAGAACCCGTACTGGCTGCGCTGCGCCAGGCAATCGGACAAAACTGACGTGCGTCGTCTTCTGGCCCACCCCTGGAAACTGGCTGGCCTGGCTATCCTGGCCGTGGCCGCCGGTGTCTTGCTCTATCAGATCGCCTTGTTCTTAATGGTGCTCTGGTATAGCGTGGTGCCTCCCCGCATGACCACCTTCATGTCGGCAGAGCAGGGCCAGTTGCGCAGTGCGGATTCCGACGCGGAACTACGCTATCAATGGGTTCCCTACGACAAGATCAACGCCAACCTGAAACGTGCCGTCATTGCGTCGGAAGACTCGAACTTCATGAACCATTCTGGTGTCGAATGGGATGCTATTCGCAAAGCCTGGGAGTACAACCGCCGCCAATCGGAAAAAGGCTCTGGCCGCCGTCGGGGCGGTTCCACCATTTCCCAGCAATTGGCCAAGAACCTGTTTCTCTCGGAATCACGCAGCTATTTGCGCAAAGGTCAGGAATTGATTCTGACCTATATGATTGAAACAGTCATGAGCAAGGAGCGTATCCTGGAGCTGTACCTGAACGTGGCCCAATGGGGGCAAGGGGTCTTTGGTGCCCAGGCGGCTTCACGGCACTACTTCAAAGTGGACGCAGCCCAGCTCAGCGCCATGCAGGCAGCCCGGTTGGCGGGCATGTTGCCCAACCCAGCCTACTACGACAAAAATCGTAACAGCCCCTATTTGCAATCGCGCACGCGCACCATCAGTCAACGTATGCGACAAGTCGTCATTCCCTGACTGCAATCCGCATTTTTGTTAAGCTAGCCACGTCTTTCCTGGGCCCTATTTTCATGCGCACCGCTCGCCGCTATCTCGCCTCCGAAATCTACCGCTCCAGCGCCGTGGTGCTGATTGCTTTACTTGGCCTGTTCACATTTTTCGCCCTGATCGAAGAACTGGATAAAGTCGGTTCCAAATTCACTCTGGCCAATCTGTTTTATATCCAGGCGCTGGAACTGCCTACGCGTTTGTACGACCTGCTGCCTATTGGTCTGCTGATTGGTGCCACCCTGGCCCTGGCCAGCCTGGCCCAGCGCAACGAGCTAGTCATTTTGCGGGCATCGGGCGTCAGCGGCCTGCACATGATGCTGATGCTCTGGACCATTACCCTGCCTTTGGTAGCCGGTGCGTTCGTCTTGTCTGAATACGTCACCCCCATGGCTGAAATCAAATCCAGTGAACAAGGCATGGCCTTGCTGGGCCGCTCCGGTGGCGGACGGCTGGAAAGCGGCTATTGGTTCAAAGAGAGCACGCCCGATGGCGGGGTGCGCATCATCAATATTGCCCACTTACAAGGCAATGGCAACGTCAGCGATGTCAGCGTATTCGACTTCTCGGATGGCCAGCGCCTGAACTCGATGATGCAAGCACCGTCCGGGCAGTTCCACAAGAACGAGCTGGATTTGCAGGATGTGACGGAAACCCATCTGGATGAGCAGTCTCACGAAACGCTGGCACAAGACAAAGCCCCCGCTCAGCCTTTGGTACGACTTGAAAAACGCCCGAATTTAACGCTAACCACCACGCTGACACCAGACCGCCTGATTGCTCGCGTAGTCACTCCCGAGCGTATGTCTATTTGGGATTTGAAGGATTACATCGGCTATCTGGATGGCAACAAGCTGCAAACCAAGCGTCAGGTTGTGGCCCTGTGGCGCAAAGTCGCCTACCCCTTTACCTTGCTGGTCATGATTACCATTGCCGCGCCTATCGGCTTCATGCAAACCCGCCATGGTGGCGTAGGGACTAAGGTCTTTACCGGCATCTTGCTGGGCGTAGGCTTTTTCATGATTAACCAGTTGGCCTTGAACGTGGCCATGCTCAGCAATCTGGCACCGTGGGTTACAGCACTCGTTCCAAATCTGATTGCCATGGCCATGGCCTTAAGTGCTCTTATCATGATGGAAAACCGGCATAACCGGCGTCGTCGTCACTCCAGCGTCACCAACTAAACCATGTCCTTAGCTACCTCTCCCGCCATTTGGGCCATCGGGGATATTCAAGGCTGCTGCAGCCCCCTGAACAGCCTACTCAGCCATCCTGATGTTGCAGGCGACAGTCGGGCCCGCTTCTGGTTTGCCGGGGATTTGGTCAACCGTGGCCCCGATTCGCTGGGCTCCTTGCGTTTGATCCGGTCTCTGGGTGAACGCGCCGTCTGTGTGCTGGGTAATCACGATATCCATTGTCTGGCCGTTGCCGCCGGTGTGCGCAAATCCGGCAAGCAAGACACGTTGCAAGAACTACTGGCCGCCCCGGATGCACAAGAACTGCTGGACTGGTTACGACACCAGCCGCTGGCTCACTACGAGCATGGTCATTTGATGGTGCATGCGGGTGTGCATCCCGACTGGAGCCCGGAGCAAACACTGGGTTATGCCCAGGAGCTGGAAGCCCTGCTACGCGCTGATAACTGGAAAGACAATATCATCGAACTGTTTGGCAACCACCCGGATCGCTGGGATGCCGAGCTCAGTGGCTACGATCGACTACGCGCCATTGTCAGCACCCTGACCCGCATGCGCATGTGTGATGCTGATGGCCGCATGGACTTCAAGCACAAAGGCGCACCTGATACCGAATCCGGTTTGCTGGCCTGGTATGAACTACCTGATCGTGCCTGTGCCCAGGTGCCTATTATTTTTGGTCATTGGTCTACGCTGGGTTTGCTGAACACGCCCACCGTGATCAGCCTGGATACCGGTTGTGTCTGGGGCCGCCAATTAAGTGCTATCCGTCTGCAAGACCGGCATCTGGTTCAGATTCACTGCCCTGAAAGCAAAAAACCCGCTTAAGCCATCAAGGCTCGGAAACAGCCGCGTCGGGGCAAATAACGGCACGGACTTGCTCTCGGGCACGTTGTGCCGTTTGCGAACGGCCCCATTCGCTACAGGACTGAGCCGGTATCAAATCCAGGAAGTGGCAATGTACGGACACGTTTCGGGCACTTAACAAGACCCAAATATTCGCCACCAGCGACTGCTCACCCACAAAGGCAAAACGCTCGCTGCGTTGCCCTGCTTGCTCAAACACCAAGGCCATAGGCTGGATGTCTACACTCAGGGTAATGGCGGCTTCAAACAGGCTGGCATGGAAAGGGCGGACATCCAAACCCGTGGAAGTTGTGCCCTCGGGGAACAATCCCACGGCATCACCACGCTCAAAACAGGTGGCCATTTGCTGGCTGACAATCTGGATGGCGCGTCGCTGGCCGCGCTCGATAAAGACCGTCCCTGCCCCCGCAACCAACCAGCCAATCACAGGCCAGCGTCGAATATCGCTTTTTGCAATGAAAGAGGTGCAGCGCACGCTGTTGATGACAAAAATATCCAACCAGGATACATGGTTGGATACGTACAGCACGGCGCGATCCTGGACCGCCTGACCATGCTCGATGACGCGCACGCCACAGATACGCATCAATAGGCGAGACATCAGTAGCACCATGATGCGACGTCCGCCTGGGCGCAATACCGGGAACACAAGACCGACACTGAACAGGCCGATCACTATCCACACAATCAGGGCGACAGCGCGCCAACTAAAACGAAATAAACTAATCAAAAGGCTGCAACCTTGTAGAGGGCTCAGGCCGGTGGCAGGCTATCCAGATAACGCTGCAAGATCACGCAGGCTGCCACGGCATCATCATCGTCATTATTGCCCAGCAACTCTTGAGCCTCCATGCTGGAGCCCCGCTCATCGACCAGGTCTACTGCAACGCCGTAGCGACCGTGCAGTTGGTTGGCAAAACGCCGACACCGCAGCGAAGCATACTGCTCGCCGCCATCCAGGGTCAAAGGCAAACCAACCACGACGCGATCTGGCTGCCATTCAGCCAGCAAGGCCTCAATCGCCGCAAAGCGCTGCTCCCGTGTGACGGGCCGCAAAATCGTATAAGGGCGGGCTTGGCGCGTCAAGGTATTACCCAGAGCCACACCGATTTTTTTTAAGCCATAGTCAAAAGCCAGCAGGGTTTGCGCCGAGCTGACCGTAGACGGTGTTTCGTGTTCAGGCATGGCCCGCAGCACCTGTCAGGGTAAAAGGACTGATTCCCAGCAACGCCAGTGCGCGATCGTAACGCTCACCGACTGGCGTAGAGAACAAGATTTCATGGGTGGCTTTAATGCTCAGCCAAGCATTGTCGGCCATTTCACTTTCCAGCTGACCGGCACCCCAACCGGCGTAGCCCAAGGTCACCAGCATATGCACTGGCCCCTGGCCTTGTGCGACATCCTGCAAGACATCGCGAGACGTGGTCAGGGTCAGATCGCCCACCTCCAGACTGGAGGTATAGGCTTTATCGGAATCATGGAGAACAAAGCCGCGGTCCATTTGCACAGGCCCGCCAAAATATACAGAAGTCGAGGCCAGATCAGCCCGGTTCTCCACGTCAACCTCGATACGAGACAGCAATTCAACCAGGCTTAGATCCGTTGGTCGATTAATGACCAAGCCCAAGGCACCTTGTTCATTATGTTCACAGACATAAATCACCGTGTCGGCCAAGCTGCCCGATACCACACCGGGCATGGCAAGTAACAGGTGGTGCGTTAAGTCAGCGCTTTCTTGGATTAGCGGGGAATGGCTAGTGGTACTCATACACACCTCCCGTCAAAACAAACCACCTTGGAACTTGAGATGATCACACTTGGATCATTTCAAAGTCTTCCTTACGAGCGCCGCATTCGGGACAGACCCAGTTTGGCGGGACATCTTCCCAAAGTGTGCCCGGAGCAATACCTTCTTCAGGTACACCCGTCTCTTCATCATAAATCCAGCCGCAAATCAGGCACATCCACGTACGCATAGTATTCCTACTGTATTTGTAAACATAGTCCGATCCGCGTGCAAATCGGGGCAATCCATTAAAATGGGGTTCATATTACTAAATTACTCAACCCGTGACATCCAGTGCCTTGCTGGCCCTGCATGTGTATCCAAGACAAGATGGCTGCTGAAATCAAAAATTCAAGTCCCGCCCTGGCTCTCGTGCTGGCTCCCTACGACCCCAGTGGGGGTGCTCATCTGCCTGCGGACACGCTGACTGGCGCTCGCTTGGGCTGCCACATTGTCAGTGTGCCCACCGCCCTGCTCGTACGCGATACGGCCCAACAAGAAAATATCCAGACCCTGGCTGAAGACATTGCCGACGACCAGGCACGCTGTTTACTGGAAGACATGAACATTCAGGCCATCAAGTGCGGCCCTGTCTACAGCCCGGAAATTGCCAGCATGGTGGCCGAGCTTTGCTCCGACTACCCTGAACTACCCTTGGTGCTGCATTTAAGTGCCATGCCTACGGGTCTGGACGAGCTGGATGCTGACGACGCCCTGGATGCCAGTTTACGCCTGCTGCTGCCACTCAGTTCTTTATTATTGATCGACCATCCCAGCCTGGAGCGCTGGCAAGCCGACGAACTGCTGGGCGATACTCCTGACGCGGTTGAAACCTTGCTGAACAACGGCGCCAATGCCGTGCTGGTCAGCGGCATACCCGGCCCCGCAGGCCAATGGCATGCCCGATTCCAAGGCCATCATGGCCGGCTGGACTACAGCTTGCCGCTGGATGGTGGCGTACGCCAACAAGACACAGATAGTTTGCTGGCTACCGCTTGCCTGAGCTTTCTGGCTCAAGGCCACGAGCTGGATAACGCGGTAGAATCAGCTTTGCTGCATCTACAGGAACGTGCCAGCAACACCTTCCAGCCCGGTATGGGCCACCGCCTGTTCAACCCTGTTGCTCCCCACCATGACTGACGCCACCACCCTGCGCTTTCCTGCCGGTTTATACGGCATTACTCCTGAATGGGACGACACCCCTCGCTTGCTGGACGCCGTGCGCGCCGCTCACGAAGGGGGGTTGCAGGTACTGCAGTTTCGTCGCAAGCACGGCCCGGAACCAATCCGTCAGCAACAGCTCAAAGCGTTGATCAAGCTGTGCCTGTCTTTGGACTTGCCCCTGCTGGTCAACGACCACTGGAGCTGGGCCCTAGAGTTTGATGTGCAAGGCGCACACCTGGGCAAAAGCGATGGAGAACTGGTCCAGGCCCGTCAGGCGCTGGGAGCACAGGCCCTGCTGGGCCGCTCCTGCTACAACAGCCTGGATCTGGCTCGCCAAGCCCTGGCTGACGATGCAGACTACATTGCCTTTGGTGCCATGTACCCCTCCAGCGTCAAGCCCGAAGCGCCACCTGCCGAACTGAACACCTTGCGCCTAGCCCATCAGCTTTGCCAGGAACAGCAAAGCGAAGGACGCCGGGCTGCCGTGGTTGCCATTGGCGGCATCACGCCCGAGAAAATGCCCGAACTGCTGGAAGCAGGTGTTGATAGCGTGGCCGTTATCAGCAGCCTATTTGAGACCAGCGACATACGCGCCACGGCGCAACGCTTTACCGATTACTTTCACGCCCAGGCCTAGTCGCGCTTTGCGCCCCAAGCCCAAGCCTGGCCTTGACCTTTTCACGTCTGGATTTTTGCCTCATGTCCCGTAACTCCGAACTTTTTGAACGTGCCTGCAAAGTCATCCCCGGCGGCGTTAACTCGCCCGTCCGCGCCTTCGGTTCCGTAGGCGGTACACCTTGCTTCATCGAACGCGCCCAAGGCCCCTACATCTGGGATGCCGACGGCCAGCAATACACGGACTACGTGGGCTCCTGGGGTCCAGCCATTCTGGGCCACTCCGATCCGGACGTGATCAAAGCCGTACAAGAGGCGGCCGTACACGGCCTGTCCTACGGTGCGCCTACCGAAGGCGAAGTCGTTCTGGCCGAAACCCTGACCAAGATGCTGCCCTCCATGGAGCAAGTACGTCTGGTCAGCTCCGGCACCGAAGCCACCATGAGCGCCATCCGACTGGCCCGTGGCTTTACCGGCCGCAACACCATCATCAAATTTGAAGGCTGCTACCACGGCCACGCCGACAGCCTGTTGGTCAAAGCCGGTTCGGGCCTGTTGACCTTCGGCAACCCCACCTCCGCTGGTGTGCCTGCCGAATTCGTCGCCCACACTTTGGTGCTGGACTACAACAAGCTGGATGCCGTACGCGATGCCTTCAAGCAAAAAGGCGATGAAATCGCTTGCGTGATCGTTGAGCCCTTCGCAGGCAATATGAACCTGGTACGCCCTGCCCCCGGTTTCCTGGAAGGCTTGCGCGAGCTTTGTACCGAATACGGTGCCGTGCTGATTTTTGATGAAGTCATGACCGGCTTCCGTGTCGGCCCACAAGGCGTACAAGGCTTGAGCAACATCCGCCCTGACCTGACCACGCTGGCCAAAGTCATTGGTGGCGGTATGCCCGTCGGCGCCTTCGGTGGCCGTCGCGACATCATGCAATGCGTTGCACCGGTAGGCGGTGTTTACCAGGCAGGTACCCTGTCCGGTAACCCCGTGGCCGTTGCCGCTGGTCTGGCCACCTTGAAGAAGCTGGCTCAACCCGGTTTCTACGACACCCTGACCAACAACACCGCCAACCTGATCCAGGGCCTGAAGGCCGCGGCACAAGAAGCCGGTATTCCCTTCACCGCCGACCACCAAGGCGGCCTGTTCGGCATCTACTTCAGCGAACAGGTTCCCACGTCGCTAGCCGAGGTGTCTGCAGGTGACATCGAGCGCTTCAAACAATTCTTCCACGCCATGCTGGATAAAGGCGTGTACTTCGCTCCTTCGGCCTTTGAAGCTGGTTTCGTATCGGTGCAACACACACCGGACGTCACCAATGCGACTGTCCAGGCGGCACGTGAAGTTTTTGCTACTTTCAAAAACTAAACACGCTGGACACAAAAAAGCGGGCTATATGCCCGCTTTTTTATCGTCTACAGAATCAGTCCTGCGCCATCTGTCGCAGCACAAAGCGCTGCAGCTTGCCTGTCTCCGTACGTGGCAAAGCATTCACGAACTCAATCGCTCGCGGATACTTATAAGGTGCCGCATTCTCTTTCACAAAATCCTGCAGCTTCTTCTTTAACTCGTCGTTACCCACAAACCCAGGCTTGAGCACAATAAACGCCTGCACAATCTGGCCGCGTTCCTCATCCGCCGCACCGACCACGCCGCACTCAGCCACGGCCTCATGTTTGAGCAAGGTTCCCTCAACCTCAGGACCTGCAATGTTGTAGCCCGACGAAACAATCATGTCGTCATTACGTGCCTGATAGTAGAGATAGCCGTCCTCATCCATCTTGAACGTGTCGCCAGGGAAATTCCAACCACCCTGAACAAACTGCTTCTGACGCTCGTCATTCAAATACTTGCAGCCCGTCGGCCCCTTGACCGCCAAACGACCTACGGTACCCACCGGCACCGGATTCAAGTCATCGTCCAGAATCGTGGCGACATAACCGGGCACCACCTGACCAATCGCACCCGCACGCACCTTTTCAGGCGGGCTGGACACATAAACGTGAATCATCTCGGTGCCACCAATGCCATCGGTCATCTCAATACCGCTGGCCTGCTTCCACAGCTGACGGGTCGCATCCGGCAAGGCTTCGCCTGCCGACACAGTAGCGCGCAAGCTCGCCAGAGAATAACGGTCCACCAAACCTGCCATCTGACGATAGAAAGTCGGTGCGGTAAAACTCATGGTGACCTTGAAGCGGTCAATCATGCCCAACAAATCGGAGGGTGTCAGACGCTCCAGTAACACCGTAGAGGCACCTGCACGCAGCGGGAAGCACAGCAAACCGCCCAAACCAAACGTGAAAGCCAAGGGAGGCGTCCCGCAGACCACATCATCTGGCGTCAAACGCAGCACATGACGGGAGAACGTGTCACACATGACCAGCACATCACGATGAAAGTGCATGCAGCCCTTGGGCTGGCCAGTCGTACCGCTGGTGAAAGCGATCAAACAAATATCATCAGCCGCCGTATCGCAAGCCTGAAAGTCTTCGGGTTTGTCAGCCAGCAAAGCCTCCAGACCTTGAGCACTCCCATCGTTAAAGCACAACAACTGCTTTAATACCGGCGTATAGGAGTCATGCGCGGAATCCATGCAATGCTCCAGCTCTTCGCGCAGGCGCTCATCACACAAAGCCGCGTGGATCTCAGCCTTGTCCAGAATCGTCTTTAGCTCCACCGCACGCAGCAAAGGCATGGTTGGCACCGTCACCAGACCAGCCTTGATGCTGGCCAGCCAGCACGCAGCCATCATGGGATTATTGGGACCGCGCAACAACACCCGGTTACCAGGCTCCAGCTTGAGGTCCTGTGTCAAAACATGCGCAATACGGTTGGTCAGCACGTCCAGCTGTTTATAGGTCAGGCTGCGATTCTCATCACCCTCTGCCCACTGCAACGCCACTCGATCACCATGCCCCGCTGCTACCTGCTCCCCCAACAGCGCCACAGCGCAATTCAGGCGAGCGGGATAGTCCACATCCGGATTTCCTTCCAAAAGCATTTCTGGCCACCATTCCAGAGGTGGCAGATTGTCGCGAGCAAAGGTATCAAGGTGCGCTGAACGTTCCATCCGTATCTCCTGCGTAGATTACGCCCTACTCAGGCGTAGACCCTGCTCCGACAAAGGCGCCGACCAAATTGGCAAGGTCTATATTGTTTAGTTCTAAAGGATGTTAGCAAAAAAAACGCCCCAACATCAGCACTGACGACTACGGGTTATCCGCAGTAGCGCATCATCATCAGCTGTTTCAGGGGGTATCCTACAAGAGCTTAAGCTGCCAAGGATCCCCGGCGCACGAATCGCAAAACCGAATAAGAAATGTCAGGATATAAGAAATAAATCGATCCGCCACATGCATTATTTTCAATTAAGAAAAATTAGCACAGACATTATTTTTGAAACAAAAAAAAGTATCTGTAAAAGCAGGAAAGTGATTCATCAAACCGTCGACACGTAGGCAAATGCCTTATACTTCAACTAAATAATCACTTGAATTTAGCCAGCTTATCGCATCGCTTCCAAGCTAGAGCGTCGGTGAATCATTATTCAAAGCGGTAGCCGTGAAAGTAAATAGTAGACAAGGGTTTGCATTTCTTTACCTAATGCCTTGACACCTTTGCCGACGCTTTCTAGCAAGTTGATTAATTTAAGCTTAAAAACGAATTTACTTTGATCTGTCGCAATGTCAAATATCGATACAGCCCCTAAGATACCTCCCAAGCTCACCCAGCTTGCTCATGGCTGCGGTCTGCGTCCTTCAAAGCTAAATATTTTGGACATGCACCATTAAGGCAAGCTATCTATGATCATGAACGATATCCCCGCTTCCGCCGTCGCCGATGCCGCTCCCGACTTGGAAAGCCGTGCTCACAGCGACGACCACTTCGACACCCGACTGTGGTTACGCCTGATGGCCTGCACCAATCTGGTTGAAGGCGAAATTCGCAGCCGTCTGCGCGTCGAACACACTACAACCCTGCCCCGCTTTGACCTGATGGCTCAATTGCAGCGCCAGCCCGCCGGCATGAAAATGAGCGAGCTGTCCCGCCACCTGATGGTCACCAACGGCAATATCACCGGTATTACCGACCAGCTGGAGAAAGAAGGCCTGGTAGAGCGCATCAAAGTGCTGACCGACCGTCGCAGCTCTCTGATCCGCCTGACTCCCAAAGGCAAGCGCCAGTTCAAGAAAATGGCCGCATCCCACGAACAGTGGCTGCAAGAGATGTTTGCCAACCTGTCCGAAAAGGCCCGCTCCAGCCTGTTTGAAGCGCTGGGCGAGCTCAAGCTGATCACACGCAACAACGTTGCACTGGCAGCCCGCCAGAGCTAAAAACGCCACGCGACCAAAGCTATGCTCAAGGCGGCTCAAAGCAAGTATCATTACTGCTTTGAGCCGCCTTTAACATTGTTTTCCGGATCGCGTCATGGCCGTCAATCTATTCATCCCCTCTGAATCTGATATTCACCCCGTTGCCGGTGTCAAAATCGGTATTACCGAAGCCGGTATCCGCAAGGCTAACCGACGTGACCTGACCGTGTTTGAACTGGCCCCAGGCACTAGCGTGGCGGGCGTGTTCACCACCAACCGGTTCCGCGCCGCTCCTGTGCAAGTGTGCGAAGCGCACCTGGCAACCCACGACGGTATTCGTGCCCTGGTCATCAATACCGGCAATGCCAACGCTGGTACAGGCCAGGTGGGTCTAGAAAAAGCCCAGCAAACCTGCAAAGAAGCCGCTCGTCTGCTGAACATCCTGCCCCAGCAAGTTCTGCCTTTCTCGACCGGTGTAATTCTGGAACCTCTGCCTATGGATCGCCTGCTGGGCGCCTTGCCAGCAGCGGTCAACGATCTGTCCGATAACAACTGGTTCAATGCGGCCCACAGCATCATGACCACCGACACGCAGCCAAAAATCGTGTCTCGTCAGATCCAGCTGTCCGGTAAAACAGTCACCCTGACAGGTATCAGCAAAGGCGCGGGCATGATTCGCCCCAATATGGCCACTATGCTGGGCTACCTGGCCACCGATGCCGGAATTGCGCCCGAGCTGCTGCGCGATATGTGCCGTCTGGCTGCAGATCGCTCGTTCAACCGTATTACGGTGGATGGCGATACCTCTACCAACGATTCCTTCATCATCATGGCCACCGGCCAAAGTGGTGTCACCGTTGAGTCTATTGCCGACCCTAACTACAACACCCTGCTCGATGCCCTGGTCGACGCCTCGCGTGAGCTGGCTCAGAAAATTGTGCGTGACGCGGAAGGCGCCACCAAATTCATGACCATCCAGGTTGATGATGCAGGTTCCAGCGAAGAAGCCTTGAAAGTGGCTTATGCCATTGCCCATTCGCCATTGGTGAAGACCGCCTTCTTTGCATCCGACCCCAATCTGGGCCGCATTCTGTGCGCGATCGGCTATGCCGGCATTACGGACCTGGACGTTACCAAGCTGCGTTTGTGGCTGGGTGATGTGCTGGTCGCCGTAGATGGCGGCCGCAACCCTGACTACCAGGAAGAGGACGGCCAGCGCGTCATGCAGGAAGCGGAAATCGTGGTGCGTGTTTCGCTTGGCCGCGGCCAGCTCAGCGAAACGGTATACACCTGCGACTTCTCGCACGAGTACGTCACGATCAACGCAGACTACCGCTCATAAAAAAACCGCCTCCACTTTCAGGTGGAGACGGCTTCGCTATTTAGACAGGCCCGCCCCGAGCGGGCCTGTTCTATTTCTTACCCATGCCCTTGACCAGCGAGAGCACCGCCAGAATCAAGAACACCACAAACAAAATCTTGGCGATCGAGGCAGCGCCAGCGGCAATACCGCCAAAACCAAGCACAGCCGCCACGATGGCTACAACAAAAAAGATTACGGCGTAGTAAAGCATACGATTCTCCTCATCATCAGTACGTACAGGATCAACGCTTTGTCTGCTGGGCCGTTTCAGAGACGGCTCAAAAAATGGGTATCAGACAAAAACCGGTTCCCGCTTCACTAACGGTCGTACTTATCGTAGAAGTCCTTCACTTCTCGCTCCGCCTCTTCACGGGTGCGGCCATAACGCTCCTGCACCAGGCCCGCTAATTGCGTGGCATCGCCTTTGACCTTGGCCCAATCATCATCGGTAATTTCACCCCAGACGGTACGAGCCTTGCCAGCCAACTGCTTCCATTTGCCTTCGATCGTGTCCTTATTCATACGCTTCCCCTTAGTAGGTTCGAAAAATAAATGACTTACGCTCTGTGAACGCAACAGCTCTACCCTAGCGGATACACGGCCAGCCAAAGGCCACAGATTGAGGAAAAGTGTAAGCATTTGGGGCCGGTGGCCGACTTAGCCAAATTCTCCCCTGCTGCCCGCCTTGTGCAGCACTGCGTCCCTGACAAGCATTCTGCCCCCTTAGCGAGGCGAAAGGATTGGATGCAAAATACTGACAAGCACAGCCCCAAGCCATTGACAGCAAAGCCTTTTTATCCTATTATTTTTTGCTTGGCATTTTGCGTGTCAAGATTTTTTTACGCTAGATGGTATTGAGCGGGGTACTTATCGTGCCATTGATCAATGCCTGTTTGATTCTCTTAAGGGATTCCCTATGTACGCGGTTATAAAAACCGGCGGTAAGCAATATCGCATTACTGCTGGCCAAAAACTCAAAATAGAACAGATACCGGCAGACATTGGGCAAGAAATTTCACTTGACCAGGTTCTGTCCGTCGGCGAAGGTGAAGCACTGCAAATTGGTGCTCCTTTCGTCGCTGGTGCTGTGGTCAAGGCAACTGTTCTTGCGCAAGGCCGTCACGACAAAATCATTGTGTTCAAAATGCGCCGTCGCAAGCACTACCGCAAAACGCAAGGCCATCGTCAAAACTACACCGAAATCCGCATCGACACCATCAACTCCTAAGTTGTTGTGTTTGAAAGCGAATTTGGTATTTTCTTCATTTAGGAGCTAAAGAAATGGCACAGAAGAAAGGCGGCGGCTCTACGCGGAACGGCCGTGACTCACAGGCCAAACGTCTGGGCGTTAAAGTCTACGGCGGTCAGGTAATTTCGGCTGGCGGCATTATTGTTCGTCAGCGCGGCACTCAGTTTCACCCCGGCGTGAACGTGGGCATTGGTAAAGACCACACCCTGTTCTCCCTGGTCGATGGCAAAGTTAAATTTTCCATCACCGGTGCATTGAACAAGCGTACTGTTTCGGTTGTTGCTGGCGAATAAGCCCTTCAATCAAAACGTAGTCGCTACGAAAAGCCCTGCCCCCATAAGGCAGGGCTTTTTTTATGTATGGCCTGCGTGCCATCTGCAAACCTGCACACCCGGCTTAGCCAGTCTCCCTACGGCCACAGCAAGAGAATTAAAAATCGGCCACTATTGCGGCACATACCGGCAGATAAGCCAATCTCCTATACACTAAGCAATTGGGGTTTTTGTTTAAAATGGTCTGCTCCCAGACCAGCAGCAAATACTGTTCTGCGGCCCCTGGACCTATACAGCACTCATCACCATGAAATTCGTAGACGAAGCGACCATTGAAGTGGTTGCAGGCAAAGGTGGAAACGGCGCTGCCAGTTTTCGCCGAGAAAAATTTATTGAAAAAGGTGGCCCTAACGGCGGCGACGGCGGACGCGGTGGCAGCATTTATGCCGAAGCCGACCGTAACGTCAACACCTTGATCGACTACCGCTACGCCCGCCTGCACCGCGCTCGCAACGGCGAAAACGGCCGTGGCTCCGACCAGTACGGCGCAGGTGGCGAGGACATCACCTTGCGCGTGCCCGTAGGCACCATGATTTTCGACGCAGAAACCGGCGAGCAGCTGTTTGACATGAAGCGCCACGGCGAGAAAATCACGCTGGCGCAAGGTGGCCCTGGTGGTCTGGGCAATCTGCACTTCAAATCCAGTGTGAACCGGGCTCCCCGCCAATTTACCTACGGTAAGGAAGGCGAGCAGCGCAAATTGCGCCTGGAACTGAAGGTACTGGCCGATGTGGGTCTGCTGGGCATGCCCAATGCCGGTAAATCTACCCTGATCACCCGTATCTCGAACGCCAAGCCTCGCATTGCGGACTACCCCTTCACCACCTTGCACCCTAATCTGGGTGTGGTGCGCTCCTCCGAATCACACAGTTTTGTCGTTGCTGACATCCCTGGCTTGATCGAAGGCGCTTCTGAAGGTGCCGGTTTGGGCCATTTGTTCCTGCGCCACCTGACCCGTACCCGTATTTTGCTGCACCTGCTGGACGTTTCCAGCCTGGACCCGGACGAAGACATTGTCACCAAAGTGGCCACGGAAGCACGCGCTATTGTTGAAGAGCTACGCTTGTACAGTGAAGAGCTGTACGCCAAGCCCCGTTGGCTGGTTCTGAACAAGCTGGATATGGTGTCTGACCCGGAAGAACTGAAAGCCCAGCTGCTTAAAGAGCTGAATTGGGACGGCCCTGTCTTTGGTATCTCTGCCCTGACTGGCGTTGGCACTCAAGATCTGGTCTACCACTTGCAATCCTGGCTGGACGAAGAAAGCCGCAAAGAACATATCGAACAAGATATTGCCGACGGCACCCATATTTACGACGAAAGGTTTGCTCCAGACTGATCGTGCTACACAGGTCTAGGGCTCCGGCCCTATGACTGAACCCTAAAATGCCCGGAAGACGCGGTGTACCTGCCGCTCTACTCCTGGCATTTTCTCTATTTACACGCCAAGCGATGGATTTCTGACTCGTCATGCAGCACTCTTCTCATTCTGAATCGGCCGTCGCGCAATCGCGCCGACTGGTTATTAAAGTAGGTTCTTCCCTGGTCACCAACGAGGGCAAAGGGATTGACCTGGATGCCGTGGAGCAATGGGCCACCCAGATTGCTCAACTGCATGCCCAAGGCAAGCAACTGGTGCTGGTATCCAGCGGCGCCATTGCCGAGGGCATGGCCCGCTTGGGCTGGCCGCGCCGACCGAAGGCCATGAATGAGTTACAGGCTGCCGCAGCCGTAGGCCAGATGGGACTGATTCAGGCTTATGAAGTGGCTTTTGCTCGCCACGGCGTGCGCACTGCCCAAATTTTGCTGACCCACGAAGACCTGGCAGACCGCCATCGCTACCTGAATGCACGCGGCACTATCAACACCCTGCTGGACCTGGGTGTAGTGCCTATCGTGAACGAAAACGACACGGTCGTAACCGACGAAATTCGGGTTGGTGACAATGACACTCTGGGTGCTTTGGTCACCAACTTGATCGAAGCCGAAACCCTGATCATCCTGACCGACCAGGCAGGCTTGTACAGCGCCGACCCGCGCAGCAATCCCGATGCACAGTTCATCTCGCTGGGGCAAGCGGGCGACCCAACCCTGGAAGCCATGGCGGGGGGTTCAGGCAGCAATATCGGTACAGGCGGCATGATCACAAAGATCCTGGCAGCCAAGCGGGCTGCCCAAAGTGGTGGCCACACGATCATTGCTTCCGGCCGGGAACAGCAAGTGCTTTCGCGCCTTGCGAAAGGCGAGCGCATTGGGACTGAACTGCGTGCCACCCTGCCCGTGCGCTCGGCCCGTCAACGCTGGCTGGTAGACCAACTGCGCGTGCGTGGTCGTGTGTCCCTGGACGACGGTGCGGTGCGCGCCCTGGTAGACGGGCATAAAAGCCTGCTGCCTGTGGGTGTCACGCATGTGGAAGGCGAGTTCGACCGTGGCGATGTGGTTGCCTGCGTAGACAAACACGGCGTGGAATATGCCCGTGGCCTGATCAACTACTCCTCTGACGATACCCGCCGCATCATGGGCCAGCCCAGTCACTTGATTAACGAGCTCTTGGGCAGCGAGCATGATACGGAGCTGATCCACCGCAACAATATGGTGTTTCCGCGTAGCGTACCGGATCAGGACTAATCCTTGACCCCCACCCTGCCCGCCTGTTGAAATAGACGGATAAAACGTATCGAATTGCGACAGAACGCGCGGTCTTGCCGCGCCTGAACGCAACACTCTCCCTCTCGGGTGATGCTCCCAAGGAACCGTATGAAGATCCTCGTGCTAGGTGCTGGAGTAGAAGGTGTAACCAGCGCTTATTATCTTGCTCGCCAAGGACATAACGTAACGGTCGTTGACCGCATGTCTGGGCCTGCTCTGGAAACCAGTTTTGCCAACGCCGGTCAGCTCTCCTTTGGTTATGCCTGCCCGTGGGCTGCGCCGGGTATCCCGCGCAAGGCCATTAAGTGGATGTTCGACAAGCACCCTCCCCTGACCATTCGCCCCGACGGCACACTGAGCCAAATTAAGTGGCTGCTGGCCATGTGGCGCAACTGCACAGCGGATCGCTATGCCGTCAATAAAGAACGTATGGTGAGGCTGGCTGAATACAGCCGCCATTGCATGGCCGAGCTGCGCGCCCAGACGGATATCCAGTTCGAACATCGTTCCCAAGGCACCTTGCAAGTATTCCGCACCCAAAAGCAACTGGATGGCATTGCGGCAGATATCGAGGTGCTGAAAGAAGCCGGCGTGCCCTATGAGCTACTGGCCGCGTCTGAACTGCATACGATCGAGCCCGCCCTGCGTCATGTCGAGCACAAATTGAGCGGTGGGCTGCGTTTCCCCGAAGACGAAACCGGCGACTGCCAAATGTTCACCCGTCGCCTGACCGAGCTGGCTGAACAGGAAGGCGTGGAATTCCGTTGGAATCAGAATATTCAGCGTATTCACAGCAGCGGCAATGAAATCAGTGGCGTGCAGTCCTCCGACGGCTTGCTGACGGCGGACGCCTATGTCGTGGCACTGGGTTCCTGGTCCACGGGCCTGATGAAAGACCTGCAAGCCATCCCGGTCTATCCCCTTAAGGGATACTCCATCACGGCTACGATTGCCGACGAATCCAGAGCGCCCCACTCCACCTTGCTGGACGAAAGCTACAAGATAGCCCTGACCCGTTTTGACAAGCGTATTCGAGTCGGTGGTATGGCTGAGGTGGTGGGCTTTAGCAAGCACCTGAATCCGCGCCGCGAACAAACGTTGCTGATGGTCTTGAACGATCTGTTCCCTGGCAGCTACCAAAGCGATGCAGATCTGCATTTCTGGACAGGCCTGCGTCCCAAGACACCGGACAGCACCCCGATTGTGGGCCGCAGCCGTTACTCCAACCTATTCCTGAATACCGGACACGGGACCTTAGGCTGGACCTTGGCCACCGGTAGCGCGCAACTGCTGGCTGATCTGATCAGCAACAAAGAGCCCGCCATCCGTGCAGACGACTTGTCGGTGCAGCGCTATTACTAAACCTCAAGCCGCTGCAACATAGAAAAAGGCTCTGCTCAGTTAATACTGGCAGAGCCTTTTTAATTGCCCTGTCCTAGTAACGCATGGGCTCTGCCAGTAGCTGGCAATTAGCGGCAAAGGTGTAGCCCCAGTTGTGGATAGAGCGGATGGGCAAAGCTGTCCCACCCTGCATGAATTTGCGCCGCATACGGCTGACCAGAACGCCTAGACGATTGATATGCAGGGCACCGGGTGGATTACTAATTACATCCGTCTTGCTGGCGACAGCACGCATCAGCTCGTAGTGGCTGGCCCGTTTATCTTCCTGTTGCAGCAAGCGCACAATAAAAGCACGCTCTGTGCTGGTTAGGCTGAACGAGATGCCTATAGGCGAGATCAGCGTCCAGCCCTCCTGATCCAGCACCCACTCCTGTGTCAAGGAAGGCTCAGGAATCACGGGCATATGCATCAGGCGACGTCGCAAGCTATGCAAACTGGCTGCTAGCAGCTCCAAAGAGGCATCTTTGGGGCAAAACTGATCCCCTCCGCTATGCAAAGCCTGGAGCATGGCTGAATCTGTCGCATCGGACTGCATCAGGATTCCGATTTGGGGACACAGGATACGCAGGCGCACAGCAGCCGAGCAGATCTCGGCCAAGGTGCCACCCAGCCAAGCGATACATATCGAGCCCGCATAACGGCCCCGTGTCTGGGCCAACTGCAGTAAGGCCGTCGCATCCGGGCAGAAAATAAGACGATAACCACGCTCTGCCAGCGCCTGAATTTTTTGTTCCAACAGGCTTCGATCAGGGATAGCACTGGCCAAGTACAGCACAACAGGACCGCCAGCAATTTCATTTGCAACCGACATAGTTGATACCTTAACTATAATGACATCTGATGACTCTGTCGGACAGTATAAATCACGACTGTGATTTTTAATTAAAACCATCGTGATTGACTTTGCATCAACAATCTGTTGTGTGAAACACTTTTCCGAACGCCTTCTCCATGCACGTCAACACCGCGGTCTTTCTCAGGCTGGTTTGGCACGTCTATGCGGATTGAGTCAAAGCGCAATTTCCAATTACGAAAATGGCACTCGTCGGGATGCCCGTGAAATTCTGGAACTGGCTAGAGCCTTGAATGTCAGCGCTCTTTGGTTGCGCAAAGGCACAGGCAAGATGGAATTCATGGATGACGGCTATACCTTGTCCGAACCCCAGGAAGGCCCTCCGATTGTCTCTTGGCCCTTCCGTCTCTTCTCCGTGGATGAAGTGGTTGCTTTGGCAGATGGTGAACGTGATTTGCTGGATCGCACTATCCGTCACTTGCTGGACGGCATGAGAAAACGCTAAATTCCGCTGCTTTCCGCCTGTTTACCAGGCGCATCGCCGCTTGTCTCTGTATGGCATACACCCTACACCGATCCCGGTCCTGCCCGCGCTACCACAAAGCCCTTCCCCCAAGTCCTACTATCTATTTGAGCTTAACCGTTTTATCACATACGGGGTTTTTCTTCAAAACCATCGTGCAGGTCGTTCCATGAACAATCTGTAGTGTGAAACACTTCTCTGATCGCCTACGCCACGCCCGCCTGCAACGCGGCTTTTCCCAAGCCGAACTTGCACGCTTATGCAATCTCAGTCAAAGCGCCATCTCTAATTACGAGAGCGGTACGCGACGTGACGCGCGCGAGATTCTGGACCTGGCAAAAGCCCTGAATATCAGTGCCCAATGGCTCAAGAATGGACTGGGCACTATGGAGTTGAGCTCGGCCCATGCCTTGACACTGCAAGACTCCGGCGAAGGCCCACCCATTGTGAGCTGGCCATTCAGCCGTTTCTCCGTGGACGAAATCGTGGCTTTGCCTGCAAAAGAACGTGATCACCTGGATCAAACCATCCGGCACTTGCTTAATGGCATGAAAAGAAAATAAGCCTTATACGTCCACAAGACGCTCCAAGATACCTATACTTGTCAGCACGCAGGGGTACTCGCCAATTGGCGGGTTGAGACACACCCTCGTACCAGTACGGATAATGCCGATGCTGGGAGCGTGTGCCACAGGTGCAATGCCTGCCCGGTACTTCTTCCTATATCGGCTCCACCATCTTTTGGAGCTGCAATGACAAGCAAAACCCCTTCTTTTACGGCCACAGCGGCCAGCGTAGACCCGGCTGCGATCCAGCCCTTACCCAACTCCCGAAAAACCTACCAAACTGGCTCACGGCCTGATCTACGTGTGCCTTTTCGGGAAATTTCCCTGGCTGATACTCCCAGCCAATTCGGCGCCGAGCCGAACCCTTCTTTAAGCGTGTATGACACTAGCGGGCCTTACACAGACCCCACGGTGCAGATCGATATCCGCAAAGGCCTGCCACCGCTACGCCAAGCCTGGGTCGCCGAGCGCGGCGACACAGAGTTAATGGCAGGACTTAACAGCCAATACGGTCAGGTGCGCCAGGCCGATCCAGAACTGGACACGCTGCGCTTTGAACTCAAGCGCCAGCCCCGACGCAGCATTTCTGGCGCGAATGTCACTCAAATGCATTATGCGCGACGCGGCATCATCACACCCGAAATGGAGTTTGTAGCGATTCGGGAAAATCTGCGACGTGAGCAATACATTGAGAGTTTGCGCGCAAGCGGACCGCAAGGTGAAGAGATGGCTCGTCGCATGACTAAGGTACACCCTGGTCAAAGCTTCGGTGCCAGCTTACCGACCACGGTCACTCCCGAGTTTGTCCGGGACGAAATTGCGCGTGGCCGGGCCATTTTGCCCGCCAATATCAACCATCCGGAAACGGAGCCCATGATTATTGGCCGTAATTTCCTGGTGAAGATCAACGCTAATATCGGTAACTCCGCCCTGGGTTCCACGATTGGTGAAGAGGTCGAGAAAATGACCTGGGCGATCCGCTGGGGCGCGGACACCATCATGGATTTGTCTACGGGCAAGAACATTCACGAGACGCGCGAATGGATCATTCGTAACTCACCAGTTCCTGTCGGTACGGTGCCTATTTACCAGGCGCTGGAAAAGGTAGGCGGCATTGCCGAAGACCTGACCTGGGATATTTTCCGTGACACCCTGATCGAGCAAGCGGAGCAAGGTGTGGATTACTTCACGATTCACGCGGGCGTGCGTTTGCCCTTTGTGCCAATGACGGCCAGCCGCATGACAGGTATTGTGTCGCGTGGTGGTTCCATCATGGCCAAATGGTGTCTGGCGCATCACCGCGAAAGCTTCTTGTACGAGCGTTTCGAAGACATCTGCGAGATCATGAAGCAGTACGACGTGGCATTTTCACTGGGTGACGGTCTACGTCCTGGCTCGGGCTACGATGCGAATGATCAGGCTCAGTTCGCGGAGTTGCGCACCTTGGGTGAGTTGACCCAGGTAGCCTGGAAGCATGATGTTCAGGTCATGATTGAAGGTCCTGGTCATGTGCCTTTGCATTTAATTCCAGAGAATATGCAATTGCAGCTGGAGCACTGTCATGAGGCCCCTTTTTATACCCTGGGGCCTTTGGCGACCGATATTGCACCGGGCTACGACCACATCACTTCCGGTTTGGGTGCGGCAATGATTGCCTGGCAAGGCACGGCCATGCTGTGCTATGTGACGCCCAAGGAGCATCTGGGCTTGCCGAACAAGAAGGATGTGAAGGACGGCATCATTACGTACAAGATCGCGGCCCATGCGGCTGATCTGGCCAAGGGCCATCCTTCGGCGGCATTCCGGGACAATGCTTTATCCAAGGCCCGCTTTGAGTTCCGCTGGGATGATCAGTTCAATCTGGGTCTGGACCCGGATACGGCGCGTGAGTTCCACGATGAGACTTTGCCCAAGGACTCCATGAAAGTGGCGCACTTCTGCTCGATGTGTGGGCCCAAGTTCTGCAGCATGAAGATCTCGCAGGATGTACGGGACTATGCCAAGGCCAACGGCCTGGATGAGCAATCTGCTGTTGATTTGGGAATGAAGGAGATGTCGGTACAGTTTGTTCAGCAAGGGAGCAAGCTGTATCAGGATGCTTGATGCCTGTTTAAGGCAAACGTAGTTCAGGCCTGATGCTTGCCTACCCGCTTACAGCTTGGTATCGGCTTTGATAGATGAAAAGCCCTGAGTGGACTGTATGTCTGCTTAGGGCTTTTCCCTTTTTGAAATGTAGTGGCTCAAGTAAAGAAGAAGTCGCGTTTGTAGGCGAAAGAGATCGTTGCAGGAGACGCCAGTTAAGCCTAACTTACTGAATAGCCGCGGTATGAGTCCTTGGACTTCATTCAATAATCAGCCCTGACTCTCAAGAAACGGTAATGCCATCAACGACAACAGATAAGCGCCAATCGGCAGCTCACGGCTAACAACAGGCAGCAAGCAGAGGATACTGCCTTAAAACCGTGCTATTACTCACCGATCAAGCACAAAAAAAGCCCGGTTAGAAAACCGGGCTTCTTGTCAGCACGCGCTAAGGCGGCCAGCAGAGACTTACTTCTGCGGAGCGTACAAATACAACTCCACTCGACGGTTCATGGCACGGCCTTCTGCCGTCGCATTATCGCCAATCGGAGCACTTGCACCGCGGCCTTCAACCATCAAACGCCCCTGCCCCACACCCTGCTGATTCAGATAATTGGTCACAGCGCTTGCTCGGTTAACCGACAAAGTCTGATTAGTCTGTGCCGAACCCGTGCTATCGGTATGGCCGATAGACTTGGCGCGCAGCTCAGGATGCTGATTCATCGCACGAGCCACGCTATCCAGAACAGGCAGCAACGCAGGCTTCAGCTGATAACGCCCCGTGTCAAAAGACACACTGCTTGGAATGTTGACCCGCAAGCTGCCATCAGCCATTTCAGTCACATCCACACCCAGACTGGTTGCGCCGGACTGCTGAACATCCTTCTTGATGCCAGACCAGTTATAAGCAGCAATACCGCCAGCCAAGGCACCAATACCAGCACCGATCATGGCCGCCTTACTGCTGTCGCCAATCAAAGCACCAATACCCGCCCCCAAAGCGGCACCACCACCAGCACCGACGGCGGTACGACCGCCCGTGCCCATATTGTCCATAGTGCCGCAAGCGGCCAACAGGGAAAAAGCACCAGCGCACGCTGCTAATTTTGCAGAACGAATGGAAATTGTCATTATTGGCTCCGTAATCTCAAATTAAGTACCAGGACTGGTTGAACGCCCTAATACTAGCAAGCGGCGTCCAAAGCAGGTACCTCAAAACAGACTTCACTGCCTTCTTTAACAATTCTTAATCTTACGAGTAACCATCCAGACTTCAGTCACTCATTGCAACCAATGCTAAGCCCTTGAAACATCAGAACAACTCGGCACCCGAGTCGGCAACGACTTCTTTGTACTTCTTAAGGTCCTTGCTGACAAGCTCGCTGAATTCCACCATGGTGCCCGGCTGCACATCAGAGCCCATAGTCGCCAACGCTTCACGCACGGCAGGGTCCATCAAAGCCTTGGCATAAGCGGCATGCAGCTTGTCCAAAACAGGCTGCGGAGTGCCGCCAGTAGCAAACACACCAAACCAGGTGCCCAGATCAAAAGGTTTCACACCGGCTTGCTCCATGGTGGGCACTTCAGGCAAAAAGCTGGAGCGCTCCAGAGTCGTCACCGCCAAGGCTTTAACAGTATCCGCCTTGATCAAAGGCGCAGCGGAGGCCAGGTTATCAAACATGAAATGCACTTGGCCAGCCAGCAAAGCCGTCTTGGCAGGGTTGGCACCAGCATAAGGTACGTGCACAGAGTTGATCTCGGCGCGAGTGTTCAGCACTTCACCCGCCAGGTGCCCAGCGCTACCGTTACCGCCCGATGCAAAGTTCATCTGACCAGGGTGCTCTTTGGCGTAGCTGACCAGGTCCTGGACCGTAGCAATCTTGTTTTGCTCGGCAAAGTCTTTGTTCACGATCAGGATGTTGGGCACCGAAGCGACCAAAGCGATAGGCTCAAAACTCTTGATCGGATCAAAAGGTACCGTCTTGTACAACCAAGGATTGATAGAGTTAATCGCTACCGCACCCATCATCAGGGTGTAACCGTCTGGCGCTGCCTTGGCCACGATACTGGCGCCGATATTGCCACCCGCACCGGATTTATTCTCCACCACCACCGTGCCCAGATCACCTTTGACGCGTTCAGCCAGCAAGCGAGCCATGCTATCCAGAGGACCACCCGGAGGGTAAGGCACCACGAACTGAATAGGTTTGGAGGGGTAAGAATCCTCTGCCATCACAGCAGGCGCAGCTACAACAGCCGCAACACCAGAGACAGCCAGCAGCCACTTACAGACACGAAACATCACTTTTTTCCTTGAAATTAAAATGCATATGGGCTGCACGAGGCAGCCCATCAAGAGCAGCCCTTGATCTTAATGAATGATCTGGCTTAAGAACTCGCGCGTTCTTTCACTGCGTGGCGAGTCAAAGAACTCATCAGGCGTATTTTGCTCGATGATTTCACCCTGATCCATAAAGATGACCCGATCAGCCACTTTACGCGCAAAACCCATCTCATGGGTCACGCACAGCATGGTCATGCCGGTATGGGCCAACTCAACCATCACTTCCAGCACCTCTTTGACCATTTCCGGGTCCAGAGCCGAGGTTGGCTCGTCAAACAGCATGATTTTAGGCTCCATGCACAAGGAACGTGCAATGGCCACGCGCTGCTGCTGACCGCCGGAAAGCTGTCCGGGATACTTATCCGCCTGTTCAGGAATACGAACCCGCTCCAAGTACTGCATGGCCAGTTCCTGCGCTTGAGCCTTGGTTTTACGACGCACCCACATAGGCCCCAAGGTCAGGTTCTCCAACACAGTGAGGTGTGGGAACAAATTGAAATGCTGGAACACCATACCGACATCGCGTCGGATGGCTTCTACCTGGCGTACATCGTTGGTCAGCTCTTCGCCAGCCACAATAATCTGCCCCTGTTGATGCTCTTCCAAACGGTTGATGCAACGAATCAGGGTGGACTTGCCCGAGCCCGATGGCCCGCAAATAACGATGCGCTCGCCCGAGGCCACATCCAGATTGATGTTACGCAGCACATGAAACTGCCCATACCATTTATTGACGTTCTTTAGCTGAATAATGGCGTCTGCCATGCAAAACTCCTTGTCTAGCCAGCAAAGCGTCGGGTCGCCCCAAACGCTTTACTACCTGTGTCAGCGTTCATACCCCGTTTCCAAGCGTCGCTCCAGAGCACGACTGTAGCGAGAGATGGAGTAGCAGAACACAAAATAAATAAGTGCGATGAACAGATAGGCTTCCCGGCTGAACCCACGCCAGGCCGCATCGGCCAGGGCCACTTTGGCCGCCTGGGTCAAATCGAAGATACCGATAATAACGACCAGGGAGGTGTCTTTGAACAGGGAGATAAAGATGCCTACCAGAGGAGGAATCACGATCTTAAGCGCCTGTGGCAGGATAATCTGACGCATGGTGCGCCAGTAGCTCAGACCCAGTGACTGCGCCCCCTCGTACTGCCCTTTGGGAATAGCTTGCAGTCCGCCACGCACGGTTTCCGCAATGTAGGCAGCGGCAAACAGAATAATGGCGATCTGGGCACGCAGCAGCTTGTCGATGTTAAAGCCCTCGGGCATGAACAAAGGCAGCATCACCGAGGACATGAACAGCAGGCTGATCAGCGGTACGCCACGAATCAGCTCGATGTAGACCACGCACACCGCTTTGACAGCGGGCAGACGCGAGGTACGTCCCAAAGCCAGCAATAAACCCAATGGGAAAGCGAAAGCAATGCCGAAGGTAGCCAGAATCAAGGTCAGTGGTAAACCACCCCACAGGCTGTTTTCCACATAGCTCAGGCCAAACAGGCCACCCCACATAAAGATGCCCACAACAGTCAGGCCGACCAGCCACAACAAAGGCAGCCAAGGCTTCCAGAACCAGCGTATGCAGCTGCAAACAATCAGCAGAGTCAGCAGCACCGAGGCCAGCAAGGGCCGCCACTGCTCGTCGTAGGGATAGATACCAAACAGGATCAGGCGATGCTTTTCACGGATAAACGCCCAGCAAGCGCCTGCACTGGCACGACAGTCCTGCGCGGTTTGCGCGTCGAAATTGGCCTTGATGAACAGCCAGTCCAGGACGGCAGGCACGGTCATCAAGAGCAGCCAAGCCGACAAGACCGTCAAAATGGCATTTAAGGGGGAGGAAAACAAATTCTGGCGCAGCCAGCCCAAGGTACCCCGCTGTAGCGGTGGTGGCCCGGTTACGGTGGATGTAGGCGTAAGACTCATTTAGCGCTCCACCAAGGCGATACGATTGTTGTACCAGTTCATAAAGACCGAGATCGACAGGCTGACCGTCAGATACGCCGCCATGATGATCAAAATGCCTTCAATCGCCTGCCCCGTCTGGTTCAAGGTGGTGTTCACCACAGACACAATATCGGGATAGCCAATGGCGACAGCCAATGAACTGTTTTTGGTCAGATTCAGATACTGGCTGGTCATGGGGGGCACGATCACCCGCAAGGCCTGAGGCAAGACCACCAGACGCATCATGCGACCACGAGACAAACCCAAGGCCTGAGCTGCTTCCCATTGCCCTTTGCCCACTGCCTGAATACCGGAGCGCACCACTTCAGCCACAAAGGCCGAGGTATAGGTGATCAGGCCAGCCAGAAGCGCCGCGAACTCGGGCGATAAGGTCAAACCACCAACAAAGTTGAAGCCTTGCAGACGTGGTACATCCAGGGCCAGCGGCGCGGGGCTAAGGACCAAGGCCAATGCCGGCATCAGGATCAACAAGAGCAAGCCAAAGCGAATTGTGGGGAAAGGACGGCCTGTTTTTTCCAGACGACGACGCGCCCAGTGCGCCATCAAGACCCATAGCACCACGGCCACGCCCAGACCGATAAAGATCCAGTCCATGCCATCACCCTGCAAGGTGGGCAGTTTCAGGCCGCGATTGGACAGAAAGACGCCGCCGACCGGATTTAAGGCCTGCCGAGGTCCCGGCAAGGTTTCGGTAATCAGGGCATACCAGAAGAATAATTGCAGCAGCAGTGGCACATTACGCATCACTTCCACGTAAAAACCAGCCAGCCGGGAAATCAGCCAGTTCTTGGACAAGCGTGCAATGCCCAGAATCGTGCCAAACACGGTTGCGGCAATAATGCCGATAACCGCTACTTTCAAGGTATTGACCAGGCCAACCAGAATGGCTCGCCCATAGGTATCGGCAGGCGTGTAAGCCACGGCCGATTCGCCAATGGCAAAACCTGCCTCACGATTGAGGAAATCAAAACCCGTGGAAATATTGCGTACCGCCAGATTGTGCAAGGTATTGGAGACCAGATACCAAACGCAAAAACCCAGCACGCCCAAAATCAGCACCTGATAAATAATGCCGCGTGTAAACGGATCATTCCAGGACAAGCGCCGTTTAGGGGCTGGCGCGGCAGGTGTATTTTGTGCCATAGCGTAAAACCCGTGGTTGCAGCACTACGCGTAGCCCTGCGAGGTGGCGCGCGTCTGGCCGAAGCCAGACGCAACAACAAACAGTGAAGATCGAAATCTTAACGCACTGGCCAGCCGTACATCACCCCACCGTCACGCCATTGTGCATTCAAACCGCGATCCAGCTTCAATGCAGTGGATTTACCCAGATTACGCTCGAAGCTTTCGCCGTAATTGCCGACCTGTTTAATTATGTTGTAGGCCCACTTGTTATCCAGCTTCAGACCTTTGCCCAGTTCGCCGGACACACCCAAAATACGCTGAATATTGGGATTATCGCTCTTGGTCTTTTCATCTACGTTAGCGCTGGTAATGCCATATTCTTCGGCTTCCAGCATCGCATTCAGTGTCCAACGTACCAAGGTGAACCAGTCATCATCACCCTGACGCACGAATGGGCCTAAAGGCTCTTTGGAGAAATCCTCCGGCAAAATATCGAATTCATCCGGCGTGGTCTGGGCAGCACGCATGGCAGCCAGCTGCGACTTATCGCTGGTAAAGCCATCGCAACGACCCGACGTGAAGGAACGCATGGCCTCTTCAGGGTTGTTAATCACCACAGGGTTGAATTTAATGCCTTGGCCACGGAACCAGTCAGCCAGGTTCAGCTCGGTCGTGGTGCCTGGCTGTACGCATACAGCAGCCCCATCCAGCTCTTTGGCGCTTTTGACTCCCAAGGTCTTTTTAACCATCACACCCTGGCTGTCATAGTAGTTAACGCCAGTGCTGACCAAACCCAAGGTCGTGTCACGCGAAATCGTAGCGGTTGTATTACGAGTCAGGACATCGACCTCGCCCGATTGCAAGGCGGTGAAGCGTTGCTGGGTGGTCAAAGGCGTAACTTTGAATTTCTTGGCATCACCAAAAACAGCGGCGGCGATGGCACTGCACATGTCAACGTCAATGCCTGACCAGACGCCCTTACTGTCTGCCAGCGAGAATCCTGCGATACCGGTTGAAACGCCACACTGAACAAAGCCCTTTTTCTTGACTGAGTCCAGCGTTTCACCTGCGTGTACATTGGCGGCAAACGCCATCAACGCAACACTACATGCAATGGTTTTCACTAAGGTCATGGAATATCACCTCCTGTTTACTTTTGGTAAATGGATGCAGATTACAATTGCAGCTAAGCTGTGGTGTCCAATCGTAGAGCCAGTCTGTAGAAACAAAAATCGGGGGTTTCCCTCTAACAGTCTGACATTTACTTTTACCTACGCCGACATTTTCATGCCAGCCCCTACGGTAATTCCATAGGGGTTTTCCAAGCAGATTCCTCTTTAATTGTGCGTCGCGATGATCGAGTTTCAACACGTTTTCAAATCGTATGGCCGCAGTAAAAATATTCTTGCCGACATTAATTTTCGCATTGATGACGGCGAATTTATTTTTGTGTCTGGCCCGTCCGGAGCCGGTAAATCCACCCTGCTGCGCCTGATCGGCGGTCTGGAACTGCCTAGCCGCGGCTCGGTGCAGGTTAATGGACACCGGCTAGACAAGCTCCCGGCCCGCGCTCGGCCGTATCTGCGGCGTGCTGTCGGCGTTGTGCTGCAAGATACGCACTTGCTGCAAGACCGAAGCGCACTGGACAATGTGCTCTTACCCTTGGCTGTGGTGGGTCTGGAACCCAGTACCGCCCACGCACGTGCCCGTGCTGCCATGGAAAAAGTAGGCTTGCGCGGCAAAGAGGATTTAAAACCTGTGGAAATGTCCGGTGGGGAACAACAACGGCTGGCTATTGCCCGAGCCATTGTGAATCGCCCTGCCATTTTGATTGCGGACGAGCCCACCGCCAATCTGGACGCCGATAACGCCAAACGCATCATGGATGTATTAATGGACTTTAACCGGGTGGGGGTGACTACGCTGATTGCCTCGCACGATCTGAATTTAATGTCTCGCTATGCCCGTAGAACACTGCTGATTCAAGACGGCCGCTTTTCCGATCACCCAGGAGTGCAGGCATGAGAACCTGGCTGCGTCATCACCAATATGCCTTTCTGGTCGCCTTGCGCCGCCTGAAAGTGCAGCCCTTCTCGTCCCTGTCCAATCTGCTGGTCATTGCCCTGACCTTGGCCGTACCGGTTTTGGGAGCCAGTATCTTGCTGGCCGCCCAGCCCGTGGTGCGCGAGATTCCCACCTCACCCGAAATGACCGTGTTCATGAAACAGAACAGCACGCTGGAACAGGCCCAAGCCTTCAGCCAGGCAGTTGGGAAAGAGTTTCAGGCCGAGCTGGCCAATGTCCGACTGGTCAGCAAAGAACAGGCGCTGAAACAGCTGCAAAGCAATCCCAGCTGGACGGATGCGTTGGGGGCTTTGCCCAGTAACCCCTTGCCGCACGCGATTGTGCTGACCCTGCATGAAACCCCGGATCTGGTAACGCGGGCCGACTCCCTGGCCAAGACCTTGCAAACCCGTGACGGCGTGGACAGCGTGCTGCTGGACAGCGAATGGGTGCAACGTCTGGCTGCCATCTTGAGCTTCATCCGCATTGGCTTATGGATTTTGATGGCGGGCGTGGGCGTAGTGGTGATTGCGACCGTATTCAATACGGTCCGTCTGCAAGCCCTGAACCAGCGTGAGGAAATTGCGGTAGCCCGTCTGGTCGGTGCTACCGAGGCCTTTGTACGCCGCCCCTTTCTGTATATGGGCGCGCTGACTGGCCTGCTTGCCAGCGCCCTGGCCTGCGGCTTGGCCTTATTGGCCCTGACTCCCCTGAACAAAGCTTTATCCAGTCTGGCCCAAAGCTACGGCGTCCAATTGACGCTGAGCCTGCCAGAATTCTCTCTCTTACTGACAGCCGCCATTCTGGTCGCTATTTTGGGCGCACTGGCAGCTCGCTGGTCTGTTACCCGTAGTACTCAATACTGATGTCGCTTCCTGTACCCTGCCCCAACAATCTGGCCGAAAAAGTGGTGGCCTGGCAAAAAACGTCCGGCCGCCACCACCTTCCTTGGCAGAACACGCAAGACCCCTATCGTGTCTGGCTCTCGGAAATCATGCTGCAACAAACCCAAGTCGCGACTGTACTGGGATATTACGAGCGTTTTCTGGAACGCTTCCCCACCGTCAAGGACCTGGCCGCTGCCGAACAAGACGAAGTAATGCCCTATTGGGCGGGGCTGGGCTACTACGCCCGTGCCCGTAACCTGCACCGCTGCGCCCGTGAGGTCATGGAACAATGGGGTGGCAGTTTCCCTCGCCAAGCGGTCGATTTAGCGACTCTACCCGGCATAGGCCGCTCCACAGCCTGTGCCATCGCCGCCTTCTGTTTTGGGGAGCGCAGCCCCATCATGGACGGCAACGTCAAACGCGTTTTTACCCGCTATTTTGGGGTGTACGGACCTACGCAAAAAAAGGCGGTGGAAAATGCACTGTGGGCGCAGGCCGAGGAAGTAGTGGCTTTAGCTCCTGCCGACCTGAACATGGCCACCTACACTCAAGGGCTGATGGATCTGGGCTCGCAGTGCTGTACTCGCAGCAAACCCACCTGTAGTCTCTGTCCCCTGCAAAGCGACTGCTACGCCCACACGCATCAGGCGCAGTCTGAGCTGCCCAGCCCCAAAGAGCGCCTCCGCCAGGATGAACGCTATGCGCACGTGCTGATTCTGGAATTGAACGGCCAGGTATTGCTGGAGCAGCGTCCGGATAAAGGCATTTGGGGGGGGCTGCTGACCTTGCCTCAGTACGACGATGCCATGAGCCTTCAAACCGCTGCCTTGCATTGGTCCCGCGAAGAAGCTATTTCATTGGCTTCATTTCAGCACGTGTTTTCGCACTTCAAGCTGCACATCACGCCTTGGCTGCTGCAAGTCGACGAGTTTGACTTAGCCGAGCCAACTGCTGGCCAGCAATGGCAGGATCATGAAGCGCTGGAACAGACCGCTTTGCCGGCGCCCATACGCAAGTTGCTGCTGGGCCTGTACCAGAGCAAAGACAGCGAACAGTTGATATTAGGGTGATAGGCCCCCCAGCGCAGTCGTGGGGGGATTACCGTATAGAAAGCTGGCTTATTAAGTAGGCCGTGCCGGTTTATCGTTGCTGATGCTCATCAACATCCCGCACGCGACTCCCAGAGTCATCAATGCAGTACCGCCATAGCTCAGGAACGGCAGGGGCACGCCCACCACAGGCAAAATCCCCGCCACCATGCCGATGTTCACGAACACATAAACGAACAGCATCATGGACATGGAGCCGGCCAGCAAGCGGCTAAATTGCGTGTGTGCCACGGCAGCAATCGACAAGCCGCGCAGGATCAACAAGGCATAGAGCACCAGCAGCATGATGCCGCCATACAAGCCAAACTCTTCTGCAAAGACGGCGAAAATAAAGTCTGTTGTGCGTTCAGGCACAAAGTCCAGATGAGACTGTGTCCCCATCATGTAGCCTTTGCCATAAACACCACCCGAACCAATTGCAATCATGGACTGGATGGTGTGAAAGCCTCTGCCTAGGCGATCACTGCCAGGATTAAGCAGCGTACACACCCGGTGTTTTTGATAGTCATGCAGCACGACCCAATCCATGTCTGGTACGCAGATATAGTCTTCGTAGTACAACAAGGCGCTGATACCCACGACCAGCACGACCACAATCGGCACAATCAGCTTGAAAGACAGGCCTGCAAAGTAAATAACGCAGAAACCAGCCGCGAACACCAGCAAGGCTGTACCCAAGTCGGGCTGACGCACAATCAGCAAGAACGGGATCATCAGCAAGATGCCCGCCACCATAAAGTCCAGCAAACTCATCTTGGCCCGCTGGTAACGATGAAAGTACCAAGCCAGCATCAAAGGCACCGAAATCTTAAGCATTTCCGAGGGCTGAATACGGGCCACGCCCAGATCCAGCCAGCGTGTAGCGCCCTTGCTGGTTTCGCCAAAGAACTCCACGCCCAAAAGCAACACTACGCCGATTGAATACACCACCGGGGCGAGCTTCATCCACATGGCAGGCGGAATCAAAGCCGCCAGCCACATCACTCCAAATGCCAGCAGAAAATTACGGACCTGGTCCGCAAAACGCCAATCTGTCCCGCCTACAGCCGAATGCATGACTGTCATACCCAGCGCGGCCATCAGCACCAGCAAGAGCAGCAAGGGCCAATCAAAGGCGGTAATGGCTCTCAGGCCCAGTTGCAAAAGCCGCCTCATTGCATCTGCCCCCGCTCTACCAGCCAATAATCAAAAACCTTGCGCACAATAGGTGCCGCCACCGAACCACCCCAACCGGCATTCTCTACAATCAGCGCCACTGCAATCTTGGGGTTCTCTGCCGGAGCGTAAGACATAAACAAAGCATGATCGCGCAAACGCTCGTCAATGGCATTGGCGTTGTACTTGGCCCCGCGCAAGCTAAACACCTGCGCTGTCCCGGTCTTACCTGCCGCTTGATACGCTGCACCAGCAAACGCCCGACGTGCAGTACCCAGGCGCACCACGTCCACCAACGCACGTTTGATCACATCCAGGTTGGCCTGCTTCAAGGGAATCAAGGTGGCATCAATGCGCACCGGCTGCTCAATTTCCGGATCGTGGGGGCTCAAGGTCTGAGTAACCAGATGCGGGGGACGCACAATCCCATTACTGGCCAGCACGGCGGTGGCATGCGCCAGTTGCAGCACGGTAAAGGAGTTATAGCCTTGCCCAACCGCTACCGAAATACTTTCACCGGCATACCAGCGCTGCTGAGCCGGTTTGCGGTAGGCCTGACGCTTCCATTCGGTAGAAGGCAAAATGCCTTGGCGCTCACCATCCAGATCAATGCCTGTATGTTGGCCAAAACCAAACTGCTTCATGAAGTCGTGCAGATTATCAACGCCGATTTCCGGGCCCAACGAATAGAAATAAGTATCCGAAGACACAACCAGGGCACGGTGCATATCGGTAGACCCGTATACCGCCCCACCCGCGTTGCGGAAGCGCTGGCCCCCGAACTCAAAATAGCCGGGGTCAGAAATACGATCCGTTGCCCGGCGCTTACCCAGCTCCAATGCGGCCAAAGCCACAAAGGGTTTGTAAGTAGAGCCGATAGGGTACGTGCCATACATAGGGCGATTAATCAGGGGATGATCTGGCGAATCGTTCAGCTTGCGCCAGTTTTCCACGTCAATACCGTCAATAAATAAGTTCGGATCAAAAGACGGGGCTGACACAAAGGCCAGCACTTCGCCTGTGCTGGGCTCAATCGCCACCAAAGCACCGCGTCGCCCGGCGAACATGGCCTCGGCCATTTTCTGCAAGCCAATATCCAGCGACAGGCGCAGGCTGGCACCGGGCACTGGGTCTACTCGGCTAAGCGTACGTACCGGACGGCCCGAAGCAGCCACTTCGACTTCCTCGATGCCGGTCCGGCCATGCAATGTCTTTTCCCAGGTCTTTTCAATTCCTTTTTTACCGATAACCTGCGTACCACGGTAGTTACCGGTTTGCCCGGTTTCTTCCAGACGCTGCTGGTCCCCCTCGGAAATACGGCCTACGTAGCCCAGCACATGGGCCGCAGCCTCGCCTTGAGGATATTCGCGCACCCAGCGGGCCTGCAAGGTCACACCTGGAAATTTAAAGGCATGAGCAGAGAACCAGGCGGCTTCTTCATCGCTCAGGTTATTGCGCAGCAGGGTTTCGGCATATCGGCTGTTTTGCGCCACGCTCTGCTTGAACCGACGCCGATCACGAGGGCTGAGCTCTACCAGCTCCCCGACCCGGTCCAACACATCGTCCAGAGGCGCAGCCAAGTTGGCGGGGATGGCAGACAAGGTGTAGTCCCGGTAATTACGTGCCAGGACTTCGCCATTACGGTCCAGGATCTCACCCCGTCTAGGGGTAATCGGAATAACAGCAATACGGTTTTGATCGGCTCGGGCGGCAAAGCCTTCGTAGCGCACCACTTGTAAATACCACAAGCGCACGCCCAGCACCCCTAACAGTACGCAGGCCAGAACGGCCGCCACCAGGGCACGAAACAACATGCGCTGACGTAACTGATGCGAGGTTTTTTTGAATTCAAACATGGCCGCCCTACCGATCAGGACGAACCGGAGTCGGACTCGTCCAGACGTCGCTGCGGCAAGAACAGCACACTATCGGCCAGCGGCCACAAGGCGGCGGTCAGCAGAGCGCCACCGGCCCACTCCCAACCAGACCATTCACCCACCAGCCAGGCATGCAGCACTCGCACGATCAACTGAGCCAGCAACATGACCACCGCCATGTGCAGGCAGTGGGTCCACATCCCAAAATTCAATATGCGCTTACGGAGCGACAAGGCACCGTACACCACCAGCACATAGGCCAAAGCGTGTTCACCCAGCAGGCTGCCATCATGGACATCAAGCAAAATACCCAACACAAAGGCCAGTGACATAGGCACCCGACGCGGCTCGTGTACCGCCCAAAAGGCCAGCACCAGCATCAGCATATCGGGGGCAAAGGGCAGCAGGCGCCAGGGCAGCATGGAGCTTAGCCACATCAGCAGAATCGAGCCCCATACCAACCAGGGGCTGGAGGCGCGCGAAAATGGGCTGCTGTCGATAGGCTGCAAGCTACTCAGCGAAGACGTCTTGCTTGTACGGCTAGAAGTATTCTGGGACTCAGCGCGTCGCATCATTGGCCTCGTCCTCTTCAAGAGAGCGTTCGCTCTCGGGCACCAGCAAAATCAGAAAATGGCGGTAACGCTCGGGATGGGACAAAGGGGTCACCAAAGCCAGCGCAAAACCCGAGGCGTCATCACGTTCAATACTGTTGACAGTACCGACGGGTAAGCCGGCAGGGAACAAACCGCCAATGCCACTGGTAATCAAGGTGTCGTCCGGCTCCAGGTCTACATCACCCGTCAGATAACGGACTTCCACCTTGCCACCAGGATTACCGCCAAAAGCGATCAAACGCAGGCCATTGCGCAATACCTGTACCGGCACCGAGACTTTATCGTCGGTAATCAGGGCAGCTTCAGAGGTAAAACGCGTGACACGCACCACTTGCCCAACCACACCGCCTTCATCAATCACCGGCATGCCGGCACGAATGCCACTGGCCGAGCCTTTATTGAAAATCAGGTGACGGGCGTAGCCATTTGGGGGTTCATAAAGAACTTCTACGGCGACAGACGGCTGGGTGACGGTATCAGCCACTTGCAACAAACGGCGCAACTGCTCATTTTCGGCAGAAAGCTGGGCTGCATGGGTCGATAATTGCGCCAGCTCGATACGCTGGCGCTGCAAGGCTTCTTTTTCAGATCGGGCGGTAGAGGCGGCGTCGGTCCAGCTACTAAAGTAGGTGACCAGATCGCGCGGAGCCAGCATGACGCGCTGAAAGGGATACAGCACGGCAGCCACAGCCTGACGCACCGGCTCGAGCACCGCATAGCGAGAGTCAGTAATCAACAAGGCGACTGCCAGCACCAAAAGAGCGGCCAGACGCAGCTCAGCGGATGAGCCTCGCCTAAATAGCCGGATGGAGCCTTGTTCTCGCATTAATCAAGCACTCGATCACTTGCCCCCACAAGCAGAGCACTGCCGTGGGGGTCAAGCAAAGATCAATCGTAAATAAATACAGACTCCAGACGCTCCAGATGTTCCAGAGCCTCGCCGCAACCTCGTACCACGCAGGTCAAGGGATCCTCGGCTACCACGACGGGCAAACCGGTTTCTTCCTGCAGCAGACGATCCAGATCATGTACCAGAGCACCACCGCCGGTCAGGACAATGCCCTTGTCGGTGATATCTGCACCCAGTTCAGGGGGAGTTTGTTCCAGAGCGGTTTTAACGGCAGAGACGATCTGATTCAAGGGGTCTGTCAGCGATTCCAGAATCTCGTTGGACGAAACGGTGAAACTGCGTGGCACCCCTTCGGACAAATTGCGACCCTTGACTTCAATCTCGCGAATTTCAGTGCCAGGGAATGCAGAACCGATCTGTTTTTTGATCAACTCAGCCGTGGGTTCACCAATTAGCATCCCGTAATTGCGACGGATGTAATTAATAATGGCTTCATCGAATTTATCGCCGCCGACGCGAACCGATCCTTTATAGACCATCCCGCCCAAAGAGATCACCGCCACTTCCGTCGTACCACCGCCAATATCGACCACCATGGAACCGCTGGCATCGGATACGGCCAGACCCGCACCGATTGCGGCCGCCATGGGCTCTTCAATCAGGTAGACCTTGCTGGCACCGGCGCCCAATGCTGATTCTTTGATAGCGCGACGCTCCACCTGAGTCGAGCCGCAAGGCACACACACAATAATGCGTGGGCTGGGGGCAAACATGCTGCGTGGATGCACCATGCGGATGAACTGCTTGAGCATCTGCTCGGTAACAGTAAAGTCCGCAATCACACCATCCTTCATGGGTCGGATGGCTTCGATATTGCCAGGCACCCGACCCAGCATCTGCTTGGCCTCCTGCCCGACGGCCTGAATGATTTTTTTACCATTAGGTCCACCTTCGTGGCGGATGGCTACAACGGACGGTTCATCCAGTACGATACCCTTGCCGCGTACATAGATAAGGGTATTGGCCGTACCGAGGTCGATTGCCATATCGCTGGAAAAGTAACTGCGTAGGAATCCGAACATGGGCGCGCAAAGTGTAAAGTGTTTGGGGAAAAAGGCAGGTAAATTCGGCGCGGAACTCAAGCGTAAAACGACAGGCACAAGAACCAGGCAACGAATTCAAAAATACCTGGAAAGGAAACGGTCAATGATAACTTATAATTGCTCTACATTAGGACTGTTTTAATGGTCAGTTAAGTTCTGTAACCCCCGCGTTTGCTGTAAAAGTGCCAAACTGTCCTTAACTGACGGATTTCCGCATTTTTTTATTACTCATTTTCCAGTACCCACCCACATGTCTATCACTGAACAGGATGTTGCCCGTATTGCGCAACTGGCGCGCCTTGATCTTTCTGCCGAACAAGCCTTGCAGGTCGAGCACGATTTAACGCGCATCCTGGGCCTGATCCAGACCTTGCAAACCGTTGATACTCAAGGCGTTGAGCCTATGGCCCACCCTTTGTCCGCGCGCCAGCAGATCAGTCTTCGCCTGCGCGAGGACAAGGCATTGCCCTCCGGCACAGTAGAAAGCCGCGAGACCATGATGCGCAACGCCCCCGCCGAGCAGGATGGCCTGTTTCTGGTGCCCACGGTCATCGAATAAAGCAAAACCATGTCTTTTACCCCTGAATTCGCGACAATCGCAGCGCTGCGCCAAGCTCTGCACAACAAAACCGTCAGTGCCCGCGAGCTGGCCCAACAAGCCTTGGACAATAGCGCCCGCCAAAAAGAGCTTAATGCCTTTGTGCAGCAGGACGCCGCCTTGACCCTGGCCCAGGCCGACGCCGCCGATGCCCTGATCGCCCAAGGCAAGACCGGTCCCTTGACCGGCATCCCGATTGCCCACAAAGATTTGTTCGTTACTAAGGATTGGCAGACCACCGCCTGCAGCAAAATGCTGGAAGGCTATGTCAGCCCCTTTAACGCCACGGTCGTTACCAAGCTGCAAACGGCCGGTGCCGTTTCGCTGGGCAAGCTCAACTGCGACGAGTTCGCCATGGGCTCGCGCAACGAAAGCTCGGTCTTTGGACCCGTGCGTAATCCTTGGGACCATTCCATGGTTCCCGGTGGCTCTTCGGGTGGCTCTGCCGCCGCTGTTGCCGCTGGCCTGGTTGCTGGTGCAACCGCAACCGATACCGGGGGTTCGATTCGCCAACCTGCCGCCCTGTGTGGCGTCAGCGGCATTAAACCTACCTACGGCACTATTTCGCGCTTTGGCATTATTGCTTACGGCTCCAGCCTGGATCAGGCCGGCCCGATTGCCCGCAATGCCCGCGATCTGCTGGATCTGCTTGAAACCATGTGTGGTTTTGACCCGCAAGATGCCACCAGCTTGGAATTTTGCGACGACCAGCCCAATACAGGCGCCCGTATTCGTCAGCAGTTTGAACAGCAACAGTCTCAGCAAGAGGCCCAAGGCAGCCAGCCGTTGAAGGGTTTGCGCATTGGTGTCCCCGCCCAGTTCTTTGGCTCTGGTCTGGACCCCGTGGTGGCGGATGCCATTGAAGCGGCACTGAAAACCTACGAAAGCCTGGGTGCAGAGCGCGTCACCGTGCAACTGCCTTTGACCGAGCTGTCCGTTCCTACTTATTACGTCATCAGCCCAGCCGAAGCCTCGACCAACCTGTCGCGCTTTGACGGCGTACGCTTTGGCCACCGCGCCAATCAGTACACCGACCTGAGCAGCATGATTTCCCGTTCGCGCTCCGAAGGCTTTGGCCCTGAAGTGGTACGTCGAATCCTGGTGGGCACCTATGTGCTTTCCCACGGCTACTACGACGCCTACTACCTGCAAGCCCAACGCGTGCGCCGCATGATTGTGGACGACTTCCAGAAAGTCTTTGAGCAGTGCGATCTGATCCTGGGCCCCGTCACCCCGGCCTTGGGCCGCAAGCTGGGCACCACCATTGAAGACCCCACTACCGATTGGCTGGGCGATATCTACACCCTGGGCGTCAGCCTGGCTGGCCTGCCCGCCATGTCCATCCCCTGCGGTTTCAGCAACGATGAGCGCCCCTTGCCCATCGGCCTGCAGATTATTGGCAACTACTTCCGCGAAGGCCAATTGCTGGCCTTTGCCGACCGCTTCCAGCAAGTCACCGACTGGCATCAACGTCAACCAGGACAACAATAATGGAATGGGAAATTGTGATCGGGCTGGAAACCCATACCCAGCTCTCGACCGAATCCAAAATCTTCTCCAGCAGCAGCACCCGCTTTGGCGCTTTGCCTAATACGCAAGCCAACGAAGTGGACATGGCCCTGCCCGGTGCACTGCCTGTCTTTAACCGTGGCGCAGCCGAACGGGCTATCCGCCTGGGTCTGGCGGTGGGTGGCCATATTGCCCCCCGCTCCGTGTTTGAGCGCAAAAACTATTTCTACCCTGATCTGCCCAAGAACTACCAGATCAGCCAAATGGAAATTCCGGTCATCAGCGGCGGCACCGTCAGCTTCATGCTGGGCGAAGAAGAAAAAACCATCAATCTGACTCGTGCCCACTTGGAAGAAGATGCCGGTAAATCCCTGCACGAAAACTTCCGTGGTCCATACGGCGAATCCAGCACCGGGATCGACCTGAACCGCGCGGGTACTCCGCTGCTGGAAATCGTGTCCGAACCCGAAATGCGCTCGGCCGCTGAAGCTGTAGGCTACGCACGTGCCTTGCACAGTCTGGTCGTCTGGCTGGGTATTTGTGACGGCAATATGCAGGAAGGCTCGTTCCGCGTGGACGCCAACGTCTCGGTGCGTCCCAAAGGCCAGAAAGAACTGGGCACCCGCTGCGAACTGAAGAACATCAACTCCTTCCGCTTTCTGGAACGCGCCATTCAGTACGAAGTGCGCCGTCAGATCGAACTGATTGAAGATGGTGGCAAGGTTGTTCAGGAAACCCGCCTATACGACTCGGACCGTGATGAAACGCGTAGCATGCGCAGCAAAGAAGATGCGCACGATTACCGTTACTTCCCCGACCCCGATCTGCCACCGCTGCTGATCAGCGAAGAATGGATCGAGCAGGTTCGTCAGGACATGCCCGAGCTGCCCGCACAAAAACTGGCTCGTTTCGAGCAGGAATTTGAGCTGAGCCGCTACGATGCGTCGCAACTGACCGTAGACCGTGCTACCTCGAACTTCTTTGAAGCCATCTTGCAAGCGGGTTCCAGCGCGAATGCCAAACTGGCCGCCAACTGGGTTCTAGGCGAGTTGTCGGCTGCCTTGAACCGTGAAGAGCTGACTATCGAGCACTCCAAGGTCAGCCCCGCACAATTGGCGCAGCTGATTGCCCGTATTGCAGACGGCACCATCTCCAACAAGATTGCCCGTGATGTATTTGCGGCCCAGTGGGATGGCGAGCTGAACGGCGATGTCGATGCCATCATCGACGCCCGTGGTTTGAAACAAATCAACGATGCCGGTGCCATTGGCGCCATGGTGGACGAAGTTCTGGCCGCCAACCCCAGCATTGTCGAACAGCACCGTGCGGGCAAGCCAAAAGCTTTTAACGCTTTGGTTGGTCAGGTCATGAAGGTTGCCAAAGGCAAGGCCAATCCGCAGCAGATCAACGATATGCTCAAGCAAAAACTGGATGCCTAAAGTCCGGTTCTGCGCGTAGCGGATAAAAAAACACCAGGCCAAAGCCTGGTGTTTTTTTTACTGCTCAAAACGCTACTGATCAGACGCCGTAGCGATCTCGGTAGGCTTTGACCTGGGGCGCATGGGCGTCCAAAGTCGTATCATCGGCCAGCACGGCCATGATGTCCGCCAAGGATGCAATGCTGATCACAGGAATACCATAAGCCTGCTCGACTTCCTGCACCGCAGAATGAGCAGACAGTTCCTGGTCATTACCCGCACGTTCCATACGATCCAGAGCAATCAGCACCGCAGCAGGTTCTGCACCTGCAGCCTTGATGATTTGCATGGATTCACGCACGGACGTACCGGCAGTAATCACGTCATCAATAATCACGACCTTACCTTGCAAGGGAGCGCCCACCAGAGTGCCGCCTTCGCCGTGGTCTTTGGCTTCTTTGCGGTTGAACGCAAAAGGCACGTCACGATCACCAATTTTAGGATGCTCGGCCAGCGCAATCGATGTTGCCGCTGCCAAAGGAATACCTTTGTAGGCAGGACCGAACAGCATGTCAAAAGACACGCCCGAATCCAGCAGAGCCTGAGCGTAGAAACGGGCCAGCTGACCCACGCTGCGTCCTGTATTGAACAGGCCGGCATTAAAAAAGTAGGGGCTCAAACGGCCAGACTTGACCTTGAACTCACCAAAGCGCAGCACCCCCTGTTCCAGGGAGAAGCGCACAAAATTGCGACGATTATCGTTATTAGCCGACATGACAGAGTATGAAAAAGAGAGAGACGAAAAGCATTTTAGCGTGTTGTGGCCCATCACTTGCCAGGAACCGCCAGTTCTTCCAATAAGAAGTCGATAAAACTGCGTACTTTAGGCGTCAAATAGCGACGGCTGGCATAGACAGCGTGCAGTTGCTGCAGCTCTTCGGTGTAGTTTGGCAACAGACGCAGCAGCCGACCACTGTTCAGATCATCCATTACCAGCCACTCGGGCAGATAAGCCAGACCAGCGCCGCCCAACGCACTGTAGTAAGTCAAATTCGTGTTGTCCGAACGCATCAACGGATTCAGGCGCAGGGACTCCGGCCCCTCCGGCCCCAAAAACTCAAAACTCGGTTGCTGCAGATAACTGGGGCTGATGGCGGGCAGTCGCATCACCTCCGCACAATTACGCGGCAAGCCATGTTTAGCCACAAACTCCGGGCTGGCCACCAGATGAAACGGTGTGGGACAAATAAGCCGCGCAATCTGGTGTGGCGCAGGCTCACGCATCACGCGCAAGGCCAAGTCAAAGCCTTCCGCTACCAAATCCACTTTGTGATTGCTCAGGCTCATATCCAGCGTGACCTCGGGAAATCGCATTTGGTAATCCAGCAACAACTGCGCCACTTTACGATTCGCGAACCAGACGGGCGCTGTCACCCGCAAAACCCCTTGCGGCTGATGCTCAGAACCCGACAAAGCCTGCTGGCCCCGCTCCAAGGTATCGAGCGCCTGTAAGCAGTAATCAAAGTAGGTCTGCCCCAACTCTGTCAGGCTCAAACGGCGGCTGCTGCGATGAAGCAAGCGGGCACCCAGCTGTTTTTCCAGATTGGCCAGATGTTTGCTGACCATAGGCGCTGACATATCCAGACGTTGCGCAGCCGCCGCAAAGCTGCCTGCCGCCACGATCTCCCGGAACACCCGCAAACTCTGAATCGTATCCATGCTTTCCTAATAAGAAAGTAACTAATGAAAATAGGGCTGTTTATTTCCTGATAGTAATTGATTAATCTTCAAAGAGCGGTAAGCCGGTGCCTGTCTGGGCCTTGGATGGGCGGGACCAGAACAAGGCTGACGTGCCTCATGTCTTACACAGACTCTCTGTCATCACACCAGCCATACCGCTTTGTTTACCGATACTGTCAACTTTCCAAAGGAAAATACATGAGCGCCCTTACCTCTAGCTGGACTCCTCGCTTGCTTAGTCTGCTGCGCATCGTCGCGGGCTATCTTTTGCTGACACACGGTACTGCCAAAATCCTGGGTTTCCCCAAAGTAGAGATGTTCGCCAACCTGCAGATTGCGTCGATGTACGGCGTTGCGGGCGTCCTGGAGCTGATCCTGGGAGCCTTGTTGCTGATTGGTCTGTTCTCGCGTTTTGCCGCCTTTATTGCATCTGGCCTGTGCGCGTTCGCCTACTTTATTGGCCATGCCAGCGCCAGCACCTTTGCAACGCCTATCCTCAATAGTGGTGAAGCGGCTGTGCTGTTCTGCTTTATTTTCCTGTACCTGGCCGCCGCTGGCCCTGGCCCTTGGAGCGTAGACGCAGGTCGCGGCAAAGCCTAAGCCGCCCGTTCAACCCTTTACTCCCTGCCCCTATCAGGGCAGGGGCAGGAGATCATCATGACTATGCCCACCTACTTCATCTCGCACGGTGGCGGACCCTGGCCCTGGATGCCTGAAGCGCAAACCATGTATGCACCACTGCGTGCTGCCTTGCAGGATATTCCGCGCCAATTGGGCCGTACGCCCAAAGCGATTTTGATGGTCTCCGCCCATTGGGAAGCAGAACAGGCTCATTTACTGATCGCCTCCGCTCCGCAGCCGAAGATGGTGTACGACTATTACGGTTTTCCCTCGCACACTTACGAAATTCATTACCCTGCCCCTGGCGATCCGGCCCTGGCCCAACAGGTCAGTGAATTGCTGGAAAACGCAGGTCTGCCTACGCAACTGGATGCACAACGCGGTTTTGACCACGGTGCATTTGTGCCCGCTTACGTGATTTATCCACAAGCCACGGTCCCTATGGTGCAACTGTCCATTCACGCTAATTACGATCCCGCCCTGCACTACGCCATGGGGCAGGCACTGGCCCCCTTGCGTGACCAGGATGTACTGATTATTGGCAGTGGCCTGAGCTATCACAACTTACGCAATATGGGTGCTGGCGGGGTTGAACCCTCAGCTCAGTTTGATGCCTGGTTGCACGAAAGCCTGAGCCAGGACGATCCTGATGCCCGCCGCCAGGCCTTGATGGCTTGGGAGCAAGCCCCTGCTGCCCGCATTGCTCATCCACGGGAAGATCACCTGGTTCCTGTCATGGTGGCAGCTGGTGCAGCCCGTGGTGATGTTGCCCATCGCTTTCACCATGAAACCCAGGCCTTTGGCGGTTTAACCGTGTCCAGCTACCGTTTTGGCTCGGCCACGTAACAAGCCCTGACGAGCACTGACATCGAAGCAGATTACGGGTTAAAGTGCTGACGCTATAAGGAGAATTGCCACGTGTTACGCGTCACCTCGTTAAACGTCAACGGTATTCGTGCCGCCTTTCGTAAAGGCCTGCCCGCCTGGCTCGAAGCCCAAAAACCCCATATTGTCTGTATGCAGGAAATCAAGATCAGCGAGCATGATCTGACGCCTGATCTGACCCACCCCGGTCAGTATCACGGGCATTTTCACCATGCACAGAAAAAAGGTTATAGCGGCGTGGGTCTGTATTTGAACCACAAAGCCGAATCCGTGGCCGAAGGCATGGCCTGCGAAGAGTTTGATGCTGAAGGCCGCATCATCCGCGCCGATTGGGACAAGCTCAGTGTCATCAGCGCCTACCTGCCCTCGGGTTCGTCCGGCGACGAGCGTCAAACGGCCAAATACCGCTTTCTGGATCATTTTGAACAGTGGATTGGCGGCCTGATGCAGGAACACCGCGATACCGGCCGCGAGTTCATTATTTGTGGTGACTGGAATATTGCGCACCACGAAGCAGACTTGAAGAACTGGAAAGGCAACCTGAAAAACAGCGGTTTTCTGCCTGAAGAACGCGCCTGGATGACGAAAGTGCTCAGCGAGCTGTCCTGGGTAGACGTGTATCGCAGCCTGCATCCTGATACCACGGACGAGTGCTACACCTGGTGGAGCAACCGTGGTCAGGCTTGGGCCAAAAATGTGGGGTGGCGCATTGATTATCAAATTGCCACCCCTGGTATTGCTGCTAAAGCGCGTAGTGCCACGGTCTATAAAGAAGAGCGCTTCAGCGACCACGCACCACTGACAGTTGATTACGACTGGAACTTGTAAGCCCAGCCTGAAAAGGTCAGCGGCTTAGCTGGCCTTTTCAATCATGTAGCGCACAACGCTGCGCAATTGATCATCAGTGGCCTTAGGCGCTGCACCACGCGGTGGCATGGCGCCCTTGCCCTTGATAACCACTTCCATCAAAGCATCCTCGCCTTGTGCAATCAGGGGCTCCCAACGAGCCTTATCGCCCAGACGGGGGGCATTGGCCATACCTGATGCGTGACAGACCATACACGAGGACTTGTACAGCTTGAGGGCTTCTTCCGAGTCGGCGTGTGCAGCAGGTGTGGCAGCCAACAAGAGCAAAGCGGCCATTGCGGAGTACATCATGGTGGCGGGGGTATAGGTTCTCATGGGTTTACCCTTTAAACAGTCGGCATAAACGTATGCCCGGCTGATACTGCGTTTTCCAAACAAGAGGCCCGGCTTTCATGGCCCAAACCCCCTGCTTCTTCATTAACTTCCTTACTGCCCAAACACTGCCTTGAGCCCTGGGCGGAATTGACGACGTCACTTTAAGATCAATTCCGCACGCTGGACCTATGCCCCTGATTTAGCCCTTGATAGGGCCGGGAGGGCTGACTTGCTTCATCAAGTCGTCGTTCCAGTCGCCTTCGACCAGGACGTGACCCGCTGCGCCCAGTTCCATGGCCTCGATCAGGTTGTGGTTCACGTAGGCGTACACACCAGGCTGCTTGAAGGTGTAGAGTGCTACGCCAGCCGAGCCGCCACGAATGAACCAGGTTTCCAGGTTCTTGGCTGGTGGGTCATCAAATTTACCCAGTTCCCACACCCAATCGCCGTGACCACCGATCAGGTGAGGACGGGTATCGCGGTTGGCCTGCGAGTGAATGAACAACACGGTTTCACCCACATTGGCTTTCATGGCACCGTCGCCCATCAAGGAACCGACTTTACCGTTGAACACCACGTGGCTGGGGATCAGACCACGCATGGCTTCCAGGGTATCGCCGTAGCTTTCGGCCGAAGAACCGTACTTTTTGAAGTTGCCCTTTTCATCACGGGGGATGTAGAGGTCAAATTCGCCAATGGTGTAGACACGGTCATAATGCAAAGAATTGCCCGCCGAGTCTTTCAGGCCATCGCGTGGCAGCACCATGACGGTACCGTGCATGCCCTGAACCACGTGCCAGGCTACCGAACCTTCAGGTGCGCAGTGGTAGATGAACGTGCCAGTACGGTCAGCCTTAAAGCGCAGCGTGGCTTGTTCACCGGGGTTCACGTTGGTCAGCTTGGCACCGCCCAGCGCGCCAGTCGAGGCGTGAAAGTCGATGTTGTGCGGCATGGTGTTAGTGGCTGGGTTGACCAGAGTCAGCTCCAGGTAGTCCCCTTCATGAACCACCATGGTGGGGCCGGGCATGGAACCGTCAAACATCATGGCGTGCATGGTTGTGCCATCGCGATCGACCACGATTTCTTTTTCGGTGATGCTCATGCGGAACTCCACCACACGTGGCGCGGGACCGACTTTTTGCTCGTGCTTGTGGACCATAGGAGGCGCAACCAGATCCACCTTGACCCGCTCCAGCTTGGCGATCTGGGCTTCTGTACGCGCAGCCATCCAGGGCGCGTTCTTTTGTGGTGCAGCCGTCTCGCGGGCTTGTACTTGAGCCGCCAGCAAAGTCGTTCCTGCGGCGACACCTAGGCCAGCACTTTTCAAGAAATGACGACGTTCCATACTACCTCCGGTTTGATCCAGGCGTGATGCCTGCTGATTAAATGTTTTTCAGATCTAACAGTTACTGAATGTATTGGACCGCAATCTGACTAAGCACTCTTTGCTGCAGCGCAAGCATCTCGTATAAGCAACAAAAAAAACCGCCCGAAGGCGGTTTTTTTGATAGACGGAATCTCACAGAAAAAAGAGACCGTCCTGAAAAAGCATCACGATGTTTTTACTGCACCTGCAGCATTGGCCGAAGAGCTCCGGCGTCCTGCTGTGATACGTACCCAAACTTGCTGGAATACGATCAGGGCACCGGCAATAAACACCGTGTCACCCAACGTACGCCACCAGCGCAAAGACTGCAGGATAGGCTGTTGCATGAACTCTTCACTACGGGCGTACCACATGCCCTCAGAGATGCTGGCCCAGGCCTGAATAATACCGGCGGGCAACAGGCTGACGAACATCATCAGGACCAGACCAATATTCAGTGTCCAGAACCCCCAGCTCATCAGGCGGTCGTTGTAGCGTACCTCTGGCGCGATGTAACGCACCACCAGCAAGACAAAGCCCAGTGACAGGAAGCCATACACCCCGAACAAGGCAGCGTGTGCATGCAATGGTGTCGTGTTCAGACCTTGAATGTAGTAAAGCGAGATAGGTGGGTTAATCAGGAAGCCAAACACACCGGCACCCAACATGTTCCAGAACGCCACCGCCACGAAGAACATGACGGGCCAACGCAGATCACTCATCCAGCTGGCTTGCTTTTGCATCTTCCAGTTATGGAAGGCTTCGTAGCCCAGCATGATCAAAGGCACCACTTCCAAAGCACTGAAGGAAGCACCAATTGCCATGATAGGAGTGGTCGTCCCCGAGAAATACAGATGATGCAAGGTACCCGGCACACCGCCTACCAGGAACAGGGAGGCTGCAGCCAGACCGGCGATCGTGGCACTGCGCTTGGACACCAGACCCAAGGTCAGGAAGATAAAGCCCATGGCAACGGTGGCAAAGACCTCGAAGAAGCCCTCAACCCACAGGTGAACCACCCACCAGCGCCAGTACTCCATGATGGTGATATTGGTGTGTTCGCCATAGAACAGGCCGGTGCCGTAGAACAGGCCAATAGCGACGGTAGAGATGGTCAACAAGATCAAGAGGTGGTTGTCACCCTTGTCGCGACGCAAGGCAGGCCACATGCCACGCAGCATCAGCAACAGCCAAAATGCCAGACCAATGAACTTCACGATCTGCCAGAAACGGCCCAGATCCAGATACTCATAGCCTTGATGACCGAACCAGAAGTTCAGTTCAGGCGGCAAGATGTGTTTGATAGCCAGGAAGTTACCGGCAAAAGAGCCAATGAACAAGACAACCAGGGCGCCAAACAGGACATCCACACCCAGACGCTGGAACTTGGGGTCTTCACCGCCATTAATTAATGGCACCAAGAACAGACCGGCTGTTAAAAAGCCGCTGGCAATCCACAGCAAAGCCGCCTGAATGTGCCAGGTACGGGTCAGGGAATACGGGAACCACTGTGAGACGTCGATGCCATAGAACATCTGGCCTTCAACGGTATAGTGCGCGGTAAAGCCTCCCAAGAAGACCTGGATAACAAACAGGGCGACCGTCAAAAAGGCATATTTTTTCAGTGCGCGCTGGGAAGGTGTTAGGCGAAATGCCAACACCGGGTCAGTAGCCGGAGCGACAGGCGCCTGCTCGTCCTTGTGTGTAAACGCCCAGATCCAGACCAGCAAACCGATACCGGCCAAAAGCAGAACAATACTGACAATAGACCACACAATATTGGCCGTGGAAGGATGGTTATCCACCAGAGGCTCATGGGGCCAGTTATTGGTATAGCTGACAGTAGTGCCAGGACGCTCGGTCACAGTTGCCCAGGACAGCCAGAAAAAGAAGCGTGTCATGTCCTGACGGCGCTGCAACTCTGGCAGGGTGTTGTCCTTCATGGCAAAGCTTTCGCGACTGGACTTCAGCTCGGGAGCATCGCCGAACAAATCAATGTAGTACTTGGCCGTTGTATCAATCGCCTGGGCACGGCGTTCGCTGATCTGCAGCACGCCCGTTGCTTCATCAATACGATTGGGACGATATTCGTCCTGCAGCTCCTGCCGCAATGTGGCCTGCTGGCTGGAGCTTAGCTGCTCGTACTTCAGGGAATGAGCTTGCTCGGCAGCCAGGTCCAGCCAAGCCAGTGCCTCGCGGTGCAACCAGTCCGCGCTCCAGTCAGGGGCCTGATAAGCGCCATGGCCCCAGATCGAGCCTAGCTGCATACCGCCTGTACTTTGCCAGGCAGACTGGCCGCGATGAATCTGTTCCTGTGAGGTGAACTCACGGCCATCCGGTGTCACCACCTGAACAGGCATAGGGGGTGCCTGACGATACACCTCCACACCGGTCCAGCCCAGAATGGCAAACGTCACTATGGTGACTGCCACCAGGGACCACCATAGTTTTTTGTAGCTACGCATTTTGTTCTCCGTCTCGCTGATGAATCAAACGACCCAATCCAAACAGGTCCTGGTACTGTCCAGACTCCTGGTCAAAACCTGTTTGGGTACGGCCCCATCGCGATGAGTGACTGCTTGAAAAAGAGGTTTGCTGTGCGATACGAGCAGCGCTAGGGCCGAATGCTAGCCCCTGACTACTGGACGATTGCATCCGGATACGAATCTGCTTGAGCAAGGTAGCCACAGCCGAGCTGATGGGTCCTTGCAAGCGAGCCAGAAAGGTTGAGTCCAACACGGCATGCTGAGCCTGCGACGACCCACTGTGTAATCCATGAATATAAAAAATTGGCCTATTTGAATCGTCCGGGCCACATTGCCGTGGACGGATCGGGGTACAAGCCTGGTAGCGATGCTCTGCTAAATCGGGGGTCATGTCATAGTCCTTAAAAATGTATGACAAAACCTATAAAGCAAAGACCGTGCCAAGTCCCAGACGACATAGATCAATGGTTTGCGGGGAAGCTAGGTATAAACTACCCCGACAAAACTGGGTACTTTTCACCATAAGGGTATTTTCCACCCATGCTCGATCTCTTGATTGCCGATCTCGCTACTGAGATTCCGGGGCCACTGCGTCTGCAACGCATGGTGCATTTGCTGGCCCGCCACTTTGGCTGTGATGCTGCTGGCCTACTCAAACTGGACGACACCGTGCTGCGCATCGTGGCGGCCAGCGGTCTGGGTAACGACACACTGGGGCGTCACTTTGTGATTGCCGATCACCCTCGGCTGGCTCGGATTCTGAGCTCGGCCAACTTGACTCGCTTTGAGCCCAACTGTGGCCTGCCCGACCCCTACGATGGCCTGCTGGATGACAAGCTGGGCCAACCCCTGCCCGTACATGACTGTGTCGGGATTACCTTGCAGGTGCAAGGTACACCTTGGGGAATACTGACCCTGGATGCGTTACGGCCAGGGACGTTTTCAGCCTCCATGCTGGTCGAGTTGAAACACTGGTGCCTGATTCTGGAAAGTGCCATCCGCATCAGTGAAATGGAAGAAGAAAACCGCAGCCTGCGCTTGTTGTCCACCTTGCCGCCCGACTATTTGTCGCGCAGCAACTCGGCCTCCATTATCGGCAACAGCAAGTCCTTGCTGGAAGTGATTCAGCTTCTGGATACTGTGGCCACATCTGAACTGCCGGTTTTGTTGCTGGGCGAGACTGGCGTGGGCAAAGAGTTGTTTGCGCAACGCCTGCACCAGCGCTCGCCGCGGCACAGCAAGCCACTGATCTACGTAAACTGTGCCGCCCTGCCTGAGTCTTTGGCTGAAAGCGAGCTGTTTGGTCACGTCAAAGGGGCATTTTCGGGCGCTCACGAACACCGCGCCGGACGTTTTGAAGCGGCCCAGGGTGGCACGCTGTTTCTGGACGAAATTGGTGAGTTGTCTTTAACCATTCAGGCCAAGTTATTGCGTACCTTGCAAAATGGTGAGATCCAGCGCCTGGGCGCCGACCATCCCATCAGGCTGAATGTGCGCCTGGTCGCTGCCACCAACCGGGACCTGACGCAGCAAATTGCACAAGGCGGTTTCCGAGCAGACTTGTTCCACCGACTGTCGGTTTTTCCCTTGACCATCCCGGCCTTGCGCGAGCGCCATCAGGACATCCTGCTGCTGGCAGGCCATTTTTTGGAAACTAACCGTTCTCGTTTGGGATTGCGCGGAATTCGTCTCGCCCACGACGCGGAAGCTGCTTTACTGGCTTATCATTGGCCTGGTAACGTCCGCGAATTGGAGCATTTAATTAGCCGCGCAACCATCCGCCTGCTGGTCGATACGCCAGATCGTAACCAAATATTTACTCTTAGCGCCGATAATCTCAACTTGTTACCATCGCCTCAGCAGCCAGTTACAAGGACCAGCTTGGCAGTAGGGGTACCCAGCCAGTCCTTGCGCCAGTCCGTTGAACAGTTGCAAAGTCAGCTGATTCGGCACGCCCTAGAACAGACCGAGGGTAACTGGAGCCAGGCTGCCCGACAGCTAGGCATAGACCCCAGCAATCTGCACAAGCTGGCCAGCAAACTAGGGCTTAAAACCCGCTCAGAAAGCTTAAGTGATGACTGACATCTCCTACCCCTCCTTGTTAGCCAGCCTGCCCGTGTTCTCTGCTCTGGATGCGACCAGCATCAATGAGCTCTGGCAAGAGGGACGCCTGATGCACTACGACAAGGACAGCCAGGTCTTTCGGCAAGAGCAAAGTAGTGACCATTTTTACGTCCTGCTGCAGGGTCTGATCAAAGTGGTGCGTACGATGCCCAACGGCTCCCAATTACTGGTGCGTTTTGCCTTGCCGGGTGATGTTATTGGCATTGCCCCTGCCTTACGCCGGCGTAACTACCCGGCCACCGCGATCAGCGTGACCACCAGTGCTGCGTTGGCCTGGCCGGAGAAATCCTGGGACAGCCTGACGCAACGCTTTCCCTGCCTGCTTAGCAGCGCCCAAGACACGGTAGCGCGTCGCCTGAGCGATGCCGATGACCGCCTGTTGGAAATTCATAGCCTGGAAGTGGAGCAGCGACTGGCTCACAGCTTGCTGCGCTTGATTCGTCAAGTGGGGCAAAGCGGTGCCCAAGGCACTTCTTTAAGTATTCCTGTGACCCGGCAAGACCTGGCGGATCTGGCCGGTACAACCTTGTACACGGCCAGTCGGGTGGTTAGCAGTTGGGATCACCAAGGCCTGATTCTGGCAGGCCGTAAGCAAATTACGATTGCTGATCTGGATAAGTTTGCACACACCATCCTGGAGCGCGGCTAAACACCGTTTTAGTCTTCAGTCACCAGACGCAAACCCAGATACCGCGGTGGTACACCAACCGAACACGCGCCTGTTTTAGGATCACGGATAAAGTCGGGCATCACCGCAATATGCTCCCCGCCCAAGGTACGGACGCCGCAGTTTTCCAGGCGTGATTCAGCAGGCGGCATACTGATACGGTGCACCCGAACGTGGCAGGTGTTGGTCCATTCGGCTACCTGCCCGGCAGCATCAAAAACCCCATAAGCATTTGCCACGCCTTGGCCTAAAGGGGCCAATGGCACTTCCTGCTCCTGCTTGCGCCTATAGCTGTCCTGATATTCCTGTAGCCACAGTGCCGCCTGCTCGTTTTCATCTAACCCAGTCTGAGCAGATTCCGGCACTTTCAGGTCCGCAAAATAGCTCCACTCCAGATAGTCCGGCAAACGAAACTTCTTGCCCGTGCGCTCGCTAAGCCAGGCGGCATAGTCCTGCCCGTCCTGCCAGCTAACACCGACCACCGGCATATTCTTGGCTTGTCCCTGCCCGACGGCATCGGCCGCCTTGCAACGTTCAGCACGGACACATTGGTCGTACTCATACTGACTGACCTGATACTTCATGGCTTTGAGCATGGGCGAGGGAGCATATGTCACGGTGTCAGAAGCAATCAGGCGGCCATCCAGCAAGAACTCCCCTGCCTGCATGACATCACGCGCCGGACCAGCTACTTCGACCAGTTCTGGCAAACCGGCTTGAGTGCTGGACTCTCCAGCCGAACATCCGGCCAGAATGGCCACTAACAGCACTGATCCCACTACATGGCTTCGCATTGTGCACTCCCTAGAGACAATCACAATTGAAGCGCAGCCCGAGCGTAGTGTCCTTGCGCCAAGGCAAACACGCGATAGAACACATCCATAAATTTAAAGGCTGGAAGTGTGAATAAAGCGCAAGTAAAAATCCAGGCACAAAAAAATAGCTCCCAATCGGCATGGATGAAAATCCAGACCTAGGGAGCTAGGCAAATCAGGCAAGGTTCTACATCACCGTGCCTGGGTTGCGGCTATTTAGCTTAAGACCTTCAAGAAGCCAGTAATGATGACGGCATTGAAGAAATCGATAAACAAAGAACCCACCAAGGGAATCACAAAGAAGGCCTTGCGGGAAGGACCGTTATCCTCGGTGAAAGCCTGCATATTAGCCATGGCGTTAGGCGTGGCACCCATACCAAAGCCGCAGTGCCCAGCCGACATCACCACTGCGTCATAGTCTTTACCCATGACCTTGAACGTGACGTAGGTGGCAAAAAAGAACATCAATACCGTTTGTGCAATCAGGATCACCAAGAGAGGGCCAGCTACTTCGGCCAATTGCCACAGCTTCATGACCATCAGGGACAGGACCAGGAAAAAGGCCAGTGAGACATTACCGATAGTCTCAAACTCTTTTTCTGGTAAACGATAGTGACGCCAGTCGATGATATTGCGAATAGCCGCTGCAATCAGCATCGAACCCAGATACTCGGGCAAAACGATTTTGTAGCTAGCCAGGAAATCAATAATGACGCTACCAATACCAATGGCCACACAAAGCAGAATGACCGCATACACCGGCATATCGAAACCACCCTCTTCCACCTGGGTCGTTTCTGTCACGATTTTTGTGGGCGCATCCTTGCCTTCGTGTTGACGACGATGACGGCGGTGTGGCTCAGGCCCCGAGATATTGTGTTTTCGCATCAAGCGCTTGCCCAATGGGCCACCGATGACACACCCCATCACCAAGCCCCAAGTCGAGGCAGCGATAGCGGCAGGCAAGGCCCCCACAGCACCCGCTTTTTCCAGCAAAGGACCAAACGCACCCGAGGTGCCGTGCCCACCTGTCATGGATACCGAGCCTGCCGCCAGCCCCAACAAGGGATTGGCATCCAGGAGCACAGCAAGGGACACGCCCAGTACGTTTTGCAAAACGATCAACCCTACCGCACAGCCTAAAAACAGGGCGACCGCGACACCACCTTTTTTCAACAGCTCAAAACTAGCTGAAAAACCAATGGTGGTGAAAAAAGCCATCAGCAGGAAATGACGTATATCGTCATTGAACTCAAAGGTAAAAGCGCCCGTTTGGTAGCCAATCAGCGCGATCAGAGAAAAGACCAGACCACCGATAATGGGACTGGGAATGAAATAGCGGGCCAAAATAGCCACGCGATTTTTTATGTATTCCCCTAGCACTAAAAAAACAGCGGCCATCCCGACCGTCTGTGCAATATCGAGTTGAATATTCATCTATCCGTATTTCCTTACATCTTTTGGATAAGGCAACGCCTCTGTCTGCTGCATGGCACAGGTGAAAGCCAAATCCTTCAGAGCGCGTATCAATCTGGCACGAGCAAGTCTGAGTCGACAAGGGCTCGCACGGAAATCATTGTAATGGGCTTGAAAAATAACATGAGCCGCTGCCTGAACACGCGAAAACACGTAACTTTCGGGTTCTTATTACAAAAAAACCCGCCTGACGGCGGGCTTGGTTTCGTATGGCGCTTAACGATCTCGTTGTATCGAGAATGCACACAAATCCAGCAAAACCTGCTTGTACTCGCTGTCTGGCACCGCTGCCAAGGCTTCTACCGCCAGCTGCGCTTCTGCATGTGCCGCGTCGCGCGTGTAGGCAAGCGCATCGGTTTGCTCGATAGCCTGAGCCACCGCCGCAAAATCCGCATCACCGGTTTCAATCGCCGACTTGATCAGTTGGACCTGCTCCGGTGTTCCTACTTCCATGACACGGATCAGTGGCATGGTGGGTTTACCTTCGCGCAGGTCGTCGCCCACGTTCTTGCCTAGAGCCTGGGCATCGCCGGTGTAATCGAGTACATCGTCCACCAATTGGAAGGCAGTACCCAAGTGACGGCCATAGGCTGCCATGGCTTCTTCCATTTCAGCATTGGCACCCGCCACAATCGCGCCCACCTGGGCAGCCGCCTCAAACAGCTTGGCAGTTTTGTAGCGCACCACTTGCAGGTAACGCTCCAGCGAAACGTCCGGGTCGTGTACATTCAGCAGCTGCAAAACCTCGCCTTCAGCGATCACCGTGGTGGCAGCCGACAGCACAGCCATAGAGGGCATGGAATTGGACTGCACCATCATCTCGAAAGAGCGCGAATACAGATAGTCGCCTACCAGTACGCTGGCGGCATTGCCGTAAACCGCATTGGCCGTGTTACGGCCACGACGCATATCGGACTCATCAACCACATCGTCGTGCAGCAAGGTGGCGGTGTGGATGAACTCCACCACGCCAGCCAGCAGATGATGCGTGTTTCCCTGATAGGCCAAGGCACGGGCTACCAGCAGCAGCAGCGCAGGACGCATGCGCTTGCCACCCGCACTAACGATGTATTCGCCGATTGTGCGTATCAGCACCACATCCGAATTCAAGCGCTCACGAATGACGACATCAAGAGCCTTCATGTCGTCGGCAATAGGTTCAATCAGGGTGGACAGGTTCAAAACAGAATTCCGCACGAGTAAGGGAGGGGGCCGATACCGGCCAATCGTAACTTGATGATTATACGATTTTGAATCGCTTTGGGCCCATTGTTACTCGTCATGCGCAACAGTGATCACAGAAAAAGATGTCAAATTAGCGATAATAAGCATTTCAACCTGAAACGGAGACTGTCTTGAGTTCGCAAGACCTTAGTACCCTGATCAGCCGGGCCGAGCGTGTTCTTGCTCAATTAGAAGCCTGGTTGCCCCCTGCTCCACCCCCCATTAATTGGGATGCTATTGCTTTTCGCTGGCGTACCAACGGCTCTCGCGGCTGGCTGGAAGGCGTTCAGCATATTGCCTCCATCCAAACCGAAGACCTGCACCACATCGAACGCCAGAAAGGCATTATTGAGCGCAACACCCGCCATTTCCTGGCTGGCAAACCCGCTAATAACGTTTTGATGACGGGCGCTCGCGGTACAGGCAAAAGCTCTCTGGTCAAAGCCATGCTGGCCAAATTTGCCGATCAGGGCCTGCGCCTGATTGAAGTAGACAAGTCCGACCTAGGCGATCTGGGCACGATCATTGACCTGATCAGCGGCCGCCCGGAACACTTCATCATCTTCAGCGACGACCTGTCTTTTGAAGAAGGCGAAGCAGGCTACAAGGCACTCAAATCCGTACTGGACGGCTCCCTGGCCTCCCCCGGTGACAATGTACTGATCTACGCCACGTCCAACCGACGTCATCTGATGCCCGAGTACATGAAGGAAAACCTGAGTACCTCCACGTCCGCGGACGGCGAGATTCACCCCGGTGAAGCGGTCGAAGAAAAGGTATCCCTGTCCGAGCGCTTTGGACTATGGTTGTCGTTTTACCCCTTTAAACAAGACGACTACCTGGACATTGTGTATTACTGGCTTGGCGCTTCGGGTTGCCCGGCAGAACACATTGAGAGCTCGCGCATGGAAGCCTTGCAATGGGCACTGGAACGCGGTTCGCGCTCGGGCCGGGTAGCACGTCAATTTGCTAGAGACTGGACCGCTAGACATGTCTAAACCCACGCTGGAAGTGGCCGTTGGCGTTTTACTGAACCAACACGGCCAAGTGCTACTGGGAAAACGCCCAGCCGATAAACCCTGGCCAGGCTGGTGGGAACTACCAGGCGGCAAGATTGAAGCGGGCGAGAGCGTTATACAGGCGCTGATACGGGAACTGCGCGAAGAACTCGGCATTGAAACCACCCATGCACATCCCTGGGTCACCTATACACACGAATACCCCAAGAATTTCGTCAAACTCTCTTTCTGCCTGGTGCGAGAATGGGACGGCGAACCACAATGCCTGGAAGGCCAAGAGCTTGCCTGGGTGAACCCCACTGGCCCCTTGGAAGTCGGCCCTGTCCTGCCCGCCACAGAACCACCTCTGAAATGGCTGCAACTGCCTGAACGCTACCTGATTACCCACATCGAAGAGCCGACCCGCTTACCCGCCTATCTGGAACAACTGGAGCATGCCCTGCAACAAGGCCCGGCATTAGTCCAGTTTCGTGAACCAGCCTGGGCTGCTCGGCCCGATGCCGAATTTCATCTGCACCAAGCGTTCCTGCAAGTGGTGAACCTGTGCCAGCGCTACCAAGCGCGCTGCCTGGTCAATAGCCTGCACCCTGAAAGTTGGTGGGACCACGCCGACGGCGTGCATTTGCGCGCCAGTGACGCACTGGCCCTGTCCGAGCAATGCCACGACACCCTGACCGCCTTTCCCGTGATCAGCAAAGGCTTGATCGGCATGTCTACCCACAATGACAATGATATTGAAGTTGCCCACAAAATCCGGGCAGACTTCCTGGTTCTGGGCCATGTCCTGGAAACCGCTTCCCATCCCGGCGATCCCGGTATGGGCTGGGCCCGTTTTGCCAAGCTGGCGGAACAAGCTGGCCTTCCCGTTTTTGCGATTGGCGGACAATCAGCCCACACCTTGGCCGATGCCCGCGAACATGGTGCACACGGTATTGCCGGCATACGCCACATGCTGGACAGCGACCCGGCATGACGCCACACGCCACTATTTCGGAACACGAAGGCGTACGCTACCTGCACCTGGGCTCGCCCTGGGTGCAGGGCGCTATGCGCCTGGATGCTCCCGACCAGCTGGAGCTACATTACATCCGGCAAATGATGATCTGGACCTTGTTCCAGAACGAACCACAACGCATTGCCCAACTGGGTTTGGGCGCAGGCAGCTTGACGCGTTTTTGCTACCAGCACTTTCCCACGACACGCATCGATGCGGTGGAGATCAACCCCGAGGTTGTGCAAGCCAGCCGACTGCTCTTTAATCTGCCGCCCGATGACGAGCGCCTGAGCGTACACACAGTCGATGCGCTGGACTATCTGGCCGCCATAGATGGCGAACTGGATGTGCTGCAAATTGATGTCTATACCGATCAAGCGGAACACCCGGCCCTGGAAAGCCAGGCCTTTTATCAGGCTTGCCGACAAGCGCTAGGCCCGCAAGGCTTGCTGACGGTGAATCTGCTGGGTTCTGAACTGGTACATGCCCGTAATCTACATGCGCTGCAAGAAAGTTTTGCAGCCGTGGTTTGGTTACCCGAAACGCACGACGGCAATCTGGTCGCACTGGCGTTTGTGAATCCGCCAAAAATTGATTTTGATGATTTGTACGAGCGCGCCGAGCAGATTCAAGCCACCCTAGGCCTGGCTGACAGCGAAGAATGGGTTGATGGCCTTTATGCCTGGATGGACCAGGACTAACCGTAGAACATCACGCTCAAAAAACAGTACCCCCATAACTGGATTGCTATCCAGCTCTGGGGGTACTTATTTGCTTGTAAAGCGGCTACACGGTAAGCCCCGCTATACCCAAATACAGATCAATATCGCATACTGGGGCGAGGCAAGCGGCGCCGGTCTAACGCCTCATTCCACAACAGGACTGAGCGCGGCAGGAGCAGACTCCTCTGTATTTGGTCTCATCCCCGCTTTTGTGACTTCCTCGGGAGTCAGCCCGGTTTGTGCATCCCAGCCGCCGCCTAACGCCACCATCAGCTTGACGGCCGCCCTCAGGCGTTGAGACTCCAGATCCAATGCCTGTCGTTCAGCCGACAAGGCGGTGGCCTGGGTTTGCGCCAGACTCAGAAAGTCCACCAAACCGGCATCAAATTGATTGCGCGTCAATTGCAAGGACTCCCGCGCAGCAGCCAGAGCACGTGCTTGGCTGGCCTGCTCCAGTTCCAGACCCTGGCGCTCGGACAAGGCATCCTCCACCTCTTTCAGCGCATCCAGCACAGTCTGGCGGTAGGCCGCCAATTGCTCGTCATAGCTGGCCTCTGCCTGCTCCACCTGAGCACGTCGCGCACCAAAATCCAGCAAGGTCAGGGCAAACGCAGGGCCCAAGGACCAGACACGCGCTGGTGCTGTGAGCCATTCACTTAAATCGCTACTGCTAAAGCCGCCACTGGCTTTCAAGTTCAAGCTGGGAAACCAGGCCGCTTTGGCAACGCCAATCTGGGCATTGGCCTGCGCCATACGACGCTCGGCACGGGCTACATCCGGACGACGTTCCAGCAAGCTGGATGGCAGGCCCACCGGCGTATCCGGGGTGACGGGCCAAGGCGCGTGCGGCACTACCTCGAACTGTGACGGAGCACGCCCCACTAACACGGCCATGGCATGCTGATAAGTCGCTTTTTCACGATTCAGAGCCAAGCGCTGGGTGCGCGCCCCTTCTAGCTGACTCAAGGCCGCCGCCACATCTCCCGGCGCAGAAAAACCAGCATCCAGGCGATTCTGGTTGATCTGCAAGGAACGCTCGTAAGCCGCAACCGTTTGGTCCAGCACTCGTTCGCTGGACTCCACACTGCGATACTGCAAATAAGCTTGGGCCAATTGTGACTGCAGACTCAAGCGTGTGGCGGCCATATCGGCGGCGCTGGCTTGCAGGCCAGCATCACCGGCTTCAACTTGACGGCGAATCCGCCCCCACAAATCCACTTCCCAATTAACGGTAATGCTGGCGTCATAAGCGCTACTGCTTTGGCTGGTGTCGCCCGAGCCACTGCCCCGCCGCGTGCTGCCCACTGAACTGCCCACCTGCGGGAATTGCGTTGCACTGGTGCCAGACAAAGTTGCCTGCGCCTGACGGACCCGCGCCTGTGCCTGCTGCAAGGTGAAGTTCTGCTCGTTCAGGCTCTGCATCAAGGTATTGAGCACGCCATCGTTCAAGCTTTCCCACCACGGCCCGCGATCCTTCAAGTCTGCCGGCTCCGCTTCCTTCCAGGCGGTGGAACGCACCGCTTCCCGGAAATGCTCGCCAACCGGCGCATCGGGCCGTTGATAATCAGGGCCGACAGCACACGCGGACAAGGCCAGCACCATCCCTGCCAGTGCGAAGCGCGGAAAAATCATGGCGTTAGAAATAGGCATATCAGCTTATGTATTCAAAGTTGTCCGGTTCTTGCGGCGCATGAAGCGATGTCGCAAACGATCCAGATAAAGATAAACCACCGGCGTGGTGTACAAGGTCAGGATTTGACTGAGCACCAAACCACCCACAATGGTGACCCCCAAAGGTTGGCGCATTTCCACGCCGGGTCCGGAGGCCAGAATCAAAGGGAGCGCGCCAAAAATAGCGGACAAGGTCGTCATCATGATGGGGCGGAAACGCACCAGGCAGGCCTCGTAAATGGCCTCACGCGAATCCATGCCGCGCTCGCGCTCCATTTGCAGGGCGTAGTCCACCATCATGATGGCGTTCTTCTTGACGATACCAATCAGTAAAAACACCCCGATCATGGCAATCAGGTTGAATTCGCCACTGGTCATCATCAGAGCCAGCAATGCGCCAATCCCGGCAGAGGGCAAGGTCGACAAGATAGTGAGCGGATGCATATAGCTCTCGTATAGCATCCCCAAAACGATATACAGCGCCACCAACGCGGCCAGGAACATCATGGGTTGCTTGGCCAGCGCGTCAAGCATTTGCGCTGTATTCCCTTCAAAACCGGCCTGAATTTCACGTGTGGGCAGCTGGATACGGGCCATGGCCTGCTCAATAGCCGTTGTTGCCTGGCTTAGCGTGACCCCTTCAGCCAAACCGAAGGACACGGACTCGGCCACCAACAGACCCATATGGTTAATGCTACGTGGAGCGGTGCCGGTACTGAAACGGGTAAACGCCGACAGAGGAACGCGCTTACCATCTGCGGCCACTACCTCAATTTCCTTCAAGGACTCCAGATCCTGCGCAAAACGCGGCTCGACTTCCATAACCACGTAATACTGGTTCAGACGACCAAAAATCGTAGACACCTGACGTTGGGAGAAGGAGTTGTTCAAGGTGCCGGCCACCATAGACATATCAATGCCAAGACGGGTCGCCATATCGCGATCAATCTCCAGCTGCACCAAACCCGCTTTATCGTCGGTGCCCGTGTCCACATCCACCAGCTCCGGCAATTCGGACATGGCCTGCTGAACCTTAGGCAACCAGGTTTTCAGGAGTTCCAGATCGCTGCCCAGCAAGGAGTAATCGTAAGAGCCACTACGCCCGCCGCCCCCGCCACCGACCGGAATATCTTGTTGCGGCACCATGAACATGCGTGCGCCCGGCGTGGTGGACAGGGGATCGCGCAAACGATTGACGATATCCACTGTGCTGGCCTTGCGCTCATCCAGGGGCTTAAGTTCTACCAAGATAAAGGACGAGGTACTGCCACTGCGTCCACCGGCAAATACGGCGACCGAGCGGATATCGGGATCTTGATTCAGGATAGAGCGGAAATATTCCAGCTTGGGCACCATGGACTGGAACGACGTGCCCCTATCAACCCGGAAAAAACCCATTAACTGACCTGTATCCTGCTGTGGAAACAGCCCTTTGGGCACTACGGTGTACAGGTACACATTCAAGCCAATCGTGGCGAACAGGGAAAACAGCATCAGGCGATGGTGCTTCAGGGCCCACTGCAAAGAACGGCGATACGCCTGCCAACTCAGGTGCCCGATCCAGCCCAGGAAGCGGCTAACAGGATTTGCGGATTCACTTTCCTGCGGCCCTGGACGCAGCAGTCGTGCCGACATCATGGGGGTCAACATTAAAGAGATCACCAGGGACACCATCACGGCGGTACACAAGGTGACGGCAAACTCCATGAACAAACGTCCTGCCAACCCCCCGATCAGCCACAAGGGGATGAACACAGCCACCAGCGACAAACTCATGGCGGTGACGGTAAAGCCCACTTCACGCGTGCCTCGCAAGGCCGCCCGCATGGGAGACATGCCTTTTTCCAGATAGCGCATGATGCTCTCCAGCACCACTATCGCATCGTCCACCACAAAGCCTGTAGCCACAATCAAGGCCATCAAGGAAATAGTGTTCAGCGTAAAGCCAAACAAATGCATGAAGGCAAACGTGCTGATCAAGGACGCGGGTACGGCAATGGCCGGAATCAGAGCAGCACGCCAATTACGCAGGAACAGCAAGACCACCAGGACGACCAGCGCCACGGCAATCACCAAAGTCAGCTGAGCCTCCTCCAGGGTTGCCCGGATGCTGGGCGTGCGATCCTGCGCCACCGTCAGTTGCGCCTGGCTAGGCAGCATTTCTTCAATATTGGGCAGGCGGTCACGGATGGTATTCACGGTTTCGATGATATTGGCGCCCGCCTGGCGACGCACAATCAGCAAGACCGCTTCCTGGTTATTCCAATAGCCCAGGCTGTGAATATTCTCGACTGAATCCTCGACCTTGGCGACATCACCCAAACGAATAATCTGCCCGTTCTCGTTCTTGAGCACCAGAGGATCAAAAAACTGGGCCTGATTGTATTGCTTGCCTGAGTTGATCTGCCATTGGCCCTGTTCGCTTTCCAGATAACCATTCGGCCGCAACGTATTGGCGTTGTTGATGACTGAACGCACATCGTCCAGCGCAATCCCCGCGGAGGCCAAGGCCTTGGGATTCAAGCCCACTCGAACCGCTGGCAAGGAGCCGCCGCCGACATCTACCGAGCCCACACCCGGAATCTGTGCCAGTTTTTGCTGCACAATGCCGCTGGCCATATCAAAGAGCTGGGCCTTATTGGCTGTCTGCGAGGTCAACGCCAGCACCATGATGGGCATGGACGAAGGGTTGACCTTTTCATAGGTGGGCACACTGGACATACCCGAGGGCAACATGGGCCGGGCCTGATTGATGGCCGCCTGTACATCGCGGGCCGCCCCTTCAATGTTTCGGTCCAGTTCAAAGACCAGCATGATCTGCGTGGAGCCCTCGCTGCTGCGAGAGCTCATCTCGGACACGCCTGCAATAGAGCCTAAGGCCTGTTCCAGTGGGGTTGCCACGCTGGAGGCCATCGTTTCAGGGCTGGCACCGGGCAAGTTGGCCGAGATCGCGATCACCGGGAAATCCATTTCCGGCAAAGACGCCACGGGCAAGAGACGCATGGCTAAAGCGCCCACCAGAACCATAGCCAGCGCCAGCAGGCTGGAGCCCACTGGCCGGTAGATAAACAACCCTAACAAACGTTTCATGACGACTCACGCACCGACTTGGCGCCACGACGGGTGAAGCGATCAAAAAACAGATAGATCACGGGTGTCGTGAACAGGGTCAGTACCTGACTGGCCAGCAGTCCACCCACCATGACCAGACCCAAAGGTTGGCGTAACTCTGCGCCAGAGCCGGTGGCCAGCATCAATGGAATGGCACTGAACAAGGCCGCCAAAGTCGTCATCAGGATAGGCCGGAAACGCAGCAACGCCGCTTGATGAATCGCCTCTTGCGGGCTCATGCCTTGTTCGCGCTGCGCTTCAAGGGCGAAGTCGATCATCATGATGGCATTCTTTTTCACAATGCCGATCAATAGGATGATCCCGATCACCCCCACCATATCCAGATCTCGCCCGGCCACTAACAGCGCCACTAATGCTCCGATCGCGGCCGAGGGTAACGTAGACAGAATCGTGACGGGGTGAATATAGCTTTCGTACAAAATGCCCAACACAATGTACATGGTCAGCACGGCCGCCAGCATCAACCACAGCGTGCTGGACAAGGAGGCATGGAAGGCCTTGGCAGCCCCCAGATAACGGGTATCGACCGACGTGGGCATGCCGATCTGGTCCGGTACCGTTTCAATGGCCTCAATCGCGTCCGACAGGGAATAACCATCGGCCAAGTCAAACGAGACGTTCACAGACGGAAACTGCCCTAGCCGCTCCACCGAGAGCGTTGTCGGTACCAGCTGAATACGTGCCAGTGAGGTAATCGGCACAGGCGTACCTGCGGCCGTCATCACATGGATATTTTCAAGATCTTGCGGGCCCTGGCGATAGGCATCCTGCACCTCCAGCACCACGCGATACTGGGCGGACTGAGTGTAAATGGTGGAGATCAAACGCTGACCGAAGGCATCGTAAAGCGCATCGTCAATATTGGCTTTGGTGACACCGACACGTGCCGCTGCGTCCCGATCAATATCCAATAGCACTTGCAAACCATCGTTTTGCAGGCTCATGGAAGCATCTTTAATCTGCGGCAAGGTATTGACCGCATCCAGCCAGCGCGGCATCCAGGTGACCAGTACATCTGTCTCCGGATCAGACAAGGCCATCTGGTACACATTGCGGCTGATCTGGTCATCTACCGTCAGTTCCTGAATGGACTGCTGGTACACGGACAGGCCTGGAATGTCCTTCAGGCGTTCGTCCAGCCTGGACATAATTTCATTGGCCCCTGCCCGCCCCGAGCCGATGGGTTTCAAGGCAATTTGCAGGCGACCATTATTCAGCGTGGCATTGGTGCCGTCCACGCCAATAAAAGAGGTAACGGTTTCAACATCCGGGTCTTCCAGCACAATCGCCACCGCTTGCTGCTGCAAATTCCCCATCGCACGGAATGAAGCGGTTTGCGGCCCTTGGGTAATGGCTTGAATCAGGCCGGTATCTTGCTGGGGGAAAAAACCTTTGGGGACCATGACATACAACAGCCCCGTCAGGACCACCGTTCCCAGCGCGACCCATAAAGTCAAAGTCTGATGGCGCAGCACCACAATCAGACCGCGATCGTAGGCGGCAATAATGCGATCCATCTGATCGCCCAGCCAGGTGGTGAAACGACCATGCTTGCGCTCACTTTCAGGCTTAAGCATGCGCGCGCACATCATGGGGGTGAGCGTCAGCGAGATAAACAGGGACAGCAAAATGGCAACGGCCAGGGTGATGGCGAATTCGCGGAACAAACGTCCAATCACATCGCTCATGAACAGCAAAGGAATCAGCACGGCGATCAGGGAGATCGTGAGCGACAGCAAAGTGAAACCAATCTGCGCCGCGCCCTTCAATGAGGCCTGCAAGGCGGACTCGCCTTTTTCAATGTAGCGGGCGATGTTTTCAATCATCACAATCGCATCGTCAACCACAAAGCCAGTGGCCACTGTCAGGGCCATCAAGGTCAGGTTATTAATGCTGAAACCCCACATCAGCATGATGGCGAAGGTGGCGATCAAGGAAATGGGCACCACGATGCTGGGGATCAGGGTGGCCGTCCAGGTACGCAGAAATACGAAGGTCACCAGCACCACCAGCACAATAGCCAGCAGCATTTCCTTTTGTACATGATCGACCGAGTCCCGGATCGTCTGGGTACGGTCGGTGGCAACTTCAACATCCACCCCCACCGGTAAGGAACGACGAATCTCGGGCAGCAGATTTTGGATCTGGTCCACCACATCGATAACGTTAGCCCCTGGCTGGCGCTGGATATTAAGCAGGATGGCGGGTACGGTGCCCATCCAGGCGGCTTGGCGCACATCCTGTGCATCGCGCACTACGGTTGCCAGCTCACCCAGGCGCACGGCTGCACCGTCCTTGTAGCTGACGATCAGATTCTCGTAATCCTCGACCGTTTTCAACTGCTCGTTGGCGCTGATGCTGGTAGAGCGCTGTGGCCCGTCCAGATTCCCTTTAGGCTGGTTCACGTTGGCGGCTACAACGGCTTGCCGCAGGTGACTCAAAGTCAGATTACGCACGGCCAAGGCATTGGGATTGGCCTGGATACGCACCGCAGGCTCCTGGCCCCCGGCAATACTGACCAGACCCACGCCCGTCACTTGCGAGAGTTTCTGCGCCACACGCACATCAATCAGGTCGCGCACCTCGTGCAAGGGCATATTCGGAGAAGTGACCGCCAGGGAGATGACGGGGGTATCAGCCGGGTTGACCTTGTTATAGATAGGCGGCGCAGGTAAATCATTGGGCAGCATACTGGAGGCCGCATTAATCGCCGCCTGCACCTCTTGCTCGGCCACATCCAGCGGCAGACCCAAATCAAACTGCAGCGTAATACGCGATGCCCCGCCCGAGCTGGACGAAATCATCTGTGACAGGCCGGACATACTGCCAAAGCGCCGCTCCAGCGGCGATGTAATCAAGGCCGCCACCACATCAGGGCTGGCACCAGGATACAAAGTCACGACCTGAATCGTGGGGTAGTCCACCTGCGGCAAAGCCGCTACAGGCAACATGCGGTAGGCCAGCAAACCGGACACCAGCAAAGCTACCATCGCCAGGGTGGTAGCCACCGGGCGCAGGATAAAAAGGCGCGACATGCTCACGGCTTACTCGCTTGCAGGACGTGGACGGCGGCCCTCACCCGTGCGCTTGCCCGGTTCTGGCTTGGCAGCATCCGGCGTGGCCACTTTTTCCTGGGCCTGGCCGTCTTTCTGCATCACCTCTACCTCCGAGCCTTCACGCAAACGGTCTGTGCCTTCCACCACCACACGATCGCCCTCTTTCAGGCCGGTTTTAATCAGTGTGGATTCCAGCGTGGCGGTACCCAGTTCCACTACCTGAATATGAACCTTGTCCTCGGTATCCAGGGTGTACACATAAGTGCCCACCGAACCGCGTTGTACAGCATGTGACGGAATCAGCAAGCCTTGCTCCTGACCCAAAAAAACGCGTGAATTCACGAACTGATTGGCAAACAAAGTTTCGTCCGCATTATCGAATTCAGCCTTCACCTTTAAGGTACCGGTGCCGATATCAATCTGGTTATCCAGAGCCTGCAAACGCCCCTTATCCGACAAAAGCTGGCCTGTGCTGTCGATTAGCGACACACGCAAAGGCGACTCGTTCTGCCGCATGGCTCCCAGCAAATTGCTCAATTGGTTTTGCGGCAGGGAGAACTCCACACCGATCGGGTCGACCTGGGTAATGATGACTATCCCATCCGTATTTGCCGCAGACACCAGGTTGCCCTGATCCAGCTTGCGCAACCCCAAGCGACCATCCAAAGGTGCGGTGATACGAGTACGGTCCAGCTGTACCTGTGCACGGGCAACTTCAGCTTGATTGGCTTTAATCTGAGCTTGCAATTGCTGAACCGCTGTTTCCTTGGTCTCCAAGGCTTGGCGAGCAATTGAGTTCTGCTGGAACAGCACACGGTGACGCGCCAGCTCCTGCTGCGCCCCTTTCAACTGGGCCTGATTCTGCGCTAATTGCCCGCGTGCCTGATCCAATTGCACCTGATAGGTGCGCGGATCAATCTCAGCCAGCAAGTCGCCCGCTTTAACGCGCTGACCGTCCTTGAAATGGACTCGTTCCAGCACACCATCGACTTCGCCGCGAATCGCAACCGTCTGCAAGGGTTTAACCGTGGCAATGGCATTCAAGGTTTGATCAATCAAACCTTGTTGCACCGTGGCCACCTGAACCGGGACTTTCGTCGCCCCCATCATGCCGCGTGGTCCGCGCATAGGGCTGGCCGTTGGCGTGGGGGAAGACAGGGCGTAATAAACGAGGCCTGCCGTAAGCAGCAGTCCTACCATCACCCAGACATAGAAAGATCGGGACCGCCGACCCCTGCCTGCGTTCAACTCCGACATGAATACTCCCCGGCTAAAACTTAATTGTCTCTACGCACGGTCTAAATAAGCGTTTAAGCACTACCTATCGCGGCGGCGACACGCATTATGCAGCCAAAATAGAACCGCACAGGTTGTCAAACGATAAAGAAGCGACAAGTGCTGACAAAACCGCAGCACACGCTAGACCAAGCTGGCACAGCAAGTATAAAAGTGGCTGTCTGAACCTTATATGAACAGCCTTATCAGCCGAAGTTGCAACGAGCCAGCCGAAAGGGAATATCCACAGTAACGGGCTGCGGTTTCAATTGATTGTCCTGCTGCACAAAGCGTATCCAGATGACATAGCGGTTAGCGCTCATTTCCGGGTAGATACACGCACCGGCATCCACCCACACCCGCAGCAACTGGAAGGTCTTGCCTGCCAGCATTTCTTGATAGGAACCGTCGCGAGCCAACTGATCGGCCAAATCGCCAGACTGGCGCAGCAGGCGCAGGATCAGGGCCAAGCCCTGATACAGAGGTAGAAAGGACTCAGACCAGCGGCGCAAATCCTGCGCACGGTCAGCGTCAGAACGTTGTTGCCAAGAATAATACGACGGCATGTCCACCTGGGAGGTACCACCAGGCACCGCCACCCTACCCCGCAAGCTGGTCAGCCATTCATTGTCACGCAAGCCTTGTCCCACGCGCCCTTGGCCCGACAAGTCAGCGGCAGCGCGCACAATCTGCTCGATCATCTGGTCCACTGCCTGCAACTGAACGCCAGGATGCTCGCGCAACGCAGCCAGCGCCACACGTTGGCGCTCCAGGTCCTGTAAGACAGCAGAACGCAAGTCAGTTCGATCTGCGATATCCAGCAAATCAAATAGGGTCGCTACAGCAATCTGATGCGAGTACGCATCCTGGTTGGCTGAAAAATGAAACAGCCTATCGAACAAGTATTCGACTCTCAGTAAAGCCCGGACACGCTCATTGCAGGGGTATTCGTATAGAGTCACGCGTTTAATAAACCTTTATTTGTCGACTGGGGGTCAGACACGTCGCGCTGTCAGGCGGTCAAAGTACACCAGTTCTGGTGCACGATCCGCGCTCGTTCTTGCAACAGGGGCAAGGTAGTCTGCCCATCATTCAGAACAACATCATCGGCCACGGCCAAGCGCTGCTGACGCTGCGCCTGTGCCGCCATGATACGTTCAATTGTGGCCACTGCCAGCCCGCTGCGTTGCTGAACACGCGCGATCTGGGTCGCTTCATCACAATCTACAACGCAGATCCGGTCCACACGGTCGCGCCATCGTCCTGACTCCACCAGCAAGGGTACAACCACAACAAGATAACATCCTTGCGCTTCTAAGGTCTGTGCTTTTGTTACGTTCCAAATCAGGGGGTGAATGATCGCTTCCAGACGATGGCGGGCCTTGGGGTCTGCAAACACGCAGGCGCGCATCCAGTCCCGATCCATAGCTCCATCCGCAGCCAGTGCCTGCGCACCAAACGCGTCGCGAATAGGCTCAATAGCCAAGCCACCCGGGGCAGTCAGCTCATGTGCGATCACATCCGTGTCCACCACGGCCGCTCCCCAAGAGGCAAAAAAATCAGCCACTTTGCTTTTGCCCGAACCAATTCCACCGGTCAGCCCAATCGTCAGCATGCGCAATCCACGGATAAAAAACAAAACTGTAACGTACCCGCGCCAATCCTCCTACCCTGGGATAGACCTGATATTGTCCTGCCGCCTCTGGTCTAGCGTAGAATTCACAGCTATCACCAGTCCACGGAAGCTCGCCATGTCTTTCACCACGATTTCCCCTCTGCGCACTCTTAGTCTGCTGTCACTTGTTTTGCTGGCCGCTTGTGCCCAGGCACCCGTTCAGCCAACCCCCAACGAGGGGCGTGATTCCACGCAGAAAGACGCCCTGCGCCAAGCGCAAGGCAGCGGCACTGCCCGTGCCCCATCGCAAATCAATCTGGGCTTTGGCAACCAGGAAGGCCTGCACGCCATCACACCCGCACGTGCCGAACAGCCTGCTGCACTGGCAGACCGCAACGTTGCCGAACTGGCCGAGCCCAAAACCTTTCTGGGCACCTTGTCCTGCCCTCCTCAAGGCGGTGCTTGCGAGCCCTATAAAATCAGCGTCACCCTGGCACCCGCCGGCCAATGGCGCCTGCGCGCCTCGCCGCTGGCTGCTGGCGAAGAACATCGCATGAGTGGTTGCTGGGTACCCATCGGCACCCAACCCACCCGCATTGCCCTGTTGACCAATAACGACGCCACCCTGGCTGACCTGAGCTTTGTGAACAACAACGTCTTGCGCATCCACACTTTCAACCAGCAGCGGCCCACCCTGGAAAGCCACCTAACCCGTCAAGCCGACATCGACCCGGTCAGCGAGCTGGACGGACAAGCAACTCCGGCCTGCCGCTAAGCTAAGGTACAAACAGCCCACCCAACAAACTGGGCGGCAGTACATCACGCAAACCTGGCTCGCTGAACACAAAGCGAGCCAGTTCAACAGCATTACGCACGCGTAGCTTCTGAAACACACGTGCCCGATGCGCCTCCACCGTACGCTGGGAAATCTCCAATTCAGCCGCAATGACCTTATTCGCTTTGCCACAAGCGATATAAGACAACACATCGCGCTCGCGAGGAGTCAGGCTTTCAAAAAGCACAGAGGCGGGAAGGTGACCATTCAATACCATGTCAGTCTCATGTAACAGTACCAGGCGAACAGGCCGCCTGCGATGTGAAGAGTTAACCATAGACAGAGTTTGTCATTTTAGGCAGAGACCGCAGGACTGTTAACTTAGGCAGGATGTTTTTGTCACGGGACTAATATAGGAATTCTGTTTTTGACACCCAAAAAAACAGCCATTTCACCCGCCAAATTGACGACAGAGACAGACGCCACCACCGCGAACAACAACAACCTCGATCAAACCCGGAGCCGACCGGCCTCACATTCAAAACCCGATTCACAAAAAACCATCAACCATGGCATCACATGGCTATGAGTCACTCTGGCGCGCTGCTCGGGTGGCTGGGCGATTCAGAGTACTTGCCGCGGGCGGGAGATAACGGAGGGATGCAAGCATCCTGCTGTTTGAGCCCGACGCTTGTACTTGGTCCGGGGGACCAAGTACCGGGTGAGTTCAGGATGCGCCCTACGCTATCTCCCGACAAGGGCACCGGGGCACAGCACCGGCAAGTGCTCAGCCGGCCACCCGAGCAGCGCGCCAGAGTGGCGTATTACCGAGTCCATCGCTGGGATTCAAGCGCCCAGATCCAGAAAAAACAAACAGACAGACAACACCCCCTCCACCCAGACATAAAAAAAGCACAGTAAAAACTGTGCTTTTCTCACCAAATCACACCAGAAATCAGGCTTTAACCATTTCCAGATTATCGATCAAACGGGTCGCGCCCAACTTAGCAGCTGCCAAAGCCACCAAAGGCTCCCCAGCCTGAATCTGTTCCTCAGTCGGTTCCAGCAAATCCGATTGACGGCGCAACGCCATATAGTCCACCTTCCAGCCCAGATCGCTCATTTTCTTAGTCGCATAAGCCTCAATCTCCTCGCGGCTTTGACCTTCTTGCAAGCGCTCATTCATCTCTTGCAGCGCATAATAAATCTGCGGTGCCTGAGCCCGTTCTTCGGGGCTCAAATAACGATTCCGCGAAGACATAGCTAAACCGTCCTCTTCACGCACCGTCTCATGCGCCAAAACTTCCACCGGCAACTGAAACTGGCGCACCATCTGACGCACCACCATCAACTGCTGATAATCCTTCTTCCCGAACACCGCAACCTTAGGCTGCACACAGGAAAACAGCTTGAGCACCACCGTACACACACCCTCAAAAAAGTCGGGACGGAAGTGACCTTCCAGAATACGACCCAAATGATCCGGCGGGCTGACACGGAAACTCTGTGGCTCGGGATACATCTCGCGCTCCGAGGGAGCAAACAAGACATACACATCGCGCTCTTGCTCCATCTTTGCCGCATCATCCTGCAAAGTACGTGGATAACGATCAAAATCCTCGTTAGGGCCAAACTGCAGACGATTCACAAAAATACTGGCCACCACCGGATCGCCATGCTGACGAGCCAGCTTCATCAAGTCCAGATGGGCTCGATGCAAATTCCCCATGGTTGGTACAAATGCCACGCGTGTCTGGCCCTGGAGCTGATCGCGCAGTTCTTGGATGTTATGAACGACTTTCAAAAAATTCTCCGCTACGGAATAAGATCAGGCCCATCGGCCTGCGCTCGAATATAAGTCAGGCGCAAATAAATAGGAGCGTAGGGCTCAGCCTGTGTAATTTCAAGCAGTGACTCTCGTGCCAATTCCAGCATGGCCAGAAAATGCACGACAAGCACCGCCGCTGAATCACCTTGATCCAGACGTTCATTGAACAGCTCCGTGAACTCCATAAAGCGCACATGCTGCAAACGTCGCAAAATCTGGCTCATGTGATCGCGTACCGACAACTGCTCACGCGTAATCTTGTGGCTGGCATTGAGCTTGGCCCGCTTCAAGATACCCAGCCAAGCCTCGCGCAAATCATCTGCATTCACCTCAGGCGGGATAGCCTCGATCACCAGTTCAGCCTGGGCATTGGCCAGCAGATAATCGCGCCCCATCAAAGGCAGCTCGTCCAGACGACGTGCACCATCCTTCATGCGTTCGTACTCCAGCAGACGACGCACCAACTCCGCGCGCGGGTCATCGACTTCCTCGCCCGTATCTGCACGACGCACCGGCAACAGCATGCGCGATTTAATCTCGATCAGCAGAGCCGCCATCAAAAGGTACTCGCCCGCCAACTCTAGATTAGTAGTCCGAATCTGTTCCACATACGCCAGATACTGCCCCGTGACCTGGGCCATCGGAATATCCAGCACATTGAAATTTTGCTTGCGAATCAAATACAGCAACAGATCCAGCGGGCCCTCAAAGGCATCCAGAAAAACTTCAAGCGCATCGGGAGGGATATACAGATCCTGAGGGATCGCAAACAGCGGCTCACCATAAAGACGCGCCAGCACATCCTCGGGCTGAGGAGCTGGCGTATCCACAACAGCGTGCTGTGCAATCTCAGTCACAGGCTCAGGTGTACAGATTTAGTTATTTTCGTAGTACACGTAGGGTTTTTGAGGCGTGCGAGCCGCCTTGTAACCATCTTGCAGTTCCTGATCAACCTGCTTGTCCCACAGACGATAGCGGCCTTCACGCTGCCGTGCTTCGGTATCCGCATTCTGATCTTTATACTGTTTAAGAAACTGGGTAATTTCGGATTCGAAATTCTTTGCCATAATACCTGTACGCCTAAATAAATTGGATAACAGAAAAGTTTGAGTTTACTGCACCGCACACCAGAGAGTTCGCCGCATGGCATCTGAACAGACCGAAGCCGCCAAACCGGCGACCATGTCCCCTCAAGAGCGTCGAGCCATACGCATTATTCCCTACATTGTGGGGTGTGCATTATTTATGCAAATGCTGGACTCTACGGTTGTTGCCACTGCCCTGCCCACCATGGCGCTATCACTGGATACCAGCGTCATTCGCATGAATACCATCATTACCAGCTACCTGCTGGCCGTGGCCGTATTCGTTCCGATCAGTGGATGGGCTGCAGACCGATTTGGTGCGCGCAAAGTGTTCCTGGCCGCCATTCTACTCTTTACCGCCAGTTCTGTTGCATGCGCCCTGTCCCAGACCCTACCCCAACTAGTCATTTCCCGCGTGATACAAGGCATGGCGGGAGCCATGATGGTGCCGGTGGGACGCATCATTTTGCTGCGGCGCGTCCCTAAAGATCAGCTTTTAAGTGCCATGGCAGTGCTAACACTCCCCGCTTTACTGGGCCCCATCATCGGCCCTCCCGTGGGTGGTTTTTTAGTCACGTATGCCAGCTGGCACTGGATTTTCCTGATCAATATCCCTGTAGGCATACTGGGCATCGCCTTGGTGCTGCGCTATATACGCGAGGACTACCCCACAGAGCGCCCCCCTTTGGACTGGCTGGGCTTTTTGTTAAGTGCTGTCTGTCTGGCCACCCTGGTCACCAGTTTCGAGAACATAGGCCACGGCACCATAAGTTGGGCCAACTTGGGCTGGCTGACCCTGGCAGGCCTGATGGCGGGTTTGTGGTACATCTGGCACGCCCGCCAGGTGGCCTACCCCATTATTGATTTGTCCTTGCTGCGTACCAAAACCTTCGCCATTTCAGTGTTAGGTGGTAATTTGTGCCGCTTTTCTCTGGGGGCCGCACCTTTCCTGTTAGCGATCATGCTGCAAACCAACTTTGGCATGAGTGCTTTGGCCGCCGGCCTGATCACCTTTACAGGCGCCATTGGTGCCCTGGGCATGAAATTGGTGGCCCCGCCCATTATCCGGCGTTACGGTTTTCGCAAAGTTTTGATCGTCAACGCTTGGCTGACGGGCTTGTTCATCGCCCTGTGCGCTATGTTCCAGGTCACCACCCCCATGTGGCTGATGATGGCTGTGCTGACTGCCGGCGGTTTCTTCCGCTCCCTGCAGTTCACGGCAGTCAATGCCCTGACCTATGCAGACCTGGAGTCCGAGGCCATGAGCCAGGCCAGCAGCTTTGCCGCCATGGCTCAGCAACTGGCCATTAGTTTAGGGGTGGCATGTGCGGCAGTCAGCTTGAATGTCAGCATGTCCCTGCGCGGCGCAACCAGCGTGGCAACACAAGATACGATCTGGGCCTTTCTGATTTTGGGTGCGATTACGGCGATATCCAGTTTCTCGTTTGCCCGCTTATCAGCGAGTGATGGTGAATCGTTACAGCAGGCTCCAAGCAAAACCCGAAAAGCCACGCGCTGACATCGCCCAATAAAGTCTGCCAGCAAGGCAGACAATGAGATTTGGTGTTCAACCCAGTACGACTAAAACATCATCCACAAACCAAGCTTTCTTAAGCCACCGCATCCTGCGGTGGCAGCTGATCGTTCAAAAGCATAACTAACTTGCAATCAGGTCGTATCGCCAGACGGAAGGTAAATTGCTGAAAGCGCCTGACGCCTTCCTTGGGATGCCGAAAATCCCGCAAGCCCCCCTCCCGCTCCACCACCGTCTGTCTTCCCCACCAAAACGCAAAGACCTGGCTGTGCTGACTTAATTCCTGAATCAATGCCTGCAGATCAGGCTCATCCGCATGGGCGCCTACATCGGCCCGGAACTCTGCCACAACGCGGCTGGCGCGCTGTTCCCAATCCACGACCAGATCTCGGGCAGCTGGGTCCAGGAAAATGTAGCGCAACAGGTTGGGCTGCTCGCTGCGATCCGGCCAGCCATCAAACAGACTCAGCAAGGCTTCGTTGCGCGCCAGGACGTTCCAGCTTCGATCCAGGATATAGGCCGGAGCCAGGATGCTGTCCACGCATGCACTCAAACCTTGGGGCAAGGGCTGGATATCGCCCTGCCAATGCTCGGGGTCAGCGCAGTCTGCCAGTTCAAACAGGTAGTGACGCTCGGCTCGGGCCAGCTTCAGGACGGTGGCCAGGCGAGCACATACTGTTGGGGAGACGGTGACATCGCGCCCCTGCTCGATCCAGGTGTACCAGGTGGTGCTGATGTCGCACAGCTGGGCAACTTCTTCACGGCGCAGGCCAGGGGTGCGTCGACGCACGCCAGGGGCCAAACCCAGATCTACAGGCCGGATACGCTCCCGCGCATGACGCAGGAAACGTCCTAAAGCCTGACGCCGGGTTTGAGAGGCGCTCTCGGCGCCCCCTGGGTGAGTTCCTGTCTGCCCGCTTGTACTCATATCAAGCCAAGACGCCCGACAAGGTGCGCCGTACGTCTTCTTCCGTGCGGCCGCTGCGTTGGATGTAGTCCTGCAATTGATCCTCGCCGATATTGCCTACGTTGAAGTACTTGGACTGCGGGTGACTGAGGTAGAAACCCGAGACGCTGGAGGCCGGAATCATGGCGTAGCTGTCGGTGATGAACATATCAATGTCTTCACACTGCAAGACACGGAACATGTCGTGTTTGACCACGTGCTCCGGACAAGCCGGGTAGCCGGGCGCAGGGCGAATACCTTGGTATTTCTCGTCGATCAGCTCTTCGTTGGACAAACGCTCGTCGGTTACATAGCCCCACAAGTCTGTACGAACGCGGGCGTGCAAACACTCTGCAAAACCTTCTGCGAAACGGTCCCCTAGTGCTTTGATCATCAAGTCTGAGTAATCATCGCCTGCGGCCTGGAAGCGCTCGGACAATTTGTCTACGCCAATCCCGCCCGTCACCGCAAACATGCCGATGTAATCGGCCACGCCACTTTCTTTGGGAGCGATGTAGTCGGCCAAGCTCTTGCTGTCCACCCCTTCACGTTTAACGCCTTGTTGACGCAGGTTGCGCCAGGTGAACAAGACTTCGCTGCGTGATTCGTCTGAGTAGACCTCGATGTCTTCGCCGTTGACGGTATTGGCCGGATAAAAGCCAATAACGCCATTAGCCGTCAACCAACGCCCTTCGATAACCTTCTTCAACATGGCCTGCCCTTCGGCAAACAAAGTCGTGGCCTGTTCGCCGACGACCTTGTCTTCCAGAATGGCTGGGTATTTACCAAACAGGCTCCAGGTCTGGAAGAACGGTGTCCAGTCAATAAACTGAGCGATGTCTGCCAAATCGTAGTTCTTGAAGGTACGGCGACCAATAAACTTGGGACGTGGTGGCACGTAAGTGGACCAGTCGATGGCGGGCTTATCTTGACGGGCCTTTTCCAGGGAAATCAGTGGTGTGGCTTTACGATTGGCATGGCGCTGGCGCACCTGTTCGTACTCTTCGCGCACTTCGCTTAGAAAACCCTCAACATTGTCCGACATCAATTGGGTCGCCACCCCTACACAACGACTGGCATCCGGTGTGTAAATAACCGGGCCGTCATAATGCGGAGCGATTTTAACGGCGGTATGCACTCGGCTGGTGGTTGCGCCACCAATCATCAAGGGGATATTGCGCTCGCGGAAGTACGGATCGCGCTGCATTTCCGAGGCTACATAAGCCATTTCTTCCAGGCTGGGTGTGATCAAACCAGACAAGCCCACAATATCGGCGTTCACTTCCTTGGCCTTGGCCAGAATCTCGGCACACGGCACCATCACGCCCATATTGACCACTTCAAAGTTATTGCACTGCATCACCACGGACACAATGTTTTTGCCGATGTCGTGTACGTCACCTTTTACCGTGGCAATGACCATGCGGCCTTTGGAGCGTACATCGCCACCCGCCGCCTCAATCTGGCGCTTTTCTTCTTCGATGAAGGGAATCAAGTGGGCCACGGCCTGTTTCATCACGCGAGCAGACTTCACCACTTGCGGCAGGAACATCTTGCCCTGACCAAACAGATCGCCCACTACGTTCATGCCGTCCATCAAGGGACCTTCAATCACGCTGATGGGGCGTCCACCCTGGGCATCAATTTTCTGCCGAACTTCTTCAGTGTCTTCAACAATAAAGCCAGTAATACCGTGAACCAAAGAGTGAATCAGACGCTGCTCGACCGTGGTTTCACGCCAGCCCAGGTCTTCCTCTTTCTTGGCCCCGGAGCCTTTCACGCTCTCGGCCATTTCAACCAGACGCTCAGTCGGCGTGCGCTCGTCAGCCGGATCGGTTTTACCCTTGGGCTCGGCCCGGTTCAGGACCACGTCTTCAATCAAATCGCGCAAATGCGGCTCGATATTGGCGTACACACCCAACTGACCGGCATTCACAATACCCATGGTCAAGCCTTCCTGGATGGCGTAGTACAGGAAGACGGTGTGAATGGCCTCGCGCATGGCCTCATTGCCACGGAAGGAGAAGCTGACGTTGGAAATACCACCCGACAAACGGGCATGCGGCAGATTCTTGTGAATCCAGCCTGCGCCACGGATGAAGTCCAGACCGTAAGTGGCGTGCTCGTCCATGCCGGTTGCCACGGCAAACACGTTAGGGTCAAAAATAATGTCTTCAGGCGGGAAGCCTACTTCGTCTACCAACAGGCGGTAGGCGCGCTCGCAAATCTCTACCCGGCGCTCGTAACTATCAGCCTGACCTTGTTCATCAAAGGCCATCACCACCACGGCCGCACCGTATTTACGGCACAGGCGGGCGTGTTCCAGGAAAGGCTCAATACCTTCCTTCATGGAAATAGAGTTGACGATGGCCTTGCCTTGCACGCAACGCAAACCCGTTTCGATGACATCCCACTTGGAACTGTCGATCATGATGGGTACGCGGGCAATGTCCGGTTCAGAGGCGATCATGTTCAGGAAGCGGTGCATACAGGCGGCTGAATCCAGCATGCCCTCATCCATATTGATGTCGATGATCTGCGCACCGTTTTCCACTTGCTGACGGGCCACCGACAAGGCTTCTTCGTAATTTTCCTGCTGGATCAAGCGCAAAAAGGCTTTACTGCCCGTAACGTTGGTGCGTTCACCCACGTTCACAAACAGGGTGTCTTCGTCGATATTCAATGGCTCCAAGCCCGACAAACGGGTTTTGACTGGAATCTCGGGGACGACACGGGCAGGCAGTTTGCGGCATAGCTCGGCAATGGCCGCAATGTGGTCAGGCGTCGTGCCACAGCAGCCGCCCACCATATTGACCAAACCAGCTTGCGTAAATTCCTGCAACAGGCTGGAGGTATCGGCGGGGGTTTCATCAAAGCCGGTCTCGGCCATGGGATTGGGCAAACCTGCGTTGGGGTAGACACAGACATAGGTATCGCACAGTTTGGAGAGCTCGGCCACATAGGGGCGCATCAAAGCAGCGCCCAAAGCGCAGTTCAGGCCAATCGTGATCGGACGAGCATGACGCATGGAGTTCCAGAAGGCTTCCACGGTCTGGCCGGACAGAATTCGACCGGAAGCATCGGTGACCGTACCCGACACCATGACGGGCACACGCTCGCCACGCTCGTCAAAAACCGATTCCAATGCGAATACCGCTGCTTTGGCATTAAGCGTATCGAATACGGTTTCGATCAACAGAATATCCACGCCCCCATCCAGCAAAGCATGCGCCTGTTCGGTATAGGCCACGCGCAACTGTTCAAACGTGACGTTACGAGCAGCCGGGTCATTCACATCCGGTGAAATAGACGCTGTTTTGGGCTGCGGCCCCAACGCCCCCACCACGAAACGGGGCCATTCGGGTGTGCTGAAGGCGTCTCGCGCCTGACAGGCCAGACGGGCAGACGCCAAGTTCAGTTCGTAGCTGATACCCAGCAAATCGTAGTCACCCTGGGCAATATCCGTCGCCCCAAAGGTGTTGGTGCTGATGGCATCCGCCCCAGCGGCCAGGTATTGCTCGTGGATTTCACGGATAACGTCCGGACGCACCAACGACAGCAATTCGTTATTGCCCTTCACATCCTTGTGATGATCCGCAAAACGCTCACCCCGGAAATCGGCTTCACCCAGCTTGTAGCGTTGAATCATGGTGCCCATCGCACCGTCCAGAATCAGAATTTGCTGACCCAGGCGGCGAGCAAATTCCGCACCACGGGTGTAGGCAGAGATCGGGTAAGGCAAAGCAGGATAGGACACTAAAAGCTCCGTAACACGAAACGGGACGTTGACGGCATCTGGCGGCAACAGCCGCGAGAATGGTGGATTGGCGCCACAATTGTAGCGCTTTGTACAGGAAATCCGCCCTAAACACTTAACCTTTGCCCCAGCGGCATGTAACATTTTCCGCTCGGAAAGAGGTGCTTTCCGGTCCACGCACAGTTGGGCCTGGGAAAGTCAAATGGGAAACGTGATCTGTTCAAACCCGAACAGCCAAACGTGCTGCCCCCGCAACGGTACCTGCGCTTCGCGCAAAGCCCGACACCAGCCTGCTTCTCGACCTGAATTCATTGCCGTCCGATCACGGGCGGATTCGCTTATCGGTGTGCGGGGACGCACACCACACAGGAATCTCCATGACTCTACTGTCCATCAGACCTTTGATGGTCGCCCTGGCGGGCGCCCTGCCTTTCATCGCCACGGCCCAAACTGCCCCTATCGCCAAGTTGGATCAAATTGTTGTGACCCCCAGCCGCATGGCGCAGCCACTGAAAAATGTGGTGGGTGACGTTACCGTGATTAATCAGGAAACCCTGCAAAAAGCGGGTCAAAGCAGCGTGGCTGAAATTTTGCAACGGCAGCCTGGTATCGAGATCTACAGCAACGGTGGCCCACAAACGACAACAGGCGTTTACCTGCGCGGCACTAACCCGCAGCACACTCGCGTCATGATCGACGGCATGCGTATCAACAGCTCCACCAGTGGTTCGGTAAACTGGCAAGCCATTGATCCCGCCCTGATCGAGCGCATTGAAATTGTGCGCGGCGCGGGCAGCAGCCTGTACGGCTCCGACGCGATTGGTGGTGTGGTGAATATCATCACCAAAAAAGGTGGCGGTGAACGTGCCTTGAGCGCTTGGGGCAATATCGGTTTGGGTTCGCAAGATACTTTCAAGACCAGTGCTGGTTTTTCGGGTGCCGCCCAAGGTTGGGACTACAGCCTGGCCTCTAGCTACGGCAGCAGCGATGGCTTCAATGCCACCAATCCTCTTTCGGGTTCCTATAACCCTGATAAAGACGGCTATACCCAGCATGGTCTCAACGGCTCACTGGGTTATGAATGGGCACAAGGGCAACACCTGGGCCTAAGCGCCATAAACAGCTATATCGACGGCCAATTTGACAATGGTGCCTCAAATCTGCGTGGCCCCAGCACCCAGACACGTCAGCAGGCCTATGGCCTGACCAGTACCAATAAACTGTCTGAACTGTGGACCAGCCGCCTGAATGCTTCGCTGAGCAAAGAAACGGTAGAAAACCGCGCCTTTAACGCTCGCTACTCCACCTTGCAGCGTCAATACAGCTGGCAAAACGACCTGACGTTTGCCCAAGGCCATACGGTGTCCTTGTTGGCCGAGCGTCTGGAAGAGCGCATGACGCACACCACCGTGCACACGGACGATAAGCGCAATACCAATGCCTTCGCCCTGATCTACCGTGGCGACCTCAACGAGCAGCACCACCTGCAAGCCAGCGTACGTAACGACAATATCAGCGGTTACGGCAATAAAGTGACGGGTGGCCTGGGCTACGACCTGGACATCACTCAAAACTGGACGGTGGGTGTCGCTGCCAATACGGGCTTTCGGGCACCGACTTTTGCCGACCTGTATTCGCCCTATAGCTGGGGCTTCCAGGGCAACCCTGATCTGAACCCTGAGAAATCCCGCAACGTGGAAGGTCATATCCGCTACACGGACGAGACAAGCGAGCTGGGTCTGGTGGTCTACCAGAACCGTATTCGCGACATGATCAACCCGTACGCGTGTGACGCCAGCTTTGAATGCACGACGACCAATACCGAGAAAGCGCGTATCACAGGTCTGACCTTGACGGCCATGAAGCAACTGGGCGACACCACGCTAACTGCCAGTGCCGACTTTGCTAACCCAAAGGATAAAAACACCGACAAGCAATTGATACGTCGTGCCAAGCAAAACTACAAAGTGGCTGTGGAACATCAGTTTGGTGCGCTGAAAACGGGTGCTGAATACCAGTTTGCATCCCATCGCTTTGAAGATGCCAAGAATGAACAACGCCTGGGCAGCTACGGCCTGTTGAACCTGACCGCCAGCTATCCGCTGACGTCCAGCCTGGAGGCTCAACTGCGCTGGAACAACGTACTGGACAAGGACTACACCCTGGCCCGTGGTTACAACAATACAGGCTCCAGCTTGTTCCTGAACTTTGCCTGGCGCATGTAAGCAGTAAAATCAGCTTTGCTTGATTCTGGCGCGGTTCTGTTCAAGAGCCGCGCCATTTACTTAAAGGCGCATGATGTCCCCTTTGCCTGCGACGTATCGTCTTCAGCATCCAGAGCGCCCGGCCTTGGGCGGGTTGTGCTTATGGAGCGTGCTCTGCCTGTTACTCTTGGTTTTAGGATTGCCCATACTTGCACACGCGCAGGAGCAGAGCCAACGACAAACCCAGGCGCAATCACAGCCCATAACGCAGGCGCAGCAAAACACACAAACAACACCAGCATCTCAAAGTGCGCCAGAGGGGCTGCAAGCAACACCCACACCAGCCACCATCCCGCCCCGCGCCATCAGTCTGGCCCCGCACATCACTGAAATTCTGTTCGCTGCCGGTGCCCAGGATCATCTGATCGCCGTGGACAGTTCCAGCGACTATCCCCCCGCTGCCAAGGATCTGCCTCGTGTTGGTGATGCCTTACGCGTGAACCCCGAAAAGCTACTGGAGCTGAAACCCGACCAAGTCTGGGTTTGGCAAGCGAATCAGATTGGACCTGAATTGCAGCGTCAGCTGCAGCAAACCCATATCAGCCTGATCTTTGCGGCCCCTCAGAAACTGGACGATATTCCTGCCTTTGTCCGTCTGGCAGGAGACAGCCTGGACACGTCTGATGTGGCCGTACCGATAGCAGAGTTACTGGACAATCAGATTGCTGCCCTGCGCCAGAACAGCCGTTTGGGTGAGACTGTCAGCGTATTTCTGGAGATAGGCGCCGAGCCCCTGTACACCTTGGCGCGTGATCCTTTAATTCAAGATGTCCTGAGCACCTGTAAGGCACAAAACATCTACGCCCGCCACGCTGCGGTCGCCCCCACTATCAGTCTGGAAGATGTGCTGCACAAGCGCCCCCAGGTCGTCATCATGGCGTACCGCGATCCGGCCCAATTACGTGCCCGCCATCTGTTCTGGGAAAAGCACCTGGGCCTAAGCCCCCATGCTTTGCTGAACTTGAACCCCGATGCGCTGTACCGCCCCGGTCCCAGGCTGATAGAGGCAACTCGCGAACTCTGCGAACAGCTGGATCGCTATCGAGCCCAGGTTTCCTAAACGGCCCTGAATCGGGATTTAGAACTGATACCTTACCGCCAGCATCATGTTGCGCGGTTCGCCCCAGGTGTAGGTGCTGTACCAGGAGAACATGGAGTAGTAGCGCTTATCAAACAGGTTATTGACGGTAAAGGTCGCCGACAAATTCTTGTTGAAACGATAACGCGCCATGGCATCCACCAGCCAATATCCCGAGACCGTGTGCTGCACTTTGCCCGAAGAGCCGGGTCGGCTGACATCGCCCCAGGTCTTGCTTTGCCAGCGTGCGCCACCGCCCAGCGTCAGACCATTCAGATCACCCTGAAAGTCATAGGTGGTGTAGATATTGAACTGGTGCTCGGGTGATAAGGTGGACACCTTCTCACCATCGCGGCGCGACAGTTTGTAGGCGTAGCCTGCGTGCATTTGCCATTGCGGGGTCAGTTGACCCGCCACCTCTAGCTCCATCCCGTGGGTACGTACACCTTGAGTCGCCTCGTAAGCAAAGCCGCCAGACGGAGTACGTCCCCCTGTTTCTTTGCCGAAGTTATCCTGACGCAGTTGGAAGTAAGCCAGACTGGATGTCAGACGGCCTCCCAGGAACTCACCTTTAACACCCACCTCGTAGTTATCGCCTCGCAAGGGGTCCAGCGTACGGCCGCTCTCATCCTGTAGGTCTTGGGGCTGGAAGATATTAGTGTAGCTGGCGTAAACCGAGAAGTTATCGTTCAGGTCATAGACCGCGCCTACATATGGCACCCACACGCCATTTTCACGCATCTCCAGCTTGTTGTAGTTGGCGTAACGTGTGCCCAACAGCAGCTTGAGGTCGTCGCGCAGGTTCAGGCGGGTGCTGACGTACACACCATTTTCCCGTGTCACCTCGCGGTCATCACCCAGGTGCTCCCAGTTCATGCGCGGCCAGCGACCATCCCATTCGTAGTAATTGGGGACGTCCGTATTGCTGGTTTCGCCATACGACGAATTGGTCCAGCGACGGCGGGACACCCCGCCCCCAACAACCAGCTCATGCTCACGCCCAAACAGCTCAAAAGGGCCAGTCGCGTAGAAATCCGCGGTATTGGATACTGTTTTACCCACGTAGCGACCTGACCATAAGGAGGTCCCTTTGCCGGTCAATGGGTCTGGGTTACCACCCGCTACAGCGGCCAGTTCAGAGTCATAGCCATTGATCAGATGATTCAGCTGCACCTTGGCCATCCAGCCGTTATCGAACTCGTGTTCCAGAGTAGCGAAAGCAGAGCGGGTGTACTGATTCCATCGACTCCAACGTGCACCGTTATTAAAAGAACGGTCCATATCATTGAAATTACCCTGCGCGTCATAAATTGGGATGCCGCCCCAGGTCGAGCCTTTGGGGTCGTTATCCTGCAGGTCCGCCCCCAAGGTCAGGCGGGTATCCGGCGTCAGGTCGGCTTCCACAATACCGTAGAGCACCAAGGTCTGACGCTGGTAATGATCCAGCTGGCTTTTCTTGTCCTGATAGGCCCCCACCATGCGGCCACGTATGGAGCCCGTTTCATTCAAGGGGCCCGAGAAATCCACTTCACCCCGGTAGTTGTCCCAGGTGCCTGCGCCGGCAACAGCGTGTCCTTGAAACTCTTCCGTGGGTTTTTTACGGATCATATTGATGGTCGCGCCAGGGTTCCCACTGCCAGTCAGCAGGCCGGAGGCACCTTTCAGCACTTCAACTCGGTCGTAAATCGCCATATCGCTCAGCGTGTTACCGGCTGAATAGGGCGAATCCCGCAAAGTGGGAATGCCGTCGTACTGGAAGTTCTTGATGTCGAAGCCACGCGCCTCGTAGGCCGTGCGTTCGCTGTCGTAGGTAATGATGCTGACCCCAGGCGTGTGACGCACCACATCGTCAATACTGGTCAGGTTGAAGTCGTCCATCTTCTTACGTGTAGTCACGCTGATGGCTTGCGGAGTCTGGCGTGGAGTCAGGCGCAAACGGGTGGCGGTCGCAATTGTGCCTGCCGCATACGTGCCTGAGCCTTCTGTAATATCGCCCAGGGCATTACGGCGCACTTCAATGCGAGACAGAGATTGCACACCCACCTCATCGGCCAAGGGCTCATCCTTCGACAAGGAGACGAGCACATAGCCCTGATCCCGGCTTTGCACCTGGAACGGCTGCCCGGCCAACAAAGCGGAAAAACCGTCCTGCACCGAATACTGGCCCTGCAAACGCGGTGCGCTCAGACCTTGTAGTCGGGAAGGATCCATCACCAGCGCTACACCGGCCTGCTGAGCAAACTGGCTCAAACGGCTGGCCAGATCACCGGCTTCCAGAGAATAAGCTTGCGTGGTCTGGGCCGACACCGGGGCCGCATTCAGCATCAGTGCACCCATAACAGCCAGGCCGAGCAGGCGGCGGTATGTGGTGGGCATAAACGACGTCTTCACAAGCGCCAAAGGCGGCGCATTCTTCGGGACCATGAAATCTCTCCTTCTTGGCAAGGTCTACCCCATGAAGACGCACGAGCCCGAAAAAGCGGCAATCAAAACCTGAATTTAATCCTCAGCCCTTCGCTACGGCTATCCTGCACCTGCAGGCCAGGATACAGATCCGCTAACAAGGCCAAAGCCGACAGGGGCTGATCCGCAGGCAAAACGGCGCTAACTACCCGACCTTCCATACCTTGGATATTGATCTGTGTCTTGCCGGGATATTGACGGGTGATTTGCTCCAGCGCCTGCGCCAAAGGAACATGTTCCAGAACCAGCTGCCGTTCATCCCAATTACGTTTGGTACTGTTCACATCGGTCTGGCGATTCACCCCCAAGCCTTGTGCATCAATCTGAACTTGATCACCCGCTGCCAACTCACGCCCCTGCTGAGGCCCCTGAGCGCGTGAGTACGTCAGCACGCGTGAAGACAGTACCGTCAAGACGGTGCCCTGAGGCTGCTCTTGCACAATGAACTCGGTTCCCAGGGCCTGGGATACGGCCTGTCGGCTAAGGACACGCAAAGGACGGTCAGGCTGTTTGGCAACCACCACACGCACCTGCCCTGCCAGCAACTCAATGTCCCGGTAGTGTTCGCTATACAGAATCTTCACGTGGGATGCGCCAGCCAGTTCTAGATGGGAGCCATCTTCCAGCACCACCGTGCGCCACTGGCCGGCAGCAGTGTGCACAGACTGATTCGACCAAGGCAGTACAAAAGCCAGAATCGGCAAGATAAACACCATTGCCCAGAGCAAGAGCCGTATGCCCTGCCGCCAGTTACTTAAGAGTGTGCGTCTTGCGGACAGCCCGGCCTCCAAAGCACAGCGCCCGGGTGCTGCATTAGCCTGAGCTGCCAGGTTTTTCACCGTCCCCAGCACCCCTTCCATGCGTGCGGCCGCTGCCTCGTGACGCGGATCTTGAGCACGCCAAGCTATGAACTCAGCCTGGGCCTGTTCGGTGAACTGTCCTGGGTCTGACAAGAGCACGACCCATTGAGCGGCCTGCTGCTCTATTTTGTCGGTAGGCATGGGAGTAATTAAGCCGGAACCAAAGCCTGGATATGAAGCAGGGCCTGCACCAGATCGTTGCGAACTGTACGTTCGCTAACGCCCAAGCGCTGGGCCACGACAGCCTGGGTTTCACCATCCAGATAGCAACTTAAAAACGCCATGCGAGCTCGAGCGGGCAACTCATCCAAGGCTTGGGCCAATAAGGCCAGCGCTTCCAGGGTTTGTGCACACTGCTCCGCCGAGGGCGCCTGAGCCCCTTCGCCCACAGTCGCGGCCAGAGCCTCTAAATACGTTTGTTCTACGGCCAGCCGCCGACTGCGATCAATCAACAGCCGTCTAGCGGTTGTTGCCAGAAACGCGCGGGGATGGCGCATCGTCGTCAGCGCTGCAGGAGCCAGCAGCAGACGAACGAAGGTGTCTTGAACCAGATCTTCAGCCGTAGAGCTGCAATGCAAGCGCGCACGCAGCCACCGTAGCAACCAGCCACGGTGATCCTGATAGAAACCTCCCATCGCGAAGGGTGCTGCCGAAGAGTCCATATACCCAAAAGACACTAATCAATAATCATTCTCATTCCAAAATTATGACATGAAAATGTGGGGAGGCTGAATGTACCTGCGGCAAGCGTCGTCTCGCCACGACAGATAGCTTCACAAAACGACACTTAGCCCAGCAAGGGCTAGCAATCCTTATAAGCGGGGATAGATTCAGATTGGAATCAAGATAAGCAGGCACAGCAGAAAAGCTGTGCCTGTGATGACATTCATGCAGTGATAGTGACAGCAGCATGCACGCCGCTGCAAGAAGGCCCTTACATCATGAAAGAAGGCAGGGTCAGAACCGCATGGGTGGGTTGGCTACGAAAGCCTTCCGCATCGTTCAGGCGGGCTTTGGCACGACGGGACAGATGCTTGAGCACTTGGCTACGCTCGATAGTAGGCAGCGTGGACAGCGCATTTTCAATGGTGCGACCGGACAGGTCATTCAGTGCGTAAGCGTACTCGCGGGCACCGTGGGTATGCAGCAGCTCCAGCAGGTAGCCCTGACGCTGGCGGGAAGCGGCCTGACGCAGAGATTCTTGCAAAGCGTTGTTGTGTGGTGCGGAACGGAACAGGTTGAGGCGGAACATAGCATTCTCCTTCGGACACGGGGGCCCAGAAAGAGTGCTTACCTCTTTAGAGGAGCCCGCTTTGTGGTCCAGCGTCCAATTGACTGGTCATTAAGGAGGCTTGCCCTTTACAGGAACGAAGCCATAAAGAAGGATCAGGGTCCATTTACTTTTAAACGTGAGTAGTTAAAAAAGAGGGTGCAACGGTTTTTGCACCAACGATATTTTCGCATCTGGGTAAGGGCTTGTCTGCCAGGCATTGGCACACCTTCCATCACCTTATCGACATCAAATTTATACTTAAGGATAGGTCAATGGGTCGTTCATCCCAAGGAACCTATCCCCTTGTTTGCGCCCTGCACGAAGGCATGATGCGCAGCCAGCCCAAGTGCAGAAAAGCAGCGCTTTATTTAAAAATGGTGCGTCAGACCAAAGGCAACACGACTGCTACGCGGCTCGCTGGCACTAGCCGCCGTTTCCATATCAAAGCGACGCCCTTGGGCAGCAAAAGCATAGACGCTGGTACGGGGCGACAAGGCATGTACATAACCCACGGACATCACCTGAATACGACGCGCCCGCTCGTCAGTGTCCTCCCAGGTCCAATTCGGACGGCCCAAGGACCACTGCAGCTGAAACTCGCCCTTACCGACGGGAATGGCAGTTCCTACATACCAGGTATCCAGACGGCCACCTTGAATGAACTCGACAGGGCCCAAACCTTCCAGGCCTTTGTCTTCCAGATGCGCTGGACCATCATCGCCATTCAAACCCACAAAACCATTACTCTGACGGCTCCAGCCTGCGGCAACACGGACCACATCAAAGTCATAACTGGCCCCTAACTGCCAGGCGGAGGGACGATTGGACTCTACCCGGCTCAAGCTTTCATAGCTGGCACCCAGCAACCAGGGGCCTTCCTCATACCGCAGGGCTACGCTATAGAGTTTGCTGCGTGCACCGCCCAAACCTTGTTCGCCCACGTCGGCGCTATAACTGGCTCCTAGCTGCACGCCCTCCCATTCCGGACTGCGCCAGCTGAACTGATTGGAAATCTGGTAGTTGTCCGAAGCGCGCATCAAGGCTCCCATCCCAAAGTCCTTCCAGGAGCCTACTTCTACGGCAGAAACAAACTCCTGACCGACGGTGTACTGCCGTCCAAAGCGCAGCTCGCCCCAATGGTCACTGCCCAGCCCTAACCAGGCTTGGTAGTTGAACAGGCGGTCGGACTCCTCGGCCTTGCCGGTAGCCAGATCAATACCGCTTTCCAGGTTGAAGGTGGCACGAAGGCCATCACCTAAATCTTCCTGACCGCGAATACCCCATAAAGAGTCGGTCTGCCCACCGCTTAATACCTCGCGCTGTGAGCCCTCACCGCTAATGCGCGTCCAGCCCAAACCCGCATCCAAGGTGCCGTACAGCTGTACCGACGTTTCGGCATGACTGTGGCTGGGCATCAATAAGCCAACCATACCAAGCACCGCCACACCGGCCGCCCAAGCAGCCGTTTTACTCAATTGAAAGGGACTGAACTCCAACACACGACGCCAGCCGGAAGCGACAGGGGCTGGCTCACGCAACAAGATTCCCAGCAAGGTTTTATTGCCGGTTGCCACAACAACACCTTGTGCGGTCCCTGCTACAACCCGATCGCCCATGGCGCAGGTATCAGGAGCGGATTGCAAAATAGCGCGATTCAAAATCAGATGATCCTGGTTAATCAGGCGCAAATCAGCGGGCACATAATCGCCCGCCGACAAGAGCACCATATCGCCCGGCACCAGCATACGGGCTGGTACACGGGATTGGTGGTCGCGCGCCAGATCGTACATAGTCAAATCGCGGCGCACCTGACACGTTTGTCTTCTCAAGGTCTGGGTCAACTGGACCAGATCGCTGGGGCTGGAGCGCAGAGCTCGGGGTTGATTAGGGCCGTTCTGAATCAAACGGCGCAGCACTTCATCAAAAGCCAGCCCATGGCGCTGGGTATTTAAGGCTTGCAGTACCTGTGGCACATTGCGGGTGGCGTAGTAGCTCAGTGCACAGTGAGCTCGACGCACCAGACGCACCGGGCTTTGATGTGCCACGCTGGCATGATCGGGATGGAAAAACTGGCTTGCGTTCATGGGTACCTCTATCGCTCAATGAATTCTTCAACAAACAGCCTGCGTGTTGCACTACCTGGCCAACACACAGCGTTCTCTCTCAACGCAATGCGCCCGATTTTTTGATTGTCCATATCGGCACCGCCGTCAAAGCCAGAACAGTGACCAACTGCACCCACATCGTGCCTTCCCAAGATAACTCGGGCATGACATGGAAGTTCTGGCCGTACCAGTTGATCAGGGCGGTGCCGGGCACCAGCAAGGCCCACAACACCGTAAAGACTTTGGTCACGTTCAGGTCGCTCATGGCTACGGATTCACCGGCTGCACGCCAGTGGAAACGCTGGCGCTCGATGGCAAAGTGCGCACGGCGCTGCATGCCTTCAATGGCGGCAATCAGTTCGTCCACCCGGCTTAAGGCCATGCTTTGTGACTGGTAGACCAAGCGACGCAAGCGTTGTGCCGCCTGCTCCAGATCATCAATCGAATGCATGACGTAGGACAGGGGCTTGTGCAAGGTCGCCATATGGCTGTCCAGATCAATCATGTCTTCGGCACCCCGCGAGTAATCCGTGCCTACATTGGACAGAAAGCCGCGTAGGGACAAGGTAGAGACGCTCAAACCTTGATCAATACGGTCCAGCACCTGGGACGTTTGTGCCAACAATTGATAGAGCAGTGTCAAGGCCAAAGCGTGCGAACTACTCAAGGACATTTCCTGGGCGCTCAAGCGTTCCAGCGCTTGGCCCGGACGCAGCAGGCGATGGCCGGTTTCCACGGTGTACAACGCTTGGGTATCGTCCCCCAGGCACCAGATCAGATCGGACACCTGCACCTGGTCATCCTTCAGGCGCACACAGCGAATCCGCGTACTCATACCCAAACTGGCCTGGGTTTGCGGTACCAGATCCACCCGATACAGCTTGCCCAAGTCCTCCAGTGCCTGACGGTCGTTAGCCTGCAAACGCCGCCAGGAAGCCATATCCTTGAAACGGGCCGTCATCGCATCCACCCTTTACGCTTCACATACGCCAAAGGAGCCAGGGCAAAAATAGCGGTCATTCCCATCACCAGCCACTCGCCACCCACAATTTCCAGCTCGGGCATATTCGCAAAGTTCTGTCCGTAGAAAGCAGCAATCAAGGTGGGCGGCAAGAACACGGCCGTCACCACCGTAAAAACTTTGATGACCTGGTTTTGCTTCAAATCCAGCGTGGTCATCAAGGACTGCTGCAGGTTGCGAATTTTGTCGTGCTGGAAACGGGCATAACGACGCAAGCTGTGAATGTCCGAAAGCAACATGGACAGATTCTCGGCACTTTCGCCACCGGGAGTACGACGCAGCCAACGGCCAGCCCGTGCCAGCATCAACTGCCCTTCCACGGTTTTGGCTACCAGCTCTTCGGCTTCACCCAGACCGATAGCGGTACTGGCAATATCGGCCACCCCCGCCTGACGCCCCGAGGTATCAAAGCCACCACTGGCCGCCGCCACCGTATCGCTACGCTCATCCAGACGCGAGGCAACATCAGAAATCGTGGCACGAGCCTGATCGTTCAGCGCTTGCAAAATCATGAACAAAATTGAGGCTGGGCTAGGTATTGCTTGCCCCGCATCCACCAAGGCATTCAATTGCTGACTAACGCGCGCCAGCGTATCCACCTGCACGTCCTGCTCAACACTGATCAAACGATCTTTGCCCAGTGCAAACAAGAGGCTGGTTTCGCGGTACTGCTGGCCTTGGCGTATCACCATTTCCACGGGAATCAGGATAAAGCCGGCTTCTTCTGCCGCCGCCCGGCCCCGTTGAATCGTCAGATCCAGGCCCAGCTTGCTTTGCGATGCGGCCAGTTCGTCGTGACGGCTGGCCGACAGTTGCAGCCAGGCGGTTTTCTGCCCGCGCTTGTCGCTCAGGCTGGACACCACCGCGCCCCCCTGTTTTTTATCAGTCATGGCTTAGTCCTCGCTTTGTACCTGTTCGGCTTCCGGGGAAACCATGTAATGACCATACAAATGCAGACCCGCAAAACTGCCCAGAATCAGGATGTACAGCACCACCACCGCAATCATGATTTCACGTTCGATATGTGCGGTACGTGGGCGACTGGCACGGGCCCGATCAATGGCCTGACGACGCTGCTGCACCGCTGCATTGGAGTCCGACTGCAAGCTCAAGTCTTCATTCCAGACCAGGCCACGCAGCTTGTCCGAACCTGCCGTTGCCACCTCGGTGCTGCTTTTCAATGTGTTCAACATACGAAATTCTTCCCATTCATTTAATTGTCAGAGGCAGCGAGCACGATGCTCGCCCAGGTGCGTTCTAGCGCAGCCAGCCCCGGTGTTTCACATAGATCAGTGGCAGCATGGAGAACAAGGCGGTGGAAATAATCCCCACCATTTCCGCGTGCTCCCATTGCAGAATCGGCATATAGGCAAAGTTCATGCTGTAGTAGGTGGAAATCAGCATGGCGGGCAGGAATACGGCAGTCACCACCGAGAACACTTTCACAATCTGGTTCTGCTTCACGTTCAGCGCCATATTGTTGGTAGTCTGCAAAAGGCGGACGCGGTCGTGTATGAAATTCACCTGCTTTTCCACCGCCTCGATATCCTCGATCAAGGTATGAAACACGGGCTTGAGCTTTTCCTGATCAGCGGGCAAACGCGCCAGAGCATGACGGGCAGCCATGGCCAATTGCAGCTGGCTTTCCAAACAGTCAGACAGCAGCTCTTCCACTTCGCTCAGGTCCATCTGGGTGGACACCACATCGCTCACCCCGAAATCCCGGTCCTTGGTTTCCAAACTGTTAAGCACGGCATTGGTCTGGGTCAGCACCTTGCCCAAGTCGTGGCTTAAGGAATCCAGCAGCTCATCAGCCGCATCGTTGATGGACTGCAAAATGACGGCGAAGCTTTCAAAAGCATCGTTCTCGCGGCCATCGCGCTGCAAGCGCTGTAGCGCCTGTGCCAGCGGCCGGGGGCTAGGATCAGGTTCAATCGACACCAAGGTTTGGCGGCTTAGGATGAACACCACACGGCTGGCTTTTTTCTGGCCTTTTTCTACACTCAAAAAGGTCACAGGCACAAAGCTGAATGACCCTTCCTGAGTCGGGCTGTTTTGCAAGGTCTGCGGAATTTCCACTCCCAGCTTTTTGCGTAAGCCACTGATTTGCTCGGCGGCGTGAATGCTGACACGCATCCAGTTGTTCGGCTGGCCGTCATTGCCAAAAAGCGGCGGCGTTTTACCGTGGTCCGTCATTGTTGATCTCCATCAGAACGAGTCTCTTGGGGAGTGGCTTCATCGGCCGACTGCGCCGAAGTCCCCATGTAAAAGCTGGAATGCGAGCCGGAGGTGGAACTGGTCCGGGTTTCCAGGTGCGAGTTGCTGAAAAACAGCCAGCTCACCACCACAATCAAAATGCCCCACGAAGAGAGCAGCATGGAAAAAGACAAACGCTCGTAGCGGGACCAGCGCTTGCGGCCCTTTAAAGGTGCGGCGGGTGGGCGACGCGCCGAACGGGTCCAGACCTGGGCGGCAAGCGAGTTGTCTTGATAGGGTTTGCTGCTCAAGGAAGAGGGAATGGTTTGCGGCATAGCACTCTTTTGGGTTGATAAGAACCAAACCAGTCGCCCATGACGATACGACCCCCGCATGGGCTGGCTAGTTGTGGTGGGGTTGAACAGAAAAGGCGTCAGCGTCCGGCGCTCAGGAGCGCTGGGGCTGGCGATATTCACGCAACCAGTCCTGCGTGCCGTAGCGATGCGGGAACAAGGTGAACAGACTGGGAGTGGGAGCGTAGTTCTGGCGGCGACCCAAATGGCCCACACGGACACCCGTGTTCATTGCCGTATGAACTTGGTTGCGATCGGACTCGGGAAGCATGGCCAGGACATCGGCACGGACACGAGCCGAGAGATTGGGCAAGGCTTTGGCAAAGGCCAAGGTGCCGTGCGAAGCTAACAAGTCACACACGGCCACCGGACGGTAAGTAGCGACAGCCAAACGCAAAGCGCGTTGCAGGCCATCGTGGGGACGGGAGTAAGAAAACAGCATGAGATTCTCCTGAGGCACGCGGCCACAGAAGTACCCCACACGTTTTAGACCGTGAGGAACCTGGAGCCGGTGCTCAATTCGCAGTGGGGCTTCATGCGGACATGAAACGCTGGGCAGGACGCTGGCGTGCGTCTTTCAGATTCAGGGTCAGGGCCCAAGAACGTGCTCCTCTAACAATTAAAAATATCGGCTGTCTGCGCAGCGGTCCTGAATGGGCCCCGGCATCAGCCATGAACGTCCAATCTGCTTCTGGCAATCAGGCCTTGAACCTTAGCCAATCGGACTCAGGCTGCAGATACTAAGTACCTGGGGTTTGAGTCCGACCGATGAAACAGAAAGCGCGCATGAAATCTACGGATTTCCCAAGACAAGTCTCGTTCTTGGGGAACAACAGAATTCTCGCATCGGAGCGGTGACAGGGCCAGCAGGCATTAGGGCCCTGGGCATGACCTTAAACATAAGGTGCATATGCCAAGGTATACATACGCTTCTTACACCCTTGATTTGGCCCTGCACCTCAGGCTCCCGCCCTGCTCTGCCTGGATCAAAGCCCTGCCCGGCCAAGCTGCCATACGGGTTTTCCTGCGAGTACCGGCCAAATGGATTATTCTTGCAGTGTTTGCCCAGCAAAAAACCAACTCTTTATCCGCCCCAGACGCGGATGTGTTACGTAGCACCACCATGACCCAAACAGTGAACAACGACCCCTTTATTCTGGCCGGCACCAGCTACCAATCCCGGCTATTGGTAGGCACCGGAAAATACAAAGATTTTGACGAAACCCGTCAGGCCATTGAGGCTAGTGGCGCTGAGATTGTGACTGTGGCTATTCGCCGCACCAATATCGGCCAAAACGCCAATGAGCCCAATCTGCTCGATTACCTGCCGCCTTCCAAATACACGCTGCTGCCCAATACGGCGGGCTGCTACACCGCTGACGACGCGGTGCGCACCTTACGCCTGGCACGCGAGCTGCTGGACGGCCACAAGCTGGTCAAACTGGAAGTGCTGGGCGACTCCGGCAACCTGTTCCCCAATATGCCCGAAACCCTGAAAGCGGCCAAAACTCTGGTGGATGAGGGTTTTGATGTCATGGTGTATTGCGCCGACGATCCTATCCAGGCCCGTATGCTCGAAGAGATGGGCTGTGTGGCCATCATGCCTTTGGCCTCCCTGATCGGTTCTGGCATGGGCATCATCAACCCTTGGAACCTGCGTCTGATCATTGACCAAAGTAAAGTGCCTGTACTGGTGGATGCCGGTGTTGGTACCGCTTCGGATGCAGCCATTGCCATGGAACTAGGTTGCGATGGCGTGCTGATGAACACCGCAATCGCCGGTGCCCGTCAGCCCGTGCTGATGGCCAGTGCCATGAACCTGGCGGTACAAGCTGGTCGTCAAGCCTATCTGGCTGGCCGCGTACCCCGCAAATACTACGATGCCGACCCCAGTTCGCCCACTGAAGGGCTGATTCACTCCCGTACCTGAACGAGACATGATTCCCAACACGCTGACCATTGCCGGAGTTGACCCCTCCGGCGGCGCCGGTATTCTGGCTGACGTCAAAGCCATGAGCGCCCTGGGTGCTTATGCCACCGCTGTCATTGCCGCGTTGACGGCACAAAACACCCAAGGTGTCACCGGCATCAGCCCGGTTCCTGCCGACTTTGTGCGCCAGCAAATTGATACCCTGTTTGCCGATGTGCGCATTGATGGCGTCAAGATCGGCATGTTGGGCCAGGAGGCGGTCACGACCGTGGTGGCTGAACGCATGGCTCATTTCAAACCCAAGCACCTGGTGCTGGACCCAGTCATGATCGCCAAAAGTGGTGACCATCTGCTGGAAAAGTCTGCCGTTCATGCTTTGCGTGAGCAACTGGTGCCCCAATGCACCATGATCACGCCCAATCTGCCCGAGGCCGGTGTCTTGCTAGATGCCCGCCCAGTAGAAACGGTCAAGGAAATGCGCCAGGCAGCCGAGCGTCTGCGTCGCCTGATGAATCACAACGATCAGCGCTGGGTATTCCTGAAAGGCGGCCACCTGCCCGGTTCGGACTGCATCGACTTGCTGCACGATGGCGACAAGATGATCGAAATGCCAGCCAAGCGTATTGATACTGCCAATACACATGGCACCGGCTGCACCTTGTCGGCTGCACTGGCTGCTTTGCTGCCTCAATACGACAATGTGCCCGATGCCGCCCTGGCCGCCAAAAAATACCTATACGAAGCCATAGCCCGTTCCGACGAGCTGACAGTGGGTAGCGGACACGGCCCCGTGCATCACTTCTATAAACTGTGGCCATCGTCTTGATACGAGCCGTTTGATCGGGCCGGATAAAGGCCCCAGTCTTATGCCTACACTTGGAATTATTGTCGCCATGCGCGAAGAGCTGGAGATTGTGCTGGAGCGCTTGCAAGAGCCCCAGACTACCCAGCGCGCTGGCATGGATTTTCACTGCGGCACCTATCTGGGTAAAGCGGTGGTTGCGGTGGTCTGCGGCGTGGGCAAGGTCAATGCCGCCGCCTGCACCCAGATGCTGATCTCGGAATTTTCCGTAGGCAGCGTCATCAATATTGGTATTGCCGGAGCAGTCGAACCCAGCATCCGTCCCGGCGATATTGTCATTGCCGACACGCTGGTCCAGCATGATGTGGAACTCAAGGCCCTGGGCTTACCGCCCGGCCAGGTTTTCCGTCTGGACACCTTTGACTTTCCGGCTGATCCGGCCTTGCTGGCCATTGCCCAAACGGCGGCTCAGCAGATCGAAGGCCATCAGGTCCATACCGGCCGAATTGTTACCGGCGACCAATTTATCGCTTGTAACGATAAAATACAGTGGTTAAGCGCCACCTTTACCGCCTTAGCCTGCGAAATGGAAAGTGGCGCCATTGCCCAGGTGTGCTATCTCAATACCGTGCCGTTTGTCTGCATACGCAGTATTTCAGACAATGCCAACCACGACGCACACATGGATTTTGATACCTTTTTGCCCATCGCCGTCAATAACGCCAGCACCTTGCTACACGCGATGGTGCCGTCCTGCTAAGTCCAAGCGCGCCTCTTTGTTGATGCGCTGGCTTATAATCGGCTCTTTGCCAAGCCTTTAGTTTTCTGGAAGCTATGAACCATATCGCGCTGTCTGAACTCGAACGTGCCCGTTACTACATGGTGGAACAACAAATCCGCCCCTGGAACGTCTCCGACGAAAACGTGCTGCAAGCCTTGGTCGCGGTCCAGCGTGAACGCTTTGTTCCCTCGTCGTTGCGCTCGTCGGCCTTTTCGGACACCGAGCTGCCACTGATCATCAATGCCGTGAACACGCACGAGACCATGCTCTCGCCCAAAGTTGAGGCTCGTCTGGCTCAAGAGCTGCTGCTGCAACCTAGCGACGGCGTCCTGGAAATTGGTACCGGCTCGGGCTATCAGGCCGCGTTGCTGGGTCATCTGGCCCAACAAGTCACATCTATCGAAATTGACAGCAAACTGGCCGCTTTTGCCCAGGAAAACCTGCAGCGCAACAATGTGCGCAACGTCAAAGTTGAAGTGGGCGATGCCCACGCAGGCTGGGGTACCACCGAATACGACGCCATTTTGGTGACCGGTTCCGTGCCCACCATCCCTGATGCCCTGAAGTACCAGCTCTGTATTGGGGGCCGTCTGGTGGTAGTGGTCGGTCAAAACCCGGTCATGACCGCCGTGCGTATTACGCGCACCAGCGCTGCCAGCTTTGAGACCACGCCCCTGTTCGACACCTGGATCAAACCATTGCGCGGCACAGCCGTCTCTCAATTCCGTTTTTAAACATCTATGCGGTTTATGACTTCCTTGCGTCTGGCGCTGCTCTCGCTGCTTGCTTTAAGCAGCACGGCTCAGTCGCAAGATTTGCTGCAGGCCTGGAACCAGGCCTTGGCACATGAACCGCAATTCGGCGCTGCCCAGGCTGCCCATCAGGCAGATCAGGAACAAGTGCCCCAAAGCCGGGCGCAGTTGCTGCCGCAAATAAGCGCTATCGGTACTACCGAACTGCAAGAGCGCCGTCAAACCAGCAAGCTGTCCAATCAGCAGTCCAGCGACCGTGCCGCCTGGACTTTGACGTTAAGCCAACCCGTTTACAACCGCAATGCCTGGGCCCGTTACGAGCGTGCTCAGCTATTGGCGCAGGGTGCCGATATTCAGCTCACGCTGGACCGGCAGGATCTGATGCTACGCGTCAGCCAAAGCTATTTTGATGTGCTCGCGGCTCAGGACACACTGTCCACCCTGAAAGCCCAGCAAGCCGCGATTGACGAACAATTGCGTGCAGCCGACCAGAACTTTCAGCTGGGCGGCACCACGATTACCGACACCTACGAAGCCAAGTCGCGACTGGACCTGACTCGTGCCAGTGTTCTGCAGGCTGAAAATACCCTGCAAGTGGCCCAGGACAAGCTGGCGGCGCTGACATTGGAGCGTTATGAAACGCTGGCTCGTCTGCGTGAACCTTTGCGCCTGCCCGCTCCCGAACCGACGAATCTGCAAACCTGGCTGGATCAGTCCAGCCAGTCCGGTTTAGGCGTGGCACTGGCCGACATCAAGGCACGAGCCGCAGAGGAACAGCTGAAAGGCACCCAAGCCCTGCACGAGCCCACTTTGGCCTTGAAAGCCCAGACAGGTAGCGGTAGTGATCAAACCCTGTTTGGACAGGCGGGCGGTGGCCCGCGTTCGCTCAATAGCGCTTTGGGTCTGGAACTCAGTATTCCCATCTTCCGCGGTGGCGAAACCAGCTCTCAGGTTCGTGAGCAAAGCTCACGCCTGCAACAGGCCCGCTACGATCACCAGTTCGCCATTCAGCAATCCATCCAGCAAACGCGTCAGTACTTCTCTGGCGTCACCACAGGCCTGGTCCGTGTGCAGGCCCTGGAAGCGGCCACCAAGTCCAGCCAGGACGCTGTGGAGGCCAATAAGCTGGCTTACGAGATCGGCGTACGCGTCAACATCGACGTACTCAATGCCCAGCAGCAGCTTTATGAAGCGCAACGCAGTCTGGCCCAGGCCCGCTATGAGGTTCTGATGAACAGCCTGCGTTTGAAAGCAGCCAGCGGCACGCTGAACGAGAACGACCTGCGGGCAGTGAACGATCTGCTTCAGCCTGAGTCCTGAATCCTGAATCCCACGGATAAAAAAATCCCGGACTATGCCGGGATTCAACACTTCAATCTTTACTGCTGATTTAGTCGCGTAGCTTCTTGACCAACGCCGTTGTCGAGCGCTGGAATTCAAAAGGAATGGCAATCGCATCGCCTCCCCAACTACGTACCAGAGCTGTTTCAGGCAAGGCTTCCATATCGTAGTCACCGCCCTTCACAATCAAATCAGGGCGCAGTGCAGCGATCAAGGCTTCGGGCGTATCTTCATCAAACAGGACCACAGCATCCACACACGCCATTGCCGCCAATAAGGCGGCCCTGTCCTGTTCGGCGTTAATAGGGCGCTCTGGCCCCTTATTCAGACGTCGCACCGAGGCATCGGTATTCACACCCACTACAAGCGAAGCGCCTAATTGTGCTGCCTCGTCCAGGTAGCTGACATGGCCACGGTGCAAAAGATCGAACACACCGTTGGTAAAGACCAGCGGGCGCGCCAGGCGCCCGTGCTCCACCGCTTCCAGCAAAGCATCAAGACTCAGAACCTTGGCCTCGAAACGTGCGCTCATATCAAACCTGAATCAAGGGCGAATCAGACCCGACCTGACGCGTCAAATCTTTGCGATAACGATTCAGTTCCTGAACGGTCTCAAACGAGCTGCCCATCAAGAGCGACATATTGTGCAAGATGCGCGAGCTAACTTTATGCTCCCATTCCTTGTCGAAGCGAATTTGCGTATCCAGCCAGTTTTCCAGCCAACCGGGCGAGGGCAGCTTGGACTGCACAGTGTCTTCCGGGAACATGGCTTTGTTCACGTGCAGATTAGTCGGGTGCAGGGCTTGAGCCGTACGATGGGCCGAAGCCATCAAAACACCAATCTTGGAGAACGCCAAACGGGCTTGCAGACCAAATTCCTGGCCTTTATGCACCAGAGCACGTTTCATGTAGCGCAGGTAAGCACCGGCATGACGGGCTTCGTCTTGGGCCACGATTTTGTAGATGGACTTGATCACCGGCTCGGTGTGCCAGTCTGCAGCACGACGGTACCAGTGGTTCAAACGCACTTCGCCGCAAAAGTGCAGCATCAGCGTTTCCATAGCTGGGGCCGGATCGAATTCAAAACGCACTTTGTGCAGCTCTTCTTCGGTTGGCATCAGTTCCGGACGGAAACGACGCAGATATTCGATCAAGACCAGCGAGTGCTTTTGTTCCTCAAAGAACCAGACGGACATAAAAGCGCAAAAATCGCTGTCATCTTTATTGTCACGCAGGAACATTTCGGTAGCAGGCAAGGCTGCCCACTCGGTAATCGCGTTCATTTTGATGGTGTAGGCTTGCTCGTCGCTGAGCTTGGTGCCATCAAAGTCATCCCACGGTATGTCATGCGCGAAATTCCAGCGCACCGCTTCCATGGATTTGAATAAGTCATGGTAAAGCATAACGATTCCTAAAAAGAATCAAGCGGTTCCTTGAGGGCGGCCATTCACCGTCCGGAAGGCGCCGGAAAGCGCCAGCTTAATGAATAGCTGGCGGACCTGCGTCTATCGTAGAACCTGCAGTTATCAGAAATATGTCAGCTACAAAAAAACTGACGCGTTGCGGGTACGTCACACTTATCGCCCCACCAAAGCCCAGATAGCCACCCCGACGGCGACCGCCAGCACAGCACATAGGACGGACAACAAACGGTTGGCTTGCTGCTGCGACTGGCGCAACAGCTTAAGTTCCTGGTTCAACGCCTGCCCTGTATCTGGCCTATTCAAACTGGAATAAACCAGACGCGGAAGCTGCGGCATGATCTGGGCCCACTGCCCCGCTTCCTGTTTCAAACGCGAATAAAAGCCCGATGGACCAATACGCTGGTACATCCACTTTTCCAGATAAGGTTTGGCGGTATCCCACAGATCCAATTCTGGATCCAGGTCCCGCCCCATCCCTTCCACATTCAGAAGGGTTTTCTGCAGCAGCACCAGCTGCGGCTGAATTTCTACATTGAACCGGCGCGAGGTCTGAAACAGGCGCAAAAGCACTTGCCCTAAAGAGATCTCAGACAAAGGCCGGTCGAAATATGGTTCACATACCGCGCGTACCGAGCCTTCCAGCTCTTCTTCGCGGGTTTCAGGTGGCACCCAGCCGGACTCAATATGCAATTGAGCCACCCGGCGGTAATCGCGCCGGAAGAAAGCCAGGAAGTTTTGTGCCAGATAGTTTTTATCGAACTCGGACAGGGAGCCAACAATGCCAAAGTCCAGGGCAATGTAGCGGCCCAGGGACTCCGGAGCGTCCGAGACATAAATATTGCCAGGGTGCATGTCGGCGTGGAAAAAGCCGTCGGTAAACACCTGGGTGAAGAAAATTTCCACCCCTTTGCGAGCCAGGTCCTTCAGGTCCACATTGGCCGCACGCAAACGATCAATCTGATTGACCGGAATGCCCTTCATGCGATCCATGGTGAATACAGTCGAGGCGCAGTAATCCCAATGTACTTCCGGAACCATCAACAGCTGGGTACGTTCCGCATCTTTAGTAAAGTTACGGCGCAACTGGCTGCAATTGGAGGCTTCGCGAATCAGGTCCAGCTCGTCGTTCAGATACTTGTCGAACTCGGCCACGACTTCACGTGGTTTCAGGCGGCGGGCATCCGGGCCCAAGCGCTCCATGAATACAGCCAGAACACGCATCAGACGCAAGTCTTTATGAATGACCTCGCGCATGCCTGGACGCAACACCTTGACGGCCACTTCGCGGCCATTGTGCAGCTCGGCAAAATGCACCTGGGCGATGGAGGCCGAGGCGATGGGCTCACGGTCAAACTTCTGGAACAGCTCGTAGGGTGATGCGCCCAAGGCTTTCAGGATTGTGGCCTCGGCCACTTCCGACGGAAAAGGGGGAACCCGATCCTGCAGCATAGCCAGTTGCTCGGCGATATCCAGCGGAATCAAATCCCGGCGGGTCGAGAGCACCTGCCCAAATTTTACGAAAATGGGGCCCAGACTTTCCAGGGCCAAACGCAAACGCACGCCGCGAGGCAGCTTGGGCTTGCGGCCCAGACGCGCAATACGCAACAGGCGGGAAGCCCAGGGATGGCGAATGCTGGATAAAACCAGCTCGTCCAGGCGATAACGGAAAACAACCAGCAGGATGGTCAGCAGACGGCACAAAGAAAACATGCTCAGGACTCCCGCCGACGCGCATCAAGCCGGTTCAAACGTCGATCCAGCTCGTCCAAACCTTGTATCAAACCGCTCGATTGCTCGCGCAGCCGATCCAGCTCAGGACGGGTCACCAGCAAGGCACTTTCTTCAGTCAGGTATTCGCTGGCATTGCCCGCCAGACGCTGACCCAGATCACGCAAACCGGAAAAAGCGCGACGCGCACCGCTGAACACACGTACAGCCATCACATCGCCCACAATTTTGGCCAGATCGTGTTCGGCATCCCAGCGCAGATTAGCAGCCAGATCGGACACCAGATTGGCCAGACCGGCTTCGCCCTGCACATGCATTAGCTGCGCCACACGGCTGAAATCGCCGTCTTGCAGGATTTGCGGTAGTTCGGGCAACTTGTCTTGTGGCAAGGTCAGGGTGACATCAGGCACCACAGCAGGATGACCCTGCTCCAGCATTCCTTGAGAACTAATGGTGTAGACCAACTGCAAGCGGCCCACGACCAGCGAGACGGTCTTGCCCGCATAGCTGCGTAAACGCTCACGCGCCCAGTCCTCGCGGTCAAGCAAGGCATTGAGCAAACGCACGCCCACGGCGCCAGGTTCTAGGAATGAGGGGATACCAAGCATGTCCATGTCAGTTTACTGCCGGGGCAAGTAAACCAGTCCAATTAAAACAGCCAGTTTAACCCGACACAGACACGGCCGGAGGTAAGAGGCTAAAGGAACACGGGCAAATGGGATCACGGCGAAACGAGTGCGCTCATAACAGAACAGCCGCCTGATGAACAAGGCGGCTGTCTGTATAGATAAGAATTAAGCGTTGGGGTCAACCGGGATTTGCTGAATACCAGCCAACATCCAACCGGCACCGTCGGCCTTGAACAGATTCCAGACCTCTTCAAAGCGGAAGGCTTCTGCACCCTCTTCTTCGCGCAGCATGCCCGAGTAACGAACGCTGGCCAGGTGACCATCAGCCACTTTTTCGATGCCCAGCAGTTCAGCATTGAGCAGCACGATTTGGGTGACGTTATCGCCCTGGCGCTGTGCAATCTGAGGCGCGGCTTCTTTGAGCAGATCGTCTGTCAAGAAGGTACGCAGTTGTTCCACATCGCCCTTGTCCCACAGTTTCTGGATTTCCACAAACTGAGTCTTGGCATTGGCCAGGAACGTAGGGGTATCAAAGTCACCAGGAATGAACCAGCTTTCGTCTACTGGCGGTGCTGGAACAGCGGCCACCGCAGCGGGCTGTGCAGCAGGAGCGGCAGCAGGCATAGGAGCCGGCGCAGCCTGAGGCTGTTGCCATGGGCTAGGAGCGGGGTCCGCATTACGCATCATGGACTGGCCACCGGCCTGTTGCATGGCAGGACGAGCCGCCGAACCACGCAGACGACGTACGATGAACAATACGGCGAAAATCACCAGACCAATCAGCAAGAGGCTAGACATCATTTCCAGGAAAGCGCCGCCCAGACCCATGCTGGAGAGCAAAGCAGCAATACCCAAACCAGCGGCAATACCGGCGATCGGGCCCAGGAAACGGGACATGCCCGACTTGGCCGCCGTACCGGCAGCAGCGGCGCCAGCAGCAGGAGCGGCCGAACGTGTTGCATTATTCGCGGCAGCTGGAGGCGTTGCAGCAGAACGGTTGGTGGTGATGTTGGAAGACTGTCGACCAAAGCTGGAGCCACCGCCCATGCGCCGTGCTTCCGCATCGTAGGAAACGGTCAGCAACGCGCCGGTGCTAAAAGCCAGCACAGCAGCCATGAAGTAACGAGAAAGCCGTTGGGACATAGTCAAAAACTCCTGACCGTGATGGGCGCTTACAGAGAGGGGGTTTATTCCCAGGCAATGCCATCCCAGTCGATTATTCAAGAAAACTTACGATAAGCTGAACATTAACATGACAACTTCTCATGCACCATGTTTTTTTTACCCTTAATTACAGACGAAAAACGAACGGCACCAGAAGGTGCCGCTGTTATAGAAAGGGGGACGCCTAGCATCAATCCAGGCGAATGCCTTCGTGCAGCGCGGCCACGCCAGCTGTCAGATTGAAGTATTGAACTCGCTCCAGACCCACTTCGCGCATCATGTCAGCCAAGGTGTCCTGATCAGGGTGCATGCGAATGGATTCAGCCAGATAGCGGTAGCTCTCCTCGTCCTTGGCCACCAGCTTGCCAATACGGGGCAGAACATTAAAGGAATACCAGTCGTAGGGAGCTCGCAAGGGCTTGGCCACACGAGAGAACTCCAGCACCAGCAATTTGCCGCCGGGGCGCAGCACCCGCTTCATTTCAGCCAGGGCGCGGTCTTTGTGCGTCATATTGCGCAAGCCAAAGGCCACTGACACGCGGTCAAAATACGCATCCGGAAAAGGCAGGTGCTCGGCATCACAGACCGCAACGGGCGTAATAATGCCCCTGTCCTGCAAACGATCCCGGCCCACGCGCAACATGGAGCTATTGATATCGGTATGCCAGACCTCGCCATCAGCACCTGCCTGACGCGCAAAGGTTTTGGTCAAATCGCCCGTTCCTGCTGCAATATCCAACACCTTCATGCCAGGGCGCACAGCGGCACGCCCGATGGTGAAGGCTTTCCAGATACGGTGCAGACCACCCGACATCAAGTCGTTCATCACGTCGTAGTTATTAGCGACCGAATGAAAAACCTGGGCAACTTTGCCGGCTTTTTCGCTTTCAGCAACGGTTTGAAAGCCGAAATGCGTGTCGTCGTTCTGGGCGGAGGAGTGTTGAGGGCGCTGTTTTTCCATAGTGGCATAATCGTAACGCAGATTTCCCGGTACAGAAACGAAAATCCCACCCGCTGGTAGCCGCCCATTTATGGACGTTCACAAACCTGAAACATTAACGCCATATGATGGCGCTATTACGTGCAGTCAGGGATGATTCAGCGCCCCGGTATTGCCTTGAAAGAGCTTTGTCAGATCGACAGCCCGGCCCCTTCAGGACCATACCCACCGCCTGCCTGACCATCTTTTATTTTTTATCGGACCAGTCTGAAGCTAACAATGAGTACAAGCATATTAGTTGTGGAAGATGAGCCAGCGATCCAGGAGCTGATTTCCGTCAACCTGTCCTTTGCCGGCCATAAAGTGCTGCGCGCCTTCGATGCCGAACAAGCCCAGATCCTTATCCGTGCAGAACTGCCAGATTTGATTCTGGTGGACTGGATGCTGCCCGGCTCTTCGGGTATCAATCTGGCCCGCAAGCTGCGCTCGGACGAGCGTACTCGCCATATCCCGGTCATCATGCTGACAGCTAAGGGCTCGGAGCAAGACAAGGTAGACGGCCTGGAAGCCGGTGCGGATGACTACATCACCAAACCTTTCTCGCCCAAAGAGCTGATTGCCCGCATCAAGGCTGTGTTGCGCCGCCGCGCGCCCCAGTTGACCGATGATGTCATTGCTATCAGCAACTTGCAGCTGGACCCCAGCACACACCGTCTGTCCAGCCAGGGCATGGCGCTGACCATCGGCCCCACCGAATTTCGTTTGCTGCATTTTTTCATGACCCATACCGAGCGCGTCTTTACCCGCTCCCAATTGCTGGATCAGGTCTGGGGCGATCACGTGTTTGTCGAAGAACGTACGGTTGATGTCCATATCCGTCGCTTGCGCAAGGCGCTGGAGCCTAGCGGACACGATAAACATATTGAAACGATTCGTGGCTCAGGCTATCGTTTTGCCCTTTCCCCACTGGAAAAGGCGCCTAACGCCTGATCCCATGTTCAGCATATTCACGTCTATTGTTATTTGGGCCCTTCTGGGCAGCTTGATCGGCTGGTGGCTTGGGCCATCTATCGGTCTGGCTTTGTTTTGCGGTGGCCTGCTGATGCTGATTGTCATCAGCACCGTGCAATTGTCTCGCGTGGCACGCTGGACCCGCAATCTGACCGACCCACCGCCCCCCGCTGTCGGCCCCTGGGACGCCATTCTGGCCCCCATTTACCGCCAATTGCGACGCGACCGGCAGGAAATTCAAGATCTGAACCGCTACGTAGACGGCATCATGATGGCGGCCGAGGCCCTGCCTGATGGCGCCATTACCCTGAACGGGGAAATGGAGCTGCAATGGTGCAACCAGACAGCCTGTGAACACATAGGTTTGAATCTGGCGACAGACCGGCACCACAGCATCTTCAATATTTTGCGCGAACCCGAGTTTTCACGTTATGCGCGGCAAGCTCAATGGGATGGCCCTTTGCTGCTGCACCTGGGCAAAGACGGCCGCGAGCGCTCCTTGCTGTTGCAATTGACGCCTTACGGACTGGGCCAATTCCTGATCGTGACCCGTGACGTCACCCAGATGGAAATGCTGGAAACCACCCGTAAAGACTTTGTCGCCAATGTCTCGCACGAATTACGCACCCCTTTGACCGTGTTGCTGGGTTTTCTGGAGACCCTGCAAGACCTGCCGCCCGAAAGCCTGCCCCAAGAGCAGCGCCAGCGCTATGAACAAATGATGCTGGAACAGACCCGTCACATGCAGTCTATTGTTTCGGACTTGCTGACGCTGTCGACACTCGAATCCTCCCCTACCGTCGAGGGCGAGACCGTGCAGGTAAGCCAATTGATTCTGAGTGCGCTGAAACAAGGCGAGGCTATTTCAGGCGGGCAACACAGCTTTGTCACCGAAATAGACCCGCAATTAGCCATTCAGGGCATGGAAACCGAATTAAGCTCGGCGGTCTCCAACTTGATTACCAATGCGGTGCGCTATACCCCCAAGGACGGCACCATCACCGTACGGTGGTACTTGAACGACAGCGGTGAAGCCTGTTATTCGGTGCAGGACACAGGCATCGGTATTGCCGCCCAGGACATTCCCCGTTTGACCGAACGTTTTTACCGGGTTGATAAGGGCCGTTCGCGCTCCACCGGCGGCACAGGCTTGGGTCTAGCCATTACCAAACACATTATCGTGCGACATAACGCGGACCTGCAGATTCAGAGTCGTCTGGGCGTAGGCAGCGTATTTATGTTGCGTTTCCCCAAGAGCCGGGTTCGACTCCAGGACAGCTAAGACCTGTAGAGCCGAATTTGGCCCTACAATTAACGGCTCTGAAGACCACGTTGGCGGCCTTACGCCGCACAGGAGCCAAGCATGTCCAATACCAACGAGCTGCGCCCTTTCCACCTGGCTTTTCCGGTCCATGATCTGGCCGTTGCACGCCAGTTCTATGGACAGACACTGGGCTGTCCCGAAGGCCGATCCTCTGATCAGTGGATTGACTTCAATTTCTACGGCCACCAGATCGTGGCCCACTTGGCCCCTTCCGAGTGTGGCAGCAACGCCACCAGCGCCGTCGATGCGCACAACGTTCCTGTGCGCCATTTTGGCGTCGTGCTGGACATGCCCACCTGGCAAACCCTAGCCGACAAGCTGGTCGCCGCTGGCACCAAATTCGTGATCGAGCCCTACATCCGCTTCAAAGGCGAACCCGGCGAACAAGCCACCATGTTCTTCATGGACCCGTCTGGCAACGCCCTGGAGTTCAAGGCCTTCAATAGCCTGGACTCGCTTTTTGCCAAATAACGATGCACAAGTCCTGGCAACTGACTGAACAAGGCGACCGCTGCCTGCTGGTGCAGTTCAGTGGTGAACTCTCCTTGGAAACCGGTTTACGTTGCACGCGCGCAGCGCGACTGCTGCGCGCCCAGGCACCGGCCTGTATCAGTGATCTGGTCCCCAGCTTTACGGCAGTCGCTATCCATTTCTACCCGGATGGCAGCAGCGACCAGTTGGCACGCTTGCACGACTATGTTCATCAGGCGCTGGCCGAGCTCGATGCCAGCACCGATCAAGCCGCCCCTGGTGCCTTGGTGGATATTCCGGTTTGCTACGGCGGCCCCTTCGGCCCTGACCTGCCTGCCATTGCCGAACAATTGGGACTAAGTCAGGAACAAGTCATTGAGCTGCACAGCAGTCAAGTGCAGTTGGTATTCATGGTGGGCTTTGCTCCCGGCGCTCCCTATGTGGGGATTTTGCCCGAGCAGCTTAATGTGCCGCGCCGCGCCACACCGCGCACGGTGCTGCCCAAAGGCTCGGTAGCGATTGCCAACCAGCAAACCATTATTTATCCCAACGAATCGCCCGGTGGCTGGCATTTAATTGGCCGCTCGCCGGTTAACTTGTTCGATGCCCGGCGCTCCCCTGCTGCCCTGCTCGCCCCTGGCGATCAAGTCCGCTTTGTGTCGCTGCCCCACGAACAGTTCGATCACTGGACACCTGCATGACGGTGCATATCCTCAAACCAGGCATGATGAGCAGCCTGCAAGACCGAGGCCGTTATGGGCATCAACACCTGGGGGTCTCCCCCAGCGGTGCCATGGATGAGCGCGCTCACCGTCTGGCCCATTTGCTGGCGGGTAATTCTGCAGCGCAGGATCTGGCCAGCCTGGAAATCACTCTGCAAGGCCCCAGCCTGCGTTTTGATGAACCCGCCTTGTTTGTTCTGACAGGCGCGGATATGAACGCCACGTTGGACGACCAAGCAGTCGCGGTCTTGCGCCCTACACTGGCCCGCGCCGGGCAAACACTGAACTTGCAGGCAGCCAAACCCAATCATGGCGCTCGCACTTATTTGTCTATCTACGGCGGCTTCCAGGTCGAGTCCCTGCTGGGCAGCCAAAGTACCCATATGCGGGTCGGCCTGGGTGGTTTTGAAGGCCGCGCCTTGAAAAAAGGCGACCAGATTCAGCTGGCCCAGCCACTGCCTGATGACGAAACCGCACTGAACCGACTACAGGCCGAACTGGATGAACTGCGCATCTACATGCCAGCTGCCTTGGCATTAGCTCCCCGAGAGCGCGTGCGCGTCATTCTGGATCAAGCCGATTTGTTTACCGACGAATCACTGGCTCTATTTCAAAGCCAAAGCTACCGTATCAGCCCGGCATCAGAGCGCATGGGTTACCGCCTGGAAGGCCAGCCCCTGCAGCGCAAAACCCCCAAAGAACTGCTGTCCGCCCCCACCTGCTTTGGCACGATTCAGGTTCCCAACGACGGCCAGCCTATTGTGTTGATGGCCGACCGACAAACCACCGGCGGCTACCCTCGCATCGGCCAGCTTGCCAGCGTGGATTTGGCGCAAATCGCACAGCGTTTACCGGGTCAGAATCTAGGTTTTGAAGTGATAACACTAGAGCAAGCACATGCTCTGGCTACGCGTCAGGAACAAGCGTTTACGCGCTTAAATGACAGCTTGGAAAGCTTGCGGAAGGCTTGCGCACAATGCATGGACCGCGCCTAAGGCCTTACCCTCTGGATTAGGGCCATATAAGACCTGATCCCATTCGCCCATACAAAAAATGCGCTTCAATTACTAAGCTCAAACAAGGGCGCGCCATCCATTTCTGAATCGCCATAGAAAACACCCCAAAAACTGGAAAAAATCCGATGTTTGGGGTGTTGTTCAGGTTCCGGACGGAATGCTTCCGCGCTGTCTGACGCGAAGCTCTTCAGCTATCGCGCCATCTGCCAAATTACAGAAACAGCTTGTAGGCGGGGTTATCTGTCTCGTCCCAGTGTGGGTAGCCAAGATTACCCAAAAAGGCTTTGAATTCCTTTTTATCGGCAGACGGCACCTGAATACCGATCAAGATACGGCCGTAGTCGTCCCCCTGGTTACGATAGTGGAACAAGCTGATATTCCAGTCCTGATTCATGCTGGACAGGAATTTACGCAAGGCACCGGGGCGCTCTGGAAACTCAAAACGCAGCAGGACTTCGTCCGTTGCCTGGCTGGACACCCCGCCCACCATATGGCGTACATGGGTCTTTGCCAGTTCATTGCCCGTCAGATTCAGGGTGCCAAAGCCTTTCTTTACAAAACGCTCTTCCAGTTTTTCGATCTCCGCTTCCGAGGAAATCGACAGCCCCACAAAGACATGCGCCTTTTCAGGGTTGGACATGCGGTAGTTAAACTCGGTCACCGAACGCGTACCCAGGGCATCACACAGGCGGCGGAAGCTGCCTTTGGCCTCGGGAATCGTCAGGGCGAACAGGGCCTCACGAGCCTGACCCACATCCGCACGGTCTGCCACCATGCGCATACGGTCAAAGTTCATGTTGGCGCCAGACGTCACCGCAATCAGTGTCTTGTTCTTGAGCTTATGTTGGGCGGCATAGCGCTTGGCACCAGCCAAGGCCAAGGCACCAGCAGGCTCCAGTACGCTACGCGAATCCTGAAACACATCTTTGATTGCCGCGCAGATGGCGTCTGTATCGACAATGACAAAGTCATCCACATACTGACGCACCAGACGGAAGGTTTCCAACCCCACTTGCTTGACGGCCGTGCCATCAGAAAACAGGCCAACGTCCGACAAGTTCACGCGGCGGCCAGCCTTGATACTGCGCACCATGGCACAGGAATCCTCGGTCTGCACGCCGATCACTTTGATCTCTGGGCGCAGGGCCTTGATGTAGGTAGCCACCCCTGCAGCCAGACCGCCGCCCCCAATCGCCACAAACACGGCTTCAATCGGGCCGGGATGCTGCTGGAGGATTTCCATAGCCACTGTGCCCTGCCCAGCGATGACATCGGGGTCGTCAAAAGGATGCACAAAGGTCAGGCCTTCGCTCTTTTGCAGCTCCAAGGCATGCTGATAGGAATCGGAATAGCTCTCGCCTACCAGAACCACTTCACCGCCCAGATTGCGCACGCCATCAATTTTGACTTGCGGGGTGGTCGTTGGCATCACAATAACGGCACGACAACCCAGCTTGCGCGCTGACATTGCCACACCTTGTGCATGGTTACCCGCGGATGCCGCCAGTACGCCACGCTTTAATTCTGCGGCCGACAGATTGGCCATTTTGTTATAGGCACCGCGCAACTTGAAGCTAAAAACAGGTTGATAGTCTTCGCGCTTGAGCAGCACCGTGTTACTAATTCGTGCCGATACCTGAGGAGCGGGTTCCAGTGGTGTTTCGATAGCAATATCGTACACTTTTGAGGTCAGAATGCGCTTAAGGTAATCGTTCGACATGATTCAAGTTTCAAGTAACAGCCGGTTTGCCACCAAGGCCAGTGCCAGGCCCCTGCCTGAGACTGCTCACCGGGGAAGAAAAACAGAATACCATAGGCGGATGCCCTAACTGGCGTCCATTCCCCCTTCCCGAGAACCATCTACTTTATCTATGCAAGCCTGGATCTCCGATCTTATTTCTTGGCTCTTGACCGCCCTGTCCTTACCCGAAGTGGGTTTAAGCGCCATCTTTATCATCAGTCTGGTCTCGGCCACCTTGCTCCCCCTGGGTTCAGAACCAGCTGTTTTTGCCTACATCAACCTGGCGCCGACGATGTTCTGGCCTGCCGTGCTGGTTGCTACGGTAGGCAATACCGTAGGCGGTGCCATCAGCTACGCCACTGGCCTGGGCGCGGAAAAAGCCTATGAAGCCTGGCGCCTGAAGCACCCGCATCACAGCGAGGACGAGCAAACGCCCAAAAACAAAGCAGCGGGTCGCTGGCATGAACTAGGGCAGCGCTGGCTGACCCGCGTGGGCCCGCCCGCCCTGCTCCTGTCCTGGCTGCCCGTCGTGGGCGACCCGCTGTGCGCCGTGGCCGGTTGGCTACGCCTGCCGTTTTGGCCCAGCGTGTTTTATATGGCTGTCGGAAAACTGGGGCGCTATATAACCATGACCGCCGGTTTGCTATGGATTTTCCCTAAGCTCGGTTGGTAATTTGCTGCAAACAGGCCGCAAACGTCTCTTTATCCCTGCCTTGGCCCTCTAGTAAGGGGGCAGCCTGCCTGCGATTCGTATACACTTGCCTTTTGCCTCTCTGCTCCTCGCTGAGCCGCCCTTGACGGGCCTTGCCAACTATAGCTATGAACGCCCCCATCGCAAGCAAGCACCTGGCCGCCCAGGCACGCAACAACGACACGCCGCGCCTGCGTGAAATCCCCTACAACTACACCTCTTACTCAGACCGGGAAATTATCCTGCGACTGCTGGGTGAGGAAGCCTGGGAAAAGCTGTCCGAGCTCCGCTCCGAACGCCGCACAGGCCGCTCCGCACGCATGCTGTTTGAAGTGCTGGGTGATATCTGGGTGGTTAAGCGCAACCCTTATCTGCAGGACGATCTGCTGGACAATCCCAAGCGCCAGCATCAACTGATCGAAGCCCTGAACCATCGCTTGAACGAGATTGACCAGCGCCGTGATAGCGCCGTTCCCGATCGCGATGCCAAGGTCCTGCGCCTGTTGCACGCTGCCCGCGGTGCTGTAGCTGCCTTTGAGCAAGAATTTACCGATACCCGCGCCCTGCGCCAGCAAATCGTGCGCTCTTTGTCGCGCCTGACCGCCAAGGACAACATCAAGTTTGATGGTCTGTCGCGCGTCTCGCACGTCACCGATGCCACCGACTGGCGGGTGGAATATCCCTTTGTCGTGCTCACCCCTGATCACGAAAACGAGATGGCCGCCCTGGTCCGCGCCTGTATCGAACTGAAGCTGACCATCATCCCGCGTGGAGGTGGTACAGGCTATACCGGTGGTGCCATTCCGCTTAGCTGGCGCTCGGTGGTCATCAATACCGAAAAACTAGATGCCATCGGCAAGCCGGAACAATCCACGCTGCCCGGCATGACAGAACCCGTCACTACGATTTTGACAGGTGCTGGTGTTGTTACCCGTCGTGTGGCTGACGCAGCAGAAGCTGCCGGTACCGTATTTGCAGTAGACCCAACCTCGGCCGACGCCTCCTGTGTGGGCGGCAATATCGCCATGAACGCCGGTGGTAAAAAAGCCGTATTGTGGGGCACTGCCCTGGACAACCTGGCCTGGTGGCGCATGGTTGATGCCCAGGGCAACTGGCTGGAAGTCACCCGCCTTGAACACAATATGGGCAAGATCCACGATGTGGAAATGGCTCACTTTGAGGTCAAATGGTTTGATGGCCGTTATGCCCCCGGTGCTCAACTGCTGCGCAGCGAAACCCTACACATTGAAGGCCGTCGTTTCCGTAAGGAAGGCCTGGGCAAAGATGTCACCGACAAATTCCTGGCTGGCCTGCCCGGTATTCAAAAAGAAGGCTGTGATGGCCTGATCACGCAAGCCCGCTGGGTCTTGCATCGTATGCCCGCGCATACCCGTACCGTCTGTATGGAGTTTTTCGGCCAGGCCAAACAGGCCGTGCCCTCCATTGTGGAAGTCATTGACTACCTGAACGGCGAAGGCAAGCGGATCGGCGCTATTCTGGCCGGTCTGGAGCACTTGGACGAACGCTATCTGCGTGCCGTGGGCTATGCCACCAAGAGCAAGCGTGATGGCCTGCCCAAGATGGTCTTGATTGGCGACATCGTGGGCGACGACCCCGATGCCGTTGCCACTGCGGCCTCTGAAGTGGTGCGTCTGGCCAATGGCCGCTCCGGTGAAGGCTTTGTGGCTGTCAGTGCCGAAGCCCGCAAGAAATTCTGGGCTGACCGTGCCCGTACCGCTGCCATTGCCCGTCATACCAACGCCTTCAAGATCAACGAAGACGTGGTGATTCCCCTGCGCCGCATGGGTGAGTACACCGAAGAGATCGAACGCATCAATATTGAACTGTCCACGGATAACAAGCTGCGCTTGACCCGTGAACTGGAAGACTTCCTGCAGGGCGCGCTGCCCGTAGGCAAGATCGAAGACCACAGCGATGCCGAGCATACACGCGAAGAGATTCTGGACGAGCGCCGCCACGATGCGCTACAGATCGTACGCGACGTACGCCAGCGCTGGCAGTGGTTGCAAGACAATCTGGACAAGCCCCTGCAAGAATCGCGGGCTGATCTAGCCGAAATTGCTGTGCCGCTGGATAGCGCCGCCATTGACGCGCGTCTGCAAGAAGATCCCAACACCTCGATCTTCCAGCTTCTGCAGGATCACACCATTCGCACTTCCTGGAAGAGCGAAATCCGTGAAAGCCTGGAGCACATTTTCCCTGGTGCCGATTGCGCCGCGGTGCTGACCGAGCTGCAAGCCATTCACGACCGTGTTCTGAAAAGCCGGGTATTTGTGGCCCTGCACATGCACGCCGGTGACGGTAACGTGCATACCAACATCCCCGTGAACTCGGACGATTACGGCATGCTGCAGCAGGCTAATGTCACCGTGGCCCGGATTATGCAGATTGCCCGTAGTCTGGACGGCGTCATTTCCGGCGAACACGGTATTGGTCTAACCAAGTACGAATTCCTGACGCAAGAAGAGCTGGAGCCTTTCCAGAACTACAAGCGCGAAGTGGACCCCAACAACCACTTCAACGCCGGCAAGCTGATGCCCGGTGCGGATTTGAGTCGCGCCTGGACGCCCAGCTTCAATCTGCTGGGTCACGAATCGCTGATCATGCAACGCAGTGAAATCGGCTCTATCTCCCATGCCATCAAGGATTGCTTGCGCTGCGGCAAGTGCAAACCGGTCTGTGCCACCCACGTGCCACGCGCCAACTTGCTGTACTCGCCCCGCAACAAGATTCTGGCTACCTCCCTGCTGATCGAAGCCTTCCTGTACGAAGAACAAACGCGTCGCGGGATCAGCCTGAAGCACTGGGAAGAATTTGAAGACGTGGGCGACCACTGCACCCTGTGCCACAAGTGCTACAACCCCTGTCCGGTGGATATCGACTTTGGCGATGTGTCCATGGAAATGCGCTCCTTGTTGAACCGCATGGGCAAAAAGTCCTTTAATCCGGGCTCGGCGGCGGCCATGTTCTTCCTGAACGCCAAGGACCCACGCGTCATCAAAGCAACGCGTACCGCCATGATTGAAGTGGGCTACAAAGTCCAGCGCGCCGCTCATAATCTGCTGGCAGCTCCTGCCCGCAAGCAAGTCAGCGCACCGCCTGCCAGTATTGGCAAGGCTCCTATTCGCGAACAAGTTATCCACTTTATCAACCGCAAGATGCCCGGTGGCCTGCCCAAGCAAACCGCCCGTAAATTGCTGGATATTGAAAACTCGGATTACGTGCCTATCATCCGCAACCCCGCAGCCACTTCGGTGGATTCGGAAGCCGTGTTTTACTTCCCCGGCTGTGGTTCGGAGCGTTTGTTCTCGCAAGTGGGGCTGGCTACCCAGGCCATGCTCTGGCATGTGGGCGTGCAAACCGTTCTGCCTCCTGGCTATCTGTGCTGTGGTTACCCGCAGCGTGGCAGCGGCCAAAGCGACAAAGCGGAAAAGATCATCACCGACAACCGCGTGCTGTTCCATCGCATGGCCACCACCCTGAACTACCTGGACATCAAAACCGTGGTGGTCAGCTGTGGTACCTGTTACGACCAGCTGGCGGGCTACGAATTCGACAAGATCTTCCCTGGCTGCCGCTTGATCGACATTCACGAATATCTGCTGGAAAAAGGCTTGAAGCTGGAAGACGTACAAGGCGTGCGCTACATGTACCACGATCCTTGCCACAGCCCCATGAAGCTGCAAGACCCCATGAAAACAGTCAAATCCCTGGTGGGCGACAGCACCATCAAGGCAGATCGTTGTTGTGGTGAGTCGGGCACACTGGCTGTGTCGCGTCCCGACATCTCCACGCAAATCCGTTTCCGCAAGCATGAAGAACTGCAAAAGAACCAGGATGCCGTCCGCGCCGATGGCTTCCAGGGCGAAGTCAAAGTGCTGACTTCCTGTCCGTCCTGCCTGCAAGGTTTGTCCCGCTACGAGGACGAAACCAAGATGGATGCGGATTACATCGTGGTGGAAATGGCCAAGCACATGCTGGGCGAGAACTGGATGGCAGACTACGTACGCCATGCCAACGATGGTGGTATTGAGCGCGTTCTGGTCTAAGCCAAACGCATCACTCCCCTTGAACAGGCCGGCTTTATGTCGGCCTGTTTTGTAAACAGCTCCTTGACGGGGAGCAGGTCGCAGACACGGCCTAGGGCACTTGTACTGTTGGGCCGCCGCAAGTTAAGAAAGCCCTCCGGGCGCAACAAGTCCAAAGCGCAGTGTGAGAGTTTTTCAGAATAGGTGTTTTTATGTCTGTTGATGATCCATTGCTAATCAGCCTGCAAACCCTGCTCCGCAGTGAACGCACGGCAGCGCTGGGAACCCTCAGCAATCAAGGATTGCCGGTGGTCTCCCGCGTCCCCTTTGCTATCTGCCCAGAACAAGCCAGCATCATCATCCACATCAGCGAAATGGCGGCTCATACCCGTTATTTACTGCAACGCCCCGATGCCAGCCTGATGATCGGCCAAAGCGAGCACGGTCAGGATGCCGTCCATGACTTGCCCCGTGTCACCTTTCAGATGCTGGCCCGTAAACTGGAGCGCGAGCAGCCCGACTGGGAGCAAGCCAAGCAGGCCTATACCGCCCGTTTCCCTGACATGGAGTTCTTGAGCCGCTTTACGGACTTCCATTTCTTTGCCCTGGATCTGGTCAGAGTGCGCCATATCGCTGGGTTCGCAGCGGCACGGACCTTGAAGCCTGAATGGATACGCGCCTTGCTGGCAGAGCCTGTGGCCAATTGAGGCCCACAGGCTTGCAATCATAGCCAGCCTCGAAGGCGCTGGAGTCCCGCTCCAGCCAATAGCCACATCAAAACACCTTAAAACAACGACAAGCCAGGGTGCCTTCACCCATTGCAGGGTGTGCGCCGTCTCCAGAATGTTGCTGGCCTTGCAACAAAATCGTCACTAGCTGATTTCCAGGCAAGGAAATCCAAGCACCAATTAAACGCCCCTCGCACCAGATAAATCGCCACTCACTTTCCTGGCTCTCCCAACACCGTCGCACGTTTTCGCTTGTTTCAAACGCCAAGCATGACAAAACGTAAATTTGGCCGCTATAAGATTCAACAGCTACGACCTTAAATGGCGTGCAACGCATTCGACAACACGAACTCACAACGCGTTGCCGCCAAGCGTAGAAAAACCCCCAGGAGAGAAAGAGATGTCGAACAAGAAACGCAGCACCTATGTGCTGGTGCAAATGGCTTTACTGAGCCTGGTTTTTCCAGGTCTCGCCCATGCCGAACCAGATGGCTCGCTGGCGCAGTGGCGCACCAAAGAATACAAACGTCAGCCTGGCCTGGACATGATCAATGCCGCCAAAGCCTACTCGCTGGGCTTTACTGGCAGGGGCGTAACAGTCGGCATCCTGGACACGGGCATTGCTGCCACCCACCCCGAATTTGCGGGCGCACTTGTCGGGGGTTTTGACTTCAACACCCATACTCCCTATACCAATAGCCAAGGAGTGGACTCGGACGATGCGCCGGGCCATGGCACTCACGTTGCTGGAATTGTCGGTGCACGTCGTGATGGCTTGGGGATGCACGGCGTTGCATTTAACAGCTCTCTGTTTCCTGTCGCCTACGGAGAGCCCGATGATGACGACGATGATGATGACGATGACACCGAACCTACTCGAGAAGAAGCCGCAGCCCACTTTGATCGGCTTGCCTCCCAAGGCTGGAACTACCTGGCGCAGTTCAAACTGCCCATTATTAATAGCAGCTTGGGAGTCAACGACTGTGCCAAGTCGTACGCTCCACCTTGCCATGTTGTAGATTATGGCTCGGCACAAGGCGCTCTGGACTGGCAGCCATTAATTATTGACGCCTTCAAAAACAGTGCACAAGCGGGCACCCTGATGGTGTTTGCCACCGGCAATGAAGCCCAAGACCACCCCGACCTGCTGGCCGGTTCGCCCTACTGGTTTCCCGAACTGAAAGACAATTGGCTGGCCGTCACGGCCTTGGATGAAAAAGGCAATCTGGCCTCCTATGCCAATAAATGCGGTGTAGCGGCTGAATGGTGTCTGGCGGCACCGGGAGGCGGCCACGCCCCCGGCATTAACTCAGTCAACTCAGGCGGTGGCTACGCCCACCTGAGCGGCACCTCCATGGCCTCCCCCCACGTTGCGGGCGCGGCTGCGCTCGTCAAAGAGGCCTTTCCCTACTTCACCGCCTATCACCTGCAACAAACCTTGCTGACCACTGCGACCTCCATGGGCGATCCGTCCATTTACGGCTGGGGCCTGATGAATGTGGGTAAGGCCGTGCAAGGCCCCGGACAATTCACCCGCCTGTTCGATGTGGATACGCTAGGCTACAACTCCACTTTCGCCAATGACATCAGCGGCACGGGCGGTCTGCACAAACGCGGTTCCGGCTCTCTGGAGCTGACCGGCAATAACAGCTATACCGGCGACACCACCGTCAGCGCAGGTCGTCTGGCCGTCAATGGCACACTGGCCTCTGCCGTGACCGTCGAACGTGAGGGAACGCTGGGCGGTTCCGGTACCGTCGCTCAAGTCGACAACTATGGCACCCTGGCTCCAGGCAATTCGGTTGGCACACTGACCGTCAGCGGCGACTACATTGCCTATGCTGGCTCAGTGCATGAGCTGGAGGTCGGTCCTGCAGGTGCAACAGATCGTCTGGTTGTCGGTGGTGCTGCCCATATCGACGGCACCCTGAAGCTGGCCGGTGGCCCCTTCCGTCAGAACGTGGCTTACTCCTTTCTGGATGCAGCCAATGGTGTGACAGGTCAGTACAGCCACATTACATACGACATGGCTTTCTTGTCGCCTACTCTGCTTTACGGCCCCAGTCTGTCCTTGATGATCAAGCGTAATGACACGCCGTTTGCCACGTTTGCCAATACAGGGAACCAGAAAGCCGTGGCCAATGCCTTGGACACTGGGTCGGATCAACCTCCGGCCGCTATGGCCGAGCTGTATGACACGGTGCTCAATGCCCAATCCGATAGCGTGGCAGGCTATATGGAGCAACTGCAAGGTCAGATCCATGCAGGCACGACTTCCGCATTGCTCGGCAATGGCGACCTACTGCCACGTACCTTGGGCAAACAGGCGGCTGGTGCCCGTAATGCAACGGGGAAAGATACTGTTTTGTGGGCTGAGGTCATCCATCAACAACGTGATCTGGACGGTGACGACAACAGCCAGGATGTACGCCATAAAGTCGGCGGCCTGTTCCTGGGTGGCGATACCGCTCTTGGCGAACAAGGATGGCGCATGGGTGCCTCCTTGGGCTATTTGGAAAACCGCATCAAGCTGGATGATCACCGTCAGACTTCGCGTAGCAACAGCTACAGCGCCGCTCTATACGGAACCCAAGCGTGGGAAATGGGTTCGGGCAGTCTGAACCTGCTGGCCGGTGGCGCGTACACCCGCCACAGCCTGGACAGCGAACGCTCCATCTCCATTCACCAGTACGAGACCCTGAAAGCCGACTACAAGGCGCATAGCATTCAAGCTTTTGCCCAGTTGGGTTACCGCATGCCCGTCAGCCCCCGCTCCAGCGTCGAGCCCTACGCCAGCGTGAACTGGCATCAACTGCGTCACGGCTCCTTCAGCGAATCCGGTGGCCAAGCCGCTTTGCGTGGTGACTCGCAACGTCAGAACCTGAGCACAGTAACGCTGGGCCTGCGTGGCACCACCGAGCTGGATCTGTCCAAAACCACATTGTCCTTAAGTGCTGGCTTGGGCTGGCGTCATGCCTTGGGTGACACCGCCCCCGAACGTGAACTGGCCTTTGCCGCCCTGCCCGGCAGCAACTTCCATGTCAGCGGTGCGCCTATCGCCAAGAACGCCGCCGTAGCCGAATTGGGTGCTGAGCTGAAAGCCGGCAAAAGCACCTCCTTCGGCCTGAACTACCAAGGACAGTTTGGCCGCAACCAGGACCACGCCGGATCTCTGTTCATGAAGGTTCGCTTCTAAGCAAGGCAGCTGCAAGGTGGTGGCTGCCTCGCTCAGTCACCATCTTCGCAACAAAATAAGCAGGCATGAAAAATCTCGGCGATGCACAGACATGCTGGAGCCGCTTAATAGAGCACGACCTCGACGACATATCGGCCCATAAGAACAAGATTAAACGGCCATGCCGTTAAATATGTCTCAAGGATATCAACGGCAAACTTTCGCAACGAATTGCCGCCACATATAAAAAGCCCAAGAGAGGAAGAGATGTCGAACAAGAAACGCAGCACCTATCTGCGGGTGCAGATGGCTTTGCTCAGCCTTGCCTTGCCGGGTATCGCCTATGCGGCGCCTGACAACAGCCTGGAGCAATGGCGCACCAAAGAGTACAAACGTCAGCCTGGCCTGGACATGATCAATGCGGCCAAAGCCTATTCACTTGGCTTTACCGGCAAAGGCGTGACGGTCGGCTATCTGGATTCGGGTATTGGGGCTTCGCACCCTGAGTTTGCCGGTGCCATTGCAGGCGGCTTTAATTTCATGACAGACACCCCCTATGCGAATGGCCAAGGCGCCGATAACGGCGACCCTTCCGGACACGGCAGTCATGTTGCCGGCATTATCGGCGCTAGACGCGATGGTACGGGCATGCACGGCGTCGCCTTCGACAGCCAGCTCTTTGCCGTTGCTTACGGCATCAATGACGGTGACGATGACGATGACGATGACGACGATGATGATGGCCCCCCACCGACTCCAGAACAGATGAGGGCTATCCAGGATCAAATGCTCGCTAAGGGCTGGAATTATCTCGCCCAGTTTCAACTACCCATTATTAATAGCAGTTTGGGGCTCAATAACTGCCGCGACTCCTACGACCCACCCTGCCATGTCCTGGAGTATGGTTCAGCGCAAGGTGCACTAGATGCCCAGCCCCTGATTATCGAGTCCTTCAAGAACAGCGTACAAGCGGGCTCCTTGATGGTCTTTGCCACCGGCAACGAAGCACAAGACCATCCTGACTTTCTGGCCGGCTCTCCCCACTGGTTTCCTGAACTCAAAGATAACTGGCTAGCGGTTACCGCCTTGAATGAAGACGGCTCCTTGGCCTCTTACGCCAATAAATGCGGTGTAGCCGCTGAATGGTGTTTGACCGCTCCCGGAGGTGAGAATCCCGGGATTGTCTCTGTCAACTCCAGTGGTGGCTATGTCTACAAAGGGGGGACCTCCATGGCCGCCCCCCACGTTGCCGGGGCGGCTGCCTTGGTGAAGGAAGCCTTCCCCTACTTCACCGCCTATCACTTGCAACAAACCTTGCTGACCACCGCCACCGACCTGGGTGACCCCAGCATTTACGGCTGGGGCCTGCTGAATGTGGGCAAGGCCGTACAAGGCCCCGGACAATTCACCCGCCTGTTCGATGTAGACACACTGGGCTACCACTCCACCTTCGCCAATGACATAAGCGGCATAGGGGGGTTGCATAAACGTGGCTCAGGCTCTCTGGAGCTGACCGGCAATAACAGCTATACCGGCGACACCACCGTCAGCGGTGGCCGCCTGGCCGTCAATGGCACGCTGGTATCCGCTATCACCGTAGAGCGCAAAGGCACTTTAGGTGGCTCTGGTACGGTGACCCAAGTAGACAACTACGGCACCCTGGCTCCGGGTAATTCAGTTGGCACCTTGACTGTCAGTGGTGACTACACCGCCCATTCAGGCTCCGTCCATGAGCTGGAAGTTGACTCAAGCGGCGCGAGCGATCGCTTGGTAGTGGGTGGCACGGCCCATATCGACGGCACCCTCAAACTGGCTGGCGGCCCCTTCCGCCAGAACGTCGCCTATTCATTCCTGAATGCGACCAACGGTGTGACCGGGCAATACAGCCACATCGCTTATGACATGGCCTTCTTGTCACCGACCTTAGTCTACGGCCCCAGCCTGTCCTTGACGGTCGAGCGCAACGACACGCCCTTTTCCTCCTTCGCCTATACCGGCAATCAGAAATCTGTCGCCCAAGCATTGGATACCGGCTCCACACAGCCTCCTGCCGCCATGACGGATCTGTATGACACGGTCCTCAATGCCCAGTCCAGCCAGGTCGCAGGCTATATGGAGCAGTTGCAAGGTCAGATCCACGCTGGCACCACCTCTGCACTGCTGAGCAATGGCGATCTGTTGCCCCGCACCTTGAGCAAACAGGCCTCGGGCGCCCGTAACACCACAGGTCAAGACACCGTCTTGTGGGCTGAAGTGATCCATCAACAACGTGATCTGGACGGCGACGACAACAGTCAGGATGTACGCCACAAAGTCGATGGCCTGTTTCTGGGTGGCGATACCGCTGTTGGCGAGCAAGGCTGGCGCATGGGTGCGTCTCTGGGCTACCTGGAAAATCGCATCAAGCTGGATGATCGTCGTCAGACCTCGCGCAGCAACAGCTACAGTGCCGCCCTGTACGGGACACAGGCTTGGGAAATGGGTTCGGGCAGTCTGAACCTGCTGGCCGGTGGCGCGTACACCCGCCACAGCCTGGACAGCGAACGCTCCATCTCAGTCCACCAGTACGAGACGCTGAAAGCTGACTACAAGGCACACAGCATTCAAGCCTTTGCTCAATTGGGATACCGCATGCCGGTTAGCCCCCGCTCCAGCGTCGAACCTTACGCCAGCGTGAACTGGCATCAACTGCGTCATGGTTCCTTTAGCGAGTCCGGTGGTCAAGCTGCCTTGCGTGGGGACTCACAACGTCAGAACCTGAGCACAGTAACGCTGGGGCTGCGAGGTACTACCGAACTGGATCTATCCAAAACAACGCTGTCTTTGAGCGCCGGTTTGGGCTGGCGTCATGCCATGGGTGACACCACACCCGAGCGTCAACTGGCCTTTGCTGCCCTACCCGGCAGCAGTTTCCGGATCAGCGGTGCACCTATCGCCAAGAACGCTGCCGTGGCCGAATTAGGCGCGGAGCTGAAAGCCGGCAAGAGCACCTCGTTTGGTTTGAACTACCAGGGTCAGTTTGGTCGCAATCAAGATCACGCCGGTTCCCTGTTCATGAAGGTTCGTTTCTGATCTGACACGCCCCAGGGCGGGGCTTGCATCATGCTCTCCTCGCCCTGCCCTCACCCAGACAGGCATGAAAAATCCCTGCAATGCATAAGCATGGCAGGGATACAGGCTAGATCACCAGCCGACTGCAACTCGGCCTACCGCGATCAGCGATCTGTTTCTTTAAAACTGCAGACGGTGTAAACCGACAAGCCGGAATCAGTCACAGCTTTAGAACCGCCCAACTCGGGCAGATCAATAATGGCAGCGGCTTCCACCACATTGGCACCCAAACGCTGCAACAAGCGCGCAGCAGCCAACAAGGTACCGCCTGTAGCGATCAGGTCATCAATCAGCAAAACACGCTGACCAGGGCGCACTGCATCGGTGTGCATCTCGACGCTGGCATTGCCATACTCCAGGGAATACTCTTCAGCCACAGTGTTGAACGGCAATTTGCCCTTTTTACGAACAGGTACAAAACCCAGATTCAGCTCATACGCCAGAACCGAGCCCACAATAAAGCCACGCGCATCCACACCCGCTACCAGATCCAGCTTTTGTCCCATGTAACGGTAGACAAACAGATCAATCAACACCCGGAAAGACCGTGGATCTTGCAAAACGGGGGTGATATCGCGGAAAGTCACCCCTGGCTTTGGCCAGTCCGGCACATTGCGAATGATTTGACGGATGTACTGGGTGGGATCAATTTGCATGTCAAAGCTTCTACAACAAAAAATCCGGGCGCGAAGGGCGCTCTTGGATACGTTGCAAGTGTACACAATTGGGCAGCAGCAACAAGGGCTCGTCCGGCTTGTGCTCGTAAGTTGTACTAATACGACGCGATTAGCGCAAAATCCCTACAAACTTGACCCGAGCCATCCTTTTAGTTTGGCTCTAAAGTATTTATTGGCGTGCTGGATTTAGCCTGCAAACGACCAGCCTCAAACTGATAAACGCGATCGACCAGGGGCAGCAAACGAGTATCGTGGGTAGCCATAATGACGGTCTTGCCACGCGCTGCCGTCAAAATATCCTGCATCAAAGCCTGGCTGGTGGGGCCATCCAGGCTGGCCGTAGGTTCATCCAGAAACCAGATATGGGCAGGGGACAACAGTACGCGCGCCAGACACAGGCGGCGCTGTTGCCCTAAGGACAATTGCTGACCGCCCTCGCCCAACCAAGTATCCAGGCCCTGCGGCAAATCACGCACTGCCGAGTCCAACTGAGCATCGTGCAACACCTGCCAAATGCGTTGTTCGGAGGCGGTCGGCTCGGCCAGAAGCAGATTGTCTCGTACCGAACCCAGAAACAGCGGCGAATCCTGTGCCAATAAAGCGCAATGTTCAAACCAACTGGTGCGGGTCCAGTTTTGGGCCGCCTCACCCTCAACAAGATATTGCTGACCCGATACAGGCAGCAAGCGCATCAATACGCCTAATAAAGTCGATTTACCTGAACCGCTAGGCCCAAAAATGGCAAGGTGATCGCCGGGCTGAACTTGCAGCGACATGTGTTCAAGCACAGCTTGCGAACCATAGGAAAAATTCAGATCGGTGATTTCCAGGGAAGCAGGCCTGCCCAGCGTAATACCTTGCCCATGTTCCTGTTCCATATCAACCGGCTCATCCAGAATCGTCAGTAAACGATGACTGGCTGCTTGTACCTCACCCAGCCGGGAAGCCCCGCGCATCATGGGGGCCATGATCTCGAACAGGCCCAATAAAGCCAATACCAGGCCCACCCATAAAGGACCGCTCATTGCTTGCAAATTGACCTGCTGCGCACCCACCAGCAAACAGATCATCAAGGCCACACCCATCAAAACCTGCTGGAAAAACTGACCCACAATTCCCCAGCCATTGCTGCGCAAACGAGCTTGCCCCAGCTGCTGGCTAAGCTTGTCCACTTGTTCCTGTACCGCATCCGCTGCCGCAAAGACCTGAATGTCGGCATAGGCCCGGATGGCTTGATGGACCAGAACGCGCTGGCGGTTTTCCAATTCATGCACCTGTTGGGCCGCACGACTGGCTCCACGCGCACAAATATAGGGAATCAGACAGGCCGCTATTAATAAGCAGGCCAAAATCAGCCAGGCCCACCACGACAACCAGGTTTGCAACACAGCACTGAATACCAGCCCCGCCACCACGGCCGTGCTCAAGGGCACCAGGATCAGCAAAAGCACCAAATCCAGAATCGCGACGTCAGAGGTCAGGCTGGATGCCAGCTCACCGTCCCGAAACTGGGCCAAACGAGACTGGCTAAAACGGCTCAGACGACCAAAGACCAGGCTACGTATGCGTACCTGTAGATCCAGGGTTAGGGCATGGCCGACCACTCGCTCCAGATAACGAGAGGTAATGCGCCAAAAGGACAGGCCACGGATCATGGCCGAAGGGCCAAACAGGTTGAACACAATGCCTAAGGTCGCCAAGAAGGCACTACTCAAAAACCAACCCGCAACGCCCAACAGGCCCACGCCGGCCGCCACCGTGCTGATCGCCAACAGAACGGTGAACAACACGGCACCGCGTCGTGCTCGCAGGCTGGCACTCAAGAGGCGGAACCAGGCTTTCATGCCGTCAGGACTCCTTGGGCTATACGTAGCTGGTTCGAGCACATGGCAGCCAACTGCTCATCATGCGTCGCCACAACAAGACAACGCCCCTGACAGAAGCGCAGAATATTACGCATGACCTGATCTCGTGTGGCCGCATCCAGCCGGGAGCTAGGCTCATCGAGCAGCACGACATGGGGGTCGGTCAAGAAAAGACGAGCCAAAGCCAAACGCTGAATCTGGCCCCCAGACAGGCCAAAGCCGCCTTCGCCCAACGCAGTTTGCAGACCCTCGGGCAAAGCACGAACGAACTCGGTAGCGCAAGCGTGTTCCAGCGCCTGCCACAACTGTTCATCACTGGCTTGTGGAGCGGCCAGGCGCAAGCCATCGGCAATCGTGCCCATGGCTAAAAAAGCTTGTTGGGAAATCAGCACGACCCCGTCGTGGCGAGTCAGCAAACGCCCGGCAGTATCGCTATTACGCAGCAGAATTTCACCCTGCGTTAACGGTCGCAAACCAATCAGGCTTTCCAGCAGACTGGTTTTGCCCGAGCCGCTGGCACCCAAAACAGCGTAGGACTGATCGATATAAAGCTGCAAACCCGGCACATCCAGCAACGTCCCCGGCCCGCCTAATTGCGGTAGCCGCACATGACGCAGCACCAAAACCGGCAAGTTGGGAAAAACGGCTTCCACAGCCGCACTGGTGGGCGCGGCGGGAATCAAATCCTGCCCTAGGCTCGACCACAGCCTATCCACTTCCACCGCCGCAGCACGCGCCGCGGCGCGGTCATGATAATTAGCCGCTAACTGGCGTAATGGCTGATAAGCCTCGGGGGCCAGGAGCAGACAAAACAAACCCTGCTGCAAACTGATTCCGGAGAAGGACTCGCCCAGATAGCCTAAGTACCCCAAACCAATATAAACAGCGATACCGGCCACACCCAAAGCGGCAAAAAACTCCAGCACAGCGGAGGACAAAAAAGCGATACGCAGCACCTTCATGGTGCGGGTACGCAATTCCTGGCTGGCCAGTTCCACGCGCTGCAACTCATCCTGCCCGCGCCCCATCAAACTTAAGGTGAAAATACCGCGTAGACGGTCGGCAAAAAAACCGGATAAACGTAAGGTCGTTTGCTGTTGCTCACGGCTGGCGGCTTCCGCCCCCCACCCCACTAAGGCCATGAACAGGGGAATCAAAGGGGTACTGAGCAGCAAGATCAGGGCAACAATGCCATCCACCGGCAAAACCGCGAGCACCAGTGCTAAAGGCACCAAAGCCGCTGCCCCCATACAAGGGATATAGCGCGTCACAAAGCCATCCAGCGCTTCAATTTGCGTGATCAGACTGGTGGAGAGCTCGCCGCTATTGCTGGCCCGCAAACGGGGCACCGTGCTGCGAAACAGTCGGGAAAACAAATCAGAACGCAGCCCTTGTTTCAGTTGTTCTGAAACCTTCTGGGCGCGACGCTCACCCAAAGCGGAAATAGCGGCGCGCAGCAGCAAGAGCGCCGCCACCATCAAAATAGAGAAAAGCTGCCCTGTCCAGGGCAAGCCATCGACCACAATCGCTTGCACAATCTGCGCCAGCAACCAGGCCTGGGGAATCAGTAATGCGCCAGCCAGCACTGGGGCCAGCATAGAAGCCCGCAAAGCCGTGCGGGCGCGGCTGGAGAATTGCTCCAGCCACTGTTGCGCCGTTGGACTTTGCGGGGTCAATCAGACCTCGATATTTGCATTGGCCTTGGAGGAAGCTGCATTCTGCAAAGCAGTGTTCTCACGCAGCTCGAACCACATCGCATTCAAGATAGAAAATGCGCAGGCTAGACCCAAACCTAAAACCCAAGAGAAGTACCACATATGCGCTGGCCTCCTTAGTAAGAATGAGAAGAATCGTTCATGCTGGCCACCGACACCTTGCCGCGCATCACGCTATAGACCCAAGAGGTGTAAAGCACAATGATAGGCAGGAACACCAGTGTCACCAGCAACATGATCCACAAGGTCAGATGACTGGCCGAGGCATCAAACAAGGTCAGGCTGGAACCGGGGTTCAAGGACGATGGCAAGAGGAAGGGGAAAACGGCAAAGCCAAACGTCAGGATGATGCCGCCCAATGCCAGGGACGAGAACAGCAAAGCCAGCAAACCACGACCACGGCCCGCGAGCAAAGCGCCCAGCAGCAAACCGGCAAAACCCACAATCGGCGCCGCCCACAGAGCCGGCCAGGTACGGTAATTGGCCAACCAGCCGCCTTCCACCATCTCTACCGTCTTGCCAATAGGATTGGACATGGCATGAGCCACTTCAGGCCAAGGCATGCTGTAGCCATTCATGGCACTGATCCACCAGCCACCGGCCGCAAAAGCCAGAATGGACAGCAGACCCAAAGGCATAGCCCAGGCACGCGCACGGCGAGCAACATGATCACTCCCTTTCCAGGCCACAACCACGGCCCCTTGGAAAGCCAGCATCAATACGCTGAGCAGGCCACACAAGACAGCAAAAGGCTGGAACAGGCCAAAGAAATTGCCGTGGTACATAGGACGCAGCGTAGTGGGATCAAAGCCGAATGGCACACCCAGCATGACATTACCGATGGCCACCCCAAACACCAGGGCACAAACCAGACCCGAAGCTGTCCAGATCGCATCCCAGTTACGGCGCCAACGAGTCGAGCTCAATTTGCTGCGGTACTTGATAGCCACCGGGCGAACAATCAAGGCCACCAGAAGCAGCATCATGGCCAGGTAAAAACCTGAAAACGCCATGGCATAGAGCAAAGGCCAAGCCGCAAAGGCCACACCCCCGGCCACAATCAGCCAGACCTGGTTACCTTCCCAGACCGGACCAATCACGTTGTATAGCGTGCGCCGTTCGTCATCGCTGCGAGCCACCAGCGGCAGCACCATCGCCACCCCCAGATCAGCCCCGTCCATGATGGCAAAAGCAGCCAGCAAAACGCCCAGCAGCAACCACCAGATGATGCGCAGGGTGTCGTAATCGAGAAGAATCAAATTATCCATGACGGTTCCCCCTCCTTAACCGCGCAGCAACGGAGCGTTGCGCGAACCATAAGACAAAGCGGAAGGTGTCGCTGTCCCACCCTCGTCATCCGGACCTTTACGCACCGAATGCAGCATGACCTTGATGCCTATCACCGCCAAGGTGCTATAGAGCAGCAAGAAGATCGTCATACTGATCATCAAGTCGACAAAGGACAGGCCGGAAGCCGCATAGTAAGTAGGCAAAACACCTTCAATCGCCCAGGGCTGACGTCCGAACTCGGCCACAAACCAGCCACACTCAATGGCAACCCAAGGTAAGGGAATGCTCCAGACAGCGGCTTTGAGCAAGCGCGGATGACGTTGCAGGCGGTCACGCGAAGCCAGTACAAAGGCCACACCAAAGAACAGGATGAAGTACAGGCCCAGAGCCACCATTACACGGAAACTCCAGAACAAAGGCGCAACCTGTGGCACCGTATCCCAGGCTGCCTGGGCAATGGTGTCGGTATCTGCCTTGCCAATATCTTCCGTATAGCGCTTGAGCAACAAGGCGTAGCCCAAGTCCTTCCAGTTATTGTCAAAGACACGACGGGCCTCAAGGTTGCTGGCATCGGCACGCACGATCTGAAGCGCCTCATAAGCCCGCAAGCCGTTGGCAATCCGGATCTTGGCATGCTCCACCAGCTCGTTGATACCCAGCATGGGGGTACTGACAGAACGTGTCCCGATCAGACCCATGACCCACGGAATCTCAATGGCGAAGCGGTTTTCTCTCGCTTCCTGATCCGGCCAGGCCAAGAGGTTAAAGCTGGCTGGTGCCTCCTCGGTTTCCCACATGGATTCCATCGCGGCAATCTTCATTTGCTGGTGCTCGGTGGTCAGATAACCACTTTCATCACCCAGCACCACTACGGACAGCGAGGCTGCCAAGCCAAAACTGGCCGCTACCGTCATGGAGCGCTTGGCTAAATCAATATGGCGGCCGCGCAGCAAGTACCAGGCACTGATACCCATGACGAACATGGCACCCAGTACATAGCCGGCGCTAACGGTATGCACAACTTTGGCTTGCGCAACAGGATTAAGAATGACCTCGGCAAAATCGGTCATTTCCATACGCATGGTGTGAGGGTTGAAGATGGCACCGACCGGGTTTTGCATCCAGCCATTGGCGACCAGAATCCACAGAGCCGACAAGTTGGTACCGATAGCCACCAGCCAGGTAACGATCAGGTGCCCCAGTTTGGAGAGACGATCCCAGCCAAAAAAGAACAGGCCGACAAAGGTGGCTTCCAAGAAAAAAGCCATCAAACCTTCAATGGCTAGCGGCGCTCCAAAAATGTCGCCTACATAGTGGCTGTAATAGGCCCAGTTCATGCCGAACTGAAATTCCATCACAATCCCGGTGGCAACGCCCAGGGCAAAGTTAATCCCAAAGAGCACGCCCCAGAACTTGGTCATGCGGCGCCAGATGGGTTTGCCCGTCATGACGTAAACGCTTTCCATAATGGCCAGCAAAAACGACAGGCCCAGCGTCAAGGGAACAAACAAAAAGTGAAACATCGCGGTAGAAGCAAATTGCAGCCGCGATAAGGTAACGACATCCAGATCAATCATGACGACCCCCAGTTTGATCAGCTTTGCGAATCTTCCCGGCGAAACCCAGCACTTTCTGAACTTTGCTGCCTAAGCGCATCAGATTTTGCAGGGTCTCGGGCGGTAAGTGATGAACCTCGTCAAACCAAGCACAAGCCAACTCGATCAGTTCCAACATTTCGTTAATGCGCTGCTGCCCATATGCCTCTTCGTCATTGACGGGCGCTTCCATAAGAATACTTCGCAATAAGGTCAATGTGGGATCAATCTCGCGCTTGCGTTTCTCCTCGACCAAGGTACGAAAAATCTCCCACACATCCTTGGGAGATTCAAAGTATTCACGGCGCTCGCCGATCTTGTGCGTCATGTTGACCAGTCGCCAGGACTGCAACTCGCGCAAGCTAATACTGACATTGGAACGGGAGATGCCTAGCGTTTCGGCGATCTCATCGGCGTGGAGGGCTTCGGGGGCAATGAACAGCAACGCATAGATCTGGCCCACCGTACGGTTGACCCCCCAGCGCCCGCCCATCTCCCCAAAGTGCAGAATAAAACGCTCTGCCTGTGGTCCTAGATTCATGGCTTCCTGAAGTTTCAGTAATTACTGAAATTACAAAACAAGACGTATCTTAACCTTAAACTATTCAGCCTGCTACTGGTCCAAACACTTCTAGCCTTACAATTTGCCTCCTGCAAATCTGCATGCCAAGCGCACACTTCACGTTTACAATTTCGCCATGAATACATCGGCACTTTTCGATCCTGAGCACATCCTGTCCTCGGCACGTCGCACCTTCGCTATCGAAGTTCAAGCACTGCAAGCGCTTGGCGCACGACTGGACCAAAGTTTTGTCGCTGCCACCGAGCTGCTCGTACATTGTCAGGGCCGTGTTGTGGTGACGGGCATTGGCAAATCCGGCCATGTAGCCCGCAAGATAGCAGCCACCCTGGCCTCCACTGGCACACCGGCATTTTTCATGCACGCGGCCGAGGCCCTGCATGGCGATCTGGGCATGATTACCAAGCAAGACGTGGTGATTGCCATCTCCTATTCAGGCCAGGCTCAAGAGCTGGTCACAATTTTGACTGTGCTGCGTCGTATGGGTGCCAAGCTGATTGCGATTACCGGCAATGAGCAGTCCGAACTGGCTCAAAACGCCGATTTACATCTGGACGCTCATGTCGAACACGAAGCCTGCCCGCTGAATCTGGCCCCTACAGCTAGCACCACCGCCGCTTTGGTATTAGGCGATGCACTGGCCGTTGCCTGTCTGGAAGCCCGCGGATTCAGCCGCGAAGATTTCGCCCGCTCTCACCCTGGTGGGGCCTTGGGCCGTCAATTACTGACGTTTGTGCGCGACATCATGCGCAGCGGCGAACAACTACCTGTCGTGGCGGCAGACACCTTGATTCCTGATGCCCTGGTCGAGATGTCCAACAAAGGGATGGGCATGACCATCGTGACGGACTCGCACGGCCACCCGGTCGGCCTGTTCACCGATGGCGATCTGCGTCGCTTGATTGCACGTGCTGGCGACATCCGCAGCCTGCCTGTATCAGAAGGCATGAGCCGCGAACCACGCAGTATTGCCGCCGAAGCGTTGGCTATTGAAGCCGCCGAGCAAATGGATGCCCTGCGTATCAGCCAAATGCTGGTATTGGACGCAAACGGGCTATTATTGGGAGCTCTGCACATGCATGACTTGTTGGCTGCAAAGGTAATCTGACCATGATGAATACGCCCACTATTCCACTCCACCCCGCTGAAGCCCAGATCCTGGCCAAGCTGCCCGAAAACGTACGCAACCAATTACGTCAGTTGCGCATGATGGTGTTTGACGTGGACGGTGTGCTTACCGATGGACGCCTGTGGTACAGCGAGCATGGCGAAGAATTCAAGAGCTTTCATGCTCTGGACGGCCATGGTTTGCGCATGCTGGGTGAAAGCGGCATTCACGTAGCCCTGATTACCGGGCGTGAAAGTGGCATCGTGTCCCGTCGTGCCGCCGAACTGGGCATTCCCTTTGTACATCAAGGGGTGCGCGACAAAATTGCTGTGCTGACCCAGATCGCCCAGGAAAACGGCCTGTCTTTAAGCGAGGTTGGTTATATGGGCGACGATCTGATCGACCTGCCAGCCATGCAGCGCGTGGGGTTTTCGGCCAGCGTCTCCGAAGCCCCCTTCTATATCAGTCAAATTGCCAGCTGGGTCGCAACGCTGCCAGCGGGCCAAGGTGCCGTGCGCGAATGCTGTGATGCCATTTTGGCCGCACAGAACCGTCTGGCAGCCTTTATTACCGGCGGCCCGCTGAAAACAACGGGAGTCATCCAGTAATCATGCGTGACCGTCTTCCTACCGTCATTTCCTTGCTGCTGCTGGCCATGTTGGTGCTGGCAACCTGGTGGGCGGTCGACTACACCCAAAGCTCGGTCGCCATTGATCCACCGCGCCGCATTACACATGAGCCTGACTCCTGGGCGCGCGACTTCACCATGATCAGCACCGATGAAACCGGCAGGGCAATCAGCCGTCTGGATGGTGTCATGGCCTACCACTTCCCGGATGACGACTCCCACGATATTACCTCCCCGCGTGCGGTCAGCAACCGCGTCGACTCACCCTTGACAATTGCGACCTCTGACACGGCCCATATGAACGCGGGCGGCGACATCATTACTATGAAGGGCAATGCCCATATCCACCGTCAGGCCACCGAACAGGATGCCGCGCTGGATGTGCGCAGTGAAGTGCTGATCATCCTGCCCGAAGAGGACGTGGTCTACACCAACGAACCGGCACTGGTTGTGAATGGCCAGTCCACCATGCGCGGTACCGGGATGCGTTACGATAATCGCGTTCGCCAACTGAACGTCATGTCGGAATCCGACGTTAAAATCTCGGGCCAACAAACACAAAAAGCGCGTTCTTCCAATAGTTCTAAGGATTCCCCCCCATGACCTCGCCTGACAGCGCCCGCCTGGGCCACAAGCCCAAGCTCTCTTTTAGCCTTTTGCGTGGTGCCCTGGCCCTGTGCCTGAGTGCCGCCGCCCTGGCTTTGCTGCCCACGGCTCCTGCTCTGGCCCAGGCTGCGGCACAAGACGCCGCCGAGCCGGACACCTCTGTGCTGTCCGACACCCTGACCTACGACGATATTGCCAAGCAGACTATCTATAAAGGCAACATCATCCTGACCCGTGGTGCCATGACCTTGATGGCCGACCAATTGGCTATCGAGCAAGACGCAGAAGGCTTCCAGCATGGCACCGCCACCGTCACTGAGCGAGCCCGTGTGACGATTCGCCAAGAAGACCCAGCCAAGTTTGAACTGATGGTCGCCGAAGGCGTCCGAGGCATCTATAACGGCAAAACTGAAGAGGTCGAGCTGATTGGTAAGGCCGTCGTTAATCGCTATGTCTGCGGCAAACTGCAGGACTCCATTCAGGGGCAACGCATTATTTACCGTCAAAAAGACGGTACTTACCAGGCTTTTGGTGGCGCTGAATCCGCTACCCGTGATGGCCGGGTCCGCTCCGTTGCCCGCCCACGCGCCAATGCCGATGCTGCTCTGGCCGAATGCCAACGCAAGTCTTCCCCCCGCAAATAGCCCGGACACCCCCGAATTATGGTTGCTTCTAACAACCCGTCTACGCCTACCCGTGCCAGTCACTCCACTAAAGGCAGCCTGATTGCGCAAGGACTGCGCAAGACCTACGGCAAACGCACTGTCGTCCAGGATGTCTCCCTGAATGTGGAAAGCGGCGAAGTCGTGGGCCTGCTGGGCCCCAACGGGGCTGGCAAAACCACCAGTTTCTACATGATCGTGGGCATTGTGCCCGCCGATGCGGGCCGGATTGAAATTGACGGCACCCCTATTACCGCCATGCCCATGCACAAGCGGGCACGCCTGGGCCTGTCTTATCTGCCCCAGGACGCCTCTGTCTTTCGCCGCCTGACAGTAGAAGAAAACATCCGTGCCGTACTGGAGCTGCAACTGGACGAGCAAGGTCGCCGTATCAGCAAGCAAGACCTGAACGAGCGCCTGGAAACCCTGATTAGCGAATTACAAATTGCCCACATTCGACAAAACACGGCTCTGTCCCTGTCCGGTGGCGAGCGCCGCCGCGTAGAAATTGCCCGCGCACTCGCCAGCAACCCCCGTTTCATTCTGCTGGACGAACCCTTTGCCGGGGTCGACCCCATTGCCGTGATCGAGATTCAGCGCATTGTGCAGTTTCTGAAAGGTCGCAATATCGGCGTGCTCATTACCGACCATAACGTGCGCGAAACGCTGGGTATTTGTGACCGCGCCTACATCATCAGCGAAGGCACGGTACTGACCAGCGGACACCCCTCCGAGATCATCGACAACGAAGCCGTACGCAAGGTTTACCTGGGCTCGAACTTCCGTATGTAAGCAATATGCAGGCCCCGTTACGGGGCCTGCTGAAACAAGGGTTTTCCTGCACATCGCAGATTGATCCAGGTCATGTTATCTGGCCAACATATAGGTATACTGGAATATCCAAGATCAGTAGTAAGGAGGCTAAAGACGACGATCCTTCCCCCTCTAGAACAAGTTGTTTGACTACTACGGAGAGCCTATATGAGCCTTAATATCACTGGCCGTAATCTTGACATAACTCCTGCCATTCGCGACTACGTCAAAAACAAAATTGGTCGAATAGAAAAGCATTTCGACAACGTGGTTGACTCGCAGGTTATGCTTTCCATCGAACGCCTGAAGCACACTGCCGAAGTGACCGTCCGTGTCCCCGGCAAAGATATACATTGCGCATCTTCAGACGAAAACTTGTATGCCGCGATCGATCTGCTGGCCGATAAAATCGACCGTCAGATTCTGAAATACAAGGAAAAGGCAAACAGCCATGCGCATGAGCCCGCCAAGCGGCTCGAAGTTCCGGCAGTCTGATCACGCCGAACTGTTACAGCGGGCATAGCCTGCCCAAAAACCCCGTTCTTTCAGAAGTTCGGGGTTTTGTGTTTTATGGAATAGTGTCCGTCTGTTGTTAGCCATCCAAAAAATGTTTAGCTAAAAAACATTCCCCCCTATAATGGCCGTCATGAATCTCTTGTCGCGTATTTTGCCTTTGTCCAACGTGGTTCTGGATCTTGCTGTCACCAGCAAGAAGCGCGCTTTTGAACAAGCCGGTCTGATATTCGAGAACCATCACGGCATTGCCCGGACAGCCGTTTTCCACAGCCTGATTGCTCGCGAGCGTCTGGGCTCCACTGCCCTTGGTCACGATGTTGCCGTCCCGCATGGCCGCATCAAGGACTTGAAGGAGCCTTGTGCTGTCTTCATGCGTCTGGCCGAACCAGTGCGCTTTGATGCCAGCGACGGACGTACCGCCAGCCTATTGTTCTTTCTGCTGGTGCCCGAGACGGCTACCCAGATCCACCTGGACCTGCTGGCCGAGATCGCCCGTTTGATGGCCGATCAGGACATCCGCCAGGCCCTGGCGCAGGAAACAGACCCAGTTCAAATCCACCAGATCTTGACCCAGACCCCTGATCTCAACACGGAACGCTCCGATGCTGACAGTCCAAGAACTGGTCAATGACAACAATGACAAGCTCGAGGTGAGCTGGGCGGCCGGAAAACATGCCGCTCAGCGTCCTATACCCGATCTTGGCGTCTCCGCTGCGGATCTGGTTGGCCATTTAAACTTGATCCACCCGGCCCGTATTCAGGTCTTTGGTCCTGAAGAACTCTCTTTCTACAACCGCTTTGACGTCAAACGTCGCCTGCATCATCTGGACGACCTCCGGCAAGGCGGTGTTCCGGCTCTGTTCATTGCCAACGATGCCGCTGCGCCCGATGACCTGATCCAGTTCTGCGAAGAACAAGGGGTGCCGCTGCTCTACACCCCTATTGATGCGGCCCAGCTCATTGATTTGCTGCGCATCTACCTGGGCAAGCGTCTGGCCCCAAAAACCACCATGCACGGTGTCTTTATGGACGTGCTGGGTCTGGGTGTGTTGATTACCGGTGAATCCGGCCTGGGTAAAAGTGAATTGGCGCTGGAGCTGATCTCTCGTGGCCACGGACTGGTCGCTGACGATGCCGTTGAGCTGTCACGCACCGCCCCTAATATGATTGACGGCCAATGCCCGCCTTTGCTGCAGAATCTGCTGGAAGTACGCGGGCTGGGGCTGCTGGACATTCGCACCATTTTCGGCGAAACCTCCGTTCGTCGTAGAATGAAGCTTAAACTAATTGTGCACCTGGTTCGCTCCAACCCCGATAGTTTCGAGCGTCTGCCTACCCAGGACCAGACTCAGGAAGTATTGGGTGTCGATATCAAACGCGTCATGCTTCAAGTGGCGGCGGGCCGAAATCTGGCCGTATTGGTGGAAGCGGCCGTGCGCAACACCATTCTTGCTTTCCGCGGTATTGATACCATGGGTGACTTCATCGAGCGCCAGGCATTGGCTATCATGAACAGCCGCGAAGACTAGGCACCGAAGAACCTGTTGATCTTAACGGCTTGCCTTGTTTCACATAAACCGCTGCTCGCTTGCTGGGCGGCGACACGGAGCCCTTTGCCACGATGCTGAAAGTTGTATTGATTACCGGCATATCCGGTTCGGGAAAATCAGTTGCCTTACGCCTGCTGGAAGACACCGGCTATCTGTGCATAGACAATCTCCCCCCCCGATTTCTGGCCGAATTTGTCGAACGCTCTGCCGAACAAGGACTGGAGCGGCTGGCCGTGGCCATCGACGTGCGCGGCGCAGGTGATCTGGACACCTTGCCTGGTGTCATCAGCAAATTAAGTGAAGAAGGCTACGCCCTGCGCGTCCTGTTTCTGAACGCCAGCGACCACACCCTGATGCAGCGCTATTCAGAATCGCGCCGCCGTCACCCACTGACCGACCGTCTGCGTCAGGATGGCCGATCGCCTTCTTTGCAGGAATGTATCGAAGTCGAACGCGAAATGACGGCCCCTTTGCGCGACCTGGGCCATATTATCGACACCACCGACGTCACTCCCGGCCAGCTACGTGCCTGGATTCGAGATCTGGTACAGGCTGACCGTGCCAGCGTCGTGCTGACTTTTGAGTCCTTTGCCTATAAGCGTGGCGTGCCCGGCGATGCCGATCTGGTGTTTGACGTGCGTTGCCTGCCCAACCCCCACTACGACCCCGAGCTGCGCCCCATGACAGGGCGTGATGAACCGGTAGCCAAATGGCTGGCCCAATTCGGCTCTGTGGAAACCATGGTGGATGACATCGCGGGCTTTGTACGCCGCTGGTTGCCCTTATATATGCAGGACACGCGCAACTACCTGACAGTCGCCATCGGCTGCACCGGCGGTCAGCACCGCTCTGTGTACGTGACCGAACAACTGGCGCTGCGTTTTGCGGATTACGCCCCCTTGCTGGTGCGCCATCGCAATCAACCGCCTATTAACCCAGTCCCATGAGCCTTCCAACCTTACATAAACTAGGCGCCGTCCTAAGCATCCTGGTCTTATTGGCAGGCTGCGCATCCAGTCCCAAAGGCGCCAAATCCAAAGCTAAACCGGGGGCTACCGTCTCGGCCCCCCGAGGCGGAGGGTATTACAAAGACGATGGCCCTGACGCCCGAATCCCCGCTAACCTTCAATCCACTCCAGACGCCGTCCCCCGATTAGAACCCATAGCTCGCAGCAATACCCGTCCCTATACCGTGCTCGGCAAAAGCTTTGTTCCCCATACTGCACACAAAGCCTTTACCCAGACCGGCACCGCCTCCTGGTACGGACGCAAGTTTCACGGCAAGAAAACCGCCAATGGCGAAACCTACGATATGTACGCCATGACGGCAGCACATCCCACTTTGCCCATTCCCAGCTACGCCCGCGTCACCCGCCCCAAAACCGGCAAGTCCGTAATTGTGCGCATTAATGACCGGGGCCCTTTCCACAGCTCCCGTGTCATCGACCTATCCTATGTCGCGGCCGCCAAGCTGGATTTGATTGCACCCGGCAGCGGCACCGTGCTGGTCGAATCTATTACCCAGGAAGAAATACGCAGTGGTAGCTTTGGCCGTGGAGAGGTCGAAATGGCTGAGGCGCCACCACCTCGCACGGCTCCGGCGCCTGTCGCGCCCAAACCCAGCCTGACCATCACCGAAAAACTGGAGCCCACACCGGACGCCTTGGCAGTATTACCCGGAGATGATCTGGCGGTAGAACTGGACGATTCACCCAGCTGGAATAGTGATGCCAACGAGCAGCAGCTGATTGTGCAGTCCTCAAGCACAAGCGCCAGCAAGCCTCAGGCCCCATCAGGCCAGAATCGGGTTTATCTGCAATTTGGGGCATTTTCTGCCAGGGAAAATGCGGCCGCCTTGGCGCAGCAACTTAACCGCCAGATCTCTCAGGTGGAGTATCGCGACGCCCAGGTTCAGACGCATAACGATTTATACCGTGTGCAAATTGGTCCGTATCAGAACCGGACCGAAGCCATTAATGCAGCGTATCGAATTCAGCAGAAAACGGGTTTGAGCCCCTCAGTCGCGGTACGTTAAGTCACAAAGAAGCGGCTCCATCATGAAAAACACCCCAAAACCGGATATGAATCCAGGTTTTGGGGTGTTTTTTATGGCAAGGCTACTGTCGAACACTAGCCTTGGCTTCAAAACGAACTAGCGCTGAAATCAGCTATTCGCGTAGTAGTTAGTCTTTAGGCGAATTAGCCAAACCCCAGGCATACAAGACATCACGCGGTATTCCGCTGGCTTGGCTGGCAATCCGGGCCGCATCACGCAACGATACCTGCTCCAGTAAAGCCTTCATCCAGCGCTCCGTGGTGGCATCCAGGGCGGGCGCATTCTCGTCTACCTCTTCCACCACAGCATGCAGAATCAAGACAAACTCACCCTGCTCGCGATGGCTATCCTCGTCCAGCCAGGCTAGCGCCTGCCCCAAGGGCGTCGTATGAATTTGCTCGAAACGCTTACTCAACTCACGTGCAAAGGTCAGCTCGCGTTCTGGCCCACAAACTTCTTCCATATCGCGCAACGCCGCACGCAGGCGGTGGGGAGACTCAAACATCAAAACAGGCATGCCCAGGCTGGACCAATGCTGCAACCATTTACGGCGAGCGACGGTTTTAGGCGGCATGAAACCCGCAAAAGCAAACGCCGGATTTTCATCGCTGGTCGCACCACTGCCCATCAATGCGGTAATAACCGCAGAGGCTCCGGGCAAAGGCACCACTTGAAAACCCGCTGCCCGCACAGCCCGCACCACGCGCGCACCCGGATCGCTAACTGCCGGCGCACCCGCATCTGACACCAAGGCCACGCGCTGCCCTTGCTCGAGGCGCTCAATGATGGCCTGAGCAGCCTGCGCCTCGTTATGACGATGTGCCGCCATCAAAGGGGTTTGGATACCCCAGGCCTGCAAAAAGGGACGTGTGGCGCGCGTATCTTCTGCCGCAATAATGTCGCACAGCTCCAGCGCCTGCCAGCCACGCAGGCTAAGGTCTCCCATATTGCCAATGGGCGTGGCCACCACATACAGACAAGCCGTAGGCCAAACCTGCCCTTGCACCTTGTCCATCATGTTTTGCCAGACTCCGGCAGTCGCCGTACGGTTTTCGGTATCGCTCATGCTAGATCCTGCTTATTCATCATTGTGGTATCCCTATGAATCCCTTTGAATACGCTCGCCAGGCTCAAAACCGGCAATTGCGGCGCCGGCAGCGCATTCGTCCCCCAACCAAGAAAGACCAGCCCCAGCGCTCTCCCAGCCAAAAAACAGGCGATCTGGCCGAACAGCGTGCCTGCGAGCATGTCATCGCCCACGGCGCCCGCGTTCTGGCCCGTCAACTTGCAGCCCGTTTTGGGGAAATTGACCTAGTCCTGTGGCATCAAAACCAACTTGTCTTTCTGGAAGTGCGCCAGCGCAGTCATACAGGCTACGGAGGAGCGCTTGCCAGTGTAAACCGGGACAAGCAGCGGCGCTTGATCTTGAGCGCCCAGCAATGGTTGCCAACACTTAGCCAGCGCTACTTTCATGGAAAGCTGCCCAGTTGCCGTTTTGACGTCATCGCCATCGAAGGCGAGACGCTACGCTGGATACAAAACGCCTTCGATCAGCCCTAAACCACTCCTTTTAACGGCTAAAAAAACGATCAGGCGCCGCATTGTGTCCTGGACACTGCATATCGTTTCAATACCGTGGCGTTTTTTTCAACATGACACGATATGCCTGCCCCACAGCGAAATTGTCCGTGCGATAATGCGCGCTATGGACCTTATCGCCTTAATGACTTCGCATTTCGACGATTCCGTCGATACTCTCAAAGCCAGCACACGCGAACTGGCCGAACCTTTGGCCGCCGCTGTCGAACTGTTGTTTGCCACGTTGGCTAACGACGGCAAGATTCTGGCTTGCGGAAACGGCGGATCAGCAGCCGACGCCCAGCACTTTATTGCAGAGCTGGTGGGCCGTTTTGAGCGCGACCGTTTGCCCCTGGCTGGCATTGCCTTAAATACCGACACCTCCATCATGACGGCGGTGGGGAACGACTATGGCTTTGACAGTATCTTTGAACGCCAGGTCAGCGCCTTGGGCCAGACTGGCGACATTCTGGTGGCCATCTCCACCAGCGGCAATTCGCCCAACGTCATCCGCGCTATCGAAGCGGCACGTGAACGCGATATGGTCATCATTGCCCTAACGGGCAAAGGCGGCGGACAAATCGCCGGCCTGCTCTCGGATACCGATATCCATCTGTGCGTACCGCACGATCGAACCATGCGTATTCAAGAAGTACATATGGTTTTGTTGCATGCCATGTGCGATGGCATTGATGCGTTGCTGCTCGGAGATCCACTATGAAACACCGTTTGATTCTGGCCGCTTTGCTGGCCAGCACCACCCTGACCGGCTGCGGTCTGCTGGTGGTTGGCGGCGCGGCCGCCACCACTGCTGTTGTCGCCACCGACCGCCGCACCACGGGCGAACAGGTCGAAGACAAAACCATTGTCATGAAGGCCGGTGCTGAAACGCGCCGCTTGCTGGAAAACAAGGAAGGCCGCATCAACACCACGTCTTACGCCGGGGTTACCCTCTTGACGGGCGATGTGCCCACCCAAGCCGATAAAGAAGAAGCTGCCCGCCTGGTCTCCAAGGTGGATAAAGTGACCCGCGTGGTCAATGAACTGCGTGTTGGCGAACCCACTGCTTTGGGCGTGCGCTCGAACGACTCCTGGATTACCACCCGCGTCAGCACCGCTTTGCTCAACGCCAAAGAAGTGCCTAGCCGCACCATTTCCACCACCACTGAACGTGGCGTGGTCTACCTGTTGGGCCGTGTTACCCACGATGAAGGCGAGCGCGCCGCCATTGCCGCTTCCAGCGTGCCGGGCGTCAACAAAGTCGCCAAGCTCTTTGAATACGTCAGCGCCGAAAGCCTGGCACAGCCATTGAGCACCAACAATCAACAAAGCCCTGCCCCTGGCGCAGCAGTACCTGCAGCTGAACCCGCTTCCTCCGTAGAAGTTATGCCTATCCAATGAAAAAAGTAGTCGTCATTGCTCTTGTTATTGCGGTAGCCGTAGGCTTGGGCGTCTGGACTATGTCCGGCAGCTCCAAGGCTGGCGCACCTGATGTAGCCTTTACCGACTTGAACGGTAAGCACTTTGAAACCAAAGACCTGCAAGGCAAAGTGGTATTGGTCAAATTCTGGGCTACAGACTGCACCACCTGCGTGGCGCAAATGCCTGACAACATTGAGAACTTCAATGCTTTGTCCGGCAAGGGCTTTGATATTGTGGCCGTTGCCATGAAGCACGACCCCATCAACTACGTGCGTAATTTCACTGAATCCCGCCAACTGCCGTTCACGGTTGTCCATGACGACAAGGGCGAAATCGCCAAGGCCTTTGGGGATGTCCGTTTGACCCCCACCGCCTTTTTACTCGACAAACAGGGCAACATCATCAAGCGTTACCTAGGCAACTACGACAAGCAGGACTTTATTGCTACCGTCGAAAAAGCCCTAGCTAGCAGCTAAAACACTGTTTCTGCCCCCAGCCACATAACCCCGGGTACCAGCAGTGGACCCGGGTTTTCTTCAAGTGAGCGCATCAATGAGCACCACAGATCCGCAGAATTACCCCGCGACCGTCAAAGCAGAAGTTTTGTCAGAAGCCCTGCCCTATATTCGTCGCTTCCACGGCAAGACCGTTGTCATCAAGTACGGTGGCAATGCCATGACCGAAGAAGCCTTGCAGCGCAGCTTTGCCCATGACGTCGTCTTGCTCAAGCTGGTTGGCCTTAACCCCGTTGTGGTGCACGGTGGCGGCCCCCAGATCAATGACGCGCTCAAACGTATTGGCAAAGAAGGCACCTTCATCCAAGGCATGCGTGTCACAGACGCGGAAACCATGGAAGTGGTGGAGTGGGTGCTGGGCGGACAAGTGCAGCAAGACATCGTCATGATGATTAACGAAGCAGGCGGCAAAGCGGTGGGCCTGACAGGTAAAGATGGCGGCATGATTCGTGTCACCAAGAAAATGCTGCCCGATGCCGAGCATCCTGGCGAACTGCTGGATATCGGCTTTGTCGGCGATATTGAAAGCATCCAGCCTGAAGTCGTAAAAGCGCTGCAAGACGATCAGTTCATTCCCGTCATTTCTTCGATTGGTTACGGTGAAGACGGTCAGGCCTACAACATCAATGCCGATGTGGTTGCTGGCAAGATGGCTGAAGTGCTCAGCGCTGAGAAGCTGGTCATGCTGACCAACACACCCGGCGTGCTGGACAAAGCGGGTCAATTGCTGCGCCGCCTGTCGGCTCAAACCATTGACGAGTTGTTTGCCGATGGCACGATCTCTGGTGGCATGTTGCCCAAGATTTCCTCGGCTCTGGAAGCGGCCCGCAACGGCGTCAATTCCGTCCATGTTATCGACGGCCGTGTCCCCCACTGCCTGCTGCTGGAAATCCTGACTGATCGTGGTGTTGGCACCATGATTAGCTCTCACTAATCCGTGCGCGCTCCTATCCGTGCCCATGCCTGGGCACGGCCATTATCTGCCTGCCGGCCAGATGAAACCATCTGGCTGTTTGATCTGGATAACACCCTGCACAATGCCTCCAAAGGCATTTTTCAAGCCATTGATGGCCGCATGCGTATCGGTGTGGCCGAAACCCTGGGTGTGGATATGGACGAAGCCGACCGGCTGCGTCTGAAATATTGGCAACGCTACGGCGCCACCATGATCGGCCTGCAACGCCATCACGGTGCGGATCCAGCTACTTTTTTAAAACACGCACACGACTTTGACGTGCCTGCGCTGCTGAGCGCAGAACGGGGACTGGCATCCCAATTGCGTCGTCTGCCTGGCTATAAGCTGTTGCTGACCAATGCACCGATGGATTACGCCCATCGAGTCTTGAAAGCCCTGAACCTGCTGCCTGTCTTTGATGGCCTCTGGGCCATTGAGCACATGCAACTGCAAGGTCGCTACCGTCCCAAACCTTCCCAAGCCCTGATGAAGCAAGCCCTGGCGGTACTCAAGTCCCAGGCCCGCGACATCGTGCTGGTTGAAGATACACTGCGCAATCTGAAAAGCGCCCGCCAGCTAGGGATGCAGACCATCCATATCTATAACGCGGGCACGCCGTTCAGCGCTTTGTATCATGGACGCGGCCCGTATGTAGACCAACGCATCAACCGCATTGCGCAACTGGTCAAAAACTGGCCACGTCCCTGACACGACTTAGAACGCCAACTGGCGCTCTCCTTGCTGAATGGTGACCCATTTCAGCTCGGTCATGTCGGCAATAGAATAACGCCCGTTTTCTTTGCCATAACCGCTGTCTTTAAAGCCACCGAAGGGCGCGTTCGGATCATCATCAAAAGAGTTGTCATTGATATGAACCGAGCCCGCCTCGATGCGTTCAGCAAAGTCCATGGCCTTTTGCAGATCGTTGGTCAAAATAGCCGACGACAAGCCGTAGGAGGTGTCGTTAGCCATTTCCAGCGCATGTTCGTAGTCACGTGCTTTGTAGATGGCGGCGACCGGGCCAAACGTTTCCTCGTAGTACAGCTGCATATCAGGGGTGACATCGCATAGCGCTGTGGGTTGAACCACATTACCCTCGCGCCCACCACCAGCCAACAGGGTTGCGCCTTTAGACACGGCATCAGCAATATGCGCTTGCACAAAATCGGCCTGTTCCGAGCTGATCAACGGACCCACTGCGGTTTGTGGCAAGGCCGGATCACCTGTAGGAATACGGGCTACCTGCTTGGCGAAGGCCTCGCAGAAAGCGTCATAAATGCCCTGCTCCACAATAATGCGCGAGTTGGCCATGCACACCTGGCCCTGGTTGAAGTAAATACCAAAAGCGGCAGAACGCACAGCGTAATCCAGCGTGGCATCGTCCAGCACTACCACGGGGCTCTTACCTCCCAGCTCCAACACAATCCGCTTCTGATAACGGCCCGCCAGATCCGCCAGAATGCGGCCTACACGGGCCGAGCCTGTAAACGTCACCAGCTTGACGCGAGGATCCGAGAATAAGGTATCGCCCAAGGCTTCATCAGTAGTCAGCAGCACTGTCAGCACACCAGAAGGCAGACCCGCCTCTTCCAGAATTTCGGCAAACATCAAGGCAGCCATAGGCGTGTGCGGCGAAGGCTTGAGGATGAAGCTGTTACCAGCAGCCAGAGCAGGAGCCAGCTTCTTGCCATTCAACAGCAAAGGAGCATTAAAAGGGCCAATACCAGCCACGACACCCAAAGGACGGCGAATGCTCATGGAAATCCGGCCAGGCAAGTCCGAAGGCATGGTTTCGCCTCGAATATCGCGAGTCTGGCCGGCAGCAATGCGGAAGGTGCTGACGATGTAATCGCACTCAAACATGGCTTTGCCAAAGACGTTACCGCCCTCTTCCACCAGTACACGCACGATATCGTCGCGGCGGCGTTCCACAATATCAGCCGCACGGCACAAGATGGCCTCGCGCTCACGCGCCAGCATCTTGCCCCAAACACGCTGCGCGCTTTCGGCACTGCCCAACGCTGTTTCAATATCCTGTTTGGTCGCCAGAAACACACGCGCCAAAGGCTTACCGGTATAAGGATTGACTAGATCTTTATGCTGTTGGCCTTCTGATTTCCAGGCCTGTCCGTTGATATAAGGGTAGATCTGCTTTAGCTGCTCACTCATGACTGCTCCTTTCCTGTGTTGTCTCCGGGTGCGCGCCTGGGCACCCTTCATGGTTAAACCCGATAGCCACCGAGGTGCGCCGTGGCCCACCATGCAGTACTGTCTTAGATACTATTCTTGAGCCGATTGCCTCTCTGTGTCGTGGACTAGGGCGCAGCCCAATCTGGACAATGACGCAGAAGACGGAAATACACCCCATGAGCATGAACTACCACTGGGATACCCAGGCTTTGCCCCCCGGACAGGGGGCCCAGCTCTGGACCCACGCCATTTCGCAGTCCTTTCAGCACGTGCAGACGCAATGTCACGGGCAGAATTTCCATGGCACCTTGCGCTCTCAACGCTTGGGGGAGCTGGCAATCAACCGGCTGACGGCCCAACCCTATCGGGTCAGTACAAGCAGGCCGCAAACCGATCAAGCTTGGTTATTTTTGAATGTGCATCAGCAAGGCCACTGCCGCCTGATTCAGAACGGGCGCGAACAGTGGTTGCCCGCAGGCAGCTTGAGTTTGAATGTGGGCACCAGTCCTTTCACTCTGGACTTTGTAGACGAAGTCATCATGACCACGCTGCGACTACCGCTGGATGGGCTGCTGCCGTATACCGGGCCCTTGAATGATGTCGTGGCCCAGCCACTAGCTCCGGGAGCCAGTCTGCATTTGCTGGAACATTATCTGCAAGGCTTGCTGCTTTCTGCCGATGGGCTACGCGCCAATCAACATGATCAAGCCTGGCGCTGCCTGCGGGATTTGCTGGCCATGAGCATTAACGAACAACGCTCCCTGCCAACTGCAGCTTCCAGCGCACGTTATGACGATGCATTGCGCTATTTGTCCGACCACTTGGGCGATCCCACTTTGAATATTGCCGCCCTGTCCCAATACCTGGGCATGGCGCCGCGCACCGTGCAGGAACTCTTCAAGACACAAGGAACCACCTTTACCGCCCAATTGATGCATTTACGCCTGGAAGCGGCGGCACAATTGCTGCGCCAGACGCCGTCCAATACGGTGGCGCAAGTGGCCTATTCAGTGGGGTTTTCGGATCTGTCCTACTTTCACCGCCAGTTTCGGCGGCGCTTTGGCATCACACCAGGCCATTTTTACGGACATGGCCTAGGGTCTTAAGGAGCGCGCCTGACGACGATCAGGCGTGTTTAGCGTGGCCTGCTGACTCTGCGCTGCATACCGGGCAAGCCGGGTCTTTGCGGAAACGCACGGTATGCCAATTCATATTGAAGGCATCCACGCTTAACAAACGGCCCACCAGAGGCTCTCCGAAGCCGCCTAACAGCTTCAAGGCCTCTACCGCCTGCACGCTCCCCACCATACCTAGCAAAGGCGACAGAACGCCTGTGGTGGCACAGCGCAACTCCTCGACATCGTCCGCTTCCGGGAACAGGCAGTGATAGCAAGGTGCGTCTGGCTGGCGTAGATCGTAGGTGCTGACTTGGCCGGAAAAACGGATAGCCGCCCCCGAAACCAAAGGTTTACGCAGCGCAACGCAAGCACGGTTAATCGCATGCCGGGTCGCGAAGTTGTCGCAGCAATCCAGAACCAGATCCACTTGCTGGACCCAATGCATCAAACTCTGCTCGTCCAGACGTTGAACGACAGGCGTCACCTTCACTTCGGGATTGAGCTGCTCGATATGCAGCTTGGCGGATTCCACCTTGTCCCAGCCCAGGCGATCGGTGGTGTGAGCAATCTGACGTTGCAGATTGCTCAGTTCCACTTGGTCATCATCCACCAGAATGATGGAGCCTACACCCGAGGCAGCCAGGTAAGCCACCACGGGGGAACCCAGTCCCCCGGCGCCTACCACCAGAATGCGGGAGGCCAGAATCCGCTCCTGCGCTTCTACTCCGAACTCATCGAGCAGAATATGCCGCGCGTAGCGCAGTAATTGCTGATCTTCCACGTCAAGAACCCATCTTTAAGGTTTTACCGGTTCGAGACCCTTGGGGGTAATTCGGAACCGCTCAACGCTGGGTTGCTGATTCAAGGGACTTTTTTTTTCCGGCGACTCGGACTCTACGTCCTTTTCGCGCTTGGCTGCAGCTTCCTTAGCGGCCGCCACTTTAGCTGGATCATTCTTGATGACCGTACGGCCAGCCAAATGATTCAGTGCTTGCTGCAACTGGAAGTCGTCGTCGCCACCGAATTCAAACATCTTGAAGTCTGGACTCATGCCCAGGTCCGGCTGCTCTTCTTCTTCGGTGCTTTCATCAACCTTGCTGTTAACCAAGTGGCGCTTCAAGTCGACTTCGCGCGGCAAGCGGAACAGATTGCCTTGTGCCGTATCGTCCACCACCACATCCGGCTGTACGCCCGTCACCTGGATAGAAGTCCCGCTAGGCGTGTAGTACAGCGCTGTCGTCAACTTCAGGCCCGAATCTTCGGACAAAGGAACCACGCTTTGAACCGAGCCCTTACCAAAGGTGCGGTTACCGATAATGGTGGCGCGCTTGTGATCTTGCAAGGCACCGGCCACAATTTCCGACGCCGAAGCCGAGCCCACGTTCACCAGCACCACGATAGGCACGGTCTTGAGCCAATCCAGTTTCTTCAGGACATCGGCGTCCGTATCCAACTCGCCCAAAACGGACTGCATGGATTTAACGTAGTACTCGCGGTTAGACGAAGGAATACGGCCTTTGGTCGATACCACCAGGGCACCGGAATCCAGGAAGGCAGAAGACACACCAATGGCGCTTTCCAGCAAACCACCGGGGTCATTACGCAGGTCGATTACCAAGCCTTTCGGCGCGCCTGGGCCCTTGTGCACTTCAGACAATTGCTTGACCACATCCGCGGCCGTGCGTTCCTGGAACTGGGCAATGCGCACGTAAGCTACATTGTCAGCCAGCATCTTGGAGCGCACGCTGCGCACTTTGATGACATCACGCACCAAGGTGAACTCCAGCGGCTTATCGCGGCCTGCACGGCGGATGGTCAGCTTGATCGAAGTTTTTGGCTCGCCACGCATTTGCTTGACGGCATCATTCAGGCTCAAATCTTTGGTGGGTTTGCCATTGATGTGCGTAATGATGTCGCCCGCCAGAATCCCGGCACGCGCGGCAGGCGTATCTTCGATAGGCGAGATGACTTTAGGCATCCCGTCTTCACTACCAATTTCAATACCCAAGCCGCCAAAACCACCTTGAGTCATGGCTTCCATTTCTTTGAAAGCGTCGGCGTCCAGGTAGGCCGAATGCGGGTCCAGGTCGGTAAACAGACCTTTGATCGCATTGTTGACCAGCGCCTGATCCGTCAAGGGCTCCACATAGGTGTTCTTGATAGCCGCGAACACATTGGCGAACTGCTGCAGTTCGCGCAAAGGCAATGGCTCGCCACGTTGAGCGACCGCAGTAATGCCCAGGCTGATCAAAATACCGCCCACAGCACCTGCTGCCACTAGACCTATGCTGCCAATCCTTCGAGTGCTCATGCACATTCCCATTATGTTCAGATTCAAGACGGGGCCACCTCCTGGAGCTGGCCCGACCATGCATTATAAGAGTAGCGTAAAGCGCCGACCAGCGTGAACTGCCCTGGAGTCGCTACCCGGCGCTACAAATGCGAGCAAAAGTAAACGCGTTGTCCTGCGCCGGGGGGACACGGGTTCAGGAACCCAGCCAAACCTGTGGATTAATTGGCTTGCCCTGATGGCGCAACTCAAAATACAGACCGGGTTCAACTTGTCCGCCTGTGGCGCCTACCCGCGCAACTGCGTCGCCGCGCCCCACAATATCTCCAACTTGCTTAAGCGTGCTCTGGTTATAGGCATAAACACTTAAGTAATCGCGACCATGATCAATAATCAGCAAATTGCCAAAACCAGTCATCCAGCTGGCAAACACAACCCGGCCAGGGGCCACAGCGCGGACAGTCGCCCCCGCTTGTGCACGCAGAACAATACCGCGCCAAATGCCACCATCCGGACGCTCGGCACCGAACTTACCTTGCACTTCGCCCCGTACGGGGTACGGCAATCCACGCTTCAGACCCGGAAACCCACCTTCTGGTTCCAAAGCAGGCACCGCGGCTTGCTCAATAGGCTCTTCGACACGCTCGACTTCACCTACCTTGGGTGCGATTGGTTTGCTGATGGGTTCGCTAGGCTCTGACGACGCCTCCAGGCTGTCAGACAGCAGCCGCTCGTTCGAGGCTGGCGGTGTGTAGGTCAACGGCGGCCGTGGAATCGGCTGTTCGGGTTCCGCTTTTTCGGGGGTGCTACGTGGCAAGGCCGGTGGCAAAGGCGGTTGAGTGGCGCGTGCGCGCTCCAGCAATTCACGCTCGCGCTCCAGACGCGCCTGGTCTCGGGCCACCTGCTCTTGCTTGGCCTTGCGTTGCAACTCCTGTTGACGGGCCAGCTCGGCCTTACGCGCTTCTTCAGCGCGACGTGCGGCTTCGCGCCGACGTTGCTCCTCGGCTCGACGGGCCAATTCCGCCTGTCGGGCAATTTCTGTTTCCAGGCCAGAGATCAAGTCTCCCAGCCGTTTGTCATTGCTTTGCAGATTGGCCGCCTGCCCGCGCTGACGGTCCAGCTCCGTGCTGATATCAGCAACCACCTTGGCACGCTTTTCTTTTTGTTCTTCCAAGGCCACTTTCTGCGCAGCAGCGTCAGTCGCCAGCTGCGCTTGTTCTTTTTCCCGCGCAGCGACCTGGGTCTGCAAACGATCCAGACGCTCTACGGTGCGACGTACTTTATGGACTTGCTCGGTCTGCTGACGCGAGACATACCCCAGATAATGCAATTCACGATTGATGACGTTGGGGTCATCTCCCGACAGCAAGGCCGACCAAGGCGAGACACCATTGGCATATTGCGCACGCAATTGCTCTGACAGCTCCTGCTGACGCTGCTCTTTAATGACTTGTTGCTCGCTGATCTGCTTGCCCAGCGTGCCCAGTTGCTGATGCAGCTGCTCTTGTCGCTGCTCGATCTGGGCCAGAGTGCGGTCTATATCGGAGATCGCCTGCTCGGACTCGCGCAAGGCATTGGCCGCATCACGACGCGAACCTTCACTGGTATCGATCGTTTTACGCAGCGAATCAATTTTCTGGCGCAGCTCTGCCTGCTGTTTTTGCGCCTGGGCCTGGCGAGCGGCCAGGTCAGGATCAGCAGCCAGGACCGGAACAGTCCAGGCTGCCAGCAACAGGCAAAGGCTATAGCGCCACATTATTTACTGCGCCTTGCCCTGATTGGCGACGGCTTGCATCTGCGCTTCAATCGCTGCCTGGTCGCCCAGGTAGTAATGACGGATAGGACGCAGGTTCTCGTCCAGTTCGTAGACCAGAGGCTGACCGGTAGGGATATTCAAATGAACAATATCCTCGTCCGAAATACCGTCCAGATGCTTGATCAAGGCGCGCAGGCTGTTGCCATGAGCCGTCACCAGCACGCGACGACCGGCGCGGATAGCCGGTGCAATGGACTCGTCCCAGAAAGGAACCACACGCGCCACGGTGTCTTGCAAACACTCAGTACGGGGCAGTTGATCGTCAGGAACGCGCGCATAGCGGGCATCAAAGCGGGGGTTACGTGGATCGTCCACAGGCACGGCATCGGGAGCGATCGCGTAGGCACGACGCCAGACCAGGACTTGGTCCTCACCGTACTTTTGTGCGGTTTCAGCTTTATTTAAGCCCTGTAAAGCACCATAATGGCGTTCGTTCAGGCGCCAGCTCAAACCCACGGGGGTGTGCATGGCGTCCATCGAATCCAAGGCGATCCACAAGGTACGGATAGCGCGCTTGAGGACCGAAGCGAAAGCCAGGTCGAACTCAAAACCGTTTTCTTTCAGCAAGTCACCGGCCTGCTTTGCCTGTTGACGCCCGGTTTCGGTAAGATCGACATCAGTCCAGCCAGTAAACCGGTTTTCCAGGTTCCACTGGCTTTCGCCGTGCCGCATCAGTACAAGTTTATACATGGTAAAAACAGCCTCGAGGTTGAAAAATTGGCGCCACTCTATAATCGTGTGATCTTGCCCTTTTTTCTTGCTTTTCTTGGTAATCAACAGGATTTAACGTGGACTTCATCTTAAGTCAGAATAACCTTCTAATTTTAGCAATTGCGGCGCTTGCCGGCATTATGCTGTTAATACCCAGCTTTTTCAAAGGCCGTGCCGGACGCGCAGTTTCAAGCTCTGAAGCGGTACAGATGGTAAACCAGAAAGACGCCATTTTGATTGATCTGCGTAGCGCTGATCAATTCAAGGCTGGAGCGATTCCACAATCGCGCAACATTCCTGCTGCGGACCTTGACGCCAAAGCCAGCACCTTGCCTAAAGACAAGCCTGTCATTTTGGTATGCGACACTGGCCGCAGCGCCCCGCGCAGTGTGGCCGTTCTGCGCAAGCATGGCATTGAGCAAGCCTTCACACTGCAAGGTGGCATCCAAGGTTGGATGCAATCCAGCCTGCCCGTCAAAAAATCGTAAGCGACCCCTTCTACGAGGCTCTCATGGCAAAAGTCACGATGTACTCCACAATGGTGTGCCCTTATTGTGTGCGCGCTGAAATGCTGCTCAAGCAACGCGGTGTTACCGAAATCAATAAAATCATGATTGATCGCGAACCCGAACAGCGCGCACTCATGATGGAGCGCACTGGCCGACGTACCGTTCCCCAAATCTACATTGGCGACACCCATGTAGGTGGCTACGATGATCTGGCCGCACTGGACCGCGAAGGTGGCTTGCTACCGCTGCTTGCTGCCTGATTTTTTTTCTAACAATTTTTTTATCCCACAGGATCACCCATGGCCGATCAGAACACTCCAGCCGCTGAACAAGAAGCTCAACAACCCAGCTTCAGCCTGCAGCGCACCTACATCAAAGACCTGTCCATCGAAATGCCTAACGCTCCCCAGATTTTTCTGGAGCAAGAAGCCCCATCCGTGGAAGTGTCCATCAATGTAGGCGGCCAACGCCTGGCTGACACGGTTTACGAAAGCACCGTCACCGCCACCGTGACTACTCGCATTGGCGACAAGGTCATGTACTTGGTGGAAGCCACCCAGGCCGGTATTTTTGAAGCTGCCAACATTCCTGACGAGCAGTTGGAGCCTTTGCTGGGCATTGTGTGCCCCACCATGCTGTACCCCTACTTGCGCGCTGCCGTGGCCGATGCCATCAACCGCACCTCCCTGCCTGCCCTGCACCTGACGGAAGTGAACTTCCAGTCCTTGTACGAGCAGCGCATGGCGCAGCAAGGCGCTGCACCCGCTGACGGCCAGCCTTTGCAGGCCTAATGATGTCAAGCGCGCACACCCCAACTCGTGTTGCAGTACTGGGCGCTGGAAGCTGGGGGACGGCACTGGCCGCCCTGGCCAGCACCCAGGCTCCCACGATGGTGTGGGCGCGCAAGGCATTGACGGCACAGGCCATCGGGCAGGATCATCGCAACCCTACCTACCTGCCCGATGTCTTGCTGCCTGAATCGCTACAGGCCAGCGACAACCTCAAGCACGTGATGGATTTCGCTCTGGCTGACGACACTGGCCCCGCCCTGCTGATACTTGGCGTGCCTGCCCGTGGCCTGGCGCAAACCTGCCTGGATCTGGCGCAGCATTTGCCCGCCACGCGTCGTCATCCCGTCCTGCTGGTGTGGACCTGTAAAGGTTTTCATCAGGAAAGCGGTTTATTGCCCCACCAGATTGTGCGTGAAAGTCTGCCCGACCATCCCTGGTTAGGCCGTGCCGTGCTCTCTGGCCCCTCGTTCGCCCTGGAAGTCGCCAAAGGCCTGCCTGTTGCGCTGACACTGGCGTGCGAACCTGCTGAGATGGCCAGCATTGCCCTGGAGGCTTTGCATGGCAAACAAGCCCGCCTCTACACCAGCACTGATATGATCGGCGTGGAAGTAGGCGGCGCAGTCAAGAACATTATGGCCATTGCCTGTGGCATTGCCGATGCGCTGGGTCTGGGCCACAACGCCCGCGCCGCCCTGATCACCCGAGGCCTGGCTGAAATGCAGCGCCTGGGTGTCGCCTTAGGCGGTCAGGCTGAAACCTTCTCCGGCCTGGCTGGCCTGGGCGATCTGGTCCTGACAGCCACGGGCGAACTGTCCCGCAACCGCCAAGTAGGCTTGGCCCTGGGTGCCGGCGAAAGCCTGGACAGCATTCTGGCCACCGGCATTACTGCCGAAGGCGTGCGCTGTGCCCGTTCCGTACTGGAAATGGGCCGTGCACACCAAATTGAATTACCTATTACCGCTGCAGTCTGCCAGATTCTGTTTGAACAGCTGGCACCGCGCGAAGCCGTCCATGCCTTGTTAACCCGCGAGGCTAAACAAGAAGGCCACTAACACCTTCCGTCTGTTGTGCCTGGCCTGTACCCCACACTGCCAAGCCTGCCGTCAATCGTCTTACTACTCAAAATCAAAACAATGTCATTGCTTGCTCGCTCTCGCGCTCTCCTGATCCGCTCCTTGATGGGGCTGGCCTGCACTGGTTTGCTGGCCCACTCGGCCCAAGCCCAATCCAGCTGGCCAGAGCGTCCGATTCAAATGGTGGTGCCCTTTCCTGCGGGCTCTTCGCCCGATGCCCTGGCCCGTGCGATTTCCGAGCCCCTGTCCCAAGCCCTGGGCCAAACCGTTATCGTTGATAACCGTCCTGGCGCAGGTGGCAATATTGGCACTCGCTTTGTTGCGCATGCAAAACCCGACGGCTACACCCTGCTGCTGACTATCAATGGGCCTATGGTGACGGCCCCGACCCTGTATAAGACGTCACTGGGCTACGAGCCGTTAAAGGACTTGCAGGCTATCTCCATGATTGGCACCAGCCCCAACGTACTGGTCGTCCCAGCCAGCTCGCCCGCCAACACCGTGCAAGAGTTCATTGCCCTGGCGAAATCTCGCCCCGGCGAATTGAATTACGGGTCGGTAGGCCCAGGTAGTTCGGCCCATCTGGCGATGGCCCTGCTGGAACATGCTGTCGATATCAAACTGGAACAGATTCCTTACTCGGGCTTTCCGCAAATCCTGACCGCCATTATTGGTGGCGACATTGATGCGGCCTTTATGGTGCCGGGCATTGCCATGCCCCAGGTTGAAGCAGGCAAGGTCAAAGCTTTGGCCGTGACCTCTTTGCAGCCCAGCGAATTGCTCCCCGGTCTGCCTACAATGACGCAAGCCGGACTGGAAAACTTCGAGGCTATTTCCTGGGATGCATTCTTTGTGCCCAACAACACCTCGGACGATGTGGTCAAACGCCTGAACGATGAAATCACCACCATCTTGCAGCGCGACGATATCAAGGCCAAGCTCAACGCTTTCTACTTCTCGTCCGAACCCTCTACGCCACAAGCGCTGACCAACAAGATCATTGCCGACAAAGCCCGTTGGGATGAAGTGATTGAACGCTTGAATCTGTCGCTGGAATAAACAGCACAAGTTCAGACAGGCCAGAAAAAGCCCCCTGTGCCGTTCAGCACAGAGGGCTTTTTTGATTCTGATCGATACGTCATCTACCTAAACGCTGGGTAACAACCCACGGTCTGGTTTACGTAGAAGCTCATCGCCCTTAGCGACTAGACGCCACCCTCGTATCCAGCTTGTCGCCAGGCATCAAACACACAAATCGACACCGCGTTGGACAAGTTCAAACTACGTTGGCCAGCCATCATAGGCAAACGAATCCGTTGCCCAGTGGGAAACAGCGCCAGTTGCTCGGCGGACAGACCTGCCGTTTCACGGCCAAACACAAACACGTCACCAGGCTGAAAGCTCTGTTCAGCCAGCAAATGGCTACCGCGCGTAGTCAGGGCAAAAGCGCGCTCGGGCGCGGCACCAGTCGCCTGCAAAGCTTCCTCCAGACTGTCGTGTACCTTTACCTGCGCCCACTCGTGATAGTCCAACCCGGCACGGCGCAGCTTGCTATCTTCCAGTTCAAAGCCCAGAGGCCGCACCAGATGCAATACACAGCCCGTATTGGCCGCCAGTCGGATGACGTTACCCGTATTGGGAGGGATCTCAGGCGAAACCAGGACGATATGAAACATGAAAAACCTACTAAGTGCAGAAGAAGATGCGAAAGAAGCCGCGCATAAGCGGCGAAGTATACAGGGCTAAAAAACCTTCAATTTCCAAGGAGCCCGCGCAGCGACCAAGGCATAGACAGAATGCGCTCCCGCTCTCTGACAGCCCCGCGCCAGCGCGTCCAGCGTAGCGCCGGTGGTCAAAACATCATCGACCAACAGCACATCGCGCCCACCCAGCGGCTCCAGCACGGAAAAGGCCCCACGCATTGCCTGCCTGCGTGCCTGACGACCCAAGGACTTCTGTGCCTGCTCCTGACGCGGACGCGAGGCCACCACATGCAAGCGGGCCGACAAGCCTAAGGAACGGGCCACCCGCTTTGCCAGCACAGCGGCCGGATTAAAACCTCGACGATGCAATGCGCTACCTTGAGAAGGTACAGGTATCACCCACGCATTCTGATCCAGCGGCGGCCCATGACGGCGCCATTGCTGAACCATCAGCTCGGCCAACACCGCCGCCATTTCGAGCCGACGGGAAATTTTAAACGCATGGATCAACATATCACCAGGATGTTCATAATCAAATCCTGTGACTGTCGCTTGCACGCTTAGCTGGCCCGCACCACAGTCCGGGCAAGCCAGTAAGGCCAGCGGTGGTAAAGCCAACGCACAGCGCGAACAGCGCAAGCCCTTAGCCGGAGTGTCCAACGCGTACCGGCACAAGGCGCACAGCGCGCCCGTTAGTGAACGCAGACCACACAAGACACAGGGGCGCGCCAGGAGAGGAATCCCTACAAGACGCTTGGGCGACTCGCGCCGGAACAGGGGATGCGCCATAATAGATCATTACCTCACAGAGTCAGGCTGGTTCGATCACAGCACACGCTACGGATCTACGCCAGCAACGTCCGCGCAACTATGTCCCAGTTACCTTCTTTGCCCATCAACTCCGCCCACGTCGAGCAGCAGTTCAATCGCCGCGCTCCCTTGGATCACGCTCAGTTTCTTTATGGTGAAGTGGCCCAGCGGATGTTGTCCCGGCTAGCCCTGGTTCGTTTGCAGCCTACCCATATTCTGGATGCTGGCTGCGGTGCCAGCCACGCCTTGGAGCCGCTACGATCTCGCTATCCGGATATGCACTACACCGGTCTGGATCGCAGTGAAAAACTGCTGGAAGTCGCCCGGGAGCGCTACCAGGCCAAACCCAGCCTGTGGCAAAAACTGCGCAATCAGCCCACACCGGCTGCCAGCTGGATTCATGCTGATATGGCAGAGACTGGCTTGCCGGCTGAAAGCCAGGAATTGGTCTGGTCGAATATGGCCCTGCACTGGCACCCGGAACCCCATCGGGTTCTGGCTGAATGGAACCGCGTACTCAAGCCGGAAACGCTAGTCATGTTCTCCTGCCTGGGCCCAGGCTCTTTGGCCGAACTACGCAGCGCCATGGAACAGGCGGACCTAGGTACGCAAACCTTGCAGTTTGTGGATATGCACGACTTTGGTGACCTGCTGCTGGAAAACGGTTTCTCTGATCCTGTCATGGACCAAGAGGTCGTCACCCTGACCTATCGCAGCGCTGAAAAGCTGCTGGACGATCTGCGTCTTTTAGGCGGCAACCCGCACCCCCAGCGCAAAGCCAGCCTGAGCACCCTGCCCTGGCGTCAACGCTTGTTGAATGCCTTGGAAAAGCAGCGCCATATGGATGGCACCTTGCATCTAAGCCTGGAGATTGCCTACGGACACGCTTGGCGCGCCCGTAGCCGTCGCAGTACCCTGGGCGAGGTCAGCGTGCCTATCTCTACCATCAGCCGCCGCCCCAAACCCCAGGAATAAAAACACCTGCTTAGAAACGGTACTCCGCCTGCAACCAGAAGCGTCGACCATCTTCTGCGTAGGAGTAAGCACCGTTTGTGCCTGAATCCCGACGCCTATCTGTCAGGTTATAGACGGCTGCGCTCAAGCTCAGGTCTTTTCTGGCACGCCAGCTGGCACCCAGGTCAACGGTGGCAATCGTGCCCATGCTTTCGCTGATTGCACCTCCCTGCCCCCAGGAAATATTGGTTTCACGACCACGCACACTCAAGGTCGAGAAAGCTGAAACCGCTTCATTCGGCGTCCAGTCCACCGTCACACTACCCATATTGCGCGGCGTGGCAACCAAAGGCTGGCCTTCAGACTGCGGATAGCCAAAACCCAGAATCGTGGCGCTGCCATTACGGACTTTGGAGTCTGTAAAGGTATAGCTGCCACGCAACTTCCACTGTTCGTTGAAGCGGTAAACCAAGCCCAACTCCAAGCCCTGCACACGCGCTTCCGTAATATTGAAATAGGTGCTGTACATGCTGTTGGTGTACGGGTCCGGTGGCACAGGCCGGCCGTCAGGGTAGTACAGCTGACGCGAACCCGTATTGGCAATCTTGTTTTTGTAGCGGGTGTGGAACAAGGTCGCACTCCCGCTCAATGGGCCGCCATCATCAAAGTACAAACCTAACTCGACGTTGGTACTGACCTCAGGTTCCAGATCCGGATTACCCCAGGTGTAGGCACCGCCACGTTGGGGCAGACCGATCTGCGGGTTGCTCTGCATGATGGTGGGCGACTTAAAGCCCTTGGCAATTCCGCCCTTCAAGGTCCAATCGTCCGTAGCACTCCAGACACCGTACAGGCGCGGAGTCCAGTGCCGACCGTAGAACTCGTTATCGTCCATGCGCACACCCGCCGTCAAGGCGAAGGACGGCACCAGACTCCACTCATCTTCCAGAAACAAAGAGTACTCGCGCACAGACGTATTGACGCCCGCACCATTCGGATTAGCGTAATAGCCATCGGCCTTCAGCTCGCTCTTGCGCCACTGGAAACCACCGACCAGCATGTGATCAGCCAAGGGGAGAGTCACCTTTCCATCAATAACGGTATTGCGAATGTCGGGGCGGGCTGTTTGAGTCGGGCCGTCACGATAGGCCTGCTCGCGATTAACACTTAGCTCCGTATCAAATTTCTCCCAACGCCCGGTATGCGCCAGTGTGTAGGTATCGCGCACGTACCCGTTTTCATTGGCCTTGGCTGTCTCTGCCAGCGATTTACCCGGATTGGTCCAAAAGTGCTGGGTCGTGCGGCCCGCCTCAAACATGAATTCGTGATTGTCGTTGGGCGTAGCCCACAAACGTACAGTGCCATTTTGTCGCTTGGCTCGTGCAAAGCCATTCAATACATGATCTTCCTGGCGCTGCTTGTGATAACCCCAGAACTGCAGACCCAGGCGACCGGGCACGATAGGACCAGACAAATACAAATCAGCAGAACCGCTGTTGCCCGCCGAGCCACTGTCCTGCAAGGTATAGCCACCCGTCACAGAACCGTGCCACTTGTCGGCCACCTTACGCGTCACAATATTGATCACCCCGCCCAAGGCTTCCGAACCGTACAGGGTAGACATAGGGCCACGCACCACCTCGATACGCTCAATAGCTTCCAGTGGAGGAATCCAGTTCATATCCAGCGCTTCCGACACCCCGCCCTTCATGGTGACTTGGCGCATATCCTGACGACGGCCATCAATCAAGACCAGCACATGCTCGGACTCCATGCCCCGGATCGAGATAGCCCCTTTATCGCCCCCCACAACGCTCACGCCAGGTACTAGCCGCAAGGCATCCGCCAAAGACTCGAAACGCTTCCCTTCCAGTTCTTCCCGCTTGATCACTGTGATGGACGCTGGTGCATTCACCACTTCCTGGGCAAACCCCGACGCTGTCACCGAAATAGCACCCAACTGCTCAACGTCATTGCGCTCCTGAGCCCAGGCAGACATGCACGCCAGGGACAAGGCAGCCAAGGGCCAGCACAGGCCCGTTTTCATTTTCATCACGGCTTCTTCCATTATTTATAATAAGAACCAAACTCATTTCTATTTGCTATTATCATGAGCCCGGTTTCTGACCGTAGTCTGATGAAAAACATTCTGATAATTGAAGACCACCGGCCTTTACTGAGCCTGCTGGCAAGCCATTTACAAGGACAGGGCTACTCCATCCGCACCGCTACCACAGGCCGGATTGGGCTAGCCTTGCTCCAAGAGCACAGCTTTGATGCCTTGATTCTGGATTTGGGTCTGCCCGACATGGACGGTATGGAAATCCTGGCGCAACTGCATCATCCAGATCGAAGCCAGCGCCTGCCCTGCCTGATCCTGAGTGCCCGCGACGCGGTACACAACCGCATCCAAGGGCTGCGTGGTGGCGCCGACGACTATCTACTCAAACCTTTTGATCTGGTGGAGCTGGAAGCACGCCTGAGCGCCATCTTGCGCCGGGCCGCGCCTCATCGCTATCAGCAACTACTGATCGGCAATTTGCGTTTCGAGCCTGAGGTCAGGCAAGCCTGGGTCAATGACCGTGCATTAATGCTGCCCCGGCGGGAAAGCGTGCTGCTGCAAGAGCTAATGCAAGCCAGCCCGCGTCTACTGATCAAGGATTACTTGCTGGAACAGTTATATAAAAGCCAGACTGATATCAGCTTGAATGCCATCGAAGCCCTGATCTCCAAACTACGCCGGAAATTGCGTGAGCATGATGCGCTCGTGTGCATCGACACCGTGCGAGGTGTTGGCTACCGTTTGCGCGCGCTGTGAACAAACGCGCCTTTAGCCTGCGCAGGCGCTTGCTGATCAGCTTGTTGCTGATGCTGGCCTTGGGTTTTGCCGCTCTGGCAGTGTCTTTATTCGACACACGCGACGAGCTACGGCGCATCAGCCTGTTCCTGCAAGCCGAGGAAATTGCCCGCGATTTTCAGCCGGAGGACTCTCTGGATACGCTGCCGCCCTACTATGCTGGTGGCGAGATGTCCTACTCACTCTATAGTGCTCAGGGGAAATTGCTCCAGGCCTCAGCAAACCTGGCAAGTCCGCGACGCCTGCGTCCCTCTCAGCCGGAAGATGAGCTTGCCCTGTTCAAGCAAAAGCACCGTAGCGGTTATGTGGTATCGGTGTCTGTGACGCTGCCCAGTGGCGAGATCCTGATGGTCGCAAAACGGGATCAGCGCGAGCGCGAGTTAATCGGTGCTCTACTGCAAACCCGTATGTGGCGCTCGTTGCTCTTGTGGCTGCCTGTCTGCGCATTAGGCCTGTTGCTGATTGCCTGGCTTATACATTGGACATTGCGTCCCGTGCGGCAAGCAGCAGACCGGGCGACGACACTGGGACCTGCACAGCCTGAGCTACGCTTGCCCGTCACCGAACTGCCCAAAGAAATCCGTCCGTTGGCGCAGGCGGTCAATCAAAGTCTGGACCGTCTGATGCAGGCCTATCGGCATGAGCAACAACTGGTCGCTGATGCCGCGCATCAATTGCGTACGCCGCTGGCTGTCATGTCTCTACGACTGCAAACGACTCAGCATCATAGCGATAAAGTCTGGGATCTGTTGCGGGAAGACATTGCCCATTTACAGCGATTAGTCAGCCAATGGCTGAGTCTGGCACGCAAGCAAGAACAAGCTACAGAGCTGGTCGACCAAACTGCTTTGGCCCCGCTATGCCGACGCATTATGGGGGATCTTTGGCCCCTGTTTGAGCAGGCTGGGCGTGAGCTTCAATTTCAGGATGACAGCCTTCAAGACAGCGTGCTGGCCTGTGAAGCCGATCTGGCCGAGGCTATTGTCAACGTGCTGGATAATGCGCTGACGCATGGCGTCGGCACGGTCACTCTACAGCTGCATAATCCATCGGAGAGTAGTTGCGCCATCGACATTAAGGATCAAGGCCCTGCCTTGGATGAACACGCTGGCCATCAGGCCTTCGAGCGCTTTCATAAACAGGACAGCGTCAGTACAGGAGCTGGCCTGGGGCTGACGATTGTGCGCCAGATCCTATTGCGCCATGGTGGACAGGCTCAGTTTTTGCCCGGTCCCTACTGCACCTTAAGGCTGTTGCTGCCACTGGCCACACAGGCCCCGCCAGCCTCTGACAAAAAAACGGTTTAGCGGTACACTTTCCCAGTTGGTCAACCGGCCAACTACGTTCTCAGGGCGGGGTGCAAGTCCCCACCGGCGGTAATGGCACTAGCCTAGCCCGCGAGCGCCTGACCTTAAGTCAGGGACAGCAGACCCGGTGTGATTCCGGGGCCGACGGTATAGTCCGGATAAAGAGAGAACGGGATACCCTCAATGTCCTGTACGGGAGTCATCCTGCTATGGGCTTGATCTATCCTGCTTCCTGCATGCCCTGTTTTTGTTGTCTTAAAACAGGAAACGAACATGAACAGCAATACCCCAGCCAATCTTCTGGCTCCCCGCATCGCCTTTATTCAAGCTTGCTGGCACAAAGACATTGTTGATCAAGCCCGTCAGGGTTTTATTGACGAAGTCATCGCAATGGGCCACGACAGCAGCCTGATTGACTTCTTTGAAGTTGGTGGCGCATTTGAAATCCCGCTTCACGCACAACGCCTGGCCCAGTCCGGACAGTACGCCGCCGTGGTGGCCGCTGGCTTGGTCGTTGATGGTGGCATCTACCGCCACGACTTTGTGGCAAACGCGGTGATCCAGGGCCTGATGCAAGTACAGCTAAGCACAAACGTACCTGTGTTCTCAGTTGTGCTGACTCCGCATCACTTCCATGATGGCAAAGAGCACCACGATTACTTTCATCGACACTTTGTGCTCAAGGGCCAGGAAGCGGCCCGTACGTGCTTGGATACCGTGACTCAGTTGCAGGCACTGCCTGTGGCATCCGTGGCAGCTCTCTAAACGGACAGGCGGCCTGAAATGGCCGCCACAATCCCCACATCCCCAACACTGCATTTACCCGCAGATCGGGGCAGGCCTGGTTTTACCGGCCACTCATTTGGTAACTACTGTATCAAGACTGGTTACGCTTGCGCGAGGAGTCGATACCCAACTGCTTGAGCTTGCGATACAAGTGGGTGCGCTCCAAACCTGTACGTTCCGAGACACGCGTCATGCTGTGATTTTCACGGCGCAGATGATATTCAAAATAAATGCGCTCGAACTCATCACGGGCTTCACGCAAAGGCAGATCTAAAGAAATACTGCCTAACTGGGACTCATCCTGCTCGACTTCAGCCACGGCCATGGCGGGCGCCATGCCAGGAACCATTGCTGCTGCTTCAGGGCGACGATCGCCACCTTGAACAAGCGGACGCGCTGCTGCTGCCAAAGCCTTGGGTGCGACCGTGCGCTCCAAGCCTGAAGCGACCGTTTTGAGCAGGCGTTGCATGGTGATGGGCTTTTCCAGAAAGTCCACCGCGCCAATGCGAGTTGCCTCTACCGCGGTATCTACCGTGGCGTGGCCACTCATCATGACAACAGGCATATCCAGCAAGCCTTGGGATGCCCACTCTTTAAGCAGGCTGACACCGTCAGTGTCTGGCATCCAGATATCCAGCAAGACCAGATCGGGGCGGCCCCGCAAGCGTGCCTCGCGAGCCTGGGCGGCATTTTCTGCCAATTGCACGGTGTGCCCTTCGTCGTAAAGGATTTCCGACAAAAGTTCCCGAATGCCGATTTCGTCATCAACTACCAGAATTCTGGCCATAAAACGTCACCTACGTGATTTTTACGCATTATCGTTTGCTCGCCGCCCAGAGTCCAGACGAATATGCTGGCCAGCAAGCCGGGTAAAGAGGATGGAAATGCGAGCCCCCCCCTCACGACGATTGGAAACATCGATTCTGCCGCCGTGCTCCTCGATGATTTTCTTAACTATAGCAAGACCCAGACCCGTGCCGGTGGGCTTGGTGGTGACATATGGTTCAAAAACACGCACCAACATCTGGGGATCAAACCCGGGCCCGTTATCTGACACCACAAAACTAACTGTGCCAGAAGAGTCGGAACCTTCCACACCTGCAATCATGGTTTTAACAAATACATGGGCCTGGTCAAGTGATTGATCTTGAGCGGCAGCTTCACGAGCATTGGCCAACAGATTATGAATAACCTGGCGCAACTGTGTGGGGTCCCCTTGCACCATCGGTAACTCAGGGTCCAGTTCCACATCAATAGCCACACTATAACCATCGTCCCGAACCATTCCTTCTTCCGGGTCCCAACCATATAAAGTCAGCACTTCGGTGATCAGATCATTCAGATTCAACGCTTGCATCTGAGTGGCAGGCTTACGAGCGTATTCGCGGAAATCCTCCACCATCTTTTTCAGTGAACTGACCTGATTGACGATGGTATTGGTATAGCGCAGTAACATGGCAGCATGAACGTCATCCAGTTGCGACTCCAGCTTCATGGCCAAACGTTCAGCAGACAACTGAATGGGCGTCAGCGGGTTTTTGATCTCGTGAGCCAGACGTCGGGCGACCTCGCTCCAGGCAACCAGACGACTGGCGGAAATCACGTCGGTAATATCGTCAAACACCACCAGATAACCGGTTGGCTGACCATCCACACGCAGCAAGGTACCACGGGCCAAAACGGTGACGATAGTATCACGCGCTTCATTACCTTCTTTCATTTCCAGTTCAAATTGCTGCTGCCAATAAGGATGGTCTGAGCCCATCGCCTGATGCGTGGAAAAAGCCTCACGAATTACAGAGGCAAAAGTCAGCGCTCCTTCCAGTGTTTCCAGCGGGCGGCCTTTTATAGAGCGCAAATCCACCTGCAAGATACGCTGCGCACCCTGGTTGAACATGGTGACGCGAAACATCTCGTCAAACGCCAGTACGCCACTGGACAAATTACTGAGCACAGACTCCAGGTACATATTGGAGCGTTCCAGCTGCAGGCGATTTTTCTCCACCATGCGCCGCGCTTCATCTAGCTGTCGGGTCATGGCGTTGAAAGAGCGGGTCAACTGTCCAACCTCATCCTTGGCGGGTGGCTCTGGCAAGGCCCGGTAATCCCCTACCCCCACAGCTTGCGTGCCCGCAGCCAGAGTCAACAAAGGACGCGTCAAACGGCGCGACAAAGCCAGCGCGGCAGCCACCGCCGTAAATACTGCCAGGATCAAAGCCAGGGTCAGCGTAATACCATAGAGCTTGCGCAACCCCTGACGGGACAAGGCCAGCTCCTGATAATCCCGGAAACCCTGCTGTACCTGGTTGGCATTGCGGGCTATTTTGTCAGGAACCGGCTGCATCACCTGCAGCCAGCGCGAGTCTGCCGTGCCGCTCAAAGTCGCTGTAAAGCGATTGGGATCAGCCAGTGGCAACACAGTCCGCAGTCGCAAGCCTGTGGACTCGGCTGGCACCCCACCTTCATCCAGGCCGTTATCGTGGACAGGGGCGTCATCATCCACCTCAGCCGCCGCATAACGGCCCGCGATACGCAACTGATTCATCACACTGGTCGGCGGCATATCGGGCAGCAAGGTGTCATAGCGTGACGACGAAAAAGCAATCAGACGCCCATTCCCGGAAAACACCATGGCCTCCGTGACACCACTGTTCTCGCGCAAGGAAATCAACAAGCTGCTGTACTGCGAGTTGTCCGCTTTATTAAGCGCCGCCACCATTTCGTTGGCGCGACCTTCCAGCTCACTTAACTGAGAGTCCAGAGCCGCGCGCCCCAAACTCAGACCTGATTCCAGCGCTGAATCCACCCGCACGTTGAACCAGGACTCAATAGAGCGCGACATGAACTGAACCGACAAGACGTAAATCAGTGCGCCGGGAATAATACCGATCAGGGTGAAATAGAACGCAAAGCGCGCCGTCATGCGGGCACCAAACTGACGCCTGCGTATCTGTCTGAACAGGCGAATCGTCAGTAACAGGACCCAGGAAATCAGTGTGGCCGCCAGAACTCCATTAAGCACCAGCAGCAGGTCATACTGCTGCGCGTAGCGCGAGGCGTTGCCGGTTGACCAGACAAGAAGAGAAAACAGCGCCAAGGCGCTGACACCCGCTCCAAACAGAGCGGTGCGCAAGACCCAACGAATCAAGGTTGGGGCTCGGCGACGGAGACGGAAAAGGAAAAGGTTTTCCATGGAGTAGCCAAAGTCCAGGCAGAACTGTTGATGGCGTCCACCTGAAACGGACGGGCCAGCAAAGAGGTATCCAGGCGCAAACGCAAACGACCTTGGTATTCCTGGTCGTGGTCCAGATCAGCCACATAGGCCACGGCCCAGCCGCGGATATGTCGCAACATACCCAATGCATCATTCATGGAGGATTCGGGCAAAGACAGATCCCCGGTGCCTACACGCCACTGACGGGTCAGCGCGTTATAAACAACTCGCCAGGTCTGTTGCTCTTTAACAACGTTTTTATCAAACCAATACCAGCGAGGCTGAGCCAACTCCACTTCAACCGTGAAATACAGCGGCACCCCTTTCTCGGCAGCGGTACGTAATTCGGGACTTAACTCGAACTCGACATCAGCGTCGATATACAGTTTGTCGTCCCGAATACGGGGCTCGACCTTGACGACCCGCTCTCCCGACGAAGCAACCGGCACGATCGTCGTAGCCGAGCTTAGCGCGCAGTTGAAAATCAGCAGAAAAGACAGAAAAACGCGCCACATCGTGATTAACCGCAAAAAGGACAAAGTCAGAGCCCTAATTGTGACAAGTCAAACCGGGCGCGTAAACAAGGCATAGAAAAAACCGTCGCCATCTGCCAGCGATCGTCCCGCAACGCCGGGCAAAATCTGACCGGGAGAGTCCAAGAGCTGCGCATCGGGGTGACGGGCCAAAAATGCCTCGACCTGTTCCTGCCCCTCTGCCGGGAAAATCGAGCAGGTCGAATACAGGAAATGCCCACCGGGTCGCAAAGTGGACCACAAGGCATCCAGTATAGAGCCTTGCAAACGTGCGGTATCGGCAATGTCCGATTCGCGGCGCAACCAGCGAATATCAGGGTGACGACGCACAATTCCCGAAGCGGTGCAGGGCACGTCAGCCAAAATAGCGTCAAAGGGCTGACCATCCCACCACTGCGCAGGACGTGCCGCATCACCGCGTTTAAGCTGCACTTTGTCGCTTTCTAGACCTAGACGACGCAGGTTATGGCCCACACGCTCCAGACGCTCGCCGTCCGAATCCAGTGCCAACAAAGAAACATCGGCCTGTTCCAGCAGATGTGCCGCCTTGCCGCCGGGTGCCGCGCAGGCATCCAGCACCCGCATACCGTCTTGAACCGGCAAGAGCAGCCCGGCTTGCTGAGCCGACCAGTCCTGTACCGACCACCAGCCCAGATCAAAGCCTGGAATCGCCTGCACAGGCATAGCCTTGTCCAGCGTGACGGCACCAATCCCAGGACTGCTGGAGGCAATACCCGCTTCCGTCAGCACGGACTGCAAACGCTCAACCGAGCAACGACGCTGGTTAACACGCAAGGTCAACGGACCAGGACGATTGGACGCCTGCAACAAGACTTCCCAGTCACGCGGGTAAGCGCGACGCAATTCCTTGACCCACCAGCCAGGGTGGTTCCAACGGGCCTCTGGACGGCTTTCCACCTGGGACAGCACCATCTGGCGCTCGCGTGTGAAGCGGCGCAGCACCCCATTGACCAAACCCTTGGACAACCGCAGAGCCGCCTGGCTATCCGCCGCCCGCACAGCCTGATCCACCACTGTGTGTACGGCGTAAACCGGTACATCAGGGCGATCCTCAAAGGCCTTGGCATCCTCTTGAACGCGCATGGCCGTATCCAGCAAGGCCAGCGACACCAGCAACAGGGCATCGAGCCAGCTATTGCTGGGTTGACGTGGCACCAGCGTGACACGAATCTGACGGGCATGGCCCAAACGGCGCAAAACGTGAAAGCTGATGGATTGCACCGCGGCACGGGCAGGCGCTGGCGTAGCAGCCAGACTTTCAGTCAGGGATTTGCCTGCCAGCACGCCTTCAATATTGCGCGCGCTCAGCAGCATGATTTCGGACAGGGGCAAGGAGGGGGAAAGATGTGTGTCGGACACAGGACAACCGCTAGAAAAGAAAAATATGACTGCGACTGTAGCACTATTTGTCGTATTAACCGGGCCCAGACCGACAAGATACGTACGCATCCGGGCATGCAGCGGTAAAATCAAGCCAATTTCCCAATTTCGAGCCCTCAAGCTCCAGAAGGACCCTCTATGAGCGCCCCAAAAGTCGGATTCGTGAGCCTGGGTTGTCCCAAGGCCCTGGTCGATTCCGAACGAATTCTTACTCAGCTGCGTACCGACGGCTATCAAATCACCCCTAACTACGACAATGCGGATGTGGTGGTGGTTAATACCTGTGGTTTTATCGACAGCGCCAAGGCCGAATCGCTGGAAGCGATTGGCGAAGCTCTGGCTGAAAACGGCCGCGTTATTGTCACCGGCTGTATGGGTGTGGATGAAGGGCTGATCCGTGAGGTGCATCCCTCCGTTCTATCAGTTAGCGGCCCCCAGCAGTACGAGCAGGTATTGCGCGCCGTGCGTGAAGCCGCCCCGCCCTCGCTGGATCACAATCCCTATATTGATCTGGTGCCCCCACAAGGCATCAAACTGACCCCGCGCCATTACGCCTACTTGAAGATTTCCGAAGGCTGTAATCACAGCTGCAGCTTCTGTATCATCCCGTCCATGCGCGGCAAGCTCGTCAGCCGCCCTGTAGGCGACGTTCTGGGCGAGGCCGAGCGTCTGGTCAAGGCCGGCGTCAAAGAGCTGCTGGTGATCTCTCAGGACACCAGCGCCTACGGTGTAGATATTCGTCAGCGCACCGGCTTTTGGAATGGCCGCCCCGTCAAGAGCAGCATGCTGGACCTGAGCGCCGCCTTGTCTGAACTAGGCGCTTGGGTACGTTTGCACTACGTCTACCCTTACCCGCACGTAGACAACATCATTCCACTGATGGCTGAAGGCAAAGTGCTGCCTTACCTGGATATTCCCTTCCAGCACGCCAGCCCCTCGGTGTTGCGCGCCATGAAGCGCCCTGCCTTTGAAGACCGCACCCTGTCGCGCGTTAAACAATGGCGTCAGGATTGCCCCGATCTGACCATCCGCTCCACTTTTATCGTCGGTTTCCCCGGCGAGACCGAAGACGACTTCAAATACCTGCTGGACTGGATGAGCGAAGCCCAACTGGATCGTGTGGGTTGCTTCCAGTATTCGCCCGTTGAAGGCGCCCCCGCCAACAAGCTCGATGGCATCGTCCCCGACGAAGTCAAACAAGAACGTTGGGAGCGTTTCATGGAACATCAACAAGCTATTTCCTCTGCCCGCTTGGCTGCCAAGGTAGGCCGGGAAGTGGACGTGCTGATTGATGAAATCGACGAAGACGGCGATGCCGTTGGCCGCTCCAGCGCCGACGCCCCTGAAATTGATGGCAACGTTTTCATCACCAGTGAACAAAAACTGGAACCCGGCCAAATGGTGCGCGTGCGCATTACGGATTCCAGTGAGTACGATTTATTTGGTGAGCAGATTTAACCCCAGGCTAGTCCTGATAACCTGATCCAGACAGTGCAGCCACAATGGCCGCACTGGCAGTTACACGCCACGCTGCCATCACCTTCCCTCTTTTCATACGTCCTTTCTGCCCATCCCTCCTAATGAGGTCATGGGCAAAAAAGCACATTACCCAAGGATCTTTCATGCCTATCTACCAATTAGATCAATTCGCCCCCGAAATCGACGACAGCAGCTTTGTTGCCGCAGAGGCCACCCTGATTGGCAAGGTTGTATTAAAAGAGCAAAGCAGTGTCTGGCCCGGCGCCGTCATCCGTGGTGACAACGAAACCATTACCGTGGGCGTAGGCTCGAACGTGCAAGAAGGTGCAGTGCTGCATACCGATCCCGGCTATCCCCTGGATATTGGCGACCACGTCACCATCGGCCACCAAGCCATGTTGCATGGCTGTACTGTGGGTGAAGGCTCCCTGATCGGCATTCAGGCTGTAGTCCTGAATGGTGCTGTCATCGGCCGAGACAGCCTGGTTGGCGCTGGCGCTTTAGTTACTGAAGGCAAGGTCTTTCCCGAACGCAGCTTAATCATTGGTTCCCCCGCAAAAGCAGTACGCAGCCTAAGTGATGAGGACATCGCCAAACTGCGTCACAATGCACAGGTCTACGCGGAACGCGGCGGCCATTACAAAACCGCTTTGAAGCGCCTGGATTAAATCATCTTTTCAACGTGCTTTTAACTGGAAAGACCCATGCCCCAAACCATTCTTGTAACTGGCGGTACCGGCTTTATCGGCTCTCACACCTGTGTTGAGCTGATTGGCCACGGTTATCAGGTTCTGATCCTGGATAACTTGAGCAATAGCCACAAAAATGTCCTGAATGCCATCAAGCAAATCACCGGCACTCAACCCGATTTCATTGAAGGTGATATCCGGGACCGCGCCTTGCTCGATAGTATTTTCAAACAGCACACTATTGCCGCCGTGATCCATTTTGCGGGTTTGAAAGCGGTCGGCGAATCGGTGGCCCAGCCGCTCAAGTACTACGATAACAACCTCACCGGCACACTGACTTTGATGCAGGCCATGCAACAAGCCAATGTACGCAGCCTGGTTTTTTCGTCCTCAGCCACGGTGTATGGCGACCCCCAGCAGTTGCCTATCCCTGAAACACATCCATTGTCGGCGACCAATACCTATGGTCATACCAAACTGGTGCTGGAACAAGCCATGGGCAACCTTTACCAGAGCGAAGCCGGTTGGCGTATTGGCTTGCTGCGCTACTTCAACCCTGTCGGCGCCCACGAATCGGGATTGATTGGCGAAGCCCCACAAGGCATCCCCAATAACTTGATGCCCTATATTGCCCAAGTCGCCACCGGACAACGAGAACAAGTACAAGTCTTCGGCCACGACTACGACACACCCGATGGCACCGGCGTGCGGGACTACATCCATGTCAGCGATTTGGCCAAAGGCCACGTTGCCGCCTTGGAGCATCTTCAAGCCAAAGACAGCGAACTGCTGACTGTCAACTTAGGGACGGGCCAAGGCTATTCCGTGCTGGATATGATTGCCGCTTTTTCACGCAGTTGTGGCCACGCCATTCCCTATAATCTGGTTCCCCGTCGTCCTGGCGACATTGCCGCTTGCTGGGCAGACACCCAAAAAGCGCGTGAAACCCTGGGTTGGGAAGCTGAAAAAGGCATTCAGGAAATGTGCGACGACGCCTGGCGCTGGCAATCCGGCCGCTCCTGATCATCCCGTTCCTGCCATCGCCGTTGGCGATGGCACGTTGACAGATGATTGATTTGCAAGGAAGAACACGGGTCCTAGAATGAAGGCGTCAATCTAAAAACCACCTTCAGAGACAGATACTTATGAAAACCTACCGCATCGGCCAGATCGTTCCCAGCTCCAACACCACCATGGAAACCGAGATTCCTGCCATGTTGCAGGCTCGTTATGCCGAGTTTCCTGAAGAGCGCTTCACGTTCCACTCCTCGCGCATGCGCATGATGCAGGTGACCCCTGAAGAGTTGAAAGCCATGGACATCGCCAGCGACCGTTGTGCCGTTGAGCTGGCCGACGCTCGCATGAACGTGATGGCCTACGCTTGCCTGGTGGCCATCATGGCCCAAGGCGACGGTTACCACCGCGCCTCGCAAGCCCGTCTGCAAAACACCGTTAAAGAAAACGGCGTGGAAATTCCTGTACTGAGCTCGGCCGGAGCCCTGGTCGATACGCTGAAAGAATTCGGCTACAAGAAAGTGTCCATCATCACTCCTTACATGAAGCCACTGACCAAGCGCGTGGCCGACTACATCGAAGCTGAGGGCATTGAAGTTCAAGACTCCATCAGCCTGGAAGTGTCGGACAACCTGGAAGTTGGCCTGCTGAACCCAGAGAACCTGCTGGAGCACGTCAAGCGCCTGAACCACGACGGCGTGGACGCTGTCATTCTGTCCGCTTGCGTGCAGATGCCTTCCCTGCCAGCCATCCAGCGCGCTCAAGACCAGATCGGCAAGCCCGTTCTGTCCGCCGCTGTTTGCACCGTGTACCAAATGCTCAAGACCCTGGGTCTGGAAACCCGCGTACCTAACGCTGGTCACATCCTGTCGGGCGCCAAGCCACAAGCCTAATCAATCAGGCTTAGCAGTACACAGCCCTGCCAACCTTATGTTGGCAGGGCTTTTTTATGCTTAGGCGTCATCACAGCGTGCGGTAAAAAACGTAGTTGTGCAGGCTCATAAACGGACACCAAACCACGGATGGCCGTTCGTTATCGATACAGACTGATGACACCTTCTGCCACGACATCCAGATGGGTATAGGTGTAGACGCAACGTGAAATAACCAGCGGGGCCGTTTATAGCTTAGGACGATGATTCTCCCCGCTGCCACCGTCACCCCATGTGCAGATAAGCAAAAAAAAGCGATATGATGCCTGCATGAAATTGGACCTTCTGACCCTCAAACTGTTTGTCCGGATCCTGGAAGAAGGCACGATCAGCCAAGCCGCTGAACGTGAGCATATTGCTGCCGCGGCAGTCAGCCGGCGAATTGCTGATCTGGAGCAGTCTCTAAATACGACGCTACTGCTGCGCACCAACAAGGGGGTCAGCCCGACGGCGGCGGGCCTGGAGCTGCTGTACCGATCACGGGCCTTGCTCAACAGCGCCCAAGAAATCGAGACTCGCCTGCAAGCGTACTCACAAGGCCAACAAGGCTTGGTGCACATACTGGCCAATACCTCGGCAATCTCACAGTTTCTGGCAGAGCCCTTGGGGCAATTTGGACGCCTGCATCCTGCTATTCCTCTGCAACTGGAAGAGCAAACCAGCCTGGATATTATTCGTGCTCTGGCTGAGGGCAAGGCCGATCTGGGAGTTTTTACCCGTCTACCCTACGCCGCCGATATTGAGGCCTACCCGTTTCGCAGTGACAAGCTGGTAGTGCTGGTGCCCAACAGGCACCCCTTGGCTCAGCATGAGAAGGTACGTTTCGAACAAACTCTGGAACATGAGCAGATCACCCTACTGACAGGGACGCAACTGCATTACCAGATCACCAAAACCGCCATGGAAGCCAACCGTTCGGTGCGTATCCGTACCGAGGTCTCGGGCTATGACGCGATGTGTTTATTGATTAATGCCGGCATGGGCATTGGCATCTTGCCCCGCAAAAGCGCCAGCATTTATCAGATCCCCAATACGCGCGTCATTGAGCTGGAGGAAGAATGGAGTCAGCGAGAAATTCTGATCGGCGTGCGCCGCCGTAATGACTTGCAACCCAGCGCCGAAACCTTACTCAGCTTCCTGCTCGACAGCGGAGCCTAAGAAAGCAGGCCTTGGCCGATGGGACAGCCAAGACCATGTACTTATAAAAACGCCCTGTCTTTCAAGGCACTGGGCACACCGCTTGGCCTGCGCCACAAGAAGCCAGGTTAACAAGGCACCTCAATAAGCAGCACCCGGCTGTGCAACAGGCACTACAACTTCATCCTTGAATTGACCAAGCAAAGCCGTTGCTGCCTGTCGCAACAAAACCGCATCCACGCCTACGGCCACAAACAAGGCTCCTAGGGAGAGATAGTGATGAGCCGCCTCGACATTCGCCTGCAGAATCCCGGGCGCTTTACCAGCCCTACGAATACGAACAATCGCATCCTCAATGGCTGACAAGACGTCTGGATGGCCCGGCTCGGTTAGATACCCCATACTGGCTGCCAAATCTGCCGGGCCGATAAAAATACCATCCACTCCTTCTACCGCCAGAATCTCGTCCAGATTATCCAGGGCCTCGCGAGTTTCCACCTGACAGAGCACACACATCTCCTGGTTGGCTCGCTCCAGATAGTCCGGCGTCGCCCCCCAGCGAGCTGCTCGCGCCAAGGCTGCACCCACACCACGAATGCCCTCGGGGGGATAACGCACGGCGGCTACAGCAGCCTGAGCCTGCCCGGCATTCTGCACCATAGGAATCAAGAGGTTCTGCGCCCCCATATCCAGCAGCATCTTGATCTGCACAGGATCATTCCAGCTGGGGCGCACAATCGGAGCAATGGGGTGCGCCGCCACAGCCTGCAATTGCGCCAGTAAAGTCTGCACCGTATTGGGGACATGCTCGCCGTCCAGCAGTATCCAGTCGTACCCCAAACCCGCGCACAGATCGGCGACATAGGGACTAGCCAGACCATGCCATAAACCAATTTGAGTTTTACCCTGCTGCAAAGCCTGCTTGAACGCATTGACCGGATGCTGCATGTCTTCTCCCTTTTTATCCTTAGGCATCAAACACTCAGTGTAAGGCGATCCTCTATCGGGCAAACGCCAAAAAGAAACCAGCCCCTCAACCAGGAGGCTAAGCAGCCTTTTGCAGCTTATGAAACATGAGTACCGCACTCAAGGAAAGCCCCGACACCAGCAATGCGGCCACTGGCAATAAGCTGAGCGATTGCTCCGGGAACACATAAGCCAGCAAAGGGAACGCGTAGACAGCGGGCATACGCATCTTAAACAGACGGAGTAAGCCCCACATCAGCAATATATCGATCACAACGACCAGCCTTCCTGGCGTGGCGTGAGTGTGCCTAGCTGCATGATGGAACCCTTACAAAACAACTAACTGCAACCCTGTTTCCAGGTAGTTGCTATATCAAAAACTGTAGTCTCAAGCTTCCCCTTATAGGAAGGTCAAACACACAGATTGCTATGCACAGTTAATTGCCCTGACAACGCTCAGGATTGCAGCGGCGTTTACGGCGAAGGAGTTTTACAGAATGAAGATGGGTAAGACTACAGAGCTTGGCCAACCTCTTTGACCAACTCCCCAAAGCGGGCCGTATTACGGTCTCTGGGGCGGGGCAGATCAATTTCGATCCGGGCACTAACGCCAGCTGGGCTCCCCCCTAATACGATGACGGTATCCGCCAAAAACACCGCTTCATCAATATCGTGAGTCACAAACAAAACCGCTGCTGAACTGCGCTGCCAAACCTGCACCAGCTCGTCCTGCAAAGCCTGACGGGTTAAGGCATCTACGGCAGAGAACGGCTCGTCCATCAACAGTAAATCCGGTTGTACAGCCAAGGCCCGCGCAATACCCACACGCTGTACCTGACCACCCGACAATTGATGCGGCCAGCGATCCTTCAAATGCGCGAGACCCACCTGATTCAACGCAGCCTCAACACGCTGCTCGCGCTCTTGCCGCGACAGACCCAAGCCTTCCAGGCCATAGGCCACATTAGCGGCAATACGTCGCCAAGGCAGTAAACGGCTGTCCTGAAACACAAAGGCGTTGGCCCGGCGGCCAGGACTGTCTTGCAGATTGGAGCGCAGGTGCCCAAAGCTGGGTTGACTCAAACCAGCAGCTGCACGCAACAAGGTGCTCTTACCTACCCCCGAGCCCCCCACAATGGCGACGAAATGCCCCGCCTGAACCTCCAGGTTCACATCACGAATCACGGGCGCAGGCGAGCCGGGATACTGAAAACCAAATCCCTGGAATTGAATCAAGGCTGCCACTGGAGTACCCATTTATTGAAAGTCAGAAAAAGCATGTCGCACAATGTATAGACCACCGAGATAATCAACATATAGACCACCACCGCGTCATACGCACCCACACCCGCAGCCGCATTCATTTCCTGCCCCATGCCGGGCACACCCAGCAACTCAGCAGCAATCAAGGTCATCCAGGCCTGTCCGATACCGGCACGTACACCGCTGAGCAAGCCGGGGCTGATCGCTGGCAGAACCACTGTCCACGCACGAGAAAAGTAAGAGTTATGCCCAAACGCCGAGGCCAGCTCGTAATAACGCGGGTCTACCGAACGCACCGCGCTATATGTCGCAAAGTAGTTCAGCCAGAACACACCAATAGCAATGACAAAGGCCGCGCCAGTATGGCTAACCTTGAACCAGGCAATCGCAAACACCACCCACGCTAAAGGGGGGATAGGGCGTAGCAAACGCACCAGATAGGCTTGCAACAAATCAAAACGACGAATCGTTGCGGCTGCCAGGCCGAACACAATCCCCAGAATCGTCCCAACACCCAGGCCCCAGAAATAATGCACCAGGCTGGATTGAGCCGCAGGCCACAGTCGGCCGGCCTCGATTTCCTGCAACAAGGCCGAAGGCAGACTTAAGGGATCTGGCAAAGTGCCCCGGGGAGCCCAGCCATAGACATAAGCCAGACGCCACACCAGGATAAACAGCGCGAGGCCGGCCAGGCCGTAAACAATCCGCTCCAGACCACGACGCCATAAGGCATCAAGCACTGCCCCTGCAGGAGCAGGGGCAGAAACGGGCAGACTTGCTTGTTTTGCGACACTCATTACGGAGCTGCCTTCTCATAAAAGCGGACATCAAACAGGCTTTGAACATCCGCCAGTTTGGTCGCTAAGGTTCCCAAGGAAACCTGGAAGTCCTGCAACTGCGCGGTGCCATCAATAATCTTGCGAGGATCAGGTTGGAACTGATCGTGTGAACGCTCGATAGCGGCCAGCACAATATCCTTGGGCAGGCGGCCACCGCCTACATACTTCTGTACATAAGGCGTTGCCTTGGCAGGCTCATCACGCAACATAGCCGTTGCACGCAAGTGGGCGTTGACCAAATGCTGAACCAACTCAGGCTTGGATTCGATTAAGGATTCGCGCACCAGCAGCACCGAACCGGGCTCATTAGGGAAAAGTTCGCCACCATGGGCCACAATTTTGGCATCAGGCTGGCGCTTCAAGATCTGACTGACCGTAGGCTCAAGAATGGCCGCAGCATCCACTGCCTGGTTGCTCAAAGCCTGCTGAATCTGGGCTTCGCCCTGATAGATTACCTCGACAACCGTCGGGTCCACTTTCAGCATATTGCGCAGCCAGTACTGCAAGGCGGCTTCAGGCACAGCTCCTTTAGGGTAGCTGGCCACCTTGGGCTTGTGCCCTTTCTCCTGAGTGAACTTAGCAACGGCAGCTGCAAAATCCGGCTTGTCCGCATCCAGATAGCTGGCCAAATCACCAATCGCCACCACGCTGACCTGTTCGACAATATTAGAGGCCACAACCTTGACATCGGCTTCCTTGGCCTTAGCAACCAGGGCGGGTCCAATACCGACATAAGCCACATCCAGCTGACCGGCGATCAAAGCCTGTGTCAGCGCAGGGCCACTTTGAAACTGGACCAGCTTGGGCTCGGGCTGCCCCTCAGGCAATAAGTCGCCAGATCCTAAGCCCACGAACAATTGAGCAGCAGGCATGATGGGTAGATAGCCGATCTCCAGCGCTTGCTCAGCAGCCTGTGCGGAGAAGGAAACAGAGAGAGCGAAAAGGCTGGGCGCTAAATAACGGGAAAGCATAAAAATCTCTAGAAACAGGCTAAAACTGAAGATTAAACCTGTTCGAGAGACGCATCTTTATTTACTTATAACTAAAAATAATAAAAAATCAATTCTTTACGCAAATATTCTTGGCGGCTACGAATAACTAGAGCCAAGATAACGCCAGGCTCACCTCAAGGGGGCAACAAGCGATGACCTTCGCGCACAAATAACTGACCTAAAGAAGTTGAGCCATAGACATTTAAATGATTATTGTCAAAGTAAGCCATACGCCCCGCGTAACGTCCTTGAGCGGAAAGCTGACTCGCGGCTGGCCCCAAATCAATCCAATGCACATTAGGAAGGCGATCGACGATCTGTTTGATTCGGGCGTTAGCTGATTCGGCCTTTCGTCCCGATACTCTCTCAACACTCAGCCCTAAACGATCAAAGAGCTCCAGGCGAATAGGAGAGACAGACAACTCGGGCACATCCGACAAGACATACACCGGTGTCGTTTCTGCGATGCTGCGCAATGTGCGTTCTAACTTTGGTAAATAATCCGGATCAGCACGCTCTGGCTCTTTCCCTAATTGATAGGACCAGAAGGACGTAAACACGACTGCCTCATACTGACGGTAATCTGTCTTGACATAAGCTTTCAGGTTCTTGCAGGGTTCACGCGAGGACTCTGGTAAGACACTCTCATTAAAATCAAAAACTGGAGAACAGGAGCTACCCGTCACCACATAGGCCTGCCAGCCTTCCTGGCGCCCAACCTCATCAATAAAAGAATTCAACGCAGCAGCATGGGAGTCCCCCGTCACCAATACGCGGGGAGGTAATCCTGGAGCGCCACGAAGACAGCGTTTGTCAAAACTGCCGTGACATACATCAGTCCCATAGCTCAACAAAGAAGGATCAAAACTCAAAGTAGGCTTGACTGCCTTAAGCCCTGCACCTAGTCCTGCCAAACCTAACGCCGGCGCTAAAAACAACCATAAAAAAGCAGCCGTGAAACTAAGATTCAGTCGTTTGCAACGTAGCTCCACAAATCGGTACGACAAATACGCCACGAAAAACATGAAGGGCACAGCGACAAGCAGCCAGCTGGCGGCTAAGACATAGGATCCGTAGACATAGCGCAAATAGGCCAAAACAGGCCAATGCCACAAATACAAAGAGTAGGAGATCAACCCCACTCCCACCAAGCAGCGCATCTGGAAAATCCGCATTACGAGACCGCCTGCAGCTTGTTGAGAGCGGCCCCCGTATATGAACAAACCCGCTCCCAAACAAGGCAAGAGGGCATTGAGCCCGGGAAACAGCGAATGTTTGTCCAACATGAACAAGCCACAAGCAATCAGCACTACCCCAGTCCACTGAAATAAGTGGCACCCTCGCCGAGGCTGGTAGACAGGCAAGAAGGCAAATAAAGCCCCCACCAGTAACTCACTAAAACGCAAACGCAGCAAAAAATAGACTGAATCCCCTGCCTCGGAGAGACTCAGATAAAAATGACTATACAAAAATCCTAAAAAAACAGTACATGCCACGAATCCAGCAAGCCAAGCTTCTTGGTTCTTCTTATATTTAGATAAAAAATGAAAAACAAGAACCAACAAAAGAGGCCAAATAAAATAAAACTGCTCTTCTATAGATAGCGACCAAATATGCAATAGCGGCTTTTCATCAGATGAAATATCAAAATAACCACCATCTTTTGAAAAAAAACGATTAGCAAAAAAAGCAGAAGAGTAAACGAGAGAATAGAAAAACTGATTAAAATCTTCCGGCAAAAGAATAAAATAACCGATCAACAACGAACAGAGCAATACAATATAGAGAGGAGGAAGAATTCTACGTATTCTTCTTTTGTAAAAATCAAAAAAACAAAACCTGCCCTCTTGAACTTCATTTTTTATAATCTGACTTATCAAGAATCCCGAGATCACAAAAAAAACGTCCACTCCAATAAATCCACCAGGTAACCACTCAGAGTTGAGGTGGAAAATCAGGACGGAAAGGACTGCCAAAGCGCGTAACCCATCTATGTCACTTCTATATTTCATATGTCTTATTTTTGTGGCCAAGGCCGCAGAAGCCTTATATAAAGCACTGACCAAACACATGCGGCTGGTGTGCGTCCCATGGCCTTAGCTAGAGCCTTTACTCGCACCGACGTAGCCCTCCCACCCTGTCCAGGATATGCTCCGACTCACATGCACACTGTCACTTCAATACAACAACCACCGAGGCAAAAACAGCAAGAACCGGCATTTACAACTGGCAACAAACACTATCAGTGCTGTTTATCTTTACTTGCTAACTTTGTCTGGTAACTTACCGCGAAACACTCAGACCTCACACATTAGTCGCTATTATTACTCAATCAATCGTGCATAGAGCGGTCAACTCAGCACTCCCATCTTGCACTGTCACATTGATGGCAAGCAATTTGTAACATAGCCAAGCTTTTGTTTGAAATTTCATAGAAAAACACAGGAATTAAGTCTCATTAACATTCATAACGCTAAAAATCGTAATTTACATCATCTGAAATAAACGTTTTAAACACAATAAGCTTAAAATTAAAGGCTAGCGGCCTTGGACCAGCTAAACATTGACTAATACCCGGAGTGCGTGTGAATACCTCTAGATCAAACCGTGAAGACAATAACCAGAATATCAGTTTGACCGATTTGGTAGAGTTGCTGTGGAGAGCAAAAAAAACAATCATTGGGATTACTTTGGTCTGTTCTTGTCTCGCTGTCGTCTACGCATTCTCTGCATCACCAATTTATCAAGCTTCAACGAAAGTTCTACCTCCCAAAAACAGTGATCTGGCAGAGTACTCTGAAGCTTTGGGCATGATTGACATCGGGATAGCAGGTAAAGAAACCCAAAGAACATTGACTTCTGACCGTGTGTACGACATTTTGCACACTCAGCTTAAATCCGACTCCATCAAGGCCCAGTTTCTCCGGGATCATTACCTCCCCCATTTTCAGCCAAAAGATCAAGAAGCAGCTGAGAAGATAGTAAAAAAACTTGATAAATCACTGAAAATCGGTGATCCGACCGAAGAAGACAAAGTCATAACTCTGTCGATTCAAGACAAGGACTCAAAAACAGCAGCACAGTGGGCCAACACGTATATGGATCTGGCCATAGCCTCAACCCATGAAGAACTCTTAAAAAACCTCAAAAGCGAAGTTACCGCTAAGAAAGAAAGTACGACCGAACAAATCGCAGCCTTGCGCAAACTGGAACGTGACATAAAAACCTTGAAAATCAGTCGACTTCAAGATTCCTTGGCTATTGCCAGTGCAATGGGACTGGAAAACCCTCTCCCAGGTACCACGGTCATTTCCCTAGGCAGTGCCCCTGTACACGACAACATTGCTCCAGAAGCGAGCTACATGCGTGGAACAAAATCGCTACAAGCCGAAATTGAAGTGTTAAACGATAGCAAAGATCGCGATGCTTATATTGCAGGGTTACCCAAACTGTTGACCCAACAAGCATTGCTACAAGCGATTAATGTGAACCCGGCCTTCTCTGTTGCCCGCATCGATATGGTGGCCAACGCGCCTTACGAGCCCATCAAACCAGTCAAGCCCTTGATTATTATTATGGGGATTATTTTCGGTCTATTCTTGGGGACGCTCACAGTGTTGGTTATGAGTGTCATCAGAAGTAAATAGAAGCTTGCTCATGGACTGCAGCTATACATTTCTTTTTCTCACCCCTATACGACCGTAGATATGAGCGCTTTACCTAGCCGCCGCTTCCGCAAAAAACATGAGCAAATTTTGCTCTCACCTCTATTCCTGCTCCTTTTGGGATGGCTGATCTCTGTTGCTCTGCCTACTGCACTGCATTGGGGGTGGAACGGTTTATTAACGCCCGACCTGGGCCAGAAGACAGCGCTGATCGTCGCCTCGGTGGCATTTGTTATTTCACATTTTTTAGTACGTAAGATAAATACCTCCTACCCAGGAGGCCAATCCAGCATGTTCATTGCTCCCCAGGTCATCACTATTTATGCCTTGGTCGCATTGATCTCCTTGCTCTTAATGTTGAATCTTTCCCGTTTCATCTTGTTGAGCAGTGGGGCCTGTGCGTTGTTCTGGTTTTACCTGGAGCACTTCTGCACCCAAAAATATCGACGCTTGAAGCTGGCGGTCATCAAGGGCGGGATGAGCGATCACCTGTTCGAGCTTGAGCATGTGGATTCTCGCTCTCTGGAGACCTTGGACCTCGAAGACGTCCGCTACGATGCGGTAGTCGCGGACTTCCACGCCTTAAGCAAGGATGACGAGCGCTTCCTGACACAGTGCGCCTTGAAACGGATTCCTGTTTATGACGCAAGCTTCGTTTACGAATCCCTGTCCGGACGGGTACGCATCAACCGTATGTCCGAAAACAATTTGGGCGCATTGCTACCTACCAACGTCTATGAGACGACCAAATTAGTCATGGATTTGACTATTGTTCTGCTATCGCTGCCGATCGTCTTGCCAATAGGCCTACTGACCGCTTTATTAATTAGGCTGGAAAGCCCCGGGCCCGCAATTTACACCCAACAGCGTATCGGCTTGGGGAATAAAGAATTTACTATCTATAAGTTCCGCAGCATGCGTTTTGATCGAGAACAATCGCAGCAGTTTGCTGGCGAAGATGATCCTCGCATCACACGCATTGGTAGGGTTATTCGAAAACTGCGTATTGACGAGCTCCCACAGTTTCTGAACATTGTTAAAGGTGAAATGAGCCTAATTGGCCCCCGCCCCGAACAACCCGATTTTGCGCGACAATTCGATCAACTGATTCCGTTTTATAACTATCGGCACGTAGTCAAGCCTGGCATAACGGGATGGGCGCAGGTCCGCCAAGGATATACAGATGATGCGGATGCCACCCGCATCAAAATTGAACATGATTTCTATTACATCAAAAACTGTTCTACCTATTTGGATCTTCACATAGTCTTTCTAACTATTAAAACCATGTTGACAGGCTTTGGGGCGCGCTGACGATAAAACCTCGATCCACAGCCCCTTTTTCAGATAATACTGGAGCGTTGCGATCAACAACGCACCAACACCATCAACTCCAAACTTATCTCATCTTCTCTGAATCTTAAGTGAGCAGATAAAGATGACCGCAAACCATAAAAATGGCCATACATAAGCCTTGGACACCATACCGGAAACAAAAGAGTAAATAAAAATCAATACCGGGAAATGGTAGAAAGAATTAAATCGGAAAAAACTCAGATTCCGAATAATATACAGACAAACAAAAAACAAAATAGCAGACAGCACCAAAAAATACAGAACCCCGTAAGCAGCCCAGTAAGAGAGAAAGTTATGGATATACCCCCCGGTATCACCATCCCTCAAGACCTCATAACCATAGTTACCGAATAGAAAATGGTTAGATATGTCTTCGATGCCCTCTTTGAAAAACTCTAACCTGCCAACAAAAGAGGGGTCCGACCAAGGGTCTGTCAGCAATACCAAAAACCTACTGTCAGCCGCGCCGTTCAAAAGAGCTACTACAAATAATGTAACCGCACCAAGACCGGAAATAAATAAAAAATAAATATTTCTTTTTAAAAATATCTCAAAAATAAATATAGAGATAGTAAAAAAATACAAGCTCGACCTGGAGTATGTAAAATAAATTCCTAATAAGGAAATTACAAAATACAAAGATTTATAAAATCCAGCAGAGTATACATACACTAAAAGACCAATTACAGCAAAAGCATCAGACATTGCCAAGTACACCAATGGTGCACCTTCCTGCTGATATAGCTCCCAAGTACCATAAAACTCTCGCCCTCTCAGAACTCCATCTATTACAACTATAATTAACGGAACTAATGAGAGAAATACCAAGCCGCGCCTATCCTCAGACAAACGCTGATGAATACAATCAAAGGACAAGCAAATCGGAAGTAAGCATGAAATCTGAATAACTGTCGCAGCCAACAATTTTAGAGCCAGAACAGGGCTAAAATCATAAACTGCGAACAAGCTAAAAAATGCTATACAACTACCATAAAAAAACAACAACAATGACAACCAAAAAAAGAGGCCTCTTTCTTGTTTTTTAATGGTATTAAAAAAAGTAATAAAATAAAAAATAGAGAAAATAAACGGTATTGAAATAAAAGGGAACCAGGGGAGAAAATTGTGGTTATATTTCAAATACGAATAAGCAGGATACACACCCACAAAAAGTAAAAATATTATTAATGCCAATTTCCCATGGCTCTTTTCGTTGGCATTCATCAATCATCTACCCGATAGATATTTCTCCAGCACCACACGGACCTTATAAGTCAATTCGGAGCTGAACGAAATATTAGCCAATCGGTCCTTCAATGACACTCCCCCCAGAAACAATAAAGACCATATCCTCCCTTCTTTACGAAGACCCTCAGCCTTTATTTTTCCATCCAAATAATTTAAATTCTCTAAGTCTAAGACATTTTTGTATTTTTCTAAAAATAATTTATACGCCTTATTTCTAGATCCTATTATTTCACTTTTTTTATCAAAAGCAACTCCAAACCCCATAGAATTATTTTCATGAATTCTATAATTCAGAATAATATCGTTAGTCCAATTTATTTTTTTTGCAAACGCCCGAATGTGCAGAGACGTCCAAACATCCTCATTAGGAAGCAACTCCGGTATTGGGAAAATCTTATTTGCAAATTCACGAGTAAAACCAGCCGCTCCGCCGCTCAAATTGGGAGCATTTTTTTTGGGGTAAACAATACCATCATATTTCTTATTATTACTGAAGCTTTTGATTTTTCCAGTTGCTACATCAACACCATCACCAAACAAAAGGCAACGATTCTCAATAGAGTTATTCGGCAAAACATCATCACCGGCAAATAGAAAAATATACTCCCCAGAACAGACACTCCATCCTTGATTAAAAGCGGCTACTTTCCCTTTTCCAATAGCGTCGTAAACCTTCAGTCTGCTATCTAACTTTGCCAAGCCATCAAGCAAGCTTCTGGTTCTATCCACGGAGTGATCATTAATTATAATTATTTCTATATTTTTATATGTTTGAGAAAAGAGACTTTTTACAGCCTCTTCAACATAATCCTCTACGTTCCTAACTGGAATTATTATAGAAACCCGATTTTCTTCTATATCTTTACTAACCATCGGTTATTTCCTTTCCCTCAAGAAGTTCTTATAAACAAAAAATCGCACACTCCCTCCTAACAGTCTTAAAGGGACGCGACTAAAAACATTAAAAACAAACTCTGGAAAGCTGATAAAGCCGCTGCGATAGAACCCTTTTTGGAACCGATACTCATTCTTGGCATAAGACAAACCACCTCGCCTTCTCACCATTTCCAACCCTGCTCTGGCATACACCAACGGTATGCCTAAGTTCGCTGTCTTAGCCCCTGCTTGTATCAGGCGAACCCATAAGCCGTAATCCTCATACAAACTTTCACTCTTGTACCCGCCCAGCCCCCGTACCTTACCCTTTCTAAACATAACTGTCATATGGTTAAATGGGTTTCTGAATTTCGCAAACTTTATTATTTCCGCATGGCTTACTGGAACTTTCTTAACACCATAAGCATCTGAAATATCATTATTAAATTCTATTACCCAGCTTCCGACAATATCCACTGTAGGATTTTGGTTAACAAACTCGATCTGCTTTTCAAACCTTTCAGGGAAATTTATATCATCCGTATCAAATCGGGCAACCCATTCATGCTTACATTGTTCCAGACCATGATTTAAAGCGGGTCCAAGGCCAAGATTTTCTTTCAATCTAACTAGTTTTAATGGGAGCTGGCTCGCGTACTCATTAATAACGGTTTCTAGACCCTCAGTTACAGGGCCATCTAAAACAACGACCACCTCATCCGCATGAACCGTCGCAGTCAACAAACTCCTGAAAGCCTGATCTAAATAATCTGGCTTTTCCTTGAAGTACACTGACATCAATACAGAAAATTTCATCTTTATATACACTCAACCACGAATGGATCGATAAAAACCTGTCAACTTCTTCCACTTATAATATGAAGTTGGATAATGATCATGCTCTACTCGATCCGCAACCAAGTATGCATTTAACTGGCTTTCAGTCCATCCCATTTTTTTAAGAAAATACTTCTTATCTTCCTCTAATTCTTGCATATTTGGATAAGGTATTTTCTTCAAATCCTCTACTGCATTTTCTCTTGTTATTTGGCCATTTACAATTAACGTACTAAGATGCACCCGACGCTTATCTACGCCAAATTTCTCTGGAAGTATGTAGCCTTGATAAAATCTCGTGAATATAGATTCATAGTGCTTATAGGGATATGGCTTATATCCATACTTATCCTGCAATTCTTGCATTGCCGAAAATTTATTAAATTCCATCAAGTCCAATATAGAGACCCAGTGTATTTTTTTTACTAGTGCATACCAAATATAATCAGCTATCCCAAACAACGGAAATGTTTTTATTTTTACGTCTGAAAACTTTTTTGCAATGCTAGTGATATTTTCTTTATCAAATTTGAACCAATTCCAGCTTTTAGGGATAAGCATCCCCTCCGTCGCCTCATTCGTACCGGCTAACAAATGTTTCAAACCATACTTGGCAGCTTGCTGATAGTTCACCGCGGTCATCGCGTTGTCGTAGAGCAGCTCTATATCGACAACATTGGCATCAAAAAAAGCCTGCATCAACTTGCGGTACTCATGCCAGTCGATAACGTGGGTATACAAATCTACGCCCAGCCCATTGATCAGGTTCTCAATATTGTTCTGAGCCAGCTCAGAGTTCCAACCGTTATCCATATGTACAGCCAAAGGGCGCAGGCCTAGCTCTACCGCCTTGACGAGTACCCAAGAGCTATCTACCCCGCCCGATACGCCGACAATACAATCGTAAGGCTTACCCTTGCCTTGGGCCTTAACCTCAGCAACCAAGGCCTGCAAGCGCCTTTCTTTTTCTTCTGACGCCAAACCTAAGGTGTGCTTGTTGCTGGCCTCCAAGTCCGTACAGTAATTACAAACACCGTCACTGTTAAAAACAATGTCGTGTGCACTGGTGTCCATGACACAGCGCGAACACACCTGGTAATGTTGATTCATTCAATATCATCCAAAGAGTCAAACTCGGCCCGTTTCGGGTAATTGATCAGTACTGCGCGGTGTGGGCCTTTGAATACGAACATAGCGCCGGCCGCGACAGCAGAGGCTCCCGCCTGTAAAGCCTGATTGAAATCATCCATCGAACGGGCACCACCTAAAGCGACTACAGGCACAGGCAAACGGCTAGCTACCGAGTGGATCAAATCCAGATCGTAGCCATCCATCATGCCGTCATGATCAACCGCGCTCAAGAGGACTTCCCCTACGCCCGCATCAACTCGTTCGGCCAGATAATCATAGATTGAGCGGTTAAGCAGCTTCCCCGTTTGCGAGGCATACAACTTGGGCTGCTTTAGCCAGTTCTTTTTAATGTCCACACCCAGCACCACGCTTTGCTGCCCATAGATACGAGCGATGTCCTGTATCAAGCGGGTGTCTTGCATTACAGCAGACTGCAAACTGACTTTCTCAATTCCCAGCTCAAAGATATGTTCTGCCTGCTGGAGGTTCTGAATCCCGCCCCCGTAGGTCAAGGGCATAAAACACTCTTCAGCAAACAGGCGAACTACCTCCAGATCGGGAGCCGAGCCGGCACTGGACGCCCCAATATCCAGCACGACCAGCTCATCTACTTCTTTTTCATTGAAAATGCGAATCGCGTTGGTAGGGTCACCCACATACTTGGGATCCTGATACCGGCGGGTTTTAACCAAACCACCGTTTTTCAACGATAAAACAGGGATAACGCGTGGCTTCATACCGCCTCAGCCATAAAATTTTTCATCAGTCCAAAACCAAACTGGTGGCTTTTTTCGGGGTGAAATTGCACTCCCATGACATTCTCGCGCTGGAATGCCGCGACAAAAGTGCCTCCATAATCGGCAGTCGCCAGAACATCCTGTGCGCAGGCTGCTTCAACCTTGTAGGCATGTACAAAATAAAAGCGATGTCGGCGCTCGCCTTCCTGCAACAAGGGGTTTGTCTTGACGACATCCACCTCGGACCACCCCATATGCGGTATTTTCAGTGGCCTTTCAGGCGTACTTTGAAAGCGCCTTACCTGAGCATCAATCCATCCAAGACCGGGCAAACTACCCTCCTGGCTAGCACGACACATCAGTTGCATGCCTAGACATATACCTAATACTGGCTTTTTATCTTGCAGGGCAAATTGCTCCAGTACAGGCAACAGCTCCCTGTCATGCAGCTGCTGCATCCCATGATCAAAAGCACCGACGCCCGGAATAATAAGTCGGTCGACTGCAGTAATTTCCTGCGCAGTAGACACCTTGGTGGCCGTCCCCCCAAGCTTTTGAATCATCCGGATCACCGAATTTATATTGCCGCAGCCGTAGTCCAGTATTCCGATCATAAACGTGCTCGTTGTTTGTGCGATTCACCACAACTATATCGATAGGAAATAGCCAGATACACCACATAGAGTGAAGCGTAGGAAACAGAATAGATGAAGATGGCCGCCATCTCTGTATTCACATAGCTCAGCACGCCGTAGGTCATGGCCAGCAGGCAGGTTTGCCATACCAAATCGACTTGTTGCTTATTAAAAATATATATTACGTAACTTAGCGGGCTGGCGATGAAACGCAAGGTAAACATAGGTACCAGCAACACGCTTATCGCACCTGCAGGACGCCACTCCTCACCAAATGCAATCGCAAAGACAGGCTCTGACAAGAAATACGCGCCCACAGCAAACAGCGCAGACCCTGCCCCCAAGACCCAGAACGTACGTACATACTCGTCCCGACACTCGCCCCGCTCTCGAAAGGCCATTGATGCCTGGCGCTTGAACACATCCAAAACAGCCTTACCAAGAAAAGACAGGGGCAAACCCAAAACTCGTATAACCAAGGCCAGATACCCGGCGCTTTCAGCGCCAAAACGATGGGCAACAATCATGACCGGCAGTTGGATCGCCAACGCATTGATAAAGTCAGCGGGCAAAGAAAAAGCAAGGAATTTACGATGGCGACGGGCATAAGCAAGCGTCAGAGGCCCACAACGTCGAAACCAGCGCAGCGACACCGGCAGTAACCACATGCAGTAGATCTGAGCCAACAGCAGCCCCAGTGCATAGGACAGGGCAAGCGCGGTCGCATTAGGCCAAAGAAAACCAGCCGAAATCTGTAGAGCCACCACAAAAACAGACTGGACTACTCGCATCATATTCAACTGACGAAAGCGACCTTCAGCAGCAGCCCAAGACTGCCAAACCTGGTTCAAGGAGAACAGAGTGGCGCAAGGAACAAGTACAACCAGCAACATCAAGGTGTCAAAATAGTTGTAGCTGGTAAACAGATAAAGCAGAACCAGCACCGACAGCGCCAGTACGGCAATTAGCAAAGTAGTAGCCAACACAGCAAAAGTCGCCGCGTTGCGAAAGCGCCCGTCCCGCTCAAGGGCTAGGGACACTTCCAATCGACCGGTAAGAGCCGTCGACAAAATGATGACAATGCCCAACCATGCTGAAAACAGGCCAAACTGACCAGGTCCAAACTGCCGAGCGATTAACAACGCACCCAGCACTGGAATTACCTGGGCAATCGCCGATCCAGTAAAGACGGAGAGTACGGTTTTCCAATAACTATTTTGCATAAAAATGGCTGCGAGATTAGCTCGCAGCCTTCATCGAAATTAACGCGGTACGCAGGCCTGTAACGCTTGGACGATGTGATCCATATCATCATTCTTCAGATAAGGCCCCATGGGCAGACTGAGAACTTCAGTGGCAATCAAATCGCCCACCGGCAGTACAGCATCCAAGTCCTGTACAGCGGGTTGTCGGTTCAGAGGAATAGGATAGTGGACTGCAGTAGGCACACCGGCCTTTTGCAGGCTGGCCTGTACGTGATCTCGCTGTTGAACCCGGATGGTGTACTGGGCATATACATGCCGGTTATGTGGTTCAACCAAGGGAGTATTTTTAATTCCGATCGCTTGCAAACTAGCGTTATAACGTTGCGCAACCACCTCGCGCATAGCTAGCTCTTCAGACAAAATTGCCAATTTAGGCAGCAAAATCGCTGCTTGCAAGGTATCCAAACGACTATTGATACCAATGCGCACATGATGATAGCGTCGGTCTTGACCATGGCGTGCAATTTGCCTCATCACCGTAGCCAAACTCTCGTCGTTGGTAAAGATAGCACCGCCATCCCCATAGCCACCCAAAGGCTTGCTAGGGAAAAAACTGGTACAGGCAATTGTGGACAGATTGCAAGAGGAGCGCCCCTTATAAGTGGCCCCGAAGCTTTGGGCCGCATCTTCGATGACGGCCAGGCCGTGCTTTGAAGCTATGGCATTAATGGCATCAAAATCAGGGCATTGGCCATACATGGACACAGGAATAATCGCTTTGGTACGAGGCGTGATCGCAGCCTCCAGCACAGCCGGATCCAGATTGTACGTAGCCGGATCCACGTCCACATAAACAGGCTTGCCCCCCAATACGGCCACCGTCTCAGCGGTAGCAACATAGGTAAAGCCAGGCGTGATGACCTCATCACCAGGCCCCACCCCCAAAGCCATTAAAGCAATCTGCAAAGCATCAGTGCCATTGGCGCAGCTGATGCAATATTTGGCCTGGACATAATCGGCGAGTTTTTCCTCCAGCTCCACCACTTCTGGACCTAGGATATAGCGACCATGCTGTAGAACTCGTGCAATGCCCGCATCAATTTCAGACTTGATACGGGTTTGCTGAGCGTGTAAATCCGTAAACTCAATCATGACTGTTGGACTTCCCGTTTAATCAAACGATCATTGTGCAATTCATAGATAGCCCCTGAGTGAGGGCACACAGACTGTCCGGCCCCTTTCAAGGGCAAATCCAATTGCTCCCCAAACTCACTCATCCAGCCTTTATGGCGGGCTGGAACGCCCAGCATCAAGGCATAGTCAGGCACATCGGTATTGACTACAGCCCCAGCACCCACAAAAGCGAATTTTCCTATCGTGACACCACACACAATTGTGCAATTGGCGCCCAAGGTTGCTCCGGTGCGCACAAGCGTGTCGCGGTACTGATCCTTACGCTCGATTAAGGAGCGCGGATTATAAACATTGGTGAACACCATGCTAGGGCCGCAAAACACTCCCTCTTCCAAGGTCACATTGTCATAAACCGAGACATTGTTCTGGACCTTGCAATTGTCCCCAATCAAAACCTTATTACCGACAAAAACATTTTGTCCCAGAGATACACCAGACCCGATTCTGGCTCCTCCACAGACATGTACAAAATGCCAAACGCGAGAGCCCGATCCGATCTGGGCGCCTTCATCCACAATGGCCGATTCGTGTTTGTAGTAGCTCATTTTTGCAAGAAGGGATGGTAATCACCCTGCAAAGTGGCTAGATCCGCAGTACGGATAAACTGCACTGTGGAAATTGCCGTGCGGTTCTCTTCCAGGCCAAAGCCCCGTCCTGCCAGGATTTCCTCGTAGCTGCGCGTATGCAAGTCGGTAAAACCACCCGAAAACTCGATCTCCTCGCCGTCTACGGTAATCGAACGGAATGTACGCATACCTTTTTCTTGGGCAGCTTGAGGAACATCTTCCACATCAATGGACAGGAACCAACGCACCCTAGCATTCTCATACTCAAGAAAACCTGCTGCTTTGCTATCCGTACGTGTATGCACAGTATTTTTCTGCAAATCACCAAAAATAAAATGCAGCATATCAAAAAAGTGCACACCGATATTAGTGGCAATACCACCTGACTTCTTTTCATCACCCTTCCAAGACTGGTGATACCAATTACCCCGAGAGGTGATATAGGTTAAATCAACATCGTATTTTGTTTTTTTATCTTTATTTTTTAAAACCTTTTCCCGTAACTCAATAATCGCTGGGTGAACACGCAACTGCAAAATAGTATTTACCTTCTTTCCTGTGTCACGCTCGATATCTAACAAGCCATCGATATTCCAGGAATTTAATACTAGAGGTTTTTCACAAATTGCATCCGCACCAGAACGCAGAGCAAACCTCATATGAGAATCGTGCAGATAATTGGGTGAACAGATGGACATATAGTCCACAGCCTCACCATTTTTTGCACGACTTAACTTATCAATATGCCGGTCAAAACGTTCAAACTCAGTAAAAAAATGAGCATCAGGAAAGTGGCTATCAATGATACCTACGGAATCATTTGGGTCCACTGCAGCAACCAGCACATTACCGGTTGCTTTGATAGCCTGCATGTGACGAGGTGCGATGTATCCACTTGCACCGATAAGAGCAAATTTCTTCATTTTTCCTAGTATTTCTTTAAAAATTTAAAAACCGATATCTTTACTCTGGCTATAGACAGGCAACCCTACACCTTACCGAAATATTCACAATATTCTTTTAAATAATGTTTGAAAATATTACTGTAAAAATAGAACTACTCGAATACCTCTAGTCTTCTGAAAAATCAATTTTCAAAAAAATAGCATGTACTCCACTGTCCAAGCTTAAATAAGACACACAATAAAATACTCAATGATTGCCAGTAACGAGCACAGCACGGCGGCGCTGATGCAGCAAACTCATCAAAACCGCCAACGTAAACAAGAAAAACAACAAGGTGTTATTGCGAATCAACATTATTTGCGTTTGCCCGTAAATAACGTAACCACCGATCAAACATAAGCCACCCAATGCGTAACTGCGTAACACCGGATCAGCATGACGAATATAGAGCAAGAAATACCATGCGGCACTTAACATCATGAGCAATAAAGATAATAAGGCCAACCCACCATACAAAACCCATACTTCCAGAAAAGTATTATGTGTATTGGCTAAGCCAGCTGGCACCGCCCCAACTAGGCCCGCTTGGCTTTTTTCCTTCAATTCCTTACGGAACTGAACCTCACCTATTCCCAACACCGGTTGGTCTTTAAGCATCTGCCACGACACACCCCAAATCGCGAACCGAGCTCCCAAAGAGCTGGCACTGCTGGAGCCATGTGTCTCATACTCGGACAGGTCGGTATAGACCTCCTGAACCCGCTCATGAATAAGAGGCGATTTATAGGCAAGAAAGCCCATTGCGGCTAACAATACCGCCAGAGAAACGCCGCAAGCAAGCATATTGCTACGGCGTACGTAGGCTAGCAAGAAAAGCAATATAAACAAGGGGATCGCCACCCACCCCCCACGCGTTCCCGAAAAATAGGATCCCAGCAGGCCACATACCGATCCAAGAACCAAGAGAATCAACCATAGGCGCCGGTTCTGGTGCTCATTAGCGATAAGCCAACATAGACCCACTATCAATAGTACAGCCATACTCAAGGCCAGGTTTCCAAACTGGATCGCCCCAGTAAACCCAAAGGCTTTGAAGTCACCAACCTGCCACATCTTCCAGAAAGCCACCGCAAAACCACTGACAGCCCCAACCACCAATCCTGACCAAAGGGCCGCTGGCTTTGGGGGAAGCCTGATCAGGCAAAGGAACAATAATGTGCTGAGTGCAAACTTGACGGGAACTTCAAAGCTGCGGGCATACGCGCCATGCCATACCGTTGAGCCAATACTGATACCAGCAAAAAGGAGCATCCAAAGCAGAATGTTTTGTTCTTTCCTGTCTAATTCGATAGTTCGCAGACTAGGCAATTTCCACACAGAAAAAAGCACCAAGCCCCCTACCACATACGAATACATATCCTTGGTCGACAACAAGGTGGCATAGAACAAAAATACCAGCACCGAGGTCAACCGGTTGCCTGGTCCAGACAAAAGAGTGGGAAGAGCCATATGCGCAGAGACAGAAAACTAAAATTACAGAGAGACGCTACTTTTACAGCTGGGACTACGACAGCTCACAACATGCCTGCTGCATGCCGGGCACAAGCTCTCTAACCAAGCCAATAAAAACCGCGTAACAAATTATAAACACCGTGACACATTACGCACCACGCAAGGATAGCAACCAAGCGTGTAACGGCATGACTCGTCTCGAAGAGCGTGGGCAACAATCAACAGCTAGATCCCACAAGCCTAAAAAAATGCAGACATACTCCATGCATAGGAATGTCTGCTATCTTGCCCGCTAGGTTAAGGTAAGCACTTAGCCATATCTTCCCCTTAAGGGATTACCCCGTCATGACCTTTGTGCACTCTTTAGCACACACCCGCGCTCACAACAAAACTATGCGTATCCTTGTGACCGGTGGGGCCGGATTCATAGGCTCCACTCTTATCGGGCATTTGCTCCAGACTAGCAAGCACCACATCTTGAATGTCGATGTACTGAGCTACGCTGGCAACCTGGAGTCTCTGACTCACGCAAAAGGGCATCCAAACTACGCGTTTAGCCAAACTAATATTTGCAATGCCGCCCAGATAGCCACGCATCTGCAGCAATTTCAGCCGGATATCATCATACACCTAGCAGCCGAGTCGCACGTTGACCGTTCCATTGACGGGCCCGCTGAATTCATCCAGACCAACATAGTGGGCACGTACACTCTTCTGGAGCAGTGTCGTCACTACTGGGGTAGCCTGGACCCACAACACAAACAAGATTTCCGCTTTCATCATGTATCCACGGATGAGGTGTACGGCGATCTAGGCAATACAAGTACCCGCTTTACTGAATCCACTTCATACAACCCCAGCTCCCCCTACTCCGCCAGCAAAGCAAGTGCAGATCATTTAGTTCGGGCCTGGCACCGCAGCTATGGCCTACCGGTGGTAATCAGCAACTGCTCAAACAATTACGGGCCTTATCAGTTTCCTGAAAAACTGATCCCGCACATGATCCTGAGTGCACTCAACGGTAAAATTCTCCCCGTTTACGGAAAAGGCGATCAAGTACGCGACTGGCTTTATGTAGAGGATCATGCTCGCGCCCTGGCCACCGTAGCAACCCAAGGCAAGATTGGCGAAACCTACAATATCGGTGGTAACAATGAGCGAAGAAATCTGGATGTCGTCCAGGCCATCTGCTCTATTCTGGAAGAGCTACGCCCTGACAAACCGGTCGGATTGGGTCTGTACTCCGACTTGATCACCTTGGTGGAGGACCGTCCCGGACATGATCAGCGCTATGCGATCGATGCCAGTAAAATAACGCAGGAACTTGGCTGGCAGGCTCAGGAAAATATTGAGACAGGCCTGCGCAAGACTGTACTTTGGTATCTTGAAAATACATCCTGGTGGGAGCGCATTTTGAATGGCGCCTACCGTCTGAATCGTCAGGGAAAACAAGCGTGAAAGGAATTGTATTGGCCGGTGGATCTGGTACACGGCTGCACCCTATCACCATGGGTGTCTCCAAGCACTTGCTGCCGATCTACGACAAGCCCATGATTTACTACCCTTTATCCGTGCTTATGCTGGCGGATATTCGGGAGATCCTACTCATCTGTACCCCAGATGATCTACCGAACTTCCAGAACCTGCTGGGTGACGGCTCCCGGTTTGGAATTGAACTGTCCTATGCTGAGCAGCCCTCCCCCGACGGTCTAGCTCAGGCCTTCCTGATCGGTGCTGACTTTATCGGCTCAGATTCCGTTTGCCTGATCCTGGGGGACAATCTCTTCTATGGCTATGGTTTTAGCCAGATGCTGCACTGCGCCCGTTCACGCTCTCATGGAGCCACCATTTTTGGCTACCCCGTCAACAATCCCGCGAGCTTTGGTGTTGTCGAAATGGACAAAAATGGCCGGGCTCTGTCGATCGAAGAAAAACCCACCAAGCCCAAATCCAACTTGGCTGTGACGGGTCTGTATTTTTACGACAATCGCGTGGTAAATATAGCCCGCCAAGTCACTCCATCTGCCCGTGGTGAGCTAGAAATTACAGATATCAACAATGCCTATTTAGCGCTGAATGACTTACATGTGTCTATCTTGGGCAGGGGCTTTGCATGGCTGGACTCAGGTACACACGAGAGTCTAATGGAAGCAGGCTCTTTTATTCGCACCATCGAACATCGACAGGGGTTAAAAGTCGCCTGCCTGGAAGAAATTGCCTTCAATCAAGGCTGGTTATCAAGACAGGCCCTAGAACAGCAGGCCTTATCATTAGAAAAAACAGGCTACGGACAGTACTTGTCCCGTCTATTGCAATAGTAATATGCGTACCCAACCTACCCGTCTTCCTGGTGTCCTGATTATTGAACCTCGCATATTTAGTGATGAGCGCGGCTTCTTTAAAGAAAGCTTCAGTGTTGAACGCTATAAGGCCGTCGCTGGCATTGATAGTCTGTTCGTGCAGGACAACCAGTCCTGCTCGAAAAGTTCCGTGCTCCGAGGTCTGCATTTTCAAAAGACCAAACCTCAGGGAAAACTCATCAGTGTCACGCGGGGCTCCATCTTTGATGTCGTCGTAGATATTGACCCCAGCTCCAGCACCTTTGGAGAATATATAGGCTTGGAGCTTAGCCAGAGCAATCATAGGCAGCTGTGGGTTGCCCCCGGGTATGCACATGGATTTTGCGTACTAAGTGCCCAAGCAGACGTCAGCTACAAATGCACCGACTACTATCAGGCCGATGATGAAGGTGGCCTCGCGTGGGATTGCCCGAGACTAGCGATAGACTGGCCAATCAAGAACCCAATACTCTCCGCTAAAGATAGAGCTCATCCTGGGCTTGAGCAGTTTCTGCAACGATGAAGCGCATCTTAGTCACCGGCGCGCAAGGGCAATTAGGCCAAGCACTCGCTTATTGCGATACCAAGGTAGGACACTCTTCAGGCTATCTGGGCGCTCCACCATCGGCCCAGAGCCAAGCAGAAGAACATTGGCCCCCGACTCAAAAAACCCGGTTGATGCTCCAAAGCCGCCACGAGCTCGACATTACTCAGCCTGACTCAATTGCCCAAACTCTGGAAACTCTCCAACCTGCCGTCGTGATTAACGCCGCAGCTTATACAGCCGTTGATCAAGCAGAGTCAGAACCCCACATTGCTCACCTTCTAAATGGCTTAGCCCCCGGCCTGCTGGCCCAAGCCTGCGCCGAGCGCGGCATCGCTATGGTGCACGTTTCCACAGACTACGTCTTTGACGGCTTAGCCTCGCTGCCTTACGCCGAAGATGCTGCTACCGCACCTATCAGCGTCTACGGTCAGAGCAAGTTGGAGGGAGAGCTAGCGGTGTTTTCCGCCCTACCCTCAGCAGTCGTGTTACGCACAAGCCGGGTATTCAGCCAGTTTGGGACTAACTTCCTGAAAACCATGCTGCGGCTGGGGCGAGAACGCCATGAGCTCAGTATCGTGATTGATCAGATCGGCGGGCCGAGCTATGCGCCACATATTGCTCAAGTATTGTTAACGTTGGCAGACAGGCTGATTGCAGCCAACCGAAGCGATAGTCAGGCTGATACCCCTGCTGGCGTTTACCATTTTGCAGGGCAACCCAACGTAAGCTGGTACGGCTTTGCTCAAGAGATTTTTTCCCAGGCAATCAAACTGGGGCTACTGAGCCACGCACCGGCCTTAACCGCTATCTCCACCAAGCAATATCCAACTCCAGCCCAAAGGCCTGCGCAATCTGGACTGCAACAAAGTCGGCTGAATACTCTGCTGGGAGTAGAAAACATAGAGCGGAACTGGCACGAAGGTATTGAAAAAAGCCTGTTGGCCTTAAAAGCGGCACCGTAGGGCGACAGACTCACCCTCTTTATTTGTGTAGTCTTAAACGAAGAAAAGGCTCAGTGGCGCTCCGATACGCTACACGCCCAAGTCATAACGCCACACAAAGCCACAACGCAAAAAAGCCACCCCAAAGGGTGGCTTTTTCACGGATGCTACCGAGCCTGAGATCAGTGCTTACGCACGCTACGCAGGCGTCGTGCTGCGGCGGCTTGAGCGGCCAACATGGCCAACTCAGCTTCCACAACGGCGATATCGGCTTTGTCCTTGGTGTTGCGCAGGGCCTCTTCCGCATGTTTGCGGGCTTCCAGAGCCTTTGCTTCATCCAGGTCGTTAGCGCGAATCGCGGTATCCGACAATACAGTGACTTTCCCTGGCTGAACCTCGAGTATGCCGCCGGCGACAAAGATGTGCTCTTCGCTACCATCGACCATAACGATCTTCAGCGTGCCGGGACGAATCCGCGAGATCAGTGGGGTATGACCGGGCAAAATACCCAGCTCCCCAGCCTCGCCGGGCAGCGCCACGAACTTTGCTTCACCAGCAAAGATCGATTCTTCGGCACTGACCACGTCAACATGAAGCTTAGCCATGAGCAATCCTTATTACTGAATAGTCTTGGCTTTCTCGAAAGCCTCGTCGATGGAACCGACCATGTAGAACGCCTGTTCTGGCAGAGCATCACACTCGCCGTCGACGATCATCTTGAAGCCGCGCAGGGTTTCAGCCAGTGGCACGTACTTACCAGGAGCACCGGTAAACACTTCTGCTACGTGGAAAGGCTGCGACAGGAAGCGCTGGATCTTACGAGCACGAGCAACAGCCTGCTTGTCTTCTGGAGACAATTCATCCATACCCAGAATGGCGATAATATCGCGCAGTTCTTTGTAACGTTGCAGTGTTTGCTGAACGCCGCGAGCCACTTCGTAGTGCTCTTCACCCACAACTTGTGGATCAAGCTGACGGCTGGTGGAATCCAGAGGATCCACAGCGGGGTAAATACCCAGAGCAGCAATGTCACGCGACAACACAACGGTGGAGTCCAAGTGCAAGAAAGTCGTAGCAGGCGATGGGTCAGTCAAGTCATCGGCTGGAACGTAAACGGCCTGGATGGACGTAATCGAACCGGTCTTGGTGGAGGTAATGCGCTCTTGCAACTTACCCATTTCCTCAGCCAAGGTCGGCTGATAACCCACTGCGGAAGGCATACGACCCAACAGAGCGGAAACTTCAGTACCGGCCAAGGTGTAGCGGTAGATGTTATCCACAAAGAACAGGATGTCACGGCCTTCGTCGCGGAACTTCTCAGCCATAGTCAGGCCGGACAGTGCCACACGCAGACGGTTGCCTGGAGGCTCGTTCATCTGGCCGAACACCATGGCCACTTTAGACTCGCTCAGGTTGTCCAGCTGAATAACGCCAGCATCAGCCATTTCGTGGTAGAAGTCGTTACCTTCACGGGTACGCTCACCCACACCAGCAAACACGGACAGACCGCTGTGTGCCTTGGCGATGTTGTTGATCAGTTCCAGCATGTTCACGGTCTTGCCTACACCGGCACCACCGAACAGACCAACCTTACCACCCTTAGCAAATGGGCAAACCAGGTCAATCACTTTAATACCGGTTTCCAGCAATTCCACCGAAGGCGACAGTTCGTCGAACTTGGGGGCTGCTTGGTGAATAGCGCGACGCTCTTCAGACTGGATAGGACCGGCTTCGTCGATCGGGCGACCCAACACGTCCATGATACGGCCCAACGTGCCCAAACCCACGGGTACGGAGATCGGTGCGCCGGAACCGGCCACTTCCATACCACGACGCAGGCCGTCGCTGGAACCCATGGCGATGGTGCGAACTACACCGTCACCCAATTGTTGCTGTACTTCAAATGTCAGGCCTTTTTCTGCGAAAGCCGAACTTTCGTCCACGAGCGTCAACGCTTCGTAAACTTTAGGGATGCTGTCGCGGGGGAACTGAATATCCACCACGGCGCCGATGCACTGAACGATGGTACCGTTGCTCATGTTGAGTCCTTGCAATATAACTTTGATGGTGTGCCTTGCCGTGGTTACACAGCTGCGGCACCCCCCACGATTTCAGAGATTTCTTTCGTAATCGCTGCCTGGCGGGTCTTGTTATAGACCAGCTGAAGATCACCGATAACGGTCTTGGCGTTGTCCGAAGCGGCTTTCATGGCCACCATACGGGCAGACTGCTCAGAGGCCATGTTTTCGGCAACGGCCTGATACACCAGACCCTCTACGTAACGCATCAACAAGTCGTCAATAACCGACTTGGCATCGGGTTCGTAGATGTAATCCCAACCGTACTCGGAAGAATTAGCCGTGGCTTCAGCTTCTACTTGCTCGCCAGCCTGGAAAGGATCTTTCAGACCGGAAGGCAGAGGCAACAAGCGAATAAATGTTGGGTCCTGCTTCATCGTATTGACAAAGCGGCTGGCCGCCAGATACACCGCATCAATGCGGCCTTCCACGAAGTCGTCGATCTGCACTTTGATAGCGCCAATCAGACGTGCCAGGTTAGGCGCATCGCCCAAACCCACTTCCTGAGAAACCAGATTGGCACCAACACGCGCCAATGTTCCAGCTGCTTTACCACCCAGAGCCGTTGTCTGAACCGAAATCCCTTTGTCTTCAAACTCGCGAACACGCGCAAGTACCAAACGCAGGATGTTGGTGTTCAAGCCGCCACACAGACCTTTGTCTGTGCTGACAACCACGATACCAACCGATTTAACTTCGGCAGGCTCAACCATATAGGGGTGAGTGTAGTCGGGGTGCGCCTGCATCAGATGCGAAGCGATCTCGCGCACCTTGTCTGCATAGGGACGGCCAGCTCGCATCCGCTCTTGCGCTTTGCGCATCTTGGATGCCGCCACCATCTCCATGGCTTTGGTGATCTTGGACGTGTTTTGCACGCTCTTGATCTTAGTACGAATTTCCTTGATTCCGGCCATCACACTTTCCTGTAAAGGCATTATCGGGAGCCAAACTAGGCTGTCGACTCCCGCTAATCATGACGCCGGGGTTTCCGGCGCCTGCCAACAATGATTAGAAAGCGCCGTGCTTTTTGAAGTCCTGGATGGCTGCAACCAGCTCAGCCTCGTCTTCTTTAACCAGTTCCTTCTTGCTTTCGATACGCTCAACCAGAGCAGCGAACTTGCTGCGCAGGTGATCTTTCAGACCTTTCTCGAAAGGCAGAATCTGAGCGACTTCCAGATCGTCGAAGTAACCGTTGTTCACAGCGTACAGGCTCACGGCCAGTTCCCACACAGCCAAAGGCTGGTATTGGGGCTGCTTGAGCAGTTCGACCACGCGCTTGCCACGTTCCAGCTGACGACGGGTTGCGTCATCCAGGTCGGAAGCAAACTGAGCAAACGCAGCCAATTCACGATACTGAGCCAAGTCGGTACGAATACCGCCGGACAGCTTCTTGATGATCTTGGTTTGAGCAGCGCCACCCACGCGGGACACCGAAATACCGGCGTTAATAGCAGGACGAACACCAGCGTTGAACAAGTCCGATTCCAGGAAGATCTGGCCGTCGGTAATCGAGATCACGTTGGTTGGAACGAAAGCGGAAACGTCACCGGCTTGGGTTTCAATGATAGGCAGCGCGGTCAACGAACCGGTCTTGCCCTTCACTTCACCGTTGGTGAATTTCTCTACGTACTCGGCATTCACACGAGCAGCACGCTCGAGCAGACGGGAGTGCAGGTAGAACACGTCGCCAGGGTAGGCTTCACGGCCTGGTGGACGACGCAGCAACAGGGATACTTGACGGTAGGCCCAAGCTTGCTTGGTCAAGTCGTCATAAATGATCAGGGCGTCTTCGCCACGATCACGGAAGTATTCACCCATGGTGCAACCGGAGTAAGGAGCCAGATATTGCATGGCGGCGGACTCGGAAGCCGAGGCGGCCACAATAATCGTGTACTCCAGAGCACCGTGCTCTTCCAGCTTGCGCACCACGTTGCTGATCGTGGAGGCTTTTTGGCCCACGGCAACGTAAATACATTTAACGCCATTGCCCTTTTGAGCAATGATGGTGTCCACAGCCACGGCAGTCTTACCGGTCTGACGGTCACCAATGATCAGCTCGCGCTGACCACGGCCAATTGGCACCATGGAGTCCACGGCTTTTGTGCCGGTCTGCATAGGCTGAGAGACGGACTCACGGGCAATAACGCCAGGAGCCACTTTCTCGATGACGTCAGTCATCTTGGCGTTAATCGGGCCTTTGCCGTCGATAGGCATACCCAAGGTATCAACCACACGACCCAACAATTCGGGGCCGACGGGTACTTCCAGAATACGACCAGTGGTTTTAACTGAGTCGCCTTCGGAAACACCTGTGTACTCACCCAGAATCACGGCACCGACAGAGTCGCGCTCGAGGTTAAGGGCAAGACCGAACGTGTTGTTCGGAAATTCGAGCATTTCGCCCTGCATCACATCGGACAAACCGTGGATGCGCGTAATACCGTCGGTTACGGATACGACCGTACCTTGTGTACGAACGTCAGTCGACGCACCCAGGCCTTCGATGCGGCTCTTGAGCAGTTCGCTGATCTCGGACGGATTAAGTTGCATGTTCAGACTCCTGAAATCCTGTTTACTGACTCGCGCTATGCGGTCAGAGTATCGCGCATGCTGGCCAGCCGGGCCTGCACGGAAGTGTCGAGCACCTGGTCACCAACAATCACCCGAATACCGCCGATCAAATCAGCGTCGACGGTCACAGTCGGTTTTAGCTTCAGGCCAAACTTTTTCTCCAGCCCAGCGGTCAGCTCAGCAATCTGAGCCTCAGCCATCGGGAAAGCACTGATAATTTGTGCTTGCGCCGTGCCTTCGAGTTGGTGTTTCAATAGTTCAAACTGTTCTGCAATCTGTGGCAACAGCAAGATGCGCTGGTTATCCACCAACAATTGAAGAAAGTTGCGAGCCTTTTCGGTGACCGGTGACTTAACCAGGCCCGTAAAGAGTTCGAGTCGCTGCCCATTATTCAGGCGCGGATCGTTCAGTGCCTCGCGCACATCGTGGAGACCGGCCACCTGAGCCATTTCGGACAACAGGGCCGACCACGATTCGAGACCCTGGCGCTCGTCGCTTACCGCGGCGAACAGGGCTTCGGCGTAAGGTCTGGCAATAGTCGATAGTTCAGCCATGGCCTGCCTTGATGTTAAAGTTCTGCCTTGAGCTGCTCGAGCAGCTGGGCGTGCGCATTCGCGTCAACTTCGCGTCGCAAGATTTGCTCGGCACCTTTGACAGCCAACGCAGCCACTTCGCCACGCAGACCTTCACGTACGCGTTGTACTTCTTGGTTAGCGTCTTGCTGGGCCTGCGCAATAATGCGGGCTTTTTCGGCTTCGGCTTCACGACGAGCTTGCTCTAAAAGAGTAGTCGCCTGTTTTTCAGCGTCAACAATGCGTTGATGGTTGTCGGACTTAGCCGAAGCATCCATCAGGCTGATACGCGCTTGGGCCTGTGCCAGATCGGCCTTGCCTTTGTCAGCAGCAGCCAAACCATCAGCGATTTTCTGACGACGATCATCGATTGCTTTCGTCAGTGGCGGCCATACGAATTTCATCGTAAACCAGGCCAAAACGAAAAACACGATCATCTGAAAAAAGAGAGTCGCGTTTAAATTCACGGTCGTATCCCTTCAAGACCACGTGTGTAGGAAGCGGTATGCGTCCTGACACATGTATGTTCAAGTCGACAAGCGGTGCATGATCAAATCGAGCAACACACCGCTAACGACGACTGCCTGCCCGTTTGCCAAAAACGGCAACGGACTCGCCTTCTTACCCAACAAACGGGTTGGCGAATGCAAACAACATGGCGATACCGACACCGATCAGGAAAGCAGCATCGATCAGACCGGCCAGCAGGAACATCTTGGTTTGCAGAGCGTTCATCAGTTCTGGCTGACGAGCGGATGCTTCCAGATATTTACCACCCATCAGGGCGATACCAATGCAAGCGCCAAATGCGCCCAGACCGATGATGATACCGCAAGCAAGAGCAACGAAAGCTACGTTGGTCATGACAACTCCTTGGTTAAAAATCAGGTGTAATTCAAAAAAATCAAAGCGTTAGCAGGCCAAGCCTGCTCCCCCCAACCAGACACCATTGTCCAGTCGGAATCGGATTAATGGCCTTCGTGTGCCTGTCCAATATAGACAAGGGTGAGCATCATGAAGATGAACGCCTGGAGCAACACAATCAGAATGTGGAAGATTGCCCACACAGAACCGGCCAGAATGTGACCGATACCCAGTCCCAGGCTGGCGCCATTAAACCCTGTCCATGCGCCACCCAACAGAGCGATCAGCATGAAGACCAATTCACCAGCAAACATATTGCCGAACAATCGCATACCCAAGGACACAGACTTGGCGGCGTACTCGATGCAGTTCAGCAAGAAGTTGAAGGGCGCGAGCACAACAGCCATCAGGCCAGAGGCTGCGAACGGTGCAGTAAACAATTCTTTAACAAAGCCGCCAGGGTGCTTGATCTTGATGCCGTAGTAGAACATCAACAGCAGCACGCCCATGGACATGCCCATTGGCACGTTCAAGTCAGCGGTTGGCAAAATACGGTGGTAGTACAGAGGGTCGCCGTGTTCGGCAGCCAAACCAGTCTGGATGAAGATCCAGCCCAGGCCATCGACAGGCAGCAAGTCCAGAATGTTCATCATGATGATCCACAGGAACACAGTCAGCGCCAAAGGCGAGACAAATTTCCGGGACTCAGCGTTAGGAACAATGGATTTGGCTTGGTCTTCAACCCAATCGACCAGCATTTCTACAAAAGACTGCAAGCGGCCTGGTACGCCCGCTGTTGCGACCGACGCGGCGCGCCACAGAAAGAAAACCACAACCAGACCCATCAGCAGGGACCAGAACATGGAGTCGTAGTTAATGACACCGAAGTTGGCCAGAACATCCTGTTTTTCACCCACGTTATTCAAGTGAACTAAGTGATGCTGGATGTACCCTGACTGAGGCGAAATATCACTAGCAGCAGCCATCTGTATTTACCCTGTGATGTATATGTTATGGGACAAGCCCGTGAAACAAAATTCGTTATGGCAGCTTGCGAAAAAACAGCAGCAGCACATATCCCTTCAAGACACATAGCAGGCCAAAGAGCAAGGCAGGCCAAACCAACCAACCCGTATTTGCCATGGCGGCCATCGCCAGTGTCAGTACCGCAAAACCAAGCTTGAACGCTTCACCCCAAAAAAAGGAGAGAGCACCGGCGTTACCGCCACCCATCAAACCCAGCAAAAGACGCAATGCGAACAATGCGTTAGGCACAAAATAAGCAGCCGCACCAATCAGTGCTGAGGCTGCTGCATATGCGCCGGAAATCCATGCCGACAAAGCAATCGCCAACAGGCCCATAAAAGCCTGGGCAACAAGTGTGCGCACAATTCCTTGCCCTGCCCGGCGAGCCATACGGCTACGTTGCTCAGGCGTAAGTACTACGGGTTCGGGAATTGGCGGCGTGTCCCCTGCTGCCTGCACCGTGGCTGTGGTGCCTGTCTGCTGATAAAACGGCTGATTCATAGTAGGAAACAATCAGATAACGTTGTGTGGGTGGATGTACTGCAAAGGCATGTAGCCAATCCATCCGCGCAATATTATCGGCCCCTTTCAAAAGCCGGTGTCGTCAAACCCATAAAGTATAGCGTCTTTTTTTTGTTGTAAGCAAATTCAGCCTCGCTTGTTTGATACTTAATGCAAGGCTGATTTCCGCAATCTCAATGGCATCAAGGGGTAAGCTTATTTTGTAACATTGCAGTGCAGCAATTTTACAACACACCCCTTGGTTTATCGGCTATTGAGAAACTTAACGGTGCTTGAATTCAGGCTTACGCTTCTCAACGAAAGCGTGCATCCCTTCTTTCTGGTCGTCGGTGGCAAACAGGCCATGGAAATTACGGCGCTCAAAAAGCAAGCCCTCCTCCAACGAGGACTCAAACGCGCGGTTCACACATTCTTTCGCCATCAACACCGACGGCAAAGACATGCTGGCAATAATCGTTGCGGCGTCCAGCGCCTCGTCCAGCAATTTGTCGGCGGGCACCACGCGGGACACCAGACCTGAACGTTCGGCCTCTTCTGCGTTCATCATGCGGGAGGTCAGGATTAAATCCATGGCCTTGGCCTTGCCCACGGCGCGAGGCAAGCGCTGTGTACCACCAAAGCCGGGAATCACGCCCAGTTTGATTTCTGGCTGACCAAAACGTGCGGAGTCGGCAGCAATGATGAAATCACACAGCATGGCCAACTCGCAGCCACCGCCCAATGCGTAGCCAGCAACCGCGGCAATGATGGGCTTGCGAAAGCGGCGCAGCTCCTCCCACTGACCACCCAGATAATCCTGGGAGCTGACATCATGGTAGTTCCAGTCTTTCATGGCGCCGATATCAGCACCAGCCGCAAAGGCTTTTTCATTACCGGTCAGCACGATACAACCGATTTCATTGTCGGTATCGTATTTCTTGAGCAAGGCATACAACTCGGCGATCAGCTCGTTGTTGAGCGCATTCAAAGCTTTAGGCCGATTTAATGTCAATAAAGCAACACGACCATGCACCTCTGCTTTGACTAAGGGTTCGTTCATGCTGACTCCCAGAAAAATTAAATAGAATAGGGGAATGGAACCTACACCCGTACTTTACCGTGCCGAGCCGACAGATCTCGCCGGCCACCGCCTGACTGTCCAGATACAGATCACTTCCCCCCAAACAGATGGCCAAGTCCTTAGCCTTCCGGCCTGGATTCCTGGCAGCTACTTGATCCGCGACTTCTCGCGTCAGATCGAAAGCATAGCCGCCTTCAGCGGCGAAAAGCCGGTTTCCATCCGCAAGCTGGACAATCATCGCTGGCAATGTGAACCCTGCGAAGGCCCTTTAAGCGTGCAATATCAGGTCTACGCCTGGGACTTGTCCGTGCGGGGCGCGCATATTGATCAGACTCACGCTTTCTTTAATGGCACCAGCGCCCTGCTGGCCGTGGAAGGCCAGACTGAACAGCCTTGCCTGCTGGAACTGGCTGCCAACGAGGACATGGAGGACTGGCAGGTCTATACCAGCCTGCCTGAAGCCACCGGTCTGCCCGGCGCTGCTGAACGCTATGGTTTTGGCCTGTACCGCGCCAGCAACTACGATGAGCTGATCGACCACCCCATTGAAATGGGCACGCCCCAAGTCATCAGTTTCTTTGCTCACGGCGCTGAGCATGAACTGGTCTTTACCGGCGTCATCCCCAATCTGGATTTGCCACGCATCGCCCGTGATGTAGAAAAAATCTGCGCCGAGCAAATTGCTTTTTTCGAGCCTGAAACCCGCCGTGCACCCTTTCTGGATTGCAGCTCGCGCTACGTATTCATGACGATGGTGACTGATGACGGCTATGGCGGCCTGGAACATCGCGCCTCTACCGCACTGATGGCCTCACGTCGTGACCTGCCCACCCAGGGCCAGGACAAATCAGTCAAAACTGCTGGCTACCAAACCTTTTTAGGCCTGGTCAGCCACGAGTACTTCCACACCTGGAACGTCAAGCGCATCAAGCCCGCCGCCTTTGCGCCTTACGACTTGAGCCGCGAGAATCACACTCGTTTGCTATGGGTGTTTGAAGGCTTCACGTCTTACTACGACGACTTGCTGCTGCTGCGCTCTAGCGTGCTGGACGAAACCGACTACCTGAAGTTGCTGGCCAAGAATATCAATGCCGTTGAACGTGGCCCTGGCCGCTTCAAGCAGTCCACCGCCCAAAGCTCTTTTGATGCTTGGACGCGCTACTACAAGCAGGACGAGAACTCGCCCAATGCTTTGGTCAGCTACTACAGCAAAGGCGCTTTGATCGCACTGGGTCTGGATCTATGCATTCGCAGCCTTACTCAACAAGCCAAGAGCCTGGACGATGTGATGCTGCTGATGTGGGAACGTTATGGCCGCGATTTTTATCAAGGTAAGCCTCACGGCATTCCTGAAGACGCCATGCCAGCTCTGATTCTGGAAGCGACCGGCTATGACGCGACAGACTTTATCGCCCGCTACGTGGAAGGCTGCGAGGATCTGCCCTTGAAACCCTGGCTGGCCGAGCAGGGACTCAAACTGGAATGGCAGGCTGCCTCCAAGCTGCCCAGCTTAAATGCCCGTTTGCGCCAAAGCGCTGGCCAATGCCAGCTGGCCACTGTCTTTACCGATGGAGCGGCGCATCAGGCAGGCCTGTCCGCCGGTGACGCCCTCATCGCTATTGACGGGCTGCGCGTCAGCGACACTGCCAGCCTGGAGCGCCTGCTAACCGCTTACGAGCCCGGCCAAACGGTTCAGGTCCACGCCTTTCGCCGCGATGAACTACACTGCTTCACGCTGCAACTGGCGCGCCCTGCGCGGGACGAATGCGTTCTGAGCCGCCAGCCCTGACCTTCTTCACAGGCCCGCCACACCCGGCGGGCCTGACACTTTGTTTTTGCCATGACTACTCGCCGTATATTCATTAACAATCTGGTGGTTCAGGCCTCGATCGGCATGCTGGACCACGAGTTGATTCACCGCCAGCCGCTGCATATTGATGCCGAATTCGACACGCCCATTACACAAGACGTAAAGGACCAGGACATAGGCACGGTACTGGATTACCGCCTGCTGCGCGAAGCTCTGATTGAGGTCAGCGGCACTGAGCACACTAATCTGCTGGAAACACTGGTAGAGCGTTTGGCCGAGCGCATCCTGAATCAGTTTCCCAGTGTGGAACGCGTTAAAATCCGGGCCAGCAAACCCGAGGCCTTTACCGACTGCGACTGCGTCGGTATTGAGATCGAACGCAGCCGCTAAGCCCCGCCCCGCTTCCTGCCGGGGCCACGATGACACTTTTACCTGCTTTTCCTTATGTCCCTAGACACCAGCCCCCCAACCGCCCCTGAAACCGATAAGCCCGTGTTCGCCACCAAGGCGGAACGCAAGCAACGCGTGCATGACAACAAGCTAAGCAAACGCATCATGCGTGAAGCGGGCCGAGCCATCGGGGACTTCAACATGATCGAAGACGGTGACAAGGTCATGGTCTGCCTTTCTGGCGGCAAAGACTCCTATGGTCTGCTGGACGTGCTGATGACCATGCAAAAGCGCGCCCCGATCAAGTTCGATATTGTGGCCGTGAACCTGGATCAGAAGCAGCCTGGTTTTCCTGACCACATTCTGCCCGAGTATCTGGAAAAGCTGGGTGTGCCCTATCACATCGAAACCCAGGACACGTATTCCGTGGTGACACGCGTCATTGCCGAAGGCAAGACTATGTGTTCGCTGTGTTCGCGTTTGCGTCGTGGCATTTTGTACCGTGTCGCCAAAGAGCTGGGCGCGACCAAAATTGCCCTGGGTCACCACCGTGACGATATTCTGGCCACTTTCTTCCTGAACCTGTTTTACGGCGGCCGGATGAAGGGCATGCCACCAAAACTGATGTCGGACAATGGCGAGCACATCGTGATTCGCCCTCTGGCTTACGTGCCCGAGAAGGATCTGATTGCTTACGCCAAGCTCAAAGAATTCCCTATCATCCCCTGTAATTTGTGCGGCTCCCAAGAGAACCTGAAACGCCAGGAAATCAACCGCATGATTGCCGAATGGGACAAGAAACACCCCTATCGCTCCTGGAATGTCTTTGGCGCCCTGACCCGTGTGGTGCCCTCTCATCTGATGGACCCCAAACTGCATAATTTTGCCGATATGAAGGTGACAGGTCAGGCTGATCCGGAAGGCGACAAGGGCTTCGATCAGGATTACTTTGACGATCACCTGCCTGAAAGCCTGCTAGCGGCAGGCGGTCTGGATGAAGATGGTGAAGAAGCAAGCTCCACAGCCCGCCAGGATGCGTTCACCCCAGCCCAAGCAGCCGCGTCCGGTGAACAGCAAATTGTTTTCATGAGCAAACGCCGTTCGGGACAGTAAAGACAGCGGCCGGGTGCGCCGCTTAGCGTAGCGCCCACCACCGAAAAACTCACAAGCTGTGGATAATAAAAAGCCCCGATATAAACATCCAGAACCTGGGTTTCATTCCAGACATTGGCGGTTTATATCGGGGCTTTTTATATTAACCAGGCTACGACCTGGTCTTAGCTTGGTTTTTGCGAACCATCCCAGCGCTCGCCGGGCACTTGGATATCAAACAGCTCCAGCACCCGCATCACCGTGTGATCGACAATATCGTCGATGCTCTTGGGACGCAGGTAAAACGCAGGCATAGGCGGAAAAATAATCCCGCCCATTTCCGTGACCGCTGTCATATTGCGCAAATGCGCCAGATTGAACGGCGTTTCACGCACCATCATGACCAGACGACGACGCTCTTTCAAAGTGACGTCAGCAGCTCGGGTAATCAGGTTATCGGACAAGCCGTGCGCTACGGCAGCCAGGGTGCGCATCGAACACGGCACAACCACCATGCCAGCAGTCGGAAAACTGCCACTGGCCAGCGTTGCACCCACGTCGCGAAAGCTGTACACCTGATCGGCCAGAGCCTGGATATCGTGTCGTCCGATATCCAGCTCGTATTTGATGTTCAGCACCCCGGAAGGCGAGATCACCAAATGGGTTTCCACATCCGGACAGGACTGCAGAACTTGCAGCAAGCGCACGGTGTAGACCGCTCCGGTGGCCCCGGTCATACCAATGACCAGGCGTCGCTTGGTGCTCACTCCAGAGCCCCAGCCTCACGCAACATGGTTTCCAGTTCGCCGTTTTCGTACATTTCAGACACGATGTCCGAACCGCCGACGAACTCACCCTTGATGTACAGCTGAGGGATGGTGGGCCAGCTGGAGAAATCCTTGATGGCCTGACGCACTTCAGCGTCGTCCAGCACGTTAACCACAACCACTTGGCTCAGGCCAACAGCACGCAGAATCTGCACCGTACGAGCGGAGAAACCGCACTGAGGAGCTTGAGCGGTGCCTTTCATAAACAGCACAACTGGGTTTTCCGTCACTGTTTCGCGGATGAAATCTTGAACTTCACTCATGATGTTCTCTTAAGAAAAGAATTAACACTGTCCACCTGTGACCCGCCGGATTCCTGCCAGATCTTCATAACTGATAACCTGCTTGAACCCTGCCTGCCGCAGCATATTTTGCACATGGTCGGCCTGATCCCAGCCGTGTTCCATGAGAATACTAGCGCCAGGACGTAGATACGGCCCGGCTCCCTGAACTATTGTACGCAAATCCGTCAAGCCGTCAGAGCCATCTGTCAGTGCCTGACGCGGCTCGAACCGCACATCGCCCTGGCCCAGATGTTCGTCATCCACTGCAATGTATGGAGGGTTGGACACGATCAGGTCAAAAGGTTCCTGGCCTGCCACGGCATCGTACCAACTCCCCAGGCAAAACTCGACTTTCCCACACAAACGCTGAGCATTTAAGCCTGCCTGCGCCAGCACCAAGGTACTGATATCGCTGGCGACCACCTGCGCATCGGGGCGCGCCAGGGCTATCGAAACAGCAATCGCGCCACTGCCGCAGCCCATGTCCAGAATACGGGGCGACTGGATATGCTGAACCCGCTCCAAGGCGCGCTCGACCAGCGTTTCCGTATCGGGACGCGGGATCAACACCGAGGGTGACACCAAAAACTCGTGCCCCATGAACTCACGCACGCCAACGATATACGCCATAGGCTCGCCAGCGACACGTCGGGCCTCCAGTGCTTGATAGGCCTGGATTTTGTCCAGCGGCAGCTCGTCCGTGTCATGCGCAATCAGCCAGGAACGACCGACGCCCAGCACCTGCATCCATAGCATGTCGCGCTCCAGGCGCGGCAAAGGACTTAAGGGCTGCAAAGTTCGCAACGTATGAGGTGAATCGGCAGGCATGCTTGTTTGAGGCATCCCCTGCTCGCCAGATAGGCTCATGCTCACGCCTGCGCCAAATCAGCCAGCAAACCGGCCTGATGTTCGGACAGCAAGGCCTTGATCAGCTCATCCAGATCGCCGTCCATGATGTACGCCAGCTTGTACAAGGTCAGATTGATGCGGTGATCCGTCATACGTCCCTGCGGGAAGTTGTAAGTACGGATACGCTCGGAGCGGTCACCCGTACCTACCAGGCTTTTACGCTCGGCAGCTTCTTTATCGGATTGCTCGCGCTGCTGCTTGTCTTTCAGACGGGCAGCCAGCACCTGCAAAGCTTTTTCGCGGTTACGGTGCTGGGAGCGGTCATCCTGGCACTCCACTACCAAGCCCGTGGGCAAGTGGGTCAAACGCACCGCAGAGTCCGTCTTGTTCACGTGCTGACCACCGGCACCACTGGCGCGGAAGGTATCCACACGCAAATCAGCAGGGTTAATGGTAATTTCAGCCAAACCTTCAGCCTCGGGCAGCACGGCCACAGTACATGTAGAGGTATGAATACGGCCTTGCGCTTCAGTTTCGGGCACGCGCTGCACACGGTGCGCACCAGACTCGAACTTCAGGCGACCATACACATCCTGGCCCTCAATACGCACGATGACTTCTTTATAGCCGCCCACTTCCGAATCACTGGCAGACATGATTTCCGTACGCCAGCCACAGTTTTCGGCGTAACGCATGTACATGCGCAGCAAATCCCCGGCAAATAAGGCGCTTTCATCACCACCTGCACCGGCGCGAATTTCAATGAATACGTTGCGGGTGTCATCCGGGTCACGCGGCAGGAGCAAAATTTGCAGCTCGTCTTCCAGTTGGGCAATACGCTCTTTACCCAATTTGTATTCTTCCTCGCCCATTTCTTTCAATTCGGGGTCGGACATCATGTCTAGAGCCGCCTGCAAATCACCTTCGGCCGCTTCATAACTTTTGAAGGCCGTGACAACGGGATCCAGCTCGGCACGCTCGCGCGACAGTTTGCGGAACTCATCCATATTGCTGGCAATTTCAGGCTCGGCAAGCATGGCATCAGCTTCAACCAGACGACGAGCCAATTGCTCAAGCCGACTGCGCATAGAGTCTTTCATAGGGAACAGCCTAAAGGGAAAATCAGAGGGTCTGGGCGCAGTTAAAAGCTATCGGGCTGCACCGCAGGAGAGTCGGTGAACAGACAACAGCCCAGACGCTAACGTCGACGTGTGGTCGAGGGCAGCAAACGAGGCAGCAAACTGAGCAACTGCTCGCGCTCGGAGCCTTCGCTGCGCGTCAATTCAGCCATAGGGCCGTGCATGTACTTTTGAGTGAGGCCATGCGCCAGCATTTCAATGACTTCAGCGGGATCATCACCACGAGCCAACATGCGGCGCGCGCGTTCCAGCTCGTGCTGACGTACTTTTTCAACCGACTGCTGCACATCCAGAATGGCCGGCACAATCGCACGGGTGCTTAGCCAATGCATATAGTGCTGCACCTGGGTGTCGATAATGGCCTCGGCCTGAACGACGGCGGCCTGACGGGCATCGGCACCCCGCTGCACAAAGCGTCCCAGATCGTCGACGGTGTACAGATACACGTCATCCAGGCGGCCTACTTCGGTTTCAATATCGCGTGGCACGGCCAAATCGACCATGACCACAGGGCGGTGGCGGCGCGAGCGTACAGCACGTTCCACCATACCCAGGCCCAAAATGGGCAAAGTACTGGCAGTACAGGACACCACCACATCAAAATCGGCCAGACGATCTGGCACATCGGCCAGCTTCATGGTGCTGGCCATAAAGCGCGAAGCCAAACTTTCTGCCCGTTCCTGGGTACGGTTGGCGACCACGATGCTACAGGGGTTCACCGCGGCAAAGTGCGTGGCACACAACTCGATCATTTCGCCCGCGCCAATAAACAGCACTTTGGCTTGACTCAGATCGCCAAACACACGCTCGGCCAAACGAACAGCTGCCGCTGCCATGGACACCGAGTGGGCACCAATCGCGGTTTGCGTACGTACTTCTTTGGCCACCGAGAAGGTACGCTGGAACAATTGATGCAGCAACGTGCCCAGCGAGCCCGCTTCATTAGCGGCACGCACGGCATCTTTCATCTGACCCAGAATCTGTGGCTCGCCCAGAACCATGGAATCCAGACCGCTGGCAACACGGAATGCGTGGCGCACGGCTTCGTTCTGGTTATAGCGATACAGATGGGGGGTCAGTTCGGCAGAGCGCAGGCTGTTGAAGTCTGCCATCCACTCTGGCAGGCGTTCCGCCACATGGGGCTCGGCTGCACAGTAAATCTCGGTGCGATTACAGGTAGACAGAATGGCTGCTTCACGGACACCGGTACCGAAAGTGGCACGCAAGGTATCAAGCGCAGGCTTTAACACATCGATCGGAAACGCAACGCGCTCGCGCACGGCAACCGGCGCGGACACATGATTCAGACCGAAGGTTAGAACATCTACAGACATGAGCAGTACAGGCTATAGCCCTGAAAAGACCGAAACAGGCAATCTTGCTGGAGCAAAATGCATGAAAGTTAAGTGATTTTACGCCGCAAGCGCGGGTTTTGCCAAAAATGTTACTTGGCTTGCCTTTTTGTGATTACAATTGCCCTCCTTTATGCAGTCCACTTTTCGCTGAGACGCGCATCCCCCTAGGGGCACGGCAAATTTGAAGTCGAAAGGATGCATAAAATTTTTGTTGTACTATGCTCACAAATAAAAAAACGTGGTATAGTTCTATTTTTACCGAGCAGTACGTGTTGGCCTGGTAGCTCAGTCGGTAGAGCAGAGGATTGAAAATCCTTGTGTCGGCGGTTCGATTCCGTCCCAGGCCACCAAGAATTTAAACAAAAAGCCCAGTCAAGCGACTGGGCTTTTTGTTTTTCTGTTCTGCCCAAACCTGTAAATAAAGCACAGGATCACATGGGCAGGCTCGGGGAGACCATCCGCTGCTCCCCTCTATATCAACAATACCGACACATCAAAAGTATCGAGGATCTCGATACTTACTAAGAGGGGCCCTAAACGAGGGACTCCCTCAAAACCCCACCGGTTCCGCCATCCACCCGAACCCCGCGCTCATCGTGGGAGGCGGTTTCACACAGGTATTGCGCCCCTGGCGCAGCTCCGCCCAGTTCCCCAACAAGGCCTGCTCACAGTGTGCTTCTGCCCGGCGCAGTTCATTACGAGCTTTGCTGGTGGTGACGCCGAAGCGTTCGGCCACCACACTCAAGCTTTGTTCTTCCAGGCGCGCGGCCAGAAAGATGGCACGACGCTGACGCGGCAGCAAGTCGATGGCATAGATCAGGGCTGACAGCAACGATCTGCCGATCAGGCTGGACTCCGGGCCAGGCATGGGGGAAATCTGCTGATGCTCTTCCAGTTCATCAAGCGGTACCAGCGTCCCTCTTCCTGATTCTGCTCGCCACTCGTCGATGGCCAGATTCCTGGCCATGCGCAGCAGGTACTGGCGTGGGTTGGCTACCGGCCCGATCTCCCGGCTGCCATGCAGGCGCAGCCAGGTGTCGTGCAAGGCATCCGCTGCGCGGTCACGGCAGCGCAGGCGTATGGTCAGTTGCCGCAACAGTTCTTCGTAATGCACTTTCAAATACAGGCACAGTGAATACTGCGGTGTCACGCACTCCTCAGTGCGCCTGCGTGCTGGCAAAGGTAGGCAAGTCGACAACATGATCAGATCTCCCTGGCTCAGGCTACAGTGTCATCCGCCGCCGTTCCTCGGGCGTCAATCGATCCAGAGCGGATTGCGGATTGGCGCCCAGTCCCAGGACCTGCACCGTACTGTCTTGGCGATACGCAGAGGCATCGATCTTGGAAGTCACTGGACCTGCTCCTGATGAAGTGGCTCCCCCCCCGGACTGCCCTGCATCCCCAAACCCCATAATCTGCACAGTAATGACCGACGGCAGATTCTGACGAGCCTGAGCACGAGCGCGGTTCACGGTATCTTGAGCCGCCGACGCTGCCGAAGAAGCCGTTGCGCTGGCGTTGCTCAATGCGCCGGTATTGACAGTCGCCACCACCGGAATACCTTTGGACTCGCCCTGCACCTGGATATTGTCGGCATTGACCACCCGCAAGGCGGCAATATTGATGTCGCCCGATACGCGTATCCCTGCCTCGCCTGCATCTACGGTTCCCAATGGCGCAATCAAGTCGATATAGCCAGGCGGCACCTCTGGCACTGGGTCCAGTGTCGCAATACCCGCACCGGTATTCGGTGTGGAAGGCGACAGCGCCACATTGCCGAACGCATCGTAAACACGGCGTTGCGGCGTGTAGACCACGGTGGTCTTGCTACCGCGCCCAGCGTTGATATTGCCCTCTGCCGACCAGGCCAGAATATTGCCGCCGAAGGTCGTAAAGACCCGGCTCTGCCCCATCAGAATGTCGCTTTGCGAGAAGAAGTTGATGTCCCCTTCCCCTTGCGTAATCACACCCGACCCCGGCCCTGGATTAAAGCCACCATCGATCCCCACCAAGGCACGGCCACCGGGAGTCAGAATGCTGATGTCACCACCGAAATTGGTATGGATACCCGCGTCGAGCACATCGTAAAAGGACACGCCATAACCCGGAGTTCCCAAAGCCTCCCACTCGGCCTTGGTCAGATAATCAACTTTAGGGGTAGGTCGATTTTTGCCGCCCGTATTATTAACGTAGTCTGCATCGTAGTAGAGCGCACTGCTGTACATAGTCAGATCGCCAGCGTAGCTCAGGGCCTGACCTTGCGCATCCTGCTCCGGGAACAAGGTGGCAATGGCTTCACGGCCACGCAAGTAACTGCCTGCCCGTTTGCTGTCTGTGTCGTTATATTCACGACCCGAAGCGCGCAGTTCTGCGTAGTACACATTGCGCAAGTAACTGTGCTGCTGCTCGGCGGGCAGGGCCTCGAAGAAATTACGTGCGTCCATCGTAGCGGCATCAAAATGCAGACCCAAACCGTTGGCCCCACTAAATCGGCTCGTCAACCAGTTGACCAGATGCAACTGGCTTTCCAGCTTGTATTCTCGTGCCAGTGGTCGGCTTGAGGCCGTGCGCCCTTCTGCCCGCGTTTGGTCACGCACTAGATCCAGTTCCGCCTGCTTTTGTTGCAGAAACTCTGCGGCCCCCGCCTCATCGCCTGTGTAGGCAAATTCACGTTGCAGCCATTGTGCCAGCGTCATGCCGCCGTTATAGATGTACAGCGCCTTGCCCTGCTGATCTGCAAAAGGCATCTCCAGGTCCGCCTGATTCTCGGGATTCAGATAACGCCCAGCAAAATCGTCCCAATATGCTCCCTTGCCCATGCCTGCCGATACCGAAATGCTGGCACCACCACCCCGGCTGTCGGACAATCCAGCGCTCAAAGGCCCCAGGCTTTTGATTTCACCCTTATCAGCCAGATAGACATGGCGTCCTGCAGATACATCCAGCAAGCCGGGGCCCAGAATGTAGAAGCTGCTATTGCGCACGTCCCGGCCCGCTTCCACGATGGAAATATCATCTGCCCAGGCGTGGGTAATCAGGTTACCGCGCGTTGTGGCAGTGGCGCTTCTGCTACCGGCCACCGCATCCTTTTGTCCAAGACGGGTGCCGGAGTCCGTAATATCACGACCCGCACGGATTGCCACGGGAACCGAACCCTCCATGCGCGAACCCGCCGCTCCAGCGGGGTAGCCCAACAAGACCTCCTGGCCCACACGCAAGCCCACAATGTCACCATTGGCAGCGTAGTAACGGGCGGGCTGACGCTTTGTGGCGGCCGTACCGATATTGACCGGAGAGCCGAACACAAACAAAGAGCCTGTATTGTGACGGCCACCGTCCAGGGACGTAACAGTCGTGCCGCTCCCGGAGAACCAGTCACTTAAAGGCACGGCCTCGCTAGCCATGTTGTAAACAATGCGGGGATTAAAGCCATATTGGCCGCCCCCCGTTTCCGACAACAGTCCTACAAAGCCAGGGCGCAGCGGGCTAGGCATTGCAGCAGGATCAGCCGTTGAGGCCGAGAATACATAGCCTGCTGCCACGATGGAGCCCTGTGCCAGAAACTGCAATTCTCCCCGACCGGTGGCATTTACAAATTGATCCCCCATGGGAGAAGGAGCCAGAACGGTACCAAAACCGTAGCGCAGCATACCTCCCGATGCGATTGGCACGGTGGCCCCACTGGCACTGGCTCCGTAAACGATATTGCCGTTGGCAGCTGCAGCCCGCAGGATGGAGGGGTAAAAGTGGCCATCCCCATTAGGCGACTGGTTGCGACCCGGATCAGACCAACGGGTGTCTTCGTACGAGTTACGCTCGTCCCATGCCGTCGTGGGCGTCAAATTCCCACCCGCACTCAACAGATCAATTCCGGTAGCTGGCGTCCACAAGGAGAACCAGGACCAACCATTACCCTCGTAGTGCGTGCCATCCACAGAAAAAGGCATGGACGTCAGCGAAACGGTGCGACCAGGATCCACTGCACTGCCCAAAATCAGATCGCCCCGTGTCTGCATGCGCACGGCGGAATCACCCAACACCAAAATAGGGCCACCCGTCGCGCTGCCGGCCCCTTTGGCATAAATATTGCCAGGGCGGGTATCCATTTGATCGGTACCACCAAAGCCCAGTTTCATGCCACCAACCGCCCCGGCATCCAGAGCCATGGCCCCTCTCAGGTTCACGAAAGTGCTGTTCAAGTCATGCTCATTCAGACGCACATCAGGATTCGGATTCAAGGTCCCACCCAGGCGCAGCACCAGATCTCCCCCGCCTGTCTGCACCAGCTCACCACCCGGTGTGACGCGGCCTGTACTGCCGACCACCAGATGCAAACCCTGACTGCGAGGTGTATGCATCTGTTGATTCCAGGAGCTGCGAATACCGCGCTGATTAAGCATGCCGGCATCAGCACCCGCTTCCACCGTCAAATTCCCGCCACCCAAGGTGCCCACGCCGGTAAAGCCTGTCAGGAAAGGCTCGTTGGCGGCCAGCCAGCTGTCATATTCACTGTAGCTACCGTCGGCGCTACCGGGCACATAGGTTCCGAAATTAACCCACCAGGCGCCTGGCACACCCTCGCTGCCAGACACGGCGCTGCCCGTTCCCTGACGCCACAACCAAGTACCTACGGCGGTAGAGGCAAGCTGCTGACGGGTATTGGAGAAGGTATAGCCCATGTCAATGTTGCCGCCGTTATTCCCCAGCAGATCACCCTTCAGGCTGCCTTGGGCACGGAGCAAGACATTGCCGCCGTTCTCGGGATACCAGGCCTGATACAGGCTGTCTGGTCCCCCATCGACCAGCGACTCAAAACGTCTGCCTTCCTTGCGCAAAATAGTGCCGTCAAACAGTTTGCCACGTGCCTGGTTATAGGCCTCGCCCATGGACGCCGAAGGCGTACCGGCGGTGTAAACCCCGTACAAGGAGTTCATTTCGATATCGCCGCCAGAGACCAGGTCCAGGTCGCCCACTCCGGTACGCAAGACACTGAACATCTGTTCACGAGCGGCGAATTTCATTTCTTCCATATCGGGCGGGATAGCGGGAGACAGCTCTGCCGTCATATCGCCCATGCCATACCCATTCAGCTCGGTCACATCCTCACCGATCATGCCGTAAGCCAACAACTCATCGATCTGCTCCTGGGTGACAGCCTCCCCCGCTACGGGTACAAAGCTCAACCAGTAACCACCCGACAGCAGCTCGACTACCTCTTCAAAACGACTGACATCGTTCCAGGCATAGACGGCAGGCGTCCCCGTACCAGGAATTGGGGTGTACTGCACGCCTAGCCCAAAGTGGGTATCAGCCAGCATCAAGCGCTTATTGCTATCCACCCGCGTCAAGCGATTATCGGCTGCGGCGGTGTCCGCTCCGGCGACCAGACGGATATCCCAGGACTGCGAGCCCGCCGCCAGCATAGGCGCCAGCGACAAGGTGCGTCCCTGAGTATCGTCACTACGGCGGGGGCGCAGATCAACCATGGCCACACCACCCGACAAGATCACATCAGTTTCCGACGGAACCAGCGCCCCTTTGTTCAAGGCCACGGCCTGAGTCAGCTTCATGGCTACCGGTAGTGGAACACCTTTAGGCCACCAGCTTGCGGCGATCTGCGTATCCTCAGGCAGGCGGAAACCCGCTGACAGCTGCATCGCGGCTTGCAAGACCACCGGCTCTTTCAGCACCGTGCCGGCGGCATACACCTGTTGACCCGAAGCATCCAACACGGCTGCCGACAACACCGTGCCTGCCGGCAAGGTCAGACTCTGCGCCAGACTCATCAGGCCAGGGATCAAGGTGCCGCCCGGCAAAGTCATCGCCCCAACAGGCACGTCGTAATTCAAGGTACGTCCGGCGGCAAATTGGGTTCCTGTATCCAGGGTCACCATGCCACTGCCTGGAATGATCAAGTCACCACCGAATGGCATGCGACCGGCCGGCAGCACCCAGCCATCATCATCCGGCGTCACACCCAACACAGAGGTGTCAAAACCATCGCTCACACTGCCGAAAACGGCTAAATCTCCATCGGCACGCAGAACCAACGCACCAGCCTCCCCCGAGCCATACTGCGTCGTTTTCTGGCTATGCGGATTGACGCTGGCATAGCGAAAGCCAGACAGATCGATATCGCCATCCACATGCAAATCGCCGTCCGGATTAATCGCGGCATTGCTGACAACCTCTACGCCCGGGCGCAGATGGAACTCGTCCCCATAAGCCCGCAGTCCGGCCAACTTGCCCTGCATCAAGGACTGATTTGCCAGGGCATTGTTGATGAACGCTTCGCTGTCCTGATGGTTCTTGCGCAGATAGTCCTGATCAATGCGCTGATAGCGCCGGCCATCGACCGTCACATCGGTGCCGAGTTCCGCGTCGTCGTATTGGTAGAAGGCGTTGACCGCAATGGACTTGGCCCCACTGATATTAAGGGCACCACGGGCATCAATATCCACATCGTTACCCGTCGCCCCACCCAGACGCGGCGCGTTCAGCGTCACCGTGCCATAGCGTGCATTGCTACCCGCCACGCTCAAATTCATGCGCATGCCATCGGCCAAGACCAGTCGCCCCAGGCCCGAATCAATCTCGATAAGTGCACGGTTCGGCGCTTCAATAATCTGCCCATAACTGTCCCGGCGCAAAACGCTGGCACTCGCATCCAGCACGGCTGTACTGGCCAGTGTGACGCCCCGATTAGCAGCCAGACGAATGCTGCCCGCCTGCTCGCCGTTGGCATCAATGATGCCGGTAACGGTCAGGCTGCCATTGTCGACAGACACATTCACTTCACGGGCTTTCACTTCGTTGCCAATCATCAGATCACCCTGACGTAATTGGAAGCTGCGGCCACCCCAAACCGAGCCTTCGTTCAAGCGCATATTCAAACCGGTAAAATCCGCGATTTGCTGCGCACGCACGTCAATAAAGCCGGAGGCAAATGGCACCAGGGTGCCACCTGCGTCGTAATGTCCACTGCCTGCACCGGCAAAGCGACCCCGCAAATCGACCAGACCATCCATGGCCAAGGCGGTTAATTTACCGGCGCGATTTTGCTGAGCCGACACATCAATCAAGGACGCGGCATCCTGAATCACATTGCCGCGACGGCTATCCAGCGTCAGCTCCCCGCCCCAGCTGTATTTGCTGACGTCAAAGAAGCTGATGGGACGGCCCGCCATATCGATCTGCGCTCCATCGCGCAGCATCACGTCGCCTTGCGCTGACAGAACCAGCTTGCCGCTAGGCAACAAGACGGCACTGTCCCAATTCAAGAAGGTGCCTGCGTCCAGCTTCAACTCTGCGCCCAGTGCCTGAACAGCCGTAGCAGCGTCCGGCACCACGTAGCCTGCTCCTTCCCGGCGTACCGCATTTATGCTGCCACCGGCACGCATGTGGTTGACGGAACCAGCCTGCCCTGTAAACACGGGGGTACTGAAGTTCAGATCACCACCGTGGTAAGTCCAGTCCTTGGCGGCCTCATCCCAGGCTCCACGGCTGTGGTAAACCGATAAGCTGCCTTTGTGATTAGCCGTGATGCGCTCGCTGGCATTGAAATTCACACTACCAAAACCCAGCGCCAAACGATCATGCATGCCGACCGTATCCGGCTGGCTGCGTGGGCCGTAGCCAAACTCGATCTGCTGTGCATCAATCAGCAAACGCCCGCTGCCCGTGCCAGCACCGTTCGCGATGATGTCACCCGCTGGCGTGGTCGCCCCGTTCCAAACCAAGATGTCTGTTTCGATACGTGCCACTGTGTCCGCATTGCCGTAGCCGTAAATCGCCGGGGTGCTTAACACCAGACGTTCCAGAGCCGACTTGCCCGTTGCCGGATCAATCGTGTTCAGGTTCACATCACCATAGAAATTGACGGCATCACGTGCGGTCAGCACCAGGTTTTCGAGTGCTGGCGCGCCCATCTGGGTGTCACCCCGCAAGAGACGCTCCAACACGGCCTGGTTTAGTGTCAGACCGGCAGGCAAAATCCCCTTGGTGGAGGCTTGAGACAGGGCCTCAGCCCCGCCCACATTAATCCCGCCCATCGCCAGCACCAGATTGCGGGTGCCATAGCGAACCGACTCATCCAGCTCAAAAGCCTTATTAGTGGCCGCTGTAATCGTGCCTTCCGAATACAAGCGGGTTTCACCGGTACAACTGCTCCCTGCTGCACAAACACCGATGTGCAAGAAGCCCGCGCCTGACACACCCGAACTGTCATCCCGTTGGGGTCCAGTCACATCCAGCCAACCGTTGCTCAGTGCCAGCACGCCTTTCTGACCGGGCTCCAGCACATAGCCTTCACTGGAGTCCCAGGGTGCGGCCCCCTTGCCCAAGGTGTTGATAGTGGCACCTTGTTCAACAATCAGACCTTTTTCGCGGTGACCCACGACCAGAAATACCTGCGCAGCTTCCAGCACAGCACCTTCGCGCACAAAGATTTCATCAGTACGGGCGCTACCCAGACTGACACGCCAGGCATCACGGGTAGAACCATAGCCTTGCAAAGCGAATGTTGAAGTAGGTGAGCCCCCAATGCTGATCCCTGCTGCCCCCAGACGGTTGAGCATGCCGGATTCGACCGACATGCCATCAAAGCCCGCGGTAGGTGCCGCCCCATCGGCTAGCACTTCGATACGAGACCCGGTCAGTACCACCGTACCGCCACGGCCGTGGCTTGCGGGTTCAAAACGGGTCGCACCCTGCGCAATACTCAAACTCTTGGCGGCCAGTTCCAACTGGCGCGCATCCCGCTCCAACTGCGGACGCGGGACGCTATCGCGCATAGCCCAGTCCAGGCCAAATTGCGCGTAAGAGGTTTCGTTGTACTGGGAATACAAGCGCAAGGTATCAGTTGAGGTCAGCACCACGCGGGACGGCATGCTATCCACGATAGCGGTATTGGCCACCCCCAACTGCGCTGCCACATTGTAGGAGCCGTTGCGCATGGCAATCGCCCCGCCCATGGCGGCACTGGGACTGGCAGAACCGCTGACCTCAACGCGATAAGCACCTGGCAACAAGGCGTAGCTGGACGGCAGCAAGGTATACGTGCCTGCTGCCAAACCTGGTACGCCCGCCGCGATATGAATCTGGCGACCCACCATAGGATCACCGGCACCATTTTCAGCCGCCAGCGGTGCGACAATTTGCTGCACACCCGGCACCACGGCATACACCGGATTACTGGACAGCCCCGGCAAAACAAAACCATTGGCCGTGTTCTGAATCAAGGGATGCAAACGAGCATCAGTGGAACCGCCACGCCCTGGCAAAAAGCCTGCGCCCGTCAGCTCGCCACCGCCCGACAAATCCATCAACGCACCGTCCTGCACATCCACACGGGTGGCTTTCAGGCTCAGGTTGCCCAGCAATCCGCCCAGCCCCACAAACGGAGCATCCATACCGGCGTAGTTATACGTCAGGCCATCTACCGTGCCGCCATAAGGCATGACCAAGCCCGCGCCACTGACCGAACTGATACTGCCAGGGCGTAGCACTACCGAGGTCGGGGCCTGCAAGCCTCCGCCCACACCAACCCCCAGTTCCAACTGCCCGAAGGGGGCTAACAGCACACCGCCCTGATCAATATTGGCCGACTGCAAACGCAAGATACCCAGGGCAGAATAAGGCTGCGATACATCACCACTGCCAATGCGCTCAATGCGCAGGCTGTGTTCGGGATCGAACTGCAGGAGCGGATTGTTCCACTGGTCTCGCACAATGTGACGACCGGAAATTACCTCTGTCGTCGCCCCAGTGCCTGGGTAGATACGGCCTGCGGCCAATACCAGATTGCCCTCAGTCACCATTTGCGTGCGATCACCCACGGTATGCTTCAAAAAGCGCAGATCGTTCTGAGCGCGCAATTCCACCGTATCAAAACCAAAACGCGAGACCTCCGCCTTGCCATTTTGCAAGGAATTGCCATAGGCCCCAAAAGAGACCCGGTTGGCAATATCCAGAACACCGGCCTCTATCAGCAGATGGGAGTCTTCCTGCAACTCCACCATCTTGCCCACGCTGCTGGCAGGGTCCTGAATAAGCGGGGTGACATACTTGTCGCGAGTGGGTCGAGTCGCACCCGCCAAATTGACATGGGGCGCGGCCAGCTTGACGGTCGAGCCTGGAAGGGAACCAGGGGCCAAGGCAATTTTAGGCACCGCCAGATGCAGGCTTTGCCCCAACGTCAGGTCCACACCCGCTTCAATCGACAAAATGCCATTGGCCAGCAAGGCCAAATTATCAAAACCGCCTGCCTGGATACGATCTACACCAATACGGGCATGACCATACTGCAAGCCAGCATCCGCCTGGCCCGGCAACAGATCAGGCGAGAGATTCTCCAGTTGCTGCTCGCGCACCAGCGTCATTTCACGATGTGCCAGCACACGATCGCCCGGTCCAGCAGACAAGGCATAATTAGGTGATTCCAAGGCTAGCGACAAGGTACCGCCAGCCGCCTTTGCACCACCTGCGTTGGCCTGCATGTCTCCATCCAAATACAAGCCGTTAAAACTGGCCAGATGGATGACACCGCCATTGGAGGCCACCGTCTGTGCGCCCTGACCCGGCAGATCCATGACAGCCGAGCTGCCTGATGCCAGCAAACGGGCGCCTTCACGAATCACAATAAAGTTGTCGATGGTATTAACGTGTGTGGCATACGGCTGATACTTGCTGCCTATCTCAATACGGCCCCCATTTAGCACCTTGCCATACCGCTGACCCTGGCTGTCCACACCTGTCATGGCCTTGCCCGACACATCCAGCAGAGCCGTACTGCCCAACCAGATCGAACCATCATGGCCCTTGATATGGTTGACGTCGTCGCCCCCGGAGTTCAAACCATAAATGCCGATTTTCCCGCCCGCCGCCTGCAAGGCGCCGTCAATCGTGATCTGACCATTGCCTTGCAGGACAATGCTCTGGCCGTCGTCCACCTTGATGTGCGCGCCCTGCCCCACCGACAGCGAGGGGCCACTAGGATCCAAGCTTTGCTGCTTATACACGTAGCCGGCAGTCAAGGTCAGATCCGCCCCGCCGCGCTGGCTGAGGGTACTTTTCTCGGGTGACTCGTTGAACTCAGGCGGCAGCCACAGCGTGGCGGCTTGCCAGGGGTCACTGCCAGTAGGCAATAAGCGGGCATCAGGCAGACTCAACTGCATGACAGGCATGTTCGGCGTCAGATTGGCATCCTGCGCCACGGCCACCCCAAAGCCGCCCAGCACTTCGTAATGGGCAAAGCCTTTTTGGAACTGGCTGCTGTCCAAATGCAGCAAGGAATCAACGGCGACCTTTTGCGTCAGGCGAGTACCGGCGCGCAACAAGGTTCCCGGGTGGTAGACCAATTCCGTATCGGCTACCGAACCCGCTTTGAAAACGCCCGGCGCAGGCACAATCGCCACCCCCTTAGGGAAAATCTCGGGAGGTAAAACGTATGTGCTGGGGAAGCTGCTGGCATTCATGATCGCCATGATCACAGTGCCCGCCGGCAAGGTGGGCGGCACAGTCCAGCTATAGCCATCCACTCGCAACTGCTGCCCATTGGACAGCCAGACCGAATAACTGGAGTTTTCGTTGCTAGGTTTGGGCAGTGCCCAAGGCGTATCCAGATGAATCCAGCTGGACGGATTGGACTGCTCTACCTTAGGTACGCCACCGATCACTTCACCCGCGGCGGCATGCGTACGCGTGTAGTGATAGTCCACTGGCAAAATGGCTCCTGCGGCAATGGTGAAACCTTCCAGCGTCACCAAATCCGCCAGCGAAGCCTCACCCGCCTGCAGGACTCCATCACTGCCAGCGACCAAGCCACCCAGTACCACCGCATTACCACTTTGGAAGCGTAAGGTACCGCCACCGGCTACACCGTAACCACGCAGCTCACCTTCAAAAAACAGCTTGCCACCCACTCCTGGAATACTGGCAAAATGAGCGTCTGCAGCCAGGGTGATGCTGCCGCCCTTGCCGCCCAGCACCGAGCCATCAGCCATATAGCCGGCCCCGGAGGACACATCCAGCAAGGCATGTTTTGCAACCGTCACATCGCCACTGCTGCGCAGCACGATCTCGCCACCATTGCGCCACGGCAGGTAACGCATGTCGCGGCTATCCTGCTCCTGATTGCTCCATAGGCCACGGGCATCCAGCGTCACGCCAGAATCAATCTGGGTATGGGTGGTTGAGCCGGCTGGCGTGTCGGCAACCTTGCTAAGCTGCCAACCATTGCCGGAGCTGACCCACTTATCCACCAAATCGCCCAGCACGATACGGCCAGCACGCGCCGTCACGTCCGCATGTACATCTACTTGGGCGGCATGCAAGGCGACTTCACCACCCAAAGCGACGGAGAAGGCATCGTTCACCGCCACGCTTTTGCTGGCAAACACCCGTAAGGCGCCCAGGCCCATCCGGGTCAACCAATCTGAATCCAGGCTGATGCTGGAGGAGGCCGAGTCAGACGAATCGCTGCTGTCTTGCTGCCCTGTCTTGCCAATAAGCACCTGTTCGATCAAGGCGCTGGGGGTATAGCGCAGATTCTGCGTGTCCTTGTCATAGACCGGTGTCCAGCCGCCCAAAATCAACTCTGCCCGACGAGCCACTGCCGTTTGCGACTGTTGATAGCCATCCAGCTTGGACGCCGGTGCCTGAATCTGACGCGGCCCCTGATAGGTTTCGGTTTCGATATGGCCCTGCAGCTCAGCCGCCTGGGTCGATATGATCAAACGACCGGCATCGCGCCCCACCGTATAGCCTTCTTCGTAGCGCTGTGTAGGTGCCAGAATCGGGTTGTAAAAGCTGCGGGTTTGGCCCCAGCGCGCGCTGGTTTGTTGGTAGCCTTTATAAAGTCCTTCATAGAGCAAATCGCCCGGAGCACTGTCTACCGTGTACAAGCGTCCATCCGCGCCCCGCAACCAGCTTTGACGGATAAAGCCGCTTTGCACATCCAGGGTGCCGCCCGACAGATTGATCAGGGAACCTGGGCGCGTCACCACATGCGCACCACTGAACTGCACGGTGCCGCCTTGCGCGGCCCATTCACCGATGCTGTGGCGGGCTACCCCCAGATAACCGCCCACTTCCAAAAGCCCCCCTGCGGCGTACCAGCGGTCTTTGTCGTAGCCATTTGTGCCTGCAGGCACAAATACCAGATTACGGCGATCCAGCCAGACGTCACTGCTGCGCAGATTGTCGCCTTCGCGGTTAACGGGTGCATCGCGCTGCTCATTGCCCTGGATATTTACCAAAACATTATTGGCTTCCATCGCCACTCGCACACCGACGTGGCCCGACACGTCAATGACAGCATCTTTGCGTACGTCACTGCTCTTGCCAGCATTCACAAAGACCTGGCCGCCGGTGGCCAGCGTCAAGCTGTCTGCATCGAAAACAACATCGCCACCACTGCTAATTTGCACCAGTGATTGGTCACGACGATGGCGCAAACCATCGCCTTCTTTATCCGATTCTTTAATCAGTGCTTCGCGCTGCACATCCAATGCCGTGGCAGCGCTTTCATCCAGGACAATAGCCGTCACGCTGTCCGAGCCCAAGGTCACCGTGGATTGGACATCCTCCTTGTTATTTAACAGGTGAATAGTGCCGCGATTATGCACAGAGGTACTGGACACCAGCACCCCATCCTGGCTGATTGTGCGGCCCGTCAAGGTGATGTCGCCAGTGGCGGCTTGGATTAAGCCGGTATTTTGTACTTTGCCTTTTTTATCGGTCGAGCCTGGCTGAGCCACCACGGTATTGCCGCGAGTGGTGGAGTTGACGTTTTCCTCTGTTCCCATCCCTTTGCGGATGATGAAGTTGTCCCCCGCCGCCAGGGCCACTTGGCCTCCCGGCGTGGAGATACTGCCTGCATTCACCACTTCCTGACCCAGCAAGAGCACATAGCCCCCACCCTGGTTCACGGTCTCGGAAGCATGCGTTCGAATATGTGCACCGGCTTGGACTTCAATCTTGCCCTGCGCATTGGTAAAGGAAGCCGTATTGGCATCTTTGCCATACAAGCCTTCGGTGAACTGCTTGTCGCTAATCGTGGCCGCCGCGGTGACCAGATTACGCACATTCACTTGCGATGAGCCACTGAACACCACCCCGTTCTGGTTCACCACCATGACGGTGCCATCGCCCTTGATCGCTCCCTGAATCTGACTAGGTGCGGTATCCGCCCCCACAACCCGGTTCAAGACCGCGTCTGTAGCGCGTTGCTGGAACTGCACCGTGGTGTTGCGGCCTACGTTAAAGCTTTCCCAGTTCAGCACCGCCTTGCTTTCGGTCTGCTTGATTGCCACGGTGTGCTGGCCGTCTTTTTGGGTCTGCTCTGGACGCTCTGCTCCCGTCCAGACATGCAGATTGCCAGCTGCATCGCGGTCCCAGAGGCCACCTTGAACATGGCCGTCCGGTACACCCGCCTCTTTGGCGGCGGCCTCGCGTGCCGCTTTTTGGGCAGCCTGTTGCGCTGCGATGGCACTGGCCGTGCGGCCCAGATTTTCCACCGAGCGCGCCAATTGCTGGCGAGCTTCGGCATGTTGACGCGCCGCCGAATTCAATACGCCATTGCCGGGATCTGCCATGGCCCCCTGCGCACCCGACACATTGCGTTCTACCGCCCCTCTGGCCGCAAACCACGCCCCCGAGACGGGCTGGCTTTGCGCGTAAGCCTGCGAGCTCAAACCGCCTGTCACCAGCAGCGTGGCTATCGCGCGTGCCACAGGCGTCAGCCGGTTCCGGAACGTGTCGCGAGTAGCGCTATCGACGGGGTTTCTAGGATCAGATGACTTGGAAGACAAACTGCGTAGGCGTGGCGACATTGCTTGAGGTTCCCGGCTTAAGACGTAAGGAATTTCGTATCCATACCTACAAGACGGGTTCTGCGAAGAAATCAATCACGCCCACTTTGTTACCCCATGTAACTACGCCTGCCTTAACAAAGCGATCCCACCCGCCAGCTCTTGAACTCGTATGCCGGACATGGCGCGCAGCATGTCCAATGCCAAATCCATATCGCTGATGGACAGGCTTAAATACACCGGACGGCTCTTCAAACTATCGCTGTAGACCACGATCTTGCCGGGCCGATAACGGTTCAGTTCCTCCACCACCTCAGACAAGGCCTGGCCTTCAAAGGCCAGATAACCACGTCGCCAGGAACTGACCTGATCCAGATTGGGCCGCTGTACAGCCTGAATACGCTCGTAGTCGTAAACCGTTTGCTGGCCCGCCTGCAGCGTGACGGTTTGATTGGCTTGCACCACCACCTGCCCTTGCAGGCAAGTGACAGTGACATTACGCCCGGTGTAACGCACATTGAATTGCGCTTGCAGGGCCTGCATGCTCCCCGGCCCTGCCTGTACCTGAAGATGGCTAGCAGCCCCATCCAGCACATGGATTTCGACCTCGCCTTCTACCAGCTCTATCCCTGCACCTTGCGCCGTATCGCGGCGGTTAATGCAGGTCTGGGTATTCATCTGTATTGCCACGGCCTGACCGAGCTGGATTTCACGCTGCTCTCCCACTCCGGTGCGAAAGTCCGACGTCATCTCCGTGAAGGACGGCCACAGGCCCCAGGGCGGATGTACCACCGCCACAGCAGCCAATGCCGAGGCTGCAAATGCACCACCCAGAAAGGCTCGTCTGGCCCCAAACAACGGTTGAACCACAGGCGCTTGCCACTCTGGCAGCAAGTGTCGTGCCGCCCGCAGCCCTGGCGTCACGGTATCCATGGTCACATTTAAGTCCCGCCAAGCAGCACGATGCTCTGGGCTGTGTTCCAACCACTGCTGAAAGTCCTGGGCATCGGACTGCCGGGCATGGCCTGAATGCAAACGTACCCACCATTGATTGGCTTGGGTACGAACGGTTTCAGACAAGGGAGAGGAAGGAGAACTCATGGGGTACAACTTAAGCGTCAGTAAGGCTATCGGAGACGCTGACACTGACAGCATCGTTGAATTGTTCGGCAAAGCGCAGGCGCAAATAATCCAGGGCACGCATCATTTCCTTGTTCACCAAGGACACCGAAATATTGTACTGTTTGGCGATTTGGGCATAGGTCAGCCCGTCTACGCGCGAGGCCATCAAAATCGTGCGCTGGCGTATGGGCATTTCCTGCAAAGCCGCCAGCAATTGCGCGGTAGTAATGCGCGCCCAGGCACAACGCTGGGTATCGTAAGTGTCGTCCGCAATATGGCTCAACGCGTCCAGATCCATGGCAGTCAATAAGCTGTTGCGCTGTTTATAGGAATCGATGGCGATATGGGTGGCCATGCGCAGCAAATACGCTTCGTCATTGTTCACCGAGACCCCGTTGCCCATCCCGCCAATCCGTATCCAGGTTTCCTGCAAGGCATCTGCCGCATCCTCGCGCGAGCCAATCTTACGCTCCAAACGACGACGCAAATGCGTGTAACGGGCAATCAGGCTTTGTCGTAAACGGCTACGCAGGGCTTCGGACATGATCTATTTCCCCGCCTGCACCGGACAGTCGTCACGGACATGGCCCGACACAGGGGCCAACAACAAAACCAAGGGTTGCGGCAAGCTGGCATCTGGAGCTGCGCCCATCCTCAGACTATCCAGTACGCGGCTGATCGCCTCATCACGGCTAGCCCGTCCGGTAGAACCGAGCAAATGCACACGCTCCACCTGTCCGTCCGGCTTCAACCACAACTGCATGGCCAAGCGGTAGGCACCAGGGCGGGTCTGGGGGGAGCGGCACAAGGCATTGCGCACGGTCTGCTGTACACGCACCACGTAGGTGCTGTAATCATGCGCGCCATCACGCACACCGGAAATGTGGTTCAGGTTAAGCGGACGCTGGCCCGCTGTCGCCCGGCCTGGCTTGCTGCTGGGCGGGCGGATCACAATCGAGCGGTTATCCACGTAAAAGGCCTGCAGGCCCGAGTCGGCCAACAAGGCCGCCAAGGCCTGGGTGCGCGTCATCTGACCACGCACTGCGGGCATAGGTCGCTGGGGGTCAGCACCATCAAGCAGCACTGATAGGTCAGACCGTTGTCCATACGCTCTCAAAGCCTGAGCCAAAGGCTGGGCCGGAATGTCGAAAGACAAACGTTCAGAAGAATTTAGCAGGGTGTCAGCATCAGACCGGGCAACTGCGAGACTTGCACAAGCAAATAACAAGAAAGCACCGAGTAACACCGCCACACTGATCGCCACCTGAGTCATGGTCATGCGCACGTTAATAGGTCTGGCTGCGGCGTCGGACAGTGAAACGAAAAGGGGTGAGGCGAGGCGATTGTAGAAGTCCCCAATGACAACATAGTGACAGCCCAATCCCGCTGTTTTCTTAGCGCACTGCCCTCCCGGGCAGTGCGCCCTCTGCTCAAGGCTCCTGCGTCTGCTGCAATAACTGACTCAAGACTTTGCCATCGACCGCCACCGTGTCGGCGTCCAGCATGGCCGCTACATAGGCCTGGGTCGCCTCCTGCTGGCGCTGACGTCGCAAGGCATCACGCAGGGCGGGTTTGACCTCATCCAACGCACGCACACTGGCGGGGCGTATATCAGTAACTTTCAGAATATGCAGGCCATCGGCCTGCACAATCGGATCGCTGATTTGGCCCGGCTCCAATCTGGAGACAATGGAGCGCATGGCAGGCACCAGCTGGCTTACGGGTAGAAAACCATTGTCGCCGCCGCGTTCGGCACTGACTTTCTCGTCCGAATTTTCTTTAGCGAGGGCCGCAAACTCCGCCTTACCTTCGCGCATCTGTTTGACCCAGGCATCTGCCCGTTTTTTAGCCTGTGCCAAGGCTTGTTCGTCTTTGTCAGGCACACTTAGAAAAATCTGGCTAAGTCGGTACATGGCAGGCAGTTGAAACTGATCCTGATTAGCCTGATAGGCCGTCTGCAAATCCTGTTCACTTGGGTAATCAGCGGCAGGTTCAGACACCGATTGCAGATAGCTACGCAAGATAACCTGATTCTGTGCCTCTTCAATCGCGTGATGGATCTCAGACCTCTTGTCCCATTCCTGGGTTTTGGCTTGCTGAACAACTGCTTTTTCAGCCAGACGGCTGCGCAACCACTGCTCCAACACCACGCGATCATTACGCATGGCCTCACGCTGGGCGGCTGGCAAAACCAGCAGGAACTGCTTCAGTTCCTCCTGGCTGACAGACACCTGCCCCAGAGTCGCCACCGCAGGTGTAGCGGCGGTGGCATTTACTGTGGAGGCCGGAGTGCTGGTTGGCTGCACCGTGGCCGTTTTTTGCGGCTGCTGGGCCTGTGCATCACCATTCTTTCCACAGCCTAGCAACAAGGCTGACAGGCTCAGGGCCAATACGGTTTGCAGCAGGAATTTGGGGTGCGTCATCATCATCACTGAACTCAGGCTTGTACGGCTTCGGTGGCTTCGGTGGCTTCGACTTCAGCTTGCTTAGCGGCAGCTTGTTCTGCGTCTTGCTGACTCAGCACCTGTTCGCCGCTGGCGGCATGATTGGTAGCGGCATGCTGGCGCAAGAACAGCAGGAACTCCTGCAACAAGCGGTCCCACAATTCTGCCGTGGCTTGCAGATAAGTCGGGGCCACACCACCGGCCACAATCACGTCCATTTCCAGCACCAGAAACTCGCCCTGAACCGCCAAACGAGCAAAGCGCTTGCCGATGTTCCAGGCCGACTCGATCCCGGCAGGCATCTCGCCTTGCACACGCAAGGCGCAGCTTAAGGTGTAATCCAGTGCCTGATCCACCTCGTTGGCAGGATTACCCAGACGCAGGGCAAAGCCTATGCCTTGTGAGGCCGACAGCAGTTGGCGATTGCCCGCTTGCTCAGACTCGGTGACGCGATAGCCCATCTGCTGCAAAAGCTCCTGCAATTGCTTCAAGGAGACGGATTGGATGGTTTGGGAGTCAGTCATACATAGTCCTTGTGGATATCAGTCAATAAGGCTTAAGGCTCGACCGGTTGCTCAGCCGGATCAGCTGCGCCAGGGGTATACAGTCCGTCATAGAGCTTGTCGCCCAGCGCCTGGGCATGCTCGTCGAACTTCACGCGCGCCGAGGCAGCCAAAGGCTGGCGAATCTTGAGCAAATCGCCGGTGCTGAACTGTTCATACGCCGCCAGAATTTCTTTTCCAGCCGCATACAGTTCCTTGTTCTTGGCGGTGCTCAGCGCCAACTCCTGGTCGCGTTGTGCCAGGCTGGCCGCCAAGGTGGCACGCTGCGTTTCAGTGGCACGAGCTTGCGCCTGCAAGGTTTCAAACTCGTTACGTGCCCGGCCTAATTGCGATTGCGCCGCCGCAACTTGCTGACGAGCCGAAATCTTGATGCCGTCCTGCTCATCTTGCAGGGTCTGGGCCTGCTTGCTGGACTTGTCCAAGCGGGCTTTGAGCTGCTCGACCTCTTTACGCACGGCATCGCGTTCGGTTTCAGCCGTCGTCTTGGCGGCCGTTAACTGAGCCTGCTGACTTTGCAATTGCTGCAACTGCTGAGTGGTGGAGCGCAGCTGGGTACGCAAACGCTCCTCGATATCCGATTTCTGTGCGATGGCCGGGCCAGCCCATTGGCCCAGGCCCACCAACAACACAGCGCATAGCGTCATCGCAAAGGGAGAACGCCCGGCTGGCCGTACGTGCAGGTCTACAGACGATTTCAATATCTTCATGGCTTAGAACCTGGCGTTAAGTTCAAGCTGGATGATGTCGATAGACAGCGGCGCACCGTAAACTTCCTTGGAGCTGCTCCAGCGCAGGTGCCCCGTTACGTTCTTCTCGAAGGCATAGCCTGCACCCACGAAGTAGCCGCGTGCATTGGTGCCGCCCAGGTGGAAGGAGGAGTCGTTATAGCCATCAGGCATGGCGTCCGGCTCGATATACTTGTAGCCCGCAAAAGCCAGCCAATCGCCCTTGTCTTTCAGGCCCAGGCTGCTGCCCAACGTCGCTTGCACCATCCAGGCATTGCCGCCACTTTCGATTCCGGTCGGGTTGCCAGAGGCGTCGTACGTGCCGTTGGAGGCGATGTTGTACAGGCCACCCGCACGGTCCACCATCTTGTTACTGTCGTAGGCCAAGTTGCGCACATAATTACCGGCAAGACGCAGGTTCAGGCCATTCATCACCTGCGTATCCCAGCGCATATTCACGTCCAGCAAGTTGAACTTGGAGGCCAGACCCACGTACTGCCATTCGTTCCAGTTCTTGGGGTCTGCCGACCACTGGTGAATATCACGCAAGAGGAATACGGTATTACCCTTTTGCATGAAGGCGGGGCGTGACCAGTCCGTATCACACACATCGCTGGAGGCATACAGCGTGCAGGCGCTAGAGCGCTGGCCAGCGATATTGTCGAAGTGGTAATAGGCCAGACTACCGCGCAGATTATTGCGCTCGTTTATCTTCCACTCGGCACCGATCTGCGCACCCAGCAGCCATTTGTTTTCACTGGAACCTTCGGACAGGCTATTGCGATCCCACGGCGTGTTGGCGTATTCCAACGCGTATGCACCCAGATTGCCAAACAGCGTCACCGGGCGATCCGACAGAGCATGTTTGAAAGCCGCAGAAATACCGTCCACATTCAGGTCAGATGACCACAGCAAATCGGTGGAATCAAAGGGGCTGGACGCGCGACCCGCCACAACAGTGGCCCAGTCGGTGGGGCGATAGGACAAGTAGGCCTGATCCAGCCACAAGTGTTTCTTGCCCATGCCGTTACCCAAGGTATCGGAGGTGGACACCGGGCTGTCATCACTGCCGGTTGCCAGACGAATACCGGCCTCCCAGCGATCAGACAGCGTTGCTTTCACACCCAGACGAGCACGCACACGCCACAGATTGCGGCGGTCCTGGCGGCTGTTCAGATAAGGAATCTTCAGACCATAAGGCTTGTTCTCGACCACGGTAGGTACTGGGCCGCTGTCGTTCCACTTGGCAAAATTGATCAGCTCGTTGCTATTGGCTCCATCCATCAGGCGCGACTCGTTGCGCACCCGCACATCGCCCTCTACCGTGATGCGCGACACCCAATCCGGGAAGGTGTTGGGCTGGGCCCAGTTCTCGGCCTTGGCTTGCGACATCACCTCGTTTTTGACTTCTTCACGGATCTGCTCGCGCACGGTTTCCGGGATGTACGTCACACGCACATCGCCGGGCTGGGCCTGTGCCGCACCGGCTGCTCCAATATCAGCTTTACGCGCCTGGGCGGCTTCCGCCTCGGCCTGGGCCACCAGAGCATCGGCCTGCGCTTGAGGCAAGACCCCTTGCTGCACCAGCAAGCGAATCAGGTTAACGGTGGCGTTCTGGGATGGCGCCTGCGCCAGCACGGGGCCGGCGGTGCAGGTCAAGGCCAGCGCCACCGCGCAAGCCAGCCGAGTAGGATGAGATTTCATGAAAAGCGCACTCCAAATCATTCGGTCAAATTCGGTCAAAAATGGGCAGACAATCAACTGGGCCTACGACCCGTTACCTGGGCTCGGATAGGCATGCTTACCGACGCTGGGGGCCGCTCGCTCAAGCGCCCTACTTCACGCAAGGCAGCAACTAGCGCCGTATCAATCTCGGTGTCGCCCGAGGACTGCGCCAGGGAGACACGGGTAATGGACCCGTCTTCGGTCAACCACAGCTGCACCTGGACGCGGTAGACCAGGTTGCGAGTGCGGCTGTCTTCACGCAGGATTTTTTGCAGTGCATAAGCCAGGTATTGGCTATAGGTGGCATTACCGGCACGGCCACCACCGCTGCCGCCCATGCCCCGGCCCTGACCGGCGCTGATGTTGAAGCTGTCAGTACCAGCCTGGGCATCGCTATCCATTTGCATCGGGTCTGACAAATCGTCCGAGGGCGTGGGTGGCGCTTCGTCCTCCGGCTGAGGCTCTTCCACAGGCGTAGGCTCAGGTTCCGGCTCCGGCTCGACCACTTCCTCTTCTTTAGGCTCTTCAGGCTCCGGTGGCGGCTCGGGTTCGGGCGGCGGTGGAGGCGGTGGAGGCAAGGGAATCAACATGGGCTCTTTGGGCACCTGGCGTGTGATCCCCGCCATGTCATTGGCCCACTTCCAGACCCACCAGCCCAACAGCGCCACCAGCACCACAACCAGCACCTTCACAGCCACCCGCCGCCAGGACACGCGTCGGGGCGTTTGCGGTTTGGATGAGTTTGGCAACATCGTTAGAACACCAAGTAACTTACTGAGGTTTGCCGGTCACAAGACCGACCTGGGACAGCTCCAAGCGCCGCAATACATCCAGCACTTCCACCACCTTCTGGTACTGCACGATGCTGTCGCCGCGCACAATCACCGGGAAGTCCGGGTTCAGGGCTTTTTCAGTCCGCAAACGGTCTTCCAGCTCGGGCAACGTCACGGGATAGGCATCCAGAAAAACCTGACCCGCCTCGTTGATGGAGATGGCTTTGGTCTTGGGCTGGACCAGGGACACGGTGGAACTGGCCTTGGGCAAATTCACCTGAATCCCGGAGATCTGTGCGGTAGCGGTCAGGATGAACATGACCAGCACCACCATCAGTACATCGACCAGCGGGGTAATGTTGATGCCGTCCACGGCTGCGGAGTCATCGTCGTCGTCTCGTAGGGCTGCCATGTCCGTTCCTTATGCCGAGCCAGCAGCCTGGGCATTAGCCAGATCAAGGTCAGCGCCTTGAGCCAATGCAGCCTCGTGCTTGTCGTGTTTGTTTTTGGCAGGCGTGGTGTTCTGGCCATGGACTTCAGCCAGACGAGTCACAAACTCGTCCACAAACACACGCATGTCGGCGCTGACATCTTTGTTGCGGCCAACCAGGCGGTTGTAGCCAAACAGAGCGGGGATCGCGACGAACAGGCCCATGGCGGTCGCCAGCAAAGCAGCAGCCATACCGGGAGCAATGGCATTGATGTTTACATCGCCTGCCATAGCCGTACCCAGGAACACCACCATAATGCCCAGCACAGTACCCAGCAGACCAATGTAGGGACCACCGGCAATGGCGTTGGACAAGATGCCCAAACGGGCGCCTAGTGCCTGATTTTCTTGTGTACGGACACCATCCATGGAAGCGCGAATGGCTTCAATCGAATTGGGGGACAAGGCTTTCATGCCTTGGGCCTGACGGTTGTGCAGTTCCTTCACTCCCATGCGGTACAAGCGCCACAAGGAGGAATAAGCAAAATCCTGCTCGGCCTTGGTGTCGGTTTGCACCGCATCCAACTTGCCGCCGGACTCACCAAAGACGTCGCGGAAGTGGCGGTTGGCCTGCTGCACACGCCCCACTTGGCGGCTCTTGCGATACATGATGACCCAGGACTGGAACATCATGAATACCAGCACACCGATCACAATCCAGGCGTCCATAGGAACAGCTTTGAGCAAGAAACCCAATGCGCCAAAACCAAAACCGGACTGCTCTTCATCCACTCCGTATGCGATCAGGCGGGACTCAGCACCCTGAGCCAAGGCATCGGCATAAATCAGGGCCGCAGGTCGAGCAATTTTGGACAGACGCAGTTCGTCGATAGCACCAACAAACGGCGCATACGTAATGACAGGGGCAGCCACAGAGGCGGCACTTTCGGCCCCGGCGGTTGTACCGGCGCTGGTCTCTGCCGCCGCACCTTCAGCACTGGGCACTTCAGCCGGTGCAGTGGCCGGTGCAGCCAACAGGGCACCAGGCACATCACCTCCGACAGCAGCCACCGTATTTAGCGCAGGCAAGCTGGCATTCAGTGATGCAGTCGCGCGGCCTTGTACGTACAAGACAACTTGGCTGCCATCCGCTGTCACAGCCAGATGCTGCCATGTGCTAGGTGACAAAGGCGCACCCGCAGGGCTGCGTTGGCCATTGATCTCCACAAAGGGCACGCCCTGATCCAGGCCAATCAGAAAGCTGTTGGTGCCGTCACGACGGGCATACACCAGTTGCTGACCTTGTGGCTGGTCAGCACGGACCCAGGCGCTGAAGGAAAACGCACCGGCGGCAGGCACCGCCAAAGAAGGGCTGGCAGGCAACATCATGGGCGAACCACTAACGAACTGCGCAGCGCGTCCAGACACCCCATCGATCACACCGGCAGGAGCCGTTTGAGCGTGGTTGGTATAGGCCGTGCTGTCACGCGAGGGCGCACCGGCAGCACCATCGAAGTGGTAGACCAAGGTGTAATTGGGATCAAAAGTGATCTGGCCATTGGAAGCCAGCGGGGCTTTCTCGTTGCCGTAGTACATCCAGATATCCTGCTTCTGGCCCGCACCCACTTCAGGAACATCCACCCAGACCAAGGCCATGCCCATCAAGGGATCAAAGCTTTCGATCTGGTGATTGAGCACGTTCTGATCGTCGCCGGACACAAAGCGCAGGTCCGAGCCGTTTTCATTGGTGCCATCAAAAGAAAAGTTGCCGGTATGCAGGCGTACCAACAAGGGCGTACGGCCCACGTTTTCGCTGATTGCCCCGCCCTCGGGCGTGGTATCGACAGAGATTTGCTTGCGGTACTGCCACTCAGGCTGCCACCAGGCATGCGCCACGGCAGGTAGCCAGCCCACCATCACGGCGAGCATCAGAAGAAGAAGGCGTTTCATGATCGAATTACTCCGGGAACAAAATCAGGCAAATTGTTCTGGCTAAGGGGGTCAGAAGGAGGCGCGCAAACTGAAGTGCAGGCGCGGATCGTGTCGTTCAGTGTTGACGCCTTGCGTCAGGGGATAGGCCCAGTCAGCGTGCAGGGACAGCCAGTCGAACATTTGCAGACGTGTGCCTATGCCCACACTGGCCAGATGAAAACTGGACTCTTGCTCAGGCAGGGGATCACGCAGGCGCAAACGGGCAACATCACTAAAGGCATAGAAGCGCCACTCGTTGACCGAGGGGCCAATCCAGCGGGCCAGGGACGGCGTACGCAACTCAAAGCTGGCCATCCAGCCATCGTCAGCACTGCGTTCGGCAGCCAGATAGCCGCGTACGCTGGTCGCACCACCGGCCGAGAACTGTTCGTTGGACACCAGAGCGCCCGAGCCAATCTGAAAGCCGACCCGGCCATAGGCCTGCCAGTCTTTGGCAAAGGTTTCGGTGTGGTTCAGGTCGCCCTTGAACACCATGAAACTGGGGCTGGCCATCCAGCGCTTGTAGTCGAACTCTTCCCACTCGCTGTTCAGGCCAAACAGGCTGCGGCTGGCGCCAGTCAAGGTCAGCCCGACACTGGTTTGTGAATCCTCGCTGTAGCGGTAGCCGTTATAGGCCAGCGTGAAAGGCAGATAAGTCAGCGGCACGCGGTCGCTGCTGTCGCCAAAGCGGGTTTGCTCTTCAAAATCTTTGTAGTCCATGCCGATCGAAGCGGTGTGATACCAGGGACCGGACTGCGGGAAGGTGTAAGTGACATGAACGCCGTAAGACTGTCCCTTACCCAGCACATTGGTGTCGCCCACGGTAGAGACATCGCTATCGGACTTGTAGCCAGAAAAAGCCAGATTCCAGCTAGGTGACAAGGGCAAGGAGTAGGACGCCGACCAGACTTTGGCGTCCTGCGTGTTGCGTGGCGCGGTGAAGTAAGTCAGCGAAAAAGCGTGACCACGCTGCCAAAGATTGTCGTGCCCCAAGGTGACCACGCTACGCAGATTGCTGGTGTCGGCGCTGTAATCATTATTCAGCCCCACGCTGGCACTCCAGGGGCTTTTATCGTCTACACGCAAGTCCACATCCATGGTGCCGGGCACACGCCCTTCTTTCACCATCGGCATGACCTGGCGGCTGGCACCCCGATTCAGCTCGGCCAGTTCGGCCTGGGCTTTGCTGAAGTCCGGCACCTTGCCCTCTTGCAAGGACGGCACGCCGTCGCGAATGGCCAGTGGAGAGTAGTGCTCGGCCCCCACAACACGGACGCGGCCAACCTTGGTCTCGGTCACTTGAAAGAACACCACGCCATCGGCCACGGCCTGCTCGGGTAGATCCACGTAGACCGATTGATAGCCTTGGGCGTTATAGACTTCCTGCAAGGCGTCGCGGGCTTTTTCGATATCTCCCAGGCTGCGCTCGGGACCTAAAAAGGGGTACACCGCTTTTTCAATACTGCGGGCATCCAATACGGTATTGCCGCGCACAATGTATTCATTAATACTGACCTTGCGCTCGGCTTGCGCGAAGGCACTCTGAGGCAGCAACAAGGCCAGCGCCATTATTGGCGCAGCACACAGAAGGTGGCCCCGCCACCCGGACAAACGGACCTTGCGCCCTGGAATTTCTGCTGGCATCACGATGCTTACGATCCTCAATCTGATGAGCGGTGTGTCTGCTTCCCCGTCCGGACTTCAGGCAGGGAAGGCACGCCGCGCGACTCGTTGACATCTAGACGCAGCAGAACTCCAAACTTCTCGTTTGTAACAAAAACTTCATATTTCTTTTTGGGCGACGGGAGAAAAACAGGGGGACTCCCGCCAGAATGCAGGACCTGTTTTGAGGCGGTGCAGGAGGATCTGGCGCCTGCCTGTCATAAAAAATTCATCCAGCCGGAAAGCGGCCTGCGCTAGGGTATAGAAAAGCCAAGCAGCCTCTTGGTTTGACTCTTCTTTGCTTGCACAGCCCTATGCGACCCCTACTGTTTTTCTTATTGTTTTTCACTCAGGCAAGCAGCATCGCCCAGGAACGCACCCAGTCTGAATCGACAAGAGCGCCCCCTGCCGAGGCTTCGCCGGGTTGCGTCAGTGTGGTGGTGGATGGGCAAGCGGCCCTGTCTTACGATTGCTTGAGCCAGCAAATGCAGCCCAAGCCAGGGCCAAGCACGCCTGGAGTGGGATCGGAGGCGATCATCCAAAAAGGGCCGAACGCGATGGGCTTGGTGAACCCGGCAACGACCAGCAATCGTATGGGGTCGAACTTTGGCACGTCGGCCTATCCGCAACGGCCACCTAGGCCCATCACGTCTTCGCCCTTTGCAGCGCCGAGCCCTTAAAAAAAACAGCCTTCAAGAAGGCGGGTTTAGCTGCGTTGGTATTGCAAACAGCGCCCCTTGTAGGACAACTCCTTACCTTCGGGCATCAAAATAGGCCGGTCACGCAAGCAGACTTGTCGCACCAGTTCAAAACCGTAGCGCTCCATTTCCTGGGTAAATTTATTGCGGTGCCCCCGATCCGGGTCAACCACCCAGACCTCGGCCTGCTCTTTGGCTCGCTGATTCACCAACTGTGCCAACTGAGCGGGGGTGTTGCCCTCGTAAAGCAGGTCGCTGCCCACAATCAGGTCATAACGCTGTCGAGCAGGATTCAGTCCCAGTGACGCCAGCAAGTCGGGGCAGGATTGCTCCCCCCATTGCGCATGCACATAAGGCAGGTCTGACAAACCATTCAGCGCTTGATTGAGTTTCAGAAAATGTGGCACCAGGGGGTGACAATCACTGGCATGGATGTGCGCGCCACGCTTGTGCATCAGCAGGCTGGTTAAACCCAGGCCGCAGCCTAATTCCAAGATCGTTTCATCTGCCCGAATAGGACGGTTTTTCAGCTTACGAGCCAACTGAATGCTGGACGGCCACACCAAGCCAAACAGCGGCCACACTGCCGGGCCTATACCAAGAGCCTGCGCATGCCCAAGAGGATCGGCATATTGCAAATGATCGGCTAAGGCACGAATACGTAACGATTCTCCGGGTGAGATTCGTATATGCTGAAGACGGGTTTTGAGCGGGGTAGAAGCGGGTGAGGTAGAGCCATGTAAGTCTGACATAGACTGATGATCGTCTATATAGACATAAAAAGCGAATTTAAGCCATTTTCGCAGTAGTTTAAACTATAGATAACAAAAATTACGCGAACTTCGGCTTAACCCCTTCCACGAGGATTTCTATTGTTCAGAGACTTGATGAGCGACTTAGACGGCTATTCCATTGAATCTCACATCTTTTTAGATGTGCCTTTTGTGCCTAGCGATGACCTTGTCATTGACACCATGCTGACGATGGCGGGTGCCGGGCGCGATGATGTGCTTTACGACCTGGGCTGCGGTGATGGCCGCATTGTTATTGCTGCCGCTAAAAAATACCGTACCCGCAGCATAGGCATAGAACTGGACCCCTTGCGTGTCGCTGACGCCATGGAGCAGGCGGGTCTGGCTGGCGTCGAATACATGGTGGATTTCATTGAAGAAGATATCTTCGATGCGGACTTCAGCGAAGCCTCTATTCTGACGCTTTACTTGCTGGACTCCATCAACGTGCAGCTACGGCCACGCATCCTGAAAGACATGCGTCCCGGATCGCGTGTGATATCGCACGCCTTTGATATGGGCGACTGGGAGCCGGACGATCTTTTAGAACTAGGCGGTATCAAGCTCTATAAGTGGATTGTGCCTGCCCAGGTTGCCGGTGAATGGGAGTGGGAAGGCCTGGATGGTACGGCTTACCGGATTAAGCTCAAACAACGCTATCAGGACGTGATCGGCAAAGTCTGGATGAATGACAAGCCAGCTTTGCTGGACAGTATTTACCTGTCCGGAGACTGCCTGGAACTGAGCATTCAGGCGGACGAGTCATCCCCTTTGATCTGGACCACTTTGTACTTTGATCATAAGGAACTGCTGTCTGTGGAGGAAGAAGCCGCTTGATGGCTGCCGGCAGCTTCTTCCACACCATCCGGCCCCGGCATAAAACCGGGGCTAATGCTTAGAATTGATACTTCATCGTCAGCATGATCTTTTGTGGCGCACCGTAAAACCCCTGCGAGTCCGACACCAAGTCCACATACTTCTTGTCAAACAAGTTATTCACGTTCAACTGAGCCGAGAGACTAGAAGAGAAACGATAGTGAGCCATGACATTGGCCAGCACAATAGAGCCTTGCTCACGGCGGGCCTCTATATTCGGCGCCACCTTTCTATCTGTATAAATGTGGCTACGCCACTGCAGACCACCACCAACCGACAGTTTCCCCTCCGTACCGGGCACCACATAAGAGGTCTGCAAATGGGCCAAGTTCTGTGGACGGAAAGGTTGGAAGGCCCCACCCTCGGCATTGCGCACCAAGGTACGGCTAAAGCCGGCTGATAGCTGCCAACCGGGCTGAATCTCTCCCGACGCTTGCAGCTCGAAGCCTTCGCTAGTCACGCCCTTAGCCCCTCGGTATGCAAAATCGGGCGTGCCGGGCACGGTTTTGTCACCGTCCTGTTCGGCCACGTTATCTTGCTCGATACGGAACAAGGCCAGCGAGGTGTTGAGCCTGCCCTCGAAGTGCTCAGACTTCAGGCCTAACTCGTAACTCTTGCCTTGGACCGGGTCCAGATAGCTACCATTGGCATCACGATAAGACTGTGGCTGGAAGATATCGGTATAGCTGGCATAGGCCGTGAAGTTCTCATTAATGTCATACAGCAAACCCGCATAAGGTGTGAACACATGATGCTTCATGGTGTCCTGACCCGCTACACGCTTCCAATTGGTTTGACGGCCACCCACAATCAGTTTCAGCGAATCGCTCAGCGACAAGCGCAGCGCGCCGTAGACTGCATTCTGGCGGGTTTCCTGCTCTCCTAAAGCCTGAAATTCCCCCCATGCGGGTTCCGGATAAGAACCATCCCACTGGAAGATATTGCCCACTGGGGAATTGCCTAGCGGTGGTTGACTGCCATAGCGATAGATGGCCTTGCTACCCATCAAGCCGACAAACGCCTCATGCTCCTGACCGAAGGCGTTAAACGGCCCAGAGACCTCCAACGAGCCACTGTTCTGATCCAGCTCCTGATACGAGTTATTGAGCATCGTGCTCATCCCCTGCCCAGTGATAGGGTTAGGATGGCCCATCAAATAAATCAGCTTGGAATCGTATTTACTTTCCAGACGGCTAACGGTGGCTTTCAAGGACCAGCCGTTCTCAAAACGGTGATCCAGACCGGCATAAAAAGTACTGCTGGTCGTGTTCCAATTCGTCCAGTCTGCTCCGATGCTGAAGGAGCGACGCCAATCCAGATCTTGCCCGTTGCTATCCAAGGTAGGCAGCCCCCCCCAGGTCACGCCAGTAGGACGCTTGGCCTGATGCTCTACACCCACGCGAACGGTGGTGTCAGGCGTCAGATCCGCCTCTGCTGTGGCCAACCAGGCGCGATTACGGGTGTGATAGCGGTCGATATAAGAGTCTCGCTCCTCCATCATCCCGGCCACACGCGCCCGTACGGTGCCATCCTTATTCAAGGGAGTGGAAAGATCAATCGTGCCTCGGTGGTGATCCCAGGACCCCACGCCCACTGACGCCGAGCCGGTGAACACATCACTGCTGGCACGTTTACGCACCATATTGACCGAAGCACCGGGGTTACCGGCTCCGGTCATCAAGCCGGTAGCACCGCGCACGATTTCAATACGATCGTACAGAACGGGGTCGAAATTAGAGGTTCCAAAAAAATCGTTCTTCGTCTCTACGGGGACCCCATCGTATTGATAGTTGTCGACAAAAAACCCGCGCGAGTAAATGTCGGTACGATCGATATCGGACATGGTGGTGGCAATCCCCGTCACGGTACGGAACGTGTCACCCAGCTTGGTCAGGTTCATATCGTCGAGCTGCTGTCGGGTCACTACGCTGACGGACTGTGGAGTCTCACGCGGTGACAGACGCAAACCGGTTGCCGCCGCTGTAGCCTGCACGGTGTAAGAGCCCGAGCCTTCCGTAGACAGCTCACGCCCCACGACTCGCACTGGGGCCAGCTGGGTAGTCTCGCCTTGAACAGGACGGGACAAGGACACATTCTTGCCATTGCGGCGGAACTCCAAGCCTGTGCCTGCCAGCAAGCGGCTCAAAGCCTGGTCAGCGGTCAAACTTCCAGAAACAGAAGGGGCGTTGATCCCTTTGACGGCCTCGGGCAGATAAAAAATCTGCAGCCCGGCCTGCGCTCCCAGTTTTTCCAGCGCTGCCGCCAAAGGCTGGGCCGCTATGCTAATAGCCACCGGAGCTTCCTGCGCCTGAGCGTGAGGCGCGTGCAAACCAAAAGCAAGAAAAAGCGAGAGTGCGAGGGCGTTAAGGCCAATCAATGTCGTACCCCGACGCGCTGAGGCGGTGGGTTTAGCTTGCGTGTCCAGCATGAACAGAGTTCCAAAAAATAAGTACGCGCACGATGCGCAGACGCCCTTGGCCAAGGCTCTGGGCCAGCCTGTCTCCAGTCTGGAAATGCAGGCCCCCATAAGTAAGACGCTATGGCTGGAAATTTTCCGGAATGATTCTCACTGCCCTTTTTGATACAAAATGTATCTTTATCTGCTTTGACTGGAAATGCTTAGAACAGTACCTGCAGCAGGATCTCAGCCACCCAATCAAAAATCAGCGATCAGCAAGGCACTACCGTCGGCCTCACGCGCCACCTTGACCGGCGCAATATCTGGCAGGATAGCCAGCGCTGCTGTCGGCTCCTCTATGCTGAGCGTGCCTGAAATACGCAGCTTGGCGACCCGCGGATCAGTCACCCGCACAGGTTGGGCCAGATAGCGGCTTAACTCGCTGGCCACCAGGGACAAGGGCACATCACGGAACACAATGCGTCCTTGCTGCCAAGCCGTCATCGCCTCCACACGATCCTTGTCAAACTGAACCAGACTGTTATGCAAAGCGCTGGAGAGCTGACCAGCGCGCAGCAACGCCCGCTCTCGCCGCCACCAAGGGCCGGTAGACAGTTGCACCGAGCCTTCCCGCACAGCCACCGTCACCTCATCGGCTTGCCGACGCACATTGAACTGCGTGCCGGTCACCAGCACCTGCGTCGAGCCCGCTTCCACCGCAAATGGCCGGTTTTTGTCAGCATGAACGGCAAACAGTGCCTCACCCCGCAGCAAGTCCACACTGCGGTGAGACTCATAAAAGGCGATGCTCAGTTCCGTGTCGGTATTCAGGTCCAACCGCGACCCATCCGGTAATTCGACTTGTTTACGCTCACCTCGGGCGGTCAGCAATCGCTGGGTGAAAACGGGCGACTCTGCCCACATGGGGCGGCTGACCCAGGCTCCCGCCGCCACGGCAGCAAACGTCGCCCCTGTCCCCATCAAGAGGTGCCTACGGGTGATGCGGCGAGCGCCATGATCGGGGCTGTCCATAATCGCCCGCATCTCATCCTTGGGCAGATGATCAGCCACGTGCCAGACCTGCTGCAAAGAACGGTACTCGCGCTCATTGGCGGGATCACGCGCCAGCCAGGCATCCCGCTCTCGCTGTTCGTGCGGAGCCAAGGTGCCGAGCTGCTCCCGGGCAAACCAGTCCAGGGCTTGCTCTCGCGGCAGATTGGAGGGGGTGGCGTTATCGTGTTTAGGCATAGTTCGCGTCGCTAGGGACACAGGACCAAAAACTGTGCCCTTCACTATTAAGACGTTTGAACATAGTGAAATCCGGAACTAATGGGGGGCATAGTTTTGTAACTTTTTCTGAAGATGCCTCAAGGCCCGCTTCATGTATTTTTCCACCGAGCTGGGTGTCAGATCCAGTTTCTCTGCGATTTCCTTTTGGGTATAGCCCTCTATTTTGTTCCATAAAAACACCTGCTGGCACTTTAGCGGCAATTCCTGCAAGGCTTCCCGTAGCGCCTGACTTAACTGCGCCATACGCAAATCGCTGTCCGGGCCGGGCTGAACCGGGTGTTCATCCTCATGCAAATCCTGCAAAGCCACAAGCTCTTGACGCGACTGGCGGCGAATTTCACTGATCAGCTGGTTCTGCGCGCTGCGATACAAATACGCTTTTTGGTCTAGTGCGGCAGCATGTTCGCCTCGCAACAAGCCCTCGATGGAGTCCTGTGCCGCATCTTCCGCATCCTGCGGCAAAGAGCTGCGCTTCGCCCACGACCCGATCAGCCCGCTGTAATGAGCGAGCCACGTTTTCTTAGACGTAGGGCGGCGGGACATGGGAAGGGCTGCAGGCAGGTATCGAGTGAAGCGAGCATATTAACAATAATTCTCATTTCGATATAGGAAAGTGCTCGCAGCGTGGCGTCCTGTCCCACCCTGCAAATTTGCAAGATGGCTTGCAACATTGGCGCTTTCCTATCCTGCCCGGCTTCTGAAGAATGGTGAGTACAAATCCAATCATAAAAAGGAGACAAACATGGCGGATATCTCTGCCCAGGTTTATGAGGCTCTTTACGCCAAGCCTCAATTCCAGGATCTGGTACGCAAGCGTAGAGGCGTTGTACTGCGATTGTTGTTCATCAGCATGACCTGCTTTTTTCTAGTACCCATTCTGTCCAGCTTTACTCCCGACCTATTCCGCCTGAAAGTCACCGCCTCTACCAATTTTGGGCTTTGGTATCTGATTGCCCAGTATCTGATAGGCGGTGCTGTGGCCTGGCGCTATGCCGTCCAACTACGCCATCTGGACAAGATGGTTCAGCACTTAACGCAACAAGAATCCCAGCAGTCCTCCCTACCCTCGACTGCCATTTAAGGGACTCATCATGAAAAAAACAGTATTTGCGACCACCTTAATAGTGGTCAGCGAAACCGCGCTCGCACAGGAAAGCACCTTGGTTAACGAAGGCAACAGGGTGCTGACATTTTCAGTCTTCGCTTTTCTGTTTCTATTCACGCTAGGCATTACGTTTTTGGCGGCACGTCGTAACTCCACCGCCAGCGATTTCTACACGGCAGGCGGCGGTATCAGCGCCCGTTTCAATGGTCTGGCCATTGCCGGGGACTATCTATCGGCGGCCGCCTTTTTGGGTGTTTCCGGGCTGATTGCGCTGTACGGCCTGGACGGCATCAGCTATCTGATCGGGTTCTTCGTCTCTTTCATTCCCGTGTTAATTCTGGTGGCGGAACCCTGCCGCAACCTGGGCCGCTACACGCTGGGCGATGTGCTCTCTTATCGCAACAACTTCCGTGCTACCAAGCTGGTGGTTGCGGGCTCCAGCATCCTGGTCGCCTTGTTTTACATGGTGCCGCAGATTGTGGGCGGGGCCGTCATTATCCGAGCCCTGATCGGCATCCCCTACGAGGTTTCGGTAGGCATTGTGGGCTTGATGATGCTGATCTATGTGCTTTTTGGCGGCATGCGGGCCACCACATCAGTGCAGGTACTGAAAGCCGGGTTGCTGATCTCGTTTTGCTTTGTGCTCGTCATCCTTTCCTGGGCCCCCTACGGCTTTAACGTAGAAGCCTTTTTTGGCTCAGTCATTTCGAGCCCCACCATCCAGAATCATGTCATCAGTTTTCTGGGGCAGTCCTCTTTGGGCGTGGCCGAAGCCGGGCAACGTTTCCTGGAACCAGGCCTGTATTTGAAAAATCCAATCGAACAGGTTTCCCTGGGTATGGCACTGGTGCTGGGTACAGCGGCCATGCCGCATATCCTGATGCGTTTTTTTACCGTGCCCAATGCCAAGGCAGCACGTAAGTCTGCGCTGTATGCCATGTTCGCCATCGGTTTGTGCCATCTATTCATTGTGGTGATCGGCTTTTCTGCCGCATTGAATGTAGGCCCCAAAGCCATTCTGGGGCTGGATAAAGGCGGCAATCTGGCGGCTCCCATGCTGGCGCAACTGTTGGGAGGTGGCCCTGAGAGCTTGATGGGCAACTTCATGCTGGCGGTGGTCGCTGCCGTGTCCTTTGCCACGATTGTGGCTGTGGTAGCCGGGCTAACGCTGGCAGCAGCGTCGTCTCTGGCCCATGACGTATATATCGGTGCGATTCGCAATGGCTCGGGCACAGAGCGGGAACAAGTGATTGCCGCCCGTATTGCCACCTTGTTGATGGCTGTCATCTCCATCATTGCCGGCATTGCGGCCAAAGGGCAAAACGTGGCGCACCTGGTCGGTTTGGGCTATGCCGTGGCGGCATCGGCCAACCTTCCTGCCCTGGTCTGCACCTTGTATTGGAGGCGCTGCAACACCGCCGGTGTCGTGGCCGGGGTAGTGGGCGGCACGCTGCTGTCCATCGGGCTGGTGCTGGTATCGCCCAACATGACATACCCCTTGATGCAGAAAGAAGCGGCACTGGCCACGGTCACCACCATGAATCAAAAACTGGCCGCAGCAAGCGACCCGGCCCTGCGCGACAAGCTGACGACAGAACGCGCTACGGCCCAGGCCACGGCTGACGCCATCCCCGCCAACGCGACCAGCGTAGTCGGTCTATCCAAGCCCCTGATCAGCCTGCGCAACCCCGGAATTATCTCCATCCCCTTGGGCTTTTTACTGGTGATTCTGTTCTCGCTGTTTACACGCAGCGCCTTGTCTGAATCCAAGTGGGTAGAGATGTCCGTTCGCCGGGAAACCGGATTAGGTGTGGCCCAGGCCACGGTTCACTAAACCTTGAGAGAAACACACACCATGTCACTTCCAATCACCCACGTTGCCGCCGCGCACATTGCCTCTGTTTACATGGACGCCGCCGGTTCCGTGCGCAAGGCCATCGCCATCATCGACGAGGCCGCCCGCCACGGTGCCGAGCTGCTCACATTTCCTGAAGCTTTTATCCCTGGCTTTCCCGTCTGGGCAGCCTTGTGGGCTCCCATCTACAACCACGAGTGGTTCAAGAAGATGGCAGCCAATAGCATCCATATTGATGGCCCCGAAATTGCCCAGATCCGGGCTGCAGCCAAGCGCAACGGCATCTTTGTATCGCTAGGTTTTAGCGAAAGCACCGAGGCCAGCGTAGGCTGCATCTGGAACTCCAATGTGCTTATTGGCGACGATGGCAGCATCTTGAATCACCACCGCAAACTGGTACCCACCTTCTACGAAAAAATGGTCTGGGCACCCGGTGATGGCCATGGTCTGCGCGTTTGCCAAACCCGCATTGGTCGCATTGGTGCCTTGATCTGCGGCGAGAACACCAACCCGCTGGCACGCTATTCTCTGGCCGCTCAGGGCGAACAGATCCATATCTCGGCATGGCCTGCCATCTGGCCCACCCGCATGCCTAAATCCGGCCAGAATTTCGATAATGTGGCCGCCAATAAAATACGGGCTGGTGGCCACTCTTTCGAGTCCAAGGTATTCGGTATTTTGAATGCCGGTTTTATGGACAAAGCCATGCTGGACGCGCTGACGGCAGACGGCGATGCCCAGGCACGCGAAGTGCTGGAAAACACCCCGCGCGCCGCCACCCAATTCCTGGATCCCACCGGCGCATCAGTAGGTGATTTTCTGCAGAATGAAGAAGGCATTGCCTATGCCACGTTTGACCTGAACGCCTGCGTCGAACCCAAGCAATTTCACGATATTGTCGGGTACTACAACCGCTTTGATGTCTTTGATCTTTCTATTGACCGCCGCCGCATCACCCCCGCCACATTCCGGGGTTCAAACAGCGAAAGCCGTAAACAGTCACGTAGCAGTGAGCCCGTGCAGGGCAGTCAGGTAGCCAGTTCGGAAACGATGGAAGAGTAAAGCCATCTTCTGACACACCCTGCAAGCAGCAACTGCCCTGTACTTCCGTTGCCTCGGGAGTACAGGGCAGCCCCATTCTCCTTTTCCTCACCATTCCTATACAGTCCGCAACACGGCATGCATTGCAAATTTGCAACTCCCTGAAAGCTTGATCTACACAGTGATCGCGCGCAGTAGACTTAAAAATACGCACGGGTTTAAGCACGCACGCTGAGCCCGCCTTGCAAATATTCCTGTCTCGGGCTGTGGCTATGTCTCCTATTGATCCCAATTGGCATGATTTGAAGATTTTCCTGGAAGTGGCACGCTGTGGCACCTTGGGTGCAGCAGCCCGACGCCTGAAGGTGGACCCGTCCACCCTGAGCCGTCACATCAGCCGACTGGAAGAAACCATCAATGCACCTATATTCGAGCGCAACAACCAGGGTCTGCATCTGACCGCAGGCGGGCAAGGCTTGCTGGAGTATGTGGAATCCATGGAAGCCAGTGCCGTCGCTTTGGCCGAACAGTTGGGCGATCACCCCAAGGAGCCCTCCGGCACAGTCCGGGTCGGCTCCATGGAAGGCATCGCCTCTTTATATCTGGCAGCGGAGTTCCAGGGGTTTTCCGCGCTACACCCCAAGATTGCAATTGAACTGGTCACCACCACCCAGCAAATGCACGTCAACCGGCGCGAAGCCGATGTTTTTCTAAGTTTTTTCCCCATGGTCGGCAAGTCTATCGATGTCACCCCTTTAGGCTCCTTCCCCCTGCATCTGTACGCCGCACCGGAATACTTGACCCAACATGGGCATCCCACCAGCCTGGAGGATCTGCTGGACCACCAGTTTGCATCCTATGTGGATGACCTGATCCAACTGGATACCGTGCGCTGGCTAAACGAAGTGATCACCCGGCCCAAGCTGTCCTTTCAGTCCTCCAGCATGATTGCCCAGATGTTTGCTGCCGCTGCGGGTGCGGGCATTGTGATGCTGCCCTCTTTTGCCAAACCGGAGCGGCTGGGACTGCTGCGTTTGCTTGATGAGCAGGTCAATGTGCGCCGCACGATCTGGATGACGGTGCACCGGGATCTGCAATACCTGCCACGTATCAAGGCAGTGACACGTTTTCTGGAAAAAACCATTGCTCGCGATTACCCCTGCGAGCCACCCGTTCGCAATCCGGAAGCCAAGGCATAAGCCTGTGTCCGTTTCCGTATCTGCATGATCCTCAGGCCGCAGGCGCATGAAACATGGGCGCACTTTACTGACAAAGAGAAACGTCTTCTTAACGGTAGGTCCCGCCGCCGATGTTAGGCTGGACTGAAATCTGTTCACACCGTCAAAGGAGTTGCAGTCATGCGTTTTTCTTCAGTCTATGCAAGGTTCGCGCTTGTCGCGGCCACAGCAGGCACCAGCCTGGCTCTTGCTGCACCGGCTCTGGCCGATGTCACCATTCCCATGAAAATGGCCACAAAAGACGGGGCAGGCGACACCATAGGCCAGGTCACAGTCAGCCAGACGCAATACGGCCTGGTTTTCACTCCGGATCTGCAAAAGCTGCAAGCGGGCGTGCATGGCTTTCATGTGCATGAGAACCTCAGCTGCGAACCTAGCGACAAAGACGGCAAGATCACCCCTGCCGGTGCCGCAGGCGGCCACCTGGACCCGGACAAAACCGGCAAACATGACTTCCCCTGGGGCAATGGACATTTAGGCGATTTACCAGGCCTGTACGTGAATGCGGACGGTAGCGCCTCCACCCCCGTGCTGGCTCCACGCTTGAAGTCGCTGGATCAAATTAAAGGCCACGCCTTGATGATCCATGAAGGCGGCGACAACCACTCCGATCACCCTGCTCCCCTGGGTGGCGGTGCCGGGCGCATCGCTTGCGGAGTGATCCAATAACAGCCTTCACCTCTTTAACTTTTCCAAGGAGATCCCATGAACGAAACGATTGAATCTTCCTTTGAACAACTGCAAGAGATGATCAAGGACATTCGCTTTGCGATGTTCGTCACCCATGCGGAGCACGGGCAACTTCATGCCTGGCCTATGACGACCCAAAAGGCCAGGATGGGTTCAGAACAGGAAGGCTACGAACACGACAAACTCTGGTTTTTCATGTCGCGTTCGGGCCTGCCGGTCCACAATCTGTTGGTCAATCCGCATGTGAACATCAGCTATGCCGACCCTAAAGGCGATACCTATGTATCGGTATCCGGCATGGCCAGACTGGTCGATTCCATGAACCAGAAAGAACGCTTCTGGAACCCCATGACCGAGGCCTGGTTTGAAGAAGGTATTACCGACCCGGATGTCGCGCTGATTTGCGTGCAGATCGACAGTGCCGAATACTGGACGGTTCATGAAGGCAAGCTCAATCAAGTGGGCAAGATGCTGAAAGCCACTTTAATGGGCGAGCGCCTGACTGAAATCGGGGAACACGGCAAAATCACACCCGCCACCAAGCGGACTCTTTAACTCGGATTCTGCCCTGTTTCAAAAAGACAAAAGCCCGGCCTTGCGCCGGGCTTTTGTATGAACACAGAATGGCTTGCTCAGGGAACTTTCAACCACCGAGCGATACGCGTGTATAAAGGCCCGGTCAGCACCAGTACGCAGACCATGCGCGCCACCTGAAAAGACGTCACCAGAGGGGCGCCTAATTGCAACACTTTGGCGGTAATAGCCATTTCGGCAATACCACCGGGGCTAACGCTCAGAACCAGTGTGGGGTAGGCAATATCCGAGAGCCGATACAGACCATAGGCAAAGCCAAAAGCCAGTACCAGATTGAGCAGGTTGCTGATTGCGGCAACCCCCAGATAACGTGGTGCACGGCGGAAAAAATCGGGTCCGAATTTGTCACCCAAAGCCCAACCGATGCATAGTTGCCCCAAGTTGGAAATCTGCACAGGCAGGCCGGACAAAATAATGTCGTTGTACGTCAGTACGGCTACCACCAGCAACGGGCCCAGCACCCATGGATTAGGCAAGCGCAAGACCTGGAAAATAAAGCCTGCCGCACTGCTCAAGAGCACCAGAAGAGCCAGACCCGGCAGATTCAAAAAGTCAGGTCGAAGCAGCGAGCCGGATTGCTCACCCGAAAAGCCCAAGGCCTCGAAGGCAAAGGGAATAATCACCACAACCATCAATACGCGCAGGCCATGAGCAGATGCCACCAGGTCCGGACGTGCCCCATAACGCTCTGCCAGCCCCGTCATTTCACTGGCCCCGCCCACTGCGCTGGCAAACCAGGCGGTACGCAGATCCGTACCGGCAAAACGAGTCAGCATGAACGTACCGATGCCGCACAAGACCAGCGCAAACACCATGCCCATCACAATAAACAGCGCATTACTGCCGATCAGATAAACCATGGCAGGGGTGAAATACAGCCCTAGCGATGCGCCAATAACCCACTGCCCGGCATTACGCGCCAGCGGCAAGCAAGCGCCAGGGCTACCAGCCATCTTGGTCGCTGCCGTCAAAATCAAAGCGCCCAACATCCAGGGCAAAGGCATGCTCAGCCACGTAGCCACCAAGGCGCCGATCAAGGCCACCCCAAAACCAAAGGCAATTCGAAACCAGATAGCCATAGCAAAAACAACAAGGCCAGGCCGCAGCCTGGCGCTCTCTCCCGATAAAAACCCTGCAAACCATGCAGGGCATACCTACTTAAACCGTGTCGTGGGCATTCTTACGCCGCGCAAGGCGACGCAACAGAATCGGACCTACACTAACCAAAACAGCCGCAACCCACAAGGAAATTGACACCGGACTCTCGAACAAAATGCCGATCTCGCCATCCGTAATGGACAGGGCACGCCGCAGATTCTGCTCCATCATATTACCCAGGACTACACCCAAAACCATCGGCGCCATAGGCACATTCATCTTGCGTAGAAAATAGCCCAGCACCCCAATGCCTACGACCAACATCAAATCAAAGGTCGTGCCATTAATCGCATACACACCGATATAGCTGATGGCCAAAATACCAGGCACCAGCAAACGCGGTGGAATAGCCAGCATGGAGGCGAACACACGCACCAAAGGCACGTTCATCAAGAGCAACATGACGTTGGCCACCATCAAGGAAGCGATCAACCCCCAGACGATCTGTGGCTGGGATTCAAACAAGGCAGGCCCTGGCGTGATGTTGTACAGCGTCAAAGCTCCCATCATGACGGCGGTTGTCCCCGACCCCGGCACCCCCAATGTCAGCATGGGAATGAAAGAGCCGGTCGCCGCACTGTTATTAGCGGCTTCAGGCGCGGCCAAACCTCGCATATCACCCCGACCAAACATTGCATTGGGGTCTTTGCCTTCGATGTACTTTTTCTCGTTGGCATATGCCACCGCAGAAGCCACGCTTGCCCCCGCACCCGGCAAAATCCCGATAAAAAACCCCATCAAACCGCCGCGTACCGTACTCCACCACGTCAAGGTCAGCTCTTTCCAGTTAAAGAGCTTACGTTTGCTCTTGGGCACTTCGATCGATACGCCCCCCAGCAAATTCTCCAGCATCTGCAACATCTCGGCCACAGCGAACAAACCAATCACGACCACCACGAAATCAATGCCATCGGCCAGATTTGGAATATCAAAACTGTAGCGGTACACCCCCGAGTTGGCATCCACGCCCACGGTTGAAATAAACAGACCCAGCATGGCCGCCAGAATCCCTTTGACCGGCTCATCACCCAACAAGCTGGTTAACGCGCAGAAGGCAAAGACCATCAGCACAAAATACTCGGCAGGACCAAAGGCCACCGCCCAGCCGGCCAACATGGGCGCAAGCAGCACAATGCCGCAGATGGCAATCGTGGAGCCAATAAACGAAGAGAAAGCAGATAAAGACAGCGCCACGCTAGCCAGGCCTTTTCGCGCCAGTGGATAGCCATCCAAAGTCGTCATGACTGCAGCTGCCTCACCGGGCACATTGATCAGGATGGACGTAATACGGCCACCATATTCCGCCCCTACATACACAGCCGCCAACAAGATCAAGGCAGACTCGGGTGGCAGCTTCATCGCGAAGGCAATAGGCACCAGCATGGCAACGCCGTTGATCGGCCCCAGCCCCGGCAGCACACCCACAATGGTGCCAATAAAGGCACCAATCGCTGCGACCAGCAGGTTCTGGACAGAAAAGGCGACACCGAACCCTACGCTCAGATAATCAAGAATCGAGCTCATAGCCACTCTCCCAAAATGCCACTTGGCAGCACCACATCCAAACCTAAGTCAAACAAGATAAACAGCCCCACTCCCATCCCCAACCCGCCGATCACGGCCTGCTTCCAGGAGCCACCGAACAGGCGTGCAACCAAACTGACCATGATCGTGGTCGCAATGATGAAACCCAGCCATTGAAATAACCAGGCATAAGCCGCCAGATACGCCACCATCATCGAAATGCGGCCATTGGCGCCTGATGGGTTGGCAGCCACTTGCCCGCCACCCTTGATAATCAGGCGCAAGCCGCACAAGGCAATGATCAAGGCCAGCAGCAGGGGGAAGGCCTTGGGGCCAACAGGCTCATAGGAAAAAGGGGGCTCTAGGTCGTAGCCAAAAGCTGTGATCAGGGCGGCAAGCACCAGCGCGCCCACGCCTAGCACGCGATCATTCAACGTCATGATGGAATCTCCGGATTCGCCCGCCATACACGGCGGAACAGACTGGCAGTGTTCCCAGCGCAAAAAAAGCCGGGAGTGCCGTAAAGACTTATTTTTTGATCAAGCCGAAAGAGTCGGCCAGTTCTCGATACTGCACCACTTGTTGCTTGACGTAGGTGTCCAGTTCTTGACCGCTCATATTGAAAGGGAACAAGCCCTGCTGGGTTTGCATACGAGCAAACTCCGGGGTTTTCATCAAGCGCTCAAATGCTTGGACCCACCACTGGTATTGCTCATCAGACACTTTGGGGCCGACGTAAAAGCCACGAATAATCGGCCATTCAATATCAAAGCCCTGCTCTTTGGCGGTAGGAATACTGGACAGGGCACCCTCTAGCCGTTTGTCATTGAATACGGCCAAAACACGAATGGGTGCACCACCTTCCAGCATGGTGTGAGCTTCAGCCGCATCACCCATATAAGCCTGAATATGGCCGCCACGCAAAGCCGTCATGGCTTCGCCACCGCCTTCAAAGGCAACAAAGCGCATTTTGCGGAAATCCACGTCGGCGGCACGGGCTGTTAAAGCCGCCTTCATCCAGTCCTGGCCACCCACAGAGCCGCCTGCCCCCAGCACAATCTTGGTGGGATCAGCCTTGAACGCTTCCATCAGGGAGCTCAGGTCCTGATAGGGCGAATCAGCACGCACAATTGCCACACCATAGTCGCTACCAACCGATGCCAGCCAGCGCACGTCCTCTACCGAGTATTTGCCGAACTTGCCCTGCGCCAGATTCAATAGGGAGCCGCCCGAAAAAGCAGCAATCGCATTGCCATCTCCCGGACGCTGCGCAACGATATGGTTATACGCCACGGCACCCACGCCACCTGGCATGTAAATGGTACGCATGGGATTTTCCAGCACTTTGGTTTCCAGGAAACCATTTACGGCGACACGGCAGGTCAAGTCAAACCCGCCGCCGGGTTGGGCAGGGGCGATACATTCTGGCTTGGATGGTTGTTGGGCATGTGCACCACTCAAGCTGCTCAACCCCAGAATGCTGCTGGCCAGCAGCATTCGTAGTTTCATGTGAATAGTCATTGGATCGCCTCCTGGAGGATCGTCGTCGTTGTAATGGTTGCGACCTTACCGGAGCGAAGCTTTCGCCTACCTTTCAGTTCTGCCAAAAATCGCTATTTTCAAGGGTATTCCCTGAAAACAAAATCAGCGATCAGACGCATCAAACTCCAAACGCACGATCAGTCCGCGCAGCCTAGGTCCAGGCTGCAAGCTCATGCGAGCTCCGTGAATTTGAGCAATAGCCTGCACAATAGCCAGGCCCAGACCCGAACCTTGCAAGGCCTTTCCAGCCTCCCCGCGCCGGAACCGATGGCCAGCCTTGGACATATCGTCAGTGCTCATGCCAGGTCCGTCATCCTCGACCTGGATGCTGCACACATCGCCTTCGCTCCGAACCGACACGGTAATGCGTGCGCCCCTGGGGCAATACTTGATCGCATTGCTGACCATATTGCTTAAAGCCTGTTGTAGCAGCCATGCCTCGCCCGCGACCCAGACCGGCTGGGTGGGAGCATCCAGACCCAGATCCTGCCGGCGTGAACGGGCCAGACTCCACAGTTCATCCACTACCTGCCCAGCCTGCTGACACAAGTCCACCGTTCCCAAGGTGGCTCGGGTACGCAGTTGATCTGCTGCATCCCGTACACGTGATAAAGCCACCATCTGATGGGTCATCTGCGCCGTATTGTTCAAGCGCAGTTGAATCGCTTCCAACACCTCTTTCATTTCATCGGTCTTGGCTAGCGTCAAGGCAAAATCCACTTGGGTCAACAACACCGCCAAGGGTGTTTTCAACTGATGGGAAGCATCATCCAGAAACTGTTGCTGCTCACGTGATTTGCGCGCATAGCGATCCATATGCAAATTAATGGTCTGCACCAAGGGGCGCACCTCTCGGGGCAGGCTGGCATCGCTAATGGGTTCCAGATTATCAGGAGAGCGGTGCCGCACCTCCGAACTGAGCTTGCGCAAGGGGCGCAAAGCCAGCAGGGTGCCTGCCAAAATCAACAGAATAAAAAGGCTCAAAACTGCGATATCCTGAATCAGATTTTGAATGATGACTTTGTGAATAAATGCATCGCGTTCACTGATGTTTTCACCCGCCTGAATCAGCACCCGACTATCTTGATACGTTTGTAGCCGCCCGTCTGACTCCAGAGCAACAGCGGCGATACGCAGGGGCTCTCCCAGATACTGGGCGTTATAAAAAATGGGCTGGTTGTTCACCAAACCAACAGGTGGCAAAGGCATACCGGTAAAGCCTATTTCCGACAACCCATCTTCGGTTGCCACCCGGAAATACACCTGACTGCTGATGGTGTATTCCATGAACTCCATCATGTAATAAGACTGTTCCATCGCCAGTCCACCACTGATGGTGCGTACATTAGCTGACATGGATTTCAAGGCACCCGCCAAAGCCCGATCAAACGCGGCATTCACCTGATCTTTAAGCGCCATGCTGGACACAAACAGGGATACCCCCGAGGTCAGAAAAGCGACAGGGATCAACATGGATAACAAGGTTCGACGCAGGCTGCTCAGGGCCATATTGACTCCAGATTGTGGCCAAAGCCACTAGAGGCAAGAAGGATCACACTAGGGCTCATCATCCGTCACCGGTTCCAGGCAATACCCTACACCTCTCAAGGTGACAATGTGCACGTCCGACAGCTGCAGCTTCTTGCGCAGGCGATGCACCAGCACCTCGATAGCCTCGATATTGATTTCGTCCTCATCCTTGTCATTGAGCCGATCCAAAATGAACTGCTTGTTCACCGGCTCCCCGCTGCGCTGGACCAGAATACGCAACACCTCCCCCTCTCGTGGCGACACTGACAAAGCCGCTCCATCCAGCGTAAAACGCTGCGTGGACAAATCATAAACCAGGCTGGCACAAGCCATGCGTGGCTTGTCCTTGCCACGACTGCGACGAATCAAGGCATTGACGCGGGCAACCAACTCTTCAATACGAAACGGCTTGGGCAAAAAATCATCCGCCCCGCACTCTAAAGAGTCGACACGCTCTTGCAGGGAATCACGCGCCGTCAAAATCAGCACGGGAGTGCGGTTATCTTCCGAACGCAAACGAGCCAGCAAAGCACGCCCATCCATTCCGGGCAGGCCCAGATCCAGAACCAACGCATCAAACTCTTCAATCTGAAGGCGATGATGCGCCACTAGCCCATCGTTAGACCATTCGACCGTAAACCCTTTCTTTTGCAGGCTACGTGTCAGCCACAAGGCCAAATCTGGCTCGTCTTCAATCAGTAAAATTCGCATGGCGGCCCTTAAAAAGAAAACAGAACAAGGCTGCTGACACTTTGCTGGGCAACACAGCACATTTTTTAAGCATTGACCTGATCAGTCAACTCCAGCACAAAGCGACGCAGCCAACGGCTTTCTTCATCGTGCTCTTTATTAATGTCCCAAATCATGGACACCACAAAAGACGGCACACGCAGCGGCACCGGCGAGACCGCTAAACGGCTATTGCACTCTACAAAAGAATGCGCCGCGTAATCAGGCATAGTCAACACCAAAGGGCTGCCAATAATGGCATTGATCGCCCCGGAGAAATGGGTGAAAGACGCCTTGACCTTGCGCTGCAAACGTTCGGCATCAAACAGCTCGTCAACAAACCCACGCAGCCCATCAAAAGACACCCGGCCATGCCGTGCATGCAGATATTCCTGCTTGCTCATCGGCGTCGAGAACTGCGTGGTTTCCTTGTCGTAGACACAGATATACGACGCCGAAAACAGCACTTGCGACTTATGCATGGTGCTCAAGAATTTGGGGCTGGAGCAAATCGCCAGGTCCGCCCCATGCTCCACCATGCTTTGCGGCCACAGATAGCTATTAGTTTGATAGAAGGAAAAACTAATCGTCCAGCCTTGCTCATCCGCCCTACGAATCATGCGTTTGGCCAGCATGTTCTCCAGATCATCAGACAAGGCAATCCGAAAAACCCGGCTGGAGCGCGTGGGGTCAAAATCCTGCTCGGACGTTACCAGCGCCGAGATGCTTTTCAAGGCCTCCGATATCTGCGGGGCAATCTCCAAAGCCCGGTGCGTAGGCGCCATGCCGTGCGAGCCACGTGTAAACAGCTCGTCATTGAAGACCACCCGCAACTTGCGTAAAGACGCGCTGACCGCACCCTGGGTCAGGAATAAAGCATTGGCGGCCTTGGTCACGCTGCGCTCGTTCATCAAGCACTGGAACACCAGCAGCAGGTTCAGGTCCATCCGCCTGATATTAGCAATATTAATTGAGGCCATTTTTATAATTAGTTTGAATAATTATTTGCCTTGATTAGACTAAAAATCAGCCACAACCACAATAAGGGTCAGGTTTTCACCTGATCTACACGAGGAGATCAACATGGGCACTGCTACCGTCGCCCCTCAGCATGCCAATGCTGCACCCCCAGGCCAACCAGGCTTGAGTAAAAAACAAGTCGTTGCCGTAGGCATCGGCAACTTCATGGAATGGTTTGACTTTGCCATCTATGGCTACTTTGCCGCCATCATCGGCAACATCTATTTCCCGTCAGACGCCGCGGGCGTCTCTTTGTTGTCCTCACTGGCGGTGTTTGCCGTTGGCTTCGTATCACGCCCCTTTGGTGCTCTGATTTTAGGCCCCATTGGCGACCGTTTTGGCCGCAAAACCGTCCTGATGATTACGGTGTTCGGCATGGGTGTTTTCACCACTTTGATCGGACTGCTGCCCGGCTATGGAACGATAGGCATCCTAGCCCCCATCCTGCTGGTTGTACTGCGCTTTTTGCAAGGCATGATGGTGGGTGGCGAATGGTCGGCTGCCGGTATTTTCCTGGTGGAAAGCGCCCCCTCCAACCGTCGCGCATCAGCGGCCAGCGTAGTCACTTTTACCGCGGGCGTCGCCTTCTTGATGGGCACCGCCACCGCAGCGGCCATCAATGCCAATTTGACGGAAGCCCAGGTCTATAGCTGGGGCTGGCGTGTGCCCTTCGTGCTGTCCATTGTGATGACCTTTATTGCCGTCTTTATTCGCCGCAAATTGAATGACACGCCGGTCTACCACGAACTGCAAGAGAAAAAAGCCAACAACACACTGAAACCTGTTGCACGCAAAGACAAGCTCAACGCCTTTGTCCTGTCATTCGCGTTTTCAGCTCTGTTTCTGGTATCGCTGTACTACTTCATCACCTACGCCAACAACCACCTGGTGTCCGTTCTGGGCATGAGCAAGACATCGGCCCTGTGGCTTTGCAGTGCCTCGTTGGTGGTGTATTGCATTTTGCACCCGCTGGTTGGCCGCTTCTCGGACCATTATGGTCGCCGCAAACTGGCCTTGTTCGCCGCTGCAGGCCTGACAGTCATGGCTTACCCGATCTTTGTGATGATGAATTCCGGCAAACCTGCGCTCATCCTGCTGGGCCTGACCATCATGGCCTTCCTGGTGGCGATCTCCGCCGTCATGAACGTAGTGCTGCTGGTGGAAGTGTTCCCCGCTTCGATTCGCTCGACCGGTGCCGCGCTGGGACACAACGTCTCGTCAGCCCTGCTGGCTGGACCGGGTCCTTTCATTGCCGCTGCCTTGATCCAGTACACCGGTAACCCCAACGTACCAGCCTGGTACCTGGCCGGAGTATCTCTGGTGTGCTTTCTGATCCTGTATACCCGCCTGCCCGAAACCAAGAACGTGAACTTGTCGGCAGGCTGACCTTTCAAGGAGACCTAGTTATGAGCAAAGTTGCTGTTATACAAGCGGCATCCATTCCTTTCGATTCTGTCAGCAGTGTTGAAAAAGCCGCCACCATCTTGCAACGCGTTGCCGCCAACGGTGCCACCCTGGCCGTCTTTCCCGAAGCCTTTCTGGGCGGTTACCCCAAAGGCATCAGCTTTGGCAGCGTCATTGGCAACCGCCGTCCCGAAGGCCGTGCCCTGTACCAAATGTATGTCGATGGTGCCGTCAGCCTGGGCGGCCCAGAACTAGAAGCGCTGGCCGATGCAGTGACCCAAAGCGGTGTATACACCGTGATGGGCGTCATCGAAAAAATGGGTCGTACCCTGTACTGCACCGCCCTGACACTGGCTCCCGGCAAAGGCGTCGTGGGTATCCACCGCAAGCTGATGCCAACCGGCCAGGAACGTCTGGTCTGGGGCTTTGGCGATGGATCAACCATGGGCACCGTGGATACGCCTATGGGCCGTATCGGCAATGTGATTTGCTGGGAAAACTACATGCCTGCCCTGCGCCAGACCATGTATGCCCAAGGCACGGAAATTTACTGCACCCCCACCGCAGACGACCGCCCCACCTGGGCCGCGTCCATGGTGCACATCGCAGTAGAAGGCCGCGTGTTTGTGCTGTCCGCCTGCCAGGCCATCCGCTTGAACAACTATCCCGAATCCTTCCAAAGCGAATTTGCCCTACCCGGCGAATTTGCCCCGGACAGCTACGTGATGCACGGCGGCAGCATGATCGTCAGCCCAACCGGCGAAGTGCTGGCTGGCCCCGTGTTTGACGAAGAAACCGAGCTGTATGCCGAACTGGACATGGATCTGCTGAAACAAGCGAACCTGGACTTTGATGTATACGGCCATTACTCACGCCCTGACATCTTCTCCTTGCATGTAGACACCCGCGCCAAGCAGGTTGTCAAACTGCAAACCGAAGATTCGGCTGAATAAAACCGCTAAATCCTGCACAGAAAAAACCGGCCCCATAAGGCCTATGCTTTATGGGGCCGGACTTGCTTTGAGCACGAGTACAACATACGACCTGCACCGACTCTTTCCTGTCATAGCTCTCTTTTATATCCCTGGCTTTAGCTCAAGGCCAAGGGGTCCAACACGGGCTGATACGCAGACAACTGTAGCTGTGTCTCGTCCAGACCCATTCCCTGCGCCAGAAGAGCCAACATCGTCGGGCTCAACGGGACCAATCCTTTCTCAATTACGTTGTACTCCGCCACGCTGATACCTAAACGGCCAGACAAACGCTCGCGCTTAATTTCCAGATACTCACGCCAGGCGCGTATCAAGGTCCAACGGTGAGTACGCATATCCTTCAACACCACATAAGGAATGCCTTTGTCCGAACGGACAAAACGCGGGGCTGCCATCAACTTGCGCACACACTCGTCTTTCATGGAGTCGCGGGTCAACAGATGGGCATACAGCACTGCCTGCTCAGGCAGCGTGCGAGGATCAATATCGTCTGTGGTCAACAAGTATGTATTCATCATGGCTGACAAACCTACAGTTGTAAGAGGGTTCTCTGACCCTTGAACTTACCGCTCCCCCTTGCCCAGGTCTGTCAGACTATTCTGAAAGTGTGCTCTCCCCTCCCCATCCGCTGATTCTGGTCAGAAGAACACGCTCAGACAGACAATAAAAATGCCCCTGCCCATGAAAACCACCGCAAGATTGGACCAATATCCGACTTCTTGGGGCAGCTCACCACGGCCAAAGGCACTCTTCCAAAAAAACTCCGCTCAACTAAATCTAGCTGAACCCAAAAACCCAACACACTCCGACGCCCAACCCACATCCCAAGTACCACACATCAATACGTGAACCCATCCCTTACAGCCCGGACAACAGCACAAAAGCCGCTATCCATAGAGCCTTGGGCAATTAGGGGATTGGGGCGATCCAGACCACTTGCCGCGGGCGAGAGATTACGCAGGGGTGCAAGCATCCTGCTGTTCGTGCCCGGCGCTTGTACGGGGTCCGCGGGACCCAGTACCGGGCAAGTTCAGGATGCGCCCTGCGTAATCTCACGACAAGGGCACCCACATCAAAGCAATCAGAAGTTATATTTCACCCCACCAAAGAAGCTTCTCCCATTCCCCGCCAAATACGTAGGCATCGCTTCCGAAGCCGAGCGTCGAATCACATAACTGCTGGCATAGGTCTTATCAAAAATATTATCCGCCATCAGATACGCACTCCAGTGCTTGTCATGCTGATACGAGACCTTGAAGCCCCAAATCGCATACGCATTTTGATGCGTGCCTTCCACGTTCTGATGATTCGTTGGCGTATCCGAAGCCAACCAGCGCACATTAGGCCCAAAGCGCCAGCCGCCACGGCGATACATCAACTCCGCCCCCAATAAATGCTTGGGCACCCCGGCAATACGATTGCCCTCATACTCACCCCCACGGAAGCGAAAATCACTGTAGGTATACGACAAGCGATAATCCCAACGCCCCGCTGCCGGAGCAGGCAACGATCCACTCAGGCCCGCCTCCAAACCCTGATGCCGAGTGCGATCGCCATAATTGAACGTCACCGACGACGCACCCGTCGCATCACTGACAGCCATCAGCTCATCTTTCACATTGCTGCGATACACCGCCAAAGACCAATCCACTGCCGACTCGCCACTGCCCAGGCGCCCCGCCCCGCCCAACTCAAAGGTCGTGGCCTTCTGAACATCCAACTCAGTCAGTCCCGTCACCGCCGAGCGCACATTCATAGGCTGCGGCACTTCCGCGCTGATAATCTCCCAATACGTAGGCGCCTCATGGCTGCGGCTGACATTGGCAAACACCCGCAAGTCCTCAGACGGTTTCCACACCACGCCCAACTTCGGGCTGGCATAAGACCACTTCTGATTCAAGGTATCGCCCCCCAAACGGTTGCGCGCATCCCGTACCGCCTGGCTGTACTTCACATCCCCCACCACCGTCCACTGCGGCGCCACATTCCAGCTCAAACCCAAGAGCGCATTGCGGTTTTCAGCCCGCAGACGATAGTCCCCGAAAAATAGAGCACGGCTGCCATTAGCGGGATTGACCGCATACAGCTCGCGATCCATATCACTGCGCGCCCAATCCAAGGCGACGCGATAATCCAGACTCCCTTCACGCCCGGCCACCTGCCACTGCGCCCCGTAGGTATGCCCCTCGGTCGGCGATGACACTTGGGGATTGGTAAAAGTATCGTCCACCGTCTGCCAATACAGGCCCACGGTCTGGTTGAAATCTTCCGTCCCCCAATAGCTGCGGTTAGCCAAACGGAACTGCGTGGCCTTGCGATTCGGATCACGTTGATACACATTGGCCGCCTTGTCCTGCGGCGTCCCGTAATCGCCCATCACACTGCGCGGGTCGCTATAAAGACGCTCACGCGGCACCACGTTGGGAATATCAAACTTCAAATCCACGTAAGACAGATACGTGCGGTTCTCGAACTGCCCGCGCTTGAAGCCGATATTGCCCTGCACATTAGTACGCTCGGAATCCGAGTGATGACGGTAGCCATCAGCCTTGTCATGACTCACAGCCAAACGCCCGTCAAACTCATCCGTCTGAAAACCCTTGGCAGCATACAAACCCAAACGCCCAAAGCTACCGCCTTCCACGCTGATGGTGTCGCCTTGCGTACCATTCATGGAGCGGAAATCCAGCTCACCACCCAAGGTGGTCGCCCCTGGTGACAAAGCGTTGGCACCACGTCGCACGCTAATCAAAGAGCTATTGCGAGGCTCCAGAAAACCAATCACAAAAGAGCCATCCGCCTCGTTCAACGGCAAGCCATCTTGCAGCAGCAAGACACCCCGGTTAACTGGATTGCTTTGAATCCCCGAGCCGCGAATATTGAGCCGTGGCTGATCAATCCCGCCAAAGAAATCCTGGACGATCAGGCCGGGCTGATAATCCAAGGCATCACGCAAAGTCACCAGCCGCACCTCTTCCTGCGGCTGAATCAGGTTCGTGCCGCCGGGCACGGCATCCAGGCGGGCTTTTTCCTGCCGTAGATCAGCCTGCAGCACGCTTTGCCCGACAGGCGCCTTGATGACAATGGGAGACAAAGTGGAGGTAGACGGGTCGGCCCAGGCGGCGCCCGACCACAGCCCTCCCAGCGCCAGGCTGATCGTCAGCCGACGCAATACAGGAACGTGTGACATCGTATTCTCGATAGAAAGTGAAATTACCAGTGCAGATAAAACATGGTCTTGGCCAGGATCACGATCCCGACCATGTGACAGAACACGCTTAAGTGAATGCGCTTGAAGTGGATGGACTTCATACGTCCAGTGCGCCGCAAGGTCATGGCCGTCAGAAAGTGGCCAAAGACACTGAGCGCCAACAGAATTTTGATGGTCAGAAACAGGCCCAAGGTGTTGTCAAAAGGATGGGCCAGCGCCTCCCGGTGATGCCAGGCCAAACTTACTCCCGCGCTATATAACACCAGCAGCACCCAGGGCATGATGCGGCGGGCTCGGTCCCCGATGGCAATTTCAAGAGTTCGCATGGCCTCTCGTGGAACGTGCTTGCGTATGCCTTCCAGCATCAAAACTTCAAAAAACACCGTGCCGATGAAAAACAGAGCGGCAAACAAATGGAACAGCAAAATCACGGGGTAGGCAGTCATGGCGTCAAAGCCTCCTGAGACAAGAGTTGGGCATACAAGGAATCGGCCAGCTGCTCACGTGCAGCAGTATCGCCAGGGCTAGCGAGCTCAAACAATTGACCCTGCCCTTTTTGCAGGAGCAGGCAGGAGTCCGCGACCCGCATCAGTTCTCGGGGTTGATGGCTGACATAAAGCAGCGCCGCCCCCGTCTCTTCCAGACAACGCAGGCACACCTGCGCCAAGCTATTGCGCAAGGCCGGGTCCAGAGCGCTGAAAGGCTCGTCCAGCAACAAAAGATCGGGCTGCAAGGCAAAGGCACGCGCCAAGGCGACTCGCTGGGCCATGCCACCGGACAGTTCACCCGGCCAGGACTGGGCCACATCGGCCAGCTCTACCTGGGCCAGCCAATACAGAGCGCGCTCTTTGGCTTGTGCGGCCGACAAACCTTGCGCCCGCAACGGAATCTGTACGTTATCCAGCACGCTGCGCCAAGGCAGCAAACGCGGTTGTTGAAACACCAGCACAGGATGAAGAAATTCACTCCAGAGCTGACCGCTATCCGGTTTGAGCAAACCCGCCACCAAACGCAGCAACGTGCTTTTACCTTCACCGCTGGGACCGAGCACGCCCAAACGCTGCCCGGCCTTCAAGGTGAAACTCAGATCCTGCAAAACCGGCTTTTGCCCAAACAGCACCTGGACATGGCTTAACTCAAGCATGGCTTTCCTCCCGCCACTGTCCCAGGCGGCGCTGCAAAGGTTGCAGCAGGATGAATTCAATGGCGGCGACCAAGCCTAGAATCAGTACAACCCAGGCATACAGCTCGGCACTATCAAAGGTGCTGCGTGCATTGGCCAGGGCATAGCCCGCGCCACTTTCAGCACCCAGCACTTCGGCCATCACCACCAGCCGGACACCGCCGCAGCAGGCAATCAGCAAGGCGGCCGTTAACGGAGCCGTCAAAGAAGGTAGATACAGATGACGCAGACGACGCCACCAACCCAGGCGGTAGACATGGCTCATCTCGATCAAGTCGCGATCCACCTGCAACATGCCTTTGACGGTATTGACGTACATGCCCGGCACCATCATCAGCACCGTCATGAAAATCACCATGCTCGAACCCAGACCAAACCACAGCATGGCCAGCACAACGACCACCACAGGGGGTATGGCCATCAACAGCCAACGCAAAGGCTCCAGCAGGCCACGCAAACGTGGGCTATGTGCAGCCAGAATCCCTAAAGTGAAACCAATGGAGCAGCCCACGCTGACACCAATCGCAACCCGTAGCAGGCTGGCTCCGGCATCGTTCAGAAAACGTCCCGACATCACCAGACGCGGGATGGCACGGGCGGTTTCCATAGGCGTCGCCATCAATAAAGGCCCCAAAAACAGGGCACTGAGCTGCCAGCACAGCAGTATCAGCAGCACGCCCAAGACGCCCCAGGCGCGCGAGCTATGGGCCGACAAATGTGGCTTGGTTTTCATGGTCCATAGAACTCGGCAGCAGGCAGACCACCACCCAAAGCTTGGGGATGCTGACCAGCCAGCAATTGATACAGCGCTTCCAGCTGTGAGCGAATTTCGCTGGCCGGGCGGCTGTCCAGACGCGTTTTCTCGATTGCGGTTTGAATAGCGGGGACCGGGAACTGCGGCAAGTACTGCTGAACCATTTGCGCGCATTCCTGCGGCTGTTGACTGCACCAGCGAGCAGACTCGGCATAGGCCCGTTCCACGGCCTGATTCAACTCGGTGTCGTGGGCCACCGTAACGTTTGCCATGACGCCCGCTTGTGGCAGAGCTTGTTGCTTTGGAAAAACCTCGGCCCAGGCTTGTTCCAGGCTTTGCCCACGGTGCAATTCCACCTTCTTCTGCTCTGCCTGCCACAAGAGTAAGGAGGCCGTTGGCTCGACCAGCAAGGCTTGATCGCCCTGCCCGGTCAGCATCAGCGCAATCGCGTCCTGAGCATCACGGGTGCGGCGCAAACGCACGGCTTCCTTGCCCGGCTCGGATTGCTTGGCCAGCAAGGTGTCCAGCAAGACAGCGGGTAGATCGCGCTGGAATGGCACCAGCAGTTCTTTACCGGCCAAATCGCTAAAGCTTTTGACCGCAGGATCACGGCTGACCAGCCACAAAATCCCCCAAACCGAGATATTCAGCTGTTTAACGGTCTGGCCCTTGTTGAACATCAACGCAGACAAATTGCTGGGAACAGCGCTGTAATCCACTTCGTTCTTGGCTAACAGCACGCGCAGCTGATCGGGGTTTTGCCACAGACGAAACTCCAGCTTGTCCGTGTACTGGCTCAAGGCTTGGGTTTGCACCATATGCATCAAGGGATAGGACACCACCGCGCCAGGGCCAGCCAGTGTCAGGGCTTCATAGCGGGGAGCGGCCTGTGCACTTACGGCTGATGAGACCAAGAACAAACTAAACAATGCACGCCCTAGAGCAATGCGCCTCGTAAGCGGGCGGCTATCCCTTTCAAGAACTCCTTGTGCCCTGAACACCAGCTCGTTTTCCAGAGAAGCGCCTCTAGTCTGGGAAACAAGCTGGCTTATGGAACGCTCACTCGCTGGCTTAGCTGTGGCCGGCAGACGTCGACCTGAACGGGCTCTTTTTCCCTGGGAGGCAGCCCAGCGGCAAAACCATCGATAGATATATGGCATGAAGATTCGTATAATGAGAACTATTATCAAGTGGGAATTCTCCCATCTTCATCCCGCTACCCAAATGACAAAAGTCAACATGCCCGGCCAGCGTCCACCTCTGTCTGAATTGCTGGCCCACCACCGTCTCTTGCAAGGTTTGCCCCCGGAGGTTGCCCTGCATCTGTGCCTGGACGCACAGACCATGCAGGCCAACGCCGGGCAGATTCTGTTCAACGAAGGGGACGAAGCCCGATATTGCCTGCTGGTGGACAGCGGCCAGGTAGAAATTCTGCGCTATAGCCAAAATGGCGATGAACGTGTCTTCAATGTGTTCGAACCCGGCCAGATGGTGGCTGAAGCGGCCATGTTCATGCCTCATGGCCGCTACCCCATGTGCGCCCGCGCTAAGGGGGCGGCACGGGTGTACAAGCTCTCGCGTAGCAGTCTGCAAGAAGCCTGCCGTCGCTGGCCCGAACTGGCCATGAATATGATGGCGGGGCTGAGTAGCGCCCTGTATGCGCAGGTCAATAAAGTGGACTGGATTTCAGCCAGTTCAGCCGCCGAGCGCTTGGCAAACTACTTGCTGAACCTGCAAGCGCGCCAAGGGGAAAATATTCAATTGCCCTTGAACCAACGACAATTGGCCGCCCATTTGGGCATACGCGCCGAAACCTTAAGCCGCCTGTTCACCGACTGGCAGGCGCGCGGTTATGTCAGTGGCAAACGCAGCGACTGGCAGGTACACGACCAGGCCCATCTGCGTCGCTTGGCCAGTCCCGCGCAACGTTCGTTTTAATAAGCTCAGATGTAATCGAAGCAAAACGGAAGCTAGCTTCAGCCCAGAGCCGGATTTGCTCCGTCTCTATGCACTCATGACTTTTGTCATTTGAAGACCTTCCAAGCAGACCGAGAATGCCGACTTTTAGCTTCTCTGGTTGATGCTCATGACAGACTCGTCCCTCCAGGCCGATTACACAGAAACCGATATTCGCCAACTGGTGACCCAGTTTTATGCCCAAGTACGGCAGGATGGGCAGCTAGGCCCCATCTTTGAACAGAATGTGCAGAACTGGGACGAGCATCTGGATATGTTGTGCGACTTCTGGTCGGCCATCTTGTTAGGAACGCGCCGCTTCAAGGGCGCTCCCATTGCACGCCATGCGGCCCTGCCTGAACTGTCCTGGCCCCTGTTCGAGCGCTGGCTGGAAATTTTCAACCAAACCACCGCTACACTGGGCAAACCCGCACTTCAATACAAGGCAGACGCGATGGCAGACCGCATAGCCGCCAAACTCTGGCAGACCTATCAGGCACAAAGCAGTCAAACACGCCTGCCCGACACCTTGCCGCCCGGCCTGGAACGCTACAGCCAATCGCCGGTGTTCACCCCGGACAATCTGCCTGACGCCTTGCGCCGTGCCCACAACACCAAATCAGGCACCTGGGGCTTGCTGCGAGTGCAAACTGGCGTGCTGCGCTTTGCGCTGGACCAGGAGCCTTTTACCGAAGTGGTTCTGACAGCCGGACAGTGTGTTGCCATCGAACCCCAAGTTCTGCACCACGTAGAGTTTGAATTGCCCGGCAGTTTCCAGATCGAATTCTTCAAACAAGTCCGCTAAATTGAAAAATTCCCTTACAAATAATAGGTGAATACCCTCAAGGGGTACGTCACTTGCGGCTCCGGCGTGAAAATCTCAATAGAATCAAGATTGTCCTTGATCAATATGACACGCCCTTCGGGCAGTTAGCCATAAGTTCAACGCTTATACTGTTCAACTATAAAACAGGGGCAACGCTCACAAGGCAGCCCCCTGACGATTTCAAACACGAAAACACATCCATATTGGAGAGCCGCATGGTGAACATGAATCGGCGTCAGTTCTTCAAAGTGACGGGGGCCTCGCTGGCTAGTTCCAGCATGGTTTTGCTGGGCGCTGCGCCCACCCCCGCCATGGCGGAAGTCAGGCAGTACAAGCTGACCCGCATGACAGAGACGCGAAATACCTGTCCTTACTGTTCTGTAGCCTGTGGGGTACTGCTGTACTCCCGTGGTGACGGTGCCATGAATGCCGAACCCAGCGTGGTTCACATCGAAGGCGATGCCGACCACCCGGTCAATCGCGGCACACTCTGTCCGAAGGGCGCTGGCTTGGTGGATTTCATCAAGAGCCCCAACCGCCTCAAATACCCCGAATACCGCGCCGCTGGCTCGGACAAGTGGGAACGAATTTCTTGGGATGACGCCTTCTCGCGCATTGCCAAGCTGATGAAAGAAGACCGCGACGCCAACTTCCAGGCTACGGCTGAAGACGGCACCGTGGTCAACCGTTGGCTGACCACCGGCATGCTGGCTGCTTCGGCAAGCAGCAACGAAGTGGGCTATATCACCCATAAAGTCGTCCGCAGTATGGGCGTTCTGGCGTTCGATAACCAAGCACGTGTCTGACACGGCCCGACGGTGGCAGGTCTTGCCCCGACGTTTGGCCGTGGAGCGATGACGAACCATTGGGTCGACATCAAGAACGCGGATATTGTGCTGATTATGGGCGGCAACGCAGCCGAGGCGCACCCCTGTGGGTTCAAATGGGTGACCGAGGCCAAAGCACACAACAATGCAAAACTGATCGTTGTGGATCCACGCTTTACGCGTTCGGCATCCGTAGCGGACTTTTATGCGCCTATACGTACTGGTAGTGACATCACCTTCCTGGGTGGCGTCATCAAATACCTGCTGGATAACGACAAGATCCAGCACGAATACGTGCGCAACTACACCGATATGCCCTATATCGTGCGCGAAGACTTTGACTTCGTGCAGGGGCTGTATTCGGGCTACAACGAAGAAAAACGCAGCTACGACAAGTCCTCCTGGGACTACGAGCTGGGAGAGGACGGTTTCGTCAAAACCGACCCCACCCTGCAACACCCCCGCTCCGTCTATCAACTGCTGCGCAAGCACTACGAGCGCTACACGCCCGAGATGGTGGAACGCGTCTGTGGCACGCCCAAAGACAAATTCCTGAAAGTCTGTGAAATGCTGGCCTCGACGGCATCGCCCGATCGCGCCGGTACCATTCTGTATGCACTGGGCTGGACGCAACACAGTATTGGTTCGCAGATCATCCGTACCGGTGCCATGGTGCAGTTGCTGCTGGGCAATATTGGTATTGCCGGCGGCGGCATGAACGCCCTGCGCGGACACTCCAACATTCAGGGCCTGACGGACCTGGGTTTGATGTCCAACCTGCTCCCCGGATATCTGACTTTGCCTAACCAGGCCGAGAAAGATTTTGACGGCTACATCGGCGCGCGTGCCCAACAGCCGCTACGCCCCAACCAGCTCAGTTACTGGCGCAACTACAAGAAGTTCCACGTCAGCCTGATGAAGGCCTGGTTTGGAGATGCAGCCCAAGCCGACAACAACTGGGCCTTTGATTACCTGCCCAAGCTGGACAAGCTCTACGACATGCTGCAAGTGTTCGAGCTGATGGATCAGGGCAAGATGACGGGCTATATCTGTCAGGGCTTTAACCCCTTGGCAGCGGCGCCGTACAAGGCCAAGCTGCTGCGTGGTTTCTCCAAGCTCAAGTACATGGTCATCATGGACCCGCTGGTCACGGAAACGTCGGAATTCTGGCGTAACTATGGCGAGCACAATGATGTCGATTCCGCTTCCATCCAGACCGAAGTCTTCCGTCTGCCCACCACCTGTTTCGCCGAGGAAGAAGGCGCACTGGTGAACTCGGGCCGCTGGTTGCAATGGCACTGGAAGGCCGCCAACCCACCGGGCGAGGCCAAGAGCGACATTGAAATCATGAGTACGCTGTTCACGCGTATGCGCTCGCTGTATCAGACCGAAGGCGGTGCTTTCCCTGACCCGATCCTGAACCTGTCCTGGCCTTACTCCAATCCGGATGATCCAACCGCCGCTGAACTGGCCAAGGAATACTCCGGACGGGCCTTGGTGGATCTGCATGATCCCAAAGACCCCAGCAAGGTCACGCGTAAAGCCGGTGAGCAGTTGGACGGCTTTGCCGAATTGCGCGACGACGGCAGCACGCTCAGCGGTTGCTGGATTTATGCCGGGGCCTGGACGCAGCAAGGCAACCTGATGGCTCGCCGCGACAATAGCGATCCAACCGGAATCGGCCAGACGCTGAACTGGGCCTGGGCCTGGCCAGCGAACCGACGTGTGCTCTACAACCGCGCATCCTGTGATGTAAACGGCAAGCCCTTTGACCCACGCCGCAGTCTGGTTCATTGGGACGGCAAGCGCTGGGGTGGTGCGGATATCCCTGACTACAAGGCCGACGAAAATCCGGCTGATGGCATGGGCCCGTTCATCATGAACCCTGAAGGGGTAGCCCGCTTCTTTGCCCGCAAAGGCATGGCAGAAGGTCCCTTCCCCGAGCATTACGAGCCTTTTGAAAGTCCACTGAGCTATAACCCGCTCAGCCCCGATGAACCACGTGCCGTCAGCAATCCGGCAGCCCGTGTCTTCAAGGACGATCTGGCTTCCATGGGTACGGTAGACAAGTTCCCCTATGTGGGCACCACCTACCGCCTGACCGAGCACTTCCACTACTGGACCAAGCACGTCAAGCTGAATGCAATTATCCAGCCGGAACAGTTTGTGGAAATTGGCGAGGAACTGGCCAAGGAAGTAGGCGTTGTGCAAGGCGACCGCGTCAAGGTGTCCTCCAACCGTGGCTACATCAAGGCCGTCGCGGTGGTGACCAAGCGCATCAAGGCTCTGAATGTGGACGGTAAGACAGTCCACCATGTGGGCATCCCCTTGCACTGGGGCTTTGTGGGTCTGGCCCGACCGGGTTTCCTGATCAATGCACTAACGCCACCGGTTGGTGACGGTAACTCGCAGACGCCGGAAACCAAGTCCTTCCTGGTTCAACTTGAAAAGGTTAAGGAGTAAGCCATGGCCTTGCAATCCCTTGATATCAAACGGCGCTCCGCAACCACCACCCCCATGCCCAGCGTGCGCGAGCCCGCGGGCGGGGAAGTGGCCAAGCTGATCGACACCAGTAAGTGCATTGGCTGTAAGGCTTGCCAAGTCGCCTGCATGGAATGGAACGATACGCGTGACGAAGTCGGCCACAACGTCGGGGTGTATGACAACCCGGCGGACCTGACCGACAAGTCTTGGACCATCATGCGCTTTGCGGAGTATGAAAACCCCGTCGGCGATCTGGAATGGCTGATCCGCAAAGACGGCTGTATGCACTGCGAGGACCCAGGCTGTCTGAAAGCCTGTCCCTCGCCGGGCGCCATTGTGCAGTACACCAACGGCATTGTGGATTTCCACGAGGAAAACTGCATTGGCTGCGGCTACTGCGTTACCGGCTGTCCTTTCGATGTGCCCCGCATCTCGGAAAAGGACAAGAAAGCCTATAAGTGCACCTTGTGTTCGGACCGTGTGGCGGTCGGACAGGAACCGGCCTGTGTCAAAACCTGTCCTACCGGCGCGATTGTGTTCGGTACCAAAGAGGATATGCAGCATCACGCCTCCGAACGTATCGAAGACCTGAAATCGCGCGGCTTTGAAAATGCAGGTCTGTACGACCCGGCTGGAGTGGGCGGCACCCACGTTATGTACGTGCTGCACCACGCCGACAAGCCCGAGCTGTACAGCGACTTGCCCAAAGACCCGCAGATCAGCCCCATGGTCTCGCTCTGGAAGGGAGTGGCCAAACCTTTGGGTGTCGCTGCCATGGCACTGACCGCCCTGATTGGTTTCTTCCACTACATCCGAACTGGTCCTAACGAGACTGACGAGGAAGACGAGCGCCGCGCCGACGAGGAAGCACGCAAGATCCAGGAGGCTCACCATGACTGATCGCAACCGCAAGGGCTTGATTCAGCGCTACACCACCAGTCAGCGCATTAATCACTGGATCATTGCCATGAGCTTTGTGCTGCTGGCCTTGTCCGGGCTGGCGCTGTTTCATCCCTCAATGTACTGGCTGAGTAATCTGCTTGGCGGCGGCCCGTGGACACGCATTCTTCACCCATTTATTGGCGTGGTGATGTTTGTGTGTTTTTTCCTGTTTGCGGCCCGTATGATGCGGCACAATATGTTCGTCAAGGGTGACGCGGCCTGGCTGCGCCACTTCAAGGATGTGCTTGATGCCAAAGACGAGCGCATTCCCGAGGTAGGCCGCTACAACGCCGGGCAAAAGATCCTGTTCTTTGCCTTGGTGCTGTTCATGCTGGGGCTGCTGGCAACAGGTTTGGTGATGTGGCGCGAATACTTTTCCGCCTTCTTCCCAATCTGGGGCATACGTCTGGCCTCGGTGTTGCACGCCATCTTTGCCCTGCTGATGATTTGCGCGATTATCGTGCATATCTATGCCGGTATTTGGGTAAAGGGTTCGGTCAAAGCCATGACCCAGGGGACGGTTACCCGTGCCTGGGCCTGGAAACACCACCGTGCCTGGTTCCGTGAAGAAATGGAAAAGAACCCCAGCCGTCCAGCTGAGTAAGCTTGTATCTGGTTCATAAGCAACCCGGCTGCCATGCGCCATCTAGGGCATGGCAGCCTTGTTTTCAGGAGTCTGTCTTGCAACGCATCCTTCCGCGCGGCGAAATCGAAAGTCTGGACCACACCTCCATCCCCCGACTGCGCCTGCCAGTGCGAGCCAGCGTCTTTGCTGACCGGGCGGCGCGTCTGCGCCAATTGGCCACCGATAATCCAGCGGGCGCATACCTGCTCTTGCTGGCTCATCTGGTCGACGGACAGCACAAACAACTGAGCGCCCTGCCTGCGGCAGCGTTACCGGCAGAGGTGCTGGCTACCGCCCAAACCCACGGCATGCCGCCCTTGCTGGCATCGGGCTGGAAACGTGATCCACAGTGGCTCAGCATATTGGGCAGCCTGCTCAATCACATGATCAACACCCCTGGCGTACCTGGCGCCGCTCAACAAGTCTGCCAAGACTTGCTGAACAAAGCACAGTCCACACCGCAGAAGCTGGAAGATCTGGCTGACGCGCTTCTGGCCGAGCAACTGCCCGAACAAGATGGTGCTGCTGCCCCCTTTGTCATGGCCGCCTTGCAGGTGTACTGGACACACCTGGCCTGCTCGCTGACCGAGGAGCAACTGTCTGTTATCAGCCCTTTTGGCGTTTGCCCATCCTGCGGCAGCTTGCCTGTGGCCAGCGTGGTACGTGTCGGTGGCCGTGAAGATGGCTGTCGTTATATGTGCTGCCCGCGCTGCAGCGTGGAATGGCATCTGGTGCGCGTCACCTGCTCGCACTGCGAAGACACCAAAAGCGTGGCTTACCACGCCATTGAAGATGGCCCGGAAGGCATCAAGGCCGAGTCCTGCGACAAGTGCCATACCTACCGCAAAATCTTCTATCAGGAAAAGCAGTTAGGCCTGGACCCGGTAGCCGACGATCTGGCTAGTCTGGCTCTGGATGTTTTGATGGGTGAAGAAGGGTATTCCCGCGCCAGCGGCAATCCGCTTCTTTGGCATCAGTCTTAAGCTAAGATTCCCCTACGCCTTGTGCTGATGCGCAAGGCGTAGCTGATGGACCCCGCCCATAGACTCAAATGCCTGCCTTTGAATGATGAGCCCAACTCCTGATCTCTCCCCCGCCCATATCCCTTCCCTGGACCGCCTGCTGCGCTCGCCGGACTTTGAGCCCTTGCTGAGTCAGTTCGGCCACACACGCGTCAGTCAAAGCACCCGCGCTCATCTGCAAACGCTACGGCAAGCCGTTTTGAACGGAACATTGAGCCCTCAAGATCTAGAGCCTGCTCAGTTGGCCAAGACACTACAGGCTCAGCTCACTGCCGAGTCCCGACTGCAGCTACGCCCTGTTTTTAATCTGACCGGCACCGTGCTGCACACCAATCTGGGCCGTGCGCTGCTGCCCGACGAGGCGATACAGGCTGTCGTTCAAGCCATGCGCTCACCTGCGAATCTGGAGTTTGATCTGGAAACCGGAGGTCGAGGCGACCGCGATGACCTGATCAACCCCTTGCTCTGCGAACTGACCGGGGCTGAAGCCGCCACGGTGGTCAACAATAACGCTGCTGCTGTGCTGCTGATGCTCAGCACCCTGAGCCCCCGGCGCGAAACCGTGGTGTCGCGCGGCGAATTGGTGGAAATAGGCGGTGCCTTTCGCATCCCCGACATCATGAAACGCGCTGGTGCCCGTTTGCACGAAGTGGGCACCACCAACCGCACCCACGCTGCTGACTACGAAAATGCCATCAACGAGCACACCGCCATGTTGATGAAAGTGCATTGCAGCAACTACGCCGTCAAAGGCTTCACCAAAAGCGTGTCGGTAGAAGAAGTCGCACAGATCGCCAAAAAACATGGCATCCCCACCAGCGTGGATCTGGGCAGTGGCACACTCGTAGACCTGAGCCAATGGGGTCTGCCGCCTGAACCCACCGTGCGCGAGACCATCGAAGCCGGGGCCGATATCGTGACGTTCAGCGGCGACAAGCTGCTCGGTGGCCCCCAGGCAGGCCTGATCGTGGGCCGCGCCGACCTGATTGCCAAGATCAAAAAAAACCCGCTAAAACGCGCCCTGCGCGTCGGCAAAATCACCCTGGCTGCTCTGGAACCCGTATTGGCTTTGTACCGATCTCCCGAACGCCTACCCGAACACCTGACCACTCTGCGCCTGCTGACCCGCCCTTCGACTGAAATGCGCGCCCAGGCCCTACGTCTGGCCCCGATACTGCAGAAATGGGTAGGTACCTTATTTACGGTCGAGCCCACCGCCATGCTTAGCCAGATTGGCAGCGGCGCATTGCCTGAAGACGTGCTACCCAGCTTTGGCCTGCGCTTTGCCTATACAGGCACCGGCCGGCCGGGTCGCCATCTGACTCAGCTGGAAAAACGCCTGCGCACTTTGCCCCAACCCGTTATTGGGCGCATTGCGCAAGATGCCTTTTGGCTAGACCTGCGCTGTCTGGAAGAAGCATTCGAAGCTGATTTCAGCGCGCAACTGACTCCCGAGCAAGCATGATTGTTGGTACCGCAGGCCATATCGACCACGGCAAAACCACCTTAATCCGCGCCTTGACCGGCGTAGATACTGACCGTCTGGAAGAAGAAAAGAAGCGCGGTATTTCTATCCAGCTGGGTTATGCCTACACGCCTTTGCCCGACGGGCAGATTCTGGGTTTTATCGATGTGCCGGGCCACGAACGCCTGGTTCACACCATGGTGGCAGGCGCGACCGGTATCGATTTTGGCCTGTTGATTGTCGCTGTGGATGACGGCGTCATGCCGCAGACCCGCGAACATCTGGCCGTGCTGCAATTACTAGGTTTGCAGGCAGGTGCGATTGTCTTGAGCAAGGCTGATCGCGCCGATGCGGCACGCATTGACTCCGTCAAAGCCGAGCTACAGGCTCTTGTCCAAGGAACCTTCTTACAAGATGCCACTGTCTTTGTGGTCGATGCATTGTCCGACGACAAACCCGGCCTGGAAACATTGCGCCAGCATTTGCACGCACAGGCTATGCAATCCGCCAAGCAGGATGGCCAAGGCTATTTCCGCTTGGCCATTGACCGTGTTTTCACGCTGCAAGGCCATGGCACTGTCGTCACCGGTACCGTGCACGATGGCATTCTGGATCTGGACGCGGCGGCTATCGATTTACGTTTGATGCCTCGCGGTACACCAGTAAGGGTGCGCAGTATCCACGCCCAGAATCAGGCATCGCGCCAAGCACTGGCTGGCCAACGCTGTGCGCTGAACCCGGGCGGGATCGATGTGCAGAATATTGAACGTGGGGACTGGCTAGCCGATGCCCGCTGCTTCATTCCGTCCACGCGTATCGACGTAGAACTCAGCTTGCTGGACAAAGACATACCCGCCTTGCGCACTTGGTCGCCCTGGCATGTACACATGGGTGCCGCACATCTAACGGCGCATGCCGTACCTTTGGATGGTGAGTTCTTACAGCCCGGCCAGACTGGCAAAGTGCAGTTGGTCTTTGATCACCCCATTTGCGCCATGACAGGCGAGCGTTTTATCTTGCGCAATGCCCAAGCCAGCGAAACCGTGGGCGGTGGCATCGTGCTGGACCCCAATGCGCCGGATCGCAAACGCCGCTCCACCACACGCTTGGCCTGGCTGAATGCCTTGGCACAATGGACACGCGGTGGCCCACTGGAAAACCTGCTGGCCCATGCCCCCTATGGATTGGACGAGGAAACACTGCTGCGCCTGTCTGGCGGCGCACAGCATCGTTTAACAGCTCCTGCTAAGGCCCGTTGGCACACCGGATCACGCCCACAAAGTCAGGCTATTTTACTTAGCGATGCTCGTCTGGAAGCACTATGCCAGCACATAGAAAGCGTGATGCTTCAGTTTCACGAGCGCAATTCAGATGAGCCCGGCCTGTCCATCAGCCGCTTGCGGCGCATGGCCGCGCCCACCATGTCCGACGCCATCTGGCAGTTGTTGACCGAGCATCTGCTGGCAGAACAACGTCTGGCACGTCAGGGAGCCTGGCTGCATACACCCGGACACCGCGTCACCCTCAGCCCAGAGGATGAGGCTCTGGCAAGCAGTTTGCGCCCCATGATCGAAGCCGGCCGTTTTGACCCACCCTGGACGCGCGATCTGGCCAAAGAAACCGAGCACCCCGAGGACCAAACCCGCGCGGTATTACGTCGCCTGGTACGGCAGGGGGAGCTATTTCAAATCGTGCATGATCTGTTCTATCACCGTCGCCAGATTGCGATTTTGGCCAATATCATCCGCGAACTGCATACCGGCCAAGGCGTGAGCGCCGCACAGTTTCGTGATGCCACAGGGCTGGGCCGCAAACGCGCCATTCAGATTCTGGAGTTTTTTGACCGCATGGGCTACACAAGACGGGTGCGAGATCGCCATGTATTGCGTGGAGAAACCTGGGCCACAGCGGATTAAGTAAAAAAGCGTTGAACAAGCACCAAGCTGGCAGCGCCCTGATCGTTGAAGCGTAATCGGCCCTAACGTATGATAGGGCCTCGATGGAAAGCATCCGTGCCCGGTGGCACGGCCGGGCTTCAAACCCGGTTGGGGGCGTCAGACGTTCCCAGGTAGGTTCGACTCCTGCTGCTTTCCGCCAATTACCTGCACCGCCATAGACCTGTCTTGACTCCTAGCTCTTAGCTAAGCCTGCTTGTCTGACACCGCGCGCCGCCCTGCTGTCGGCCCTTGATCGGAACATGTCACCGCCAACACCTGAGCCTGCTGCTCACCCAAGCTGAGCACGCTATGCGGCAGTTCCGAATCGAAATACACCGAGTCACCCGCCTCCAGGCTAATGCTGTGCTCCGCGATCGTCACTTGCACCTGCCCCTGGATCACAAACAAGAACTCCTCGCCCCCATGCGGAAAAGTCGGTGCGGGCTGCTGCTTGTCATGCGGGGGATAAATCACAAACGGGTCCATCAAACGAAAGCGCCGGCGTCCTGCCATGCTCTCGTAACGGTACGCACTGTGGCCCGCCACACTGGGTAAAGGCATGCGCTCGTGGCGACGCACCACGCACACACTTTCGTCTTGATCCAGATCTGCCTCGCCAATCAATTGCGACACACCCATGCCATAAGCCTGGGCCAGCTTGACCACGGTAGAAATGGACGGCGCACTGACTGCCCGCTCCAGCTTGGACAGATAGCTTTTGGTCAAACCGGTACGTTGGGCCAATTGCTCCAACGACAAGCCATGTTGGCGACGTAGGGCACGCAGGCGAAAGGGAAGATGGATCATGGGTAAAACAAGAGGTGTAGCGTCCGAGGCGGGCCTCGGAACACATATAAAAAATGGCCCCTTATTCTACTCAAAAACATCCGTATGGCGTTTCAGTGCTTTTCGAGCATAGTATTCAAAGCCAATCTGTGAACGGCGCGGCCTCAAGATCCAATCATGTGCCTCCCGACCCAATTCCGGCGCAATAGGCTTGATCTGCCCCGCCGACATCGCCAACAGTTGCATGCGTGCTGTGCGCTCAAACTGTAAAGCCAAGACACACGCTTCCTCGACCGAGGCCGCCGCCACCAACATCCCGTGATGCGACAAGAGAATGGCACGCTTGTCACCCAAGGCCTGAGCGATGATTTGCCCCTCTTCATTACCGACAGGCACCCCTGGCCAATCCTTTAGAAATGCACAGTCGTCATATAAAGGGCAGTTGTCCATATGTGACACGTTCAGGGGCACCTCCAGCATGGACAGAGCAGCAACATGCAGGGGGTGCGTATGAATGATGCAGTTAACGTCAGGCCGGGCGCGATACACCCAGGAGTGAAAGCGGTTTGCCGGATTGGGCATCCCATACCCATCCAGCACAGTCAGATCCTCGTCTACCAGCAAAATATTGGTCGACGTGATCTCATCAAAACCCAGTCCCAGCTGCTGCGTAAAATAAGTGCCATCCTGCTCACCCCGTGCGGTGATCTGCCCAGCCAGACCGGAGTCATGGCCACCATCAAAAAGAATACGGCAAGTCAGCGCCAGCTTCTCGGGAACACTCCGTTCGGGGATTTCGAAAAGGGCCTGCATCTGGCTCTGCGCCTGCTCAATCAGCACAGACTTAGGCAAGCTCATGGTGTCACTCATATCAACTCCTTTGATAAATTAATATCCTGCTTACAACAACGGGACATAGCCTTCCAGGGCCTGCATACGTTCCAGCCAACGACGCAGCGACGGATAAGGTTGAAGGTCGTACCCCCCCTGCTCCGCCATGCAGGTATAGGGGAACAAGGCGACATCAGCGATGCTGGGCCTGTCACCTACGAAATAGTGCTGTAACTGTAGGTGTGCCTCCATGCAGGCCAGGGCCTTATCACCCAGTTCGCGCCACGCCAGCACCGCAGGATCATCACGCTTCATCGTCCCGCGCAGTTCCACCCACAGCCTGGGCTGTGCAAGGTTGACCATGTGTTGAGTCTGCTCGAAAAACAGCCACTGCAGCACTTGAGCCTGCGCAAGCGCGGCTGTCGGCAGAAAATCCGTACCCCGCGCCAGATACCACAGAATGGCGGCGGATTCTGCCAGCCAGGGCCCTTCTCGCGTTCGCAGCACCGGCACCTGTCCCCAGGGATTGATGCGCCGGAACGCTTCGGTGTCCAGGTCACCCTCTACGATAGACAGGCTGCGTCGCTGTAGCGTTACCCCCAGGTACCCGCACAGCAGCCGTACCTTCCAACCATTGCCGGTGTAGATCGTGTCGATAAGTTCCAGAGCGGGATGGGTCATTGTCTGTGTTTCACTCAAGGCTAATTTCTGCGGTCTGAACAATACGCTGCCACTTGCTGCGCTCAGCCGCGATGAAGTTTTGATACTCGTCCTGGGTACCTGTGTAGACCTGACTGCCTTGTTGTTCCAGCTGAGTTTTGAACTCTGGCTTAGCTAATGTCTTTTGCAATGCCTCCCCCAGCACAACAACGACTTCCTGCGGGGTCCCGGGCGGGGCCAACAAGACGTTCCAGGAGCTGATGCGAAGTTCAGGCGAACCCAGCTCCGCGCTGGAAGGTACTTCAGGGGCAGCAAAGGAGCGCTGACTATCCGCCAGAACCAGGGCATGGAGCTTACCCGCCCGCACCTGCGGCATGATCACTGGAATCGCATCCATGACCATGTCAGCATGTCGACCGACAACGGCGCTGACCGCTTCCCCACCACTTTTGAAGGGAATATGTCGCACATCAACCTGCTCAATCAGCTTGAAAAGCTCGACCCCTAAATGAGGCGCACTGCCTATCCCTGCTGAGCCAAAATTAAGACGTCCCGGCTCCTGACGAGCGAGGTTCACCAGTTGGGCATAACTCTGCGCACCCAGATCTGAACGCACCGCCAGCACATAAGGGGAGCCCGTCACCATGCCAATAGGCACGAAGGCCTGCGGGTCGTAGCTGATCTTGGAGAGAATCAGAGGATTGACCACCTGAGTGCCTACTGTCCCCATGAAAACGGTGTAGCCGTCCGCTTTGGCATTTTGTGCAGCCTGGGCCGCGATCATGCCTCCCGCACCCGCTTTGTTTTCGACAATCACGGTTTGCTCCAACTCCTTACCCAACTGTTGAGCAAGCTGGCGTGCCACCAGGTCTGTGATGCCCCCCGCCCCGAAAGGCACAATCAAGCGCACCGGCTGAGCGGGGAACGTTGTTGCTTGCGCCGCCCCCGTCATCATCATCATCAAGGCCGCCCACCCGGCCAGTTGCAACACACCTGTCTTTTTCATTGGATGTCTCCTGAACTTTTTAAATTTGAATTGTTCAAGACACATTCTTATTAAAAAGACCCATCGTGTCAATTAGTGGAAATTATGTCCTCCATGAATTAATCAGAACGTTGGATTTATTACCTTGAAGAAGCATTGGCGCTATTCACGCGATTTTCCGTGTGTGAAATCTAAACAAAAAAGACAAGCTATTTTCCTATAGAACAAAATTTGTCTAACGCCCTCCCCAATTCCCCTCATGTCTATCCGTGTTTTAGACACCACACATCCGTCAGCTTTCTCGACAGCCGTCACATTTATAAACACAATCCGTATCGCGAACAATTCTCATTTTGTTTATCGTTTACAGGAAAGTGATTATGACTTTATTGGCGCCTCCGGCTCGCCGCCCAATATTTGCATTGGGCCTGCTCGCCACGGCTTTGGCAGCCAGCTTCAGTGCTCACGCACAAACTTCCAGCGTTCGTGGTGGGGTCACCTCGCTGGAAGAAATTCGTGTCTTGCCGTCGGCAGAGGAAGCCATCAAACAGGCTCCCGGCGTGTCCACCATCACCGCCGAAGATATTGAAAAACGCCCTCCGGCCAACGACCTCTCCGAACTGATTCGCACCATGCCGGGTGTGAACTTGACGGGTAACAGCCCATCAGGCTCCTACGGTAATAGCCGCCAGATCGACTTGCGCGGCATGGGCCCAGAAAACACCCTGATCCTGATTGACGGCAAACCCGTCAGCTCGCGCGACTCCGTCCGTATGGGGCGTGATGGCGAACGCAACTCGCGCGGTGACAGTAACTGGGTGCCGGTCAACGCCATTGAGCGTATTGAAGTGCTGCGTGGCCCCGCCGCCTCCCGTTACGGCTCGGGTGCTGCCGGTGGTGTCGTGAACATCATTACTAAAGCCCCGACCGACACTTTCTCCGGATCAGTGACGGCCTACGGCTTGATTCCTGAAGACAGCAACTACGGTTCTACACGCCGCACCGGTTTTAATCTGTCTGGCCCTATCGCCGACAAACTGTCCTTCCGCGTCTACGGCAATATCGCCAAGACCGATGCCGACAAACCTGCGCTAAACGCAAAGTCCTCCGGCATTGATGTCAGCGACACCAACGTCCCTCCCGCAGGTCGCGAAGGTGTACGCAACAAGGACATCAACGGCCTGGTGCGCTTGGACATCAACCGAGATCACCGCTTGGAGCTGGAAGGCTCATTTAGCCGCCAGGGCAATATTTTTGCCGGTGAACGCCTGTTCTCCAACGCTAATGCCACCATTGCCTCGCTGGCCGATGACGGCGCTGAAACCAATATCATGTACCGCCGCGCCGGTTCGCTCAGCCACTATGGTGACTACGGCCAAGGACGCCGCTCCCGCCTGACCTTTGCCTACGAGGGCACCACCAACTCCCGCCTGAATGAAGGGATGGCTGGCGCGGGCGAAGGTAGCATCTCCAACCCCGGTGCAGGCTCTGTATCCGAACTGCGTTCGCTGAACATCTCGGGTGAATACAACACGCCCTTCCAGATTGCCAACAAACACGTTCTGATGACTGTGGGCTTCGAGCATCGCGACCAAAGCCTGGATGATGATTACGCCACTCGCTCTGGCCAAACCATCAACGAAAACACAGACTCCAAGAGCAAAGCAAAAACCACGGCTGCGTATGTGGAAGGCAATATCGAGTTGACCGAAGCCTTGACCATCACACCCGGCGTGCGTTTTGACCACCACAGCAAATTCGGTGACAACTGGAGCCCCAGCCTGAACGCCTCCTACTTCATCACCGAAAACATCACTTTGAAGGGCGGTATTGCACGCGCCTTCAAGGCACCTAACCTGTATCAGTCCAACCCCAACTACCTGTATCAAACACGCGGCAATGGTTGCCCGTACGATCCCGTCACCGGTCAACGCGTCAGCGGTCCTTGCTACATCTTTGGTAATGATGATCTGGCGCCCGAGCGCAGCATCAACAAGGAAATTGGTCTGGCCTACGACAATGCAGGCTGGGCTGCCGGCATGACTTACTTCCAGAACGACTACAGCAACAAGATTGTGGCCGATATGGGTGACCAGACTATTCCTAGCGCTATCAATATTGGTGGCTCGCTGGTTCGTCCATTCCAGTGGGTGAACTCCGGCAAAGCCGTGATTCGCGGCCTGGAAGGTAACCTGACCATCCCAATCCTGGGCGAGAACGGTGACACCTTGAGTCTGAGCAACAACCTGACTTACATGATCACCAACAAGTCCAAGGAAACGAATCAGCCTCTGACCGTCATTCCACGCTACACACTGAACAGCACGCTGGATTGGCGCGTAAACGACAAGCTGTCCATGCTGGCTACCGCTACGCTGTATGGCAAGCAAAAGCCACGTTCGCACAACCTGTCCAATAACTCGGAAGTGAAAGGCGAAGGCCTGCGTGAGCGTGGTTCGTATGCCATCTTCGGTCTGAGCGGCGCTTACCAGGTCACCAAGTCCACCAACGTCCGCCTGGGCGTGAACAACCTGTTCGACAAACGCCTGTACCGCGAGGACTCGGGTAGCGGCCAAGGTGCCAACACCTATAACGAGCCAGGTCGCCAGTACTACGCAACGCTGACTGCCAGCTTCTAAACTGCTCCTACCCTACTCCAGACTTCTTAACGAAGTCTGGAGGCGTTTTGAGGCTTAACGTCTCCTTTTTGCAACCAATATAAGAATTAGTCTCATTGTTATTCAAGATACGCGCCGTCAGGGTTGAATCGATAATGAGAATAGGTATCATTATTTTCGCTGTAAGGAAAACACTGCTGTAAAGAGCAACGCAACCGCAGCACACGCTAAAAACAGACACAAATTGGAAGTCGTCAATGAAATCTCTATTTACCGTAAAGCGCTTGCCGCTCGTTCTGGCAGGCGTTTTTGCTGCCAGCGGTGCAGTTGCTCAACAAAGCACACCCGTTCAACTCAGCCCTGTGGTTGTTACCGCTTCCGGCTTTGAGCAAGACATCAAAGAAGCTCCTGCTTCGATTACTGTCATTACCCGCGAAGAGTTAGAAAACAAGTTCTATCGCGATGCCTACGACGCCCTGCAAGATGTGCCCGGCGTTATTGTGACCGGCGGCGGTGATCGTCGCGACATCACGATTCGTGGCATGAGCTCCAAATACACGCTGATCCTGATCGACGGCAAACGTCAAAGCTCGGCCGAAACCCGCACCAACTCGGACTCCTCCGGGGTTGAAGGCGGCTGGACGCCTCCCCTGTCTGAAATTGAGCGTATTGAAGTGGTGCGCGGCCCTATGTCCTCGCTGTATGGCTCCGATGCCATGGGCGGTGTGATCAACATCATTACCCGCAAAGTTCCCAAAGAATGGGGCGGCTCCATTCGTCTGGACAGCACCTTGCAAGCACATAGCCGCTCTGGTGATATTTTCCAGGGTAACTTCATGCTGGGTGGCCCCATCAAAGAAGGCGTCCTGGGACTGCAAGTGTATGGCCAGCAGACCAACCGCAAAGAAGACGATATCTACGACGGCTATCGCAAGCGCGAATCATTTGAAGTCGGCGCAAAACTGAGCCTGACTCCAACCGAAAACCACAGTTTTGTACTCGAAGGCAGCTCCAAGCGTCAGAAATACAACTCCACATTGGGTAAAACGGTTGAGCCCATTGCCCCTGGCGTACCCTGCGACCGCTCTGGCTGCCCAGACAGCTCTGAAACGGATTACCGTGGCGAAAAAGTTTCTTTGACTCACAGTGGCAACTGGGGCTTTGCGACTTCCGATACCTACGTGCAGCAGGAAGACTTCAACAACAAGTCGCGTGATATGCGCATCAAAAATACCGATGCACGTACTGCGTGGGTAGCACCGCTAGGCGATCACTTGCTGACCATCGGCTCTTCCTACCAACACCAGAAGCTGAACGACCAAACCGGTAACCAGCTCACCACTGGCATCAACCGCGTCAAGCGCACCCAATGGGCCTTGTTCCTGGAAGATGAATGGAGTCTGACCAACAGCTTTGCCTTGACCGGCGGTGTACGTTACGACCACGACGAAAACTATAGCAAACACTTCAGTCCCCGTGTGTATGGGGTGTGGACTGCCAACGATAACTGGACCATCAAAGGTGGTGTTTCTACCGGTTTCCGCGCCCCCGATTTGCGTCAGACTGTCGCGGGCTGGGGCCAAGTCAGCCGGGGCGGCAATATGTACGGCAACCCCGATCTGAAGCCCGAAAAGTCCCTCTCCCAGGAGTTTGGAGTGATGTATGACACGCTGGAAGGTTTTTCAGCCGGTGTCACCCTGTTCAACAACGACTTTAAAGACAAAATCACTCGTATTGCGTGCCCGCTCAGCAAATGTACTGACGGCCCTAACCAGTTCGGCTCCAACCCGACAACCTACGAAAACGTAGACAAAGCGGTCACTCGTGGGGTCGAGACCAACTTCAGCTGGGATCTGGCTCAAGACTGGACCGTGAAAGCTAACTACACCTATACCGACTCCAAGCAAAAGAGCGGTCCCAACGAAGGTCAGCCTCTGAACCAGATGCCCAAGCACATGGCTAATGTCAGCCTGGATTGGCGTCCTACCGAGAAGATCAGCACATGGGCACGGGTGAACTTCCGTGGCAAAGAAAGCGAACCCGTCACGTCCGCATCCTCTTCAACGACCAAAGCCCCCTCCTACACCTTTGTGGATCTGGGCGGTACGTACAAGCTGAACAAGAACGTAGACCTGTACGCCGGCATCTACAACATTATGGATAAACAAATCCGCTACGAAGACTACAGCTATGTGGAAGACGGCCGTCGCTACTGGCTGGGCGTAGGCTTGCGTTTCTAAGTCTATTGCCTCCGTGCTCTACAGCGGGAGTCCAGGTGCGCTCTGACACTAACGACTCCCGCCTGCGTTCCCCCAACCTCGGGAGCAAGGCTTTGCCACTCTGTTTGAGCACACGGCACGCTGTATGAGCCCACCACGCCGCCCCTCCCGGCCCGAGCCAACCTGGTTGGCCCGCTACCGTGATTTGTTCAAAAGCTGGTCCCAACGCCAGTCTAGTTCCCACGATGCCGAAGATGCACTGCATGATGCTGCCCTGGCTCTGCTAAGCCGCGACAATAGCGCCGTACAAGACCCGGCGGCTTACTTCTACCGCAGTGCCCAACACAAGTTGTATGCCCAAGCCCGTGCCCAGCGAGCCCATGCCAGCCTATCCCTGAGCGATCTTGCCCAGGACGAGCATCCTTTTCTGGATGACTCGCAATCAAACGCACGCACCCTGCAACTTAGCCGGGCCTTGGAAGCGGCACTAGCCCAATTACCTTTAAAATGCCGCCAAGCCTATGTCTGGCATCGGCTGGAAGGATATAGTCAGCGCGAGATAGCCGAACGACTCGGTGTGTCCTTGAACTCGGTCGAGCGCTATATCATGCGGGCCCTGCAACATGTAAGCGAACAACTACACGCCTATCGAGGGGATGAGTAATGCCTGCCCCCTCCTGTTTCTTGATATCGACCACGGTGTTTACATGCACCTGAGCCCTGACCACACTGTGCCCGACGACCCACGCGCTGCAGCGGCTTTCTGGCTGAGCAAATCCAGCTTGCGCCCGCTATCCGATCAAGAGCAGCAAGCCTTGCAAGACTGGCTGCAAAACGCTGCCCATCGCCATGAATACGAGCTGATGAAAGGGGTGTGGAATGCAACGGCCCTGGTACCTGCTGAGCGCCTCAGAGCCTTAGCGAAAGATCCCCAAACGCCCCCTCGTAGACAGGGCTTAGGCTGGAGCGGTGGTCTGGCCCTGGGGGCAGTAGTCTGCATCACAGTCGCGCTGACTCAGTTCGAGTTCAACCCGGAACAAGCCTGGCACGAAGCCAACTACAGCAGCGCTGTTGGTGAAATTCGTCGTGTCACCTTGCCTGACCAGAGCGTCATTACCCTGAACACAGATACCCGTCTGCAAGTCCGCTATTTCGCCCACCGCCGCGAGATTGCTCTACTGCGTGGCCAAGCACTCTTCGAAGTGCAATCTGATCGTGCTCAGCCCTTTGATGTGCAGGCCGGAGACACGCAGGTACGGGTAACCGGCACGCGCTTTGATGTGCTGTATTTGCCCGAACAAACTCAAGTCACCGTGCAGTCTGGCTCGGTGCGGGTTCGTCAAGGAGCCTGGTGGTGGCGTCAGCAAGTTGATCTACATGCAGATCAACAAATTTCCTTGAGTCCGCAAATAACGGAGTTGAAAGCACAAACTGCCGATGTTCAAAGTGCTCTGTCCTGGGAGCAGGGCACCTTGATCTACAAGAACGTTCGTCTGGATCAAGCTATCGCCCAGATCAACCGCTACAGGACCAAGCCCATCACCTTGAGCCAAGCGAGCTTAGGTGCCATCCGCATTGGCGGCACAGTTCCTATTGCCCGCACGCAAGACTTTCTAGACACTCTGCCCCGCATTGCGGCTGTGCGAGTCGAACATCAAGTCAATGGCGAAGCACTGATTCTGCCTAAATAGCCAGCCCCAACGCCCTAGCCCTACCCAGAAACAAATAATTACAACATAAGAATGATTTTCATTCAGGGTTTTTATCTCTCAAGCACTCCTTATCTGTAATGGGCTTGAAAACCCAGACCTACCTTTGGCCAAAGGGTATGTGCGCCACGGCGCACCCGTCATCAAGTTATTGGAAAAGAACGTGAGTCGAATGCTGTTTCGATCCCCCGGCGTACCTTTTACACGTCTGAACCGCCCCCTGTTAAGCCGCCTGCTGCTGGTCAGTGCTTTGAGTCTGGCTACGCTGCCAGGTCTGGTCAGTGCAGCCACTCCAACCCTGCAATGGCAACTGCCTGCCCAAGCCCTGGACACCTCTTTGATTGCGGTGGCCCAACAGGCATCCGTCCAACTGCTGTACGCTCCCGATATCCTGGCCGGACGTCAGGCCCCCTCCCTGCACGGCAGCATGACGCTAGATCAAGCCTTACAGCAACTGCTGACAGGCACTGGCATTCGCTATACCCGCCATGGCATGCAGGTAACGCTCAGCAAAGACGCAGACGACATTACCCAGCTACAGGCCGTACAGGTTCATGCAGCACGTGAGCAAAGCACCGAAACCAGCGACAGCTACCACAGCGACCTGCCCAGTTCGCAAGCGACCAAGATGTCTTTGACGCTGCGCGAAACACCGCAGTCCGTCAGCGTCATGACCCATCAGCGCATTCAGGATCAATCCCTGACACGCATTACCGATGTCCTTCAGCAAGCGCCTGGCATCTCGGTGCAAAACACGGGCGGCAGTGAACGCTTCAGCGTCAATTCGCGTGGCTACAGCATCGGCCAATATCAACTGGATGGAGTGCCCGTCGTAGTGGACGAAGGCACACAGGACGTCTCCCCCAGTTTGAGCGATATGGTGGTCTACGACCGTGTCGAACTGATACGCGGCGCCACGGGCCTGACTACGGGCTCGGGCGATCCATCCGGTACGCTTAACATGATCCGCAAGCGCCCCACCCAAGAGGCTCAAATCATTGCCAACGTTGGCCTGGGCTCTTGGTCGCGCCAGCGCTATGAGCTGGATCTGGCTGGCCCCATCAATAGCAGCGGCACTATCCGGGGACGCATGATCGGTGCCTGGCAAGGCTCAGACAGCTATATCGACTACTACGGTCAGAAAAAACAGGTGCTCTACGGCATTATGGAGGCCGATCTGGGCCCCAATACTCTGCTAACGGCAGGCGTGGATTACCAGCGCACCCGCTCACGCGGTGCTATGGGCGGACTGGGTACACCCCTGTTCTTCAGCAATGGCGAGCAAGTGGATCTGGATGTCTCCACCAACTTGGCCAGCCGCAACAACTGGTACAACAACGATGCCTTAAACACCTTTGCCTCGGTGCAGCACGATTTTGGTCAGGACTGGACCGTTAAAGCTGCCGTCAATCGTTTGGATGCCACACGCCGTTTCCAAAACGTGATGGCAGGCATTACGTCCGGTTTTATCAATCAGCAAACCGGCGATGGTTTACCCTTGTGGGTACAAGGTGGCGACAGCCGCCAAACCCAAACCAGCGCCGACCTGCACATTACCGGCCCCTACACCCTGGGTGGCCGTCGTCATGAAATGGTTGCGGGTTTGTCTTTTATGGAAGCCGACACACGCTTTGATTCCCTGAAAGATGTCAGCGGCATCACCAGCCGTCAGCGCTTCAATCTGTACAACTGGGATCATCAAGCCTTCCATCCCGTGTTCGAGCAAAACTACGACAACGACACCTACACCCGCGAGTACGCCGCCTACGCCGCTACCCGCTTAAGCCTGACAGATAGCTTGTCTGTGATTGGCGGTCTACGCATGGGCAACTATCGCTGGCAGTACCAGCAACTGTACGCAGACGCCCCCATGCAAATCTGGAACCAGCATGTGACGGCCTCCGCCAAAGACATGATCACACCCTATCTGGGCGTGACTTACGATTTGAACGACCGGCACTCTTTGTACGCTAGCTACACCACGATATTCGCGCCGCAAACCACGCGTGATCGCAACGGCGGCATGCTGGACCCACGCGAAGGCGCCAACTACGAAGTGGGTGTAAAAAGCGATTGGCTGGACAGCAAGCTATCCACCAGTGCCGCCTTGTTCCTGATTCAGCAAGACAATCTGGCGGTGCCAGATGATGGTTATCTCGTCCCTGGCACAACAGACACCGCGGCGTACCGTGGCGAGAAAGGCGCACGCACACGCGGGTTGGACTTAGAGATCAATGGTGAATTAGCTCCGGGCTGGCAACTGGCGGCTTCTTACGCCTACAGCCGTACACAAGACAGCAAGGGAGAGCGTATCCGCACTACCATGCCCCAACACCTGCTGAAAGTCTGGACACGGTATCAACTACCTGGCGACTGGCATCGCCTGACCGTCGGCGCAGGAGTGAATTGGCAAAGCGCCATCGAAAACACCGTTTCCCCTTGGCAGATTGGCCGCCCTGTCACCGCTCGCCAAAGTGCATATGCCGTAACCAACGCGATGGCCCACTACCAGTTCAACAAACAACTGGGCGTCACCTTCAATGTGAATAATGTATTCAACCGCAAATACTTAAGCTCTATCGGCACGGTGTTTAATACCGGCTACTACGGCGAGCCGCGGAATGTGCGCCTGAACCTGCGCTACGCTTTCTAAACGCTTTTCCTGTTTGATTTTGGCCAGTACCACAGGGTGCTGGCCAGCCAGGACGACCCTCCCCAGCCCAGCGGCAACAGCGCTAGACTAAAGCTTGTTTGCCATCTGCCTGACTATCCAGTCGACACATTCGGGAGCTGATCTTGTCGTCCACCGAGCCTGACCTCGCTATCTACGCAGGCCCTCGCGCTTATCGTCACATTCAAAACAATGGTCTGCATGCCCACGATATAGGCACGCTGATTGGCAGTGCGGGTGGCCCCAAGGCTTTGGCGCTGACTGGACTGGATCAGTATCTGTTTGCGGACTGGCTCAATACGCATGACGAACCGCTCTGGCTGTTTGGCAGCTCTATCGCCTCCTGGCGTTTCGCCTGCGCGGCACAAGACAATCCCCACCAAGCCTTTGAGGACTTTGCGCAGCTCTATATCCATAGCCCCTTCCCGCCGCAGTCCACGGTCGCTGACATTACGCGCTCAACCCAAAGCATGCTTAAAACCCTGCTAGGAGACGAACACGCACAGGCGGCAATCCTGAATCACCCGCGCTATCGTTTTGCGATTACAGTGGCTCGCAGCAAGGGCTGGGCGGGTTCCCGCGATCAACGACAATTGAGCGCCGCCTTACTAAGCTGCATGGTCGGCAATTATCTTCACCCCGCCATCCCGCACTGGTTTTTCGAGCGAGTCATCGTCCACGACACACGCAGCCCCTTGCCCATTCACGGCAAGCACCACAACCAGGCCCGTTACGCCGCCCTGGACCACAACAATCTGTTTGAAACCCTGGCTGCCAGCACCGCCATTCCGCTGGTCATTGACGGCGTTGATGCCGCCCACAACTGGCCAGCAGGGCTGTACCGTGATGGAGGGCTGGTTGACTACAACTTCTGCGCGCTGGATCTGGACGGCCCTGGCCTGACACTGTTCCCTCATTTCACCCAAAAAATCAGCGCCAGCTGGTTCGACAAATACCTGCCCCGCTGGCAAAAGGCCCGCCGCCCCCACAGCCTGGACAATCTGGTTCTGCTTTGCCCAAGTCCTACTTTCTACGAGCGTCTAAAAAACCGCAAAATCCCCGATCGCTCTGATTACAAGCGTCTATCTGACACGGATCGACGAAAGGCTTGGCAAAACTCTGTCGAGCAAAGCCAGCGGCTGGGCGAGCAATTCGCACAATGGGTAGCAACGGATCAATTTGCTCAAGTCGTCCGCCCACTGCCCTTTCCCTGAGTAAAAGCATGCAGCGGGCCAAAGCAGTTTAGTATCATTTCAACTTCAACCTATTTCACGGTGCGCGCTCATGGATACTCCCATTCGTCTGACCCAATACAGTCATGGAGCCGGTTGCGGCTGCAAGATTTCCCCCAAGGTACTGGACATTATCCTGGCGGGCAGCGGTGCCCAGAATGTGGACCCGAACCTATGGGTAGGCAATACCTCGCGTGACGATGCAGCCGTCTACGGCCTGGACGAAGAACGTGGCGTAGTCTCCACCACGGACTTTTTCATGCCCATCGTGGACGACCCCTACGACTTTGGACGCATTGCCGCGACCAACGCTATCAGTGATATCTATGCCATGGGCGGCAAACCTATCATGGCGATTGCCATTTTGGGCTGGCCTATCAATGTCTTGTCACCCGAAGTCGCCCGCGAAGTCGTGCGCGGCGGGCGCGCTGCCTGTGACGCCGCCGGAATCACCTTGGCGGGCGGCCACTCCATTGATGCCCCCGAGCCTATTTTTGGTCTGGCTGTCACTGGTGTGGTGGACAAGAGCCAATTAAAACGCAACGACACCGCCACCGAGGGCTGCCAGCTTTATCTGACCAAGCCTTTGGGCATTGGTGTGCTGACTACCGCCGAGAAGAAAGCCAAACTGCGCCCCGAAGACCAGAACCTGGCACGTGACTGGATGTGTACCTTGAACACACCCGGTACCCGCTTTGCACAACTGCCTGGCGTCAAAGCGATGACGGACGTAACTGGCTTTGGCCTGCTGGGCCACCTGATCGAAATGGCTGATGGCAGTGGCCTGACCGCACGCCTGAACCTGGGGCGCGTCCCCCTTTTGCCCGGTATTGAGCACTACCTGGAACAGGGCTGCGTTCCCGGCGGCACGCAACGTAACTTTGACAGCTACGGCCACCGCATCGCCCCCATCAGCCAAGAACAAATCAATATTCTGTGCGACCCACAAACCAGCGGCGGTCTGCTGGTGGCGGTTGAACCCGCTGCCACGGCTGAGTTCCTGGCAGCCGCGGCCGAACTGGGGTTGAAACTGGACGCCATTGGAGAGTTCATCCCTGCTAAAACCCATGCTGTCGAACTCGCTTGATGCGCCCTGACACCCACCTTTATCGCGAGCTGTTCCTGAACGATGTACCTTTGATGGACGCTCGCGCTCCCATCGAATTCAGTAAAGGGGCCTTCCCCGGTGCTTTGAACCTGCCACTGATGAACGATGAAGAGCGGCATCAGGTGGGTATCTGCTACAAACAGCATGGCCAGGATGCTGCCATTGCGCTAGGCAATAAGCTGGTCAGCGGCCAACTCAAAGAAGCCCGTTTGCAAGCCTGGGCACAATTTACACAAGACCATCCTGATGGCTATTTATATTGCTTTCGGGGTGGCTTGCGTTCCTTGATCACACAAACTTGGCTACGCGAAGAAGCCGGTATCCACTACCCCCGCGTAGTGGGTGGCTATAAGGCCATGCGCGGCTATCTGCTGAATAATCTGGAACAAGCCATCGGCAGCGCACACTTTCAGGTTTTAGGTGGCATGACAGGCACGGGCAAAACCGATGTGCTGCAACAACTGAATCACAGCCTGGACCTGGAAGGCTACGCCCACCACCGTGGTTCCAGCTTTGGCAAACATGCCACCGGCCAGCCCAGCCAGATCGACTTTGAACATCGCCTGTCCATCGCTCTACTCAAGAAATCAGCACAAGGCCATCAGCGCTTTGTGCTGGAAGATGAAAGCCAGACCATAGGACGTTGCAGCCTGCCGCTTAGCCTGTATCGAGGGATGCAGCAGTGGTCCCTTATCTGGCTGGAAGATAGTCTGGAAAACCGTATTACGCGCATCGTGCGCGATTACGTACAGAACCTGCACGCCGAATTTACCGTGCAGTATGAGCCGCAAGCCGGCTTTGCTCTGTTTGCCGAGCAGCTACGTCAAAGCCTGGGTCGCATCAGCAAGCGCTTGGGCCATCAACGCTACCAGCAACTAGCCGTCATCATGGATGACGCCTTGCTGGAACAAGAACGCAGTGGCGTTCTGGACGGCCACCGGGCCTGGATTCGTGGCCTGCTGACCGAATACTACGACCCCATGTACATCTACCAGCGAGAACAAAAAGCGGAGCGGGTCATCTTCCAGGGCGATGCGGATGCTGTACTGAATTATTTACGTAAGCAGGGCTGACTCCGCCTACAGGGCACCACCCAGCATTTAAGCCAATCCACGTTTCAGCACCGGGCCAGAGACCAACGGACACACCCTAACGCGCACTGTTGTCAGAATCTGTCCTTGCTCTGACACAAAGAGCAAACAAAGGGTAACCCCTACCATCTTGCAAGAATCTTGTTGCAGGTGGTAAGAAATGACGTCCCTCAATCGCTTGGCCCGGCATGTTCAGTTGCGTACGCTCTGGCTCCTGCTTTTTATACTTGCCACCTGTTTAAGCAGCACTAGCGCGCACTCCAGCTCGCGCATTGCCCACTTCCTCCCGGAGGTGGCCCTTAGCGAGATCTATCCCACCGCCACCCATACCGGCAATCCCGAGGGCACCCTGCCCGTCGTCAAAGTTTTCCAAGACCAAGAGCAACTTGGGTACCTCTATGTCACCAGTGACATCGTCAACACCCGCGGTTACTCCAGCTTCCCTATCGACACTCTGGTCGCCATGAGCATGGACGGCAGCATCCTCGCTGCCAAGCTGCTCGAACACCATGAACCCATTGTGCTGATTGGTATTCCAGAGTCTCGGGTAGATGCCTTTATTCAAGGCTATATCGGCCAGAACTACATCAAGAACCGGCCCAAACCCGGCGCGCCGCCTCCCGTAGACATTATCAGCGGTGCCACCGTGACCTTGATGGTGGTGGGCGACAGCATCATGCGCTCATCCCAACTGGTAGCCCGGCAGGAAGGCATAGGCCAAGCGGCCGCTCCGGCCACCACACAAGTCGCCGTGCAACGCAGTATCGATACCAGCAATCACACCATTTCCAACTGGGACGAGCTGCTCCAAAGCGGTGCTATTCAGCGCCTGCACGTCAGCGTTGCCGATATCAATCAGGCGTTCATTGATAATGGCCGCAGCGAAGCCGCCGCCCATCCTCAGGAGGGCGATCCAGAAGATACCTTTATCGATCTGTACGCCGCCCTGGTCAGCGTACCCAGCATTGGGCAAAGCCTGCTGGGCGAATCTGACTACAACTATCTCCAGCAAGAACTGAAACCCGGCCAGCAAGCCATGCTGGTCGTAGGTAATGGGCTGTATTCCTTCAAAGGATCGGGCTATGTACGCGGCGGGATTTTTGACCGTATTGAAGTCATCCAAGACCTGAACAGCTTTCACTTTACCGATCTGGATCACCAACGTTTACCCGGCGTCAAAGCCGCCAATGCACCTGACTTTAAAGAAGCGGCCTTATTCAAGATTCCCGCTACCGCCACCTTTGATCCCGTCCAACCTTGGCGATTGCAATTGCTGGTGCAACGGGTTCTGAGCGTCAAAGACAAAGCGTTTGTCACACTCAACTTGAATTACCAGTTGCCCGACGCCTATTTAACGGCGCCGCCTCCTGCTGCTGCGTCAGCTCCCGATCAGACTGAGCAAGACGACCTGGACGCGGCCAGCGCCCCTCTTTACAAGCAAATCTGGGCAGGCAAGAAAGTGCAAATTGCCGTGCTGCTGCTGTCTTTGCTGACCTTGGGTGGTGTCTTCTTCTTTCAGGACACACTGACCAAACACGAAGTGTTCTACCAGCGCTTTCGCATCGGCTTTCTGCTGTTCTCGCTGGTCTGGATTGGCTGGTACGCCTCGGCTCAATTGTCGGTGGTCAACGTGCTGACCTTCTCTCACGCCCTGCGAACCGACTTCCGCTGGGAATACTTCCTGATGGACCCCTTGGTGTTCATTCTGTGGATCGCCACCGCCATCTCTCTGATTTTCTGGAACCGAGGCGCCTTCTGTGGCTGGCTCTGTCCCTTTGGAGCGCTGCAAGAGCTGGCCAACAAGCTCGCCCGTTTCCTGCGTATTCCCCAGATCAAGGTTGCCTACAGCGCCCATAAACGGCTGGTTGCCATCAAGTACGTCCTCTTCATTTTGCTCTTTGGTTTTGCCCTGTACGACATGGCAGTAGCCGAAAAGATGGCCGAAGTAGAGCCTTTCAAAACCGCCATCATCCTGAAATTCATCCGCGACTGGCCCTTCACGATTTTCGCTGTGCTGCTCTTGATAGCCAGCCTGTTTATCGAGCGTTTTTACTGCCGCTATCTCTGTGCTTTGGGCGCCGCCCTGGCCATTCCAGCCCGCCTGCGCATCTTTGACTGGCTGCGTCGCTACCCCATGTGTGGTGACCCCTGTCAGCGCTGTGCTACCGACTGTCCCGTTCAGGCCATCGAGCCCGAAGGCCCGATCAACCCCAACGAATGTATCCAGTGTCTGAACTGCCAGATGCTGTATCACCACGAGAAAAAATGCCCACACCTGATTCAAAAAATCGCCAAGCGCAAGCGCGGTAAAGCGGCTCCCGTTGCCGTTGCCAGTTCGCTGCAAGACGATGCCGCAGCGCGCCCTACCGTGCGCCCACGCAACCCAGATAGTTCCGATTCCACGCCAGCCACGCCGTGAGACGGCTGGGCGCGCACCCAGCGCCAGTCGGCCACGTCATCACACAAAAGGAAGATCACACCATGTCCGAGAACAAGCAGGATAAACAGGGTCTAAGTCGCCGCGCCTTTCTAGGCACCGCCGCCTTGTCCGGCGCTGCGGTGGTCAGCGCTACCCACATTGGCAACGCTCTGGCCGATACCAAGAAAACGCCAGACGGGCAAAACGCCCACATCGAGCCGGGCGAGCTGGACCAGTACTACGCCTTTAACTCCGGAGGCCAGTCAGGCGAAATCCGCATCATGGGTCTGCCCTCCATGCGCGAGCTGATGCGCATTCCTATCTTCAACATTTGTAGCGCCACAGGCTGGGGGATCACCAACGAAAGCCGTCAGATCATGCGCGCCAACCTGACGCCAGAAACACTGGCCTTTGCGGACACTCTGGGCGGCATTTTGCCCAACGGCGATGCCCACCACCCCCATATGTCCTTTACCGACGGGACCTACGACGGCCGCTTTATCTACATCAATGACAAAGCCAATAACCGCGTGGCACGGGTGCGCTGCGATGTCATGAAGTGCGACAAGATCATTGAAATTCCGAATGCCGACGGTATCCACGGCCTGCGCCCTCAACGCTATCCACGCACCGGCTATGTATTCTGCAACGGTGAACACATCGTCCCCCTGCCTAACAACGGCACCATCTTTGGCAATCCCAAAGAAAACTACTTTTCTGTGTTCACCGCGATTGACGGCGACACCATGGAAATCGCCTGGCAGGTGATTGTGGACGGCAACCTGGACAATTGCGACGCCGACTACCAAGGTAAATACGCGTTCTCCACCTGCTACAACTCCGAAAAAGGCCTGGATGTTGGCGAGATGAGCGCCAACGAACAGGATTGGGCCGTTGTGTTCAACCTGAAAGCCATTGAAGACGGCGTCAAGAAAGGTGACTTCAAGGAAATGCAGGGCGTCAAAGTGCTGGATGGCCGCAAAGGTTCGCGCTACACACGCTACATTCCCGTGCCTAACTCCCCACACGGTTGTAACGCCTGCCCCGACGGCATCCACGTGGTCTTTAACGGCAAGCTCTCGCCCACCGTCACCATGATCGACGTGCGCCGTCTGGATGACTTGTTTGCCGACAAGATCAAACCACGCGACTGCGTAGTGGCAGAGCCCCAACTGGGTCTGGGCCCTCTGCACACCGCCTATGACGGGCGTGGCAATGCCTACACCACCCTGTTTATCGACAGCCAGATCGTGAAGTGGAATATGGCCAAGGCCATTGAGGCGTACCAGGGTAAGGACGTAGATCCCATCATCCAGAAACTGGACGTGCACTACCAGCCTGGTCACAACCACACCACCATGGGCGAAACCAAAGAGGCCGATGGCAAATGGCTGGTATCACTGAATAAGTTCTCCAAAGACCGTTTCCTGAACGTAGGCCCGCTTAAACCAGAGAACGATCAGTTGATCGACATTTCGGGCGACGTCATGAAGCTGGTCCACGACGGCCCCAGCTTTGCCGAGCCCCACGACATGCTGCTGGTTGCTGCCGAAAAGGTACGACCCAAGCGCGTGTGGACCCGTGATGACCCTTGGTGGGACGAAACCCGGAAGATGGCCGAAAAAGACGGCGTCACCCTGGAAGGTGCTTCCAAAGTCATCCGCGATGGCAACAAGGTGCGGGTCTACATGACAGCGGTTGCCCCGGTGTTCTCGGTGCCCAGCTTCGAGGTTAACCAGGGCGACGAAGTCACAGTCGTGGTCACCAATATGGAAATGATCGAAGACTTGACCCACGGCTTCACCTTGTCCGGCTACGGCGTGGCGATGGAAATTGGCCCGCAGCAAACCAGCTCGGTGACCTTCACGGCCTCGCGCCCCGGTGTGCATTGGTACTACTGCCAGTGGTTCTGCCATGCCTTGCACATGGAAATGTCGGGCCAGATGAACGTGAAACCCAAAGCCTGATGGTGACATGAAGCCTTTCCGCCTACTCCCCTACCGTGCACGATGCACCAGCCCAGCCCTTGGGTTGGGGCTGGCCCTGACGCGGCTCACTGCACTGGCCCTGGCGGCCAGTGCTCTGACAGTCCACGCCGCCATCATCCAGGTGCCCGCCAACACGGCGCTGCAAGCCTCTATTGATGCCGCCCAACCTGGCGACACCCTGGTTCTGGCGCAGGGCAGCTACCAGGGCAACATCATCGTGAACAAGCCTTTGACGCTCCAAGGCCCCAGCGACCGACAGGCCGTACTGGTGGGTGAACGTGAAGGCCGCACGGTTTGGGTGCAGGCGGAAAATGTGCAAATACGCCATATCACAGTCAGCAATTCTGGATTAAGCCTGCCGGATATGGATGCAGGAATATTCCTGGATAAACCCGCCCATAACGCCCTGATTGAAGAAAACGACATCCTCGATAATCTGGTGGGAGTGTACGTCTGGGGCCCCCATGACGCGCTGGTACAAGGCAACATCATTGTAGGCAATAAAGAGCTGCGCCTGAATGAGCGCGGCAATGGTGTCACCCTATGGAACTCCCCCGGCTCACGCATTTTGAACAACGATATTTCCTGGGGACGCGATGGCATTTTTTCCAATACCAGCCGCGACAACGTCTTCAGCCATAACCGCTTTACCCAACTGCGCTATGCGGTGCACTACATGTACACCAACAACAGCGAGATCAGCAGCAATATCTCCATAGGCAACGACATTGCCTATGCCCTGATGTTCTCGCAGTTCCTGACGGTACGCGAGAACATCAGCATCAACAGCACGCATCAAGGGCTCATGCTCAATGCCGCCCAGCAATCCACCATTACCGACAATATCGTGGACGGTGCTGAAAAAGGCGTCTTTCTCTACAACGCCAACTTCAACAAAATCCACGGCAACCTGATTCAGAACACCCAGATCGGCGTGCATTACACCGCAGGCTCCGAGGGCAACGAGATCACGGACAACGCCTTCATTCAGAACCAGAATCAGGTGAAGTATGTGGGCACACGGTATCTGGAATGGTCCAGCCAAGGACGTGGCAATTACTGGAGCGACCACAGCGCCTTTGACCTGAACGGCGACGGCATCGGGGACACGGCCTATCGCCCCAATGGCCTGATTGAACAACTGGTCTGGCGTGCCCCGTCTGCGCGCGTGCTTTTAAACAGCCCCGCCGTTTCTATTGTGCGCTGGGCACAAACCCAATTTCCTGCCATTTTGCCCGGCGGAATCATGGATAGCGCACCCCTGATGCGAGCTCCAGAGAATCCCGTCTGGGAGCGCTACAAGGCCACTCATGACCCCATCCACTAAACACACGGCCACGGCCCCCGTTGCGCTGAGCAATGTCAGCAAACTGTATGGCCAACAGCGCGCCGCCGACGCGGTGAACTTTGAGCTTTACCCCGGCCAGTGCACGGTACTGGCGGGGCACAATGGCGCGGGCAAAAGCACAGTGATCAAACTGATTCTGGGTCTGATCCGTGCCGATGAAGGCCAAGTCACCCTGTTGGAGCATGATGCGGGCTCCTCCCAAGCCGCTCGCTTACGGGCCCACATCGGCTATTTACCGGAAACCGTTGCCCTGCACCCGGCCTTGACGGGCACCGAGACCCTGGCTTTTTATGCTCGATTAAAGGGGCTGCCTACCAGCGACAACCAAGCTCTGCTGTCACGCGTCGGTATTGCCCAAGCCGCTCACAAACGAGTCGGCACCTATTCCAAAGGCATGCGCCAACGACTGGCTCTGGCCCAGACCTTACTGGGCAAACCACGCGTGCTATTGCTGGACGAGCCCACGACCGGCCTGGACCCTGCCTCCCGCCTGCTGTTCTACGACATCGTGCAGGAACTGCGCGATGCTGGGGCCACCATCCTGCTCAGCACCCATGCCTTGGCAGAAATGGAACGCTTGGCAGACCGCATCATCGTGATGCAACAGGGGCGCAAAATTGCGGACGGCACCTTATCTGAATTGCGACAGCACGCTGGCTTGCCGGTACGCATCCGCCTGACCGTAGAGCATATCCCCGACTCTGTGCCACAGAATTGGAAAGCCATCGGTCTAAACCGCCTGGAGCGTCACTGCACCGAGGCCGAAAAAATCCAGATCCTGCGTGAAGCCCATGCCATCCCCGGTTTAAACGACCTGGAGCTGGAGTCTCCCGGTCTGGACGAGCTTTATGCGCACTTTTTGAAGCGCGAGGATTACTAAGCCATGAACCCTGTCCTGATCATCATCCAAAAGGAAGTGCGCGATGGCCTGCGCAATCGCTGGGTACTGGCGGTCACTCTCTTGCTAGCAGCCCTGGCCCTATCACTGGGCTTTCTTGGCAGCGCCCCCACGGGCAGCGTCAAAGTAGACCCTCTGACCGTTACTGTTGTAAGCCTGTCCAGTCTGTCTATTTTCCTGATCCCGCTGATCGCCATGCTGCTGTCCTACGACGCCATTGTGGGCGAGATCGAACGCGGCACTATGTCCTTGCTGCTTAGCTACCCCGTCCATCGCTGGCAGGTATTGGTAGGTAAGTTCCTGGGCCATGCCTTGATCCTGAGCCTGTCTACCGTGGTGGGCTACGGCTTGGCGGGGATCACCTTACAGTTAGCGCACGGCGGCTTGGACTTCAGCGTCTGGACACCCTTTTTGGCCATGATGGGAGCCAGCATCCTACTCGGTGCCAGCTTCCTGTCTATGGGCTATTTCATCAGTACACTCGTCAGAGAACGCGCCACCGCAGCAGGCTTGGCCATCGGCATCTGGCTGTTTTTCGTGGTGATTTACGACATGGCGCTGCTGGGCATGCTGGTTGCCGACCAGGGAGCCACCATTACTGCTTCTTGGCTGAACATCATCCTGCTGTTTAACCCCACCGATGTGTACCGCCTGCTGAATCTAACCGGCTATGAAAATGTCGCCATGTTTGCCGGTATGGCTGGCTTAAGCGAACAGGCGCGCCTGCCCGCCAGCTTGCTGATGGGTGTCTTGTTGCTATGGATCGCCGTGCCCTTTGGTCTGGCAAGCCTTGTGTTCAAAAAGAAGGCTTTATGAAAAAACTGCGCACCTTTTTATTACTTTGCCTGGGCCTGATACTGGCCGCCTGCGGCCAACCCGAGCAAGTACAAGCACCGCCCCCACCCGTCGTCCAGATTCCCCAAACGGCCGTGGGGCACTACTGCGGCATGTACCTGTTTGAGCATCAAGGTCCCAAAGGACAAATTCTTTTGCGCGAACGCGAGGCACCGCTTTGGTTCACCACTATCCGCGAAGTCTTTGCCTACACCATGCTGCCCGAGGAATCCAAAGCCATTGCCGCTACTTATGTCCAGGACATGGTGCAGAAGGACAAAAACGGCCAGTTTCCCGAGCAAGCATGGATACCGGCCCAAGATGCCTGGTACCTGATCTACAGCCGCTACACCGGCGGCATGGGAACCATTGATGCCTTGCCCTTCAGCCAGGAGCAGGCTGCTAAAGAATTCCAGCAGCAACATGGCGGCCAGTTGGTGCGCTTTGCCGACATGCCCGAAAACTACATCTTCGGTGCGGTCGCGCTGCCTTGAAACGCTTACTTTCCTGATCCCAGGTATTTGCCATGACTTCTACCCCCGTTTCCCGCCGTCGTTTTATCGGTATCGTGGCCGCAACCAGCGCCCTGACTTGCTTACCTTGGGCCGCAAAAGCCATGCAAACGACCGCCACCCCACTCAGTTCCTGGCAAGGTGTGGCCTTGGGCGCCGATGCTCAATTGCACATCCACCATCCTGACCCCGTTTTTGCGCAAACCCTGATCGATCAGGCCCTGTCCGAAGTCCGGCGGCTGGAACGGATATTCAGTCTGTATCAGGAAGACAGTGCATTAAGACGCCTGAACCGCGATGGTTATCTGAAACAAGCCCCCGGTGACTTAACGCGACTGCTGCTGGAGTCTGAACGACTCAGCGAATTGACCCACGGCGCGTTTGACCCAAGCGTGCAAGTGTTATGGGATCTGTATAGCCAGGCCGCTCAACGTAGCGATAGCTCCTCCAACCTTCCTAGCGAGGCCGAGCTGAACCAAGTGCTGCGGCAAGTGAATCACAAGGCTATCCAGATCCAAGATGACACCATCCGTCTAAAACGACCTGGAATGGCACTGACCCTGAACGGCATTGCTCAAGGCTACATTACCGATCGCATCACAGAGCAACTGAAACAGGCGGGCTTGGAACATGCCTTGGTCGATATGGGCGAAATACGAGGTCTGGGCATGGCTCCGGGCGACCGTCCCTGGCGCGTCGGCTTGGCAGGCGACCCGGTAGACCGTACCAGCTTGCTGGATCTGGATGTACTCAACCAGGCTGTCAGCACCTCATCAGGGGCAGGCACAGCGCTCAGTCGGGATGGTTCTGTCACCCATCTGTTCAACCCTGCCAATGGTCAGGCTCGCCCTTTGTATAGCAGTGTCTCGGTCGTAGCGGGCAACGCCACAATTGCTGATGCCCTGTCCACTGCCTTTTCCTGGCTGTCGCCTCAAGAGATTGCTCAAGTTCTGGCCAGCGACCCGAACCTGAAAGCCTGGGTGCTGCCTTACGGTGGGCAAACTTTAGTCCAAATTCACGCCTGAAAATCAGGACAAACCCCGTTACGGCACAGTCTGCTCAAGCCTAGCTAAAGCCTCGTACAATGGCGCTCTAGCCCACTGTATGCTGATTTCCTATGCCCACCCGCTCTAACGCCCTGTCTTCAGTCATCCCCTTACCCGGTTTACCAGAGTGGGCGCGTTTCCGTGAGGCAGCCCTGCAGGCTGATCGCTACGCACTAGACCTGCATTGCCTGAAAGCAGCGGGCCTGCAAGTAGACTTAAGCGGCCAACGCCATTCACCCGAGCTGCAACAAGCCGGAGAAGACCTGCTGGCTGCCCGTAGTTTCGACAAGGCCCGCCAACAGCTGCTAGGCGGTGGCATCGTCAACTGCACCGAACAACGTGCTGCCTGGCATAGCGCCCTGCGCGCCCCTGCCCCCATGGCCGAAGTCGCCAAGGAGCGCGAACGCATGAATGAATTCGTGCGGGTGGCGGACTCCGAGCGACGCTGGCGCAACATCATTCACATTGGGATCGGTGGCAGCGACTGGGGAGTGCGACTATCCCTGGCCGCCTTTGGCTATCGCCACAGCTGGCGCAATGTACGCTTCCTAGCCAATATCGATGGCCATGCGCTGGAACATGCACTCTCGGGGATGGACCCTCACGACACCCTGGTTGTCATCGCGTCCAAATCCTTCACGACAACCGAGACCCTGAAAAACGGCCAGCGCGCCCTGGAATGGTTGCAAGCAGCCGGTGTTGCCAACCCCTACGAGCAAATCGTCGCCATTACCGCCCGCCCTGCTACCGCCTCACACTGGGGCGTGCCACAGAAACAGATTTTCCAGTTCTGGGATTGGGTGGGTGGCCGCTTTTCTTTGTGGTCCGCCGTCAGCCTGACCACGGCTCTGGCCGTCAGCAGCGATGTGGTCGCCGGTATGCTCTCAGGCGCAGCGGCGATGGACCAGCACTTTCAGGAAGCCCCCATCGCGTCCAACATCCCCGTGCAAATGGCTCTGGCCGGTGTGGTCAACCGCAGTGTGCTGGGCTATGGCTCGCTGAATATTTCTCCCTACGACTTCCGCCTGGGCAATCTGGTGCCCTACATCCAGCAACTGGATATGGAGTCTTTGGGTAAGTCCGTCACGACCAGCGGGCAGCCCGTAGGCGTCGCCACTGGCGCTGCTGTCTGGGGGCTGGCAGGCACCGATGCCCAACATACCTTCTACCAATGGCTGCATCAAGGTAGTGATGGCGCTCCGGTCGACTTTATTGTCTGCCAGCAGGCTGACCATAAACAGCCAGAACATCACAACCTGCTGTTGGCCAACTGCCTGGCCCAACGCGAAGCCCTGATGCGCGGCAAGACCTACGAACAAGCCTTGGCTGAATGCGAGGGCCAGGGAGAACAAGCCGAGCAACTGGCCCACCATCGCGTTCACTCCGGTGGCCGCCCCAACTCCCTGATCGTATTGCCCCGCCTCAGCCCCTTCTCTTTGGGTGCACTATTGGCGTTGTACGAGCACAAAATCTTTGTTCAGGCTCTGATCTGGGGTATCAACCCCTTCGATCAATGGGGAGTGGAGTATGGGAAAGTGCTGGCGAACGGTATTTTGCAGGAACTCGCTAGTGATTCGAACGACATCAACCACCATGATGTTTCTACTCAACACTGGATCAAAATCTTCAAGAACTAGCGCACCCCAAATACTTTATCAAGCAATACTGCACCATACGACTACGTACTAACACCCAAAATAAAAATGGGTCCAAAAAGACAAAAACTTCTATTCAAACTACGCTTATACAGATTCGTTACCGCCTCAACGATAATTCTTTCTCAAGCTCTAACGCTACAGTCAAAGGTTCTCGCCCTGCAATAACAGCAGCCAGCCCAGAAGCAATTATGTCTTTTGGAGGAGCCAAATGCCCCTCCCCCCAATCCCCTTCCCAGTAGGCTAAATGCGTACTGAATGAAAACACCTCCGTCGAGACTTGCACACCCTTCCCGAACTTTGCCAGAAAGGGAGATGCATGGGATTTAACATGCCAATCACTTCTATTTTGTAAATAAAGAATGTGGCGTTTCCCAACTAGCGTTGGAGCACAAGCATCCAGACTATAAGGTACTCCCGAAACCTGTAATGCTGTCTTGAGGTCATTCACATCCGATAGAGCAGGGAAGGCTACATCTAAAAACCGCTTCACTGGCCCTGGTGAGTAACGCGCCAGTGACGTCTGAGGGTTCCAAACAAATGCTGAAGCGAGTTGGGTTTGAAGCAAGCTCAATATCAGCAGTGAAGCAAAACCTCCTCCTGACCCTCCCATCAATACCAGCCGTGCACTAGTACGCTCAACAAACGAGTCCAACAAAATCGCAATGCGATTAGGTAAATCAGTGAAGCTCTCATGGCCTGCATACCAGCCTAGAAAAAGCTCATGTGACCTGCCCAATGTTGGATCCGAAACTGATATCACGGGAATATCGAGTCTCTTGGCCATTTCGACCCCCGAAAAAAATGGCGCAGAAGTGCCATCTCGTGACGTAAGGGCACCACTAAAGCAAACTAGCACCGCCGAACCTGCTTCGAGATTCTCCATACCGCCAAGAAGAAAATCTACATAACAGCCCTCATCCATGAAGTGATATAAGCCATCAGCAACATCGTGGCCTGACCAAGGAGACTCAAAACTACGTTCAAAGACAGGTCGATTGCTCCACCGTCGAAGATCATAAGGAGAGCCAAGCTGAACTACACGCTCAGAATCATGAGTCTTAACTAGAGCAGGCTGATCGTCAGTCGCGGGCTCTTTAATAAACACTCTTGCCTGATAGTGCCCTGCAAGCCCATCATTCGGAAACTTTACCTCTAAACCCTTCCCATACCGACTATGAGCAACTCTGGTTTTATTTCTGAGTAAATAAAAGGCATAAGTAACAACCTCCGGAGAGTCGACAGGAACCTCAACTTTTGCCACCCACTCTTGTCCCTCAAAAGTCAATATCACTTTTGGATGCTCAACAATTTCAACCATACAAACTATCCTTCCCAATGGAACGGGTCCTTATGCCAAGGCGCTAGGATACCTTCGACCACCAGAAATGGTAAGCACCTGAAACTCTAGATCGCAGCTACGTAATAAGTTTGCGGGAATATCACCACAGTGCGCCTCACCCCTAGAATTATTTCAATATAGGGGATGATGCAGATCCAATATTATTAGACTGCATCCACAACCATGCTAAATCATGAATTGCAATGCCTTGATGCGATGAATTGATATGGTGGGTCGTGGAATTCCAGATAAAGTAATCCACATCCCCACACGGCGTCCCCAGAGCTGCATAGACCGAGGGCATGATGGGAACGTGGTCGCCATACCAGCATAGGCTGGCGGGCCGATCCGATGCACTCAAGGCCCCGCGCAAGCGGGTCAGCATTGCATCAGCATTGCGGATATGGCGCAAATAAATCGTCAAATCCTCGCAACCTTGCGGAGGTGGCTGATGGTACAAGGCCTCGATATCACCGGCCGCAATCTTTTCAAGATGCAAAGGTCCGTGATTCTCCATCGTAATCACGTGAATGAATACCGGACCCGTAGCCTGCTCCAGCACACTGGCGACTTTATCCGCCACAGACAGATCGCCAATATAAGGGCCGGTACGCTCCACATCGGCAAAGGCCTTGATGTCCAGAAACTCGTCAAAACCAAACAGCGGAAATACGCGATTGCGCTGGTAAAAGCTGGCGGGATAAGGGTGAATGCAAATCGTCCGGTAGCCCTGCTGCTTCAACCAAGAAGCCACAGTCGCCACTGACCATCCCGCGCATACTGCGCGATAAGGGTTGAAGCGGTGCACACCCAGAGCGCTGTTTTCAATACCACTTAAGAACGAAAACTCCGAGCGCACCGTGTTGGCGCCCCAGGCGGGAACCTGCAAATATCCGCTGGCCACCGCTTCGGATTTGAAGCGGTCAAACTCCGCCAGAATCTCTGGCCGAATCTCATCAGAAATTCGCCGAGCATCAAAGAAAGACTCGCTTTGTACGGAAATCAGATGAGGTAGATCAGCCAAGGAATCCGCGCCGGACAAAAAAGACGTGAACGTTGAGGCAACATCTGCAAAAGGGGAAGACAAGCTTGGGCGCTCCCGCCCTTGCTGCCAATAACGCCAGAAGCTGGCTAACAGCCCCAGAGCCTGCACATCCTGCTCCGGTGCAATCTGCACCATCAAACGCGCACTATTACCCCAAAGCAGCAAGCCCAGACTCAGCACAGCGAGCAGAGCCATGGCTCCCCATTGCGCTGTCCAGGCCGCCCGCAAGGCGGGCACGGCTTCCAGCCATAAACCAATCGTCAGAGCGGCAATAAAACCCGCTGCCGCCAGAAAGAATTTCCCCCACCCCAGAAAAGGAATGTAGAGGCGAGGGTGACGAATCGCATCCGTAAAATATTCGTAGTCCTGGAACACAAAGGCTTCACGCAAAGCCTTGAACTTGGCATTGCTAACCACGACCAGCAGCAGGAAAAACGCGCACAGCAAGGCAGTGGCAAAAATAGGCCGCCCCAGCACGAAAACCAGCACGACATACGCCAAGCCATACAGACCGACATGCAAAGCCCAGGCCGCCGCAGGACGACGCAAGCTAGCTGCCGTTTGCAAAAAACGCTCCAGCCCGACTGTCAGGGCCAGTCCCAACAAGGCCGCCAGGATTGCACTCCAGAATCCGGGCTCAAGCGTCATAACCGATCTTGCTCAAAATAAAGACGGACAACCGGGCGGGCAGTACAGCCAAAAACCAGCAACCAAGGTTCAAAGGAAAAGGAAAGCTGATACGCGCTTTATTGGCTTTGAGAGCACGGGCAATACGCTTGGCTGCTCTTTGCGGAGTCCACAGGAACGGTTTGGGGCCCGGCATGGCATCGCACATAGGCGAGCTAACGTAGCCTGGCATCACCACATTGACCTTGATCCCCTCAGGGGCCAACCAGCCGCGCAAGCCTTCACCATAAGCTTTGACAGCCGCCTTGCTGGCGCTATAGGACGGTGTGGTGGGCAAACCAAAGTAAGCGGCCAAGGAACTCATCAGAGCGATCTGACCGCGCCCTCTCACTCGCATGGCAGGCAGCACAGATTGCACGACACGCAGCGAGGCCTTCACATTGATATCCAGCAGCAGCTCGGTATCTGCCCAGGCCTCCGGCTCGCCGTTGGGACCTACATGGATATTCATGCCAGCATTCACGATGACAAGATCAAACGCGGCACAGCGCGACAGCCAATCATGCAAGGCATCCAGATCACGCAAATCCAGCTGATGGGTCTGTACCTGCGCACCCGCCTGCCTGCAGCGCTCGGCCAAAGGCTCCAGAATCGCGGCATTGCGACCATGCAAAGTCAACTCTATACCGGGCTTGGCGTAGTAAAGCGCCAGCTCGCCACCAATGGCACTAGTGGCGCCGGTAATCAGAATCCGTTCCTGCCCTGCTGGTTCAGCTACGCCCACGCGCGCTCCTTTTTCGATGGGGCCAATACAAAGCCATGTGAACAAGTTCAGTCACAGTCAGCATAAATCAACTACTAACGATCAAAAAAACAAAAATCAAAGAAAATACTATCACCCAAAAAAGGACCAAAAACAACAACCTGCGAGTCCTCTTTATGATTAATTTTATTACTCACCACGCTAGGGAAAACCTGACCAAAACCTTTATACAAAGCAAACCCCAAATCATTAGAATTAGATGTAATTAAAAGTTTTTTTGTTTTTGAAAAAATACTTACAACTCCATTTTCAAAACCAATAGACTTATCCAAAGGAAAATGAAACATAAAATATTTTTTCTTACCATCAAAATCAGAAAAAGAATCAAAAACCCTAAAACTATTTTTATCTTTTATCAAAACCTTACGAAAAACCTGACCGGAGGAGTACATAGAGGTAAACCCCTCAACCGAGTGTTTCCAACCATCGACCTCAATTGCCTTAAGACCAGAAAACCCAATTCCCAAGTTTTTTCTATCAATTTTTATATCAGGGAAATACGGTACATTATGCGCTTTAACAGATCGCATATACTGCCTAATCGGATCTTTCTGATTATGGTTGTACATTCCAGAGTCGATCAACCAATCTTCGCCATAAGCATGCAAGAGAATATTAAGATCATCATCTTGGCGATGATAACCACTTAAGAATCCGGATTTAAAAACAATATAGGTATGCCCAGGCCAATTATCCCAAGAGGATCTATAAACAAAATAACCAGATTTCTCGAATAAAGCACATTCCCCCTCTGGCTTAACTCCATCGTTACCAGCGCTGGAAACCCACTCGACCATCGAAGCTCCAGGAAAATCTAATAATTCTTTGGCCACGTTAGGACGATAACTGACACTATCACCCAAATAAGTCAAAAAACGATCAGGGCGAGTAATCCAAGCAAGAAAAATCAGCGCCTTATCAAATAACGAGTCGACACCCTCATAGTTGATATTTATATGCCTTAACAAACGACGGGCCCGTAACATATTTCCTATCATTCCCATATGATAGGCAGGGCTATTTTCTACATGAACCCCTTCAGAAGTAAATGCAAAATCCATCTCAGACTTTAATCTTTCCAGACCAACCACTTGCCACTGGGAAGACTCTGGAATTGCAGGAAAAGCCAATGAAGCCAGTATCAGAGAAAGAGATTGATCAAACCCATGATTAGTATTTTTTTCATAAAAATCATCCCTTAACAATAAATTTCCGTGTTTTCGTGCCAACTCATAGAAGCTAGACTCCGAAAACTGAATTGCAATACGGGAAATTCTATCTAAGCGCAAGGCAGTTGCATGATCATGCCACGGAAAATCCTCCTCAACAGCGACATCCTCAAATCGTTCGGACCAACTAGCGATCAGTTGTTTCAGAAGACTTATATCACCAACAGCAATTAAAGAGTCAAACACCACAAAAGAATGGAGCGTCCATAACCATGACCTGTTATCCAGAGGGCCAGAGTCCCAAATCTGCTCAACAAAAAAAATATCGCCAAAATTTTTAGTTATAATTTTCTTATTCTTAATAAATTGCTTTAAGAATTCAATATCTTTCTTATTTTCAGGAGGAAACAAATCCTTCATTGACTAAGATTCCAAAACTAATTATAAAGTTTTAATTCAACCCCAACCTCTACTGTATATTTATAAAATCTAAAAAAGTTAATAATTTTTTAGAATATGATGAATAAAATAGAGTATGGGCTCCTTCCTCCAACTGGCTCAGCTACGCTCACGCGCGCTCCTTTCTTGAAAGGACCAGTACAAAACCATGCCAAAGCCTACGCAAACCGTCGCATTCAAAGGAATCAACAAGTAATTGCCCATGAGTATGGCTACATACAGGGCCAATGCCGAATACAGGAAGGTGAACACTTCACCGATCAGCAAATACAGATTGATCCGGGGCTGCCTAGCAGCCTTCTCACCCTCACCTTTTGGGGTGCGGTTAAATTCCCCATAGACTTTGAACGCAGCTCGCACACCACCAACAAAATAATACCAAGCCATGGGCGGGAACATGGCGACATACAAATAGGTATGCCACAAGGTTCCCAGTACGCCGGGCCTGTCATCAAAACGCGCCCCCTTGCGAGCCCCAAAGGCATTATTCAAGGCCCAGACGGCTACCAGTAAAAAGAAGAGCGGCGCGCCCCACTGCAAAACCACATGATCAAAATCCAGCAAATAGTTCAGCGGTAGGCTCAACAAGATTAAGGCATAAATAGATGCCAGCATGACTGATGAAAACATCATGGAAAACGCATGCATGCGTTTCATCAAAGGCATGTCCTGATGCCACATCTGCCCCAAGTGCTTAAAGGCACTGTGGATGAGCCCCCGCCCCCAGCGCTCTCGCTGCACACGGAAGGCGCTAATGTTCTCGGGTAAGGTGGACATGGACACCACATCACGCAAATAAGCGTATTTCCATTCCCCAAACTGCGCCCGATAGCCCAGGTCTACGTCCTCGGTAATGGTAGAAGCATTCCAACCACCCAATGCCTCTACGCAAGCGCGCCGCCAGACACAGGAGCTACCGCTTAAAGAGGCCATATCGCCATCTTCGCTCAAGCCCACCGTCACGTACTGCTGATGGCCCATCTCCATCGCCTGAAAGCGGGTCAGAAAGGAATGATCTCGGTTCTCGTAACCGATGCCGGTCTGCAGAAAACCCAGCTTCTGATCTTTGAAGGGCGGAATGGTCTTTTGCAGAAAATCCGCTGGCGGCAAAAAGTCCGCATCAAAAATCGCGAAGAAATCGCCTTGAGAATGCTGAATGCCATGCACCAGATTCCCCGCCTTGTAACCCGAGCGATCGGTTCGCTGAATACGGCGGATCGGCACACCCTGCTTTGCCAACTGATTCACCTTATGCTGAGCCAGCAACGCGGTCTTATCCGTGGAGTCATCCAGCACCAGAATTTCCAAGGCCGACACGGGGTAATCCAATCGGCAAGCCGCATCGATCAAGCGCTCCACGACTGCCGCTTCGTTATAGATCGGCAATAACACGCTGACCTTGGGATACCAGTCCTGTTGCAAAGCCACTGTCGACTGCACCAGCTCACTTAACTTGCGACGTTCCACCCGCCGCGAGATCAGCAACACCCGCAGCTCCAGAACCACATACAAGGCAAAGGCCCCTACTACTAAAACGAATAGCGCCTGAATCAGGTACGCAAAAATGCTCACAATCATGGAAACAAGCGCACCCTAGAAGCCGACCACGTCAGCCAACTCCTGGAGGCGATGCTCCCAGGTATGAAATTGGCGCACATACGCCGCCCCCGCAGCCGCACGCTCACAGTCCTGCGCTGTCGGGCCTTGTTGATATAAACGAGCAAACAATTCAATGGCCTGCTCACGGGAGTGCACCACATGGCAGTAATCACTGAAATAACGGTCCACTGCGCGACCTGGGTTGGTCACTGCAATGCCCCCGCTGGCCAGAATCTCCAGCAAACGGCGCGAACACATCGTTTCCGAGTCCGTGACCGAGTTCACGTTCAGGCTCATCACATGTTCTTTGTAGATACGCCCTGTTTCACGATGCGGCACTTGGCCGTGAACCTTCACATGGGTGGAACGCGGAAAACGAAACTCAATGTGCCGGGACAGCCGGTCATGATTTCTGTCGTAGGCATTTAGCTGCATCTGCGAGTCCTCACAGGCCCCGAAGATCATGTCCAGAAAGCGACGGCGTTCACTCAAAATACGTCGATAATAGCTGCCGGTAAAACACCCTTCCTTGCGCGTAAAATCAAAACCCGTGAAGCTATGAAACGCGGGTTGATACGGCATGCTTAAGGTATGTACCGGCACATCTGGACCCACCTGAGCGCGATAACGCGGCAGGCAATCGCTGTCCGTAGTAAACACATAATCAAAAGCCTTGGCCACATCAATAAAGTGTTCGAAGTACGCCCCGTCGTCCTTATTCCAGAACACCGTGGGCACGCCCTGATCTTTAGCAAACTGCACCAGCTTGTAAATCGTGCGTGGTGTACGCAGGCGAATCAAACGCGACTGCTTAGCCAGCTCGTAACGCCACACTCCACCCAAGCCATGAAACACCGACTCCACAAAAACCAAATCTGGTTTCCAGGTGGAGATCACTTCTTCATAATTACGAGGGTTCAGAATGCGAATTTGGCACTCTGCCGACAGGCAGTCCGCCGTGAAGTAATCCGAGACCAGGGCCACCTTTAGCTGCCCAAACGACCCTGTGGGCCGCCCGTCCTCGCTAACCGTAGGGTGGGTGTAGACACGCGCGCCCAACGCCCGGATTGCACGGCCGATCATGAGTTAGCCTCGACAGGTAAAGCATGTACGACAAAGTCAGCCCAGCTACGACGTTGAGTCGCTTCCTCTCGCGCCAAAGCGCCATCCTGCGCCAAGACTTCAGGGCCAGCCTGAAAGGTTTCATCCAGAACGCGGGCCAGATCTTGAACATCACCCGCCTTGAAAAAGCGTACGGAACGACAGGCACCGACCTCATCCTGAAACACCGGCAAATCCGGTACCAACACCGGCTTGCCCATTGCCATCGCCTCGACCAACTTAATGGGAGGCACGATACGGCACACTTCAAACGGACGGCGTGGAATACAGACCAAGGCGGCTTTGGCCTGCAAAGCACGGGCTTGCTCAGGCGACACACGCCCCGCAAACAGCACATGCTTTTCCATACTCAAGCTTTGCACCTGGGCTTGCAACTGTGCGCGCGCCTCCCCATCACCAATAATGGTCAGGGTCACATCCTTGCCACGGCCTATCAAGTCCGCCACAGCATCGATCAGGACATCCAGTCCTTCGTACACAATCAAAGAGCCGGCATACACAATAGTGTTAGGCTGCACATCCTGCACGTCACCTGGCGTAAAGCGCGACGGGTCAATACAGTTGGGCATCAGGCCCATGCGGGCTGAGTCTACATCCCAGTGCTCGCAGGCATAGCGGCCCAGCTGCTCGGAGATAACGAACAGACGATCCGCTTGGCTGGCCACCAAACCTTCCAACTCCAGACCTTGTTTAAAACCCTGAGAGTCACGAAACTCCGGCATACGGGAAGCACGGCTCAGTTCCCATAAACCGCGCATTTCGTATTGGAACGGAATACCCAACTGGCGAGCGGCGATCAACGCAGGTAAAGCGTTGACGTGGTTAGAGGCGGCATGAATGACCGATACGCGCTGCTTGATGGCCTCTTGGGCGATGGAGACGGCGGCTTCTTTGGCAAACTGCATAACAGGTCGTTTATTAGAAGGAGTGCGCGCGTGGGCATACTTCACCCCATCTACAAGAGTCTCCTCTTGTTCAGCCTCTACTAACCTGTCTTTACGGTCCCACGGATAACCAGGGCGCGTCAGCACGCAAATATCCCCGCCTGTCGCCTGCATGGCGCGGATGATTTCATGAGTGCGAGTGGTATAGCCACTGATGTGATAAGGCAAGGAACTGGCGGGCACATACAGCAAACGTCCTGGCACAGGCTCGTAAGGTGTATCTCGATGCTGACCACGTCGGGTTTGCCGACGCATGATGAACAAGGTCACTCGTCGGCTCAAAGCCATCCAAGGCTCCCGCAACAGCCCACGCCATAACTTAAAGAACATTTTCCCTAGGCCTTTTTCTGGGTATTATTTTTCGATTCCGCTTGCAGCTCTGCCAGCGACAGATCCACCGTATCAGGCACAACAATCTTGCCTCTGGCCTTCAAATCCAGAAACTCCGCTGACGTAATCACGTCATAGTCTTTAGTCAGTCGCGAGAGCAGCTTGCGATAGCCTTCCATACGACTATCGTCCCGATACTCACCCAAACCGTTCTCGTCCCAGAACAACAAAGACCAGGAGTGCAGCAGAAAGACAGCAAACGATGGATTGCCGCTCAGCGCATTCAACAACAGCTGTCCCCACCAAGGGCGGAAGCGGAAATAGCTGGACTCTGGGTAAGTAAGGCGAGCCCACCACTCGGGCTTGCCTACCTTACCTAAAATCCGTTTCTCGGTCATAGGCACTTCAATCACGCCATTGGACCAAATAAAAGGATTGTTGGTGGGCTCACTGTAAATACACTGACCATTGTGAACAGCGCATACCGAGTTATTGAAGGACAAAGGAATACCCACAGCCTTCAAGGCACGAATGGTATCCGCGTTCCAGCGGAACGACCCTGCACGATGCGCCAAAACTGGCTTACCCGTTACCCCGGACATCAAATCCGCAAAGTGCTGGAACACAAACTCGGCCCTAGCCTGCTCAGTGTACTGGTTCATGTACTGCGGTCGGTTGGACAGCCCATGTTCCTTCCAGAAGCTGTCGGGCAAATACTCCGGGTGAGTATGCAACTGCACATCCTGGCCCTGCTCATCGAGCCAGCGAACAACCTCTTTAAGTTCATCTAGCCGAGAATAAGCCCCGCACAAGTCTGTAAAAAACACGTGCTTCACACCGAACTCGTCACCGATCTTGCACATCTCGGCCACCCCGGCCGTTCCTTTTGGAAATCGCCCCCAGATCAGACGATTAACATGGTCGTCAGATGCGCGCTTAGGTAGCGCCTCTGTGTCGACCGTAATCATTGCGTAGCGATCCCTCATAACTGTGTTTTCACCTGCTCTAAGTTAACTGTTCGCGAAAGACGGATTTTACCCCGCGCCTGCAGATCTAAAAAATCCGCTGTGGTGATCACGTCGTAGTCCTTAACAACTCGTTGCATGAAAAGGCGGTAGCCCTCCAGCAGTTGGTCGTTGGTGTACTGGAAGTGACCGTTTTCATCCAGATCCAGCAAGGACCAGGAATGCATCAACACCACCGAAACCTTGGGCAAGGACCACAACGGATCCCTCCAGAAAGTCGTAGGCCGCGAACCAAATTGAAAATAAGAAGACTCCGGGTACGTCAGGCTGGACCAGCGATCTGGTTTGGCATGGGGTACACCGGGCGTAAACCGCTCTGTTACCGGGACTTCAATCGTTCCGTTCGACCAGGCATAAGGCAAGCAATCAGGCTGACCTGTTGGACAGCGTTTCAACAAGGCAGCCCGCATGGACTGGTTGAACGACAGGGGAATACCGACAGCCTGCAAAGCACGGATTGTGATGGCATTCCAGCGGAAAGAGCCTGCACGATGAGCAAGGATAGGTTTGCCTGTGACGTCGGAGATCAGCTTGCCAAAGTGTCGAAAGACGAATTCGGCACGGTTTTGGTCTTTGTATTGGTTCATCAAGCCGGGGCTGGGAGATAAACGGTGTTTGGCCCAGAAAGATTTGGGCAAAGTTTCAGGATGGGCATGTAGTTGCACATCCTGACCTTGCTGATCCAACCAGCGAACCGCTTCCAACATCTGAGGCTGCTGCGCAATCGTTGCACATAAGTCCACAAAGAACACATGCTTGGCACCAAACTCGTCACCAATAGAGCTCATTTCGCGGATTCCAGCAGTGCCGGTGGGGTGCTCGCCCCAGACTAGGCGTTGGACATGATTGTCCATAGCACGCCTAGGCAAAGCCTCAGTATCTACTGTTAATAGCGCATAGCGCTTGGCCAAATCAAACTCCCCTGTCTATATCAACCTGCTCTCTACGAGCTTGCAGGCTGACCAGCAGAGTCGGCCCTCAAATCTGCCAAACTTAAGAACTACTTCTTCCATATGTATCTTGGAAGCGCACAATATCATCTTCACCCAAGTAGGATCCTGACTGCACTTCGATAAGATGTAACGGTATTTTCCCTGGGTTCTCTAAACGATGCGTCTGCCCCAGAGAGATGTATGTGGATTGATTCTCTCCAAGCAAGATCTCTTTATCATCCAATGTTACTTTGGCGGTGCCACTGACAACAATCCAATGTTCTGCCCTATGGTGATGCATCTGTAGAGACAGCTTTTCCCCTGGTTTCACCATAATTCGTTTGACCTGAAATCGCTCGCCTGCATCGATGCCTTCATACCATCCCCAAGGACGATAAACACGCAGGTGTTCCATGTGCTCCTTGCGGTCGTTGCGAGCGAAATGCTCAACAGCCTTTTTAACGTCCTGCGCCTTGTCCTTATGCATGACCAGCACAGCGTCAGGCGTCTCCACAACGATCACATCATCCAGACCGATAACTGAGACCTGCCGACTCTCTGAACGCAAGTAACTATTGCGCGTATCGCTCACAAAAACATCGCCCTTCACTGCGTTGCCATCGGCATCTTTAGTACTGATGTTCCAAAGAGAATCCCAAGACCCCACATCACTCCAACCCATATCGACAGCCACAACTGCAGCACGTGTAGTCTTCTGCATGACAGCATAGTCAATACTTTCAGAGGGGCAAGCCAGAAAATCTTCAGTGGATGGACGAATAAAGTCCAGGTCTTCAGAACGGTTATCCCAAGCCTGTACAACGGCCCCATATATATCAGGACGATGCTCTTGCAGTTCCTCAAGAAAGCGACCGGCCGTAAACAGAAACATGCCGCTATTCCAGGAATAGTCACCCCTGTCCAAATACTGCTTGGCCGTTGCTACATCGGGCTTTTCCACAAACTGCGCTACGGTATGCGAAACACCACTCCCGTCTGACAGCGACTCTCCTGCCTTGATGTAGCCGTAGCCCGTTTCTGGGGAGCTGGCAGGAATCCCAAAAGTAACCAGATAACCAGCTTGCGCAAGTCTGGCTGCTTCGTGAACAGCACCCGCAAAGGCGTCACTATTTTCAATACTGTGATCAGCCGCCAACACCAGCATTAAAGCGTCAGGGCTCTGAGTTCTAGCTAAGTGCAAAGCTGCCAAGGCAATAGCGGGAGCTGTATTACGTCCGCTAGGTTCCAGATACAAAGCAGCCGGAGACTGGTTCAACGCAAGCACTTGTTCACGGACAATGAACCGATGTTCCTGATTGCAAACGAGCACTGGCTCGCTGACCAGGGTTTGCGCATCAGCCAAGTTCATGGCTCTCTCTATAGTCGCTTGCAGCATTGTCTTCTGCTCAATCAGAGACAACAACTGTTTAGGATATTTAGCTCGTGATAAGGGCCACAAACGCGAGCCGCTGCCACCAGAAAGAATAACGGGATGAATGGTTACTTTCATTTCAGACCACAAAACAATTCGTCTCAGGTATCAAGCAAACTTAGCTATCACACTAGACAGATTTTTCATTGTATTTTCTGCTCTCTGCCTCAACATGCGCACACTGGTCCATGGAATAACAGGGACAAACGGTGTAACACGATCCGCCAAGCTCTCATCATTCAGAGACGACAAGAGTTCCTGCCGTTCAATCATGCGCATAAGATTTCTGCTTTTGTCAGTAGCAGACAATACAATACTAGGAATACCGTAATTAAGGGCCACCACAGTACCATGAAATTTCATGCTTGCAATTATTTTGCAAGTTGAAATCTCTTGACATAAAACATCTAGAGATTCGGTATAAACGATCTCCTTTCCTTCCACCTTAAGGTCTTCCGCGCGAGCAAAATCTCTTTCACCAACGTCCCCTGTACCAAGAATAATATGTTTAATCACAAACCCTTGAGACACCGCCCTTTCTGCCAACTTATGCACTTGCTCCAGGTTATCTGGGTTTCCTTTTCTATCTCTAGTAATAATCCCAAAATATTTTTTATCAGTTGCTATTTTCTTGGGCATTTTCATAGCAAATACAATATCTGCTGTATGTTCAACATCTACATCTTGTGAAATATTCTCTTTAATCCATTGAGCACTTTCCATATCCCTAACATTTACATGCTTAACATTTTCATGAGTTAGGAATTTTTTATATCTCGCAATAATATTTGGATTACTTTCACTCCAAGTAGGCACACCTACCCCAACAATAAAAACTGGCTTTTTCAAATATTCTTCACGCCAATACAAGTCGGACATTGCCCACGGGATAATCAAGTCTCCGCCGCCAATCACAATAGCATCGACTTCATCCACCAGTTCCTCCAAGGGTTTCGAGAAATAAGGTTTTTTAGTGAGATCATTCATGACCTTCAACTCATAATCCTTACCTAACCACTCCTCAAAGACACGAACAAACAACTCATCGCCAAAATTTCCCCAGCCAAAAAAACCGACCAGGCCAATTGTGATTTTTTTACTCATGTAACCCTCACTCAAAAACCATGAATACATATTCATGAATTTCAATATTTTTAATGCCCCCGGTTGCCAAGCAAGCTACTTGAATCAAGCAGAAACACCATAGTGACATCTTCAACCCATAACCAAAGCAAGGGTGTAGAAACGAAAATCTGCAACTCTCATGACGGTTAGTTGATCAAAAACGAGACCCGCCAACTCACATCACGATAAAGCTCGACTATATGCCTCAACCTTATCTGGCAATCACGGCATCCAAAGCATCAAAAAATCGGCTTGACACGGCATCAGCCCGCACCTGCGCCAAAGCATCCTCATCGTAATGCCCTCTTCGGCCTTCCATAACCTCCAGCATTACAGTCAACAAACCATCAGGATCTGCACTGTCAAAACGCACTACACCCAATCCCTCCAAAGAGCGGGAGGCCATGCCGTCCGGCATGATAACAGGGTGCCTGAAGCCCGCTGCCATGTACGCAGCACCGGAGTTCAGGGTTTCACCATATGGCAAGACCATCACATTAGAAGCTCGGTGGATGTACTGAATCTCATGGTCGGGAATATTACGCATCAGCAAGCGTACCTTAGGATTCATCCCCCAACGCTGCTTCAATGCCAATACTGTTTCTGCATCACTAGGGACACCACCCACAATTGCAGTTACTGGCTGCTGTGTTTGCTGCTGCAACTGGTCAAAAACCGACAGAAATTTCTCAAGGTTCTTGTAGGGTTGAATCGAGCCAAAATAACCAAATACAAACTCCTCTGGCCGGATGTCGTAATAATGGCGAGCCACCTCCACACTGACTCCATCAGGGTAACTGCCGGAGTACAACATGTGAGGTGCTACAAAGGTCGCAGGCGCCTTCCTGGAAAACACACTCTCAAGAACGGACACATGCTCCTGCTGCATGACATGAACGGCGTTGAAATTTTCAAAGACCCATTGGCGCAAACGCAGAAATACGGCAGGAAACCGGTTTTCATGCGGAAAAATGTTATGAGCCGTCCACAGCAGCTTCGCGCCGGTACGAGCCCGAAAACTCAAAATATCTTCACATAAAGCATCCAGGCGAGTACTTGCTTCCACCTCATCGCGACTATTGTTGAAATAGCCACTAAACCAGTGAGCATGTAAAACCATAGGGCCCGGCCAAGAAATATGCTTCAAAATCCCCGGGTCCCCAATCCCTACAGGAATGTATTGCCGCAAACCTGCCTGCTCATACAACAACGCTTGGTAGCGGTTGTTCCAGGTCGGAGGCATAACAAGCAACAGGCAAGGCGTATTGGCTTGTGTCGCTGAAACAGCCCCAAGGTACTTGCCGTAGGCTGCAGCCAACACACGGGGGGCATCATCCTGCGAAATCAGTGGTATAGGCATTGTCATTACTTGGCACCCCCTTGCTTGCCATCCCGATGAAAGCGACGGGCTGTCTCATAAACATCCCCATACCGCGCCACTACACTTGACCAAACTCGTTCACTCATTACCCAGTTGCGAGCAACATCAGCACGTAACTTCATTTGTTGTGGATTCGACAATTCAGACGCAATCAGCACTGCTAAGGCATCCACATCACCTGCAGGGAAAACACGTGCACGCTCCTCTTGATCTCCTGCTATTTCAGCCGTAACAGGGCGATTAGACATGATTACGGGGATACCCTGTGACATCGCTTCAAAAGGCTTTAGTGGTGTTACATAATCCGAGGCAAAATCCTCAATACGTGGCACAACAAACAAATCAATTGTGTGATACCAATTTCGAATTTCCGAATGGTCTACATTGCCCGGCATCACAACATATTGCTCCAGACGTCGCTCTGACACCATCTGGGCAATACGACTCCACTCGGGCCCATCACCGGCAATCACCAGATGAATATCGAGCCCCTGATTACGGAGTTTTGTAAAAGCATCCAACAAAACTCTATGGCCTTCACGTTGCGAGAAATTGGAGATATATCCAATTGTCTTCTTATTAAGCACTCCGATCTTATGGCGCAACTGAGCCACTTCCTGTGGCTCTGACATCGTCTCAAAGGCCTTGTCAATCGCATTAGGCACAAAGAACAATCGCTCCCTCGGCACTCCTCTTCCCATCAAATTAACCATCATGGCTTTGGAAATCGTCACCACCACATCGGCCGCAGCCATGCAACGGTCTTCTTGAAGGGTTCGTTGCTGCGTTAGCCTGTCTCCCATGTGGTCACTCAGCAGCGGGCGCCAAGTATGTTCATGGAAAGACCGCACTTCATAAACAAAAGGCAAATCATTAGCCCGCGCCAAAGCCAGGCCTTTTACCGCATTCTCATAGCCACGAAAACCTGAGGCAGCATGAATCAAACTAACCTGATGGGGTGCGGCTGCCTGATTCCATATTTGAGTTTCCAGGCTCAACAGGTCAGTTACTTTAATTTGCTTGCGATTTAACCCTGGAAAATGCGGATAACAAATCTGCACACCGTTACGCTCGACAATATCCAAGCCATCCTGCGCTGGCAGTTCATTCTCTGGCCTCGGAGAGTTGAGAGGCATGCATACAATCGGCTTCAATCCCTGCCGCGCCTGCGCCTCAACAATAGCTGTTGAACGTACCGCCCCCCCTGAGCTTTCGTCTGGATAAACCACCTTGAACAAATGCATGACCGACAGAGAATCTGACTCATATCTCGCCTGCAGAGGCAAAGACGGCAACCAATTCAAATCCAGCTCTTTCAACTCACTGGCAAGGTAACTAGCCCGTAAAGCCGCCTTGGCATCTTTCTTCTGATGCGCCGCCCAAGCCTCTGATAACAACCAACGTGACTGTAAGTCGCGGGTCAAGGCTGCCAGTTCCATGCCTTGGCGTACCTGATCTGGATCCATTAAAGATACATCCTGCCCGACTAGCACCTCATCAGGTTCGATCCCGGAGACATTCAACCCTGTGATTGACACCTGATCGGCAGTGGCCTTGGAAACCAAATAGAAAACGGCGTTCACAGCACCGGGGGGCACAAAGAAACACTCACTCAAGACATGCTCACCCGACTGAGCCTTGTTTGAACTGGCATAACGCACCCAACCCAGATCAACTAACAACGTGCAACCAGTATTAGTACCCTGCTGGATCAACTCATGATCGTGATTAAAGTACATGGGGTAGATCATCAGGCGTGACAGGTCACCAGCAAAGTCTTGCAGTGATAACTTTCCTGACACCCGCATCCATTTCTGGCTATCAACGCCAAGTGCTGCTTCACCCACAATGTTCAAATTCTTTTTGATCAAGCTGGAGTAGAAGCCATTGGCATGCACTCCCGACGTAATAGTTCGATAGTCCTGCCAATTAATGTAATCAAGCGCGCGCTCAGCGATATTCTCTTCCCTGAGGAAATCACTAAAATTTTTTGGGATACGCCTGGTCTTGAGCCCTTCCGGAGCCAGCAGCGCCAACTTTTCCTCCGGCCAAGAACGCCATTGAATCTTGACAGCGGAATCCGGTACTTTAAGAAACAGGTTGATCGGTATGTAACCATCAAGCTGGCGACATACAACAGGGGTATATGCCACCATGTCGTTTGCGGTTTCCAGGCCAGGAACCACTGGAACAAGCAGCTTGCTGTTTCGGTCCAAAAACCTGATTTCCAAACGCCCCACTTTAGAGCGCAATTTGCCAACTGCCTTCAAATGGCCAACAAGTTCGACATCACCTGAGCCCGAAGGCAAATCAATAAGTCCCTGTAAGCCGCCGACCTTGACCAGTTCTCGTATTTTTGTAGCCTGCACCGACGCTGTGCGATACACGTCACTACCCTTCCAACGTAGTACCCTCAACTCCAGCCGTGTTGCACCAGGGGGAGCGACAAAAGACGTCTGCATCACACGCGTAGGCGACTGCTTTAGCTCAGTCGCTTGCAAATAGCGATATCCCCCTACCTTGCTAGAGACAGGCACATCCCCAACTGGGGACAAAAAACGGTTCTGCTGATCAAAAAAACTAGGGTGAGCCAATATCGAGTTCTTCAGCGTTGGCTGGTCGCACTCCGCCACGAACTCAATATCATAGGCTTCACCCTCCAGCACATCACTGACACACTCTGCAAGAATCTCTGAGCCTTTGAAGAAGCGCACAGCATCTTCAACAGCCAACTTGGGCTCATTCAAGAAACGAGCATTACTATGCCCCCAAGGAAACAGCTCAACCGAAAGTGCGGTTGCGTTTGGTGGAACTATCACTCGACGTTTGGCCTGAACATTGCCTATTGTTCGTGTCGGTCCAAAATAAAAATAAGAGCCGAACTGCTTAGAATAGGCAATATCTGACCCTGGATCCTGAATCACTTCACCACCCGCAGTCCAGAACCTGATGGCCGCTACAAAAGGAGCGCCTTTAGACTCTCGCAACAGTTCTAGATCAGTTGATAAAACAACCTCCCTGACAGCGCTGACATCTATTTTCTTAGCCCAGACAGAAACTGGCTGGGCCTGAGCTGCTGGGGCGGCAACAGGAACAGGAACCGGGGCAGCTACAACAAGTTTAGGAGGCTCTGGCAGCTTGATGGGCTCAGGCACTGCTGGCTGAACCTCAATATCAAAAATATCTAGCCGCGGGCGATTAACCAATGCCAGCTTTTTAGCCCCCCAACGGTGCAAGTAGATCGATGCAAGTTTGAACCCTGGAGGGAACCGCAATTGCAAACCATCAAAAAATAAGGCTCCGTCCTCTCCGCGCCCACCCAGATAAAGATAAATGCCATATTTCTCTGAATAGTTAAAATTTGGAATTCTACGAGACACCACAGAGCCCGTATGATCCAAAAGCTCAAACGAAATCAAAGCCGGGGGCTTGGCCCTTTGCACTCCTCTTGCTTTGAGCGTGCAGAAAAAAGCAGCGCCACCATCGATACGCCGATCACCAATCTCTATTTTCTCTACAAAAGTTTCATATGAATTCTGAGAATTCTCTCGCCAACCCATCACATCACCATTAAAAATTAAATTCGTAAATCAGAAAAATAGAGACAGCTACACAAACAAACTCATTTCCCGCTCTGCTATCAAAACAGCATCACTTTGTTCACGGGCGCGCTTGGCTGAGTTGGCGGACAAGCGAGCAAATAACTCTGGCTCAACATAGAGGCGTTCAATCGCATCTGCCAGACCCTGAGCATCTTCAGCAGCCACCAGAAATCCACTGTTTTCATCCATAAACTCAGGTACAGCCGCAACGGCATTACTGATAGGAACCAAGCCACTGGCCATGGCCTCGTCCCTGGACACACCTTGTGAATCCCAGCGAGTCGGATTCAAAAAGACGCCATACTCCTGCTGGATATCTGACACTTCTTGATGGGTAATAAACCGGCGCTCAATGCATACATTCGTAAAATTTTCCACCGGTGCTACCGTCTCTTCAAACAAAGCACCATCACCGATCAGCATGAACTGCAGATGTTTGAAAATCGGTTTCTCAGAAAGTGCCAGAATGGCCTGAACACTTAGATCGTTTGCATACTTCCTTGATGCATAGGAACGTATAGAGAGGATCCTCTTTCTTTGCTCAAGACTTTTCTCGCAATAGCGGAAAATCTGCGTATCGATCGGATTATGGATAACGCTGTATTTATCCTCAGACAACCCAATCTGCAAATCCTCAAAAACCTCTTGGGCAAAATAAGACGATACAAACACCATGTGTAGGTTAGCTGGTGGGTTCGCAAAAATACTCCGCCAAAATACCTGACGCTGATCACTCAATCGCTTCTGCCGTGTCACTTCGGAGTTTGCCATAGACTCAAACTCAAACTCCCGCCTCCACCAGGCCTGGATTTCCGAACCATGAGCCCAGACCGTAACCTTCACACGATCTATGTACTTTTCCAGCACCTTCCACATTTTCTGATCCAGAATGTGAACCAAAACATGGCTAATTTGCCCAGAAGCCAGGGTTGCATCCAGTAACTCTGCATCTGCGGCCGCGACGTCGACACCTTCGAACTCCCGATACTCAACCGCCCCTTGTCCAAACTTGTACATGTCAACGAGTTGGCCCGCCCGCTTGTAAGAGCGCACACGACTATGCAAAAACCCATAGCGGTAAAGGTCGTCATAAGCTGGATACTGCTTGGCTAAAACCAAATATGGCGACTTGCTAATCAGTACCGCCGGTCGTTCCGATGCCCCACCCAATATCAACTTATCAACCGTTGCGTCACCCGGCCCCTCAAAACGCAAACCAAAACGCACATACTGACACTCAGGAGGAATCACTAAAGAATGTTTCTGCCCAGCATGATTCATTTGATGCGAGATCTTTACACCATGCTCATCCTGAAACTCGAAGACTGTGCGTACATCCATCGAGTATTTTCCTTGCAATTGAATCTGGCTATTCAACACCAAATTCAACTCCTCTCGAGTCCTGGTGCCCTTGGCGTACAGGTAAGAATATTGCCCCTCCTGCAAGGATGAGGTCAGACGCAAACGCTCTCCCTGCACAGACAGCAGGACCGCCCCCTTGGAAGGCAACCAACCGTAGAGTTCACTACCAGTCAACTGGGGTAATTCATCGCCATCGGAGACAGGGTTTAACTCTTGTGCAAGCAAACCTTCCGCAATCGGTGCTAACTTTGTCTGAAATGAAACACCCTGATCTGCAACGGGCAAGTCGACCGCTTGAGCCCGGGCCTTCTCAGATAAGTTTGCCCCCGCTTCAATATAGTTAAACTCATCAAGAGCCAACATATCCGGGAGCACAAATACTCCCTGCTCAAAACAAGCCACCCATCCATCCGGCAATTCCCGCAAGGCCGACAAGCGAGCCAAAGCAGCCCGCACAGATAAGCGATCAACAGCATGGTAGGGGGACTGTCCGGTGGACAAAGAAACCTGTCCCTCTTGGGCGACATAGCGAACCGATTTACCAAAAGCGACTGATTGACTGTAGGTGCTCGCCAATACCAAATCAGTTAAATACTGATCTCCATACCAATCATCAGGGTGCAAAGCGCCCATCAAGGTGTCTGGTGGCAAAGCCGCAAGTTGCAATGCAGCATCTTCCAGCGAACGATACACAAAAACATCCTGGTCATGTGTCAAAGACATATGACCCAAATCACCAATCAAATACAGTTTTTTATTAGCATAAGTTTGTCGCGCGTAGGCCTCTTTCACCTGTGCAACATCTTGTTCGCTCCGGACTTGAGCAAGAAGCACAATCACAGGCTCATAAAGCTGAAAGGCTTGTCCCGTGACCTTGGCACGAATATAAGCAAAACGATGAGCATACGTATGCTCACTCATTACTTTCCGCAATCCAAGCAGGCGCAGCTTCCGGTACGCAAGCTCGTCATCAATAATGTCGCGCAAACGATCCGTCAGTTGCGATGGATTGTCTGAGGACACAATCAACTCCCCAAACAATAGACGAGCACCACGAGAAAAATTGGAGACCACAATCGTGTTGGAAGCCAGCAATTCATAAACACGCCGCGCGAACATCGTCTGCGACTGTTTAATGGTGTTCATATTGATACCGTACCGGTATCCCTTGTAGGCACGATCTATTTCCGCAAAGGGGAGCTTGCCCAAAATCATGGATCGATATTCATCAGGAAATCGATAATGAGGGTGCTCGTTATCCGCATTCCGGTCATAAATATCAACGGGTCGCAACCCCTTGACCGCCTCAATCAACTTTGTAAAATCGCGCTGCCGCTCCGGATAACGCAAATAATAAGAGCCAGCAAAATTAAAGGCGTCTTTTCGATCGTAAGCCTCAACAGGATTATGTGTTCTGGGTTGAGCAGCGAAGGGTAAAAAATACACCTGGTCGTGTCCAACATGAGCTTTGTATTTGGGAACGCAATCCATGTCCGTAGTAAATACGTAATCCACCTGTTTGGCCAAAGGTATAAAGGTGCCAAAATGCACCGGGTCCTCTTTATTCCAAAGCAGCGTTGGTACGCCATGGCGTTTGCACCAATCAATACAAGCATTGATTTCAGGCCCGTTAGTACTGACTTTCAGCTTCCAGAGCTGGTCACATCCATGCCATGCGGACTCAATAAAAAGCAGATGTGGACGAAACTTCTCCAGCTGCTCAATGCACTGTTCAGGATGAAGTTGTAAAAGCTGACACTCCGGGTCATAAGAATGAAAAGTAAATTCATCCATCACCCCAGCAACTCGTAAATCCTGAGCAGGCAAGTCGCGCAACTCTGCCTGCACCACAGGGTCGGCCAAGCGCTGCTGACACAAAACCATATTTGCCGCAAAGTACTTTCTGCCCACCAAGCGACTCAGCTCGCTATAGATCTCCATAGCGAGTGCATAATCACCATTACGAAATGCTTGAGCAGCGCTGCTCACCTTCGATTGCAACATATCAGCCTTTTCAACGTCCCCGCTATTTACTCAGCAAACAGACCGACAACATCGATGCACTGAGCATGCTTGCGGATTTCAGTAACTTGCTCGATGAATGAACAATGTTTGACAAGAACGCAGACGACATCGGCATCAGCCATGGCGCTACCCAGAGCAGACAACTCAATACCAGTACCTTGCAACTTGGCAGGCAGTTCTTTGATATTGGGTTCGACAGCGTGTACCTTGCAGCCCAGGCTGGCAATCTTCTTGGCAACACCAACCGCAGGGCTTTCACGCAAGTCATCGATATCGGGTTTGAAAGCCAGGCCCAGGCATGCCACTTTGATGTCAGCCATGCACGCATCAGGACGCAGCGACAACACACCAGCAATAGCGGCTTTAACTTTCTCTACAACCCACTCAGGTTTGTAATCGTTGATCTCACGAGCCAAGCGAACAATGCGAGCTTCTTCAGGAGTCTTGTCCACGATGAACCAAGGGTCCACGGCGATGCAATGGCCACCAACCCCGGCACCGGGCTGCAAAATATTAACGCGTGGGTGACGGTTAGCCAGGCTGATCAGTTCCCACACATTAATATTCAAGCGATCGCAAATCAGGGACAGCTCGTTGGCAAACGCAATGTTGACGTCACGGAAGCTGTTCTCTGTCAGTTTGCACATTTCAGCAGTGCGGGCATTGGTTGGCACCAAGGCACCTTCCACAAAAACCCGGTACAGCTCAATCGACATCTCGGTAGCTTTTTGAGTCATGCCACCAATCACGCGGTCGTTGCTAACCAATTCATGCACGACACGACCGGGCAAAACACGCTCTGGGCAATAGGCCACCTGAATGTCAGCCTCCTCGCCTGCTTGCTGAGGAAAGCGCAGGTCGGGACGGGCCTCGGCCAGCCATTGAGCCAATTGCTCGGTAGTGCCAACAGGAGAGGTCGATTCCAGAATAACCAAATTTCCTTTGGCCAAAACAGGCGCAATCGCTTTGGCTGCGTCGGCGATATAACTCAGGTCCGGTTTATTGCCTTCCAGGAAAGGGGTCGGAACAGCAATCAGAAATGCATCAGCGGGCTCTGGTGTCAACGTAGCGCGTAAGTAACCACCATGCACAGCAGCCTGCACCAGCATATCCAGCTCAGGTTCAACAATATGAATCCGACCTTGATTGATCGTGTCAACCGCGTAAGCGTTCACATCAACGCCAATAACCTTTTTGCGGCGAGAGGCAAATAATGTTGCGGTAGGCAGGCCGATATAGCCCAAGCCGATCATGGATAGAGTTTCAAACATGCTGGTCTTCCGAATCAAGAGATCAAAGTTTTTAAAATTTCACCGATACGGGTAGCGGCCTTGCCGTCACCATACGGATTGTGTGCTCGTGCCATACGCTCATACTCAGCCGAGTCATCCAGCAACTGTGTTGCAGCGCTGACAATGGCTTGGGTTTCTGTACCGACTAGACGCACAGTGCCTGCATCTACGGCCTCAGGGCGCTCGGTGGTGTCCCGCATTACCAAAACCGGTTTACCCAAAGAAGGTGCTTCTTCCTGAATGCCCCCAGAGTCTGTTACCAAAAGATCGCAACGATCCATCAAGTAAACAAAGGGTAAATAATCCAGTGGCTCGATCAAATGAACATCTGAAACGTCCGATAAGATACGACGTACTGGTTCTTGAACGTTCGGATTCAAGTGCACTGGATACACCACCTGCACATCACCTCGAGAGGCAATCTGGCGTAAAGCCATGCAGATATTTTCAAAGCCAGAACCAAAGTTCTCGCGACGATGCCCCGTCACCAGGACCAATCGCTTGGCTGGATTGATAAAAGAAAATTGCGACTCAAAGCGGCTGCGCAGTTCCGAGTCCTGGCGCACACGAGTTGCCACATCCAACAGTGCGTCAATCACGGTATTGCCAGTGATATGCACCGTTTTTGGATCCACACCTTCACGCAACAAATGAGATTGCGACTGTTCGGTGGGCGCAAAGTGCACATCAGCCAGTACGCCTGCCTGGCGACGATTCATTTCCTCAGGCCAAGGCGAATACTTATTGTGAGTACGCAAGCCAGCCTCTACGTGTCCAACCTTGACCTTGGCGTAGTAAGCTGACACAGCCGCCGCCATGGTAGTGGTCGTATCACCGTGCACCAGAATCATATCTGGCTGCCATTGCTTGTATACATCACGCATGCCCAACAGCACATTACTAGTAATGTCGTAGAGATCCTGGCCTGGCTTCATCAGGTTCAAATCAAAATCAGGTTTGATAGAAAAAATATCCAGCACCTGATCCAGCATCTGGCGGTGTTGCCCCGTCACGCAAACACGCGCGTCAAACGCTGAGTCGGCAGCCAGTGCCTTAACGACTGGCGCCATTTTGATGGCCTCCGGTCGTGTGCCAAATACAGTCAAAATCTTCATTTTTAAAACCTTGCAATCCTAAGATAAATAAGTCGTATGAGTTGGCAAATACACTCTCTGTACCAACTCTGACAAATTGTTCAAATCAAGACGCGGCTCTCTCTGTTGCCAAACCAACAGTCAGAGCCCACTTCCATTTATGTGGTCTCGTACATCTGGCGCGCTTGATCAAAACGATATTGTTGTGCCGCATTTTTGAGGCTAAGCATTTGTTGCTCCTCAGACTCACTGAACACCATGTCCTCAGGCAACAGGCTTATCAATGCTTCCGCTTCCAGTAACTCCCCGGCCTCATACAAACGAAACGCCAACCACTTCTGCCGGAATGGAAGCGGCTCCAACTCATAGGCTCGTCGAGCCAGATTAATAACAACCTTGCTATCTACCTGAAGCTGACTACGGGCAACTGCAGTCCACGCGCTTGCCTGTATAGACAAAGAGAGGGGGACGTGACTCAACAAAGTCTCAACTGCTGCTTGCCCACCTGAAGCGTATACCTGTACAACTCTCTCAAACGACTTGCCTCCCAACGTTTTGGGAGCACTCGTATTCCGGTTCTGCCGCCATGCCCGCCACAAAGACACAGGAGCGGAGATAAAGCCACTTACTGAGCCTGCAGCATCAATAAGAATTCTTCCCAACTGATTCTCCAAAGCCCTTTGAGACTTCAAAAAAAACAAATGCGTTTGTACTTCCACCAACGCCTGGCAACGAATGTTTTCAGCTAAAGCTTCAAACAAATAATCAAGCACATCCTCCGATACAGCCGGTTTTGCCCCTGTCCCATGCGAGACCGCAGCATAAATGTTACCGTCATCGCCTAACACGCACACCAACTCGCGTTGAAGCAGCTCCAAGTGATCGAATAGCAATCGGTTTTCATCACTTAACAACTTTATTTGTGCCTCACGCTCCTGCTCCAGCACTTGCTCACCACACGAAGATACCTTGCTCATTCAAGCACCCCCGATCAATCTACATGATCCAAGACAATGCTCTTGAGCAGTTTCAAAATGCCCGCCAAGATCAAAGCCAACAAAAGCGTGACCAAAGTGTTGTACAGACGGCGCGGCTCCATCGGATATTCAGGCAAGGTAGCAGACTGCAGCACAGACACTTTTTCCAACATCCGCGTTGCATCAATCCGCCCCTTTTCCAGGGCTGTCAAAGATGATTTGTAAAGCTCCTGAGTGAACTTCACATTCATTTCCAATCGGTAGAACTCCTCGACATAAGCATTCAATGTTCCGCCTGAAGGGGTCGCCAACTTAAGTTTTTCCTCTTTGATCTGGGAATCCACTGCCTTTAAAGACTGCTTTAACATCAAGATATTGGGATGATCTTTGTCCAAGGTTTTGGGCAGGGATGCCAATTGCGTCTGTAATTGAGCTCGTTGCCCCTCCAACACTGCCACAATGGCATTAATACTTTCTGCCGTAGCTTGGGGCGATAACAAACCCGCCTTGTTTTGATAGTTCAACAAGTCCTGGCTGGCTTTCTGAAAACGGTCCTGAGCCTGGTCAACTTGCGTCACCAGAAAGTTAACCTGAACCTGGGCCATCTCATGACCCAACACGTTCATATAACGCTCGCCTTCCTGAACCAACTGTTGAGTAATCGCCTGGGCTACCTCAGGGTTATACGCTTGGACCTTGATACGCAGCACACCTGAAAACTCATCAAACTCCACCTCTACTCGACGCAGGTAATGTCGATGAAACCATTCCATTGAAGTATCTTGGAACCACATTCTGGAGGCCAAATCATGCTCGGACGAACTGTAATGAGTGCGCAAATCCAAAGTGTTATCCAGCTTCTTCAACATATCCACGGACAACAGATAATCTCGCAATAACAGCTGATTAGCCCGATCTACAGAAGCGACACCTGAAACCAACATGCCCAAGTCAAAAGAGGGGGCTCCTACCGAGTCCGTTTTACGAATAATGACATTGGCCTCTGATACGTATCGATCGGAGGCAAAGACCAACCAATACACTGTCGTCAAAACCGCCAAAATCAGGATCACACGCACAGCATGATCAAACAGTCGCAACGAAAACCAAGAGCGCACACGCGCCATAAATGGAGGCTTTTTAGCCTCAGCCCTATCTGAAAGAGCACTATTAGTCTGCATAGTGGCTTGGGGTGTATCCGTCATTTTGGAAGTGAATCCTTATAGGCATTAAGCGCATCATCAATCTGGTCAAACCAGTGCGCTTTTCCTTTATGCAGCCAGACACCAGCCTGGCAGAATTGTCTTAAAGTCTTGTTATCGTGCGCGACCATAATCAATCCAGCACGATCGGTCATTGTTTTAAACGCATCAGCTGCCTTTTTACGGAAAGCGGCGTCCCCAGCTGCGGTAACCTCATCCGAGATATACACATCAAAGTTGAAGGCAAAAGACAAGGCGAACTGCAGCCGCGAGCGCATCCCTGAAGAGTAGGTGTAAATAGGTTCTTCGAAAGCATGCCCCAACTCGGAGAAATCCTTGATGAACGCGAGTCGATCGACTAAATCTTTCTGATGTCCATGCACTCGACATACAAACTTTGCGTTCTGACGTCCGGTCAAAGTGCCCTCCAAGCCTCCATTACCCATAGGCCAGGACACGCGGCACAAACGTTGCACGGAGCCCTTATTAGGATGATCGACCCCACCGATCAAACGCAGCAAAGTCGACTTGCCAGCCCCATTGGAACCAATCAAACCCACATTCACTTTGGGAGGAATGGTCAGATTTATACCCTCTAATACCCAACGGCCCACACCATGGGCAGTCTTATAACGCTTGTAAACATCATTGACGATGATCATTTCATCACCAACTGTTGAGTGAAACGCCGGTATAACAGCAGGCCTAAAAAGAGGCTTACAACACCCCATACATAGAGATACTCTAAGCTCACGCCAGGAACCATATGGTAGTAACTTGAAAACCCCTGTCGCACAAATTCAAGGCCATGCACCAAAGGGTTGAACAGCAACATTTCTCGAAACGGCTGGGGTATAGCAGAAATTGGCATAATGACGCCCGAAATGAGATACAAAGGCATCATTATGATTTTCAAAATATGCTCGGTCTCCCGAACCAGTGCCATCAAGACCGAGGCAATCAGCCCATACCCCACACCAAACAGCCATAAACCAAACACAGCTATAAAAACCTGCAAAGGGTCATCTGGTCGTACCTCATGCCCCAGCAAGGCCACCCCAGTCAGAATGACAGCAGCCACCAAAGTCATCAAAAATGCCTCTAATGAAGCCCGCGCAATGGCAGTATCAAAAGGGTGGACTTGCCGATAAGCAAACAAAGGCTTATTGCTATCTGCTGCGTGCATAACTTGCACTGACGTACGTCGAAACATAAAAAAAGATAGCAGACCGACTACCAGCCAGATCGTAACGTCAATACCTCCCACCGTACGCAGACGAATGACGGTAAAGATGAACGTAATAAAGCTGATATGCAGCACCGGCTCCATCAAAAGCCAGAACCAGGCGGCACGCATATCAAACAGACGATCCAGAGCCTCACGCAAAAACAATGCCCGCCAGACCGACCAGGTGACGGCCATAGGGCTGCGTACCTGATTAGTCATTTTGGCCTCTGTTAAAGAAAGAGTTCTCAGACATGAAGTTCATCACTTCATCATGTTATTCAAAGTCGTGCTAGGCACAGCCACCGACACCACTAGACGCAAGAACTTCTGAAACTCAGCTGCTGGCGAGTTGGAAACGTAGATCACGTCCTTATCCTGCACAGGAAAATTCTGGGTAACGAAGAAAGAAGCCGGGTCACGCAGATCAATCTCGTACACCACGGGCACGACGCCCTTCTTGTCCAGCAAGGTCGACTCAGGGGCACCGTCCACCAGAGCAGCATCTTCAAAGCGGAAGACAAAAACACCACGAGCATCAGCACGTGACGTATCCAGGCCGCCCGAACGAGCCAGAGCCTGCACCAAGGAGATACCCTGTGCTTCAAACGAAATCTCTTCGTTCTTGCCTGTCGCACCCAGAATGGAGAAGCTTTGGTTCTGGAACAGAGCCGTGATCACATCACCCGGCTTCAACATGATGTTCTGGTTCGGATTCCGGATGATCGTATCCAGCGCCATGGTTGCTGTATTTTGTTCACGCGAGAGCTGAATAGCAACGCGGTTTACAGCCTGCTTGACCCCACCGCCAGCCGCCAGAGCATCCAGCAGGCGCTCGCCTTTAGGTGTCAAAGCCATCAAGGTGCTTTGATTGACCTCACCCACCACTGTCACGTTGGACGTGTTGTTCTTGATGATGCGCACCAGCACTTGGGGATTATTAGCCTTGCCCTGCAGACGCTTGGCGATGCTTTCTTCAATTTGTTGGGTGTTGCGGCCCTTGACGGCAATACGGCCGGCAAAGGGCATACTGATCATGCCATCTGGGGAGACCATTTGCTGAGGGAAAGCGACGGCATTCGTCGTTGTGCCCATGGCTTTGGTATCCAGCGAAATGGTACCAAACAACATGGCAGGCGGTGCCTCCCAAACCGACACTTCCAATACATCACCCGGACCGATCAGGTAATAATTTGAACCGGTACTAGGAAACTGAGCAGCAAAATCTCCCATCCTTTTTTTTGTGGCCAATTTCTTCGTCAATTCGTCCGTCACATTGACTAAAGTAATTCCCTCAATCCGACCTTCGCGCCGTTCCTGTACTTGCTGGCGGCTGGGACCATCCGCAGGCATCCAATCCGGCATCGTGGCGCATCCGGCCAGTACAGCGACCAGGGCGCTCGCCACAACGGGGCGCCCCATTGCGGCGATCTTGCTAACTGCTATGTGTAGTAATTGAGCCATGCTTATTTCTTCATGAGCGTGTGAACGGTTTCGCACGCTTGGTCTATATCATCCTGGCTATGACTGGCCGACAGGAAAAAGCGCAGACGTGCAGCTTTCTCTTCTACCGCCGGATGAATAATCGGTTGCACATTCAGGCCGGCATCAAACAACTGCCCAGACAACTTGACTGCTTTCAAGGAGCTACCCGTGATTGCAGGAATAACGGCATAGCCTTGGGCATAGCCAGTATTGATTCCTAGCGAACGCATCGTGTTCAAGAACTGGCTACCCCGCTCTTGCAGGGTCTGCACACGCTCAGGTTCCCGCCGCATTATCTGCAAAGCTTTCAAGGAGGCAGCGGCCAGCACGGGAGAAATACCCACGCTGTACACAAAACCGGAGGCAGCGTATTTAAGCAGTTCCACCAAAGCGCGGTCGCCAGCGATATAACCGCCGCAGCTTGCCAGAGTCTTACTCAGCGTACCCATCCAGATATCCACATCACGGCCCGCCACACCGAAATATTCATGCGAGCCACGGCCAGTCTTGCCCAGCACGCCCAATGCGTGTGCTTCATCTACCATCAAAAAGGCTTTATAGCGCCGCTTGATGTCAATAAAAGCAGGCAGGTCGGGAATGTCGCCATCCATGCTGTACAAGCCTTCGATGACAATAAGCACCCGTTCGAACTGCCCTCGAATCTCGGCCAGGATGCGCTCTAACGCAGCGCTGTCGTTGTGCGGGAAGGAACGGCGAGCAGCACCCGATAGCTGGATGCCTTGCAAAATACTGTTGTGGATCAGGCTATCGTGGATAACCAGATCCTTGGGGCCGAACAAGTAACCAATGGTGCTGACGTTGGTGGCGTGTCCACTGACAAACACCACGCAATCGTCCACGTCATAATTCCGTGCCAACTCTTCTTCCAGCTCTCGCTGTACACGACGCTCGCCTGCCACTAAACGGCTGGCCGAGGCCGATGTTCCGTACTGGTCCATTGCAGCTTTAGCCGCAGCGTTCACTTCAGGGTGAGCAGACAGACCCAGGTAGTTGTAGTTGGCAAAGTTCAGGTAGTCACGCCCACCAATACGGGTACGTGCAGCAGCCGCACCATCGTGGCTACGGAAAAAGGGATTGCGTACACCCAGACGATCAGCCATGGCCTTGGGCACCAGCATTTTCTCGTAACCAGGGTGACGATCAAAACGGGTAAAGGACTCTGGGATATGGCTGGTCGCGCTTTGGTGGGTCGCAGTTTGATCGGCCATGCGGCCATCGCTGGCCGCTTGCCCAGTTTTACGTCCCAAGATACGCTGGATCAGTTGTGCTTTACTGCCTGGCGCTAGATCTTTCTTACTCATTGATCAGTGTTGTCCCTTTTTCTGCCAATCGCTGTACATCCTGCGCCAGACCTTGCAAATCCGCCTCAGACATATCGTCTCCGTGCTGACGTACGACATCGGCTACCAAGTGCCCGGCTTCCTGTTCCACAGAATCCTCGCCACCGGCGGTCAGTTTGTCCACAATACGGCCCGCCACGTTCCAGACAGTCGGCGAGTCATTCAGCACCATGGCCGGCAATTGCACGCCAAAGCGTTGCTCCAGGCCCAAGGCCAACTCCACCGCCATCAAGGAGTCCATGCCCAGATCATGCAAAGACCGCTGGGTCTCGATACGGTCTACCTCGGTACGCAAAATGTTGGCCACTTCCTGGGCCACCCAATCGGCGACTAAGGCGTGAATCTGCTCCGGTGTTTTACCGGCGATCAGCGCATGGATATCCTGTCCATCACTGCCGGAGTCATGGTCTTTACAGGCTCGGTTCAAGATGGCAAAGCGCTCGCTTTGCGCCGAGGCCAGCAAACGAGCCAATGCATTCCAGTCGAAGTTAGCCACAATGGAGACCTCACCATTGACTGCCAGTACGCGATCCAATTGGTCCAAAGCTAGCTCAGCCTGCAAAGGAGCCTTGCCCAAGCGCTTTCCAAGACTGTCTTTAACGGTTTCGTTACGGGTCAGGTAGCCTGCATCACCGATGGGTCCCCAAGCAATGCAAGATGCAGCCAGGCCCAAGTTCTGACGCAGGCGCGTCAGGCCTTCCAGGCCCGCGTTGGCAGCCACATAATTGGCCTGACCGGGGTTACCAATAGCGGTCGTCACCGAGGAATACAGCACGAAGTGCGACAGTTTCAAATCCTGTGTCGCCTGATGCAAATTCCAGGCACCCACCAGTTTGGTTTGCAGCACCTTATCCAGACTGTCCTGATCCATATTGGCAATCAGGCGGTCATCAAACACGGCGGCGGCATGCAGCACACCCGCCAGCGGAGCTTCGCCAGCCTGAATCTGCGCCACTACGGCCTGTACAGCGGTGTAGTCGGTAACATCACACGCCACGACTTGTACTCGACAGCCCTGCGCCTGGAACTGCTCCAGCAGCTCCTGTGCACCAGGGGTATCAGCCCCCCGACGGCCAGCCAGTACCAACGATTTGACGCCACGTTTGACCAGCCACTGAGCTGAAGCCAGACCGAAGCCGGACAAACCGCCCGTTACCAGCCAAGCCCCCTGTGCGGACAAATCAATAGCAGCGGCTCGAGGCGCTGGCAGGCTAGGCTGGGCATCCTTCAAGGACACTACCAGTTTGCCAATATGACGAGCCTGCTGCATAGCGCGGAAGGCATCAACCACATGCTCCGCATTGAAGCTGCGATACGGCAAGGGGAACAAGGCGCCATCATGGAACAGCTCCATGACCTCTTTAAACAAGCGCCCCGCCAAGGCAGGACGACCCGTCAATAACTGGTCGGCATCAATTCCGAAGTAGCTGATATTGCTCTTGAAGGGACGTAGACCAATGGGCGTGTTCTCGAAGAAGTCGCGTTTACCCAACTCCAGGAAGCGACCAAAGGGGCTCAAGACGTCCAGGCTGCGACGCATGGCTTCACCCGCCAGCGAGTTCAGCACCACATCAACACCTGCACCGCCAGTGGCATCCATCACATCCTGAGCAAAGCTCAAGCTGCGCGAGTCAAACACACGATCCGCACCCAGCAGGGAAGCAAACACACGCTTCTCATCCGTACCGGCGGTGGCATAGATTTCCGCACCCAAATGGCGGGCCAGTTGAATCGCTGCAATTCCCACACCACCTGCGGCACCATGAATCAGAATTTTCTCACCAGGCTGGATGTGAGCCAAGTGAGTCAAGGCGTAATACACCGTGAAAAAGACGGTAGGTACTGTAGCGGCGGCCTCAAAATCCCAGCCCTCTGGCATGGGAGCAATCGCATCGGCACGCGTCACCACATGGCTGGCAAAGCAGGAGGAGCCAAAGCCCATCACTGGCTGGCCTACCGACACATCTTTGACGTCAGCACCAACTTGCGTCACCACGCCTGAAAACTCCAGGCCCAGGCTGGCACCGGCAAACCCGTTTTCCACCGCCTCGTCGGGTAACAAGCCCATTAAATACATCACGTCACGGAAGTTCAGGCCAGCAGCCATCGTGCGGACTTCAACCTGATCTGCCGCCAGCTTCGGAGCTTGAACGGCCTGCCATTCCAGATTACGCAGTTGCCCGGGCACTTGGAAGTCCAGCTTAAAGCGGGCGTCCTGGCTCAGTTGGGCCTGTTCTGCCTGAGTAGCATCTTCGAGCACTAAGGTATGACGTGCGTCGTGGGACAAGACAATTTCAGTGGCATTATCTGGCCACAGCAGTTCACGTTCCAAACGGATGCTGATATCGCTAGCGGCGGTATCACCGGCCAGATCAATCATGGAACATGACAAAGCGGGCAGCTCATTCATCAAGACACGGCCAAATCCCCACAGTGCCGACTGGGCCGGGTTAACCGTCCAGTCCAGCTTATCTGCCATCGCTGGCAAGGCACCACCTTGCGTCACTAGCCACAAGCGGCTTTGAGCAGCACGTGCGGACAAACCTTGAGCCAGGCTCAACAGTTTGCCGCTGCTATCACTGGCTGCGGCAACGGAGTCGCCCCAACCCAGCATCTGCACCACATTGATCGCCACCTGCTCGGCCAAGGCATCGGCTGCCAAGGGCCAGGTTTGAGCGCTGACAGTTTGGCCTGCCGCTTGCAAGCGGGTCTGCAACGACTGAGCCTGCGCCTGGGAAGCATCGTCAAACAGCAGCACCCAATTGGCAGCAGGCACGGACTCGGCGTCTTGTTCGGGCTGAGCTTTGGCCGCATTGGCCAATAGCAGATAAGCACCTTCACTGAGCTCGTGGGCGGCGGGTTCGACGGCGGTTTGCACCTGCTCAAAACCGACTTGCTCCAAGGCCTTATGCCAGCCTTCGGGCGACAACAAGGAGGAGGATTGTTGATCGCCAGTTTCATGCCACCAGCTCTGATCCAGACCCGATAAGAAGTCTGCATGCCAATCCGGGTGACACTCGGCCAGTAACAAAACGCCGCCGCTGGCCAACCACTGTTTGCTACGCGCCAGCGCGGGAGGCACATGCACCGTACGGTGCAAGCTGTGGCGCAAAATCACGACATCAAATGCAGTAGCGTCTGGCTGTTCCAGTTGCCATTCCTGCAAATCAAAACCAACAACCTGCACATTCGCCAGACCATGATGCTGGGTTGCCTGACGTGCCTGCAAATCGGCATCCGGCAGGGCCAGCACATAGTCAAACTGATCTTCAGACAGACACGCCGCCAGGATCTTGGGCAAATCGCTTGGGCCTACGGCTACTTCCAGCACTCGCAGGCGCTGGGATGCTGGCAAGTTAGCAGCCAGCTCACGCAACTGAGCCTCCAGTGCCAGGCGCACACCCAAATACATGGGGTCATCGTCGTACAGCACCTCGACCACGGGCGAACGACGCAAAGAAGCCAGCAATTTTTGCCCCGACATTTCACCACGCAGCAATGCGGGAAGTTGACGGCCAACCGAGCCAATCTGGGTCAGTTGCGGCAGGCTATTGGGCGAGTCCTGCAAGATCGTGCGCCATAAATCCTGAGCGGGCGGCATGTCTGCCTGCTCCACCACACTCCAGCCCTGCTCTTTATCTTGCAGCAGCTCTTCACGGCGCAACAGATCGCTCATCCAGCGGCCATAGGGGCCGCTTAGCACTTCAGCGCTGATGGCAGAAGGCTGAGCCGACAGGCTCTGGAAGGCTTCATAAATAAAGGACAGGCTCAGCGCATCCAGCAGAGGCAAGGTTTGCTGGAACCAATTTTCGCGCTCCTGCTGCTGGTCGGCCAAGGCGGCCCAACCCCTTGTAGCCAGCTGTCCGGTAGACACCGTAATAGCAACGTGCTGATCACGCGGATGAGGGCGCAGGTAGGGGGTAATTTGCCAGTTGGAAACCGCGTGGCGATCCTGGCGCAAAAAGTAAGCAGCACGGAAACGGCAGCCCTGTGCGCTGGCCAGCAAGTGACCATCAGCGCCATACAGTTCAAAATCCGCCAGCACCGAACGGGCACTACTACGGCGCAAATGCGCACGGAAATGTGTCACCTGCCCTTCTGTGGACAAGGCAAAGCGCCCTACTTTCACAGGCAGCAAGGCCACGCCCTGGCCTGCCTCGATATCCTGTGCGAAGAAGTCCACCAAGGATTGATAGCACACGTCCATCACGGCCGGATGCAGCAGATAGCTGTCTTGCTCCAGGCTGATAGGCATATCCAACTGGGCACTCAGATGGGTACCCTGCACTTGCGCAGCTTTCAAGCCTTGAAAGGCTGGGCCGTAATCCAAACCCAAGGTATGGGCCAGTTGATAGTGTCGATCACGATCAATCTGAAGGTCCGAGTGCTCCAAGGGCAGCAGCTCAGCCAAAGGCATACGTCCATCGGAAGCCAGAATACGACCACTGGCATGAATCACCCATTCATCATGACTCAGGCGTTGACGGCTCTTGATATGAAAGCTGCCGTCGCGTGGACTCAGCACAAAGCGCAGGCTGCGAGCATGCTCACCATCAAAGACCAATGGAGCCAGAATATCCAGCTCGTCCACCAGAATCAGGTCCTCACCCAGCCACTCTCGGGCAGCGGCCAAGGCCATTTCCAGGTAGGCAGCGCCGGGGTAAACCATTGCGCCACCCACTTTGTGGTCGGCTAGCCAAGGCAGAACCATAGGGTCCAGCACGTTTTCCCAACCAAGCTCGGTATCGGGCAAGCGCCAACCCAGCAGATCATGCACACGGCGGCGCTCAATAGAACGCATGCCTTCGGTGCTGGCCTTGTACCAGTGACGCTCACGCTGCCACGGATACACAGGCAGATCTACGGGACTACCGGGCACGGGGAACCGGGCTTTCAATTGGGTGGGCAACAAAGCCAAGGTACGCAAAGCGGTATCAAGCAAGCGCTGAGGGCCATCATCATGCTTACTCAGGCTCGACAACACCACACCCTGCACGTCAGCTTGCGTCAGGGTTTCACGAATATAACGCTGCAAAATGGCATGCGGGCCAATTTCCAGGAAAACGCGGCAACCCTGTTTGGCCAAGCAAGAAATTGCCTGTTCAAACTGCACGGGTTCGCGAATATTGCGCCACCAATAGTCCACGCCCAGTTCCTGGGCAGCTAACTCTTCACCCGTTACGGTCGAGACAAAACGAGCTTTTGGAGCATTCTGACCGGGCTGTAAATCACCCAGGTTTTTGTGCAGATGCGGCAACAAGCCATCCATATAGGGGCTGTGAAACGCGTAGTCCAGGTCCAGCAAGCGGAAAAACACACTTTGGCCCTGCACTTCGGATTGGATGCGTTGCAGGCCTTCCAAGCTGCCTGACAAGGTAATGTTGGAGGGGCTATTTACACCCGCTACATTCACGCCCAAGTCGGCACCCAGACTTTCCAGCAGAGTGTTGACCGCTTCCAGCGACTGACCAATCACCGCCATCCGGCCTTGGCCACGGGTCAAGCCTTGCGCCTGACTGCGAGCGCAAATCACGCGAATGGCCTGCTCCAGCTCCAGCGCCCCAGCAGCCCAAGCCGCAGCGATCTCGCCCACGCTATGACCGGCAACCGCATCAGGCGTCACCCCATCTTCGCACAGCATGCGCGTCACAATGACTTGCACGGCAAACAGCAAGGGCTGAGCAACCGTGGTGTCGTCCATTCGGGACGCGGACGGTTCGGCCTGCATTTGCTCCAGTAGGGAGAAACCAGCCAGGGGCTGCATCATGGAGTCCAGCTCAGTCAGCAAAGCGGCAAAGCGAGGGGATTCACGCAACAACGTCACGCCCATACCCAACCACTGCGCTCCGTTACCGGCGTAGACAAAGGCCAGCAGGCCTTCTTTATCCAAGGCATCCACAGTTTGCAGGCCTTGCGGGTCTTTACCCTGGGCATAGGCACGCAATTGCGCCACGCCTTCTTTGACGGTTTCAGGCTGAATAATCAAGCCACGAGTCAAAGCCTGGCGACGATGGGCAGCCGCGTAGCTGACATCGTAAAAATATTGACTTGTCTTGCCTTCCAGCAAGTCTGCGTAGTTACCAGCCTGCTCGCGCAAGGCCCCTTCCGATTTGGCCGACAAGGCCAAAGGCGGCAAGCCCGCTTCTGGCAAGCGAGACGGGGTAACCGGCACAGCGACGGGCGCTTGCAGCAGTACGTGGGCGTTAGCACCACCAAACCCAAAGGAATTCAAACCCGCAACCAAAGGCTTGCCATCTGCACGTTGCAAAATACGCGACTGGGTAAGCAGCTCCAGGTTCAATCCATCAAAATCAATTGCCGGATTGGGGGTCGTCAAATGCAAAGCTGGCGGCAACGCCTGGTGCTGCAAAGCCAACACGGCCTTCACCAAGCCGGCCATGCCGGAAGCCGATTCCATATGGCCTAAATTCGCTTTGACTGAACCGATAGGCAGACGCTTCTCGCGCTCTTTGCCATACACCGCACTGATGGCAGTGGTTTCAATCGGGTCGCCTACCGCCGTTCCCGTGCCGTGGGCCTCCACGAAATCCACCTCGGCGGCGCTCAGGCCACTGCGCTCCAACACGGAGCGCATCAACTCAATCTGCCCCTGACAGCTGGGGATAGTGATACCAGTTTTACGAGCACCATCAGCATTCACGCCCGTGGCCAGAATCACGGCCTGGACGTCATCACCATCCGCCAACGCCTGCTCCAGCGGCTTGAGCATGACAACTGCGCCACCTTCGGAACGTACATAGCCATTGCCTGCTGCATCAAATGCTTTACAGCGGCCATCAGCCGAGAGCATGGAGGCTTTGGTAAAGCCGACAAAGGGATACGGGTGCAGCAAAAGATTGACGCCACCGACCAAAGCGGTAGACGCTTCGCCATTACGCAAGCTGGCGCAGGCTTGATGCAAGGCGACCAGCGACGACGAGCAGGCGGTATCCACAGCCATTGAAGGGCCGTGTAAATCGTAAATATAAGACAGGCGATTGGCGGCAATGCTCAAGGTATTGCCGGTCATCATATGAGAGGTGAGGCTGGCCAAATCATCCAGGCCACGCATGCCGTAATCCAAACCGGAAATACCGACATATACGGCGCAATCACTGCCCGCCATTGCCGATGGTAATACCCCGGCATTCTCCATAGCTTCCCAGGACAGCTCTAACAACAAACGCTGCTGAGGGTCCAGCCAGGCTGCTTCGCGTGGGGAAATTCCGAAAAAACCCGCATCAAACTCGTCGATACGCGACAACACGCCCGCAGAAAAGGTAACACTACGGCCGGGCTCGGAGCGCTTATCGTGCTGCAACTCAGTCGTGGCCCAACGATCCGCCGGGATTTCAGTAACCAGGTCGCGTTTTTCAATTAAGGCATTCCAGAACTGATCGGGTTCCGATAGATCGCCCGGGAAGCGAAACGCCATACCAATAATAGCGATTGCACCAGACGACGTATTTCTTTTATTAATATCCGTACGGGACGCTTCAAACTCCGTAGCCCCCTTGCCTGTATTTTGAGACACGCACCCTACCCTTTCGATCTTTATTGACTCGCCCTGTCACTCCGGAGTGCAGAATAGTCATATTTGAATAAACGCTATTTTGGATGACGTCTTCTGATACAGACGCATCACAGGCAGCACACCGGTAAACAATGGCGAAAATTACACCCAGTTACCATGGTTTACAAACCATAATTACTTTGAATCCATATAAATTCAAAGTAATTTGATAATATTTATTTTCGATTTTTATTTAAGAAAATCGCCAAAAATAAAATATCCAAACTAAATACTCACTGACGATATTATTCTATTTATTTTTTAAAGCAAAAATAAGTGTCTGATAAATAACAAGGCCTTGGATACCTTTACCAAGGCAGCCTAATCAAGACACTAGGAAAAACATCAAAGGTATTTCCACTCTTCAGCCACCATCTGCAGAATAAAAATCAAAACTCGATACTCAGCAAAGACTTTATCCGCCAAGAAAACTCTTTGTTCAGAGCGGTAGTCCGCAGCGCTTCAAAAAGATTTGCAGCTAGGGATATTACCATTACGCAGTTGTTCTAATCTATAAAGAATTGAAATCGGGCAAGGGTGCACTGTAACAATCCGATGCCGTCAAAATGGCGCTATACAAGCTTTTCAGCCATCTTCAAGCGACCCTGCCCCAGTCATAACTGACACTTCTGCTCCCTGCCCCCGACACAATACGACTGATAAGTCGTATATAAAAAGCCATTTTTGATACAAACACGACAGACTCGTGACGAGTGCAAAGCCGTTGCTGGCGCTCGTAAACGCCGATCAGCCATCCCGTCTGACGACGCCTCACCCAAGCAGTGTTTTCCCTTAGCGACCTCGAAAACGTCCTGATTCGGGTATTTTTCCTGGGGGTTATCCCTCATTTATAGCCAGGCCCACCTAGGCTCTATACGAAATGTCTTATGGCATGCCTGTCGCACGCCGTTACATTGGCATGGCTACATCTAATAATTAATCCACTCTGGAGACATTTCATGGGTACGAACGCGACCACCGCACCCGTCGACGAACGATTACCAAACGGCAGGCTGGCTGCACTGGGCCTGCAACACGTTTTGGTAATGTACGCCGGTGCCGTCGCGGTTCCACTAATTGTGGGCCGAGCGCTGAATTTGACGTCTGAAGAAGTATCTATCCTGATTGCCGCTGACTTGTTTGTATGCGGCATCGTATCCATCATTCAATCGATGGGTTTTACGCAATACTTTGGTATCAAACTGCCCGTCATGATGGGCGTGACTTTTGCCGCTGTAGGCCCCATGGTCTCCATGGCTCAGGCCAACCCCGGCCATGAAGGAGCCCAACTGCTCTTTGGCACGGTAATCGGGGCGGGCATTATCACCATGATTATTGCGCCCACCGTCAGCCGAATGCTGCGCTTTTTCCCCCCTGTCGTGACAGGCACGATTATTGTCATGATCGGTATTACGCTGATGCGTGTGGGGATCAACTGGATTTTCGGCAATCCCTTTGGCCCTACCGCCCCAAGCGTCATCAATCCTGACCACCTGGCCTGGATACAGCACGCCCAATCGGCTGCCGCCATGCCGGGTTCTGCCTTGCCCCCGCTGCCTGAAGGGCTAGCCTTGAAGGCAACGGTACCCAACCCACGCTACGCCAACCTGACAGGTCTGGGCATTGCCGCCATCGTACTGACATCCATCTTGCTGATCGCCAAGTTCTGCAAGGGCTTTCTGGCCAACGTCGCTGTTTTGCTGGGCATTATCATCGGTGCCGTTGTGGCTTCGGCCATGGGCATCATGACCTACGAAAAAGTAGCCAACGCTGCTTGGGTTGACTTGGTGTTGCCGTTCCACTTTGGCATGCCCAAATTCAACCTCCTGCACATTGCGACCATGACACTGGTCATGATTGTGGTGCTGATTGAATCCACTGGCATGTTCCTGGCCTTGAGCGATATGACAGGCAAGAAAGTGGATCAGAAAGATCTGGCACGCGGTCTGCGTACTGATGGCCTGGGCACTTTGCTGGGCGGAATCTTCAACACCTTTCCCTACTCCAGCTTCTCGCAAAACGTGGGTCTGGTTGCTGTAACGGGTGTGCGCAGCCGCTTTGTCTGCGTGGCCGGTGGTGTCATCCTGATTGTGCTGGGCCTGCTGCCCAAAATGGCTGCTCTGGTTGAATCCCTGCCCACCGTTGTATTGGGTGGCGCTGGCATTGTGATGTTCGGTATGGTGACCGCCACGGGCATTCGCATCCTGTCCAATGTGGATTACAAGACCAACCGTAACAACTCCATGATTGTGGCTATCTCCATTGGGGTCGGCATGATTCCTTTGGTAGCTCCTAATTACATGCAGTGGATGCCCCACGCCATTCACCCACTGATCGAGTCCGGTATTTTGTTGACGTCGATTGCCGCTGTCCTGCTGAACGTATTCTTCAACGGTGCTAAAGAAGATACGCAAGCCGCTGTAGACGCAGCCAAACACGCCGAAGCATAAATTACGGCTGCCGTTCGGTTCTTGAAACTGGCCTGTCTCATGACGAGACAGGCCAGTTTTTTTTATAAGGTATCAGGTTCAGGAGGCGAAGCGACGGGCTCCAGCCACACACAGCGCTGCACCGACCGTCACCCAGATCATGCTGGCATTGACAGTCTCGCCCAGCAAAGCGGCGGCCAGACCTAAACCCATAAAGGGTTGGAGCAACTGAAGCTGACCGACAGCCGCAATCCCGCCCTGCGCCAGCCCCCGATACCAAAACACAAAACCCAAAAACATACTGAAGACCGACACGTAGGCAAAACCCACCCAGGCGGAAGAGGCAACACCACTAAAACTTGCGGGCCAAAACCAGATCATCATCACCAACATAAAAGGTAAGGACAACACCAAGGCCCAGCAAATAACCTGCCAGCCCCCCAAACGACGTGAAAGGCGTCCGCCCTCGGCATAGCCCATGCCGCACACCACTACGGCGGCCAGCATATACAAATCCCCCTGCCAGGCAACATCCAGCCCTTCACGGGCGGCGTAGCTAACGACCAGGGCACTACCCAATACCGAAAACACCCAAAACACCGGCTTATGCCGTTCACCCGCCAAAATCACACCGAACAACGCCGTACACAAAGGCAACAAACCCAGAAAGACAATAGAGTGGGCCGACGTGATGTGTTGCAAGGCCAATGCGGTCAGCAAAGGAAAACCCAACACCACTCCGAAACCAACCAGCGCCAACGAAGGTAGATCAGATTTTTGTGGGCGGGCAACACGTCCGATCAGCAACCAGCTGGCGGCCAACAAAGCGGCCACCACGGCACGCGCTCCGGTCAGAAAAAAGGGGTCCAAGCCCAATACCGCGACACGCGTCGCCGGTAAGGAGCCCGCAAAAATCGCTACCCCTACAAAGCCATTGAGCCAGCTGACTGCCTTGCTATCCATCTTTCACGCTCCAACAAAGAAGCTTGTCAGTACAACACAGCCATGCCAGCATACACAGGCACAGTCCAGTACAGTTTTAAAAAACTGTACTGCTTACTAGACCCATACACCGTGCTTTGGCCCTACTCATGCCCTCTTTTTCCCGCATCGACCACGTCATGCAATCTGTGCGCGAACGCATCGCCGCACGCACTTACCCGCCGGGCACCCGACTGCCTTCTGTACGCGCTCAAGCCAAATCGGCCGGGGTATCGGTATCCACTATTGTGGAGGCCTATGGACGACTGGCCGCCGAAGGTCTGATCGAGGCTCGCCCTGGCTCCGGCTTTTATGTCACGGCTCCGCTAGCGCCTTTAAGTCTGTCGGCCCTGGAGCCTGCGCTGGACCGGGATATCGACCCTCTATGGATTTCACGCCAATCCTTGGAAGCCAGCGCAGACATGCTGATGCCTGGCTGTGGCTGGCTTCCATCAGACTGGATGTACGATCAAGGCGTACGCCGGGGTTTACGCAAAGCCGCCCGCAGCCCCAACGAGGATTTGACGGATTATGGCTCCCCATTGGGTCTGGAGCCTTTACGACAACTGCTGGCCCGTCGTCTGGTGCAATCCGAGATTGACGCCGCCCCCCATCAAATTATGCTGACCGACTCAGGCACCCAAGCCATTGATCTGATCTGCCGCTTCTTTTTGGAGCCCGGCGATACCGTGCTGGTGGACGACCCCTGCTACTTCAATTTCCATGCTTTGTTGCGGGCTCACCGAGCCAAGGTAGCCAGCGTGCCCTACACACACCAAGGGCCGGATCTGCATGCTTTTGAAGTCGCCCTGCAGGAACACAAACCCCGCCTGTACATTACCAACTCCGGCATCCATAACCCCACTGGAGCCCGTCTATCCGCCACCACTGCGCACAGTGTTTTGGCTATGGCGCAGCGGGCTGACCTCTACATCATCGAGGACGACATCTTCGGTGATCTGGAAACCCGCCCCGCCACCCGGCTGGCCGCGCTAGATGGCCTGTCCCGTGTTGTGCAGATAGGCAGTTTTTCCAAAACGCTATCGGCCTCCTTGCGCTGCGGCTATATCGCCGCCCAATCCCCCTGGATCGAAAGCCTGGTGGATTTACGCACCGCCACCAGTTTCAGCAGCAACCGCTTGGCCTCACACATTTTGTACAGTGCGCTTAGCGATAGCGGCTACCGCAAGCATCTGGAGCGGGTGCGCTACCGCTTGTCCAAAGCCATGGACCAAACCATGGTGCAGCTGGAGCAACTAGGCCTGACACCTTGGCTACGCCCCCGCGAGGGCATGTTCTTATGGGCAGCCTTGCCCGAAGAACATGACGCCTTGAGCCTGGCTCGTGCCTGTCTGCCCCATGGCGTGGTACTGGCCCCCGGCCCTGTGCTTAGCCAAGCACCGGACGCAGCCCGTTTTCTGCGTTTCAACGTCGCGCAATGTAACGACAAGCGCATCTTCAAGGTGCTGAAACGTGCTCTTGATAAAGAACTGTCGGTTTAAAGAGTCAGGGGGGCTTCAGACCAGCACCTTGCACGCCAAGATCCGATGTCCGCGCCGCAGCGGGAGGATTACAATCAGCGCTGTTATGCGGCCCCTGCGGACCGCCACCACCGACCCAATTCCATGTCCCCCAAAGACTTACGCGATTTATTCCTGCTGGCTGCCATCTGGGGCAGCTCGTTTTTATTTACGCTTCAAGCGGTCCCTGAGTTTGGCCCCTTCCCGCTGACGGCAGTTCGTGTAGGTGTCAGTGCCCTGGCTTTGATGAGCTACATCACCGTAACAGGTCGCTTGCCTGATTTTCTGGCGAACTGGAAACCGATCTTTGCCTTGGGGGTACTTAATGCGGCTGTGCCTTTCTCCTTGTACGCCTTTGCGGCCCTGCGGCTGGAATCCGGGCTATTAGCCGTTTTGAACGCGATGGCCCCTCTGTTTGGCGCACTGGTCGCCCGCGTTTGGCTAAAAGAGCGTCTGACACGCAACCGCATACTGGGGCTCTGCCTGGGCTTTTTAGGGATTCTGATTCTAGTCTACGACAAGCTCAGTTTTAACCAGGGAGCCGCAGGCTGGGCCGTGCTGGCCTCTTTGCTAGCGACGGTGTTCTACGGCATTGCGGCCAACTTTACTGCTCGTTATCTGCGAGGCGTACAACCGCAAGCCGTGGCCGCTGGCAGTATGGTCAGCGCAACCTTAATTTTGCTGCCCGTTGCTATTTTCTGGTGGCCTGCACAGCTTCCCGGCCTGCATGCCTGGGGCGCCGCGCTGTCGCTCTCTTTGCTGTGTACCGCTGTCGCCTATCTGATCTTCTACCGCCTGCTATCCAATGTAGGCCCGTCCAAAACCATTACGGTCACCTTTTTGGTGCCGCCGTTCGGGGTGCTATGGGGGGCCTTGCTGCTGGGCGAAGCCCTTACCGCCCAAATGCTGATAGGCATGAGCACCGTCTTGTTTGGCACCTTGCTGGCGACAGGTCTGATCGGCAAGCGCAAAACAGCGTGAGCCAGCGACAGGGATTAGGTGTCTAAGCCCTGCTCCTGACGCCAGTGCTGGTAACGTTGCTCCAAAACCGGACGCAGGGTCTCATAGCTGTCCCAATCGTCAGGCACATGGTAGATAGACGGCAAAACCTCATCATCCAGCGTCTCTACGTAGTCGTCTAGGTAAAGGTCGTCGTAGTAAAAATCACTGAAAGCCTTGCCTAACTCCGACATATCTTCGCTAACCAGCACATCATCACAACACTCTTGCAGCAGTTGCGAGCCTTTGAGCATGTGATCACGGCACTGTCGGACCTCGTTGGGGAAACGGTCCAAAAAAGCATTGGCCATCAGCCCACGTTCAACAAGCCAGGCCAAATACATGCCAATGTGCGTACGTCCGCCTTGTGAGCCCAGCTCGGCTGGGTAATCGCCGCCTACATGCCAGTCCACGGCGTCATATTTAACGGGATCAGTGTGCGTATTCAATGTCGTACCTCCGTAATTAGGCGTATATCCTTGGGAAGCAGTTGCTTGAGTGTGCTCTATCTTTGATCGGTATCTCGATCATACAGCGGGTCAATCGTGTTTTTACAGTCCTCTGGGCGACCATTGCCTCATGCGCTTGTTACAGGACATCGAGTAGGCCAGCCCTAAGGCGCAGCATCGCCATTCGACCCAATAAAAAAGCCGCCCGAAGGCGGCTTGCTGCAACGCAGAGATAAAACCAGGGTCAGACCTGGAATTACGTACGCTCGAAAATCCCGGCGGCTCCCATGCCTGTACCGATGCACATGGTCAGCATGCCGTATTTCAACTGACGGCGCTGCAAAGCATGAACAACGGTCGCGGCACGCATGGCACCGGTCGCACCCAGAGGGTGGCCCATGGCAATCGCACCACCCAGCGGGTTGACGCGCTCTGGGTCCAGGCCCAAATCACGAATCACCGCTAGAGACTGAGCGGCAAAGGCTTCGTTCAGTTCGATCCAATCCATCTGATCTTGCTTCAGGCCCGCCAACGCCAGGGCATGAGGTACGGCTTCTTTAGGGCCGATACCCATGATCTGCGGCGGCACGCCACGAACCGAGAAAGTCACAAAGCGAGCCAAAGGCGTCAGATTGTGTTCGCGTAGAGCACGCTCGGACACCACCAGCAAAGCGCCCGCACCGTCGGACATCTGCGAGCTGTTCCCTGCTGTCACCGAGCCACGTGCCGCAAATACAGGACGCAACTTGCCCAGCACGTCCAGACTGGTATCGGGACGCGGGCCTTCGTCACGGTCAACCACTTGCGTTTTGACCGTGATTTCCTGGGTGGCTAGATTAGGCTGACGGCGTGTCACCGATACGGGCAAGACTTCACCCGTGAACTCGCCCGACTCCCAGGCCTTGACGGCCTTCTGGTGCGATGCCAACGCAAAGGCGTCCTGATCTTCGCGGGACACTTTCCACTGGCGAGCAACTTCCTCGGCGGTCAAGCCCATGCCGTAAGCAATGCCGTAGTTTTCATCCGAAGCAAAAATTTCGGGGCTAAATGTGGTGCCGACACCCATTACCGGGACCTGGCTCATGGATTCCACACCGGCGGCCACAATAATGTCGGCCTGCCCCGTACGGATACGGTCGGCAGCAATGGCGATGGCACTCAAACCCGAAGCGCAGAAACGGTTCACAGTCATGCCCGCCACGGTATGTGGCAGGCCAGCCAGCAAGGCCGAGATACGCGCAACGTTAAAGCCTTGTGGGCCTTCAGGCAGAGCGCAACCCGCCACCACTTCTTCAATAGCAGCCGGGTCTAGGTTGGGCACACCAGCCAGTGTTCCGCGAATGGCTTCGGCCAACAGCTCGTCAGGGCGGTAGGACGAAAACACACCACGAGGCGCTTTGCCGATGGGCGTACGCTTGGCAGCGACGATATAAGCTTGTTGTACAGTCATGTCTACTCCTTGATCCGCTCTAGTTACGCACTGGCTTGCCAGTGGTCAACATCCCAGTAATACGTTCCTGGGTCTTGGGGGTATTGAGCAGCTCCAGGAAAGCCTGCCGCTCTTGCGCCATCATCCATGCTTCATCAACCAGCGAGCCTGGATCAACATCGCCCCCGCAGATCACGGTTACGACCTTCTCGGCGATATGGAAGTCATATTCCGAGATAAAACCACCCTCTTTCATATTCACCAGTTGGGCTTTCAACGTGGCGATACCATCGCGTCCTGCGACCGGGAAGCGACGTGGCAATGGAGCACGCCAACCGGCGCTAGCCAGAGCCTGTGCCTGACGCACGGCCACAAAAACCAGTTCCTGACGGTTCATGACGATAGTGTCGGACTCTTTCAGGAAACCCAGTTGGCGAGCATCCAAGGCCGAACGCGACACTTGAGCGCTGGCAATAGCCAGAGCAAAGCGCTTCAAGTACGCAAGCAAAGGCGCATCAGGAGCCCCCATTGCCTGCAACTCCGCAGAGCGGCGAGCGGAGTACGCCAAGCCACCTGCGCCCGGAACCAGACCCACACCCACTTCCACCAAACCGATGTAGGACTCAAAGTGGGCAACACGGTGCGCACAATGCACAGCCAACTCGCAACCGCCACCCAAGGCCAGACCGGCAACGGCAGCCACCACGGGCACTTGTGCATAGCGAATACGCAGAACCATGTCCTGCATGGCGCGCTCTACCGGCTCAACCGCCGCCACACCTTCTTTCTCGAACAAAGGCAAGATAGCTTTCAGGTCAGCACCTGCCGAGAAGGGATCGCCGTCCTGGGCAATGACCAATGCTTGGTAGGAGGCCTCAGCCAGTTCAACCGCTTTGAAAACACCTGTGACCACACCGGGGCTAAGCGTGTGCATCTTGGTTTTGAAGGAAACGATCAGCACATCTTGGGGATGTGGGGCTGGCAGAGTCCAGCAACGAACCGACTCATCTTCAAAAACCGTGCGAGTTTCCAGCGCATCGACTTCGCCCACCAGCAAAGGTGTGCCGATATGACGCTGATACACGGCCAGCTCGCTACGGCCCTCAAAACGTGATTGCGATGGATTCCAGGAACCAGCGGCAGTATGTACGCCTTGCGCCTCCCACACGGGACCACGGGTGGCCCAATCTGGTAGCGCCTGGCTGCTAAGCGTTTTACCGTCTTGAATATCCTGATTGATCCACTCGGCCACCTGACGCCATCCGGCCGCTTGCCAGATCTCGAAGGGGCCTTGTTTGTGGCCAAAGCCCCATTTCAAGGCCAAGTCCAATTGACGGGCGTTGTCAGCAATATCTTGCAGATGAATGGCGCTGTAGTGGAACGTGTCGCGCAGCACGGCCCACACAAATTGAGCTTGTGGCTTATCGGACTCGCGCAGCTGGCGCAAGCGCTCAGCCGGGTCACGCACAGCCAGAATAGCAGCAACATCTGGATCGATCTTCTGGTCAGCGGCAACGTAATCACGCTGCTGGGCATCGAAACGCTGGATCTCACGGCCCTTCTTGCGGAAAAAACCCGCGCCGGTCTTTTGACCCAGTGCACCGGCATCAATCAGGCCCTGCACTTCTGGCGGCAGACCGAAGTGAGCTTTGAAACTGTCATCAGGCAATTGATCCTGCATGGTGCGGATCACATGGGCCAGCGTATCCAAGCCCACCACATCAGCGGTGCGGTAAGTACCCGATTTAGCACGACCCAAGCGAGTGCCCGTTAATTCATCAACCTGTTCGTAAGTCAGGGAGAAACGGTTCGCCTGCTCAAACACGGACAGAATGCCAAATACACCGATACGATTACCGATGAAGTTAGGGGTATCTTTGGCGCGAACCACGCCCTTGCCCAGTTGCGATACCAGGAAGGTTTCCAGGGTATCCAGCAACTCTGGCTGGGTGTATTTCGTTGGGATCAACTCCACCAAACTCATGTAGCGGGGCGGGTTGAAAAAGTGCACACCGCAAAAACGTGGGCGTAACGCTTCGGGCAAGACATCTGCCAGAGAAGTAATGGACAAGCCCGAGGTATTGCTGGCGATGATGGCGTGAGGGTTTAAAGCTGGCCCGATCTTGCGATACAGATCCTGTTTCCAGTCCAGCCGCTCGGCAATGGCTTCAATCACCAGATCGCAGTCGGCTAGACGATCCAGATTGTCTTCGTAGTTAGCGGGCTCGATCAGCTCGGCCAGATCTGGCGTCCCTAAGGGAGCGGGATTCATTTTTCGCAAATTGGCAATTGCACGGATGGCGATGCCACTCTTCGGACCCTCGCGGGCAGGCAGATCAAACAGAACCACTGGTATGCCCGCATTCACGCAATGGGCGGCAATTTGCGCGCCCATAACGCCGGCACCGCACACGGCGACCCGACGCAAGGTACGGGCACTGCCCGTCACTGCACTGGCTGAACTAGATGTCATAGGTTTGTCTCCAGGAAACTGAAACCCCACGCAGCGTAAGCTCCCAAACGGACGCTCTACGATGCGAGGCAATCGAATAATCGTACACGCACAACTGGTTTTAAGACCATAAAGTCTTTTCCATTTTCAATCAAAGTCGGGTATAGATCAAATACATCTGCATCAATCTGTCCATGGCGGTCGCCCAAACGACCTGCCAAGCTGGTCTGCAAACCATCGAAGAATTCAAACGATCGTTTCAATCCCTTTTATTTCAATAGATTGAAGATATAAAGAGATCATTTCGCCCCTCCACCAGGAGAGCAACAGACAGACCTCCCCAAGCAGGCATCAGGTATAGCTTCAGGATTTTTTTATTATTTTTTCTATTTATTTTATTTTTATTTTTATTTAATTTTTATTTCATATTTTATTTATTTTTATTCTTAAATAATTCAAACAAATGACAAGTCCTTCGCCCCCTAACAAGCCCAGACCGTCCAAGTATTAAATTTCACCTTCTAGAGCCCAGCCCCTCTCCCCAACCCCAAAAAACGACGTGCCGCTCGCCCCCTCAAGTCCACAAGAAGGCAAAATCAGCTTATTTTGTATGCCAGAATGCTCTCACTTTCACACTTAAGAGCCCATCCGTCCTGATTGCCTTATGACCCGGCCCCAAGAACCCGCTCCTTTATCCTTAAGCGCTTTATTTCTGATCTTTGCCCGCATTGGCCTGACCAGCTTTGGCGGGGGCTTGAGTGGTTGGTTGATGCGCGAATTCGTCGTACAGCGCCGATTGATGAGCCAGGATGACTTTTTGAGCGGATTGGCTCTGTCTCAGGCCCTGCCCGGCATTAATGTCGTCAACCTCTCTATCTGGATTGGCTACCGCCTGCAGGCAGGCCGTGGCGCACTGGTCGCAACGCTAGGCATGGTGGTGCCCCCACTGCTGCTGGCGATTTTGATGCTGATAGGTCTGGAGCAACTGACCGGCTCCACCCTGGTGCCCCAGATCATGGCCGGAATTGCGGCGGCAGCCATTGGCCTGTCCCTGGAAATGGGGGTGCGTTCCGCACGTCGTGCAGCCAATGGCCTAATACCGATTACCCTGATGGTGGCCGTTTTTGCAGGCATCTTCGTCATGGAGTGGAACCTGATCCCCGTCATCCTGATCTGTGCCCCCTTATCCATCTGGCACGCCTGGCTACAACAAGGCCAATCGCAGGCTGACCCGTCATGATCACGATTTTGCTGCAGCTGATGCGCGTATTTGCGCCCTTATCCTTTCTGACTATTGGTGGCGGGCAAAGCATCATTCCTGAAATCCATCGGCAATCGGTGGAGATTCATGGCTGGCTCAGCAATCAGGAGTTCCTGGATCTGTTTGCCCTGTCGCGCCTGACACCCGGCCCCAAGTCCTTACTGGTCACGCTGGTGGGCTGGAAAGCAGCGGGATGGGCGGGTGCATTAGCGGCGTCCATCGCTATTTTTCTACCCTCGGCCCTGCTGATTTATTACTTGGCCACGATCTGGAAGCGCTATGAGGGCACGCGGATGATTCGCGCGATCGAGGCCGGTCTGTTGCCGATTGCGGCGGGCATGATTCTGGCCGCCAGCGGTACCATTCTGAAAGCGGCTCAGGGCGGCTTATGGGCTTGGAGCACAGCCCTGGCCTGTGCTGCCGCGCTATTGCTTAGCCGCATCAACCCCTTATGGCTGCTAGCAGGCGGCGGACTGCTTTTTGCTGTGATCCAGCCGGCCTCCTGAGACAAATCTGGCACTTCTTAAGGATCTATTTTCCCGTTCCAAGCACCTATTCAGTAAGCAGCTGTGTCCAGGGCCACAAAACGTCCCAATCCCGCGCTTATCGTACGTAAGACATTGAGCCGCCAGACGCGCAAGCGGTACAATGGCAGGTCCTTTTATCCCATTTTGCCCGCGACATGGCTGTAAATACTGACCAAGCCGTACTAAATCTGGATGCTGCCTCGCTGGGCTATGGTGCCTTCACCGTGCTGGCGGACGTCTCCATGACCGTTCAGAAGGGCCAAGTAGTCGCCATGATGGGGGGCTCAGGTTCCGGAAAAACAACACTTCTGCGGGCCGCGACAGGGCAAATCCGCGCGCAGAAAGGGACTGTTACGGTTTTTGGTCAGGACCTGGCCAAACTCAACCACGAAGCCCTGCGCCAGACCCGTCAACGCATGGGTGTACTGTTTCAGCAAGGTGCCTTGTTTACCGACCTGAACGTGTTTGAAAACGTCGCCTTCCCCTTACGGGAACTGACAGGCTCGTCCGAAACCGAGATTCAGGACCGTGTTTTGGACAAGCTGGATGCCGTGGGCTTGCGCACCGCAGCCCATTTGGGAATTAGCGAAATTTCAGGCGGGATGGCACGCCGGGTCGCCTTGGCTCGCGCCATTGTGCTGGAACCCGAACTGATTCTGTACGACGAACCCTTTGCCGGTCTGGACCCGATTTCCATGGGGATTACCGCGCAATTGATTCGCAACCTGACGAACCGCCTGAACTGCGCTTCGGTACTGATTACGCACGACGTGGCGGAATCCTTTGCTATTGCCGACCAGGTCTATATTGTTGGCCAAGGACGTTTGCTGACCCAAGGCACCCCCACCGAGCTGCGTGCGTCTAAAGACCCTTATGTCCAGCAATTCCTGCGTGGTGAGCCCGACGGCCCTATCGCCTTTAACTATCCCAGCACCCCAGCCTTTGAAGCCTGGCTGCAGAATCGGACGACGCGCTCATGAATTTCATCACCGCCCCGATTAATGCACTAGGCGCGGCTATACGCAGCAGCATTTATGGCCTGGGTGCCTTCAGCCGCTTGTTTGCCGCCTTGCTGGCACGCTCGTCCCTGCTCTGGCAGCGTCCGCGCCTGGTTTCCCAGCAAATTCACTTTATTGGCAACTATTCACTACTGATCATTGCCGTTTCGGGTCTGTTCGTGGGTTTTGTCTTGGGTTTGCAGGGCTATTACACGCTGAACCGCTATGGTTCTGAAGAGGCCCTGGGCCTGCTGGTGGCCCTGTCCTTGGTTCGTGAACTGGGCCCCGTCGTCACCGCCCTGTTGTTTGCGGGCCGGGCGGGCACCTCACTGACGGCTGAAATCGGCTTGATGAAAGCCGGTGAACAGATTGCCGCCATGGAAGTTATGGCGGTAGACCCCTTGCGCCGACTGCTGGTGCCGCGTTTTTGGGGCGGCATTATTGCCATGCCCATCCTGGCTGCCGTATTTTCTATGGTCGGCATTTTGGGTGGCTATATCGTCGGTGTACAAATGATCGGCATTGATGCAGGTGCATTCTGGTCGCAGATGCAAAATGGCGTCGATGTCATTGATGACGTGCTCAACGGTGTGATCAAAAGCCTTGTGTTTGGCCTGATCGTGACCTTGATCGCCCTGTATATGGGCTGGCACGCCAAACCCACCCCCGAAGGCGTTTCTCGCGCGACCACTCGTACGGTTGTAAGCGGCGCACTGGCGGTATTGGGCACGGACTTCCTGCTCACCGCCCTTATGTTCAGTTAACTATTTAGGAATTGCTCAGCTATGAATCGCGAGAAAACCGATTTCTGGGTTGGCCTGTTTGTTTTGCTAGGGCTGGTCGCACTGGCGTTCCTGGCCCTGCGTGCGGGTAACCTCAGTTCTTTTTCCTTTGCCAAAACCTACCAGGTATCAGCCAAATTCGATAATCTGGGTGGCTTGAAGCCCCGTGCGCCCATCAAGGCCAGCGGCGTAGTCGTCGGCCGGGTAGGCTCCATTGGCTTTGACAACCAGGACTTCAAGGCCATAGTCACGCTGGATATGGATGAGCACTACAAATTTCCATTGGATACCTCGGCCTCTATCCTGACCTCGGGCCTTCTTGGCGAGCAGTACATTGGCCTGACAGCCGGTGGCGACGATAAAGACCTGCAAGGCGGTAGCACCATTACCTATACCCAAAGCGCGGTTGTGCTGGAAGAACTGATCAGCAAGTTCCTCTACAACACAGCCTCCAAAGAAGGCGACTCCAAAACGGAGTAATACACCGCTGCCTCATGCTCATTACAGACGACACAACCATGAATACAACAACAACTCGCCGCTCTTACTCCCTGCCTCGTGGAGTCCGTTTGAGCCTGATCGGTGCCAGTGCTGCCTTTGTGGCCGGTTGCGCCAGTGTGCCCAACCCCAATCCGCAAGACCCTTGGGAAAGCATGAACCGTGGCATCTACGCTTTCAACGAAAACGTGGACGGTGCGCTGATCAAACCGATTGCCGAAGGCTATAAAGCCCTGACGCCACAGCCTGTACGTACTTGCGTTGGCAATATTTTCAATAACCTGGGCGATGCCTGGTCGGCAGTCAACAGCTTCCTGCAAGGCGAGCACATCGACTTCTTCAACACCCTGGGCCGAGTCCTGTTTAACTCGACCATGGGCCTGGGCGGTTGTATCGACGTGGCCACCATGAACGGCTCGCAGCGTATTCCCAATGACTTTGGCGTAACGCTGGGTGTATGGGGTATCAAATCCGGTCCTTACGTCGTGCTGCCATTCTTTGGCCCTAGCACCGTGCGCGACGGTGTGGCACGCGGCACCAGCTTCCTGGAAGGCTTCTCGTCCACCGGCCCGATCATGGCCATCAAGGATGTACCCGTACGCAACAGCATTATGGGTCTGTGGGCCCTGGATGCCCGCGCGGGTGTGTTGGACGCAGAAAAACTTGTTAACGACATCGCGCTTGACCGCTACAGCTTCATACGCGACGCTTACCTGCAACGACGCCACGCCTTGGTGCAAGTACGCCGTACCGGCGGCGACACCAGCCAGGACTTGCCTGATTACTCGGACGCAGACGAATAAAAACGCCCTGCCCGCAGAACACACATCTGGAGTTTTTTATGATTTCCCGTCCCGCCTTGGGCGGGACTGCTTTGCAGTCCTCTCCCTCTCGCCTTATTTCCTGGTTCCTGACCGCCTGTGCCGCTCTGGCTCTGTGTTTGCATGCTGTTGCAGCCCAAGCACAAGCCGCTGATCCCAAAGGGGAACCCAACAAGTTTGTTGAAACTGTCGGCAATCAAGCATTGCAAGTCGTCAAGGAAAGCGAGTCCATCCGCAAGGGTGATCGTGCTGCTATTACGGCCGCGGTCAACGCTCACATCATGCCCTACGTCAATTTGGAAAAGACAACCCGTTTAGCCGCTGGCCGCTACTGGCGTCAGGCTAACGAAGAGCAGCGTCAAAAGCTGGTTGATGCCTTCAAGGGCACGTTGGTGCGTACCTATAGTGGAGCTCTGTCCCGCGTCGATGCCAAAACCCAGCTGACCATTCTGCCTTTCCGTGGTGATGCCAATGCCGATGACGTCGTCGTACGTTCTTCCCTGACCCAGCCTAATGGCGGCCCGGTCGGCGTGGACTACCGTCTGGAAAAAACACCGGATGGCTGGAAAATCTATGACTTGAACGTAGAAGGCATCTGGCTGATCCAGAATTACCGCAACCAGTTCGCCCAGCAAATTGAGCAAGGCGGTATTGATGGCTTGATCCAGGCCTTGAACAAACAAAACAGCTAAGCCAGGCCGTGGCAAGCACGGTGCCTTCGGTCTTGCACACTTAAGCAGACCAGAGTCGTACTCTATAATAAAGAGCCTGACCACCACCCAAACAGGTCTACGCCCATGCGTAGGCCTGTTTAGTTAACAAAGACGCTTTAGCGACGACCATCACCGCTCCACCCGCGTCAGGCCTACCGAAATTGCCATGTCCGCCTTCAAACTAGATAACGTCAGCAAACGCTTCGCCCCCCAAAGCCGGGGACTCAAAAGCCTGTTTTCACCTCCCCGCTCCGATGCCGGTTTTCTGGCCGTCGATCAGGTCAGCCTGACGATCGAACATGGCGAGTTTTTTGGCTTGCTGGGTCCGAATGGTGCGGGAAAAACCACCTTGATCTCCATGCTGGCGGGTCTGACCCGTCCGACCAGTGGCCAGGTCAGCGTCTGTGGTTACGATGTGCGCACCCAATACCAAAAGGCCCGCCAGTCGCTGGGCGTGGTGCCACAGGAAATTGTTTACGATCCCTTTTTCACCGTCCGTGAAACGCTACGCTTGCAATCAGGCTACTTTGGCCTGAAAAACAACGACGACTGGATCGACGAAATTCTGGCCAATCTGGCCCTGAGCGATAAGGCCGACGTTAATATGCGTGCCTTGTCTGGCGGCATGAAGCGCCGTGTCCTGGTGGCCCAGGCATTGGTACACCGCCCCCCTGTCATTATTCTGGACGAACCCACTGCCGGGGTAGACGTGGATCTACGACGCACACTGTGGGAGTTCATCATCCGCCTGAATCAACAAGGCCACACCATTTTGCTGACCACGCACTACCTGGAAGAGGCCCAGGCCCTCTGTGGCCGGCTGGCCATGCTCAAAAGTGGCAAGATCGTTGCCCTGGATACCACGCAAGCCATCATGGAGCGTGCAGGTGGCCACGATCTGGAGGATGCTTTTGTGCGCATCATGCATAACGAAGGAAAAATGGGGGTTGCACTGTGAACCAGAACAATTCCCCCAAACACTGGGGTGTACCTCAGAACACGGACGCACCGGCCGCCAAGATCGGGACATTGAACCTGCCACCGCAACCTAAAATGGGGTCGGGCTTTCCAACGCTGCTGCGCAAAGAGCTGATGCGTTTTTGGAAAGTGGGCTTTCAGACCATTGCCGCCCCGGTACTGACGGCGCTGATGTACTTGCTGATTTTCGCCCACGTACTGGAAGGCCGCGTCACGGTGTACGACTCCGTGCCCTATACCGCCTTCCTGATTCCAGGCCTGATGATGATGAGCATGTTGCAAAACGCCTTTGCCAACCCCTCATCGTCACTGATTCAAAGCCGTATCACAGGCAACCTGGTCTTTATCCTGCTGCCACCGCTCTCGCACCGCGAAATTTTCGCCGCTTACCTGCTGGCGGCCATCGCCCGTGGCGTCTGCGTGGGACTCTGTGTCTGGCTGGTTTCCCTGTTCTTTGTGTCCCTGCCCATTGCCAATCCCTTATGGGTATTGGTCTTTGCCATCCTATCTTGCGGCATCATGGGCACCTTGGGGCTGATCGCCGGCTTGTGGTCTGAAAAATTCGACCAGCTGGCGGCGTTCCAGAACTTTCTGATCATGCCCGCCACCTTTCTGTCAGGTGTGTTTTATTCGATTCATAGCTTGCCGCCCTTCTGGCAATCTGTTTCACACTGGAATCCGCTGCTCTACACCATTGACGGATTCCGCTACGGTTTCTTTGCCGCCTCGGACATTTCTCCGTGGTTCAGCTTGACCGTTGTCGCCAGCGTCTTTGTTGCGCTGTGTCTGATTTCGCTACGCCTGCTTGCCTCAGGCTATAAATTACGGAATTGATTTCATGTTGCCGACCCCCGAACAAGTTCACCAATACATTGCCGACAACCTGCCCTGTGAACACTTGCAAGTGCAAGGCGATGGTTCGCACTTTGAGGCCCTGATTGTCAGCGCTGCCTTTGAAGGCAAACGCCTGATCGCCCGTCACCAATTGGTCTACAAGGCCTTGGGCGACCGGATGAAAGCTGAAATTCACGCCCTGTCCATGCGCACGCTTACCCCCGACGAATACAAGGCCAATCCGAATGGATAAATTACGTATCACGGGCGGACAACGCCTGAATGGCGAGATCACTATCTCTGGCGCGAAAAACGCCGCCCTGCCCATTCTGTGTGCCAGTCTGCTGACTGCCGACACGGTGTACCTGGATAATGTCCCACGCCTGCGCGATATCGACACCACGCTGAAGCTGTTGGGGCAGTTGGGTGTCACCCAGGAGCGCAATGGCACTTTGGCCCTGAATGCGGGCAACATCACCAATCTGGAAGCGCCTTACGAGCTGGTGAAAACCATGCGCGCCTCGATTCTGGTGCTGGGCCCCTTGCTGGCCCGCTTCGGTGAAGCCCGCGTCAGCCTGCCCGGTGGCTGCGCCATTGGTCAACGCCCCGTGGACCAGCACATCAAAGGGCTGGTGGCCATGGGTGCCGAGATCCATGTCGAACACGGCTTTGTGAATGCCCGCGCCAAACGTTTGCGTGGCGCGGTCGTACGTACCGATATGGTGACCGTCACCGGTACTGAAAACCTGATGATGGCCGCCGTGCTGGCAGAAGGCCAAACCATTCTGGAAAACGCCGCCCGCGAACCGGAAATTATTGATCTGGCTGAGTTGCTGATCAAAATGGGCGCCAAGATTCAGGGCCACGGCACGGACCGCATTGTCATTGATGGTGTAGAGCGCCTGCACGGTGCCACACATCGCATTTGCCCGGACCGTATCGAAACCGGAACCTTTCTGTGTGCCGTTGCCGCCACAGGTGGCGAACTGACCTTGCGCAACACCGATGCCGACGCCATGGGCGCGACATTGGACAAGCTGCGCGAAGCGGGCCTGCACATCGAAACTGGCCCTGACTGGATCAAGGCCAGCATGAATGAGCGCCCCAAGGCAGTCGGTTTCCGCACCAGCGAATACCCCGGCTTCCCCACGGACATGCAAGCCCAATTGATGGCCTTGAATACCCTGGCTGAAGGCACTGCCTCGGTTGTGGAAACCATCTTTGAAAACCGCTACATGCACGTGCAGGAACTCAATCGCCTGGGCGCACAAATTGAGATCGAAGGCCATATGGCCGTCATTACCGGCGTCCCCTACCTGACAGGCGCCACCGTTATGGCAACCGACTTGCGTGCCTCGGCCAGTTTGGTCATTGCCGGCCTGGCCGCTCGGGGTGACACCACCGTCGAACGCATCTACCATCTGGACCGTGGCTACGACCGCATGGAAGCCAAGCTTCAGGCCGTAGGTGCCAACATCGAGCGAATCAGCAGCAAGGAAACCTAATGAGTCCCGCCGGTTTAAATCAACCCCTGACGCTGGCCTTGTCCAAAGGCCGGATTTTTGACGAAACCCTGCCTTTGCTGGAAGAGGCAGGCATCAAGGTGCTGGAAAGCCCTGAAACGTCGCGCAAACTGATCCTGCCAACCAATAGTCCTGACCTGCGTCTGATTATTGTGCGTGCCACGGACGTGCCGACCTATGTGCAATACGGTGCCGCCCATATTGGGATTGCAGGCAAGGACGTGCTGTACGAGCACATGGAACAGCACCCAGGCGGTCTATACCAGCCCGTGGACCTGAACATTGCACGCTGCCGCCTGTGTGTGGCTGTGGCTGAGGGTTTTGACTATCATTCCGCCGTCAAGCAAGGCTCACGCCTGCGTATCGCCACCAAATACACCCGTGCTGCGCGCGAACACTTTGCCAGCAAGGGCGTATATGTGGACCTGATCAAGCTGTATGGCTCCATGGAACTGGCGCCACTGGTCGGTCTGGCCGATGCTATTGTGGACTTGGTTTCCAGTGGTGGCACCCTGCGCGCCAACAAGCTAGTGGAAGTGGAAGATATCAGCCCCATCTCCTCGCGCTTGATCGTTAATCAGGCTGCCATGAAGAACCGCGGTGCACAGCTGCAACCCCTGATCGACGCTTTCTCCCGCGCCTCGGTGGACGAGTAACACACCCCCTTTTCCTGATAAAGGGAAACAGCCGGTAGATCATGCTTAGGCAAAAGGCGCAGACCGCCTTTTGCCTAAGCGAAATGTTATACACTGGTCCTTGATCCTTAGCTTTTTCCTATAGCGACATGTCACTGATCCATCGCCTGAACTCCCAATCCGCCCAGTTCGATGCTGAACTGCGCACTCTACTGGCTTACGAAGCGTCTGAGGACGCGTCTATCGAGCACGCGTGTGCTGAGATCTTGCATCGTATCCAGCATGAAGGAGACACGGCTCTATTGGATTACACCCAACGCTTTGACCGCCTGAGCGTTGACCAGGCATCGGCACTGGAAATCTCTAAAGAAGAACTTGTAGCGGCACTGAACAGCCTGCCTGCGGAACAACGCCAGGCGTTGGAACAAGCAGCCGAACGCGTACGTCGTTACCACGAGCACCAACGCACTGAAACCTGGACCTACACGGAAGCCGATGGCACCGTGCTAGGCCAGCAAGTTACGGCCCTGGATCGCGTGGGGCTGTATGTTCCCGGTGGCAAGGCAGCGTACCCTTCTTCCGTTCTAATGAATGCTATCCCTGCCAAAGTGGCTGGCGTTGCTGAACTAATCATGGTTACGCCGACGCCCGATGGCATACGCAACCCCATCGTGCTGGCTGCCGCCGCTTTAGGCGGTGTAGACCGTGTGTTCACCATTGGTGGCGCACAAGCCGTCGGCGCTCTGGCCTACGGCACGGACACGATCCCGGCCGTGGACAAGATTGTTGGCCCCGGCAACGCCTATGTGGCTGCTGCCAAGCGCCGCGTCTTTGGCGTGGTGGGGATCGACATGATTGCCGGCCCCTCCGAGATCCTGATCATCAGTGACGGCAGTGCTCCTGCTGACTGGGTGGCCATGGACCTGTTCTCCCAGGCCGAACACGACGAGCTGGCCCAGGCAATCTTGCTATGTCCTGATGCAGATTTCCTGGATCAGGTTGAAGCCGCTATCGAACGCCTGCTGCCCACCATGCCACGCGCGGACATCATCCGCCGCAGCTTGTCTGGCCGCGGTGCCTTGATCCACGTCCGCGACCTGGACGAGGCCTGTAAGATCAGCAACCATATCGCGCCGGAACACCTGGAAGTCTCTACCCAGAACGCCCAGGAATTGTTGAGCAAAATTCGCCATGCTGGCGCCATTTTCCTAGGCCCTTACAGTTCTGAATCGCTGGGCGATTACTGTGCCGGGCCTAACCATGTCCTGCCGACGGCACGCACTGCGCGTTTCTCGTCACCCTTGGGCGTCTACGATTTCCAGAAACGCAGCAGCATTATTCAGGTTTCCGAATCAGGCGCCCAGACACTGGGACCCATAGCCGCTACGCTGGCTCAAGGCGAGGGGCTGTACGCCCACGCTGCCAGCGCGCAATTCCGATTGAACCAATCCTGATACCGGCCTTGCCGCCGGCTCTGATATGCGTACCGCCGAGATTACCCGCAATACTAATGAAACCCGCATCCGCGTGGCCGTTAACCTGGACGGCACCGGCCGTCACTCGCTCAACAGCGGCGTGCCTTTTCTGGACCACATGTTGGACCAGATTGCCCGCCACGGTCTGATTGACCTGGACGTGCACTGTGAGGGCGATACCCACATCGACGATCACCATACCGTCGAGGACATCGGCATTGCGCTGGGCCAGGCTTTTGCCAAGGCTGTGGGCAGCAAAGCCGGCTTGCGCCGCTACGGGCACTCCTATGTCCCGCTGGATGAAGCCCTGTCGCGCGTCGTCGTGGACTTCTCCGGTCGTCCCGGCCTATTTTATTTTGTGCCCTTTACCCGCGCACGAATCGGCCAGTTCGATGTAGACTTGGCACGCGAGTTTTTCCAGGGTTTTGTGAATCACGCCCTGGTTTCTATGCACATCGATAACCTGCGCGGCGAAAACGCACACCACCAGTGCGAAACCGTGTTCAAAGCCTTTGGCCGAGCATTGCGTATGGCTCTGGAGCTGGACCCACGTAGCGAAGGCGTGGTGCCTTCGACCAAAGGGGTTCTGTAAACGTCCTTCGGACACATATCGTGACCACTATCGCTATTGTCGATTACGGTTCGGGCAACATTTTCTCGGTTGCCCGAGCACTGCATGCCGCCGCACCTGATGCGCGCATCATTCTTGCTCAAACTTCCCAAGCCATTCTGGATGCGGACCGGGTTGTCCTACCCGGCCAGGGTGCCATGCCCGACTGCATGGCCCACCTGGATCAATCCGGTTTGCGCAACGCCCTCTTGACGGCCGCACGCAGCAAACCCTTATTGGGCATCTGTGTAGGCGAACAAATGCTGTTCGACTCCAGCCAGGAAGGTGACGTCCCTTGTTTAGGCCTGATCCCCGGCCAAGTACGCCGCTTTGAAGGCCCAAACTACAAAAGCAGTGATCCTGCAGACTCTGGCCTTGGGCTAAAAGTGCCCCATATCGGCTGGAACCGCGTACACCAAACTCAAGACCATCCCCTATGGGCCGGCATTGAGGACGGCGCATTCTTTTACTTTGTACACAGCTACTTTGCCGATCCACTGCATATAGATCAAACTTGTGGTTCGACACACTATGGCCAACGCTTTACCTCGGCGATAGCAAACGCTAATATTTTCGCGTTGCAATGCCATCCTGAGAAAAGTGCCGATAACGGCCTGCAACTGTTCCGGAATTTCGCTAACTGGAAGCCATGATGATTCACCCAGCCTCCACAGCGTTTTTCTGCCCTTTTTCCCGATCCAGTATTTCTTACGTTTTTTACGGCTAAAGACCATGCTTTTGATTCCCGCCATCGACCTTAAAGACGGGCGTTGTGTGCGCCTTCGCCAGGGTGACCTGGATGACGCCACTATTTTCTCGGAAGATCCGGCCAAAATAGCAACACAGTGGCTGGAACAAGGGGCCCGGCGCCTGCATCTGGTGGACCTGAACGGCGCCTTTGCCGGCAAGCCCAAGAACAGCGAAGCCATCAAATCCATTATTGCTGCGATCGACGGTGAAATTCCCGTACAGATCGGCGGCGGCATCCGTGACCTGGATACCATCGAGCGTTACCTGGACGCCGGCATGACCTACGTCATCATTGGCACCGCGGCGGTCAAAAGCCCCGGCTTCCTGCAAGATGCCTGCAGTGCCTTTCCCGGCAGCATCATTGTTGGCCTGGACGCTCGTGATGGCAAAATCGCTACCGACGGCTGGAGCAAGCTGACTCGTCACGACGTACTGGATCTGGCCAAGAAATTTGAAGACTACGGCTGCGAATCCATTATCTACACCGACATCGGCCGTGATGGCATGCTGACAGGCGTCAATATTGAAGCCACTGTCGCGCTGTCCCAGCACGTCAAGATTCCGGTTATCGCCTCTGGTGGCGTGACCAACCTGAAAGACATCGAAAACCTGTGTGCAGTCGAACACGAAGGGGTTGAAGGCGTCATTTTGGGCCGTAGCATTTACGAAGGCACCCTGGACTTTGCACAGGCACAAACCTATGCCGACGAGTACCAGGCATGAGCCAGGATGTTGCTAACGAACTAGCCTGCCGCATCATCCCCTGCCTGGACGTAACGGCAGGGCGCGTGGTCAAAGGGATCAACTTTGTGGATCTGGTGGATGCCGGAGACCCGGTCGAGATCGCCCGCAAATACAACGACCAGGGCGCCGACGAGCTGACTTTTCTGGACATTACCGCCACCTCGGACAACCGTGATCTGATTTTGCCCATCATCGAACAGGTGGCCAGCCAGATCTTCATCCCCCTGACGGTGGGTGGCGGTGTGCGTGAAGTGGCTGATATTCAACGCCTGCTTAATGCCGGTGCGGATAAAGTGTCCATTAACAGCGCCGCCATCAGCAACCCTGATCTGGTGCGTGCGGCCAGCGACCATCATGGCAAACAATGCATGGTTGTGGCGATTGACGCACGCCGCGTCAGCGCTGACAACGAAACACCCCGCTGGGAAGTGTTTACCCACGGCGGTCGCCGCGCAACCGGTCTGGATGTTGTGGAATGGGCAGCACGCATGGCCGAATACGGCGCAGGCGAATTGCTGCTGACCAGCATGGACCGCGACGGCACCAAATCTGGCTTTGATCTGGCCCTGACCCGCGCAGTTTCCGATGCGGTTTCCATCCCCGTCATCGCCTCGGGTGGCGTGGGCGGCCTGCAAGATCTGGCCGATGGCGTGATTCAGGGCGGCGCCAGCGCCGTGCTGGCCGCCAGCATCTTCCACTATGGTCAACACACTATTGCCGAAGCCAAAGATTTCATGGCTGCGCAAGGTATTCAGGTGCGACGCTAATGGCTGACTTACCGGCTTGGCTGGCTGAAATTCGTTTTGATGAACAAGGTTTGATTCCCGCCATTGCGCAGGATCAGGCCACGGGCAAAATCTTGATGGTGGCCTGGATGAACCAGGAATCACTGCAAGAGACCGTCAGCACCGGCCGAGCCGTGTACTGGTCGCGTTCTCGCAAGCGTCTATGGCGCAAGGGCGAGGAGTCGGGCCACGTACAGCATGTCAGCGATTTACGTCTGGATTGTGACGGCGACGTTATTTTGCTTAGTGTGGAGCAGGTCGGCCAGATCGCCTGCCACACAGGACGTGAAAGCTGCTTCTTTCGCCAGCTGCAAGGCCAAAGCGACGATGCACAATGGGTCACCGTTGACCCTGTCCTGAAAGACCCGGAGCATATCTACCGATGAGCGAACAACTGACCGTCGACACCATACTCGATCATCTGAGCCGCACGCTGAAATCCCGTCTGCCTGCACAAGGTGGGGACCCTTCTTCGTCCTACGCGGCCAAGCTGCTTGCCAAAGGCCCGGATGCATTTTTGAAGAAGGTCGGCGAAGAAGCCACCGAGCTCGTCATGGCGGCTAAAGACGAAGATCGCGAGCGCATTGTCTATGAAACCGCCGACCTGTGGTTTCATAGCCTGGTAACCCTGACCTACTTCGGTCTGGAACCCCGGGATGTGTTGACAGAACTGCTGCGCCGCGAAGGCACATCGGGGCTGGAAGAAAAAGCTTCGCGGCCTAAGGATCAGGTGTAATCCTGTCATCTAGTCGCGCTACACTGTACTAATACCTAGATTTTCGGCACTTGCCCAGCGAGTGCCTCGCTACCGAGGTTGTTATGAGCGAGAACTGTCTTTTTTGTAAAATTGCGGCCGATCAGATCCCGTCCAAAAAAATATACGAGGACGAAGACTTTCTGGCTTTTCACGACATCAACCCAGCCGCACCTATCCATATTCTGGTAATCCCCAAGAAACACATCGTCTCTTTACAGGACGTATCGGGTCAGGACAGCGAATGGTTGGGTAAAATGATGGCTTTGGCACCTTCCCTGGCCGCACAGGCTGGTTGTCGCCCCGGCCCTGAAGGCGGTTTCCGTGTTGTCATCAATAATGGTTTGGATGGCGGGCAGGAAATCAACCACTTACACATGCACATCTTGGGCGGTGAGCGCCCATGGCAACAACGCGCAGCCATGGCTGCTTAAGGGAGATACATTATGGGTAGCTTTAGCATCTGGCACTGGCTGATCGTTTTGGTCATCGTTGCCCTGGTTTTCGGCACCAAAAAACTGCGTAATATCGGCTCGGATCTGGGCGGTGCTGTTAAAGGCTTCAAAGAAGGCGTGAAAGACGTCTCCGAAGACGAAAAAGCGCCAGAAACCGTCAGCCAACGCGCTGCCGATCCTCAAACGATCGACGTGCAGGCCAAGGAAAAATCCGATCGCACCTGATCCCCTTCTGTGTGAGTCTCAATGTTTGATATCAGCTTTACCGAGCTACTCCTGATCGGCGTAGTCGCCTTGATCGTCATCGGTCCCGAGCGTCTTCCCAAAGTGGCACGCACAGCCGGGCATTTGCTTGGCCGTGCGCAGCGTTACGTCAGTGAGGTCAAGTCCGATATCCAACGTGAAATCAATCTGGACGAGGTCAACAAGCTCAAAGATCAAATGGAAGATGCGGCACGCTCAGTACGCAGCTCCGTTGAGGACACGGGTAAAAGCATTAGCCAGCCCCTGACCGAAGCTCGTGACACCTTGCAAAACGCGTCGGATTCGGCACGCAAAGCCTTTTCGGATACCACCGGTACGGCTTCTGCCCAGCCCGACGCGCCAGCAACAGAATCGCTTGCTGAACCTGCCACCCAGGATGCAGCCGCCCAGCCAGCGCCCGCCGCGCCAGCCAGTGACGACGCTCCCCGTCCTACGGATGCTCCCGCCTCTACTCCTAAAGGACCTACGGCATGAGCTCCGACACGCCTCAAGAAGATACCTTTATCTCCCACCTGATCGAGTTACGCACCCGTCTGTTGCGGGCCGTGATTGCGGTGGTAGGGATATTTATTGTGCTGTTCACCTATCCGGGTGCCTCAGCCATTTACGACGTGCTGGCGCAGCCCATGATGAGCTCCCTGCCTGAAGGGACGCGCATGATTGCCACCGGGGTGATCACGCCCTTTATGGTGCCGGTCAAAGTCACGCTGATGGCCGCCTTTGTGCTGGCCTTGCCTGTCGTGCTTTACCAAGCCTGGGCCTTTATCGCCCCTGGCTTGTACAACCATGAAAAGAAATTGGCCTTGCCGCTGATCATGACCAGCACCTTGCTGTTCATGGCCGGGATGGCTTTCTGTTATTTCGTGGTGTTCCGCACTGTATTTCACTTCATCGCATCTTTTGCTCCGCAATCGATTACGCCAGCCCCTGACATCGAAGCCTATCTGGGCTTTGTCATGACGATGTTCATGGCCTTTGGCATCACTTTTGAAGTGCCTATTGCGGTCATCTTGCTGGTTAAAACCGGTGTCGTCACTGTTGCCAAGCTGCGTGAGATTCGTGGCTACGTCATTGTGGGCGCCTTTGTAATTGCCGCTGTTGTGACACCACCGGATGTTGTCAGCCAGATTCTGTTGGCGGCCCCGCTCTGCCTGCTGTATGAGATAGGCATTTTGGCGGCTAGCCTGATCAAAAAGCGGGAAGCGCAAAGCAGTGAAGAAGAAGGTCGGGAACTGGATCTCTAAACAGAAACAGGTAAAACCCGCCAAACCCTACAAAAATGGCTCTCTATGCCGCTCCTGCAAGAGCAACATAGAGAGCCATTTTTTATAGTGATGCGGATAGAAGCATGCGCCGCGAATATCTGCTACGAACGTAGCGGCGCTAAACCACGGCGTATCAACAAGCCCCCAAAGCCCTGAGAGCAGCACCAGCGACCCGAATGGCCCTGATCCAAGCCAAGGGACTGCCAGAGCCTTACTTGCGCACCTGAGGCCGCACACCCACCTTCACGGCCACATCCAGCTCCTTACCTTCACGCAATACGCCTAAGGTCACCATCTGCCCTGGTTGCACCGGACCAATCTGGTTCAGCAAGCCTATCGAATCGGCAACTTCCTGACCGTTCAAGCGCAGCACGATGTCTCCGACTAGCAAATGCGCCTCGGCCGCCGGGCCATGACGTTGCACGCTGGCAATAATTACACCCGCATCGCTTTTCAACTTAAAGGACTTGATCAGATCCGGGGTGATGTCCTGGGGCTCCAGCCCCAACCAGCCACGAGTGACCTCGCCATTGCGAATAATCTCATTCATGATGGCCAGTGCGGTCGAAGCAGGAATGGCAAAACCAATTCCCAAAGAACCGCCCGTTTCGGAGTAGATGGCCGTATTAATTCCCACCAGACGCCCTATCGCATCGACCAGAGCACCACCCGAATTACCGGGATTAATGGCCGCATCCGTCTGAATGAAATTTTCGTAGATATTGATGCCCAGACGATTGCGCCCCAAGCCGGACACAATGCCCATCGTGGTGGTTTGACCCACACCGAACGGATTACCAATGGCCAAGACCACATCGCCCACTTGCACCTGACCTTGTTCCTGGGTCTGAATAACGGCCAGCTTGGGCAGATTCACTTTCAAGACAGCCAGATCACTTTCCGGGTCCGATCCAATCAAATGCGCCTTGGCCTGCCGCCCGTCCGACAAGGCAACCTCAATGGCATCGGCCGCTTCAATCACGTGATAATTGGTCAGGATATAGCCCTGTTCGTGTACGATCACGCCCGAACCCAGGTTGATCGTTGAGCGACGCCCCATTAAATCGGGCAGCTCGCGAAACAGACGCTGCAAATCCGGATCTTCCAACAAGGGAGAATTGCCTTCCAAATGCTTGCTGGTGTACACATTAACGACCGCAGGTGCGGCATTAGTGACGGCCGAAGCATACGACAAGGGCCTCTCTTGGGCGAGGGGCGCCACCAAAGCGGGCACTGGCGCGGGCAAGACCACCGTATTACTGGAACGAGCAGGTGCCTGGGGTGCCCCCACCCACTGCGGTCGCAGCGTCACCACAATAAAAAAGCCCGCCAGACAGATCGTCACCGCTTGAGCAAACACTAGCCACAATCGACGCATAGCACTCTTTCAGATAAGGATTTCCATGACTCAGGTTTCAACGGCCGAACTGGCCAGCTGGCTCAATAGCACCCTGGAGGTCGCCCGCTTCAAGGACTACTGTCCCAATGGGCTCCAGGTCGAGGGCAAGCCATACATTGGCAAACTCGTCACCGGGGTGACGGCCTCGCTGGCACTGATTGATGCTGCTATTGCCCGCCAGGCGGACGCTATTTTGGTGCACCACGGCTGGTTCTGGAAAAACGAAAACCCGTGCATTGTTGGCACCCGAAAAACTCGTATCGAACGCGTCCTGTCGCATCAGCTTAACCTCTTGGGCTATCACCTGCCCCTGGATGCGCATCCCGAGTTTGGCAACAACGCCCAATTGGCTCGGCAGTTAGGCATTGAGATATTGCGCGACGAAAATGGCGTAGCACAAACCTGTGGTCCGGATGGCCTGGTCTGGTTAGGAGAATTAGCCACCCCGGTTTCACTGGAAACATTCGGCCTAACAGTTTGCAATAATTTACACCGCGAGCCACTGATTGTTGGCGATTTACAACGGAAAATTCGTCGCATTGCCTGGTGCACGGGAGGAGCTCAAGGGTTTATTGATGCCGCCATTAGCGCACAAGCCGATCTTTACATCAGCGGCGAAGCATCGGAGCAAACCTTTCATAGTGCGCAGGAAAACAATATTGCCTTCATGGCGGCTGGCCATCATGCAACGGAGCGCTATGGCGCCAAAGCACTGGGTGAAGAAATCGCCCGCCAGTTTGGAATTGACGTGGAGTTCATCGACCTGGACAACCCGATCTGATGGCATAAAAACCAGCCCATATGACTTTGAACAAGCTTTAAAGCGCCACAGGCTAGACAAGCCCAGGCTATGAAAGGCTAAAATCAGGCATCCGGTACGGGCGAACTTGACCCTGCCGGTGGGTTACATAGACAAAAAAGGTGCCGAAAGGCACCTTAAAGCTTTGATAAAGTTACGCTTTTATTTTTTCAGCGAATCCCTGATTTCACGCAGCAGGATCACGTCTTCAGGGGTTGGTTCGGGTACGGCTTGTTCAGCCTCAGCCTTGGCCACGGTGGCGCGCATACGGTTAATCATCTTAACCATGCAAAACACAACGAAGGCCAGCAAGATGAAGTTGATCAAAATGGTCAGGAAGTTACCCCACGACAAAACAACAGCGCCTGCCGAATTCAGAGCTTCCAGGGTTTCTGGGCCGGTATAGCCTTCTGGTGTACGCAAGACAGTGAACTGATTGGTAAAATCCACCTCGCCGCCCAGGATGAAACTGATGACGGGCATGACGATATCTTTTACCAGCGAGTCGATAATCTTGCCGAAAGCAGCGCCAATAATGACGCCGACCGCAAGGTCCATCATGTTGCCCTTGACTGCGAACTCCCGGAATTCGTTAAGGAAACCTCGAGCCTTGTTCATATGTTCACCTTTGATCAAGTTATGCTGCGCTGGGTAACGCGTATAATGTGCGGTTGAATAATATACCCAGGCCCAAATCCGTAAATTGTGGTAGCCCCAAGTCGGGCAGGAATAAGGATACTAGAATGAGTCAGAATACGACACAGCCCGATGCCAGAGGCGCGGTTGATTTCAATCTTCCGCCCGATCCTTCGCGCCGCACGTGGGTCGCCACCGCCTGTGCATTAGGTGGTGTCGCTGGTGTGGCGACGGCTGTTCCCTTTGTCAGCTCCTTTGCTCCTTCCGAGAAAGCAAAAGCGGCCGGCGCTCCCGTAGAGGTCGATATCTCAGGCATCGTCCCCGGTCAGATGCGCACCGTTGAATGGCGTGGCAAACCCGTCTGGATTATGCACCGCACCCAAGAGCAGCTGGACAGCCTGCCCAAGCTGGACAGCCAGCTGGCTGACCCCAACTCGGATCGTCCCGGCTACACCCCTGCGTACGCTAAAAACGAATACCGCTCGCGTCGCCCTGAAATTTTTATCTGTATCGGTATTTGCACCCACCTGGGTTGCTCGCCCACCCCGCATCTGGCTGCTGGCGCTGGCGCCGGCCTGCCCGGCGGTTGGGAAGGTGGCTTTCTGTGCCCCTGCCACGGCTCTACTTTTGACCTGGCCGGCCGCGTCTACAGCAACAAGCCCGCTCCAGACAACCTGGAAATCCCGCCCTACGAGTTCTCGGCCGACGGCACGATGGTCACCATCGGCGTAGACGAAAACAACAAGGCCTAAGGCGGCTGTAAACCCAATACGTACTATTTAAAAAGATAAAGGAGCCGTTTCATGGCTGGCGAGAAAACCGTCGAAACGACAGGACTCTTAGGATGGATTGACAGGCGCTTCCCCCTGACATCCATGTACAAAGAGCACATGTCAGAATATTACGCGCCGAAGAACTTCAACTTCTGGTACTTCTTTGGCTCTCTGGCACTGTTGGTGCTGGTTATTCAGATCGTGACGGGTATTTTCCTGGTCATGAACTACAAGCCTGATGCCAAGCTGGCTTTCGAGTCGGTTGAATACATCATGCGTGAAGTGCCCGGTGGCTGGATCATCCGCTACATGCACTCCACCGGCGCTTCCATGTTCTTTGTGGTGGTATACCTGCACATGCTGCGCGGCTTGTTCTACGGTTCTTACCGTAAGCCTCGCGAACTGGTCTGGATCTTTGGCGTTGCCATTTTCCTCTGTCTGATGGCTGAAGCCTTCATGGGCTACCTGCTGCCATGGGGCCAGATGTCCTACTGGGGCGCCCAGGTGATTGTTAACCTGTTCTCGGCCATTCCATTTATTGGTCCTGACCTGGCTATTTTCATCCGTGGTGACTACGTGGTGTCCGACGCCACCCTGAACCGCTTCTTTGCGCTGCACGTCATTGCTGTGCCTTTGGTTCTGCTGGGTCTGGTTGTGGCTCACTTGATCGCTTTGCACGAAGTGGGTTCCAACAACCCCGACGGTATTGAAATCAAAGACGGCCCTAAAGACGCACAAGGTCGTCCTCTGGATGGTATCCCCTTCCACCCCTACTACTCGGTGCACGACATCCTGGGTGTAGCTGGCTTCCTGATCGTTTTTGCAGCTATCGTTTTCTTTGCCCCTGAAATGGGCGGCTACTTCCTGGAGTTCAACAACTTCAGCCCGGCCGATGCTCTGAAGACTCCTCCGCACATCGCTCCAGTCTGGTACTTCACGCCGTTCTACTCCATGTTGCGTGCCACTACGGCCGACTTTACCTGGGTTCTGGCCGGTGCTTCCGTGCTGGGCGCTCTGGTGCTGTTCGTCAAAGGCAAGCTGCCCGGTATCTGGCGTCTGGCCGTCCCCGCTATCCTGATCGCTGTGGCTGTGCTGCTGCGCGTCATCGATGCCAAGTTCTGGGGTGTGGTGGCCATGGGTGGTACGGTTGTGATCTTGTTCTTCCTGCCTTGGCTGGACAAGTCGCCTGTTAAATCGATCCGCTATCGTCCAGGCTGGCACAAAGTGTTGTACGCGATTTTCCTCGTCAACTTCCTGATCCTGGGTTACCTGGGCACGCAAGCTCCAAACGACTTGTTTAACTTGCTGAGTCAGATCGGTACGGTGATCTACCTGGCCTTCTTCCTGCTGATGCCGGTATGGAGCCGCTTGGGTACGTTCAAACCCGAACCTGATCGCGTGACTTTCCGCCCTCACTAGGCCCCCAACACGAATCGGAATGACCATGATTAAAAAACTGCTTGGCGCTCTGGCCTTGTCCCTTACCTGCGCGGTGGCTGGTGCCGCCGAAGGTGGCTATGCTCTGGAGCGCGCGCCCAACCGCATTAACGACATGGCGGCGTTGCAAAATGGCGCAAAACTGTTTGTGAACTACTGTCTGAACTGTCATAGCGCCAACTCCATGCGCTACAACAAGCTGACAGACCTTGGCCTGACCGAAGAGGACATCAAGAAAAACTTGCTGTTCTCCTCGGACAAGGTGGGCGATCTGATGAAGATCGCCATGACCCCGGCAATGGGTACCAAATGGTTCGGTGCTGCTCCTCCTGACTTGTCCGTGATTGCACGCGCCAAGTCCACCAACCTGGGCCCTAGCGGCGCAGACTACATCTACACCTACCTGCGCACTTTCTACCGTGACGCTTCCCGCCCAACCGGCTGGGATAACTTGGTTTTCCCAAGCGTGGGTATGCCTCACGCCATGTGGGAGCGCCAAGGCGGCATGACTTTGCACCGTACAACCGTGGCTGAAGAAGCCAAGGACGACGGCAGCAAAGAATGGGTCAAGACGGTTGCAAGCTATGATCCAGCCGGTTTTTCGTCGGTCAAGACAGAAGTTCTGGCCAACTACACCGGCCACGCCACTGACTCCGTCAAGCTGGAACCAGTGAATGCCAAACTTGCTGCCAAATACGACAGCGACGTGGCTGACCTGGCCAACTTCATGGACTGGATGGCTGAACCCGTTCAGTTGGAGCGCAAGAAAATCGGCGTGGGCGTCATCCTGTTCCTGCTGCTGTTCTTTGTCGTTGCATGGCGACTCAATAGCGTTTTCTGGAAAGACATCAAGTAAAACGCTATGCTAGACGGGCAGGCTCCACTAGCCTGCCCGGCTTTTTATTGTTAAAACTCCTTGCAGGGTTTTAAATCCTGAGCCGTGAGGCTCTTGTTTTTATTTCTACGACTGGAATCTCCTACCATGATGGTGCTCTACTCTGGAACAACTTGCCCATTCTCACAACGCTGCCGTTTCGTGTTGTTTGAAAAAGGCATGGATTTCGAGATCCGCGACATCGACTTGTACAACAAGCCTGAAGATATCGCCGTCATGAACCCCTACGGACAGGTGCCTATCCTGGTAGAACGTGACCTGATCTTGTACGAATCGAACATCATCAATGAATACATTGATGAGCGCTTCCCTCATCCTCAGCTGATGCCTGCGGACCCCACCATGCGCGCCCGCACACGTCTGTTCCTGTACAACTTTGAAAAGGAACTGTTTGTGCACGTGGCTGCCCTGGAAGACCGCCGCAACTCCGATGCCAAGGCACAAGATCTGGCCCGTCAGCAAATCCGCAACCACCTGTCGCAGCTGGCTCCTATCCTGCTCAAGAACAAGTACATGCTGGGCGAAGAATTCTCCATGCTGGACGTGGCGATCGCTCCCTTGCTCTGGCGCCTGGACCACTACGGTATCGAACTGCCCAAGAGCGCTGCTCCTGTGCAAAAGTACGCCGAGCGCGTGTTCTCGCGTCCTGCTTACATTGAAGCACTGACTCCTTCCGAAAAAGTCATGCGTCGCTAATCCATTATGCAAGAAACCTCGACCAAGCCTTACCTGCTACGCGCGCTGCACGAATGGTGTTCCGATCAGGGCTACACCCCTCACATTGTGGTGACGGTAGACGCCAACACGGTTGTTCCACGTGGCCATATTCAGGATGGTCAAATCACCCTGAATATCGGGCATATGGCCACCAATGGCCTGATCCTGGGCAACGAATATATTGAATTCCAGGCCCGCTTTGGCGGCGTCACAGAAGACATTTTCGTACCCGTGGCCGCTGTATCGGCAATTTACGCTCGCGAAACAGGTGCTGGTATGGGTTTTGAAGTAGTGGAATCCGAGCCTTATACGCAAGAGGAAACACTGGATGCGGCTCCAGAAGCCGCTCCAGAAGCTTCCGCTGCCAAGAAAGACGCTGATAAGGTCTCGCACCTAAAGATCGTCAAGTAAGGCACGTTTGACGCAGACAAAAATAGAGCCCCGCATGGGGCTCTATTTTTTTGGTTCTACTCTCAGTAAATATCCAAGTTGTGGCTTTGGTTCAGAGAAGTATCAACTAGCGGAGCCAATCCGTAGAATATTCAGTCATCCAAAGTCCCTGAGCATATTGCCCCAATCCGCCCCTTACCCTTGCACGGCCTCTGCCTGATTACGGCGACGCCCTGCCGCTACACGCCACTCCAGCAGGCTCTTGAGCATCACGGAGACCATAGCGAATATCGCCAGCAGCGCGGCAGCCGTAAAGGCCGCAGCCGCCTTGTTATCGTTGTTCAGCTGATCAACCAGCAAAGATAAGGTCAAGGTCTGATTCATGATGGTGCCCGACACCACAGACACCGCACCAAATTCGCCAATCGCACGAGCATTGGTCAACACCACGCCGTATAGCAACGCCCATTTGATATCCGGTAGCGTCACATGCCAGAAAATCTGCCAACCATTGGCCCCCAGGCTTAGCGCAGCCGCTTGAGCGTCTGAGCCCTGCGCCTGCATGATAGGAATCAAGATACGAGCCACGTAAGGCGTCGTCACGAAGATCGTGACCATCAAGATACCGGGCCAAGCAAACATCAGCTGAATATCGCGCGCACTTAACCACTGCCCCAGGGATGACTCCACCCCGTACACCACCAGATAACACAAGCCTGCCACTACGGGTGACACGGCATAAGGTAAGTCCACCAGTGTGCTTAACAAGCGACGGCCACGGAACTGGTAATGTGTCAGGCACCAGGCCAACAGAATCCCAAAGACCATATTCAAGGGCACGGTCAGCACCGCCACAAACAAGGTCAGCCCGATGGCATGCAACATATAGTCTTCTTGCAGATTGCTCCACAAGGCGGGCAAGCCATCACCCAAGGCTTTAGAAAAAATCAGCAGCAAGGGCACGACCAGCAGGCCCAGCACCAACACAACACCCAAGGCCAGGATCAAGCGATCAGCCGTGCTTTTAGGTTTTTTTCTCATGGTGCCCTCCGCTGCCAACCCAACAAGCGATTCTGTACCAGCTGCAAGGTAAACAGCAGCAGCAGGGAGGCGATCAGGATCACCGAGGCAATCGCCGCCGCCGCCGGATAATTGAATTCTTGCAAACGCACAAAAATCATCAAGGACGACACTTCAGTTTTGAAGGGGATGTTGCCAGCAATCATGATCACCGCACCAAACTCACCCAGGCTACGGATAAAGGCCTGAGAGGCCCCCGTCACCAAAGCAGGAATTAGCGGTGGGAATACAACCTTGCTAAAGGTCTGCCAGCCATTGGCTCCCAGCGTGTGGGCAACTTCTTCGTACTCCGCACCCAGCTCTTCAATCACGGGCTGCACAATGCGCACGACGAAAGGCAGACTGGTGAAGGTCATGGCCAGAACAATACCGGGATACTGATACGCCACCTTCCACCCTTCGGGCAGAAATTGACCAAACCAGCCACCGGGCACAAACAAGGTCGCCAGGGTCAAACCAGCAACGGAAGTGGGCAAAGCAAACGGCAGATCCACCAAGGCATCGATCAAGCGACGTCCCGGGAACTCAAAGCGAGTAATGATCCAGGCAATGATGAATCCCACCAAACTGGCAATGACGGTGGAATAAAAGGCAGCACTAATAGTGACCTGATAGCTGCTGACAACCCGCCTGTCGGTGACCGCACGCCAATAGTCGGCCAGACTCATGTCACTGACGTACATGAACAAGGCCGACAAAGGCAGCAGCACAATAATGGACAGGTACAGGACGCTAAAGCCGAAGCTCAGCCCAAAACCTGGCATGACGGGACGACGCAGAAAGAAGATGGGCTTTAGCGCAGTCTTCGCCCCGGAATCCTGCGCCTCGCCCACAAGAGTACGACTCATGAATTACTTGGCCAGCAACTGGTCCAATACTCCGTTAGCTGCAAAGTGACGGCTTTGAATGTCGGTCCAGGAACCCAATACATCCGTAGGATTGATCAACTTGACTGGTGCATACTTGGACTCAAACTCTTTGGCCACAGCAGGATCAGTCACACGATAGTTAAAGCCAGCCAGCAGGCGCTGGATTTCGGGAGTGTACTGGAACTTCAGGTACTCGGTCGCTTCCTTGCGAGTGCCCTTCTGGTCCACAACCCGGTCCACGACGGCAACGGGGAACTCAGCCAGAACGCTAACAGGTGGTACCACCACTTGCAGCTCGCTACCCTTGAATTCTTCGCTGGCCGCAATATTGATCACTTCGGACTCAAAGGTCAGCAATACATCGCCCTGCCCGTTCTGGGCAAAAGCGACCGTCGCACCACGACCGCCCGTGGGGAAGCTCTCTACATTACCCAACACCTTACCGACAAACTCTTTGATCTTGGCTTCGTCACCCGCAAAAGCGTCGTGAGCGTACAGCCAGGAGGCCAGGTAGGTATAACGTGCATTGCCCGAGGTCTTGGGGTTCGGGAACACCAGCTTCACATCGTCGCGGGCCAGATCATCCCAGGATTTGATGTTCTTGGGATTGCCCTTGCGTACCAGGAAAGCGATGGTGCTGTAGTAAGGCGAGCTGTTGTTCGGAAATTGACTGGCCCAATCTTTGGCGACCGCGCCGCGCTCGGCCAAAAACTCGATATCAGTGACTTGATTGAAAGTAACCGTATCCACTTTCTTGCCCTGGATAATATCCTGAGCCTGACGGGACGTACCGGCAAAGGACTGGTCAATCTTGATGTCCTCGCCCGTGGTGGCTTTCCAGTGTTCAACAAACTTGGGGTTAATCGCCGCAAAGGTTTCGCGAGCCACGTCAAAAGAGGCATTCAGCAAAGAAACCTGGGCACTGGCTGTGCCACCCAGCAATGATGCCAACAACAAGGCAGAACCAACAACAGACTTCAATTTCATGGTGTTCCCCAGAGTTCCCTGACGCGGCATTCTTTGCCCGTCACTGATGTTCAACCGCGTGCTATCTATATAAGCGCAGCTTGGATAGATCAGATTATGGATAGGGGAAAAGGCATTTAAAACGACATTTTCATCATGCCCTTATAACCAAAACCCATCTATTGGCTAAGGCCGTCGCGAACAGGGTATAGGAATATTTTTTCAGGGATTGCCTGTTTACAAAAAACCCGGCTATAATCGTCAATTCGCCGGCTTAGCTCAGTTGGTAGAGCAGCGCACTTGTAATGCGAAGGTCGAGGGTTCAACTCCTTTAGCCGGCACCATGAATAAAATAAAACGCCAAGCTTTCAAAAGCTTGGCGTTTTGTTTTTCTGCCCCAAAAGCATCTAACCCGGTGCAAAGCCGTCATATTGAGGCAAGTCATCCCTGATCTCATGCCACGAAGCTTTTGAACCCACAAAGACATGGCAAGTGGGACGCAGGCCAGGATCATCATCCAGCACCCCTAGCGCCAAGCCAAACTCTTGTGGCTTTCGATCGAACTTAGTCAGAATGTTTGACCCGCAGGTAGAACAAAAACCTCGGTGCTCGCCTGGTGATGACTCATAGAAACGGACAAGCTCCTGACCCCGCAGCCAATGAAACTGCCCGGCATTTACTTTGCCACGCGCCCGGAATGCTGAGCCGTGGGACTTACGGCACATACTGCAATGACAATACAGCAACTCCGTCACCGCGCCATCTAGCTCAAAAGCCACCCCTTGGCAAAGACAAGTTCCTTTCACAAGAGTACCTCCGCTAAGTTTCTCCACCTCTATCTATATAGCCCGGAACAGGATTGAGCAAGGTAGGCTAAGGCTATTAACACTCTAAACTGCGGGAATATCAGATCAGGCTAGCCGCCACACGGATAAGGGTCTCAGAGCAATCCAACCTGCCGTTCTGAGGCAACAGAGCTCATGCTGCGCCTCTAAGCGCTTAGCGGATTAAATCTGGCATTGAACCAAATCCTCCGGGCATGCGGCTCCTAGCAGAACCATCGTCCGCTCCAATTCCTGAGCGACCAGACCCAGCACCTCAGATACTCCCTGTTCACCGCCTTGAGCCAATCCATAGGCAACCGCGCGACCTAAGAAAGCTCCGGTCGCCCCGTATGCAAGTGCTTTGGCCACATCTGCACCACGTCTGAAGCCGCTATCGATAAACACCGGGATCTGCGTTTTAACGATATCCATGATCTGCGGCAGCGCGCTAATCGTGGACGGGGCGCAATCGAGCTGACGCCCTCCATGATTGGACACAATCAAGCCGTCAATGCCGTATTGCAGTGCTTGGCGCGCATCCTCGGGATGCAGTACGCCTTTAATCAGCACGGGACCGCCCCACTTGGAGCGCAACCAAGCCACATCGTCCCATACCAGGCTGCGGTCCATGCTCCGCGCCAGCAAGGCCGCTTGTGCTTGTGCCGAGCTGGCCCCTTCTGTTGGCATTAAGTTGACGAACTGAGGCTGACCCGCCAGGGCCTGGCGCAATAGCCAGCGCGGTTGTGATGCCATATCCAGCAACAAGCTGGGACCTGGGCGAAACGGCAATTTGAAACCGTGGCGTATATCTTTCTCTCTGTAGCCACCGATTGGCACATCTACCGTTAACACTAGGGCCTCAAAACCGGCTTGGCGAGCGCGATCCAGAATAGAGTTGGCCATACCCCTGTCTTGCATGACATACAACTGCATCCAGCATGGGCCTTCGCAGGCTTCACGCACCTGCTCCAGGGGACTATTGGAAGCGGTGGACAAGATATACGGCAAGCCAGCTTTACCTGCAGCACGGGCTGCCAGCACATCCCCATGAGGCCGAACCACATCAATCAGGCCAACCGGTGCAACCCCAAAGGGAGCCGCCCAGCGCCGTCCGAAGACATCGATAGCGGTACTGAGCGCCGAGGTATCGCGCAGGCTTCGTGGAGACAAGGTCAGGGCCTGTAGATCAGCCCTGTTGCGGGCCAGACATAACTCATCTTCAGCACCACCAGCCACATAGTCATAGACAAAGCGCGGCAAGCAACGCTGCGCGGCTGTCTGATAATCCTCGATATTGAGTCGCATGATGCGTGTGTTCTCCACCTGATGCCGGATTATTAATCCGATTCAATTTAATTGTTTAAGCATCAAGTATATGACTGAGCCGAGCCATCTCAAAGATCTACCACCTCGTGTGGAACGGCGATTCGCAATTAGACCGGGACAAGACAAACTATGCACGGATCATGGCAGTCGGCAGTCGGCAGTCGGCAGTCGGCAGTCGGCAGTCGAATTTTAATTTAATGACGCATCTTGGGAAGCGCGAATGCGTTTATCGGCCCCTTCCCAGCCCGGCTTTCTGCACGAGTTAACCAGCATATTCCAATCATGCCGACAGGGATCGCCGCCCCGATAAACTGAGCAGCATCGGCCTTAAGTGACACAGCGACAAAGGCTGCCGCCTTGCCAAGCTATAACAGCGGCCCAAGCAATTCGGGTGGGCCACTGCTTTGCTCTATGCAAGTCTTAAAGCTCTACTGGCGTCACAAGACTCCGCTTCGTGAGGAAGCGCTCTACATTCTTGAGCACCAACTCGCACATGGCGGCTCGGGTTTCTCGGGTGGCGCTACCTACATGCGGCAATACGACCACTCGCTCATTGCTCAGCAATGGGGCAGGTACCTCGGGTTCGTTCTCAAACACATCTAGCCCGGCACCGCCCAATTGGCCGCTTTCCAGCGCGGCGACCAGCGCCTGCTCATCTACGACCGAGCCGCGGGCAATATTGACGAGGTAGCCGTTGGGCCCTAAGGCTTTCAACACCTCGGCAGACACTAAATGGAAGGTTTCCGGGCTGCCTGGGCAAGCCACGATGAGGAAATCACACCATTGCGCCAAGTCGATAAGCGAAGGCTCGTGCTGCCAGGGAAGTTCAGATTTTGCTGTGCGCGTGTGGTAGCGGATCTCCATATTGAAGCCAATCGCACGCCGCGCAATGACTTGGCCTACTCGGCCCATACCCAACATACCCAGGCGCTTGCCGCTGACACGCGTGCTTGGCATTGTGGGGCCAACACGGGGCCAATCGCCGCGTCTGACGTGGCGGTCAGAAGCAGAAATGCCACGCACCACGTCAATAAGCAGACCTATGGCCAGGTCGGCCACACAATCGTTAAGCACGTCCGGGGTATTGCTCAGCATCACGCCACGCGCGCGGACTGCATCCAAGTCGATGGCATCGTAGCCCACGCCCAGACTGCAAATAGCCTGTAGGTTAGGCAGCGCATCAATCAGTGCCTTGTCCGCACCCTGTGTCCCGGTGGTGATCAATACGGTGAACTCGCCACCACGTTCACGCAAAAAAGCGGCTTGGTCAGGGGCATCACTAAGAAGCTCGGTCTGACACAAGGAGGGCAATTTGGCCGCCAAAGGCGGTGGCAAGGGACATGCTTGAAGAATTTTCTGGCTCATGATCAGGACTCGCTGGTAAAAACGTCAAAATCCACTTGTTTAAGAAGCGCATTGCTCTGACGTACAACATGCCCTGCTGCGGAGGCTTTGCGGCGATAGGCCAGCCAACGAGGATCAGCTTCCAGCGCGCTGCGACGAGCCTCGCGGTCCGCCATATCCTCGTAGGCCCACAGATGCACCACCTGATTCAACTCCCCAACTTCGGTAGTGTAGTAACCATGGCAGGCGCCCAGATGCTCGATTTGTACGGCACGCCCTTCCACCGCATACAGCGACAAGAAATCGCGCAGCAAACCGGTCGGAATGGTGTAGGTTCTTTGGTCGATAATCATGTTTGAAATCCTTTTTTGCTTATCCAAGGTATCTTGGTAGCAGCAGCGAAATGACCGGGAAAGCCAAGAGCACAGCCAGACGGAAAACGTCGGCGACCACGAAGGGGATAACACCCCGATACAGCGTCTGCATCTTCACGTCGGGCAGCAGGCTTTTCAGGACCATCACGTTCATGCCCACGGGCGGCGTGATGAAGCTGATTTCTGTGACCACCACCACGATGATGCCAAACCAGATCAGGTCAAAGCCCAGGTGCTGTACCAGCGGGTAGAAAATAGGCACCGTCAGCAAGACCATGGACATGCTTTCCAGCACGCTGCCCAGAACGATATAAATCGCACAAATCAGCAGGATCACCACGATCGGGCTCATGTCGAATTGCTGCACCCAGTCTTGCAAGTCGCCGGGCATGGAGGTGAAGTTGATGAAGCTGGAAAACAGCAAAGCACCGATCAGCACCATAAACAGCATGCCCGTGGTGCGGGCTGACTCAACCAGAACGGTAGAGAGCACCTGCCAGGTCAGGCGGCGGCGCAGCAAGGCGAACAGGAAGGCGCCACAAGCACCAATCCCCGCTGCTTCGGTCGAGCTAAAGATGCCGCCATAAATACCGCCCATGACGATGATGAACAGTACCAGCACACCCCAGACATCCCGCAGCGCAAGCAAACGCTCCTTCCAACTCATGCGTTCACCGGGAGGGCCCGCATTGGGATCACGCCAGATTGTCCAGCGCACCGCCAATAGATAAAAGCCGATGGCCAGCAGCCCTGGCAAAATTCCGGCGGCAAACATCTTGCCTATGCTTTGTTCGGTCAAGATGGCATAGACCACCATGACAATAGAAGGCGGAATCAGAATGCCCAGAGTGCCACCGGCCGCGATCGAACCGGAAGCCAAGGCACGGCTGTAGCCCAGCCTGCGCATTTCTGGGTAGGCCACCTTGGACATAGTGGCGGCCGTCGCCAGACTGGAGCCGCACACCGCACCGAAGCCGCCACAGGCCACCACAGTAGACATGGCCAGCCCGCCTTTTCTATGGCCCAGGAACGCATACGCCGCGGCATACAGTTCTTTGGACAATTTGGCCTGGGTGATGAAATTACCCATCAAAATGAACAGCGGCAGTACCGACAAAAGATACTGAAAACCGCTTTCACGAACCACTGCACCGGTCATTGCATAGGCCGAAGGCCAGTTGCGCATGATGCCAACGCCGATGAACCCCACCAAGGCCATGGAAAACGCCACCGGCACACGCAGGAAGATCAAGAGGAGCATGGCTGCAAAGCCAATAAGCGCTTCAGTCATTCGTTGCCTCTTCTTCCAGATGTGTCGTGTCTGTGCGCAGGTCTCGTCGAAGCTGACTCAACTCCACGATTGTGTTGACGAACAACATGATGCTCATGAAATAAACAACCGGGGCCAGCGGCAACCCCAGCAAGGTAGTCTGGTCGGCGTACTCGGCAGCCGACTCGGCTTGCGTCCAGCTGACCATCGCCAACAGGGCACTGATTCCCGCTGCCAGCAAGTGGCTGGAGACGTGGACAAGGCGAGCGCCCTTCTCCCCACCGGGAATAGGCACCAGATCCACAACAACGTGTTCGCGCTCCATAGTTGCAAAGACGATGCCGCAGAAGATGACACCCACCATGAGTATTTCGGTAAGTTCTACCGCCCCCATGACCGAGACGTTGAAGATATAGCGCCCTAACACGTCAACCAGCGTCAGCAAGGCCAGCGAGGCGATGCATAACTCGGTCAAACGTCGAAGACCTGCTCTTAGTAAAGAGACAAAGGAGTTCATGATTTGTAGCTCCGGGACTGCTGGCGCACAGGGCGCACAGCAGGTTCAAGACAGTCTGGGTGTGCTGATCAATTACCGCTTTCCCGCTCTTTCAGGTCGGCACGAAATTCTGCCAGCACAGCGGGCCCATCAATGCCCTTGGCCTTCGCAGCAGTCAGCCATGCTTGCTCGAATGGCGCAGTACGCTCTTTGACGGCAGCGATCAGCTCATCACTGGCAGGATGGAACTGCACGTTGTGTGTCTCCAAGGTTTTCATGGCGGCCGCATCGGCATCGCCCCAAGCCTTGCCCCCCATGCGAGCAATATGCTCACCGGAGAGACCCAGCACGATGGCACGGTCTTTTTCAGACAGACGATCAAAAGCGCCCGGGTTCATGATGATGCCGTGCAGATCGGCATAGAGGCCACCCGGGAAAACCGTAGCGTGTTTGACCACCGTATCCAGACGAAAAGAAGCAATAGACTCAGGCGGGAACAGCACTCCATCCACCACGCCAGTGCTCAAGAGTTCATACGATTCGGAGGCTGGCTTTACAACCGCGTTCACTTTAAGTGCCTTAGACAGGTCAGCCTGCATGCCCCCACCGATGCGCAGCTTGAGGCCATCGAAATCGTCGATGGTCTGTACCTGTTTAGTCGTTGTATAGACGCTGCCAGGGCCATGTCCATAAATGCCGAGCAACTTGATACCGCGATGCTCCTTGGCATCTTGCAGGTACTTGTCATAGATATCCCAAGCAGCCAGCGAGGTCGACTCAGCGCTATTACCCGAAAAAGGCAACATGGCGAATTTCATTAAATCGAAATTGCCCGGGTAATAGGAGTACGAAATAAAGGCCAGATCGACGATGCCATTACGTACTGCATCCAAATGCCCGACCGGGTTGGTGACGGGCTTCGTCAGGAAGCTGATCTTGACGCGCCCTTCAGTGGCCTGCTCTACCTCTTTGGCCCAGGGCTTCATGAAGTTAGCCACCAGGACATGCGTTTGCGGAATCCAGGCAGAGAAAGTCAACTCCACAGGTTTGTCCGCTTTCGCGGGGCCAGCCGCAACACCCAGGCTCGTTAAGGCGATACCCAACAGGCGAGAAATCCATCGATTTTTCATGGGGAGATCCTTTTTTGGTGGTAGATAGTTATAGGTATAGTTAAGTAGGCCGTTCAAGAAACAAGGGCCTGTTCAATCAAGGTAGTAACATCGCCGTCGTGATACATACCCAGCTGCGTGGCGATCGAGGTCGTCAAAGGCGGCCACTGGGCAAACTGCTGTTCAAACTGAGGGTTGGACTGGAAGCGCAAGCCCGCATCGGCCCCCAAGCCATAGCGGGATTTCGCTGCCTGAACCAGGTCTGCGACCTGAAGGCGTTGAGCGGGAAGACTCCACACCCGGCCAGCAGGAAGCCGGGCTGTTTCAATCGTCGCAGCCATCAGAAGATGTCGGACGCAAGCGGGTAAGGAAAGCAGCCACATCCACCCCTGCGGTCCGATGGGACAGTCGTAAGGACTGCCTGCTGCCAGGGCATGAATCAAGGAACTGGCAAATGAGGACAGCGCGGTTTCGGCAGTAAGCGGTCTGGCGACCACCGTAGGAAGGCGAACCGAGCGACCGTCCAGAAAACCAAGGCGGCTGTAATCAGCGAGCAACAGCTCCACCATCCGCTTTTGTGTGCCATAACTTAAGGTGGGTGCGACTGGTGTGTCGTCGCTTACCTGCTCGGGCAAGGGAGTACCAAAGACGCCGATACTGCTGGCATACACCACGACAGGGCACTGGCCTTGTTGACGCAGGTGTTCAAACAAGCCAATTGTGCCGTCGATATTGACGCGCAGACCCAATGCAAAGTTTTCTTCAGCCAGCCGACTGGTCACCGAAGCCAGATGGAAAACCGTATCCGGCGCGGGCGTCAGAACCGTTTCCAGCACGGTCTTGTCGGATAGATCACCACTGATGCAGCGCACGCCGGGCACCTGGTGATAGCGTTGATCCTCAAAGGCAAGATCAGTCAGCGTCAGGCTTTGAATCTCATTAGCGGCAAGGCGGTTAAGCGCCGCACGGGCAAGCGCTTGCCCGATATAGCCATTGGCGCCAGTAATCAAAACATGTTTCATGGCTTATCTCCCAGCGGTCTGAAAGCTGGCTGCGGCGTCATTGTGACGACGTGCTGTGTCCAGCACCCCACGATCACGCAAGGGCTGACACCAGGACAAGCCTTCTGACGGTAGTCCGCGAGGCTGATACTCGCAGCCCAACCAGCTGTCGTAACCCAAAGTCGGCAAGGCGCTTAGACCCTCAAGCAAACCATGCTGAGTAAGATCAGGCTCATAGCGCCCATCAGCGCCAGCGATCTGTACATACCCTATCCAGGGGGCACAGGCCGCAACGCTGGCAGGTACGTCCAGACTTTCTTTGACGCAGTGGTAATAATCAAATTGCAGCCGCAGGCGCGGGGCATTGAAATGCTTCAGCACCGCTATCGCCTGCTCGGGCAGGTGATAGAAGTACCCCACCATATCGCTGCGATTCAGTGCCTCCAGCGTCAGCACCAAATCGTCGGCTTCGGCCAAGGCCAGCGCGTGTTCCAGGTTATTGAGCAAGGTAGACAGGCACGACTCCTGCTCCAAGCCGCTCACATAGCCGGCCATGACATGGATACGACGACATCCAGTTGCCTGCGCAACTGCGCGGGCACGATCAAAAGCTTCGTGGAACTGCGGCTGAGCGTTGGGGACCGCCGCCCAGCCCAGCCTGCCCGCCCCCTCGCCTATCGGTGTATTGATCAATGTCAGCTCAAGTTTTGCAGCTTGCAGCTGACTGGCGTACCAAGCGGGAGAATGGTCGTAGGGCAGCAGAATCTCGGCCCCCTGAAAACCATCGGCCGCCGCCGCCTCAAAGCGTTCGTTCCAGTCCAGATGCCGATACAGCCAGCTGAGGTTCGCGGAAAGTTGCATGGGGCCGCCTGTCTTAAGCGTCTATCTGTCGAAGAAAGGCGTCGCGCTGCTCGGGCAGAACCACGCTAATCACCGCAGAGACTTCAGCCTGCCCCAGCCCCATCGCGCTTGCGACGCGCAACAGTTGCTGCACGCTTGCTGCCACCGGCATAGGCGCACCGCTTTGTTGAGCGTTGGCGATCAAGGTATCCATATCCTTGAGCATGGTGGACAGCGCACCGATGCTTTTTGCTTGGGCCTCTATCATGCGAGGGGCGAAAATCTGCAAGGGCTTGGAGTCCGCCCAGCCGCCCGCCAGCGCGGGCGCCAGCTTATCTACATTGATGTTATTGCGTTGGGCAAAACCAATCGCTTCAGCCAGCGCCGCAATCGAGGTAGCGACGATAGCCTGGTTGCACAGCTTAGTCGCTTGCCCCGCGCCGGAGGGCCCCATATGCGTAATATTGCCGGCATAGGCACGCATGGCAGCCTCGGCCTCGGGCATATGGGTTTCACTGCCGCCTGTCATGATGGCCAGCGTACCGGCTTCCACGCCTGGAATGCCGCCAGAAACCGGGGCGTCTATCCAGTCGGCCCCGCCGTTCTGCGCTAAACGGGCAGCCAAACGGCGCGTTGCTTCCGGATCAATGCTGGAATGATCCACCACCCACTTAAGCCCCGCTGCCTGAGCCAGCCCGTCCACACCGAACACCACGGCCTCTGCCGCCTTGGCGTCGAACAGGCATAACAGGACGCCATCCACACCTTCAGCAGCTTCGCTTGGCGTGCCCACGACCTGAGCGCCTAGCGCCGCAAGCGGCTCGGCCTTTTCTCTGGAACGGTTCCAGACTTTGACCTCATGGCCCGCCTTGAGCAGACGCTGCACCATCGCAGCGCCCATTAATCCTAAACCGCAAAAACCGAGTTTCATTTCAGTCGTCCTCGTTCTCTTCTTGCGGCCATTCAGCAGCCCCCGAATGGGTTACTGCCCCCTCGTTGGTTGGCCCAACCAGGCGTGAGTATTTTTCCAGCGCACCGGCCAGCCGGCCTCGCAAATAGGGCTGCCATTGCGTCTTGCGTAGGGCCAGTTCCTCATCGGACACATGCAGCTGCATACTGCTTTGCGTAGCGTCGATAGTGATACGATCGCCGTCGCGCACCAGACCGATGTTCCCGCCTGCCGCCGCTTCAGGGCTGGCATAGCCGATACACATACCGCGTGTCGCACCCGAAAAACGGCCATCCGTCAGCAGCGCCACTTTCTCGCCATTGCCATGACCGTAGATCGCGGCGGTAACGCTTAACATCTCGCGCATACCGGGGCCACCTTTAGGGCCTTCGTTGCGAATGATCAGTACATCGCCCGCCTCGTAGGCTTGTTTGGACACCACCGCCATACAGTCTTCTTCAGTTTCAAAAACGCGTGCACGCCCTTCAAAAACAAGAGACTTCAGACCGGCGATCTTCAGCAAGGCACCATCGGGGCACAGATTGCCCTTGAGTACGACCAAACCACCCGAAGCATGGATAGGCTGATCGCTGCTGCGCACAATGCGACCATCCACATCAGGGAAACTCTCCAGGGCCTCTGCCAGGGTTTCACCCGTAATGGTCAGTGCATCACCGTGCAAGTGGCCGCTTTTCAGCAGTGCCTTAAAGACCACTGGCACGCCGCCGATCACGTCCAGATCACGTGCCAAATAACGGCCACCGGGTTGCAAGTCGGCAATCAATGGCGTGCGGTTAAAGACCTCGGCCATATCGTCCGTGGTGAAACGAATGCCCACTTCGTGCGCAATAGCGGGAATATGCAAAGCCACGTTGGTCGATCCACCGGTAGCGGCGACAGCGGCAGTGGCGTTTTCCAGGCTCTTGCGTGTAATGAGATCGCGCGGCAGTGGGCCACCGTTAGCCAGAATTTCCATCACGCGTCGACCCGCACGGCGAGCCAACGCGTGCCGTTGGCTGTACACCGCTGGGGTGGTCGAAGAACCTAGAAAAGACAAACCCAAGGCCTCGGCCACCATACCCATGGTGTTGGCCGTGAACTGGCCCGGACAGGAGCCGACGGTCATGGCACAGGTGCGCTCGATACCGTGCAGTTGCTCCAGGGAAATCGCCCCGGTCTGGTAGCGGCCCACGCCTTCAATGGCGGTCAGCACCGTATTTTCAGTGCCGTCAGGCGAGTAGCCCGGCAACATAGAACCGCCATAAATGAAAACCGAGGGCACGTTAAGCCGTGCCATGGCCATCAAAGTGCCAGGCAGTGTCTTGTCGCAACCGCCCAGGCCAACCAAAGCGTCATAGGCATGACCGCGCACCGCCACTTCCATACTGTCGGCGATCAACTCGCGCGAGACCAGACTCATACGCATGCCAGCGTGGTTCATGGAGGTACCGTCGGACACGGAAATCGTGTTCATCATGACGGGCACACCGCCGCCTTGGGCAACGCCCAAACGAACGCTGTCTGCCTGAGGGCCTAGCGATTTAGAGCAAGGTGTGTTGTCTCCGGCAGTGCCGATGATAGCGACCATCGAGCGGTCCAGATCATCATCATCCAGGCCGGTGGCCCGTAGAAAAGCTCGGTGTGGGGTGCGGGTCGCGCCCTCGGTAACTACTTTTGATCTATGTTTTTTTAGCATGGTCTTTGGTGGATGAGGAGTCGTTAAGAGATCGATTTAATCGGCGAGATCCAGGCGGTCGAAGACCCAGGAGACATCCTCCTGAATGTATTGGCGCGCCTCGGTGAACTTTCCGGCACGTAGCGCTTTGATGGTGGATTCGTGCAGTTGATCCGCGGAATCCTTGTTGTGCAGCAACTCGCGGGTTTCACGCAGATAAGCACCCGACTGCAGCCACAGGCTCTCGATCATGGCGAGCATGACGGGGGACTGTGCCGCTCCGTAAATCGTGAAATGAAAGATCCGGTTTTTCTCAAGGCTGCTGGCAACGCCTTGGGGCGTGCGGCGCTCTTGAGTGATTTCCCCTGCCAGTTGTTCAAGCTGGTCCAGCAAGGCCGAGGTGAGGTAAGGACCGGCCCACTCCGTGACCGTGCCTTCGATCAGGACACGGGCGCGACGAATATCGCTCAGGCAGGCTTTGGTAATCAGGGGGACACGCGTAGTGCCGTTGGGCAAGGGCTCCAAGCCCTGCTGGGCGACCAGACGGCGCAGCGCTTCACGCACAGGCATCGTGCTGGTGCCCAGCGCATCGGCCAGATATTGAATGCCGAGCACTTGGCCGGCACGGTATTCACCGTGCATCAACTTATTGCGTAAGGCTTGATAGACCGCTTCGTTGACGGATTGCCGCACGATGGGTTGAAAAGCCTCAAGCGGAGCGCTTGTGCTGGGAGCATCTGAATGTTTCATTAAATTCCGTCACAAAGTGAATTCGACCAATGATTTGTGATATTTGATCAATTCTAAGGACGGACTTCCCCAACAACAAATCAGAGCAAACCCTTACCACCTTCCTTGGGGATACGCGGCTTGGCAAGCGCTTTTGCCTGTCCACGCACCCCGATCAGTAAGGCGCCAAATCAAGTGGTAGCGCCGCTTAGCGCAGGAATTGGCAGCTCATTCAGCCCTTTGAATTCTTGCAAAGAAAAGCTGGTTTGTGCCTGTCTAACACCCGGCAAGCGATGCAGTTTTCGTTGCAGCAGTTCGGAATAGCTATCAAGATCTTTGGCAACGACCATCAGCAAAAAATCGGCCGGACCAGCAATGCCATGGCACATCACCACCTCGGGAATATCGCGCACAGCCTCGACAAACTCGACCGAGCGGGCTTCGTTTTGAAAGTCGACACTGATACTGACAAAGGCCACCACCCCGTACCCCAAACCGCGGCGGTCGAGCCTGGCCTGGTAGCCGGCGATCAATCCGGATTCTTCCATGCGCCGAATTCGACGCCAGCAAGGCGACTGCGATATGCCCACCTTTTGAGCCAGCTCGCTGGTCGTGAGCCTGGCGTTTCGCTGCAGTTCTGCCAACAACTTGCAGTCCACCTCATCCAGTTCTATTTGCATAAAAAAATCCATTTTTGAAAATTTAGAGAAAAAATTATGCGTCCACGAAAAACAGCTTGGCACAAGTCTCTTAAATACATAAGATCAACGCATAAAATTAAGTGGGACTTGTTCCTGAAACCACAGACAAATCCCCTCTTTGCCCAGGCAAGCGCCTACCCGGTTGACCCCACCCTGTCTGCCCATCATTAGCGGCAAACGCAGCGCCCAGCGGCTCTCTCCCTGAAGCGCGAAACATTCACTGGTGAAATCAGGCTACATGCGCATGTCGGGCTCTAACAAACGATAATGTTCGGCATATCACAAACGCCATTATTAACGTACGGGAGACAGAATCAATGAATGCTTCCAAAGCATCGGCTGACAAGGAATTCAGCGACACAGAGCGCATCGTTTCGGAAGAAAAGGCGCAATTGGATTTCAGCCAATCCATGAGCTATGGCGATTACCTGCACCTGGACGAAGTGCTGGGCGCGCAGCACCCGCTCTCCCCTGCTCACGACGAAATGTTGTTCATCATCCAGCACCAGACCAGCGAACTCTGGATGAAGCTGATGCTGCACGAATTGAACGCGGCCACCGCCTCCGTCGCCGCGGACCGCTACGCCGACAGCTTCAAGATGTTGGCACGCGTCTCGCGCATCATGGAGCAACTGGTCAGCGCCTGGACCGTCCTGTCAACGATGACCCCGCCGGAATACACCGCCATGCGCCCGTATCTGGCCAGTTCCAGCGGTTTCCAAAGCGCGCAATATCGCTGTATTGAGTTCGCCCTGGGCAACAAGAATGCGGCCATGCTCAAACCCCATGCGCACAGAGCCGACCTGTTAAGCCAAGTCGAGGCAGCGTATCGCGCCCCTTCGCTTTACGACGAGTCGCTGCGCCTGTTGGCACGCCAGGGCTTTGATATCCCAGCCGACCATCTGGAGCGTGACTGGACTCAACCCTATGTTGCCAGCCCCGAAGTCGAAGCCGCCTGGCTGCAGGTTTATCGCGACCCGTATGCTCACTGGGATCTTTACCAACTCGGCGAAAAACTGACCGATATTGAGGACGCTTTCCGCCTTTGGCGTTTCCGTCACGTCACAACAGTCGAACGCGTTATCGGCTTTAAGCGTGGAACGGGTGGCACGGGTGGCGTCAGCTACCTGCGCAAGATGCTGGACGTCGTGCTGTTCCCCGAGATCTGGACTGTTCGGACCGCACTGTGACGCAGGCCTCAAAACACACTCTCTCTGCCGAGGTGCGAGAGCGCGAGTATTCGCCAAGCTCCTGTATAGGCGGCAACTATGCGCCGTACATTGAGGAATACGCCACGCTCAGCAAGGCCGCCTTGAACAGCGCGTCCAGGCATGTCGAGCTAGCGTATGGCAGTGCTGCGGCGCATACGCTCGACCTCTTTTTGCCGGAGCACGGTGACTCGGAACCACTCCCGCCGCTACTGCTGTTTATTCATGGCGGTTACTGGCAGGAGCTCTCCAAGGCGTCCTCCTTATTCGCTGCCCCGGATTGCACCCAGGCTGGCATTGCCTTTGCCGCCATTGACTACACCTTGGCACCGCAGGCTAGCGTCCATGACATGGTGCTTGAATGTCGTAAGGCATTACGCTGGTTGCACCAGCACGGGGAAGAATTAGGCTTTGACCCTCAACGCATCATCGTTGCCGGTAGCTCAGCCGGTGCGCATTTGGCTGCCATGTGCTGTCTGCGGGGGTGGAAGGACGACGCTGATTTACCGGCTGGAACGCCTGCAGCGGCAGTACTTGTGTCGGGCATCTACGATCTGCAGCCCCTTATTGGCACCAGCATCAATGAGGCGCTCTCCCTGGACGAGTCCAGCGCACTGACGGTCAGCCCGCAAGGGTTTGATTTGACGGGTTTTCCTCCCTCCATCATTAGCTGGGGCGAGATAGAAACCTCGGAGTTCAAACGACAGAGCCAGGCTTTTGCAGAGCTACTCGACGCGATGAGCGTGCAGTACGGGACGTCCATCGAAATGCCTGCACGCAATCACTTCAATGTCATTCTTGACCTGGCTCGCCCCAACACGAGCCTGGGCGATGCGACGCGCGCACTTTTTGCGTCGCTGCCGGTCACCTTTACTCGGAGCAAGTAATGAAACACGTTGTCGACGTCGGGCTTCCGCCCCTGAAGCAAGCGTTTTCATGGGCAGTCAAAGCCAAAGGTGAAATGCTGTTCATGGTGAACGGGCCTGTGCGGCCGGATGGCAGCATAGACACGGGGCCCATCGAACAGCAGGCTCGCCTGACCTTTTCCAACCTGCAGCGTGCCACGCAAGCGGCGGGCGGTACGCTGGAAAATGTCACCCAAGTGCTCATCTACATGACTGATGTAGCAGACATGGATGTTATTGATAGGGTGTATCGCGAGTTTTTCTCCGCCCCCTACCCTAACCGCGCCAGCGTGGGCGTAGCGGCCTTGGTCGAGCCGGGCATGAAGCTGGAAGTGGTGGCTTACGCCATGATTCCCTAGCGCTAGAAAAGGCGGGCAAGCGGCGGCCACGCCCTTGCCTGCACGCTTAATTACAGCGAATCAAATGGGTCTTGTGTGCTTGGCAAACCAGTGTCATCGCCCAGCACAAAACGCGGGATAAATTGCAGTACATATTGCCGCATGGCTTCCACCAGACGCTGCGCATCGGGCCGCAGTTCGCGGGATCGCAAAGACACCACGCCGACCATATAAGGCACGTGAATATCAATCGGGCGTAGCACCACGTTCGGCAGAGGCAGGCCGTGGGCGGTGAAAGGATCAATCAGGGACACGCCAACGCCTTGGCTAGCCAGAACCAGGCCTTCCAGCGATGAGGCAACCTCGATATGACGGATATCTTCCGGCGCTTCCGGGCTCGCGCGCAGCAAGGCGGTGGCCAAGGTGTGGCGCAAGCGGTGGCGGTTCTGGATCGAGATCAAGGGCGTGCCTTGAATATCGCTTAAGCGCACCAGTTCCTGCTTTGCCAATGGATGGTTCACGGACATGCCCAGTAAGCAGGGACTTTGCCCGGACCAATGCAAGGTGCAGCCATCAATATCCAGCGGCAGACTGGTTACAGCCAGGTCTGCCCGCCCTTCGTCGATAGCCTGCACCACTTCTTCCGGTTTAACCGTGTCAATAATCAGCTTTTGCTTGAAGGCCGGATCGTGCTGCTCCATGATGCCCAGGGCTTGCGGCAACAAGCCGAGAGCCAGGGCATGGGTCGCGACGATACGCAGGGGCCGCAAGCCCCCACGCGCGATTTCCAGGGCACGGCTTTGCAGTACCTCCAGGTTCATCAGTACAGGCCGGGCTTCCAGATAAAACTCGCGCCCTTGCTCGGTCAGGGTGACCTGCGGACGGGTGCGTGTAAAAAGTCTGAAACCCAGTTCCTGCTCCATCTCCTGGATCTGCCGACTGACCACCGGCTGAGAGCGGTCAAGCAGTCGGCCGGCAGCGGTCACACTGCCTGCGGACATCACAGCTGCAAAAGCTTCTAATTGGCGAATTTCCATGTCGTTCTATGTGAATGCCGCATTTATCAACATGAAATATTCTAATGGGTAATAGTTAGCCGGACTAGCGTTTGACACCGAAACATTGATCCAGCGTGGGGAAAGAGCCATCACGCACTTCAGACGCGTATTGCGCTGCGGCTTGCGAGATCAAGGCACCCACATCTGCATAAGGCTTGGCGAATTTGGGGATTTTGCCATTAGTCAGGCCCAAAATGTCTTCCGTTACCAAAACCTGACCATCACATGCGGGCGATGCGCCAATACCAATGGTAGGGATGGAAATAGATTCGGTGATACGGCGACCCAGACCTTCAGCCACACCTTCCAGTACAACACCCCAGGCACCGGCCTGAGCATGCGCCACGGCATCTTCCAGCACGCGCTGGGCGGCGGCATCGGTCATGCCTTGGGCTTTGTAACCGCCCATAGTGTTGACGTACTGCGGCATCAACCCAACGTGGGCCAGCACAGGTACGCCGCGCTCGACCAGGAAGCGGGTGGTCTCTGCCATGACTTGGCCACCTTCCAGCTTGACGGCCTGTGCGCCACTGGCTGCCAGCATACGCGATGCATTGGCAAAGGCCTGCTGGGGTGATTCCTGATAGCTACCAAACGGCATATCCACGACAATACAAGCGTGTTGAGTCGCACGCACCACGGCGGCAGCGTGGGCAGCCATCATATCGACGGTAATGCTTAGGGTGTCGGGCATGGCATAGCCCACCATAGCAGTCGAATCGCCCACCAGAATCATATCCAGGTGCTCGTCCAGCATACGTGCGATAGGCGCGATATAGGCTGTTAACGCAGCAATTTTTTGTTTGCCCTTGCAGGCGGTCAGGGCGGGAACGCTTACGCGAACCTGCGTGGTATGTACGCTCATACTTACTCCAGCTGGAATCCCATAGGCAAACGCTTATATGGGATTATGAATGATGCAGATTGCAACATCTTAAGAAAAATTCCAGTCGACGCCTCTATAATCGCCGCAGGACAAAAAACAATAAGCTAATTTCCTGCCTACGTACAAGCTTCGCGTGTCCATCCCATGCGGATTCAGGTCCTTTTAAGGACATTCACTTTGACACTGCCTGTACGCTAGAGCCCGATCGTTCCCAATGCGCGGTGGTTGCAGCAGCCATGTCCTGGCTGTTTTGCCGTGCACTCAACCGAGGAGAGACCTATGTCGACTACCCCCCCAACAATCACCTTCCATGACGATAACCGTGCGCCGCAACTGGGCATGGGCGTCTGGCAGGTTCCTGTCGAGCAAACGGCAGATGTCGTGTGCAGTGGCATCGACGCGGGCTACCGCCTGATCGACACCGCCGCTATCTACGGCAACGAAGCCGAGGTCGGACAAGGCATTCGTCAGTCCACCGTACCCCGCGAAGAATTGTTTGTGACCACCAAGCTGTGGAACGACATGCATGGCCATGAGAACACTCGCGCCGCCTTTGAAGAAAGCATGGACAAGCTGCAGCTGGACTATGTGGATCTATACCTGATTCACTGGCCTGTGCCCAAGAACCGCCAGTACATGCAGTCCTGGGAAACGCTGATCAATTTGCGCAATGAGGGCCGTGTGAAATCCATTGGTGTGTGCAATTTCCTGCCCCAGCACCTGCAAACCTTGCTGGATAAGACCGGTGTTCTGCCCGTCTTGAACCAGATTGAGCTGCACCCTGGCTTTCAGCAGGCAGAATCCCGCCACTACCATATTGACCACGCCATCCAGACTCAGGCCTGGAGCCCGCTGGGATTGGGCACGCTGTGGGACAACCCGGTGCTGAACAAGATTGCCAAGGAGCATGGTCGTTCCGTAGCTCAAATCATGCTGCGCTGGCAGATTCAACTGGGCAATATGGTGATTACCAAGTCCAACTCCGCCCAGCGTCAACGCGACAATATGGACATTTTCAGCTTTGAACTAAGCGAACAGGATATGGCGGCTATTGCCAGTCTGGACCAGCCCGAAGGCCGTCTTGGCCCTGATCCAGAACTGTTCCGCTTGCCCAAAAGCACCGTCCAGGACTAAGTCGTAGGACGCACCCGGCGCGCTGGCCCGGACAAAAAGGCCGCGAGCAGGGGTGCCAAGGCGAATAGCCACAGCAGCGCCTGCGCCGACTGGCGTGCGCCCTGCACCCCACCGGGGTCTACGAAGCCCGAAGCCGTTGTAATAATCCCCGCCAAGGCCGCACCCAATGCCATCGTGAACAACTGCAAGGTGGTAATGGCGGCCGAGGCAATATTCTCCTGCCCCTTGGGCGCAGAATGAAAAACCCGCGTCAGCAGATGCGGCCAAGCAAGGCCAATCCCCAGTCCGACCCCCAATAAAGACAGGTACAGGGCCCAAGAATAATCAGTGCCTTCACTCAAACCGACCCAAGGGATGAATACGCCCAGAGCGGCCAGGGACACGCCCGAGAGCACAGGCCCGGCAATAATCAGCCTGTCCCCGGTTTTCAGGCTACGGCTGGAACTGGCAATTGAACCCAAGGTCCAGCCACCCGACATCAAGGCCGTCAGATAACCGGCTTTAAGTGGGCTCATGTGGTGGATGATCTGCAGAAAATACGGAATGAAGATTTCCGTGGCCACTGCCACGCTGACCAGGCCAATACCCGCATACAAACTGCCCAAGGCCGTGCTGATCGAATAAGTACCTTGAGGAAAAAGCCGGCTAGTGGACTGGCGATCTGCACGGGCCATTAAATAAACCAGAATCGCACCGCCCAGCACTCCGGCCAGATTAATCATCCAGGAGGTGGACAGGCTACCTGCCGACATCACCAGCACAGAGGCTGTCAGCAGCAAGACCTTGCCTAGGGTGGAGCCGGATTTACGCGTTTCAGGCGCACGCGCATCACGCAACTGCGTCCAGACCAGCACGGCCAGCAAAGCCGCACAGGGCAAGACACTCCAGAAGGCCAGACGCCATTGCCCCATCTGGGCAAAGATACCGCCAATAGCGGGGCCGGATAAGGTTGCCACGCCCCACATACTAGACACCAGTGCCATCACCCGCGGCCAAAGACGCTCGTCAAAGACTAGCCGGATCGAGGAATAGCTGAGACCCAGCAACAAGCCGCCCCCCAAACCCTGGACCGTGCGGGCAAACAGCAAGAAAGGCATAGACGGTGCCACGGCGCACAAGGTGGTGCCAATGGCAAAAAACAGCAGCGAGATCAAGAAGCTGTGTCGCAGACCCAGTTTTTCCAGCACTTGGGGTGACAGGGCCGAACCCAGAATGGAGGCCACCACGAACAGCGTCGTATTCCAGGCGTAGTACTCCAGCCCGCCAATATCCTCCACCACAGAAGGCAGAATCGTTGTCGCCACATACACGTTAATCGCATGGACAGCCACGCCTCCGGCCAATGCCAAGGAGCGCAAACCATTGCGGCCAGACAGTAATTCAGACCAAGACGCTTCTTGGGTATTTTGCATTTTTTCTTTTTCCAAGCAAAAAACCGGCAAAAATGCCGGCTCTTAAACACACAAGTGCGTCAGTTGCACCCTGCCACTGACGCACCTGCTGACGTGTCACGACACGCCTTGACCTAGGCCGGGCTTAGGCCTTCAACAAGCCCCGCAAAACGTACTGCATGATACCGCCGTGACGGTAGTAATGTGCTTCGCTAGGCGTGTCGATGCGGACCAGAGCCTCGAATTCGATCTCCCCGGCACGCACTTTCACTTTCTCGGGGATTTTGTCCTGATTCAAGGCCGTAATGCCTTCAATATCAAAGACCTCATCGCCCGTCAGGCCCAGAGTTTCGGCATTTTGACCCGCTGGGAACTGCAAGGGCATAACACCCATGCCCAGCAAGTTGCTGCGGTGAATACGTTCGTAAGACTCGGCAATCACGGCACGTACGCCCAACAGCACTGTGCCTTTGGCCGCCCAGTCACGCGACGAGCCTGAACCGTATTCTTTACCAGCCAGAATCACCAGTGGAACCGCTGCGTTCAAATAATTGCGGGAGGCATCGTAAATGGTCGCAACGGGAGCACCATCCTGCGTGAAGTCGCGGGTGTAGCCGCCCTCAGTGCCGGGGGCCAACTGGTTGCGCAAGCGAACGTTGGCAAAGGTACCGCGAATCATGACTTCATGGTTACCGCGACGCGAACCGTAGGAGTTGAAATCCTGTGGTTTAACGTCGTGCTCCATCAGATACGTGGCCGCTGGCGACATACGGGCGATGGAACCCGCTGGGCTGATATGGTCCGTTGTGACCGAATCACCCAGCTTGGCCAGAACCCGTGCCCCCCGAATGTCCGTAACCGGGCTGGGGTCGCGCTTCAAGTCGATGAAGTAAGGCGGTTTGCGTACGTAGGTAGAGTCATCCTGCCACTCGAAACGGTCCCCTTGTGGGGTAGGCAGCGAGCGCCAGCGTTCATCACCGGCAAACACATCGGCATAGCCATCACGGTACATATCCGAGGCAATAGCCTTGCTGATCACGTCCTGCACCTCTGCCGCAGAGGGCCAGATGTCTTTCAGGTAGACATCCTTGCCATCGCTACCCTGGCCCAAAGGCTCTTGGTACAGGTCGATGTCCATGGTGCCTGCCAAAGCATAGGCCACCACCAGAGGTGGCGACATCAGGTAATTCATTTTGACTTCGGGGTGAATACGGCCCTCGAAGTTACGGTTACCCGACAGGGTAGACACCACTGCCAAATCGTTCTGGTTAATAGCTTGGCTGACCTCGGGAATCAAAGGGCCGGAGTTACCGATACACGTGGTGCAACCATAACCGACCAGATCAAAGCCCAGCTTGTCCAGATACGGCGTCAGGCCCGCACGCTGGTAATAGTCCGTGACCACACGCGAACCGGGGGCCAGACTGGTTTTTACCCAAGGTTTGCGGCTCAAACCTTTTTCCACCGCTTTTTTAGCCAACAAACCGGCAGCCATCATGACGCTGGGGTTTGAAGTGTTGGTACACGAGGTAATAGCGGCGATCACGACCGAGCCGTGGTCCAGTGTGCATTGGCTACCATCGGCAAGCGTAAATTCCACAGCAGCTTTACGTGGTGCGGGTGGCTTGTGGGAAGGCACATCCGAGGCGGGGAAACTTTCTTCCACGGCTTCATCGTAAGTAGCTACATCATCGCCCAACAGGTCACGCACAGCGGTGCGGAACGAAGGTTTGGACGAGGACAGGGCAATACGGTCCTGTGGACGCTTGGGGCCCGCAATCGACGGCACAACGGTAGACAGATCCAGTTCCAGACGCTCGGAATAGCGAGGTTCGTGCTGCGGATCGTGCCACAGGCCCTGGGCTTGAGCATAGGCGCGTACCAGTTCAATCTGCTCTGTGCTGCGACCAGTCAGCTCCATATAACGCAGGGTTTCGTCGTCAATGGGGAACATGGAGATCGTAGAGCCGTATTCGGGGCTCATATTGCCGATGGTCGCCCGGTTGGCCAGGGGCACAGCACTGACACCGGGGCCGTAGAACTCGACAAACTTACCGACCACGCCATGTTTGCGCAGCATATCGGTAATCGTCAGTACCAAGTCGGTGGCGGTGGTGCCCTCGGGCATTTGACCCGTCAGCTTAAAGCCCACCACACGGGGGATCAGCATGGAAATGGGCTGGCCCAACATAGCGGCTTCGGCCTCGATCCCGCCTACGCCCCAGGCGACCACGCCCAGACCGTTCACCATAGGCGTATGCGAGTCCGTGCCCACACAGGTGTCGGGGTACGCCAATTGACGGCCTTGCTCGTCGCGCGTAAAGACCACGCGAGCCAAATGCTCCAGGTTTACCTGGTGAACAATACCCGTGCCCGGTGGCACGACTTTGAAATTATCGAAGGCACTTTGGCCCCAACGCAGGAACTGGTAGCGCTCCATATTGCGCTCGTATTCAATCTGCACGTTACGCTCGAAGGAGCTGGGCTTACCGAAATCATCCACGATCACCGAGTGATCGATCACCAGCTCTACCGGTGCCAAGGGGTTAATTTTTTGAGGGTCGCCACCCAGAGCCTGCATGGCTTCACGCATGGCGGCCAAGTCCACAACGGCGGGTACGCCGGTAAAGTCCTGCAAAACAACGCGTGCGGGGGTGAAGGCAATTTCACGATCTGGCTCTGCCGCCGGGTTCCAGGCCGCCAAAGCACGGATATCATCCGCGGTAACATCCCCGCCGTCTTCGGTGCGCAGCAAGTTTTCCAGCAGGATCTTCAGGCCATAGGGCAGGCTGGCAACATCCAGGCCATCTCCACGAACCGCATCCAACCGATAGTAGTCGTAGGACTGCCCGCCGACGTCCAACTGGTGCAAAGCCTTAAAACTATCTACGCTTTTCATATCGGGATCTCCATGGAAAAGTGCTGGCCGATACCGTCCAATTTACCCAGCCAGCGAAACACATGTGGTAATTGTCTATTGGTCTAGACCATTTCACATCTTACACTCTGAGCTTATCCCCTGCCCTGCACGCCCGGCTGTCTGTCGCTTCAGCTCACACCTACACAAACCTAGAAACATTCTTTACGTATAATGGTTTAGGCGTCTTCCGCCCCTCTTCTTGGTCTTATCTGCCCCCTTTTACCTTTAGCATTCGCCCATCCTCATGTTTTTTGTTGATCTGCGCCGGCTGATTCTCTTGCTGGCTACCGCCAGCAGTCTGCTGACCATGGGCTATACCCTATACGGGGCCTATTCGGCTGAACGTACCTTGCTCATCGAGCAGGCACTGGAGAAGAACCGTGCCTATGCGCTTAAGCTGGCCAGCAGTACCGATGCGTTCATCGCCAATTTGCAACAGCAGCTGCGCTACAGCGCCAGTGTGCTCTCGACAGCCTTGCCGCAGGCCGAGCTAACCTTGGGCGACGAAGTCAGACGTCTGCAAGAACAAAACAACAGCTTTAACTCGGTCTTGATCCTGAACGACGAGGGGCGGGTTCTGGCCAATGCCCCCCAGCAGCTCAGCCTGATCGGCACCACATTGAAAGGCGAAGGCACGCAGCTGGCCTTGCACACCAAAGAGCCGGTGATCAGCCCTCCGTATTTATCAGCCACCGGGCGTTTGCTGATCTTTATATCGCACCCCATTTTTGATGGGGACGGTAACTACAAGGGGCTGGTAGGCGGCTCCATTTACCTGCATGAACCCAATAGCCTGAACGCCTTGCTGGGCGAGCATTTCTACAGGGACGGCTCCTATATTTATGTGGTCGATCAGCACAAACGCCTGATATTCCATCGTGATGTGGCCCGTATTGGCGAAGTCGTGCACGGCAATCCCGCCATTGATGCCGTCAGCCAAGGCCAGAGCGATGCCATTGCCCTACGCAATGTCAAAGGCGTAGACATGCTGACCGGTTTCGCGCCCAGCAGTGATGTGAAATGGGGCGTGGTGGTGCAAAGCCCCACCAAAGTCGTGCTGGACGAGCTGACCGTCTTGCTGGGCAAGGTGCTGCGCAACTCCATTCCGTTTTTCGTGGCCGTGCAGATTCTGATCTGGATGCTGGCCATGCTGATCGCCAAGCCCTTGCGCCAGCTGGCCCGTCAGGCGCCACATCTGGACTCGGCCAATGCCAGTTCGCGTATCTCTCAGGTCCACGCCTGGTACTTTGAATCCCGCCAGATCAAGCTGGCTATGCTGCTGGGCTTGAAACGCGTCAATCGCAAGATGGGTGTGATGAATGTGGAGCGCAATACCGACCCGCTGACCGGCCTGAATAACCGCCGTGGCATGGCCGCCGTATTGCAGCAGTGGAAGGAAACAGATACTCCCTTTTCCGTGCTGACGGTGGATATTGACCACTTCAAGCGCATCAACGACACCCATGGGCACGATATTGGCGATCTGGTGCTGAGCTTTTTGGCTGACACGATGCGGGCATGTACCCGCGAGACTGACCTGATCTGTCGGGTCGGTGGCGAGGAGTTCTGCATTTTCCTGCCCGATCAAGACATCGACCAAGCCCTGCAACTGGCTGAACGCCTGCGCATCCTGATCAGCGAGACCAATAGCCCGGCGGGCTCCCCTATTACGATTTCAATTGGACTGGCCCACTGGCCGGTACACGCTCGCGAGCACAGCACGGTCTTAAAACTGGCCGATGCAGCGCTCTACAAAGCCAAGCGCAATGGCCGTAACCGGGTCGAGCTGTGCGACCCTATCATCAGCGATGAAGACGTGAAAACGGCTTAAAGGCGACGCAGCACCTTCACCAGCACATCTACCTGTACATCCAGGCTCGTCAATTGACGAGCCTGCTCCAAGCCTTGCGCGCTGGCGCGAAACAGATGGGGTGTCATCAGGAGCAGATCTGCAATCTGCGCTTGTGATGTCAGGCTGATCTCACAGCGAATACGCTCGCAGGCCTCCAGGCTAAAGCCTGCGGCAGGCTCCTGGGCCACGTCCTTATCCGCCTTTAAGGTTGGATAGATAATGCGCCGCAGCTCCAGCAAATGATCAGAACCGGCTTCTACCTGCACCCAGATACCACCCGATTTCAGGGCACGCAGAAACTCCTCAGGCACGGCAAAACCAAACATGCATAGCAAGGCATCCAGGCTGCCATCAGGTACCGGCAATTGCGCATTGCTGCCTACCAGCCAGCGGATATCTGGGGAACTGCGTGCCGCCGCCATCGCTGCCCATTTGGAGATATCCAGGCCAATCAGGGCCAGTTGCCCCTCTTTGTCTTGCTGACGCAAATAGCGTGGGTAATAGCCCTCGCCACAGCCTGCATCCAGACACGCATAGGGCGCCTCCCCTTCCAGGCCATCCATCAACGCCTGCCAGACGCCGGCGGCAATTGGCTCGTATACCCCGGACTCCAGATAGCGACGGCGCGCCGCCACCATTTCCTTGCTATCGCCTGGATCGCGTGAACGTTTGTTTTGTACCGGAAGCAGATTGATATAGCCCTGGCTGGCCGTATCGAAACAATGGCCTGACGGACAGCGCCAGCTGGGCGCCTCGAACACGAGCGGCAAGCCGTCCAACGGACAGCACAATTTCTCGAACAAGGGCGGGGAAAGGTCAGACATGAATGAATCGCTCTACGGCCACCGTGGCCAAGGCGATAGTGTAGCGCCCCGGCCTGTCTGCGCCGGGGCCAATCCTGAATTTACGTCTCAGAAGCAAAAGCCAGCGCGTCGCGTAACAAGGCCTCAAGCAAGGGCTGGATGTTACGGGCGGCATCTTCTTTGTATTCAAAGGGCCACTGCTCTTCCATATAACAGCACTGCGCCATTTCCAGCTGCACAGCATGGATGTTCTGCTCGGGACGCCCGTAGTGGCGAGTGATGTAGCCACCTTTGAAACGACCATTCAAAACACTGCTGTAGTCCTGGTTGGCCGATGCCGTTTGCATCAAGCGATCGCTCAAAGCGGAATCACAACTGACACCGTTGGCCGTGCCAAAATTCAGATCCGGCAAACGGCCTTCAAAAAAACGTGGCACCACTGAACGAATCGAGTGTGCATCCCATAGAACTACACGGCCATGCAGGGCCAGCAAACGAGTCAGCTCTTCTTCCAGCTTCTGGTGATAGGGCAGCCAGATCGTCTCGCGACGCTGGGCGATTTCACGCTCGTCAGGTTCTTGGCCGGACTGGTAGATAGGCTCATCGCCGAACGTATCCAGGGGACACAGGCCAGTCACACTTTGACCGGGGTACAGACTGGTGTTGTCGGGTGGACGGTTCTGGTCCACAACAAAACGCGAATACGTCGCCACCAGTACCGAGGCCCCCAACTGACGGGCATTTTCATACAAGCGAGAGATATGCCAATCCGTATCTGGCACCTGACACGCCGACTCCGTAAAGCGTGCCAATAGATCCGATGGCACGTAGGTGCCCGAATGGGGCATGGAGATCAATAAAGGCGCGGTGCCCGGATAAAACTCAAAGGCAGCAGGAACGGTCATTAGCAGACTCCAGTCTGTTTCAGCACACAATCAAGAAGGAATAGGATACAGGTCGCCCCGGCGGTGCTGCCAAGCCGGGAGCGATTCACGCATGCCTTGCACACGTGCGGGGTCCAGATCGGCACAGATATAACCCGCCTGATCAGGCATACAAGCCAACACGGTTCCCCAGGGATCAATAATCATGCTGCGGCCCAGACAAGGCATGGCAGGACCAGGGCCACCGATCTGCGCTGCGGCCAGCACGTAGCATTGGTTTTCAATCGCACGGGCACGCAGCAAAACTTCCCAGTGGTCGCGGCCGGTATGCACATTGAAAGCAGCCGGGACCACCAGCACATTGGCGCCACGGGCACGCAAGGTACGGAACAGCTCAGCAAAGCGCATGTCGTAGCAAATGCTCAGGCCCAGGTTCAACTCCCCGACCTGTACATTTTGCAGATGCTCGCCATGGCAGAAATCGTCGGATTCGCGATATTCCAGACCGTTGACTACCGCATCGTACAAGTGCACTTTGCGATACTGCGCCACAATTTGCCCATCGGGCGAGAAAGTGACACTGGTGTTGCCCAAGCGATGGTCATCGGGACGGCGCTCGTGCATGGAACCCAGATGAATCCAGGCACCAGTGCGGCGCGCCAGGCTGGCCATATGCTCAGTGACCAGGCCCGGAATGGGCGTAGCGTTTTGCTGCAGCCATTCCGTATCGCCACGGACATCGCTGTATTCCGGGGTCACAATCACTTGAGCCCCATCTTTGGCAGCGGCCAACACCCAATGTTCTAGCTGATCCAGGTTGGTCTGGCGGTCGCGGCCGCTATCCAGTTGAACCAGGGCAACACGTGTCGTAGACATACTTTTATCCTTTCGGACCCGCTTAGTACTGCAAGGCGCGGGCCGTTTCCAAGGCCAGACGGGACAAAACCCCCGCCCCCTGGCCACCGTAGAGGGAGGTGCTGGTGCGGCCATCGGTAAAGCCATCAGCCATCACCGTCAGCACCACACTGCGCTCGCCCATCGTCAAAATCCCGGCATCGTGACGCAGGCCCGGCAAGGAGCCGGTCTTGTGAGCCAGTTGAGCGATAGAGGGCAGAATCGCCGCAAAGTGGCCGCGCTCGCGCTGATCGGCCAGCATGTCCAGCCCTTGCTGACGCAGGTTCTCGGGCAAGGCGGGCGAATGCAGCAAGTACAGCAAGGTCGAGCAGGCATCCTGGGCTGTGGTCCAGTTGTCTTTCCCGGCCTCACGCGCCTTCATGTCCATCATGTGGCGCTGTAAATCGGTATGCTGCAAACCGGCCTGGGCGCTCCAGGCGTTGATGTTATCCATGCCCAGCAAATCAATCAGGGCATTGGTGGCGACGTTATCGCTCAGGATAATCATCAGCAAAGCCAGCTCGCGCAGGCTCAGGCTGGGCACACCGGGCAGCTGGCTCAAAATGCCGGTACCCGGTGTCCGGTCACCCTCGGGCAGAGGGTAGACCGTATCCAGCGACAGCTTGCCCTGGGCCACTTGCTCCAGCAAACACAGGAGCATGGGTGTTTTGATCAGGCTGGCTGATGGCATGACGCGCTGCGCATGCCAGTCAAACAAGGAGGTACCGTCGGTCGCGTAGACCGCCATGGAAATACGGGCGGACTCCTGATTCAGCAAAGGCTCAAGACGTTCTTGCAAGCGCTCGCGAACCAGCGGCGCATCCAATAACTCGCTTCCTAAGGTAAACATACAAACTCCCTTTTTATACTCAGACCAAAATCCAGAACAGGCCGGCGAACATCAGTAAGTTGATGGCCATCACCGCCCAGCCGTTATACAACATGTACTTCAGCTGAGTGGAACGTGCCAGGCCCATCTGGCCAAACATATCCGAAGAAGGGAATGGACCAAACCAGTCAATTTGCGAGCTGCCCAAAATGACAGCAGCTGTCGCGGCAGGACCCACACCGGCAGCAGCCAGCACAGGACCAAAAATCTTGGCGGTAAACGTCATCTGCGCCACGGCAGCACCAGGAATGTGACCGACCACGTTAAAGGCCACAATCAACATGCACAGCACCGCACCACTGATACCGATCAGGTAAGGCTGCACCGTATCCAGCAAGGCGTGATACGCGTTCAGTTGGTCAACCAAGACCAGCACGGGGTTGAACAACCAGAACAGGAAGAAAATCCAGATCAGCTTGCCCGCACCGGCATACATGGCTTGCAAAATTTCACGTGGGTTCAGACCACCGGCCAGACCCGTCGTCGCACCCAAGGACACCATCACGATAATGGCGTAGGCAAAACCGGCTTTGGACGCAATACCAATAGCAGCCAGACCCACGATGGTGATGCAGAAAGCCCAAGCAGCGCGTACAGCCTTGGGCGAAGCCTTGGCATTCACGTCAAAAGCCGCCGCACCTTGCGAGGCTTCTTCGTACTGGAAATGGTCCTTGGTCATCTTCTGGATGCGACCGGACATGAACCAGCCCGTCAGCAAGGTGGCCACAGCCATAGGCAGACCGGCAACCAGCAGATAATCGGTGTAGCTCAAGCCTGTCAGACCCGTTACCGTCACCACGTTAGGGGTAAAGGGGCCCAGCACCAGACCTGCGGAACCGGCACTTTGGAACAAGGCGGCAACTGCAGGGGGGGACAGACGCACGGCCGCGGCAATAGGAATAACCACCGCCGCAATAATGGCGTTACCGCCCGCCAGCGTACCCAGAGCGCCACAGATCAAGGTGGAAGCCACCATGATGCCCAGACGCACGCGCAGCGGATTGGACAGGCCAATACGCTTGACGATGGCGCGCACCAATTGCTCAGCGGCCCCCGTACGAGCAGCGACTTCACCCACACCGGCGCCCAGCACAATAATCAAACCCACCACGGCAATAAACGAGCCCAAGGACTCTGCCAGCAGTTTGCCCATGGCAATAGGGGTGGTACTGGTCATGATGGCGCCCAACACAATGGCACCAATCGTGGCCAGAACAATATCCACACCCAGCAAAGCGATAAGCGCAAACACCACTACCGGCGTCAAGCCCCACAGGGAGCTTTCACCCGGCATGTAAAAGTGGGTGTACAAGGCAATCGCCATGCCTATTAAAAACACCACCATGGCAGCATTGCGCTTGCCCGTTGGCATTTGTTGCTGAATGACACTCATGTCGTCTCCTTAACGATCCTTCCTGGCCAGCTTTCAAAAGACTGACCTGCATGTGATGCAATCACCCTGCCCTGGTTAAGCACCCCAGGCCACAGCGACTGTTTTTTTGTCCGACGCGCCGCTTACAGCGGAATAATCGGCGCATCCAGGCTTTGTGCCTGAGCGGCAAAGGCGCGGTTAAGCACCTGTCCGGGCCGCTTTTCCGGGGCGACAGGATGAACCTGCACGCCATTGACAAACACGGTCTGCACACCTTGAGACGGTAAGGTGGGCTGCTCCCAGGTGGCGCAATCTTGCACCGTTTCGGGATTAAACACCACCAGATCCGCCCAGGCGCCGACCTGCAACACGCCGCGATTCTCCAACCCAAAGACCGAAGCAGGCATGGCAGTCATTTTGGCGACCGCCTGCTCCAGTGACATCAGGCCATCCTCGCGTACGTACCGCCCTAAAATGCGCGTGAAGCTGCCCCACAAACGGGGGTGGGGGTGCGCATCCGCGGGCAATCCGTCCGAGCCCACCATGCAACATGGGTGGCTGAAAATGCGTTGGACTTCTTTCTCGTCCATCGCAAAGTAAATAGCGCCCGCCGGCAGCAAGCGGCGAGCGGCCGTTTCCCGATCGCAACCCCACTGCTCGGCAATGTCGGCCAGATACTGGCCATTGCATTCCGGGTGAGGCTCGGACCAGGTAATCCGAATCTGATCGATGGTGTGGGCACGCTCGGGGATCAAGATCGTGGAGCTGCCCGAATAGGGATAAATATCCAGGGTGGCCTGCACGCCATCGGCGCGGGCCTGATCAATGTTGGCCAAAGTGTGGGCACTGCGGCCCCAGTTGGCCGGCATCATGCACTTGTGGTGCGACACCAGCGTGGCGCACTGCGTCTGACGAGCTACGGCCAGCACTTCTTCTACCGATTCCTGAACCGTATCGCCTTCATTGCGAATATGGCTGGTATGCAAAGAGCCTTTAGTGGCGGCAACACGCGCCAGACCTTCCAGCTCGGCCTGGTCAGCCATGCAACCGGGCTCATACGCCAGACCGGTACTAAAACCCACCGCACCGTCTTGCAGTGCCTGGGCCAATAAGGATTCCATCGCGGTTTGTTCAGCCTCGGTGGGCTGGGCCAGCGGGTCCTGCATCACGGCCATGCGTAAATTGGCATGTCCCACCAAAGCGGCCACATTAATCATGGGCTTCAGATTACGCACGGCTTGCACGTACTGCGCCATGTCCTCAAACAAGGGCGAATCGCCCAGCAAGGCCAAGGCGGCGGCAGAATTACCGGGTAAAGGAGTCGGAAACGCACTGACGCCACAATTACCAACCACAACTGTCGTAATGCCCTGGCTGGTTTTCCAGTCCAAAACAGGCCGCTCGATGAACATCAGATCATCATGGCCATGGGTATCAATAAACCCAGGGGCCACAACATGGCCGCTGGCGTCCAGCAATTGATCGGCGTGCCAGGCGCTCAAATCGCCCACGGCAACAATACGCCCGTCTCGAATACCCACATCACCACGCCAGCGCGGCGTGGCCAAGCCATCAATAATCCAGCCATTGCTGATCTTGACGTCCAAGCTGCGGTCGTCTGTCTGCATATACGTCTCCACTAACCCTCCCACAAAAAGGGGAGTTGACCGCATTATCCAAAGGTATTATTAATATGAAAAATTGTTTAAGTTAATTGATTAATCACAAATTGATATGGACAGACTTCCCAAGCACATCACGCTCAAGCACCTGAACGCGTTTGTCGCGGTGGCCCAAGAGGCCAGTTTCACTCATGCCGCGCGTCGCCTTTTTCAAACACAATCCTCGGTCACGGGTCTGATTCAGCAATTGGAAGTGGCCTTAAATACCACTTTGTTCAATCGCACCAGCCGACGCGTATCCCTGACGCCTATTGGCCTGGAGTTCCTGCCACGCATCACCCGACTGCTGGCGGACTTTGATGGCGCCATCAGCGATGTCATGCGCTATGGGGAATTAAAAAGTGGCCGGGTCAGTGTGGCGGCGGCCCCTTCCGCCATTACGGATCTGATCGCACCAGCCGCGGCGAACTTTTCGCAGCGTCACCCTGCGGTGCGTCTCTACCTGCGTGATGACAACTCGGGGCGCATTCAACGTCAGATCGTGGCGGGGGAAATTGACTTTGGTCTGACCAGTCCCTGGGCAGATGTCCAAGGGCTGGACACTCAGCCGCTGCTGGAAGATCAGTTTGGTGTGCTCTATCGCAGCGACGACAAGCTGATCAAACCGGATGCCAATAACACGGTCAGCTGGTCCGCCCTCAACGATCGCAAACTGGTCGGGGTGGTGGACGAAACCGGGATCATGGCGGTGCTGCAATCGCGCCCGGACCTGCCTATCGAAGCCTCGGCCCCGTTTTACGAAGCGTCCAGTACGACCTCGCAGGCCGCATTGGTGCAAAGCGGTCTGGCAATTGCCTTGCTCCCTGCCCTGGCCGCGCAGCGCGTCTTGATGCCCGGCCTGACGTTTTCACTTTTGCAGGCCCCCACCCTGGTACGTACCTTGTGCCTGATGTTCCATCAAGAACACGATTTGACGCCCGCCGCAGCCGCTCTGGTGGAAGAGCTACGGACCTACGTGAAAAAAGCGGCTTTGCCGCCAGGCTGCCGCGCTCTGTAAGCATGTGCAAATATCGTGTGAGGCGGCCTTAGGCTAAGTAACAATAAGCACAGCAAGTCGCACCCGGATCTTTTCGCGACTTGGCCTTGTCTGCTCGACCCTTTCCATTCGATAGACGAACAGCAAAGCAGGACGTAGAATCGCCTCCAAGCCTCGCCTGATCAGAATGTCGTCATGCCAGCGCTCCTTCCCTGGTATCGATTGCACATAAGGCGAACCTGTAGGCCATCGTCCTGCTCACCCGGAGAAGCCTTATGACGCAGTCCCCCGCGGCATCCAGCAACGCCAAGCCGCTACACATTGACGACATCACCGTCGTAGACAACAGCAAACTCAAAAAAGCCGTTACGGCCGCTGCCCTGGGCAACGCCATGGAGTGGTTTGACTTTGGCGTCTACGGCTTTGTGGCTGCCACCCTGGGTAAAGTGTTTTTCCCCGATGCTTCACCCGCCGTACAAACCATTGCCGCTTTGGGTACTTTCTCGGTGCCCTTTTTGGTGCGGCCTTTAGGCGGGGTGTTCTTTGGTTTGATGGGCGACAAATTCGGTCGCCAGAAAGTGCTGTCCATCACCATCATCATCATGGCCATCAGCACCTTTTTAATTGGTCTGATTCCTTCCTATCTGTCTATCGGCCTCTGGGCACCCATCTTGTTGCTGCTGTGCAAACTGGCCCAAGGTTTTTCCGTGGGGGGTGAATACACCGGCGCAGCCGTTTTCGTGGCTGAATATGCCCCGGACCGGCAGCGTGGTTTCCTGGGCAGTTGGCTGGATTTTGGCTCCATTGCAGGCTTTGTATTAGGTGCTGGTCTGGTAGTCCTGCTGCAGACCTCCCTAACAGAGGCAAACTTCCTGGAGTGGGGCTGGCGCATTCCCTTTCTGATTGCCGGGCCACTGGGCGTCTTGGGTCTGTACTTACGCCATGCGGCAGAAGAGACGCCTGCCTTTATCGAGCAGCTGGAAAAAATGGAGCAAGAGGACCGCGCGGCCCTGCAAGAGCGCCCCACCGTCTCCTTTCGCGAGATCTTCTCCAAGTACCGCAAAGCCCTGCTGATTTGTATTGGTATGGTCTTGGTCACCAACATCACTTACTACATGTTGCTGACCTATATGCCCACCTATCTGTCCAGCAGCTTGGGCTACGCCGAAGAGCACGGGGTTTTCATTATTGTGGTGGTAATGATAGGGATGCTGTTTGTGCAGCCCGTCGTGGGGTTTGTCAGCGACAAGATTGGCCGTAAACCCTTTCTGCTGGCGGGTAGCCTGGGTCTGTTCCTCTTTGCTATCCCTGCTTTTCACTTTATTGGCAGCGACAGCAATGTGCAGATTTTCCTGGGCCTGCTGATCCTGGCCGTCTTGCTGAACTGCCTGACCGGGGTGATGGCCTCTACCCTGCCAGCCTTGTTCCCTACCCGACTGCGTTATAGCGCCCTGGCCGCCTCGTTCAATATCGCCATTATTGTGGCGGGCTTAACTCCTACCGTTGCGGCCTGGTTGGTGGAACGCACCGATAATCTGATGGTGCCCGCGTACTACCTGATGTTTGCCAGTGTGATTGGTCTGATTACCGCCTTGTTCCTGCCTGAAACGGCCAACCGCCCCTTGCGGGGTGATACGCCTACCGCCTCCAACCGCAAGGAAGCCAAGGAGCTGCTGCAGCAAGCCTATGACCACATCGAACAAAGCGTGCAGGATGTGGAAGAAGCAATCGCCAAGGCCGAGGAAGACTTGGAAGCGCTCAAGCAAAAACGTCAGCGTTTGGTGGACCGCCATCCCGAGCTGGACTAAGACACACTCCTCTCTATAAAGAGAACGGACGCAACAGGACCGCTGGTTTGAAGAACATCTCTCAAATCCGCAATTCCTGAAGCGCCGATGCAGAAAAAAGCCTGAATCCGGTTTGACTCGGATTCAGGCTTTTCTTGCGTTGACATTTCACTCAGGAACGAAGCTGTCACACCGCTTTTTGCGACTCGAAATTAAACCGTTAAACCACCCGATACTTCCAGGGTTGTGCCATTGATGAAACTGGCTTCATCCGAGGCCAAAAAGGCGTACACATTGGCGATTTCTTCCGGCTTGCCCATGCGTCGCAACCAGCAATGATCGCGAAAGCCTTGCAGTACTTTTTCAGGGATGGTTTTCAGAATATCGGTCTCGATAAAACCAGGACAAACAGCATTGACGCGAATCCCTTTGGGGCCCAATTCCCTGGCCCAGGTTTTGGTAAAACCGATCACCCCAAACTTGCTGGCTGCGTAATTCGTTTGACCATAATTACCGTACAGGCCCACCACGCTGGAGGCGTTCAGAATAGAACCGCTTTCCTGCTCCAGCATCACCGCGGCAACCGCCTGGGTGAAGCTAAAGACAGCCTTCAGGTTTACATCAATGACGTCATCAAACTGCTGCTCGGTCATGCGCACCAGCTTGGCATCTTTGGTGATCCCAGCATTGTTCACCAATACATCAATGCGGCCGAACTTTTGCTTCACATCGGCCACCATTGCATCAATCTGCGCACGGTCTGTCACATCCACGGTGTAGCCCACAGCGGTAACGCCATTGCTGCTTAAGGATTGCGCTGCTTGATTGACGGCATCCGCATTACGATCACACAACACCACAATCGCCCCTTCCTGGGCAAACTTCCTGGCCGTTGCTAAACCAATACCCGCTGCCGACCCGGTAACAACCGCCACTTTATCTTTCAATCGCATTCCAGCTACCTTTAAAAAATCGCTCAACGCTGTCGTGCAAACACAGGTTTGTACAACACCCCAGCAGGCTATTTCCTGCACACTCGTTCACACCAGCACACTGTTTTGTACTCCGATCATCCGTAGACCGCCAGTCAAGCTGAGCAAATTTCATCCAAGCAGAATGGCCCCAAAAGGGGCCATTCGGGCAGATAGCAGCAAGTTCAAAGGGATGCAGACTGGTAGGCCGCTAACGCTAAGTTCTCTACCTATTGAGCCAAGACGCAAGCCATCGCAGAGGCGAAGGCTTGCACTGACCAAAGACCTGGCACGACCGGGAAACCTTCAACAATCAGTTGGTTTCCCACGGCAAATCGGGCGCCAGCAAAGGATCACCGTCATAACCCTGCACCACGCCAAAGCGAGCATGGGCGGCACGCCAATCGCGCTGTGCCTGACCGATAACATCCTGATTTTCACCAACAAAGTTCCACCACAGCACCAGATCATCGGTATAAGGCTCGCCACCCAGGACAATGATCCGGCAGCCTGCACTCAAACTCAGCGTTAGTTGGTTCAGACCCCGCCCAACATAGGCCAGTTCATTCGTTTGAAACTGCTCGGCTTGAATACCCACCGTGCCTTGAACCACTAAAAACCCATACTCAAATTCCGGATTCAGATTCAAGGTGATGTCACCGGTCTTCACACTATTCAAATCCATACCCACCAAAGGCGAATACAGCTTGCTGGGCGCTTTTCGGCTGCCATAACTACCCGCCAACAAGGTGAAATCACACTCCCCTTCGCGCCAATGCGGCAAGTCCGGGTGATGGTCAAAAGCGGGTTCACAGGCGGCGTCCTTGGCAGGCAAGGCAATCCAGAGCTGAACCGCATGCAATTTATCCTCGCCGGGCAAGGATTCTTCGGTATGGCTGATGCCGTACCCTGCCGTCATCAAATTGACCTGGCCGGGTTTGACCACCTGTACATGGCCCAGGCTGTCGCGGTGCAACACTTCACCCTGAATCATCCAGGTAAAGGTCTGCAGCCCAATATGCGGGTGCGGCCCGACACGCAGGCCCGAGCCGGAGCTGAACACCGCTGGCCCGGCATGATCCAGGAAACACCAGGCCCCCACCAAACGTCGCTGCGAGGACGGCAAGATACGGCTAACGGTAATACCTCCGCCCACTTGTGCACTGCGCGACGCCACGCGCTGGATCTGCTTGTCACCATTGGGGCCTTCAGGACAATCAAAGGATACGGAGACTTCGGAACTGAGTGTACTCATGGGTCAAACTCCAAAAAATGCTTGTGCGGGGGCTGGGTAAAGAGCCAGCAAAAAACGCTGGTCACCGAAGTGACCAGCGCTGCACCCAGACGCTTACTTACCGGAAGTGAACTTGGTGTGGCTGTTGATCAGGTTGCGATAGTCGGGGATGTGGTTGGAGAACAAAGCACCCAAACCCTCCACGTCGTTACGCCAGTCGCGGTGCAGTTCACACGCCACGCCAAACCAGGTCATCAATTGCGCACCAGCGGCAGACATACGATCCCACGCCGAATGACGGGTGAACTCGTTGAATGTGCCCGACGCATCCGTGACCACAAACACATCAAAACCTTCTTCAATGGCCGACAAGGCAGGGAACGCCACGCACACTTCGGTCACCACGCCAGCAATAATCAGCTGCTTCTTGCCTGTTGCTTTGATGGCTTTGACGAAGTCTTCGTTATCCCACGCGTTGATCTGGCCGGGACGGGCAATGTAAGGTGCATCCGGGAAGGTTTCTTTCAGCTCGGGAACCAAAGGACCGTTGGGGCCTTCTTCAAAGCTGGTGGTCAAAATCGTGGGCAAGTTGAAGTACTTGGCCAGGTCAGCCAGTGCCAGCACATTATTCTTAAACTTGTCGGGGTCAATATCACGCACTAAAGACAGCAAGCCGGTTTGGTGGTCGACCAGGAGTACAGCAGCTTGGTCTTTATCCAGTCGTTTGTAAGGCGTAGTCATCTCAATTTTCCTCAAAAGTGATGGAAAGGGATGGGTGCGGGTCACGCACCCGGTACGGCAACAGCGCTGAGGGTATTAGCGCTGCGAATCCAACTGTTCCTGGTTCTTGAGCACGTCTTGCGCTTTCATGTAGCTCTCGATCAGCAGTTGATAAGACGGGAAGATCTTGGTGTAGACCTGTGCCCACTCCTGGGCGTCTGCACGGTTCCAGGTTTTTTGCAGCTCGGAGGCCACCGCACCCACGTCGATAGGCACAATGCCGGCCTGAACCATACGAGCCATGGTGATTTCCTGGGCCATCTTGGAATAGGTGCCCGAGGCATCAATCACCACAAAGACTTTATAGCCTTCATAGACTGCGCTTATCGCCGGGAAAGCCATGCAGACGCTGGTGATCGTGCCCGCAATAATCAGTGTCTTGCGGCCTGTGGCTTTGACAGCTGCCACAAAATCTTCGTTATCCCAGGCATTGATTTCGCCTTTGCGGGCCACGTACTGGGCGTGGGGAGCATTCTGGTGAATCTCGGGAATCAAGGGGCCATTGGGGCCTTGCGGAACCGACGCCGTGGTGATCACAGGCAGCTTGCTCAACGTAGCGATTTTGGCCAAGGCCGCTGCATGATCACGCAGGGTGGTCATGGGCATATCTTTGACGGTCTGAAACAGGCCACTTTGGTGATCAATCAGCAACATGACGGCGTCATCAGGATCAATGACCGGGGCAGCGCCGTTGAAGTTGGCCACATTGTTGGGAATAGACATGCTGTTTCTCCTGGGGGTGAAAGACGAGGGCTGCCGTGCAGCCCTCGCAGGCTTGCTTTACGATGCCGATGCAGGCGTCATCGCACCAAATCGGCCACTACTGAAGTCATCCATAGCCTGCAAAATCTCTTGCTTGCTATTCATGACAAATGGACCGTGTCCCACGATGGGCTCATCAATGGGTTGACCACTGATCAGCAAAACCACGGCGTCGTTATTGGCCTCGACGCTGAACTGACTGCCGGTACGATCCAGAACGACCAACTGCCCTTCACGCGCCACACTCTGACCATTGACCAGTACCGTGCCTTGCAGCACCACCAGAGCAGCGGTCCAGTCCTCTGGGCTTTCCAGCTCAGCAATACCCCCCTGATTCAGACGCATATCCCATACATTCATGGGAGTGAAAGTCTTGGCAGGGCCAGTAGCACCGTCCTTCTCACCGGCAATGACGCGCACCATGCCAGCCGCATCAGGCAGAGCCACGACAGGGATCTGCTGATCGGTAATGGCCTGGTAGCCAGCAGGGGCTCCTTTGTCCTTGGCAGGCAGGTTGACCCACAGTTGCACCATCTCAAGCGTGCCGCCCGAACGGGCAAACGCGTCGGAGTGGTACTCCTCGTGCAAAATCCCCGAGCCAGCGGTCATCCACTGCACATCGCCGGGGCCAATGGTGCCCCCCTGGCCGGTGGAGTCGTGATGCGACACTTCGCCCTTGTAGACGATGGTGACGGTTTCAAAACCCCGATGTGGATGCTGGCCAACGCCGCGCTTGTGGTTACTGGGCGCGAACTCGGCAGGTCCGGCATAATCCATCAGCAGGAAGGGGCTCAGCTGTTTTGCGTGTGTGTGGTACGAAAACAGGGAGCGAACGGGGAAGCCGTCGCCCACCCAATGAGGACGGGGAGCGCTATAGATACCAAGAATTTTCTTCATGTCCATCTCCTTGTTTCAACATAAGAGACAGAATAAACTCGGGACGACGACACCAGTAGCCCCCTAAATCTGCCATCTATGTTCCATTTTTGGAACGATAAAACGCCATGCAAGATTTAAACGACTTGTACTTCTATGTTCAGATTGTGGATCATGGCGGCTTCGCCCCAGCGGGCCGTGCATTGGGCCTGCCCAAATCCACACTAAGCCGCAGACTGGCCGCGCTCGAGCAACGCCTGGGTGTACGGCTGATCCAGCGCTCCACCCGGCGCTTTACCATCACTGAAATCGGCCAGACCTATTACGAGCACTGCAAAGCCATGCTGGTTGAGGCCGAAGCGGCCCAGGCTGCCATTGAGCTGACCCGTGCCGAGCCACGTGGCGTCGTACGGATTAGTTGCCCAATTACCTTACTGAACGCACATGTCAGTGATATGTTGGCCGATTTCATGGTCAGCTACCCACATGTGACCGTGCAATTGGACGCCACCAATCGGCGCGTAGATTTGATTGGCGAAGCGCTGGATATCGCCATTCGCGTGCGTCCCCCACCACTGCAAGATAGCGACCTGGTGATGCGGGTTCTGTCTGACCGCAGCCAGTGCCTGATAGCCAGCCCCGCGCTGATTGAACGCCACGGCATGCCCAGCTCCCCCGCCGATCTGGCGGACTACCCCAGCCTGGGTTTGGGCCTGCCTCAGCAAAGCCATACCTGGACCTTGTTCGGCCCCGACGGGGCCCAAGCCATGCTGCACCACACGCCCCGGCTGATTACCACAGATATGACTGCCCTACGCGCAGCGGCCCTGGCCGGTGTGGGCGTAGTGCAATTACCGACCTTGGTGGTGTGCGATCAACTGGCCGAGGGCTCGCTGGTCAAACTGATCCCCAACTGGGCCCCGCGGCGCGAGATCATCCATGCCGTTTTTTCCTCCCGCCGAGGCCAAATGCCTGCCGTGCGGGCACTGCTGGATTATCTGCTCGAGCGCTATCAAGCAATGGATGAGGACTGATCCCGCGGAGGTGCCGCGCTGGTGGCCCCGCTTTTGACTAGCGTGCACTTGAAGGACAAATAAAAACGCCCTGCATATGCAGGGCGTTTTTCTATGCCGAATCAATCAGCTTGGGCCATCAAGCACCGCCGTTGAAATCACGCACTTGCTTTTCAGCTTCTTCACGCGCAATGCCATAACGTTCCTGTATTTTCCCAACCAGATACTCGGTATTGCCTTCGACAACATCGACATCATCATTGGTCAGTTTTCCCCATTTAGCCTGGATTTTACCCGACAGCTGTTTCCATTTACCTTTGATAGTATCTTCATTCATAGTTGTTCTCCTATTTAGCAGGAATGCAAAACTTGGATTGAATCCAGATAACTTATTCTGGTTTTACTTTCAATCCAGACGAATCAACTTTCACAACGCCTTTGACGCTTTCAGTGGCGGCAACGGCCTTCTTTTGCTCGATTTCGCTGGGGACGGTACCGGTCAATGTTGCGACGCCGTTATTGGTCTCAACAGAGATATCCGTGCTCTTCAAATCCTTGGTGCTGGCCAGATCAGCCTTGATCTTGGTAGTGATCCAGGTATCGCTGACAGCTTCACCTGTCGTTGCCGATTGATCCTGATTAACGGCGGGCTCGTTGGCCATAGCGCCGCCTTGCAGACCAAAGCTCAAGGCCGTAGCCATTAATACACTAGAGAGAATGGCAGATTTTTTCATAGACTTTCTCCAATATCAGAAAAAGGGATTTTTAATTTAAAAATACCTTTATCGCTGTTATTAAAAGGAGTCCAAATCAATCAACAAAAAATTCGTTGTTTTCAATGGATGGTTCTACCGTAACACCCTCACTCAGGCCGGAAACTACGAAATGCAACAAGCAATTTCCTTATAATAATTGATTCGCAATTTCATCAGCCCCTCTCCATTGACTCGTTGCCGCCTCACTTTTTTACCCTGTTTTACGGGGATGATCGCTGCATAATTTGATCCATGGCAGCACGCGCCAACACCGGTCTTCCTGAGATTAAACAAATAGCTACGCTGCCACCCACTTTACTCTATGCAAGAGGCTAAAAATGCGCGCGCCCTTACCCCGATCCGGCCGCGCCTGGCTGGATACATAAGGTAAAAAGTTAAGCTGATTTACTAACAAAGCCCCGGCCTTGATCGCGTGTTTGCTAAGGACGGCGCACTTCGGGGCTATCCCAAAGCAGGCTAGGCAATCGATAGGATCGCCTGGCTTGCTGTAGGTCGACGCCAAGCTATCAGCCGCGCGCCTAGTGTGCACACCTACCCACTATCAGCGCAGATGATGCACTTCCTGCGTCCCGTACACCTGTACCGGCAAACCCGCCTGACGAGCTTTAAGCTGCAAGGCCAGGTACTGGGAGTAATGGCGCGACTGATGCAAATTCCCGCCGTGGAACCAAAGGTTAGGCTGCTGGGTCGGCTTCCACATATTGCGCTGCTCACCTTCCCACGGCCCGGGATCTTTGATGGTTTCTGAGCCCAGGCCCCAGCACTTACCGACGCGATCCGCCATCTCCTGGCCTGCCAGATCTGCCACCCAACCGTTCATGGAGCCGTAGCCTGTGGCGTAAACCACCAAATCAGCAGGCAATTCGGTGCCGTCCGTCAGCACCACGGCGTCCTCGCTCAAATGACTAATATCGGTGCGAGATTTAAGCTTGATACTGCCATCGATAATCAACTCGCAAGCACCCACGTCGATGTAATAGCCGGACGCCCGGCGCAGGTATTTCATAAAGAGCCCGGAGCCATCATCACCCCAATCCAACATGAAACCGGCGGCTTCCAGCTTGTTATAAAAATCCGCATCACGTTCACGAATCTTGTCGTAAACAGGGATCTGGAAGTCGGCCATGATGCGGTAGGGCAAGGACGCAAACAGCAGATCAGCCTTACGCGTGCTCACTCCCGAGGCCAATGCGCGTTCGGAATACAAATCGCCCAAACCGATCTCCATCAAGGAGTCGGATCGCACAATATGCGTGGATGAACGCTGCACCATGGTGACATCCGCGCCCGCTTCCCACAGTGCGGCGCAGATATCGTGAGCCGAGTTGTTGGCACCGATCACCACCACTTTTTTGCCTGCGTAAGCTTCAGGGCCGGGGTGCTGCGACGAGTGCTGTTGCTCACCCTTAAAAACATCCTGCCCCTTCATGCTAGGCACGTTCGCCTTGCCGGACATGCCCGTGGCAAAGACCAATTGCTGTGGCCTTAGCGTCATGGGCTTGCCATCACGCTCAATCTGCACTTCCCAGGTTTTGCTGGATTCGTCGTAGCTCACCTTCTTGCAAACGGTGCTACTCCAATAGTTCAGCTCCATAATCTTGACGTACATTTCCAGCCAATCACCAATCTTGTCCTTGGGCGCGAAGACCGGCCAGTTCTCGGGAAAGGGCATGTAAGGCAGATGGTCATACCAGACGGGGTCATGCAGGCACAGCGACTTGTAGCGTTTGCGCCAGCTATCGCCGGGGCGAGCATGCTGGTCGATGATCAGAGTCGGCACATTTAACTGCCGCAGGCGTGCGCCCAATGCAATACCGCCCTGCCCGCCACCAATCACCAGCACATAGGGCTGCTCCGACGTGCCCAGTTCGGCCTGCTCCTGTTGACGACGTTCCTGCCAGGTCTGACGACCACGTCGGATACCATGCTCAGCCCCCATGGGGCGACGCACGCCCAAAGGTTCTTCGTGGCCTTTCAGCTCGGACATGGTGGTCAGAAAAGTCCAGATCCTGCCGTTCTTCAAACGAACGTGGCCATAGCCCCTCGCCACATCGGTCTCCACACGGAACCAGCCTTCTATCAAACCTTGGCCATCATCACTGACGGGCTCTGCACTATCACGCTCAAACTTGGCGGACATGGCGGCTTGCTCTTGCTGCGTCAGCATGTCCCGTATCTGATCGCGCCCTTCCATGGTGCGCAGGTTCCAGGTGAACATGACCAAGTCGCGCCAATAACTGTCGTCGGCAAACAAGGCTGCCGCATCGTCTGGTGCATTGCTGGCAAGAGCATGGGTCAACTGTTCAAGAACCGTGTCCAGCTGTCGTGCAGACGGCTGCAGGTGCTGCTGTGTTGGCATGATTTGTCTCCATATCGTTTTAATGTTGCGCCGGACTTTTACTGTCCAGCTATGGAGTACAAAGCAAACAGCGTGCCAAGCCGCAATGGGCTTGTTTTAAAGGGCTGTATCCCGTTTGTGGGCCATGAAACTGTGCCATGTGTGGCACAGGTGATGCATCAGGTGTCGCAGCCTGTGTCACCCGCCACCGGTTTATGAGCCACACCCTCGCGTTTGATATGTCTGTGCAAGGTGGAGCGGCTGATTCCAAGCCGCCGCGCCGCTGCGCTGACGTTACCGCCACAGTCCTGCAAGGTCTGCTGCCATGGCAATCCCGTGGCCCGATCCAGTAGCGTATTACCCATCAAACCGGGGGAGCGCATGTCGCGCAAGGCCTCCGGCAAGTCATGCTCTTCTATGCATGAACCTTCCGCCAGTGCCAAAGCCAACACCAGCGCATTATCCAGTTCGCGCAGATTGCCCGGCCAGTCATACGCCTTCAAGGCCTGCCACGCCTCTGGAGACAAACCCAGCACATCGTCCTGCGTTCTACGTCGCTGTAGCACCTGTTGCACCAGCCACTCAACATCCGTGCGCTGACGTAAAGCAGGTAGAGTCAGGACCGCCGCATTCAGGCGATACAGCAGGTCTGCACGAAACCGGCCTTGTTCGACCAGAGCACTCAAATCATGATGGCTAGCCGAAATCACGCGTATATCAACGCGCTTACCAGTGCGTGCCCCCAGTGGGGTGACTTCTGACTCCGCCAAGACCCGCAACAGGCGGCTTTGCATGGCCAGCGGCATATCACCGATCTCGTCCAGGAACAGCGTGCCGCCATCCGCCGCCTCAATCAAACCCATGCGACCGCGTGCCGCGCCCCCTGTATAGGTTCCCGCCAAATAGCCGAACAGTTCACTTTCAATCAGGCTCTCGGGCAAAGCGGCGCAATTGACGGCCACAAAACTCCCCCGACGAGCACTCGCGGCATGAATCGCCCGCGCCAAATATTCTTTACCCGAACCGGTCTCGCCCTGCAGCAACACGGGCATTCCCCGTGGAGCCAGCCGCGCAGCCTTCAGCAATATGGACTGCATGGCGGCGTCAGTGCCCGCCAGCCCTCGAAGGGCCTGCGGCAGCGCCGCATCCACCGCCGCCCCATCCATGCCGACGGATCGGCTACTCGACACCCGCCGAGGCTCAATGGCATGGGCAAACAGCACACTGCCATCACGCGCCATAACAACCCGCTCCTGAGTCGGGCGGTGGCGCATCAGCGTCGGCAATTGATCGACGTCCAGATGCAGGAAACGCATCAGATTCTGCCCCAGCAAACCAGCAGGACTACGCCAGTCCAGATTTGCCGCCCGCGCCAAGATACGGGCACCGGTATGGGTCATTCCCTTAATACGGCCAGAACCATCAATGGCAATCGCAGCCTCGGGATCAATATCCAGAAATTCGGGCGACTGAGACAGACACAGAATCCACTCCTGACGATGGCAGGCCATGAGGTTGGCCAGTTCAATACGCCGGGTTGCCGCCGTCGCCAGGTGCAGAGCCAAACCTTGGCTGGCTTTGACTTCCGGAGACTGCAACAAAGACAAATCCAGCACCGCAGCCAGCTCGCCGTCATAGCGATAGATAGGCGCCGCCGTGCAGGACAGGGGCGCGTGCATATGATCGAAATGATCGTTTTGATGAATGGTCAGGGCCTCGCCCGTGTGCAGGCAAGTGCCCACCGCACACGTCCCCGCGCGCTCTTCAGACCATTCCGAGCCCATATACAAACCGGCCTGCCGCAAAGCATCGCGCTGACCATCCGAACCCAGAAAATCGACCGTCACGCCCTTGTTGTCCGACAGCAGCAGGACATAGTTCAAGCCGGATACCTGTTGGTAAAGGCGTTCCAGCCCGGAGCGCGCAATATTGATCAGGGCCTCGGACTGCTGACGGTGCTCACGCAACTGAGAGTCCGGCACGATATAGGCCTCGCAAGCCTGGGCGGGATCAAGACGGTGATGCTCGATGCACCGCCGCCAGCTATGAATAACAGCCTGATCGCGCCGTGACAGGTTCCCCTGCCAAACAGCCGTAATCTCCTGAACATGTGCCACATGTGAAGACTGCATATCTGCGCTCATCCCGAAAACAGGCCACCCCCGGACGGGCGCGGCCTATCTTGCAGTGTGCCGCCATGCTTAGGTGCCGTACATGGAGGTTTTCCTTGAGATGCGACGCAGCAAATCAACTACTTTGCGGCATCTCGCCATTGGACAAACGACGATTGATGTCTGCCAGCACCTCCGGCAAGTCAACAATGGTGTCGATCATATAATGGGGGCGCGAATCGCTGAACATGGCTTCGATTCGTTCACGCTCAGCTTGCAGCTTGTCAGCAGGCAACTGCTTGAACTGCTCGTAGGTCAGGCCCAAGGCATTGCCCGAGCATGTAAGTGCCACTGTCCACATTCCGGCACTACGCCCTTCTACAATGCCTGGCCAAGTGTCATCTACTTTGACGCAAGCGGCCACGTCCGACACACCCAATGCAATCACATTGGCCAAGGACTGAGCAGGATGCGGGCGCCCGTTAGGTACTTCATCCGTGGCTACAACGCAGTCAGCCATATAGCCATTCTTTGCAGCCAGCTCGACCACCTTGTCCATCACCACTTTGGGGTAGCCAGAGCAAGAACCCACTTTTACCCCTGTACTTTTCAGAGTGGAGATCACCTCCAGCGCCCCCGGGATTAAGGCTGAATGCTCGGCGATTTTTTCAATCTGCAAGGGCATGAAGCGCTCATAAATCGCGGTGACGTCCTCATCGCTGGGGGTACGACCGAACTTGGCTTTGTAGCGTTCGGCAATCTCGGGCACATTGCACAAGGTGCGAATATGGTCCCACTTGCCCATACCCATCGGGCCACGTGCTTCTTCCAGGGACACCTGCATACCAAACTCGGCAAAGGCCTCGACAAAAATCTGAGTAGGTGCAAAAGAACCAAAATCAACGACCGTGCCTGCCCAGTCAAAAATCACGGCCTGTACTTGTTGAGGTTGTTGATACGTCATCATCGTTCTCCAAACGCGAAATGCTAGTTACAAGAGCTAATGGGTGGATTCCAGATCCATGAACAAATCGTTAATAAGTGGTCGGTCTTTCCGTAACTCCAGGCAGCACAGGTAGTAGTCGATAAAAAAAGGATGGTGCTCAAAGGTAATCAGCCGCGTACCTGGAATATCCACGTACTCTGGGGCCGATACAAAACCGATTCCCATCCCTTTGCGGATGGCGTGCACAATCGCCTCGCGACTGTTTAGCTCCATCACACAATTCATACTGATCTGATGCTGCTCGCAGCCCTCCTCCATAATCTGACGGGTGCGTGAACCCTTTTCCCTAAGCACAACGGGCTCGTCCCTGAGTTGCTCCACCGACACCCGGCTTTGGGCACACCAGGCGTGCTGTTCGGGGACCACAGCGACCACTGGGTAACGCTGGTAAAGCTGCGTGTGCAAGCTGGGATCTGATTTGGGATGAGCCAGCAAGGCCACATCCACCTCAAAGTCATAGAGTTTTTCCAACACCTCGGATGCGGAGGAAAAATAGGTCTTTAACTCAAGGTCCGGATTGTTCTGCCCCAACTTAAAAACCAGATCCATCGCAATGGGCGGGGACACCCCCCCGATACGTAGCAAGCCTGATTTACGCTGCTTAAAACTCTCCAGCAGGTGAACGGCCTCTTCTTCCAGATCAAACAAGGGCTTGGTAATTTCATAGAGCCGCTTGCCCGCTGAGCTGAGTTCAAGCTGGCTGCCCGAGCGGTAAAACAGTTCCACATCAAAGCGCTGCTCCAAAGCCCGGACCTGTTCGCTGACGGTAGGCTGTCCAATGCTGAGATACCGTGCCGCCGAGGTGAACCCGCCGGTGAAAGCCACGGCATAAAAAGATCTCAACCATTTGTGATAGTGGTGCATGGACAGCCCTTGTTTGAATTAACGACGGATGAATAGTGCCACCAGCGCGCTACATGAACATGCAATCAACACGACTACAAAGATCAAGGAGGTATCGCCAGTCGAATCCAGCACACTACCAATCATTGGTTCGGCCAAGCCAGCAAACAAGTAAGAGGAAAAGTTCATCACGCCGGTTGCCGTGCCCGAACGCTTGGCACCGACCAGATCCGGACATAGAGCCCAAAAGCTAGTCGCCGGGCCATACACAAAGAAACCGCATAAGAACAAGGCCAGCAGTCCTAGCGAGCTGGTGACTGGCAAGGTCCACATCCACAGGCTGGTCAGTGCCCCCAGACCCGTATAAAGCATGATGGCCTGGTAGCGCTTGGAGCCAAACAAACGGTCTGATATCCAGCCATTGCTCAAGGCCCCGACCGCCATACCGATAGGCAGTGCAATCGTGATCCATTTGGGATCAATCATGCCGTCGCCCGACTTCCAGTCCACGCCCAGAAAGTGCACTGGCACCCAAACAATCAAGCCATAACGGGCCGCATTCTGAAAACCCAAGGACAAGGCGGCAATCAACAGACGCTTGTTTTTCAGGACTGCCTTATAGCGTTGCCAGGAGGTTTCTGTCTCCCCTTCCAGCGCCTTGGTAGCATCATCGGAATTGGCGACTCCTGTATCGGCTAGAGGCTCAAAACCCATATCCTCGGGCCGCTCGCGGGCCACCAGATAAAACACAATCCCACCGACCAGCATCAGCAAGACGGGTAGCCTGAAAATCCACCGCCAATCCAAGTGCAGGACATCAATCACCACAATGGACGTCGCATAGGACAAGACAGAGGCGCAACCAGCAGCAAACACATATAAGCCATAGGCTCTACCGCGTTCGGACACGCCCCACCAGTTGGAGATCAAACGACTGCCGGGAGCCCAGCCCAGAGCCTGAAAATAGCCATTGGCTCCCCAGGGAATCAACAAGCTGAAAAAACCCGTCGCAAAACTAGCAATCCAGTTGGCACCGCAGGACAGCACCGCCCCCGCTGTCATAATGCGACGGCCACCATACTTGTCAGCCAGATTGCCATTGATGGCCTGCCCCACGGCATAGGCCCATAACAAAGCAGCCGATACCCAACCCAGTGCCGCACTGGAGAACCCAAACTCCTCTTTCAGCCCCGGAATGGCAAAGCCGAAAGTCTGTCGTCCTGTGTAGAAAAACAAATAACAAAACATCGCCGCCAGGAGCATGCGCCACTGCGCTTTCCGAAACGATGAACCAGGCGCCTGGGCCAGCCCCGGCAGGCTTGTTGCTTGAGTCATAACCAGCTCCTTTCATCCCGCTTGAACTGGCGAGCCAGAGCCTGGGGATGCTATTTTTTTGCTGTTTCAAAAAGGTGGAGATATCCGCGCTACCTTTTTGCTTTTTTGTCTCTTGTTTCTTGTTTTTTTCGATACAAATCACGCCGCGATGAAGTTCTTCCCGCGTGCACCTTGCATGGCATAGGCGATCATGGCGTCTTGCTCTTCAGCCTGAACGCCGTAATCTGCAAATTCGGTCTTGACCCCTACACTGAGCAGGAATAATCGCAACGTTTCTTGTGCCTGAAGGCGATCAGGGCCGAACAAGGTTTCAAAAACCTGATCACGCGCTGGATCACATCCCCAAGCCAGCCCCAGCACATACGGCAAGGTAAACGAGCAGGCAATGCCATGTGGCAAGCCGTGACGCAAGGTCATTTCGTAGGAAATGGAATGGGCCAGCGCGGTTTTGGTATTGGAAAAAGCCATCCCCGCTTTCAAGGCGGCCAAGGCCATTTTGGAACGCAGTGTGATATTGCCCAGGTCTTTTTGCAACAGCGGCAAATAGGTCAAGATGTCCTTGACCGCTGATATCGCAAACGTATCCGAAATCGGATTGGCATTGACGTTCCAGATGGACTCCAAGGCATGGGACAGCGCATCCAGCCCCGTCGAAACTGTCACTTTCTCCGGCACGGTCAACATCAACTCCGGGTCGATAATCGCGACGGCTGGCCAAGTTTGTTCCAGATGCAGAGAGTATTTTTTCTGAGCCTGCTGATCCCAGATAGTCGCCCACGGCGTGACTTCACTACCTGTACCTGCCGTCGTCGGCACAGCAATCAAAGACTTGGTAGTGGCAGGGGTAAATGCCTTGCCGGTAAACAATAAATCCAGCAGTTCCTGAAAGGTCCCGGTCTGGGTACCTACGATCAAGGCCTTGGCTGTATCAATCGCGCTGCCACCGCCCACGGCCAGTACGATGTCACTGTCTCTGGCCTGCTGCCAGAAGGTCTCGTACACGGCCTTTAAATAACTGACATCGGGATTGGGCTGCACATCCTCCACAATGTGAATCAGGCTATCTCCCAACAGACTTTGGATATGGGCAACCAAGCCCAGTCCCCGCGCTTCCGGGAAAGTCACCAGCGTCACTTTTTTATTGGCTGCCAATCCGGATATTTCTTTCAGGCTTCCCGGACCGACATAAGTCCGGACCGGATTTGAAAACTGCGTTGTCATGGTTTGCCTCCTCATTATTGAAGTTCATCGTAGAGGGGCATAAGAGAGGGAACAAATCGATTAATCAGCACCGGCCATCGATAAAACCAATAGCGTCATACGCGTAGTGCACTGCCCACCCTGGGGTCATAAGAGCCAGAAAATCCAGCGACTTGAGGCTGCGCTTGTGTATTGGCAGACACAATAGGAAAGGGATTCGTATATAAGAATGAGAATTATTGCTAATATGAGCCCTTCCCTTTTCATACGCCTTGTCTCATTGTCATGTCCCGCCCATCGCCATTCCTCAAAGGCTGGCTCGCTCACTACAGCGGGTTGATCGGGACATGGGCAAAAAGAAACTCCTTATCCTGCGACGCGGAGGATGCCGCCCAGGAATCGGCGTTGCAGTTTCTGAGCAAAGGCTCCGAAGCCGTTCTCAACCCCAAAGCTTATTTAATGCGTTCGGCACGTAACCGGCTGATCAATGAGGTCAAACGGCAATCGCGGACTCATTGCGTATCGCTGGAAGAGCTGGCCGAAGAAGACCACCCCCTTTTAGCGGACCCTGAAGCCCATTTGCATGTCTGCGATCTGGCTCAGGCGCTGGAGGCCGCGCTGGCGCAACTGCCTTTGAAAAAACGCCAAGTCTTTATTTACCATCGGCTGGAAGGCTATACCCACGCGGAAATTGCCCAGAAAATGGGACTCGCTATCAATACGGTGGAGCGCTATGTGATTGATGCCACGCGCCACATCCGTACACAACTGCATAGCTTTTGCCCAGCGGATTCCGGACTCGTCGAGAAGGCTGGCAAGCCTATAATCCCATGAGATTATTTGGCGCCCCCTGTCGGACTTTGATCCTGTGAACGACCCGAACCTCCCCTCCACCGAACACAACCCTTGCGATGCAGCGTCGTACTGGCTCGCACGTGAAAAGTCGGGAAACATGGATGAGGCCGAGCGTCTTGAGCTACAAACCTGGTTGCAAGCCAGCCCGGAGCATCTGTTGGAATACAAGCGGGCCCTAGGTATCTGGAATGCGGTCAGCCTGGTATCCAGCGAACGTTTGCGCAAACTGGCCCAGGAACCGGCGGCCCCCAGCCCTGGCTTTCTACAGCGTCGGGGCCTGCTGATTGGTGCCGGTGCAGCTTGCACTGCCGCCATTAGTGGCGGGCTTGCCCTGTCCTGGTTTAATCAAGGCGAGTCGCTTTATGAGCAACAATTTGCCACCCGCCAAGGCGAACATACCCAAGTCTCTTTGCCCGATGGCTCCATCATTGAACTGAACACGGCCACGGCTTTGCACGTGCAGCTGTTTGAACATAGTCGTGTCGTCACCCTACGGGCTGGCGAGGCCTCTTTCACCGTCGCCAGCGATACCCAGCGCCCCTTCCTGGTGGATGCGGGTGACACCTCGGTACGCGTGACCGGGACTCGCTTTGGTGTGCGACGCGACGAGGCGCAAGTACGAGTGGTGGTGGATTCTGGTTCGGTACAAGTGAAACATGGGCCCTGGTGGAACCGCAGCACGGTTGCCCTGACCGCCAAACAAGGCGTCAGCGCCCAGACAGATACTGATTTAGTGATGATGGGTGACAGTGACGTCGCCTCTTTGATGGCCTGGACACAAGGCCGGCTGCTGTTTAGCGATACGCCGCTAAGCGAGGCGATCAGCGAGATCAACCGGTATGCGCCCAAGCCGGTACGCGCCAACCGCCAAGACTTAAGTGGCCTGCATATTGCCGGTGCGTTCAGCACGAATGACACCGCCGTATTTCTGGATTTACTACCCGATATTGTTCCCGTGACGGTCAGCTATTTGCGGGACGGCACGCCAGTGGTGTCTCGACGTAAATAGCATAAACCTCGCCAAAGAAACAATTTGTTTCAAATTCGGCTCGGTTTTTTATCCGGTTTTGGTTCGGCTGCTTTGTCTTTATCCATAAGAGGCCGTTTTTTGTTCCCCTGTCCACGCTGCTGTCTGGGCTTGGGCGGTACAAAAACGCCAGCAACCCAACCGGAACCCTCGCTCAGTGAACCAGACCCGACCAGGCCGCAGCCGCGCTGCGTGCAGCAAGACTTTTTTTTCTTTCTCGATAAGCTGCCTAACTGCTGCTGTGCTCCTCGGTATGGGAGCGACGCCAGCCCACGCTCAAAGCGCAGCCATCTCCATCAGCATTCCCGCTCAGCCATTAAGTCAGGCACTGCTGGAGCTAGCCAACCGTTATTCGCTGGATCTGGCCTACTCCCCCGAGATCGTTAAAGGGCTCTACGCCCCGGCTCTTTCGGGCAGTTTGACCGCCGATCAAGCGTTGGGCCAATTACTGGCCAATACCAATATTCGCTATCAGCGCCGTGGCAAGAGTGTGTCCTTGACCGCGTTGGCCCCCAATGCGGATAGTCAGGTCCCACAACTGGCTCCCCTGACCGTTGTGGGCTCCAGCAATGGCCTGACACCCACTTACGCTGGCGGGCAAATTGCTACGGGTAGCCGGGTAGGCATGTTAGGCAATAAAGACTTCATGGAAACGCCGTTCAGCACCAAGGCGTATACCCGCGAAGCCATTGAAAGCACCCAGTCGGGCAATTTACTCAGGGTCATTTCCGACTCCGACCCCTCTGTCTCCACCACAGGCAGCGATTACGACTTGAGTAACTATGCCTCTGTGCATATCCGTGGTTTCAACACCGCCGGTCTGGAGGACCTGGGCATTAATGGTCTATACGGCTTGGCCTCTTACGGCAACCGCAGCCTGGGCGATTTTTCGGAACGGGTAGAGATTTTCAAAGGCCCTTCGGCTCTGCTTAACGGCATGATGCCCAGCGGCAGCGTTGCCGGAACGGTTAACACCGTCACCAAGCGTGCCTCTGACGAGGACCTGAACCGGGTGGGTATCGGTTATGAAAGTGACTCCATCTATTCAGGCAAAGTCGACTTTGGTCGCCGCTTTGGTGCCGACAATCAATGGGGGGTACGCATCAATGCCACCAAGCGCAAAGGCGAGACCGCCGTCAAAGACAAAAAACTGGATAACGAAGCCATAGGCTTGGGCCTGGACTATCGCAGCCCGAATTTACGCGTGGGCTTTGACTGGATTCACAACGAAGAAAATACCGACGGTGTCTCCGCGCAGATCACCTCTAGGCTGGCGTCTGTCCCCGCTCCCCCTACGCACGACAAGCTGATCGCGGGCGAACCCTGGTCTGTCTACAACACCCGTGGCGACCTGTTCATGCTTAAGGGCGAGTACGACCTGAGCGATGACACTACCATCTGGGCCAGCGTAGGTCGTAACGATCGCAAAATGACCGCTAACGTCATGAACTGGCGTCTGCTGAACACCGATGGCGACTTCGCACGTGACTCCGTCCTGGTGTGGAACTCCAAGTTCGAAAACATTGCTGCTGATATTGGGGGGCAAACGAAATTTGTCACCGGGCCGATCAAGCATCAGTTGTCGTTCAATGCCAATGCCTCTGAAAGAACGGTGTATCAAGCCCGCGCGAACTACCTCGTCGCTGGTCTGCCCTCCGGTAATATCTACGACCCCACGTACGTCTCCAAGCCCAACGTCAACTATTCGCCTGACATCCCCAAGAGCAACGAGAACACACTACAAAGTCTGGGTGTAGCCGACACGCTGTCCATGCTGGATGACCGTTTGCAACTGACGGTCGGGGTGCGTCAACAGCGCGTAAAACAAAAAACGTTTGATCCAGTAACGGGTCAGGTCAACAGCGGTATGTACGACGAACGGGCCACCACGCCTGCCTTTGCCGCGCTGTTCAAGCTGACGGATCAGGTTTCGATTTACGGTAATTACATCGAAGGCCTAAGCGCAGGAGCCCAGGCCCCCGCTACCGCTGCCAATGCCGGGGATATGTTTGCCCCTTATAAGTCCAAGCAAAAAGAGATCGGCCTGAAATTCGACGCTGGCAGTCTGGCCACCACTGTGGCCTTGTTTGAAATTACCCGCCCCAGCGCCATCACCAATGCAGACAACGTCTACAGCTTTGATGGCGAACAACGCAATCGCGGTATTGAATGGGAAGTGTTTGGTGAACCCGTCAAAGGGCTGCGCCTGATTGGGGGTTTGAGCTGGAAACAAGCCAAGCTAACCCAGACTCAAGGCGGGTTGTATGACGGCTACGACGCACCCGAAGTGCCACGCTTTGAAGCCAAGCTGGGCGTCGCCTATGACGTGCCGCAAATCAATGGTCTGACACTGACAGCCAACGCCATCCACACCGGCAAGCAGTATCTGGATCAAGCCAACAGCCAATCCATTCCTAGCTGGCGTCGTTACGACCTGGGCTTTGCCTACGCCACCAAAATTGCCTCTACCCCGGTCACGTTCCGTGGCACGGTCTACAACGTGGCCAACTCCCATTACTGGTATGGCGCCTTGTGGCGTGGGGTGAGCCAGCCGCGCACCTTCAATCTGTCCGCCTCGTTTGAGTTCTGATGGCGATGCCCAACCTCTTTATACGGCCTAACTCCATGACCCGAACTGTTGCCTCTACCCTTTTGTACGCCGCCCTGGCTGCCAGCCTGATGGCCTGCAGCGCGCCCGCTCAGAATCAGCAAAACACGGCTCCCACCTCGGTGGAACAGCGTGCCGAGCCAGTGGTGACCCGGGCACAGATTGCCCAAGGCATTTACGAGCTGGTGTACAGCGACAAGCTGGATCTACTGTTTGTGGCCTCCGCAGGCAGCTTCACGGACAGCACCGTGCCCTATCAAATCCTGATCGTGAGTCCGGCAGACCTGAAAGTTGTGGGAACTATCCCACTAAACCGCAAAGCGTTCAGCCTGGCACTGGATGATCAGGCTAACCGTTTATACGTGGGCAATACAGGCCAAGCAGCCATCACCATCATCGACACACAAAGCCGACAAGTGCTGCAAAACCTACAACTGGCTCCGATGCTCAAGGGCAAAGACGGCAAGGAACGGCCTGAATATCATTTCCGCCAACTGCTGCTGGATACCGCCGCACACCGCTTGTACATGCCTGCATTTGACAACGAACAGGGCAAGCTCTTCGTGATTGATACCCAAGCCAATAAGGTCGAGAAAATTATTCCCGGCTTTGGCTTTACCGCGACCGGCATTGCACTGGACCCTAAGCATCAACGCCTGTATGTCTCCAATATGCAGGGCGAAGCGGTAGTGCTTGATACACAAACCAATGAGATTGTGAAACGCTTCAGCCTGGGTGCGGAACAGCCCCTGAACCTGGCCTATGACGAGATCAATCACCGTCTGTTAGCCGTGGACCAAGGCCACCCCAAAATGCGTGGTTTCCAGGAGCGCGGCATTCCCGGCTATCAATCCCGCCACCCAGGTAACCGGGTAGTCGCCATTGACCTGAACACCGAGAAAATGGTGGCTGAGATGCCCGCCTCCGGCCCCGTCAATTTGAAGCTGGACCCGGCCCGACAGCGCTTGCTGGTGACCAACCGTGAATCAGGCGAGATCACCGTGTTCGACAGCAATAACTACCGCAAGCTGCACAGCATCAGTACACCGGCCCATCCCAACACCTTGGCAATCGCCAAGAAAAACGGTGATGTATATGCCACGGTGAAGAATGGCGAAGATGCCGCCCAGGGTATGTTTGAGAGCGTGGCACGCATTCAGTTCTGATGTTCCAAACGGATCGTAAATAGTGATAGCGGAATTGGGAGCAGGTTTTCACACCTGCCCCCAACCCCAACTTGAGTCACCTTTTCAGGCCATGACTGCAAGCATCACACAGGAACCAAGCCTACGATCAGGCTTGGGCCAGCTCAAGCAAGTGTTGAGCAAACCCTCCCTCTGTTCCCGACGCATTGACATGGTCGAAGTACTCGTACCAGCCACTGGCTTTGATACCACCCAGCAAGGCCTCACATGCCTGTTGATCAGGGAAGCGCCACACACCCATAAAGCGATGGTCACTGGCGCGATCAATATCATGTTCGGTCGCTGTCAGGGCCAACACTTCAATTCCAAGACTGGATAGACCCCCCATCGCTTCCTGAAGACCTGCCAGGAAGTGCTGACGCTGCTCGACAGGCAGTGCATTCCACTTGGCATTAGGCGTGTAAAGCTCGATCAGATAGTGAGACATGGGTGGTTTTCCTTTAACTGAAGAAGCACACTCTGTGCTGAAAAATTCGATAGATGGATTTGGAAGAAGGGCCGACAAGCAGGCGACCTACGGCACAAGGGCTAGCTATCATTCTCGTAGCCCTTATGAAACCATCATTTAGTTAGATATCTAATCTTATAGTTTAGCAGTAAATATCGCAAGCAATCCACATGAAAGAAACCCGAGTTCAGCATGACGCCGAACCCGGGTTTGGACCCACCTTGTCAATCAGTCTTGCAGCCTTGCTACATGCCTACCCTGCTTAAAACTGGATACGCACCATGCTTTCTTTAGTCCCTTTTTCCTTGCTGTTGCCGTCGTTCTTCACCGACACGTACAAGGCTTTTTCAGCAGGAATGTATTCCAGGCTGTTGGGATGGGGAGCCAACTCAATGGTTTGCAGTGGCTTGTAGTTCACGGTGTCAAAAATGCTGACCGAACCTTTGCCTTCTTTCTCGCGCACGCCACCGCGGTTGGCTACGAAAAGACGCTGTGATTCAGCATCAAAACGCACGCCAATAGGCACTTCGCCCGTAGGCATCACCGCCAAAGTTTTGCCATTGTCTGCATTGAGCACAAACACCTGATGGCCGGAGCTGCGGCGCTTGTACTCACGCTCCAGATGCAGGTTACGTGCATCGTCACGGTCAATGCCCTGGTCCACACCGAACAGGCGATTTTGCGCGGGGTCGTAGGCCATATTCAGCAACTGATCGGCCTCAATTTCCCAGACCTGATCAATATTCAAGGTCTGGGTGTTGACCACCATCAGCTGACCTTGCATGTTGGACACAAACAAGCGGTTATTGGCTTCGTCCAGGGTGATACCCACGACGTTATAGCCAAAGCCGGGCAGCACTTTTTCCAGTTCCAGCGTCTGTGTATTCACCACGAACAAGACACTGTCAAAACCCAGGCCAAGGCCCGGTGCAAAAGCACGGTGGTTTTTCTTGTCCAACACCAGCTCGCGCGTCTTGTATTTGTAGTCGTCCGTCACCTTGAAGCGTTCCATCATTTTCAACAAGCCGTCTTTACGCGCTTGGCCAAAATCGGCAGCAGCAATGGCGTCTTGGAAATTGATTTTTTCCTGCATGGGAATACGCTTGATCACTTCGTTCTTGCTAGTGTCCACCACGGCCATGCTGCCGTTGAAACCTTGAGTCAGATACAGCCGGTTGGCGGCATCATCCAGAGCCACCCCAAAGCTCTTGGCTTGCATCGGGATTTCTTGTTTGATGGCTAGTGTTTTAGGGTCCAGCACCAGCGTGCGGGACAGAGTCTCGTCTTGCCAGTTGGGCGAGGACACGTACAAGCTGGATTGCTTGAGGCTGTAAACAATTTCCAGCACTTCAGCGGCAGTCGGTTTTTGCATGATCTGGGCTTGGGTAACGGCTTGATAGCCTGCAGGCGCAGGGGTCTTGGCGTGTACGTAGCCTGTTGAAAAGGCCATTGCGATAGCAAGGTACAGACCACGAACAAGATGGCGAGTCGTCAGCGACGTCATAATTTTGGCTCGATAGAAAGTAGGTGAAAGGACTACCACTGGTAATCAATGGACAGATGCACATTGCGCGGCGCGCCGTAGCGAGCCCGGAAGATCACGAAGTTATCGTAGTAATGCTTGTCAAAGAGGTTGTTGACGGTCAGCTTGGCGTTCCAGTGTTGATTCACGCGGTAGTTCGCATGCAGACCCACCAGGGCGTAGCTGCTATGGGTGGCTTCCAGCGCTTTGCCATTGCTGGCGTTGTACGGACGGCCTGCTGTCCACAGATCACGCTTGCCAAACCAATTCACCGTGGCACCGGCGCTTAGGCCTTGCAGCGCACCCGAGAATTGATACATGGTGCCCAGGCGGAAGGTCTGACTCGGGATGTAGGTATTAATGCGCTCGCCCTGACCATTTTTGGTACTGGCGTAGCTGTAGGACGCAAACACGTTCCAGCTATTGCTTAACGCCCCGTTCAGCTCCACTTCAAAACCCTTGGTTTTATTGCCATCCCCGGAAGAGACATAGGGGCGGCTGCCATCGGGCAAGAGGAAATCATCCGGCACAGACGGGTCCAGAACGGCCAGATTGTTTTGACGAGTTTCAAAGGCCGCCAAGGAGAACTGCACGGCCTCGTCCATCAAATTGCCTTTCAAGCCAATTTCGCGGTTAACACCGGTAATGGGGTCCAGAAAGTTTTCGTTGATGTCTTTGTAGCTTTGCGGCTGAAACAGGCGCGTGTAGCTGGCGTAGGCCGTCAAATTCGGGTTGAAATCGTAGGTCACCCCAAAGTACGGCGTGACTTCATTGCGGTTACGCAATTCATTGGACACGCCGGTGAACTGACCGGTTTTGCCGTAGTTATCGCGGTAGGTTTTGTAGTCAGACAAACGCATGCCCAAGATCACGTTAAGCGGATCAATAATGTTTAAACGTGTACCTGCAAAAAACCCATATTCACGTGTGTGTACGCGGTTCCATTCACCCGTCCGGCTGACGCTCGGTTCAGGCATATAGCCGTCCCAATCGTAAATATTGGGAATAAACCATGTACTTTCATCGCTGATTTTCATGGTGTGCGTGGTGTCACGCTTGCGGGTGCCATTAAACCCAAACATCAACTGGTGTTGGCGACCAAAAAGCTCAAAGGGGCCGTTGACCGACAGTTCCAGATTGTCCTGATGCCGATAGCCATTGGCCGCCAAGTTGGCACGTATGCCAAGACCGGAGCCGTCGGGGCGAACAATAGGATTGACCCCCTGCCCCCAGCCGGTAATCAAGGCATCACCATCATCACGCTGGTGGCTATAGCTGAGCTTGGCATTCCAGCTGTTATCAAACTCATGCTCAACCGAAAAAAACGCGTTTTGATGGCGTTTGTCCCAGTAAGTCCAGTCCGGCACCAGCGACATAGAGCGGGTCACATCGATACGGTCCCCCTCGCTGTTAAACAAGGGCACCCCCATATTGGCTTCGCCGCGCAATTTGGCTTTCTGATAATCGTAGCCAGCGGTCAACAAAGTCCGGTCTGTCAGGTCAAATTCCAGCATGCCAGAGAGCAGATCATTCTTGTTGCTCTGACGGTCCATAAAGGAGTCAGCCTCCTTGTGTGAACCAATGACGCGCATGCGCAAACGACCGTCGTCAGTCAGTGGGCCGGTCACATCAGCCGTAATGCGTTTGTCCTGCCAAGAGCCGTATTGCGCACTGAGCTTGCCACCGAATTCTGCTTGAGGACGTTTGCGAATCAGGTTGATTAGCGCAGACGGCTCACCTGTCGGAGACAACAGACCCGTCGCCCCGCGCACGACTTCCACACGGTCGTATAAATCCATATCCAGAGAAATAGGATTGAACGCACCACGCCCGGCAGCACGGTAGCTGCTTTGCACGCCGTCCACCTGCACATTGCTGATGTCAAAACCGCGCGCCTGAAACTGAAACCCACCACCCACGGCTGCCGTATTGGCCGTAACGCCGGTGGTGAAGTTCATGACGTCATCAAAGCTGGTCAGCCCAAAGTCATCCATTTGCTGGCGCGTCATCACACTGACTGATTGCGGTGTGTGCTGGGTGTCCATGTTCAAACGGGTAGCAGTACTGCTGGTGCCGTTCAGGGTGTACAGACCGGTGTCTTCCGTCGCCCGGTTCAAGGTGCCTTGAACGCGCACGGGCTCAAGCTGTGTAGTTTCTGTGACTGGCCACAAATTCACGGTATTGGCATCGCGTGAATAACGAATACCCGTGCCTGCCAGCAAGGTATCCAAGGCCTGTGTCACGTTGTAATTGCCTTTCAGGCCCGCACTTTGCTTGCCTTCGGCCACACTGCCCGAGCCAACCAGATACACCCCGCTTTCTTGCGAAAAACGCATCAGCACGCGGCTCAAAGGCCCGGCAGAAATGTCATAGCGTTGCGTCTTGTCCGCCGCCGGGCTGTTTTGTGTAGCCGCCTGGGCCTGCTGAGTGCTGATAACAAATGCACTACCAGCCATCAGCAGATACAAGGCCAAGACCAATGGGCGCAAGGGGGTGCGATGCAATCCCGTTTCCTTGGACAGGGAAAGTGGATCGGGGCGACGAAGCATACGAAGACATCCTTCAAAAACACGGGTCAGTCACAAAAGAAACGATGAACCTGAACGATGTTCTTGCGTTGATGTTCAGTACTGAGCGGCCATCACGGCCCGCCTCCTGCTTCATTGGCGTCACGCCAATCAGGTCCTCTTACTGTCTAAAACCAATAAGTCTCCCAAACCCGGAACCTGCTTTTGCGTCTTATTTTGTTTTTTTGTACTGAAGCGCTATCAACCCATTGAAAACAATGGATATTCTATTTTTAAAAATATCTATAAATGAGTACCCCAGCACCCCGCCCGCTTAGTGTTGGGCTTCCACATTGGTCCACCACGGCAAGGGCTGGCCTATCCGTATCGGCAGTGCCGAAACCAGCATTTTCAACACGCGGTCGGTGTCATGAATGGGAAAACTGCCATAGACCTTCAAATCGGCCACGGACTCATCCACGCCGATATAGCCTTTCCGATAGCGGCCCAATTCCTGGATCACACTGCGCAAAGGGATGTTGTCCGCCACCAGCACGCCTTTAGTCCAGGCCTCGCGCGCCTGGTCGGCATCCATGCTCTGCTTGACACGCTGCGCACTAAAATGCACCTGCTTGCCCGCCTGTACCGTGGCAGTGCTTTGACCTGTCGCCGTAGACACCCGCACCGCCCCTTCGTACACCGCCAGCTGCGTGCAATCCTTGTCCATACGCACATTAAACTGCGTCCCTAAAGCACGCATGCTGCCCTGGGGGGTCTGCACAGTGAAAGGCCGTGCCGCATCGTCTTGCGCCGTCTGGATAAACACTTCACCAGAAATCAAAACAATGTGGCGAGCCTGTGCACTGAACTGCACATCAATGGCCGAGGCCGTATTGAGCCAAAGCCGGGAGCCATCTGCCAGCACAATCTGACTTTGCTCACCGGTCTGGGTGGAATGGTCAGCACCCAAGGCCATGACGCTGGAAGGCAACCAGGACTGACGCCAGCCGAGCCAGCTCAACACCCCGGTACCCGCCAGGGCCGCCACACTGGTCAAGACGCGGCGGCGGCTATGCAAACGTTCATTCGCCGTGTGCAACTGCTCCACCACGCGGCGGGAATCCGGGGCCGTGCGCACCGGCTCAAACCCGCGGCTGACCTCCTCCACATAGCGCCAGGCCGTGCTGTGCATCTCGTCCTGCGTCAGCCAACTCTGCCAGGCAGATCTTTGCGCGGCACTAGCCTTGCCATCACGCAGACAGGCGTACCACTCGGCGGCTTGCATCAGGACGGTATGGGGAGGCGTGCCCGGAGAAGAAAAACTGGAACCGTGATTCATAACAATTAGTACTGGGGTTCCTGGCGTAGCTCGGCCACCGTTTGGCAAGCATGCAGGCTGATGCAGCCCAACATGGCCTGGGCTACGTACTTGCGCACCATGCGACCAGAAATACCCATTTCGGCACCGACCTCGTCGTCGGTCATCTCACAAATAACGGCAAGGGTAAAGGCTTTGGCGGCTTTGGGAGACAAGCCGCTTAGCATGATGCTGATTTCTTCCAGCGCCTGCAAAATCATCGCCTGCCGTTCTGCCGAGGGGTAGAACGTCTCGGGGGTGGCCGCCAGAATATCCAGCCAGGCCTGTTCAATTTCCTGACGTCGCCACAAATTGATGCACAGGTTTTGCGCCGTCTTGCGCAAATAAGCCCGAGCTTCACCGGGACTGGAAAACTGCCACTTGGATCGGCTACTTAGTAAACGTACAAACGTGTCCTGTGCCAAGTCAGCCGCCTGGTCTGCTCCACCCAAGCGGTGATGCAGCCAGCGCTGCAACCAACTGTGGTGGTCGCAGTAAAGTGCCTCGACCGAATGGGCCGACGACACGCCTGACAAGGAAAGGACTGAAGATGACACGAGGGTACTCCGCACTGACAATAATGAGAATCGTTATCAATTATTATATGGCTCACGTTGTCCAGTCCGCTAGCGGTGTGGATTTGGAGCGACAAATGGGGCTGTTTTTAGGGACTCTGATCGCTTCTCCAGACGATCAAATACAACTCCATTCGGCCGCCCTCTACTGGGCATAAGCACCACAATTATCTTCATCAGTCGATGATATACAGGCAGTTCCTTGAATAGACAGTCGTGTATCAAATTCTGGGTTTTTGACTATTTTTAATAAAACCTGTTAACGGTTAGCTCTTTTGAGCAAGGCAGCGACATAAAAATCAAAACCCGCCGACATTAATGTCGGCGGGTTTTGATAAGACTTGCTCAGTGTGAATCGACAGCGGAACCGGATCAATTTTGACTCCGGTCTACAACGATCAAATTTCGTTTACTCCACCGTCACACTCTTAGCCAAATTCCGTGGTTTGTCCACGTCCGTGCCACGCGAGCAAGCCGTGTGATAAGCCAGCAATTGCAGCGTCACGGTATGCAGAATGGGCGACAGTTTGCCGTAGTGTTCGGGCATGCGGATGACATGTACACGTTCGCTGCTACCAATTCGGGTATCGGCGTCGGCAAATACGTACAACTCACCACCGCGTGCGTGGACTTCTTCAATATTGGATTTCAGCTTTTCCAACAGTTCATCGCGTGGTGCGATGGTGACCACGGGCATGGCTTCAGTGACCAAGGCCAAGGGGCCGTGCTTCAGCTCTCCAGCGGGGTAGCCTTCGGCGTGGATGTAGCTGATTTCTTTCAGCTTCAGCGCACCTTCCATGGCAATGGGGTAATGCATGCCACGGCCCAGGAACAAGGCGTTTTCCTTGCTGGCGAAACGGTCCGCCCAAGCCATGATCTGTGGCTCCAGGGCCAACACGGCCGCAATGGCAGTAGGCAGGTGCCGCAAGGCTTTCAGGTAATCCGCTTCCCGTTCCTGATTCAAACGGCCTTTGACTTGAGCCAAAGCGATGGTCAACAGAAACAGACCCGTCAGCTGAGTGGTAAAGCCTTTGGTAGAAGCTACGCCAATTTCCACCCCAGCACGGGTGATATAAGCCAATTTGCACTCGCGCACCATGGCACTGGTGGCCACGTTGCAGATGGTCAAGGTCTGTTCCATGCCCAGGCTGCGAGCGTGCTTCAACGCGGCCAGGGTATCGGCGGTTTCTCCTGACTGGGAAATGGTCACGACTAGGGTACGTGGATTAGGCACGCTGTCGCGGTAACGGTATTCGCTGGCAATTTCCACGTTAACGGGGATTTTGGCCAAGGATTCGATCCAGTAACGGGCAGTCAGACCGGCGTAGTAGCTGGTGCCACAAGCCAGGATCAGTACATTGTCGATATCCTGGAAAACCTTGTAAGCCTGATCACCAAACAGCTCGGGTGTGACGCTTTCGATATCTTGCAAGGTATCGCCCACCGCACGGGGCTGCTCGAAAATTTCCTTTTGCATGAAATGGCGGTATGGGCCCAATTCAGCCGCAGCCGTATGCAGATGCACAGTGTGTACAAGACGATCAACAGAGCGGCCGTCTTTGTCCACGATCCACACTTTATTGATTTGCAGATCGATCACATCTCCATCTTCCAGGTAGATGATCTGATCGGTGGTGCCGGCCAATGCCAAGGCATCCGAGGCCAGGAAGTTTTCGTTTTCACCTACGCCGACAACCAGCGGCGAGCCGTGGCGGGCACCGACAACGCGATGTGGCTCGTCCTGGCAGAACACGGCAATGGCATAGGCACCGGTCAGGCGGCGGATAACCTGCTGCACAGCTTCAAACAGATCGCCGTTGTACAGGTGGTCGATCAAGTGGGCAATGACTTCGGTGTCGGTCTGGCTCTCGAACACATAACCAATGCCTTGCAGTTCGGCACGCAGATCGTCATGGTTCTCGATGATGCCGTTATGCACCAGTGCAATACGCGCTTTGCCCTTACCGGAGAAATGCGGATGAGCATTATGGGTAGCGGGTGCGCCGTGCGTCGCCCAGCGTGTGTGGGCAATGCCGGTAAAACCTTGCAGATTATCCGCCTTGACCTGCTCTTGCAGCTCTGCCACACGCTGAGTACTACGTGCCCGCAACAACTGGCCCTGCGCATGAACAGCAACGCCGCAAGAATCGTAGCCCCGGTACTCCAGACGCTTCAAACCTTCCAGCAGCACGGGGACAATATCGCGTTGCGCCACAGCGCCAACAATTCCACACATAGCCAACTCCTGTTCATGACCCTGTCTTCTAGGGCCAGCTAATCAATCCAATCGCCTATTCTGATCTGAAACAAGAAAAATTTTATGTCTATTTTTTTATTGAAATGAATTAAAATTTCACTTAATAATCAATATGAAATAAGCACAAAATAAAATTTATTTAACGAAATTTAATTTCATAATAGATAGATAAACATTGTCATGATTGAACTGGACGAGCTGGATCTGCGAATTCTGGAGCAACTACAAAATGATGCCTCCATCAGCAATCAAGAGCTGGCTTTGCGCGTACACGCGTCCCCCCCAACCTGCTTACGCCGCGTACGTCGTTTAAGCGAACAAGGGGTGATTCGACGGCAAGTTGCCTTGCTGGACCCTGAACAATTGGGCTCCAGTTTGACGGCCATTGTGGAAATTACCCTGGACCGTCAGGGTGAAGAACACCTGCAACAGTTCGAGCGCTTGATGACGCCAGAACCTGCTGTGACGCAGTGCTATCGCGTCTCTACCGGGGTGGATTTCATTGTGATTTTGCAGGTTAATGATATGCAGGCGTATCACAAGCTGGCCCATGCTTTATTCACCAGCCAGGCCAATATCCGCAATATACGCAGCTTCTTTTCGATTTATCAGGCCAAGTTCGAGACACGGGTGCCTTTGCCTGCGCCGAAGGTATAAACCAGGTTCAAGTTCGCAAGCGCTGCTGCACCAGTTGCTGATACAGGCGCAAATAACGTTGCACCATGACAGCAGGATCGTGCTCCTGCAGCACCCAGCGATGCGCCAAATCGGCTTGTGCACGTGCAGCGACAGGATGGCTCAAAGTGTCATCTAAAGCCTGTGCAATCGCGTGTGCATCGCCTACCGCACACAAATTGCCACGCCCATTGTCCAAGAGTTCGCTTAAACCACCTGCCATCGTAGCCGTGACGGGTACGCCATAGGCAAAGGCATCCAGGACGCTGGAGCCCAGAGCTTCATGTCGGGAACTCAGAACGAAGCCATCCATTAATCGATACGCTTGCTCGGGGCGGGCCTCAAAGCCAGCCAGCTTGTAGCAGGCTTCCAAACCCAATTGCGCGATCAGCTCTTGCGCAGCCGAGGACTCGGAACCTGGCGCACCAAAATGTAGAAACACAAAGTCCTGCCGCCGCTGATACAGGGCGTGAACCGCGCGGATCAAGGTTAATGGATCTTTTTCGACAGTCAGCGCCGCCATTGTTCCCAAGACATGCAGACCTTGCGGGTTCCAGCGCTGTCGCAAATGGTTTACATAGGCCTCGTCCTGCTCCACGTATTCGATGGCGCTAGGAATCAGGTCTACAGAAAAGCCCAGACGACGTGGTTCTGCCGCCGCTGCCTGACTGATCGCCACCAAACGATCCGCCTTGCGCCACTTCCAGCGCGTGCGCCTTTCTTTGAGGGTCAAAGGATTGTTTTGTTGTCGTCCACTACGTTGTTCACTGCGCTTGCGATCAACAGGAAAGGCGGTGCGGCGAGTAAAAACCACACGTTTGGGTAGCCAAAAATGCAGCAGAGCCAACCAACTCATGCAAGATGCTGTTTGGGAATGAACGATGTCAAAACCACGGCCATGCAAGAGCAAATAGCGCAGAGCAGCACCTACAGAGGCACATTCCACCACGCTTAAACCTTGCTCTTTGGCGCGCTTGGCCAGTTCTTCATCACGTCGGGCCAACAGGCTGACCTGATGACCTGCCTGCTGCATATGCAGCAGGCTCAGCAAGGTCTGCCGCTCACCACCGCGCCAACCGCGCTCGAAATTAAGCTGCAGTATGCGCATGGCGAACATCCTGAATCAGCCCATCCGGGCGGGATACGCCACTACAGCGCACAGCCCCGCTCCCCGTGCAGAGCACAGGGAGGAAAGCCAAAGATGGGCGAGACCACATCAAGATTTACGAACCGGGCGCTTCCAGGCGGGCACGCTGCGCTGTTCCGAACGCGACAGGGTCAGTTGCTCATCCGGTGCGTTGCGCACCAGTGTCGTGCCAGCGCCAATCGTGGCACCACGACCTACTGTCACTGGAGCCACCAACTGCGTGTCTGAGCCGATAAAGGCATCATCACCAATCACGGTACGGTACTTGTTCACACCGTCGTAATTGCAGGTGATCGTGCCCGCGCCAATGTTCACGCGCTGACCAATATCTGCATCACCGATATAGCTCAGGTGATTGGCTTTGGAGCCTTCGCCCAGTTGGGTGTTCTTGATTTCCACGAAGTTGCCTACGTGGGTATGGTTGGCCAGCACCGCACCCGGACGCAAACGGGCGTAAGGGCCAATACGGGCCTCTTCACCCACTTGAGCTTGCTGCAAATGGCTGAACGCTTCGATCTGTGTGCCTGCACCCACGCTGACGTCCCGCAGAACGCTGTGAGGGCCCACGCGCACGCCATCTTGCAGTACGACCTTGCCTTCAAATACGCAGCCCACATCAATAAAAACATCGCGGCCACACTCCAGCGTGCCACGCAGATCAAAGCGAGCCGGGTCGGCCAAGGTAACGCCTTTTTCCAGCAAGCGACGGGCTTGCTCGGACTGCCACATGCGTTCCAGCTGCGCCTGTTGAACGCGGCTGTTGACACCCAAAGTCTCCCAGCCAGCGGCCGGTTGGGCGGCTTGCACGGACACACCATCAGACACGGCCAAAGCGATGATATCGGTCAGGTAGTACTCTCCCTGAGCGTTATCGTTGGTGATGCGGGTGAGCCAGTCTTTCAGTTGGGCGGTAGGTGCCACCAGAATGCCGGTGTTTACTTCTTGCACAGCACGTTCTGCGTCGCTGGCATCTTTATGCTCAACAATGCGTTGCACAGTACCGTCTGCACCGCGAATGATGCGGCCATAGCCGGTGGGATCGGACAGGTTTTCTGTCAGCACGGCCACACCTTGACCACGGGCTTCCAGCAAACGGCGCAGTGTGTCGGCTTGCACCAGGGGTACATCGCCATAGAGCACCAGCGTGGCGTCATCAGCATTGTCACCACCGACCAGATCAGGAACGGCCTGCTGAACAGCATGGCCAGTGCCATATTGGGGCTGCTGCAAGGCAAAGGCCAGCTCGGCCTGCGCGAAGGTTTGCTGAATGCGTTCGGCGCCATGACCCACCACGACCACCACTTTTTCCGGCTCCAGTTCACGCGCGCTGTCGAGCACGTGGGCCAGCATGGATTTGCCAGCGATAGGATGCAGTACTTTGGGCAGGTCAGACTGCATACGCTTGCCCATGCCTGCTGCCAGAATCACGATATTAAGCATAAAAATTTACCTACTAGGTTGGTCGATCAGTTTTTTTGGTAGTGCTTTGAGTACTGCGCGTGGCGGCTTTTTTAACCGCCGTTTTAGTGGCCGCTTTAGGTGCCGTTTTCACCGTCTTGGCGGCAGCGGGTGCACTGGCCTTGGCAGAGGTCTGAGCGCTGGCCGCAGCGGGTTTGGTCGCTTTGCCTGCCGTCCCAGCCTCTTTGGCCTGAGCAGTCTGCTGGCGGTAGTTTTCGACCTGCTGCATGGACGCGGCCGTGGCGCTGGCCATCGCATCAAATTGCTGTTGCAGCATGCCCCACCACGCTTGCGCGGCCGGATTACCTGCAGCGGGTTCAGCATCCTGCTGAACACCGGCCTGTGTATCTTTTGGAGTTTCCTGCTTGGCAGCGTCTTGGGGCTGCTGGGGAGGCTGTTGAAACGGGTGTTGGGGCGGCTGCTGTGCCGTTTGAGGCTTGGCGGCCTGAGCCTTGGAAGCCGCGCTATCTGCGCCTGCTGGTCCACCTGCACCCGCTGCCATAGGATTGAAGGCCATAAAGGCTTCAAATGGATTTTTACCACCGGCGGCTTGTGTACCTTGCTGCGCCATCGTCTTGATCGCAGCCAAGGTAGAGCGCTGAATCTCCAGACCTTGAATCGTCGTGCTCAGCATGGACAGATTCAGCTGCAGCCAACTTTCCACAGCGCGCAAATCGCGAATGCGGCGGTCCAGATCGTCGGGAGACAGGCTGGGCATCATGCCCGAGCCCAGATCGCCCGCGCCACCGCTTGCCATGTTTTTCCAGGCCTGCGCCATCATATCCATGCTGCGCAGCAACGGATTATTACCGCCGCCCAGGGCATTGAAATCAGGTATACCAAAAGGATTCGGGTTCATGCTTAGCTCCCATCGGGTTGGTGCCTGCCCGGTGACTCCCAGGTTCAGGCCAGCTGTTCCAGATGCTGCTTGATGCTGTCGATCAGCACCACTTGCGCTTCCAGAGTGAACAAATCAGCTTCTATCATTTGCCAGGCTTCATCCAGCGTCAATAAGCGAAACTCACTAACCTCGCCGTCCATATTGCAGGGTCGAACATCGTCGGCCAGCACGCAATCACTGACCAGGGCGTTTTCCACCTGATAGCCTTCGGGCAAACGACGGTGCATGCGCAAGGACACCCGCAAGGGGGTGCGATTGGCCAGCAGCGACTCCTGCAGCCCGGCCTCTTCATAGCTTTCGCGTATCAAAGAGGTGTGCAGCGACTCACCGCTAACTGCCAGTCCACCGACCAGCGTGTCCCACATATTCGGGTCGGTCGATTTAGTGGGGGAGCGACGCGCGGCCCAGATACGGCCGTCTGTAGACCAGCCATTCAAATGCACAGCTTGCGTCAGAAACCCCAGGGGACGTACCGCGCCCCGCTCGATACGGGATAGGCACTGCCCCTCACCGACTACGTCCAGCAGCTCGTCGCGCCAAGCCCGAATACAGCCACCTTCCTGCAAACTCAGGGCGACCTGTTCCAGGACTTGAGCCAAGCTCAATTCCTGGCTGGGACAGTCGCTCAGACGCAAGACATCATCTTCAATCGAGACACCCGGCAAAGGCTCAATACAACGAGTGGCCTTAGGGGTGATCCATCCGGCAACGCGTCCATCAACAGTGACAGGACGGCTGCCCGGTGGGGGCAATTGCTGCAGCTGACTGGTCAGGCTGGCCATACGTTGACGCATGGCCTGAGTAAGTGATCGGTTCTGGAACAAAGTCATAGTCGGCGATTGTAATTCAAGCCTTGGACCATTACGGCTTTTGTAGCGTTTAGTCCAACCTTGTCGTCTAGGGACATACCCTGCCCTTGAAGGCTAAAACAAGTTCGATATAATTTCCGAGAACAGATAAGCTACTAAAAACCTCGAGCGGACCAGCACTTAGCTGCCACAAGCCCGCCACTGCAACACAGCAGTTTCTTCCAGCGTTGGATTTTTCGGAGCGTTGACGCAGCCGAACCTCGGTTTGGCATGGCAACACCAAAAGAGGGACAACAATGAAGATGTGGAGAAGTGTATTTGCTCTGACCGCCTGTTCGACGGCAGGGCCCAGCCTGGCTCAGATCACCCATATGGAGGGGGGTCCACGCGTCAATCAGCTTAACCTGCATCCAGGTGTCACACCCATTGCCCAGGACATTGCCTGGCTGCATTGGATGATGCTGATCATCTGTACCATTATCTTTATTGGCGTGTTCGGCGTGATGTTTTACTCCATCATCCGGCACCGCAAGTCCAAGGGCGCAATCGCTGCCCGCTTTCATGAACACCTAGGTGTCGAAGTTGCCTGGACAATCATTCCCTTTTTGATTGTGATTGGCATGGCCCTGCCCGCCACCAAAACGGTGGTGGCCATGAAAGACACCAGCAGCGCCGACCTGACCGTCAAAGTCACCGGCTATCAGTGGAAATGGGGCTACGAATATCTGGACGGCCCGGCCACCGGCGTCAAGTTCCTGTCCAACCTGTCCACGCCACGAGCCCAGATTGAAGGCCGCGAGCCCATTGGCCCGAACTATCTGATGGAAGTGGACAAGCCGCTGGTCGTGCCGGTTCACAAGAAAGTACGCATCATGCTGACGGCAGAGGACGTCATCCACTCCTGGATGGTGCCCGAGTTTGGCGTCAAGCAAGATGCCATCCCCGGCTTTTTACGCGACACCTGGTTCCGCGCTGAAAAGGTAGGCACGTACCGAGGCCAATGTGCCGAGCTGTGCGGCAAGGATCACGCCTACATGCCCATCGTGGTGCAAGTGATGGAGCAAGAGGATTACGACAAGTGGGCCAAAGAGCAAAACGACTTGCTGACCGCCCAGGCCGACGATCCCAATAAAGAGTGGACCAAAGATGAGCTGAACGAGCGTGGCAAGCAGATCTTTGCGCAGAACTGCGTGGCCTGCCACCAGGCAAACGGCAAAGGGATGCCCGGCACCTTCCCCGCTCTGGATGGCGACACGAAATTTGTTCTGGCCCCCAAGAAAGGACAGATCGATACCGTGTTGAATGGCCACCCTGGCACGGCGATGGCGGCCTTCCGCAATCAACTCACCGATGTGCAGATTGCAGCGGTCATTACCTACACACGTAACGCCTGGGGCAACGCCGGCAAAGGGCCCGACCCTGTCGTGATGCCCGCTGACGTCAAAGCACAGCGCTAAGTTCGCGCCCGCCGCCTATCACACTATCAAGCTATCCCTGACTACGGCCAGGGGGAGTGCAGCAAGGAGTCAAGCATGAGTAGCGTCACCGTCGACCATGTAGCGAACCCGAGCGGACATGATGATCATCATGCCCATGCCACCCCTAGCGGCTGGCGTCGCTGGTTGTTTGCCACCAATCACAAAGACATCGGGACCATGTACCTGATCTTCTCTTTTGTGATGTTGCTAGAGGGCGGCGTGCTGGCTTTGCTGCTGCGTACTGAACTGTTCCAGCCCGGCCTGCAGTTTTTCCGGCCCGAGCTGTTTAACCAGTTCACTACCATGCACGGCCTGATCATGATTTTCGGCGCGATCATGCCGGCCTTTGTGGGCTTTGCCAACTGGATGATTCCGCTGCAGATTGGCGCATCGGACATGGCTTTTGCCCGCATGAACAACTTCAGTTTCTGGCTCTTGCCAGTCGGTGCGATCCTGTTCACTGCGTCCTTCTTTGCACCCGGTGGCGCGCCAGCAGGCGGCTGGACCATGTACGCCCCCCTGTCCTTGCAGATGGGGCCGGGCATGGACTTCACGATTTTCGCGGTTCACATTCTGGGCGCGTCCTCCATCATGGGGGCCATCAATATTGTGGTGACGGTATTGAATATGCGCGCCCCCGGCATGACGCTGATGAAAATGCCGCTGTTTTGCTGGACCTGGCTGATTACCGCCTACCTGCTGATTGCCGTGATGCCTGTATTGGCCGCCGCCGTCACCATGTTGCTGACGGATCGCCACTTCGGTACGCACTTCTTTAACGCTGCCGGTGGTGGCGACCCCGTTTTGTACCAGCACATTTTCTGGTTCTTTGGGCACCCCGAGGTCTACATCATGATCTTGCCGGCCTTTGGCATTGTCTCTGCCATCGTGCCTGCTTTCTCGCGCAAAGCCCTGTTTGGCTATGCCTCCATGGTGTACGCAACGGCCGCTATCGCGATTCTGTCCTTCCTGGTCTGGGCCCACCATATGTTCTCCACTGGGATGCCGGTGACCGGGCAGCTGTATTTCATGTACGCCACCATGCTGATCTCCATTCCTACCGGGGTGAAGATCTTTAACTGGGTGGCCACCATGTGGCGCGGTTCACTGTCCTTTGAAACGCCCATGCTGTTTTCCATCGGCTTTATCTTCGTATTCACGATTGGCGGCTTTACCGGCCTGATTCTGGCCGTGGCCCCGATTGATATCGCCGTACACGACACCTATTACGTGGTGGCTCACTTCCACTATGTGTTGGTGGCCGGATCGCTCTTTGCCCTGTTTGGCGGCGCCTATTATTGGCTGCCCAAGTGGACCGGCCGCATGTACAACGAGCGTCTGGGCAAGATCCACTTCTGGTCCACCATGATTTCCTTCAACGTGACCTTCTTCCCCATGCACTTTCTGGGTCTGGCGGGCATGCCGCGGCGCTATGTGGACTATGCGGGGCAGTTCACCGACTTCCACCAGATTGCCACCATTGGCGCGTTCTGGTTCGGCCTGTCGCAGTTGCTGCTGATCTACATCGTGATCCAGGCGGCCCGTGGCAAAGGTGAAGTTGCCAGCGCCAAGCCTTGGGAAGGTGCTGAAGGGCTGGAGTGGACAGTGCCATCACCCGCACCACACCACACCTTTGAAGTTCCACCTGTCATCAAATAACGCTGGAGGATCACCGTATGACTCCCGAACAACGCCGTCGCAACCGCCGTCTGGGATTGCTCCTGGCCGTGTTCGTCATTGCCGTCATGGCCTGGACCTTTCTAAAAGGCAGTCAATTTTTAGGACAGTGATATGGATGACGATTTTCGGGACCTCACACGGCGCAAGCTCAGTTTTTTCCAGACATTGAAAGCCATTGCCTGGGGATTTTTTGGAGTCCGTCGTGGCAGCGACCATGAGCAGGACATTGCCAAGATCAATCCGGTCTATCTGATTATTGCCGCCTTGATCGCCACGGTTGTTTTCGTTGTGGGCCTGATTATGGTGGCCCGCTGGTTCATTGGTCAGGCCAGCTGAACCCTGGCCGGATACCGCGCCCCAGGGCACCTGACCCGAAGGAGAACACTATGCATGTCGAGACTACGGCTCACCCGTCCAAGGCGCCGTATTACTATGTCCCCGGTTTATCGGGGCATCCGGTACGCGCCAGCCTTTCTCTGGGCCTGACGCTGTTGGGTGCAGCCATCTGGATCAATAATTGGCCCGGTGGCTTCTGGATGTTTCTGGTCGGGATTCTCAGCTTTTTGCTAGTACTGTTTTTCTGGTTCAGCGAAGCGGTGCAAGAATCCGAAACGGGGCTGAACAGCACGCGTGTCGACATCTCCTACCGTTGGAGCATGTCCTGGTTCATCTTTTCCGAAGTGATGTTTTTTGCGGCTTTTTTCGGAGCGCTTTGGTATACCCGCGAAATCGCCACGCCGCTGCTCAGCGATCTGGATCACCGCGCCCTGCTCTGGCCGGACTTTGCCGGCACCTGGCCTAATCAAGGCCCGGCGGGCACAGTAGAGCCCTTCCAGACGGTTGGCCCACTGTGGCTGCCCACCATCAACACCGCTTTGTTGCTGACCTCGGGCGTGACCCTGACGATTGCTCACCATGCCTTGCGTGCCAGCAAGCGCAGCGGGGCCATCTTCTGGCTATTCATGACAGTGGCTCTGGGCTTTGCCTTTGTGATCTGCCAAGCCTATGAATACATGCACGCCTACGCCGAACTGAACCTGAAGTTCACCTCTGGCGCGTATGGGGCCTTGTTCTATATGTTGACGGGCTTTCACGGCTTTCACGTAATTATTGGTGCCACCATGCTGACGGTGATGCTGATACGGCTGATGCGTGGGCACTTCACGGCCGAACACCACTTTGGTTTTGAAGGTGCAGCCTGGTACTGGCACTTTGTAGACGTGGTGTGGCTGGGCTTGTATCTCTACGTTTACTGGTTCTAGCCATTCATGCTCCAGGCCCGTGCGGCGGGCCTGGATTGTTACTTCACGCCAAAGGCACTCCGGTGCTTTCTATCCAACCCAGGTAATGGGCCAGCAGCACAAACAGGAACAGGGCCACGGATAAGCCCACTCGCCAGGTCAAGGCATAGGCCATGCGATTGGAATTACCCCGGTCCCGCATCAAATACACCAAGGCCGACCCCAAGGAAACAATAACCCCCAGAAACACGATCAGGACTAGCACACGCATTACGTCTCCCCCGCTTCAGGTTGAATTGATGTCCAGCAACAATCCTCGTTCTTCTCCGACTCGATCCCTGCTTGCCCTGGTTTGTCTGGGTTTGCTGATGCTGCTGTTCATTAGCCTGGGACGCTGGCAACTGAGCCGCGCACAGGAACGTCAAAGCTTGGCACAACAAATAGAACAAGGCCGCCAACAAGCCCCCCTTCATATTGATTCCCAGGCCAGCCTGGATAAAGGTGCTCTGTGGCAATCTGTCGCCCTGCACGGTTCCTGGCGCAGTGAGTTAACTGTACTCCTGGATAATCGCAATTTCAAAGGTAAGCCGGGCTACTGGATTGCCACCCCGTTTGTGCTGGATGAGGGCGATTTGGCAGGCTCCAGCCTCTTGGTGCTACGTGGTTGGCTACCGCGCGAACCCGGGCAAACCCCTAAGGTTCCGGTCGCGCCAAGCGGCCCTGAAACCATTTCTGGCGAATTAATGGAGCGTGTCCCGCGTCTGTTTGAGCTGGGCAGCAGCCCCTTGCCCGAGCACTTGCCCAGCCCTTCCGGGATTGCGCCCGTCGTACAGAATCTGGCCTTGGAAGATCTGCGTACACGCACCGATCTGCCCGTGCTGCCGCGTGTGCTAGCACAGACCGCTCCTGCCTCTGAATTACTGACAGACTGGCCTGACCCGAATATCGATTTTGAAAAGAACCGGGGCTATGCCCTGCAATGGTTCGGTTTTGCCCTGATTGCCCTGTGTGCCTGGATCGGTGTAGCGTGGAAATGGCTGCGACGCTCCAGGCCCAACTCTGCTCCTACAAGGAAAACCTGACGTGGACACGACTCAATCCCCTGCCCGCCCGCGTTCCATGACCCCGCTGTATCTGCTGATCGCAATCAGCCTGGCACCGGTACTGTTCGCGTTGGCGGCTTACTACCTGCCTTCGCTAGGGTTACGGCCCGATGAAAGCAATGCCTATGGTCAATTGATTGAGCCTCAACGCAGCACACCAGATGCCAGCGCCCTGGCCCTGCATAATCTGCAAGGCGAAGCCTTTGATCTGCAATCCCTACGTGGCCGCTGGGTACTGCTCAGTGCCGACGAAAGCGCCTGCCCGGAAAGTTGTGTGCGCAAGCTGTTTATCCTGCGCAACTCTCATGCCAGCCAAGGCAAAAATGTGGAGCGTCTGGCCCGCGTCTGGTTTGTGACCGACCAGGGCCAGCCCTCGGCACAGGTTCTGGAAGCCTATAGGGGCACGCACATGCTGCGTGCCGACCCTCGCCAGCTGGCCGCTTTCCTAAGCCCTGGCGCCGTGGATAACACCCCTGAGCAGGCCGTGAAAAATGGCATGTGGATCATCGACCCCAATGGCAATTTGATGATGCTGTTCCCCGGCGATGCCGACCCCCTTAAGGTCCGCACCGATATACGCAAGCTGCTGACCAATTCGCGGATTGGATAAAGCATGGCCGATATACGCCAACGCTACCGCAAGCTGGTCTACCTGACCTGGTTTCTGACCCTGGACTTGATCATGTTCGGTGCCTTTGTGCGCTTGACCGACTCGGGCCTGGGCTGCCCGGACTGGCCCGGTTGCTATGGCAAGCTCAGCCCTTTGGGCGCGGGTGCACATATTGAGCAGGCGTACCAAGCCATGCCCTACGGTCCCGTCAGCTGGGGCAAAGCCTGGATCGAGATGATTCACCGTTATGTGGGCGCGGCGTTGGGCATGTTGATTATTGCCATCGTCTGGATGGCCTGGCGGCACCGCCATACCTTGGGGCACTCGGCCAAGCTGGCCCTGTTCACCTTGTTGGCGGTATGCGTGCAAGGTGCCTTTGGCGCCTGGACCGTGACCCACAAGCTGATGCCCATTATCGTCACCACCCACTTGCTGGGCGGCATGAGCGTCCTGGCCTTGATGACCTGGCTGGCCGTACGGGAGAACCCCGGCCCGCCCGTTAACCCGCTTACCCGCCGCTGGCGGCCCTGGCTGATCGGTGCATTTATCTTGCTAACGCTACAAATTGGCCTGGGCGGTTGGGTCAGCACCAATTACGCGGCGCTAGCCTGCATGGACTTCCCCCAGTGCCACGGCCAATGGATACCCGAGATGGATCTGCATGGCGGATTCTCGCTTTTCCGGGCGCTGGGTGAACTGCCTTCCGGCGAGATGATTTCCCAGGCAGCCCTGACCGCCATTCATTGGATACACCGCAATATGGCGTTTCTGGTCTTTCTGGTTTTAGGTTCGCTCGCCTGGAAACTACGTGCGGATCCTGTGCTGCGCCGCCCCGCAACGCTGGTGCTTTTATTGCTGCTGGCCCAGCTCATCACGGGGTTAACCACGATCTTTTTCCAATGGCCTCTTTTGATTGCCGTCCTGCATAATGGGGGGGCTGCCGGTCTCGTTTTATGCTGCGTCACCCTGTTGGTACGGCTTTCCCGCAAGTCGACTGTCCCCCAAGGAATACAGTATGACAAACACCGCTACCCTGGCTCCCGCCTCGCTCCTGCGCCAGTATCTGGTACTGACTAAACCAAGAGTCACCCAGCTGGCTGTTTTCTGTGCCGTTATCGGCATGTTTCTGGCTGCTCCCGGCCTGCCCGATCCGGGCACCGTGGTCGCGGGCACGCTAGGCATATGGATGCTGGCCGCCGCGGCCTTTGCCATCAACTGCCTGATCGAAAGCCAGATCGATGCCCGTATGCTGCGCACCGCCAGACGCGGCACCGCACGCGGCACCATTACCTCGCCTCAAGTACTGGCCATGTCGGGCTTGCTGGGCGGTACAGGCATGCTGGTGCTGTACTACTGGGTAAACCCGCTAACCATGTGGCTGACTCTAGCTACCTTTATTGGTTACGCCGTTATCTACACCGTCATCCTCAAACCCCTGACGCCACAAAACATTGTGATCGGTGGTTTGTCCGGTGCCATGCCGCCAGCTTTGGGCTGGGCTGCAATTGCCAACGCCGTACCGGCGGAAGCCTGGTTGCTGGTGTTGATTATCTTCATCTGGACGCCCCCACATTTCTGGGCCTTGGCCCTGTACCGTCAGCACGACTACCAGCGCTCGGGCCTGCCCATGTTGCCCGTCACGCATGGAAAGACCTTCACCACCTTGCATGTGCTCCTCTACAGCTACATTCTGATGGCCTCTAGCCTGCTGCCGTTCATCATCCGCATGAGCGGCCTGCTGTATCTGGCAGCGGCCATCTTGCTGGGTGCGCGCTTCATTCAATACGCCCATCAGCTACACCGTAATTACAGCGACGAGCTGTCCCGCAAGCTGTTCCGCTTCTCTATTATTTATCTGGCCGTGCTGTTTGGGGCTTTGCTGCTGGATCACTGGGTACGGTTGATCTGATCCAGCTTCCTATAAAAAAGCGAGCCAGATTGGCTCGCTTTTTTTATACCTCTGCTTGCTGCTGTGCTGACTGCTCCGCCCAATTAGGAGGCAATGGTGGCCCCACAAAGTTTTCCGCCTCGCTCAAGGCATGAGCCAGACCAAACAAGGGGGGGAGCTCTTCATGTTGACGCTGGCCGGATTCAAATTCCTGCCACACTTGATAAGCCCGTTGCCGCTGACGCACGACGGCCTCGATCTTTTCGCTGAAACCCGGGTCTTTACCCCTCAGGGTATCGAAGTCACGCTCGGTCAGCATCAACAAGCGGCTATAGCCCAAGGAACGCACTGTTCCTGCGTAATCGATATGCTCCAGCACCCCGACCTCGCCTATCGTCTGGCCCGTCCCTAGTTCGACCAGACTGCCATCGGGCAAGGTCAGCTCCAAAGCACCCGAGGCCACAAAATACATGACCCGCATGCCACCGTAGCGCAAATGAATGGTCTGGTCCGGCAGGGCCAGACGCGGACGCAAACGTCGCGCCAGATCTTTTTTGGCTTGCTCGGAAATACCGTCGAACATGGGCACCTGCGCGATCAACTCCATGGCGCTCATGGTCATGTCCAAGGTGGGCCGCTCGTCCAGATAGCGCCAGCGTTGCGTGATCTGTTTAACCAGATCCGCGTACATCTCGCTGGTAATCAAGGAGTGCGACAACATGGTGCGATAGTGGGCCCGTTCCTGCGAGGCCGCCACACGTGCCAAATAGGACTCTTGTAGCCACTGCGCGAACACAGGGTATTGCAGCGTCAAAGAGTGCAAGGCATCTTCCAATTGGGACAAACGCAGCTGATGAGCCTGCACAATCGTGCCAGTAGCGGGTTGTCCCAATAAGGGGGCCAGCTCGGTTTGGGCAAAGCGGATAAGGCGCTGGGCGACGGAGCGCTTGGCAATCAAATTGGAGAAGCGTTTGTCCAATTCCCGTACCAGCCAACCTTGCATCCCAAAGAGATAATGCAATCGCAAGGCTGCACGGAAGCCTCGGGAATAGCGCAGATCGTTGGCAATAGCTGCCTCAAAACCGGCCAGTCCAGCTAAGCGCACCGTGTCGTTCATACGCTCTGCCCGGCTTAACAACGACTCGGCAGTTTTCCAGTCCACAATCTGCGATTTAAGCAGTTCGTAAAACAGTTCTACTTCGCGGGCCGACAAAATAGCCATGCCCATTTTTACTTTCTGTGCCTCAGTCAAACTTTGAATCTGGCCCGATGCCACACCCGCCTGACTGGCATCAAAGACGGTACATAAACGCTCGATAACTTGTGGTTTGATCTGCTCTTGCCGACCCAGCTCCTCGGTCTTGTCGCGCAGTTCTTCCAAGGCCAGACTCACCGCCTGATCCCGTAAATGACGCTCCAGAGGGGTCAGCTGATTCAGCCCTAAACGGCGAATCAATGGTCGCAGGCTGATCCCGTTCACAAACAGAGTCAGCAGCACAAAACCCGTAGTCGCCACACCAATGAACTGACGCACATCGTGAGGAATTGCGTGTTGCTCTGTTACCGCCAGCGCTAGTGCCAAGGAGACAGCACCGCGCAAACCACCCCACAGAATCACGACCCGATAAGGACGGCTGACTCGAGTGCCAAAGCGCGTGCGCCCCAGTAAGGGCAACACGCCAAACACCATAGCGGCGCGGGCAAGCAGTGTCACTACAAACAGCAAAACCACCAAGCCAATCTGCATCCACGTAATTTCGGCCATCAGGCGCGGAATCAGCATGGCGGCAAACAAAAAGATCAGGGAATTGGCCAGGAACCCCATCTGGGTCCAGGAGCTGCTGAGCAGTTCAAAGGTAGCGGGCGACATGCGCGTGCGGCCGGTAGAACCGACCACCAGCCCAGAGATAACCGTTGCCACCACGCCAGACACACCCAGATAGTGCTCGGAGACAAAGAAGGCGAGGTATGCCAAGGAAATTGTTAGTGTGACTTCGGCCGCAGGCCAGCCACGCAAAAGCACAAATAAACCGCTGGCCAGACGTCCCATCAGAAATCCAGCGACCCCGCCGCCCAGAAAGCTGAATAGAAAGCTACCCAGCACCGTGCTGCCGCTTAATTCACCACCACCGGTCAACACCGCTAACAACACGGAATACAGGGCAATGGACGCCGCATCGTTAAACAGGGCCTCGCCTTCCACCAGGGTAGACAAGCGTTTGGGTGCTCCCACTTCGCGGAAAATACCTACCACGGCCACAGGATCGGTCGTGGCCACAATCGCGCCCAGCATCAGACACACGACCAGGCCATAGGAAGAGGCGGCGTTAAGGGCATAGCCCACGGCAAAGGTACAGACCACCACCGCCACAATCGCCATCATAAGGATGGCACCGATATCGTCGAGCAGCCGGCGCAGGTTCATAGCCAGCGAGGTCTCGAACAACAAGATGGGCAGGAAGGCGTAGAGAAAGGTATCGGAGGAGATGTCGAAGGCTTGCAGGGTGTCCAGGAAGTCCGACACCATCTTGGGTGCCCAGGCATGCAAGTGCAGCAAAATACCCAGTACAAAACCGATTAAGGCCAGAAGGACAGAGTACGGCAGTCGCAAGCGTCCAGCCAAAGGCGGCATAAAGGCAACCAGCCCCAACAGGCCTGCCAATCCAAAAACAAACTGCCCAATCTGCATCGCGACATCCTTTGTCATCTGCATTGAGTCGATCGGCATGTGCATACGCATCCAGGCATTGCCCTGGGCAGGCCAGATCGGCACGGAAAATCCCCCCGCTTTCCGTATGAATCAGGATAGCGCCTTTTTCTTGCAGTACAGCCGCCGAATTACCTTTTTCTAGCAAAATTTACTTTTATTGGCCTATGGCTTGGCAAAGAGAAACACACAGTGACATCGGCGGTGTACTAAGGCGGCTCACTCTCTGCGCCAGCGCAAATTGAAGACAGAAATAACTCGTTATACTTTCGCATCATGAAGTTCACGCGCACCTTCCTCGCTGCGACAAACTGGCCCCCTCGTTTGGGCCTGTGCTTGTTGCTGCTGGCCTTGGTGCTGCGCGGAATCGTGCCAGCCGGCTATATGCCCAAGCAGACCGAGCAAGGTTACGCCCTGGCCTTCTGTCTGCCCTCGGGGCAAAGCTTGCCGCCCGAAATGCTGCGGCATTGGGCCGCGCTCTTAGGTGATGACGCCGCATCCCATTCGGATGAAGCCACGACCAGCGCAACCTGTCCGTTTTGCGTAATGCTGCAAGCGGCGCTGACGCCTACGCCTGTGGCTCTCTTGGCCCCCTTGAACGTAGGCCAATCCCGCCCTTTCCTGCTGCCCCCGCTTAATCCTGCACTGGCCCAGGCCTTTATTCGTGGCCCACCTGTGGGGCAACGCGCCCCGCCCGCTTTTCTTCCTGCCTGATTCCCCGCGTTCGGCCCTGCCGCTACGCCAACTATCTTTTGCTGCCATCGACCAAGCGGACTTGCCGCTGGACGGTGGCCGCCCTTCGGAATTTAGTCATGAAGAAAATGTTAAGCCCCGGCCTGATCAGCGCCGGTGTTCTGGCCTGCCTACCCGCCGCAGCCCTGGCTCAAGCCACGGTTATTGAACAGCTCAGCCCCATTGTGGTGACAGGTGTTGCGCCTGAATCCCCCCTGCAGTTCACCACCAATCCCAAGCTGCCCCGCTTGCCCTTGCCTGCCAGCGACGGCACGGATTACCTGAAGACCATTCCCGGCTTTGCGGCCATCCGTAATGGCGGCAGCAATGGCGACCCGGTACTGCGTGGCATGTTTGGCTCGCGTCTGGCGGTACTGACCAACGGCAGTTCCATGCCCGGTGCCTGCCCGTCCCGCATGGATGCGCCCAGCTCGTATATTTCACCCCAATCCTTTGATGAGCTGACCATTATCAAAGGCCCGCAAAGCGTGCGTTGGGGGCCGGGGGCTTCCGCCGGAACGGTGCGTTTCGAGCGTAAGCCTCCTGGTTTCACGGAGAAAGACGCCACCTTGGAGGCCAGTATTTTGGGCGGCTCGGCGGGTCGTCACGCGGGGAATGTGGACTTTACGGCTGGGAACGAATCCTACTATGCCCGCCTGACTGCCAATCAAGACCGTGCTCAAGACTATAAGGATGGTGATGGGGAGCGTGTGCCTTCGCGCTGGAAGAAATGGAATACGGATGTGGCCATTGGCCTGACCCCCGATCCTGACACCGTACTGGAATTAAGCGCAGGCACGGGCGACGGCTATGCCCGCTATGCCGGTCGCGGTATGGACGGTACTCAATTCAAACGCGAGACCCTGGGCCTGCGTTTCCAGAAAGATATGCACGAAGGTGTGCTGCGTAATGTAGAAGCCCAGCTGTACTACAACTACGCCGATCACGTTATGGACAACTACGAGCTGCGCCCGTTCAAGCCTGGTGGCGGCATGTCCATGCCCATGGCTTCCAATGTCGATCGCCTGACCTGGGGTGGCCGCCTGAGCATGGACTGGGCCTTGAGCGACGACCTGACGCTGACCACGGGTGTGGATGCCATGCGCAGCCGCCATCGCAAGCGCAGTGGCATGGGGATGCAGAACTACCGCGACCAGGATTGGGTAAAAGATGCCGAGTTCGACAATATCGGTATCTTTACCGAAGCCCGTTGGGATTTGAATGACTCCAGCCGCCTGATTGGCGGAGCTCGTCTGGACAAAGCCACGGCGCGTGACCTGCGTCCCAGCCTGGGCAGCAGCATGATGAGCATGCCCAACCCCGGTGCCAATGAACGCCGCAAGGAAACCCTGCCCAGCGCCTTCCTACGTATCGAGCATGATTTGGAGTCCCTGCCCTTGAGTCTGTATGCCGGTGTCGGCCACGTACAGCGCATGCCCGATTACTGGGAGATGATTTCCCCAGCCAGCGGTCCGCAAGGCAGTGCCAGCGCTTTCCTGGGCGTTCAACCCGAAAAGACAACACAGCTGGATTTTGGGGCGCAGTACAAAACTGAAACCGTCTCTGCCTGGGCTTCCGCCTATATCGGCCAGATTCAGGACTACATTTTGTTTGATTACCTGCCCGGCGGCATGATGGGCACCAAAACCCAGGCTCGTAACGTTAATGCCCGCATTATGGGTGGCGAACTGGGTGCGGACTGGAAGGTGAATTCCAACTGGACGCTGGGAAGCAGCCTGGCCTATGCCTGGGGCCGCAACAGCACCGACAGCCGCGCTCTGCCACAAATGCCACCGCTGGATCTGCGTCTGACGGCGGACTATGTGCAAGGTCCCTGGTCAGCAGGAGGGGTATGGCGCCTGGTCGCCAAGCAGAATCGCTACGCTAAAGGACAGGGCAATGTGGTGGGCTACGACTTTGGGCCTACCGGTGGGTTTGGTACCCTGTCGCTGTATGGCGGCTACAAAATCAACCGTAATCTGTCCCTGACGGCGGGTGTGGACAATGTGTTCGACAAAACCTACGGTGAGCACCTGAATCTGGCCGGGAATAGTGGGTTTGGTTTTGGCGCGGCTACCCGCTTTAATGACCCCGGTCGCACCGTCTGGCTGCGAGCCGCTTTGTCCTTCTGATCATTTCGTTTTCGCGCTGCTCAGGTCTGGCCGACTCGGCAGCGAAAACTAACACAAAAAATCAGAGCAAAAAAAAGGGACACCTAGCTGGTGTCCCATAAACATCCGCTTCAAAAGGGAGGGGAAGAGGAGAAGCCGAAGCGGATGCGCAAATGCCGATTTGCATAGGTGGCAAAAATCAGCAGATGTATTGTTTAGTCCGCGCAGATCAGCTTAAGTTCTACGAATTCCCTGAAAACTTGTAACTCTTTAAAACGGCTTAGACCGCGCCCGCCAAAGCGACGCGCAACTTCTTGAATGCCGCCACTTCGATTTGACGGATACGCTCTGCCGACACGCCAAATTCGGCAGCCAGATCGTGCAGCGTGGCACCACCCTCGTCCTGCAACCAGCGGGCGCGCACAATGCGCTGCGAGCGCTCGTCCAAGGTGTCGATGGCTTCTTCCAGGCCACTGCCTTCCAGCATGTCCTGAGCACGGCGTTCCAGCACGCGTGTGGGCTCCTCCTGTCCTTCATCGGACAAGTAGGAAATAGGCGCGAAATGCTCATCGTCGTCGTTGGTAGGGGCTTCCAGGGCCATATCATGGCCAGACAGCCGCACTTCCATCTCGCTGACGTCCTGCGGACGCACATCGAGTTCACGTGCAATGGCATCGACTTGCGCAGTGTCCAGTGTTTGACCGTCCGGACGCATGCGACGCAGGTTAAAAAACAGTTTGCGTTGGGCCTTGGTCGTGGCCACTTTGACCATGCGCCAGTTACGGACCACGTATTCGTGAATTTCGGCCTTGATCCAGTGCACAGCAAAGGACACCAGACGGACACCACGCTCGGGGTCAAACCGTTTGACGGCCTTCATCAAGCCCACATTACCTTCCTGGATCAGGTCGGCGTGGGGCAAGCCATAGCCCAAGTACTGGCGGGCAATGGAGACCACCAGACGCAGGTGCGACAAAATCAGTTCACGCGCAGCGTCCAGGTCATCCTGGTCGCGCAGGCGCTGGCCCAACTCAGTTTCGCGTTCAGCGCTGAGCATGGGCAGGCGGTTAACAGCAGAAATATACGCTTCGATCGTCCCCAGTGCGCCTGGATTAGACACGGCGGCGACCAGATCATTACCAGACGTCAGGGCCAAAGCGTTCGCTTGTTGTGTCATGGAAAATCCTTCAAAAGTCAGCCGGCGAGAGCACAAACACAAGGCCCTCAAACCGTACAAAACGTATTTCAACAATCATTGAGTTTAGCACTCGATGCTCTGGAGTGCTAAAAATTTCGAATACAGGAATAAGAGCGTCGCAGCAAGAAAAAGTTCACTGCTATAGAGAAAACAGCGACAAATCGGTGGGCAGAACACCACAAACAGGTAAAAAACCGTGGCTGACTGAGCGTAACGCCTTCTTGCCCACCGAAAAATAACAAAGTGCGACCTTGTTTATCCAGCGATCACAGCCGCTCGGCGTGAAAGTTCAGATGGTCCTGAATAAAGGTCGAGATGAAGTAGTAGCCGTGGTCATAGCCTTCGTGACGGCGCAAGGTCAAAGGCTGTTTAGCCTGCTCGCAAGCCTGCTCAAATACTTCCGGATACAGTTGTTCGGCCAAAAAACCGTCGCTCAAACCCTGGTCCACCAAAATACCGGCGGGATACGGCGTGCTGGCCTTGGCCATCAAGGCACTGGCGTCATGCTGCTCCCAGGCTTGACGATTCTGGCCCAGATAAGCGCCAAAGGCTTTTTCACCCCAGGGGCAGCGTGTTGGCGCGGCAATGGGTGCAAAGGCAGAAACAGAACGGTATTTGCCGGGATGACGCAGCGCCAGAGTCAAGGCACCATGGCCACCCATAGAGTGACCAAAAATACCGACACGGCTGGCATCACCAGGCAGGATGGTAGTGACCAGATCAAACAGCTCCTGGCTCACATAACTTTCCATGCGGTAGTGCTGGCTCCAGCCGGGCTGGGTGGCATCCAGGTAGAAACCGGCACCGGTTCCCAGATCCCAGCCCTCATCCTCCCCTTCCACACCGGCGCCACGCGGGCTGGTGTCAGGGGTGACCAGCATGATGCCGTGCTCGGCAGCGTAACGCTGGGCAGCAGCCTTGATCATGAAAGTTTCTTCGGTGCAGGTTAGACCTGCCAGGAAAAACAGCACAGGCACGCGGCCTTGGCCAATGGCTTCTGCCAAACTGGCGGCACCCTTCTGCGCGCTGGCCTGCAATTGCGGCGGCATGTACACAGAAAAACGCATGGGCAGGCCAATTGTCTGCGAAGCGTGTTGGTAATAGCGCTGCCAACCATCAAAACAGCGGTGTTCGTTGAGCAGTTCCAGTGTCTGAGCCATAGCCCCCTCTTGTTTTCAATTGCAGATCCGACCCAAAGCCTGATGACACATCAAACAGTGGCACGCTGGCTTTGGAGCCGGGATAAAGGGCACAGGCCACTGCCTGCGCCTCTTTAAACAACCTCTATTAGTACATCACCACCGAACGGATGGATTTGCCTGCATTCATCAGATCAAACCCTTCGTTGATGCGCTCCAACGGCAAGGTGTGGGTGATCAGATCGTCGATGTTGATCTTGCCATCCATGTACCAATCCACAATCGTCGGTACGTCAGTACGGCCACGGGCGCCACCAAAGGCGGAACCCTTCCATTCGCGCCCCGTTACCAGCTGGAACGGACGAGTGGAGATTTCTGCACCGGCTTCAGCCACACCAATAATGATGGACTGGCCCCAACCACGGTGGCAGCACTCCAGCGCCTGACGCATCACCTTGGTGTTGCCGATACATTCAAAGGAGTAATCCGCACCGCCGTCTGTCAGTTGAATGATGTGGTCGACCACGTTTTCAACTTCATTGGGGTTCACAAAGTCGGTCATGCCGAACTGGCGAGCCATGGCCTGGCGCTCGGGGTTGATATCCACGCCAATGATCTTGCCAGCGCCAACCATCTTGGCACCCTGGATCACGTTCAGGCCGATGCCGCCCAGACCGAACACCACCACGTTGGCACCCGCTTCCACCTTGGCTGTAAACAGCACAGCGCCCAGACCTGTAGTGACGCCACAGCCGATATAACAAACCTTATCGAAAGGCGCGTCGCTACGAATCTTGGCCAAGGCAATTTCCGGCACCACGATGTGGTTGGCGAAAGTCGATGTGCCCATGTAATGGTGCACAGGCTTGCCGCCAATGGAAAAGCGCGACGTGCCGTCCGGCATCAAGCCCTTGCCCTGGGTAGAGCGAATGGCGGTACACAGGTTGGTCTTGCGCGACAGGCAGGATTTGCACTGCCGACACTCGGGTGTGTACAAAGGGATCACGTGATCACCGGGACGCAGGCTGGTCACGCCCGCACCCACATCCAGCACCACGCCTGCGCCTTCATGGCCCAGAATGGCAGGGAACAAACCTTCTGGATCAGCGCCAGACAGGGTGTAGTAATCGGTATGGCAAATGCCCGTCGCCTTGATTTCGACCAGCACTTCGCCCGCTTGGGGACCTGCCAGATCGACCTCTTCAATCGTTAGCGGAGCGCCCGCTTTCCAGGCAACAGCTGCACGTGTTTTCATGTGGTCCACCCTCCGGGTAAAAGTAATTATGGTTACAGCAAACTCGGTCCTTCGGGACCAAACTCTTAAAGTATAGAGAGTATTTTATAAGGCGCTGCCGGGCTGTCTGCATCTTGTATGGATAAAGACGGCCATACAGCACCCGACGGGCCTCAATACAAGGACGATTTACCCGTTAACAGCACGCCCAGGCGCAACATACCATAGGCCAGATAATCGCCCAGCCGACTGAACAGGCCCAGGCGCTGATACTGCTCCTGATTAACCCGCGTGGCATTGTGCTCAATTTCGTATTCCAGCTTGGCCTGCAGGTTCTGGGTAAAGGGCGCGTCCTGAATCAGGACATTGGCCTCACGTGCCAGCAACAGGCTAAAAGGATCCAGGTTGGATGAACCGACCATGGAATAGTCATCGATCACCGCTACTTTGGCGTGCAAGTAACTGGCCTTGTACTCGTACAGCTCAATGCCATGATCCAGCAATTTCCCATACATGAATCGACAGGCCCGGTACTGCAAGAAGTACTCGGCATGACCTTGCAGCAACAAGCGCACCCGTACGCCGCGCTCAGCCGCCTGTTCAATACGCCGTCGCAAGGTGCGACCTGGAAAGAAATAGGCATTGGCCAAGATGACTTGCTCTTGCGCCTTGCACAGCAAATGCAGATAGGCCTGCTCGATTTGCTGACGATGGCGCACATTATCCCGCAGCAACAAACTTGCCCGTATGCCTTCAAATACCTGACCGGCCTGTTGTGCCTGCTTGCGTGCCTGCCGCCGCTTGCGCCATTCACGCCAGGTAGTGAAGCGTTGCGTAAAACTGTCCCAGTCCTGGCGTCGCCGCCAAGCCATACGCAGCCATAAGGCCTGCTGGGCACGAACCATATCATCCACAATCGGCCCTTCGCAACGTACGGCGAAATCAAAGCGCGGTTTCCCCTCACCGTTGACCAAAGGCACATCGTCAAAGTCGTCCAGGATATTGATGCCGCCAACAAAACCCACGCGCTCATCAACTACCAACATTTTTCGGTGCAATCTACGCAGGCGTCGTAAGGACAGACGCGGTTCGCGCCAGCCCTGGGGTTTGGGACGATAAATCCGGTAGCGGGCGCGCATCGCCTTTAACTGCTCGGCAATCTGCAAGGCGTGTACATCGCTGCCAAAGCCATCCACCACCACACGCACCCGCACACCGCGCTCGCAGGCTCGCCGCAAGGCGTCCAGAACACTGTGCCCGCTGTCATCCAGGTTGAAGATATAGGTTTCCAGATGCAGGCGTTTCTGTGCCTGATCGATAGCCGCACAAATGGCCGGAAAGAATTCCTGGCCATTTTGCAGCAAGGTGATTTGATTACCTTCGTGCCAATGTGGATCGCGCTTCAGACTCGGCATGCTTGCTAGGCCTAGGCGCTCCCCCTTAGGGTAGCTCCAGCTCAGTCAGGATAGGAGCATGGTCGGACAATTGCTTCCAGGGCTCACCCACCAGCACACGGGCATTACGCACTGCAAAGCCACGCTGGTAAACACGGTCCAACCGTAACCAGGGGAACGCTGCCGGGAAGGTCCGAGGAGGTGGCGTCATACGCGCGGCCCCGTTCACGCCAAGCTGGATACCTTGTTCAGGCACCACCAGCCCGCTTTTACGCATGGTACGCAGCCACTGGATGGGCTGGCGCAGCCGGAAACGCTTATCAGCCTGACCACGAGGCGAAAAGGAAAACACTTCGTACAGGTTCAATTGCTGCACAAAAATGGGCGCCAGACGGTTATTCCAGTCGTTGAAGTCGCCTGCGATCAGCAAAGGCTCGTCCGCCGGGACGATGCGCTTGATGCGATCGAGCAAGGCCTGAATCTGGCGAACACGTCCCCCATTGAACAGGCCCAGGTGGACCACAATGCAATGCACCGGGCGGCCACCGACATCCACAATCGCATGGAGCAAACCGCGCTGTTCCATACGATGGTCGGAAATATCCTGGTTTTCGTACTGCAGAATGGGAAAGCGCGACAAAAGCGCATTGCCGTGATCCGTATGAGGACGAACCACATTGCATCCGTAGGCCGTATTCATGCGCAAGGCAGCGGCCAGGGATTCGTGCTGGGCGTCCAGACTGCTTTGCAGCTGGTTACGCCCCTGCACTTCCTGCAAAAACAACAGGTCAGGAGACAGTCCGTAAAGTCCCAGGCGTAAATCCGCCAAGGACTCCCGTTTACCCGAAGCCGAGCGGCCTTTGTGAATGTTGTAGCTAACTACCCGAATCACTGACACGCTGTCTCCCGATCTGACTTACTTGTTTTCAACAGCCCGCAGACGAATATGCAACTCACGCAGTTGCTGCTCGTCCACAGCCGATGGGGCCTGGGTGAGCAGACACTGAGCACGCTGTGTCTTGGGGAAAGCAATCACGTCACGGATCGAATCAGCACCAGCCATCAAGGTGACCAGACGATCCAGACCCATAGCCAGACCACCGTGTGGAGGCGCACCGTACTGCAGTGCATCCAGCAGGAAGCCAAACTTCAGCTGAGCTTCTTCAGGACCAATATTCAGGGCGTTGAACACTTTGCTCTGAATCTCGGCACGGTGAATACGGACCGAGCCGCCACCCACTTCCCAACCGTTCAGCACCATATCGTAGGCCTTGGCGAAGGCTTTGCCGGGATCTGTTTCCAGCAAGTCTTCGTGACCATCTTTGGGGCTGGTGAACGGATGGTGAGCGGCAAAGTAACGGTTTTCGCCTTCGTCGTACTCGAACATGGGGAAGTCCACCACCCACAGGGGTTTCCAACCCGCTTCGAACAAGCCGTTTTCTTTACCGAATTCGCTGTGGCCGATTTTAATGCGCAGTGCACCAATCGCGTCATTGACGATCTTGGCCTTGTCCGCGCCAAAGAAGATCAGGTCGCCGTTCTGGGCGCCGGTGCGCTCCATGACTTGCTTGAGCACGTCCACATTGATGTTCTTGACGATGGGCGACTGCAGGCCTTCAGGGATAGCCGTCACATCGTTAACTTTGATGTAAGCCAGACCCTTGGCACCGTAGATACCGACGAACTTGGTGTAGGCATCGATTTCGCTGCGGGGCATAGCGCCACCACCAGGAACGCGCAACGCCACCACGCGGCAGGCTGGGTCGTTTGCGGGTGCGGAGAACACCTTGAAGTCCACTTCACGCATCAAGTCAGCCACATCCACGAACTCCAGCTTGACACGCAGGTCAGGCTTGTCCGAACCGTAGCGCAGCATGGCTTCGGTCCAGCTCATGGTGGGGAACTTGGGCAGTTCAACGTTTTGCACCGTGCGGAAAATGTGCGCAACCATGCCTTCAAAGATGTCGCGAATCTGTTCTTCGTTCAGGAAGGAGGTTTCGCAGTCGATCTGGGTGAATTCAGGCTGGCGGTCAGCGCGCAAGTCTTCGTCGCGGAAGCACTTGGTAATCTGGTAGTAACGGTCAAAACCGGACACCATCAGCATTTGCTTGAACAACTGGGGCGACTGCGGCAGTGCGAAGAATTCACCTGCGTTTACACGCGAAGGCACCAGGTAGTCGCGAGCGCCTTCAGGGGTACTCTTGGTCAGCATGGGGGTTTCAATATCGATGAAACCCAGGTCATCCAGATAGCGACGGGACTGCATGGCCACTTTGTAGCGCAGCATCAGGTTGTTTTGCATTTGCGGACGGCGCAAATCCAGAACACGGTGCGTCAGACGCGTGGTTTCAGACAGATTATCGTCATCCAGCTGGAATGCGGGGGTGACCGATGCGTTCAGGATTTCGATTTCGTCACAAACGATTTCGATCTCGCCCGAACGCAGATCAGGATTGATCGTGCCGTCAGGACGAGCCTGGACGCGACCAGTGATGCGCAGGCAGTACTCATTACGGATACGTTCGGCCACTTCAAAGGCCTGCACGTTGTCGGGGTTGACGACAACCTGCGCCAGACCCTCACGGTCGCGCAGATCAATGAAAATCACACCCCCGTGGTCGCGGCGACGATGTACCCAGCCAAACAAATTGACCGTCTGGCCCAGGTATTCTTTGGAAACCTCGCCGGTATAACACGTACGCATCTAGGATGACTCCGAAATAGTAAAAACTGCAAATTGGAAAATTCAGGTTCCAGCCAAGGGAGGCGCCCCATCGGGCCCTTCCGGCTGGTCAGAAACAGGGGGCAAAGCGATCGGCTCTGTCGGGCCAACCACACCCATGGAGACGATGTATTTAAGCGCCGCATCCACGGTCATGTCGAGCTTGTGAACATCGGCCCGAGGCATCATCAGAAAAAAACCGGACGTCGGGTTAGGCGTGGTGGGAACGTAGACGCTGACAAAGTCGTCGCCCAGGATCTGCGCCACTTGTCCGCCCGGCGTGCCCGTTAAAAAGGCAATGGTCCAGGAACCGGCCCTGGGATACTGCACCAGGACGGCCTCGCGAAACGCCTGACCATCGGGCGCCAACACCGTATCACTGACTTGCTTGACCGAATTATAAATGGAACGCACCAAAGGAATACGCCCAAGTAGCAATTCCCAACGATCCACGACCGCGCGGCCCAGGTAATTGGCTGCCAGTAAACCCGTGCCAAACAAGACCGCCAGCACCAGCACAATTCTAAAGCCGGGGATACGCAAGCCAAACAGGGCCTGCGAGGACAGAAACTCCGGCACCACGCTCTCCAGCGTTTCGATCAGCAAGGTCATCACCCAGACGGTGATGACCAAGGGCACCCAGATGAGCAGGCCAGTGACGAAATAACGCTTGAAGGGGCGCATAAGAAGTGGTGTTAGCTGGACGATGAGGAGGTAGGCGTTGCCGGTGCTGCGGGCGTGGACGCTGTGCCACTGTCCGCAGGCTTGCTGCCACCCTGGTTACGGAAATCCGTTACGTACCAGCCCGTACCTTTGAGCTGGAACCCTGCTGCCGTTACCTGTTTGGTAAAGGTAGACTGCTTACATTCTGGGCAAACCTCTAAAAGAGGGTCCGACATTTTTTGCAGCACATCTTTTTCGTATTGGCACGAGCTGCATTTATACGCATAGATAGGCACGACTCATCCTAACAAAAAGCCGAAACAAAATTCGAGATAAAAATAGTGGGGCCAGAACTGGCTAAATCAAGCCAGGGCTCCGCGAAACCAGCACCCACAACGGGTATCCAGGGGCGCTTCTGCCGTGATTTTAGCCCTTTTGGCGTTCAATCGCACTGAACTTCGCCCCGCCCAGACAGGCCGCCCATGGCGGCCACCCGGTTTAGATCAAAAACATGCAGGCTGCGATCAAGGTTGGCACCGCCGCACTAAGCAACAAACGCAGGGGCGAAATAGCCCCATCCGGGAAGCTGCCTTTCAGAATGGAGAAACCCGCCGGATTGGGCGCATTGGCAATCACCGTCAAGCCACCGCCGGTTACTGCACCGGCCACCAGCATGTAGCGCCAAATGTCCGACGTGCCTTCGACCAGAGAACCCAGATAGGTCAGCGCCGCGTTGTCGGTCACCGCTGTCAGGGCCGTTGCCCCCCAGAACAGAACGGTAGGCGACAAACCGCCCAACAAGTCTTGCAGCCACCACTTCTGCAGGCCGCCCAGCACCACCAGACCAGCCAGAAAGAAGCCGACCATCAGGCCTTCGCGCACCAACAGGGGGTTTTGATAGTGTTTGTAGGAATGTGCATAGCCGATAAACAGCATCAGCAAAGCCATAAACACGATGGGGTGATGCGCACCGAGCACAATCGCCACCAAAAAGGCGACGTGAATCACCATGACGGTAATAGGAACCGCACGCTGCACTTGGCCGGATTCGGGCATGCCCTGTCCCATTTCCAACAAGGCTTTGCGGCACACAAACGTCACCAGACTGGCATTGATCACCACGGCCAGCACAGCACGCCAACCAAAGTGAGTGGACATATAGGCGGTATCCCAGCCAAACGTGCTGGCCACCATCAGGACCGGTGGCGCGGCATAGGCCGTCAACACGCCCCCAATAGAGACGTTCACAAACAGAACACCCACCGTCAAATACTTGAAACCGGCATGGCCTTGATGACGAAAGTAGGTTTTGTGTAGCAGCAAGGCCGCCAAAGTCATGGCCGCAGGCTCGGTAATCAGGGAGCCGGCCAACGGCACCACTGAAATCGTGATGAAGTAGGTAGAGATCTTGTCCGACATGGGCAGAGCACGCGCCAGGACGGAGACGGTATTGTTCACCAGTTCCAGGATTGGGCGGCTGGCGGCAACCACCATGATCGCAAACACGAACATGGGTTCAGTGAAGTTGCGGCCTTCCAGATATTCAATCGCCGACTTCAAGTCAACAAAAACGGCCATATAGGCCACCAGCACACAGGCCCAGACGCCAAATACGGCCTCGACTTCGGACAACATATGCCACAGCCCAGCATGGCTGCCTCCTTTATTGGCCAAGCGTGCAAACACCGGAACCGAGAAGGTGTGGACGATGGCAATAGCAAACAGCGCCGTTGCAACATACTCAAGAGGAGAAGCCATTCTTCAAACCTTTATAGCTTTTTTACGTAAATTGCTTGAATGCGTATCAAGACAAACTGATCGTGCCGGCCAACGCGGCCACCACCAACAAAACCCCAACCCAGATATTGGCACGAAAAAGGCGCAGGCCTCGTTCGGGATAGCGCACATCAAAATGCCGCATCTGCCACAGCAGATGAAGAGCAATAACTGCCATCACCACGTAATACAAGACCCGCTCGTTCAGCAGGAAACCGCCCACCAGCCAGCAGGCCATGGCGGCAATGTAAAAACCGCTGATCCAGGTTTTGCCTGCTTCGCGGAAACGCAGGGCCGTGGAGTGCAGGCCCAGCTTGGTATCGTCAGCCACATCGATATAGGCATAGATGGAGTCATAGCCCACCTGCCACAAAATCGCCCCCACCCACATCAGTACGGCACCGACGGGCACCATATTCTGCGTATCGGACCAGGCCATCAACATGCCCCAGTTAAAGCAAATACCCAGCACCACTTGCGGCCAGTAGGTAAAGCGCTTGCAAAGGGGGTAAATCATCACCACGGGAAACAGCGCCAGCGCCAACCAGCGGCTGTATTCATTAATGGCCAGCAGCAGCAAGGCACACACGGCAATCTGTGCCAGCACAAAAATAACCGCCTGCCGCATGGTGATCTGCCCACTGGTCAGGGGTCGGAAGCGGGTTCGCTCTACCTGGTGATCGAAATTGCGGTCGGCCATATCATTAAAGCAGCAGCCAATACCGCGCATCAACAAGGCACCCAGGGAGAAAATGACCACGCGCCACAAGGTGGGAAGGCCGTCCGCCGCCTGCACCAAAGCGGCAAGCGCGGGCAGCAGAGTCAGCCACGTTCCTACGGGCCGGTCCAGCCGGCATAAACGGGCATACGGTCCCCAAGACGCGGGCAGATAGCGGGCCACCCAATCATTGGTGCGCATATCAGATAGATCAGGACGCGGGGAAGATTCCGAAGCGGATGGAGATGTCATAGAGGTAAAACCTAAATCCAGGCGTCAGGCCATAGACTGAAAACAGGCATACCCTCTTGCAAGAGGGTATGCAGTGGATTCCGGGAACCTGCTCATGCTCGTCACGTAAACGGAGCTGAATGGGCTGCTCTGAAAACCACAGCGCTGGCCAAGCCAGCGCATGAAAAGACGCAGAGCAATCAGCCTGCGTCCATTGTCTGCCAAACAGCCATCAGGCTTCTTTGATGAGTTTACCCAAGATGGCGATGCCTTCGCGAATTTTTTCCTCGGGCACGGTCGCAAAGCTCAGACGCAAGGTGTTGTGCTGAACATCGTCACCGGCGTAGAAGGGTTCGCCGGGTACAAAGGCCACCAGATTCTCAATGGCTTTTTGCAACAGAGCGGAAGCATTTACGTGCTTAGGCAAAGTCACCCAAATAAACATGCCGCCTTCAGGGCGAGTCCACTTAGCCGTGTTCGGGAAATGCGTGTCCATCGCGTCCAGCATGATGGCGCATTGCTTTTGGTAGATATCGCGCACTTTAGGCAGGTGCTTGTCCAGGAAACCGTTATGCACGGCTTCGTAAACTGCCATCTGCGTCAAGGTAGAGGTGTGCAAGTCCGTGGCCTGCTTGATCTGCACCAGCTTATCGATAATTTTGGCGGGAGCCACGATGTAACCCAGACGCAGGCCGGGAGCCAATACCTTGGAGAAGGTGCCCAGACGGATAACCGTGGCACCTGCCTTGCGACCTAAAGACAGCAAGCTAGGCAGACGCTCGCCTGCATAGCGCAGTTCGCCGTAAGGATCGTCCTCGACAATGGGGATATGCGCAGCCGCACATCGCTCCACCAGGTCCTGGCGACGCTCCAAAGGCAGGCGCAAGCCGGTGGGGTTCTGGAAGTTGGGCAATGCGTACAGCAGACGGGCACCCATGGCTTCAGGCGCGGACACGTACTCTGGAATCATGCCTTGGTCATCGGTAGGAATAGCCACAAAAGCAGGATCGTAAACAGACAAAGCCTGCAAAGCGCCCAGATAAGTAGGCGATTCAACCAGCACCTTGCTGCCTTCGTCGATAAACAGCTTGCCCAGCATGTCCAGCGCTTGCTGCGAACCATTCACCAGCAGGATTTCGTCGGCGTGAACCGAGGCGCCTTCGGCGCTCATCTGATCGGCCAACCATTGACGCAACGGCAAATAGCCTTCGGTAGTGGTGTATTGCAAGGCGACTCGGCCCTGCTCGCTCAGTACCTTGTTGAACGCACTTTGCATTTCCTCGACAGGAAAGCCAACTGGAGTAGGCAGACCGCCCGCAAAGGAAATAATCTCAGGACGCGCAGTGACCTTGAGAATTTCACGAATTGCGGAGCCACTCAGTTTCTGGGCACGTTGGGAAAAGGTAAAAGACTGCGAGAGGGTATCCATGATGCGGGAAAGTCCTGAAGAAGAACGATTAAATACTTCATATGCAAACTTTATAGCTTGCAACAATTAACGCAGGACGCCGGAAAATCCAGGCATCCTGCTCCTTTGAATGCATTACAACTCGGGTTTATTAGCGTATACCTTGCCACCAAGCGGCTTGCAGCGCAAGTAGACAAACCGCTCCAGCTCGGGATTTACCCTGAAAAAACGACTCGCCATCCCGGGCAATCGTCGTGCTTTGTCTATACTCAACTATTGTATATACAATTAAAAAAACACCTGGAGCCATGCCACCATGAGCCAGCCCCACCCTGCCACTTCGCTTCGCCTGCTGAACATCAGCAGCCTCCCAGAGCAAGCCTGGAAAAATGGTGGTGGCACCACCCGTGAGGTGCTGTGCCATCCGGCCAAGTCGGGGTACGAGAGCTTTGACTGGCGCATCAGCCTGGCCCATGTGCAAACTTCCGGCGATTTCTCCCGCTTTCCGGGCATAGACCGGCACATCATGTTGATCGAAGGCGAGAGCATGTCGCTGACTCAGGGGGAAGGGACACATCTCCTACATCCTTTCAAACCCTATGCCTTTGCGGGTGAAGACCCTATGGTCTGTTTGTTACCGCAAGGCCCGACTCGGGATCTGAACCTGATGCTGCGCCGGGGCCGCGCCCAGGGCAGCTTGCAGGCATGGCAAGGACGAAGCGCCACCACAACACTGGCCGCTGGCACCCACTTTCTGTACGCCCCAAAAGGAGGCTATCGCCTCCAGACCGACACACAGAGCTGGACCTTGGAAGCCGAACAAGCGCTGACGGGCAGCAGCACCCACCCCCTGCACCTGGAAGTCCAAGCCGACTCGGCTGATGCCGTCCTGGTCTACGCCTATATCGCCCCTAACGGAACGAATTGATGATGAGCTACACACTCTGGACTGAATTACGCTTGGCTCCTACTGCCGACCCCGAGTACGTCATTGAGAACGCTTGCCTGGTCGAGCAGGCGGGCCGCATCGCCTGGATGGGCCCCCGCCATGCCCTACCCGCCCAATGGCAGCAGCCAGTTCAAGAACACAGGCTGGGAAATCGCTGGTTGACGCCCGGCCTGATTGATTGCCACACCCATCTGGTTTACGGCGATAACCGCGCCCAAGAGTTCGCCTTGCGACTGGCAGGCGCATCCTACGAAGAAATCGCCCGCCAAGGTGGCGGCATTGTGTCGTCCGTCAAAGCCACCCGCTCCTTGGACGAAGACCAATTACTAGCCCAAGCGCTGCGTCGTCTGGACGCCTTACTGGACGAAGGCGTCACCGCCATTGAAATCAAATCCGGCTATGGCCTGAACCTGGAGAGCGAGCGCAAAATGCTGCGCGTGGCCCGCCGCCTGGGTGAACTGCGTCCCGTCACCGTACGCACGACCTTCTTAGGTGCCCATGCCCTGCCCCCTGAATTTGCGGGGCAAACCGATACCTACCTGGATCTGGTCTGCGATCAAATGCTGCCCACGCTGGCACAAGAAGGCTTGATCGACGCGGTTGATGTCTTTTGCGAACGTATTGCCTTTGACTTGAAGCAATCCGAACGCGTTCTGAAAGCAGCTCAAGACTTGGGTCTACCCGTCAAAATGCACGCCGAACAGCTGTCTAATCTGGGTGGGACGGAGCTAGCGGCACGTTATCAAGCCCTGTCTACCGATCATCTGGAGTATCTAGATGAAGCCGGCATCATCGCCATGAAAAAAGCCGGGACCGTGGCGGTGCTGCTTCCCGGTGCGTATTATTTCCTGCGCGAAACCCGGCTCCCCCCTATCGAATTGCTGCGCAAGCACGGCGTGCCTATGGCCCTGTCCACGGACAGCAACCCCGGCACCTCGCCCTGCGCATCCCTGCTGCTGATTCTGAACATGGGCAGCACGCTCTTCAAATTAACCGTGCCCGAAGCCCTGGCCGGTGTCACCCGTCACGCCGCCCAAGCCCTGGGTGCTCCGGACATCAATGGTGAGCTGACCGTAGGCGCACGCGCCGACTTTGTTGCCTGGGACATCGAATCCCTACCCGAACTGGTCTATTGGTTAGGCCTGCCACGCTGCGCCCTAGTCGTGTATCAAGGAAAAATCAGCCGTGATCTGCGTAAGGAATCATCATGAGCATTGCCCGGCACTATGAAGCGCTGTGGGCTCCCTGGGCCTATCTGGACGGCCAATGGCAGGCCAATGTTTTGCTGCGCTGGGACCCGCAAGGCACATTGACGAATGTTCTTCCCCAGGCCAGCCAACAGGATATAGACGCTGCGGGTAAGATCCACAAGACACAGGGCGCCGTGTTACCCGGCATGCCCAACCTCCATTCACACGCTTTTCAAAGTGCTATGGCCGGGCTGACTGAATTTCGGGGCCAAGGCCAGGACAGCTTCTGGAGTTGGCGCGACCTGATGTACCGCTTCGCCGCCCGTCTGGAACCCGAGCATATGTACGCCATCGCCCAGTGGCTCTATATACAGATGCTGAAAGCGGGTTACACCAGCGTGTGCGAATTTCACTACCTGCACCACCAGCGTGACGGCCAGAACTACGACCCGATTGGCCGGCTGGCCCAAGGCGTACTGAATGCGGCCAGCGCCAGCGGCTTGGCCATTACCATGCTGCCGGTGCTGTACCAATACAGCGATTTTGGTGGCAAAACCCCACGGCAGGATCAGCAGCGTTTTTTGAATAGCCCGACGCAATTGCTGTACTTGCTGGAATCCCTGCACAGCAGCCACCCCCTGAACGTAGACCGGCGTTACGGCGTTGCACCCCATTCTCTGCGAGCCACCGGTGTCGGTTCCATCAACACCCTGATCGACGGCCTGCACAGCCTGCCTTCGCGCCACCCGATTCATATCCACATTGCCGAACAAATGGCCGAAGTTCTGGCCTGCCAGCAACTCAAAGGCAGCAGCCCTGTGGCCTATCTGTATGACAACTTCAATGTGGACGAACGCTGGTGCCTGATCCACGCCACCCACATCGACGAGCAGGAACGCCAGCAAATTGCCCGCAGTGGCGCGGTTGCGGGTTTGTGTCTGACGACCGAGGCCAATCTGGGCGATGGCCTGTTCCCGGCCGCCGCCTTTCTGGCCGAGCAAGGACGTATGGGCATAGGTTCGGACAGCCATATCTGCGTAGACTGGCGCGCCGAGCTGCGCTTGCTGGAATATGGTCAACGATTGATCAGCCAGCAACGGAATGTGCTGGCATCGCCCAAACAGCCTTTTGTCGCGGACCACTTGTTTGATATCTGTGTTCACGGAGGCGCACAGGCGTCTGGACGAGCCAGCGGGCAACTAAGCCCCGGCTATCAGGCAGATTTGATGGTGATTGATCTGGAACACCCCAATCTGGCGGGGCTGGATAGCCAACATTGGCTCTCTGCCATGGTCTTTTCGGAACGCGCCCACGCCAACCCGATTCAGGATGTATTCGTCAGCGGAACAGCCTGCATTACGGACGGCCATCATCCACAGGAAGAAGCGGCCTTTGCCGCTTATCGAGAAACGCTAAGCAGTTTATTAAGCAGCACCTAAAGCCCCAAAGACCCATTCAGAACGAGGCTCTCAAATCGCCCTTAAGGCTTGCGGCAAACACCTCATAGGAGCGGCATCTGATATAAGCCACACCTCCTAACCGTCGATTAGCAGCCGTCCTGCAAAACAAAAAAATCCCCGGCTTGGTGATCCAGGCCAGGGACAAGTTCGTGGAGACAAAAAAATCAGCCGTACTTCCTGAAAACTAGAACAGATCAGCAGCCGTCGCTGCCAGGCTCTCGTCCAGCACCAAGGCTTTCACAGCCTCGATATCGGGAGCCAGATAACGGTCCTGATCATAGAACGGCACGGCCTGACGAATTGCGTCCTGTACGTTCTGCAAACGTTCCGAAGTCAACAAGGGAGCATGGAAATCAATGCCCTGTGCCGCACATAGCAATTCAATCGCCACAATGGCAGCCGTATTCTGTGCCATGTCTTCCAGTCTGCGCGCCGCAAAGGTAGCCATGCTGACGTGATCTTCCTGATTAGCCGAGGTCGGCAAGCTATCCACACTGGCCGGATGCGCCAACGACTTGTTTTCCGAGGCCAAAGCCGCCGCTGTGACATGGGCAATCATGAAGCCCGAATTCAAGCCTGCTGATGGCACTAGAAACGGTGGCAAACCGGAGATACTGGCGTCAATCAACAAAGCGACCCGTCGCTCTGCCAGTGCGCCAATTTCGGCAATAGCCAGGGCCAACCCATCGGCGGCAAAAGCCACCGGTTCGGCGTGAAAGTTGCCGCCAGAAATCACCTGATCCGGTTCGCCATTCTGGCCGGGGAACACCAGCGGGTTATCCGTAACGGCATTGGCTTCGGTCAGCAAGGTACGTTCGTTTTGCGTAATCAGATCCTGAATCGCGCCCATAACCTGGGGCTGGCATCGCAAGCTGTACGGGTCCTGCACCTTATTGTCATTGTCCCTATGTGACTGACGAATCTGGCTGCCTGCCAGTAGTTCCCGATACAAACGCGCAGCGTAGATCTGCCCTGGCTGACCACGCAGCTCATGGATACGCGCGTCAAAAGGTGCGTCGCTGCCTTTAGCAGCGTCCACACTTAAGGCACCGGCCAGAATCGCATTACGGAATAAGGTCTGGGTGCGGAACAGCCCATTTAAGGCTAAAGCGGTAGACACTTGCGTGCCATTAATCAGCGCCAGCCCTTCTTTGGCCGCCAGCACAATCGGCGTGATGCCGGCCTTGGCCAAAGCCTGCTGAGCAGGCATCCACTCGCCCTGCCACTTGGCTTGTCCTTCCCCGATCAGGGTCAGCGTCATGTGCGATAAAGGAGCCAGATCACCCGATGCGCCCACAGATCCTTTGGACGGAATAAATGGCACCACGCCTGCATTCAGAATATCTAGCAAGGTCGTAACCACGTGCGAACGTATGCCCGAAAAACCACGCGCCAGACTGGCAATTTTCATGGCCATGATCAGTCGGGCGACCGCATCGGATACCGGCTCGCCCACACCCACGGAGTGCGACAAGATCAGATTTTTTTGCAGCTGCTCCAGGTCGTGATCAGGAATGCGCTGCTGGGCCAGTTTGCCAAAGCCGGTATTGATGCCGTAGGCCGGATTACCTTCGCGGATGATCTTGGCCACAATGGCCGAGGACGCATCCATTGCCCCAATCGCCTCTGGCGGCAGAGTCAGAACAACCGGTTCCTGCCAGATCTGTCGCAACTGTGCCAAAGTCAGTGCCCCGGGAGAAAGCTCGATACTCTTGCTCATCATTCTGTCCTGTTTTCTTATTTGATCATGGGCAGTGTCAGCCCAAAATTCTTGGCGGTTTGAATTGCCAGCTCATAGCCTGCATCAGCATGACGCATCACACCACTGGCGCAATCGTTAATCAAGACCCGTTCCAGACGGGCATCAGCCTGCTCGCTACCGTCGGCCACAATCACCATGCCCGCGTGCTGGCTGTAACCCATGCCCACCCCACCCCCGTGGTGTAGAGAGACCCAACTGGCACCGCCCGCGGTATTTAGCAACGCATTCAGCAAAGGCCAGTCCGACACGGCATCCGTGCCATCACGCATGCTCTCGGTTTCGCGGTTGGGACTGGCGACCGAGCCGGTATCCAGGTGGTCGCGACCAATCACAATGGGCGCTTTCAGCTCGCCCTTGCGCACCATCTCGTTGAAAGCCAAACCGGCAAGGTGGCGCTCGCCCAGGCCCAGCCAGCAAATACGGGCAGGTAGCCCCTGGAAAGCAATGCGTTCCTGGGCCATATCCAGCCAGCGATGCACGTGCTGATTATCCGGAAACAGTTCTTTAATCCTTTGATCGGTTTTGTAAATGTCTTCCGGGTCACCGGATAAGGCCACCCAACGGAACGGGCCTTTACCTTCACAAAACAAGGGGCGGATATAGGCAGGGACAAAGCCCGGAAAGTCGAACGCGTTTGCTACGCCTTCATCCAAGGCAACTTGACGAATGTTATTGCCGTAATCCACGACGTGAACGCCCATTTTCTGGAAATCTAGCATGGCTTGTACATGCACCGCACACGACTTGGCAGCGGCTTGCTGAATATGAGCATGTTGGGCAGGATCTTTCTGCGCCGCCTGCCACTGCTCCACCGTCCATCCTGAAGGCAGATAACCATTCAATAAGTCATGCGCCGAGGTCTGGTCTGTCACCAGATCAGGTTTCAGGTCACCGGCCTGCGCGCGTCGCACCAGTTCGGGCAAGACATCAGCAGCATTACCCAGCAAGCCAATCGACACGGCTTCTTTGGCAGCGGTATGCTGAGCAATCAGCTCCAGCGCATGATCCAGATCACGCGCCTGTTTATCCAGATAGCGGGTCTGCAAACGAAAGTCGATACTGCTTTGCTTACACTCAATAGTCAGCGATACGGCACCGGCAAAGGTCGCCGCCAAAGGCTGTGCGCCACCCATACCACCCAAACCGGCAGTCAGAACCCAGCGCCCGGCCAGTGAACCACCAAAATGCTGACGGCCTGCTTCAGCAAAGGTTTCGTACGTACCTTGCACAATGCCCTGGCTGCCAATGTAGATCCAGCTGCCCGCCGTCATCTGCCCGTACATGAACAAACCGGCCTGATCCAGTTCGTGGAACTTCTCCCAATTAGCCCATTTAGGCACCAGATTGGAGTTGGCCAGCAGGACACGCGGCGCATCACTATGAGTGCGAAAGACCCCCACCGGCTTGCCGGATTGAATCAATAAAGTTTGGTCGTCGTCCAATTCCCGCAGGCTGGCCAAGATCTGGTCGTAGCACTCCCAATTGCGGGCCGCACGGCCGATGCCGCCGTACACCACCAAATGCTGGGGGTTTTCTGCCACAGCCGGGTCCAGATTGTTCTGAATCATGCGGTAGGCCGCTTCAGCTACCCAGTTCTTGCAACTGAGCTGAGCGCCTGTGGGAGCATGGATCTGCCGACTGGCATCAAAACGAGGGTCTTGGCTGGCCGCCGAAGGGTGATGATCAGGCATGGTGATGTCCTCCATCTGAGGTGTCGTCTGGATACGCGCTGGTTCTATCCGACTAGCTATTTCCACACCGCTAAGGCAGGTCAAAGCGCCGACAAAACAACGGTTTTCTTGTAAGCTCATGCCAATGTATAGTCATTTCTTTTAATTGTCTATACATATACAGAAAAGCCCTGTGTAGCAGGATTACCCCCGGCCTGCTATCTAAGCACGAGACAATACAAGGCTATTTTTCGTGTGAATAAGCCTTACAGGAAAACGCAAGAATGGATGCCCCCCTGACGAATCCTTCGTCCGCCGAATCAGCTCTGCCCGCCTATCTGCAAATCAAAAATTTTGTACTGGAAAAAATCCAGTCCGGGCAATGGCGTGAAGGCGATCTGATTCCCACTGAATTAGCCTTATGCGAACAATTTTCCGTCTCGCGCATGACAGTCAATCGTGCCCTGCGCGAACTGACGAATGACGACCTGCTCATCCGTATCAAAGGCTCGGGCACGTATGTGGCACAACCCAAATTCCAGTCCACCTTGATCGAGATACGCAGCATTGCGCAGGACATACGGGAACGGGGCCATCAACACAGCTGTCAGGTGTTGAGCATTGAGCGTCTGCAAGCCAGTCCTACCCAAGCACGTTTGTATGGCATTGCACCGGGCGCCGCCTTGTTTCATTCCATTATTGTTCATGCTGAAAACGGCCTGCCTATCCAATACGAAGATCGCCTGGTAGATGCGCACATGGCCCCGGATTACATGGAGCAGGACTGGAGCCAGATCACGCCGAATGAATATCTGGTGCGGGTGGCACCCTTGCCCACCGGCTTTTACAGCATCGAGGTGCTGGTGCCTCCCACCGCTATTGCTCAAGCCCTGCAGATGAAAGAGCAGCAGCCCTGTTTGGTGATGGACCGCCGCACTTTTTCCAGCGAGCAATTCACCACCCATGCCCGCTTATGGCATCCGGGGGATCGCTACAAATTCACGGGGCGAATGTAAGCAGGAAAGGCGCTACGTTTGAGTGTAAAAGGCAAAAGCCCAAGCTCTTGTCGTGGTGGGGCTTTGGCGACTGCACCTTCAGGCCAGATCCTTGTTTGACTCACTACGCTTGGTTTTTTGGTTCCCCAGACTTGCATTTGCTGCCGACAACCTCCCCCATGCCGAACCCACTGCTCCCTTACCTGCAACACTGGAATCTGCTGGCCGATGGCCCCTCCATTGAAACCAGCAATGCGATCTTGCTGCCGGTACGATGGCACGGGCAAGCGGCCATGCTGAAAGTCTCCACCTCGCCGGAAGAAATCCAGGGCTACGATCTGCTGGAATGGTGGCAAGGCCAGGGTGCGGCCAAAGTTCTGGCCCGCTCAGAAAACGCCTTATTGATGGAGCGCGCTACAGAGACGCAGAGTCTGGTGACGATGAGCCACTCCGGCCAGGATGAACAAGCCAGCCGCATTATTTGCGATGTCGTAGCCCAGTTGCATCAGAGTTCTCACCCCAAAAAAGGTACTCAGGCAGCCCGTGCCACTCCCAATACCCTCACGCCACTACACGACTGGTTTCAGTCTTTGGAGCAGGTCGATACCAGCCTGCACCCTATTGTCTTGCTTGCTCGCCAAACCATGCGGGAATTGCTCTCCCAGCCACGCGAGCTTGTTTGTCTGCATGGCGATATTCATCATCACAATATTCTGGATTTTGGGCCTCGCGGCTGGCTGGCTATCGACCCCAAAGGCTTGATCGGAGAGCGTGCTTTCGACTACGCCAATCTCTTTTGCAACCCGGACGCGGAAAGCGCAATCAATGCGGATCGGTTTCTAACGCGTGTCGACACCGTATCTAAGCACGCCAAGCTGGACAGACGCAGGCTGTTGCAATGGACTCTGGCCTGGTGCGGGCTGTCAGCCATCTGGCATTTTGAAGACGAATCCGATGCCGATATTGCCCTGCAGATTGCCACCATGGCAGCACACGCCTTGCAATCAACCGTCCTTTAGTCCTGCCCGCTTTCTAGCTGTTCATGCTGGCGATAGCGGGTCAACGACAGCCCTGTCTGACGCTTGAAGTAACGGCACAGATACGAGGGGTCCTCAAAACTGAGCTTATCGGCAATCTGCCCAATCGCCAGCTGACTGTAGGAAAGCAACGCCTTGATCTCCAGGATCACCTGTCTGTCGATCAAGGTCTTGGGGCTGTCGTTGAAAAACTCTTTAGTCAGTTGTGACAGGTAAAACGGTGTGATGTTGAGCGCATCGGCATAGAACTTCACATCGCGGTGCTGTCTGCACTGTTGACCAATCATCTCCCAGAAGCGCCAGCTGATCATTTCCTTGCGGCTGAACTGCTGACTGCCCTGGTATTCGGGCGGAATCTGCTCGGCAATGCGTAAAAAGAAGGTCTGCAAGTGATTACGCAGCATGATGTGCTGATACAGCGTGCGGGTCTGCACAATCGCGCGCAATTGCACTAACCAAGCCGCCAACAACACCTGGTCTTTTTTGGGAGGTACGCACAAGGGATGGTCGTGCAAAAAGACAAACAAGGGATTGGGCAGTTGATAAGCCACCTCAGCCGCCAAATCCTTGGGCATCAAGAGAAAAAACACCTTAAACCCGCGCGAGCGTCGTTTCAGCAAGGCAATCGTGTCTTCGGCCAGCACCAGTACATCATGACGCTGTACAGCCTGCTCTTTGAAGTTCAGGCTAAGCAGTGCGCTGCCCGACACACAAATCATCAAGCTCATATAGGCGTGACCAAAAGACAAAGGCATCCCCAGGCCCTCGGCCAGCGTGGTTTCGCCAGTCAGTAGGCCTTCTTTGCTGCTGAATAATTGTGGAATGTGGTGCATGGTGCCCGTCTGTTCTTGGCCGCTTATGCAGCAATACGCAGGACTTGCTAAAAGTACCGAAAATGCCAAGGTACTGCTCTGTCCCGTGTGTCGGCCAGACTCTATTCTGTTTCCTGCTTAATCATGAGTATAGAAAATGAAACTACAGACAGAAAGACTGATTTTACGCCCCTGGCAGGACACAGACGCTGCAGATTTGTACGAATACGCCAAAGACGAACGCGTCGGCCCCATTGCCGGTTGGCCAGTTCACACCAGCATTGAGGAAAGTGCCGAGATCATCCGCACGGTTTTCAATATGCCCGAAGTGTATGCGGTCGTGCTTAAAGAAAATGGCCGGGCGGTGGGCTGCATTGGCATCTTGATGGGTGAAAACAGCAACTTCAAGATCAGCGAGCAAGAAGGCGAAATCGGGTATTGGATTGGCGTCCCTTACTGGGGCCAGGGCCTGATCCCCGAGGCGGTACGCGAGGTGATGCGACATGCTTTTGAAACCATGCAGCTAAAGGCCCTGTGGTGCGGCTACTTTGCCAACAATGCCCAATCGCAGATTGCGCAGAGCAAATGTGGCTTTCGCCATCACCACACCGAGGAAAACAAGTACAACCCGTTCCTGCAGGATTACCGGACTGAACACATCAGCCGCATTACAGCCGAGCAATGGCTGGCTCTGCCTAAAAAACAGGCCTGACCCTTGCCTTATACACACCCACGCCGCCGCTCTGGGTGTTGAACGGCCCCCAAACTTTGGTTTAAGCATTGGGGGCCTTCATGTTCAGGGCGTTTTTCTATCTACACCTATACGACTTACGCCGTTTGCAGTACGCGCTTGGGCTGTCTTAACAAGAGAAAGAGCACGCACGCCGTCAAGGCCGCCAGAACAACCAAAGCATGCAAGACCATCAAGAATGAAGCAGCATAACTCTGGGCCAATTGCGCCTCCAAACCCGGCAACTGTTGTGCTGCCAGCTGCAAGTCACCCAAGGCTGCCCGGCTTGCCGCCTCCATAACCGCTTCCTGCGTAAACACAGTGGCATCCACGCCTAAACGCTGCTGAATCAAGGTGGCCAACAAAACACTGATGACCGCAATCGCCACGCCGTCCGCAGAGACTCGCACTGTATTAAAAATACCTGTAGCCATGCCCACTCGGTCCGGACTCACTACGCTAACGGCCATGCCGTCCATCAAGCCCCAGGGCAAACCAATACCGATCCCGATCAGCAACAAGGGCAAATGCAGTGCCTGCCCGCCTCCTGACTCAAAACCCTGGGCCAGATACCATAGGCCCCCAGCTACCAGCAGCAAGCCCACGCTGGATAAAGTCCCTGCCGTCAGCCAGCGCGTCAGCAAAGCGGCCACAAACGGCACAATCAATAAGGGCGCAGCCAACCAAATCATCATCTGCCCAGCCTGCAAAGCACCATAGCCATCAATACCGATAAAACGTCCCGGCAAGATCACAATCAGCACAATGAACAGAAAGGCCGGGGCTGCGGCCAAAGCCTGCACGCCTACGAAACTGGGGTCACGGAAGAAACTTAAATCGATCATGGGCTGGGCGACACGCCGCTCTATGCAGATAAAGCCAAGCAAAGCCACGACAGAAGCCAGCAAAGCAGACAGCACCAGCGTATCGGACCAACCTCGCTCCGGGATCAGCAACATGCCATAGGTAAACAGGCCCAAGGCCAGCGTAAAGCTGATGGCACCCGGCCAATCCAAAGAGCCCTGCGAACCGCCCTGACTAGGCGGGGTGCTGATAAAGACCAGTAGCAAACCCACGATTCCAATAGCCCCTGTCGCGTAGAACACCCCTTGCCATTGGATTGCTTCCACAATCCAGCCAAAGAACCAGGGACCGAAGGACAGCCCCAGGCCAAAAGACGTACCTAACAAGCTGAACGCCCGCGCACGGGCACGCCCTTCAAACAAGGGGGCCAGGGAAGACATAGCGGCTGCAAAGGCCGCTGCCCCACCCAAACCTTGCAGCATGCGCAAGATATCAATCCAGAAAACGGAAGGCATCAAAGGAATGGCTACCGTGAAGACACAGAACCAGGCCAGACCAATCAGCCAGATACGCCGTTGCCCGTAGATATCAGTCAGGCTGCCCGACACCATCATGGCACCGCCATAACTCAAAATATAGGCATTCATGATCCAGCTCAGTTGCGCAGCGCTGCCACCTAGCTCCACGCTGATGACAGACAACACAACCGCAGGCCCGGTAAAGCAAAGGGGGATCAATAAAGCCGTTAAACAGGCTGACAGTAACTGCAGCCGGCGCATGGCCGGCGAAGATGAAATGGAAAGCATGGTTCTCGTTTGCTGCAAAAGCGTTAGTGCCTGACAAGAATGAGCAGGCATGCCCATTCGGGGGATTTTCAAAAGCTTAAGCGCCACCGCCATAAAGAAAAATACACTACAGTTATTAATACTTAGGAAATAAATTCTTAAATAGGTCGGCACCATGATGGAAAATCTAAGAAATATCGGTTTGTTCGTACGAGTGGCCGAGCGCCTGAGCTTCTCGGCCGTGGCACGCGAATCCGGCATCTCGCCCTCTACGGTCGGTAAATCCATCGCCCGCCTGGAAGAACGCCTGAAAGTGCGCTTGTTTCACCGCAGCACCCGCACCCTGGCCCTGACGGCCGATGGCAAAATTTTTCTGGAGCGCTGCCGCCGTATCCTCTGTGAAATCGAGGCAGCGGAACTGGAAATGTCCCAGGCCAGCGAAATGCCACGCGGCACCTTACGCATCAGCCTGCCGCGCTATAGCGGCCTGTTTCAGCAAGCCATTACCCAATTCATGCAGTGTTACCCCGCGGTAGAACTGGATCTGGATTTTTCTGATCGTTTGGTCGATGTTATTGGCGAAGGCTTTGATGTCGCCATACGCGCCAGCACCCTGAATGACTCTGGCCTGATGCGTCGCCGTCTAGGCACGTTTAGCCGTGTCCTGGCCGCGTCCCCCGACTACCTGCAAACACATGGCCGCCCTCAACACGCCCAAGATCTGCAGAACCATGCCTGCCTGCATTACCGATTCCCCAATACCGGACGCTTGGAGCAATGGCCCCTGCCCAACACTCAGGACCTGCCGGATCTACCCCGCACCCTGGTATGCAATAGTGTGGAAATGCGGGTGCACCTGGCCTTACAGGGTCAGGGCATTGCCTGCCTGCCGGACTTCACCGTGGGGGAGCATTTAAGCAGCGGACGTCTGCAAACCATTCTGGATAACGACACCCATAATGTCGTGCCACTTTGGATTATCTGGCCCGCCAGCCGCAACCTGTCGCCCAAGCTGCGCGCCTTTATCGACTGCATGAGCAATACGGTGTTGAAGCCCTGAGTAAGCAGGCCCTGCTGCCTCAAGCAGCTCGGCCTGAGACGATCAGCCCCCCGTTAGCTCGGCAGCGGGACCTGCAATCTGACTGATACGCTGGAACAGATCGGCGGCTTCTTCGGTACTTAAATTCAGGCCCAGCCGCGTCCGCAAACACTCTGCCCAAGCCACGGCATCCGTATATTGATGCCGTTGATAAAGCCCTGCGTTATCACGCTGCGTATAGGTGTCATTCACCATTAATTCGCGCACACCGGGCTGGGTGCGGCTGATCAACAGGCTATTCAAAAACACCGATTGCGGATAAGTCGAGGTGTACCAATTACCAATCTCAAAATCGATCTGTGAAGCCCGGGCCAAGGTGTAGTGATACACCGTCTGCCATCCGGTAGGGCACTGAAACTGCACACTCAGCTCATCCCCCGCCTGCGCAATCCTATACACACCATGGGGCGTGGTTTGTGGGGTATCCAGCACAAACTCCAAGGGCGCGGTCTGAGTGGTAGAACCAAACGCCACATCAACAAACCAGCTGCGGCCTTCAAGATCCACGCGCAACAACATATGGGTCAGGCCGGTTTCTACCTCAGCAGGCACTTGCCAGCGCACACGGGCAATCAAGGGGGTGACGGTAAAGCCTATTTCCTGCAACACAGCCAAGAACAGCGTGTTGTGTTCAAAGCAATATCCACCACGCTGACGCTGGATCATTTTTTCTACAATGGCATCCAGATCCAGTGGCACACCCTCACCCATATAGGGCGCAATATTCTCAAAGGGAATCGCTTGGGGATGCAGCAGGTGCAGTTGCTGCAAAACCTCCAGGCTTGGCTCTACAGGCCCCTGATAGCCGATACGGGCAAAGTAAGCACTCAGAAAAGCGGTTTGTGAAATGACAGTCATCCGACACCACCGAAAATCGCGATTATGAAAAACAAGGCGGCCTAATAGGAGAGCCGGATCTGCCACCCCACTGACACCCCATTGTCAGCAGCGCGGCAGATCCTTAGTGGCTCAAGCGGCGTGCTGACTGACGAAATTCACCAAACTCTGTTTGGGAACTGCGCCAATCAAGCGATCAATCACCATGCCCTCTTTGAACAGCAAAACCGTAGGGATACTTTGGACACCATAGCGCGCTGCCAGATCAGGCGACTTATCCAGATCCACTTCGCCAAACTGAGCTTTACCCTGCATATCGTCAGCAATCGTATTGAAGATCGGTGCCATGACCCGGCAAGGGCCACACCATTGCGCCCAAAAGCGCACGGCATATACATGGGATGCCTGGTCCAGTTCAGCATCAAAATTGTCGTTATTAAGTGTCTTGAGCATGAGCGAAAACTCCAAAAAGGTAAGAACGGGATAGCGCGCGTCAGGCAGTCACTGTGCAGTGCTTGCCCGAGACAACAATCAGACAGGCAGACGGCGTCCCAGCAACTGGCCGGGCCAGTCTTCTACCTGGAAGGTGGCAAGGCGTTCATAGCCACACGATTCATAAAAACGCACCAAGGCGCCGGTACCACCGCCGTAGCAATCCACACGCAGCTGCTGCACACCGGCACGACGAGCCTGATCATCCGCAAAACCCAGCAAGTCACGTCCCAAGCCCCGTACCTGCCGATCGCGAGAACTGATCAAGACACGGACGTAGACCTCTGGCTCACTGGCAGCCGACACATAGGGCAGGGCCTCACCCAGAATCAAGGCACCCTGAACATGGCCTGTTTGGTCTTCTGCCACCCAGGCACCGGGCAAGGCACAAGCTTCACGAATTCGTGCCGCCTGATGCGACTGAGCCGACCAGGGTTCTGTACCCCACTGTCCCTGATTTCCCGTTTCCACAAACCAGGCAATGACTTCGTCAAACAGTGCGAGCACGGCGGGCACGTCTTGCTCAATCGCGCGACGTATTAGCCATTGCTCCATATAGACCCCGATTTTGTTCATCGCTTTACTCCTGACTTCATTAACCACTCCCGGCAGTAAAACATAGCGGCGCTATGATTCTGCCTAGAGCTTTCAAACATCCTTCGCCCCCTCCTGAAACGGATCGGAATGCCAGCCAACTAAGGAGCCAGCATCAAACCTGCCTGGAAAGCAGAGGCATTGGTGGCGCCCGCCAGCCTGTGGCCTCACTGCAAAGTAGGAAATCAGGGTGCCTGCGGTGGGCAAAGAGATACGCAGACCCTAGGCAATCATGGGCAAGATGCTGCCCATCAAAAACTCCGCACTACACATGGCAACAGGCTCAGTACAAGCAAATACACAGCGGACGGGATAGTCCCAGTGGTGTTAAGACGACTCATGACAGATGTTCCAGCAAATTTCCATTGCCCCACGCAATTTGCTTAATCAGCCAAGCGGCAAGATACATGCCCAGACCGAAAATTGCGTGCGCCAGCACACTGCGCCAACGGTTAGCACAAGGCGTGGGAGTGCGCGACGCAGCCACACCGGCACCCAGAGCAGGCTGCAATACAAAAAAGGGCATCACCACCGTGGCGGTGCCCACGATGACTGCAGGCAGCCAGCGAGGGTCTTGCAACCACGCCGTGCCGTAGACCGCGACCAGAAGAAAAGTGAAGGCAATACCCACGGCGTAGTGGATTGCCCAACCCAAAGGGGATTCCCCTGCAATCGGTGCAGCCTTGCCAATATTGCGATGTGCAATCTGGCCACGCAGCAAATGCCCGGCCCAGCGCCCCACCATGGCGTAATTCAAGGTAGGCACGCCCATCGCCTTTTGAATCAGGCCCCAGATATCCATCACAATGGTTGCCCCGACCCCGACCAGAATCACGTGTAGCCACTCATTCATCGATAGCATTGTGCATCCTTCCCGTTGATAAGCACCTCGTTTTCAGCCATCATAGAAGTTGAAGTCAACTTCAAGTCAAGAGGTGCAAAATGGATATTTCAGAAGTCGCCAAACAGACTGGTTTGCCCTCCTCCACCGTGCGTTATTACGACAACCAAGGCTTGATTAGCGCCGTCAGCGCGCCGGGCGAGCGGCGACGTTTCACCCCACAGGTACTGGATCAATTGGCCTTGATTGCCTTGGGACAGGCAGGCGGACTATCGCTGGAAGAAATACGGGCGATGCTGCCCCCCGACGGCGCTCCGCAAGTGGACCGGCAATTGCTGCTGTCCAAGGCCGATCAACTTGACGCCACCATCAAGCGCCTGCGCGCCATGAGCGACGGCCTACGCCACGCGGCCCACTGCCCGGCCACAAACCATACGCAGTGCCCGCAATTCCAGCGTTTGCTAAAGGCGGCTGCCAACCGCGTCAAAAAGAACAAAACAAGTGGTTCCAGCGAGACGATGGCTCGCATCGCCAAAGCGATGTAAATGCCAAAAACCAACACTAGCTCCAAACTGGCTCCGTAGAGGCTGCAGAAAACCTCGCCCTATAATGGGCCTCTGTCGCGCTGTGGCCTTACTATCCCCCCAAGGCTACGCAGCCTGTGCCAAACAGGCATTGGTCATGACACACCCAACATTTACAGTATTTATGTGAGGAGCCGTCTCCATGACGAGCACTGAATCAGCAACTGAGTAAGCCGCAACAAGCTTTTGTCTTGTTGCGGCGTTCTGTACTTCCAATCCCGCTGATTGCTAACAAACAGACGCCGCCCGATCTCTTTTTTCGAGTGGTAATTTTGTTATGTCTTCCTCACGCTCTTCCTGGGCTTATACGCTGCCGGCCACCTTGCTGCTGATGGCACCGTTCGACATCCTCGCCTCTTTGGGGATGGATATTTACCTGCCTGTAGTACCGGCCATGCCGGGCTTGTTGGACACCACGCCTGCCATCATCCAGCTCACTCTCAGCCTGTACCTGCTGGTATTGGGTGCTGGGCAACTGATCTTTGGCCCCCTGTCTGATCGCATTGGCAGACGACCTGTTTTGCTTGGGGGTGCCGCCCTATTTGTACTGGCCTCCACAGCAGCCGCCTTGTCCGGCTCCGCTTGGGCTTTCGTGGGGTTCCGCCTGCTGCAGGCACTGGGTGCTTCGGCCACCATCGTGGCCTTGTTTGCCACGGTGCGCGATGTCTATGCCGATCGCCCCGAAGGTGTGGTGATCTACAGCCTCTTCAGCTCCATCCTGGCCTTTGTCCCCGCTCTGGGGCCCATTATGGGTGCATTGATTGCCCAGCTAGCTGGATGGAAAGCCATCTTCCTGACGCTGGCAGGCTTAGGTTTTCTGGCCTGGGTTCATGCACTGTTCAAATGGCACGAAACCCTGCCTGTCAAAACAACTCACACACCGCGATCAGCCCTGGCGGTATTCAAAAGCCGGGCATTCTGGGTCTATACCTTGGGGTTTTCCACCGGAATGGGGACATTTTTTGTCTACTTTTCTACCGCACCACGGATCTTGATCGGACAAGCAGGCTATTCAGAAATGAACTTCAGCCTGGCCTTTGCCAGCGTCGCTTTGGTGATGATTGCAACCACACGCCTGTCCAAAACCTTTGTGGCACGCTGGGGGATTGCCGGGAGCCTGGCGCGTGGCATGGGCTTGATCGTCCTTGCCGCCCTTTTGCTGGCAGGGGGACAACTCCTGTTTAAACCCTCCTTTACCAGCTTTATCCTGACCATGTGGATGGCCGCCGTCGGCATTGTGATGACCGTGTCCGTCACTGCCAACGGAGCATTGGCCGAGTTCAACGAGGTAGCTGGTTCAGCGGTTGCTATCTACTTCTGCGTGGAAAGCCTGATAGTTAGCCTAGTTGGCACCTTGGCGGTCACCCTGCTTAACGGTGATACCGCTTGGCCTTTGGTAGTTTTTGCTCTGTTTATGAGCAGTGTGGTCTTGATAAGTTTGGAGCGGCTGAAAGCCACGAAGTGATATTCACTGGCCTTTGAACCGCATGTACAAAACGAGCAAATTGGCGTGCGCTCCAAGGTAGAAAGACTGCCAATGTCCGTAATATCAGTCCTAAGCCATCATAAGGATTGGTATTACGGACATTAAATCAATGAGCAGCGTAGTCCTTTCTGATGAGAAGAGCCTCGAAGGGTTTCTGCACCAAACCCTCTCCCCCTCTATAAAACGGACCAGACACCTTCAGCTTTATGCATCCCCAAGGTCATTCAAACTCAAGTCATACGTTACCCACGCTGTTGCCTGAGTCAGACCGTCGTAAAGACACCGCGCCTGGGCGTTACCTTGTGCCGTAATCCAGCGCAGAAAAGGCCAGCCCTGTTCTTGGCCTGCCTGCGCCACTGCGTCAATCAAACGACGGCCCAGCCCACCACCACGCTGTTCAGGCAGCACAAACAGATCATCCAGAAAACCAGCATCCTTCCCTAACAAAGGCTCTGGAAACGGACGATAGTGCGCCAGGGCCAGCAGCTTACCGTTCACCGCCGCTACGACCTTGCCTTGTAAAGGATGCTGCGCATCCATCAACCAAGACCAGGTGCGGCCCAAGATATTTTCATTCATGGGCTCCCTATAAAATTCGGCATAGTGCCGATACAACGACTCCCATTCTTGCCGATCTTCTGGCATCAAATCCCGGATTTCAGTGCCCTCGACAACGGGCTGTTCTGCACGGCTATTCATGCTTATTTTCCCCATTTACTACCACGCTGTTGCAAGGGCGGGTGCCGGCTGGTGCGAAGCAAAATGTGGCAGCACATATTCAGCCAGTTCCTGAATGATCTCCGCAGCAGGCCGCTGCGCGAACTGAATACCTAGTGCCGCATGGTTCACCCCGGCTGCCTGCCATTGCTCCAGTAAGGTGATCAGACCCTTGCGTCCGGTACGCAGTGTAAAACCACCTTGCAAGGGTGTGCGCGGATAATCAGGATCGTCCACCAAATCCAACCACTCATTAGTCATGTGTGGGCGGAATCCCCCGTCTGGAATCCGGGCGCGCCACGCCTGGATTTTAGCGGCCAGCCTTTGCGGACCCAGCAAGTTATGCGTGGCGTCGGGGTAGGTCAGCCAGCCATCAGCCTGTTCTGCAATCCATTCGGGCGACTGCCCCGAGGAGCTGGTAACAATCAAGGGAATAGAACCGTGGACTGGTTTTGGTAGAAGCTCGGCCGTATCAAACCGCCCTAAAGGGGAGTCGATAGCCAGCCTGCCGGACTGCATCAGTTGCCGAAAATACGTGACTGCCTGTGCAAAGCGCTCCCCTCGTTGGGCATGCTCCAAGCCATAGGCGGGAAACTCAACCGGCCTGTCTCCGGACGCAATGCCCAACACCAAACGGCCTCCTGATAGCTGGTCAATGGTAAAGGCCGATTTGGCCAGATCAATAGGATGACGCAAAGAAAAAATCGTGCTGCCTGTGGCCAACGCCACGCGCTTGGTGCGAGCCGCCAAAAAAGCCAAATAGGTGAAGGGATCAAATATCTGCCCCGCATCACCAAAACCTGGATCGTACAAAGGTACATCGCGTACCCAGACTGCCGCAAAATCCTGGCGGTCTATGGCCTCTACCAGCTCAGCCTGGCCGGCCAACACGCTCATATCGCCCTGATAAAAACGCAGGGGCAAAAAGATGCCCAGAGTCAGGCGATCAGGTGCAAACATGCGTCGATAGCCAGGATGCGCCTCAAAAGCGGGGAAGGAAGCGCCTTGGGTTACGGGTGTTTCAAAAGTCATGATGATGTCCCCTTATGCGCCCGTAGCCGGTTCAGGCAAAGTGATGCCTTTACGTACAGCGGGACGCTGTGCCACGCGCTCATGCCAATCGCTCATGTGTCGATACTGGCTGAAATCAAAGTCGATAATCCGGGCGATATGCGTCCAGCCAAAGTGGGCAATATCAGCAATGGAGTAGTCCTGCCCAGCCAGATAAGGATGGTCTGCCAATCGCGTATCCAGCACGGTAAAAACACCATCCACCAGACGGCGGTAACGCTCGATGGCCGTTGGGATCTTGTCTTGGGAAAACAGCTCAAAATGCACACGCTGCCCCATGATCGGGCCCACGCTGGACGAGTGAAATTGCAGCCATTTAATGGTTTCCCAGCGCTGAACAGGCTCTTTTGAGAGCAATTCCCCTGTTTTCTCTGCCAGATACAACAAAATAGCCGCTGACTCGAACAGGACAATGCCAGTTTCATCGTCCTTGATCACAGGGATGCGGCCATGAGGATTCAAGGCCAGGAAATCCGGCTGCTTATGCTCCTTAGCCTCGATGCGCACATGGTGCAGGCGGTACGGCAAGGCCAGTTCCTCCAAGGCGATGGTCGCCTTAAAGCCGTTAGGCGAACTATCGGTGTACAGATCAATCATGGTGTGGCTCCCAAACTCAAGGTGCGCTCTACTTTTGGCTATAGATACGCTAAACTTCAAAAACACTCAGAAACCTATTTTCCATTCCATAACCCGCAAAGAAAAACGATTAAATCTACTTTATAGATTTAGAAAAACTAAATCATGAACCCTATCTTTCCTTTGCTTGCCCTGCGCGCTTTTACCGAGGTCGGACGTCACGGCAGCATCAAGCTCGCCGCCCAGGCATTGGGCGTAACCTCGGGCGCCGTTAGCCAACAGATTCGGCAATTAGAAGATCGTTTGGGGGTGACGCTGTTTGTACGCAGTCATCACAAAATGAGTTTGAGTGAAGCCGGTGTGCAGGTTTACCCAGAGCTGCTGGCCGCCTTCGACCAGATCGAAAGCGCCTTGCGCACACTGGATGCCGCCAAGCAGCGTAAAACCTTGACGATTAGCACCGTGCCCTCCTTTGCCGCTTCCTGGCTAATTCCCAGGTTGGCAGACTTCAAAGAACGGCACCCGGACATCGAAATCCGCGTTGAGGCTTCCCCCACACTGGTAGACCTGCGTCGTGACAAGGTAGATATCGCCATTCGCCACGGCTTGGGGGTGTATCCCGGTTTACAGGCCAAGCCGTTAATGGCCCCCGTGCTGCTGCCCGTTGCCAGCCCAGCATTGTTGGCAGACAAGCCTGCCATTCAGGAGCCTGTCGATTGTCTGGAATGGCCGCTGCTGCAAGACGCGGATCGGGCTGATTGGTCCCTATGGCTGTCTGCCCATGGTGTTGCAGACGATGCGCGAGCGGATCGAGGCACGGCTTTCGAGGACGACTATTTGCTGATTCGCGGTGCGATTGCTGGCCTGGGACTGGCCTTGATACCGCAGGAATATGCACAGGATGAAATAGCGGCCGGTCGCTTGGTACAAGTGCTGGACAAACCCTGGCCTGCTCGCTTTGCCTATTATCTGGTGACCTTGCCCAGTGCCACACAAAGTGCCGAAGTTCGCGCCTTTACGGATTGGATAGCAGAGCAAGCGCAGTAACGGTGAGCAGGCTCCAGACATCCAAAACCTAAAGCCAGCCTGACGTTGGACGAAGAACAAAAAAACCCCGTCCCTAAGCTAAGGACGGGGCAAACCTCAACAAGCAATTGAAAAACTAGTGAGCCAATTCCACGGCCACCGGGCCACGGGGACGGGAGCAACACAGCAAAACCTTGCCCTCAGGCACGGGGTCCAGCGGCTCTTCAAAATAATCGACCTCGCCCGACACCAAGGTACACATGCAGGTATTGCACAAACCCGCGCGGCAATTGAAATCAGGGCTTAAACCCGCCTCTTCGGCCAGGTCCAGCAAGGACGGACAATCCTCATGCCATTGGGCCTGACGGCCATCAGGCAAGAACGTCACCGTCTGGGTGGCATCTTTTACGGCTGCTCCCTCTACAAGCGCCTCCGTTACTGGAAGAACCGCTGCCGAGCCATTGGCAAGGGTGGGCTGCGCATCAGTCTGGATAACGTTAGTTGCCACAGCACTAGCCACAGTATTTTCCAGCACCGTCGCAGGGCCAAAGAACTCGTAATGAATGCGCTCACGTGCCACGCCCAAACTGCGCAAAATACCGTAATTGGTCTGCATGAACACACTAGGTCCACACAGGTAGAACTCGTAATCATCCAAGGGCAGCCAGCGCTGCAACTGCTCGCGTGTAATCAGTCCCGCCACATGGTGCAAACCGGCTTGTTCGTCGCGTTCGCTCGGGTTGCGATAACAGAAGTAAACCTGCACGCCCTCGCGCTGCGCAGCCAGCTCACGTAGCTCGCCTGCAAAGGCATGGACCGTACTGTTATCGCAGGCATGAATCACATGCACTTTGCGTTTGCTACCCTTTACCAAGCGATGCAGCATGGCCAGCAAAGGAGTCTGGCCCACGCCACCGCTAAGCAACACCACTGGCCGCTGACTACTTTCATCCAGGACGAACTCGCCCATGGGACCGGCCGCGCTCAGCACATCACCAGGCTGCACGTGTTGATGCAAATAGGACGAGCCCAATCCATCCGCCACGTTAGAACCCACCGGAGCTTTTTCGTGTTTGACGGAAATGCGCAGATGGTCTGTGCAATCAGGATCACCCGACACGCTGTAGTTACGCAGCACCGTTTGCCCATCAATTGTCAGGCGAAACACCAGATATTGCCCAGGTAGGTAGGGCGGCACAGAACCCTCTACGGGCTCCAGCACAAACGAAGTAATGACCTCGCTTTCCCGCTGTTTTTCTAGGATGCGGTAGTCCTGAAAACGGCGGCTGACCGTACTGTCTGTGGACGCAGGCGATGCAATCGTATTCATGACGCTCAAGCCGTTGTGGTCTCGCTGGCAACAGCCTGCTCGGCCTGAATCATTTGGCTGATCTTGCGACGGAAGCGCAAGGGGCCAGAATCCAGTGGCAAATCCAAAGCAGCAGGACGTTCCTTCAGGGCTGTATGCACTGCTTCCAAGATCACTTTGTCTTCCATGAAAGCGTGGCGCACGTCTTCATTAAAGACTTTGGAGATAGCCTCGTCATCCGGGCTGAAATTACGCAGCTGGAACCAGAAGTAGCGCGTGTGTTCCTCGTCGATGGGCGTCAGGAAGTTGTAGGAATCCATCAAGAAAACGTCCTTGTGGTACTCGCTGGGTTCCTCGGTCGCCGCGCCAGCGGGCAAGAAGATCGCCTTGATCACCGCCAACGAAGGGAAGCGCACTTCGTATTGCTGTTTACGGTCGCAATTGCCATCAAATTGAACGAATTGCTTGTAAAACGGAGCAACTTCCACATTTTTGGACCAGCGCGATACGGTCACACCATTGTCTTCCACCTTCACGCTCAAGGGCAGGCCAATGATGTCGGGGCTGCCAAAAGAGCTTTGGTGCACCCAGGACACGTGCGAGGGGTCCAGCAAATTATCGGTAACGTACAGGTAGTTGCAATCCAGCTCCATGGCATCGCCACGGTTCACGCCCCATTCGGGGTTATTCCACTCGGGAATGTCGATCAGCTTGGCAGGGTCGGCCAGTTCGGGATCACCCATCCATACCCAGACCAGGCCATATTGCTCCGTACAGGGGTAGCTGCGCACGACCGCGCTTTTGGGTATCTGTGCCACGCCCGGCGCCTTGGTACAGGAGCCGCTGCAATCGAAGGTAAGACCGTGGTAACCGCACTCCACCTGATCGCCAATCAAGCGGCCTTTGGACAAAGGCAGGCGACGGTGCGGACAGGAATCCTCCAGAGCGACAGGCTGGCCGTCTTCACGGCGATACATCACCAGGTTTTCGCTGAGCATACGCACGGGCTGCAAGCTGCGACCGAGCTGCGTAGCCAATGCACCTACATACCAGGCATTGCGTACAAACATGATTTACCCCCAACTCTATACACGGTGCACGACGGCAACAGGGCCAATCATGCGCTATTGCCTGCCATGATAATCTCAATCAAATTCAGCCTACCATCCATATCGTTTAGAATTTCTAAAGTTAAACTACTTCTTTGGACGGGGTCTGCCCATCATGGATACCTTGCCTCCGCTACGAGCGCTTCAAATCTTTGAAACACTGGGCCATAGCCAAAGCCTGCAAGAAGCCGCACGTCGTCTACAAATTACGCCCGGTGCCATCAGTCAGCAACTGCGTCTGTTGGAAGAGACGCTGGGTTGTCGTTTAACCTACAAAGAAGGCAAACGCCTACGGCTGACGGCAGCGGGGGTACGTTTCCACGAGATCTGCACCCAGGCTTTTGAACTGCTGCGTGAAGGGCAGCAGGAAATGGAGCGTTCACGCAACACCAGCCTGTTATCCATCAGCGCCCTGCCCTCCATGCTTAAAACCTGGATGGCCCCGCTGGCGTTTCAATGGCAAGAACAATACGACCCCGAACTGACCCTGCACCTGAAAGGCAGCCACGCCGAACCAGATCTGGAAGCAGAACAAATTGATTTCCGGATTACCTACGGGCAAGCCGCTGCACGCCCCCGCAGTTTTACAGAGCTGTATACCGACAGAGTCGTACCCGCCTGCAGTCCATCGCTGCTGCAAGGACACGCGGCCTTGCGCCATCCACGCGATCTGCTGAACTACCCCTTGCTATCCTCGGATTGGCAACCGCGCTTTACCTCGCCCCCCTCTTGGCGGGACTGGTTTGAGTCGCTGAACATAGACAGCGGCGATGCGCCCCTGGATCGCTTCCGTGTTTTTTCCCTGTCGCATATGGCGCTGGAGTCGGCCCTAGCCAGCCAAGGCTTTGTATTGGCGCAATGCTCGATGATAGAAAAGGAAGTACGCAGCGGGCAGTTGATCCTGCCCTTCTCCCACTCCCTGCCGCTGCCTTGGCCTTATGTGCTGACTCGACGGGCGGGCGCGTTTGAATCCCCCCATAGCCAAGACTTCCATCGGTACTTGCTGAACCGTGCACGGCAGCAAGAGCAAATTAATCAGGACATCCTGACTCAGGCACTGAGCTGAGAGCCTGATTCAGCACCCATCAATGCTATGGGACTCACACTGAAACAAGTCGGAGAGAAGGAGTCCAAGGCGGGTTCGCTGGTTCGCTGGTTCGCTGGTTCGCTGGTTCGCTGGTTCGCTGGTTCGCTGCACAGGATATGTCGCCCCCAGCCGGATGCCACTGTTTTCATTCCGCTTATTTCATAAAAAAAACGTGTTCACCGCCCCCGAAAGGGCCATAAACACGCTCTTTTAACCTGCTGGAACTACGTCAGTGTATTAGGCCACAACCGCAGCCAGCGACTCTGCAAAGTAATCCACGTTGGACTGGTTCAAGCCTGGCACGCTGATGCGGCCCGACTCCAGAACGTAGACACCAAACTCGTCACGCAGCTTTTTGATCTGCTCCATGGTCAAGCCGGTGTAGCAGAACATGCCTTGTTGTTTGACGAAGTAGCTGCTGTCGTACTGGGGAGCCAGCTCTTGCAGGCGCTCGTGCACACGCTTGCGCATGGCGGCGATACGCTGACGCATGGTTTCTACGTCAGCCGTCCATTGAGCCAGCAAGTCTGCATCCGACAAGATAGTGGCAATCGCCTGACCACCGTGCGAAGGCGGGTTGGAGTAAATGCGGCGCACCACGGCTTTCAGTTGGCCCAATACGCGGTCTGCTTCATCTGCGTTCTTGCACACCACCGACAAGCCACCACAGCGCTCGGAGTAGTACGAGAAATTCTTGGAGAAGGAGTTGGCCAACAAGAACGTCAGGCCCGCATCCACCATGGCGCGCACAGCGAAAGCATCCTCATCCAGGCTGCGACCAAAACCTTGGTAGGCCATGTCCAGGAACGGAATCAGTTTGCGCTGTTGCAGGACGGGGATCAGTTTCAGCCACTGCTCATCGCTCAGGTCAGCCCCCGTGGGGTTATGACAGCAGGGGTGCAGCAGCACAATGCTGTGCTCGGGCAGAACGGAAATGTCTTCCATCAGGCCGGTGAAATCCAGACCACGAGTGGCGGGATCGTAATAGCGATAAGTGTGGGTAGGGATGCCCGATCCACGGAAAATGGAGTGGTGGTTGTCCCAGGCAGGATCGCTGATCCACATTTCACTATTGGGGTAGGCTTCATGCAGGAAGTCGCCACCCACTTTCAATGCGCCCGAACCACCCAATGTCTGGATAGTGGCCACACGGCCTTCTTCCAGCACTTTGCTATCCGCACCAAAAATCAGTTTTTGCACGGCGCTACGGTAGGAAGCCAGACCTTCGATAGGCAGGTAGCCTCGTGGCTGACCCTTGGCCGCCCATTGATCTTCAGCGCGGCGAGCTACATCCAGCAAAGGCAAACGGCCTTGCTCGTCGTAATACAGACCAATGGTCAGGTTGACCTTGCGATCACGTGGATCGGCGTGAAACGCCTCGTTCAAACGGAAAATCGGATCGCCACCATAGGCCTGCAAATGCTCAAACATGCTTGTTCCTTGAAAAATTACGGTTGTGGGCCGCCCGGTCTGATCAACGGACTATTCGGATAAGCATTGACCTTATACCTTGGGCCTACTTTAGCCAATATATTGGGGATGTTTTTGCAGCACATGGTCACGCGAGCGATGCGTGAATGTGTCATCAGACTTGTCCCCCCCGGCTCGGCGCAGCACCTGTTTTTGTCTAGTTGGTGCAAGCAACCAAGAACGAGCGATCACCGCCTTGTCTGTTCACATCTTGCTGAAACCAGGGCTTCAAAGACATAAACGCAGTGTGCCATTTTGCCTGCTTGGGCCTTGCCAGCAATGAATATACATGGCTTTTCGCTATATAGGACCCGCCTCGGGCATTCGTGGCAGTTTTGTCCGGCGTGGATTCCCCGAGTGTCACCGCATTGTCATATGCAGATCGTGGCCAAGACCGTTAACATGGGACTTTCACCGTTTCAACAGGAGTCTGCCGTGTCTGTGTCGTCGCTGCCTATCCCCGTATCCTGCCCCCTAGAAGGGGCCAGCAATTTCCGCGATATTGGCGGCTATGCCACACACTCCGGCTCATTTCGTAAAGGCCGTGTTTACCGCTCGGACCATCTGGCGGATCTTAGCGGCCAGGATCTGAACACCTTGCAAGAGTTGGGCATTGCCCGTTCACTGGATTTTCGCGGCGCACACGAGCGCAAGCGCTCGCCCTACCAGTACAGCTTTTTGACCAGCCACGCACTGACGGTAGAACCTACTGTCCTGCCAGATTTTCTGGCAATGGTCGCCAAGGGCCAGATGGATATGCAGGCCGCGCGCGGCACCATGAACAAGACCTACACCGAGTTCGTCACCGGACATGCCGCCACCTTTGCGCGAGTCTTTGATCAGTTGCTTGAAGCCGATACTCCTGTGGTCATGCACTGCACCGCAGGCAAAGATCGCACCGGTTTTGCGGTGGCCTTGCTGCACCGCGCCGCCGGAGTACATCCCGACGATGTCATGCATGACTATCTGCTAACCAATCAATTTTTCCGCCGCCCTGATCTGCCTGATAACCGTGGCATCAGCGACGAAGTGCTGAATGTTCTCTGGGGCGTTCAGCCCGAGTTTCTGGAAACGGCCTTCAAGACCATTGACGAGGAACACGGCGATCTGGAAAGTTTTTTCCAAAACACCTTGAAGCTTAGCCCCGCACGCCGCGAGGCTTTGCTGGAACGCTACACCGCCTAAACAACGCCAACGGAGGTCGCTGGAAGTTCCCAGTGGCCTTCCAGGCTCAAGGCTGGCCCCATCACATTGCGCCACGTTGGCAAGTCGTGCATTTGCGTAAACAAGGGCATGCAATAACGGGGCTGCACGATATCCACCAGCCAGCGCAGATCCGTCAAACGTGGATGCACATTCCAACACAAGGTATGGGTGCCACGCGGCGCATGCGGAGCCACATAGCCGGTATGAATCAATAAGCGGTCGCTAGGATTGTTGGGGTCTGAAGCCCATGCTTGATGGTCCCGAATCAACTCCCCAGCCTTGCCCTGACAGCCATCTGGCTCGCCCGCCAATAGCAGGTGCGCCTGCGGATCAAAAGCAGTGGCACGTGGCATCAATTCGCGCAGGGCCGGCTGCACACCCGGCAATAGCAAATCACTGCTCTGGCTGATCATGCGGGTCAGATTTTCGTAGCAGGCCGCATCCATGCTCCAGTCCTCAAACCCTTGTTGTTGCCGCCAAAACGCAATCTCCACGGCTCGACCGGATGGGGGCACAGGCAATAAGGCGGGATGAGACTCCAGCAACGACTCCAGAATGCTCCAGGCCACATGATGGGACTGGTCATACAGGCCATACGAGGCGTCCAGCAAGGCAAGATAGGCCGGAGGCGGTAAGTCAAAGGGGAACAGCAGGGATTCGCAGGAAAAATCCCCGCTATAGAACAGCCCCCCTCCCACATCCAGATGCAACCAAACACCGCCCAGCGCATGGCCAGACAAGCCGGTACGCACAGCAATATCACCAATGTAGGTGGTGCCACGGGTAGGAAGTTCGCGCCAGATTCGCCCAGCGGGCAAGCTACGCGCCGTAGAGGCCGTGGCATAGATAGGAATATGGTCCGGCAACTTGGACAAAGAGCCGATATGGTCCTGATGATCATGCGTGACCAAGACGGCATCTACATCCAAACCTTGATACCAGTCACACACCTGACCAGGATAGAGAGGCCCACCGGCATCCAACAACAATCGCAAGCCACATGCCTGCACCAAAATGGCGGCAGGCGCTTTGGCCCCATAGCCGCTTAACACCGTCACCAGGGTCTGGTTCATACTCCGTCCCCCATAAGGCATTCAGGCCACATCGCCAAGCCACACCCGGCATCCTGCTTTGCGGCACGGCTACGCACCGGGCACAAAGGCAAAATATCAATAAGCGTAATGGGCCGCAGCACAGGCTGCCGGACAGAAAAAAGTATCAACTTAAAGAACCAGAGCCACCGAAGTGCTCTGCCTTAAAAAGACTACGACAGGCTCAGGTTAAACAAGTGTTCTTTCAGCCCTGTTACAGATTTATGGCAGTAAGATGGCAGCGGTCTGCGGCAGGTTCCGTACAGCCAAATGACGGCAGAGCGTCAAGCTGATAGCAGGCAAAAAAAAGAGCGCCATAAAAGACGCTCCCAAAGGGGGGTGCTACAAACAGGAACTCAAATAATCAGAGGGGTCAGAAAAACAGCCAACACAACAGCGGTCAAAAGACGCATCACAATGCCCAAGACGGCCGCCGTCATGACTTCTTTCTCGTTCAGATCCGAGCACTCGGCCCAGACCACAGGAATCTGTCCGAACACCGCCGACAAGGGCAAGCCCGAAGAGGCCAAGACGAATGAGCCCACGACCAGTGAAGGGTCCAGGGTTGAGGCCATCGCTTGCAACTTGCCCATCGCCAAGGTGGGGCTAACCAGGATCGCCAGCAGACCTGTCTCCGGATGAATATTCAGCGCCAGCAAGCCACGCTCCAGCACCGCACTGATGGGTAGCCAAAGGCCAATATGTTCCAGCAGACCAATCACACAAAACACCAGAGCGACGGCTGGAATCAGAATCAGCAATAGCAACTCCACCCCTTCGCGCGCCGCCTTGAACAACATGGGCGCAAAATCGATATTGGGTGTGAAGCGGGGAGCCGCCAACAAATCCACCGAGCGCACATTGCGATACACCAGACGCGATAACAGCCAGGGCGACAGCAGCAAAGGCCCAAAAATCGCGATCAGCACAACCGCAAAAACGTTCACTCCGGCAAACGTCAGAGCCATCATGCCCAGCATAAAGGTGGAAAAAGACTGCTGCGACTGCACCATGGTGGCCACTGCAATTTTCTGCTCATCCTTAGTGGCCCCGGCCTGACGCAACAAGGGCCCGGCGATACGGCCTGCCGCATTAATATCGCCAAAAATGTTGTATACGCTGGGAATAATGACCGCTGGATTGACTCCAATAGCCCGCATGGCCGGCATGAAGACTCGCATCATGGCGTCGGTAAAACCTAAACGCTCCAGCAAGCGACCAATAATGACGCTGATAATGACCGCCACCCCCACTTGACCGGTCAAAAACACATCCACAACAACCGGTTTGACCTTGTTCAGGACAGTGTCAAAAGCGCCCGACAAGGTGGCGGGAAAAAAGAATAGCGTCAACATGGCCAGAGCCAGCAAGCTCAGGCCCACTACTTCAATACGCTCCAAAGGACGGCGGCCTGCGGGTGGGGAATGCACTACTTTGTCGATTTCTATTGTTTTGTTATCCATGTCTCTCTCCGTTGTGGGAACAGGACCTACTGGAAGCTGAGCACATTCTTGCCCATCAGATGCGCGGTGGAAAAATGCTGTGCGTATTCCCGCAAGCGAGCCCCTCCCACCTGATGCACGGGCGTGGACGTTACCCGATCGCGGAACATCACCACTTCCACACCATCAAGCAAGGCACTTAAGGCATAGGCCAGCGGCAAGCCGTTCTCCAGTATCTCCAGAACGTGGCTATTACCAACCAGGAAGTTCAGACCCATCTCACGCGCGCATTCAATCAATGCATGGCCTTCATAGACACGGCTGATGGATGCCAGCACCGTGTCCACACCCGGATTCTCGGCCACGGCCTGACGCAGGTGATCGGGACTGAATCCCGTATGCGGGAAAATGTGCAGGATGCGGCCAACCCGACTGCTACGCTCGCCCAGACGAATAGCGCCACGCGTCAAAGTACTGGTTTCTTGAATGCCTTCATTGCCTTTGATGCGTCGCTCGGCCTGCAAGACCTGATCTTCCAGATCCAAGCCCATAAAACCATCCAGCCGATCCAGCATGTCGCCCAGTGTGTTCACCCCCTCTAAGGGCTCGCCCACGAACATGACATTGCCATGGATTCCCCCATACGCAATGTCGCTTTTACCCACTTTATGACCATGCAAGTACGCAATGCCCGGGTGCAGGCCATGAAAAGCCTCATGACACTCTAGAGCGGCCACTCCATACAGATCCAGATAGTCTTTCAGGGTCACGCCACCACAACTGGCCGCATCGGCAATCGGGTGATGCGCAACAATGGCATCCACGCCCGTGGCACCGGCCAGCTCAATGCTCAGCTCCGTCATAGTCATGCACACAGCGACCTTTCGTATCTCCTTGTTGGCATCACCATGAATCAAACCTGGGATTTCAAGCACCTGCTTGCCGTAGATTCCCGAGGATTTCCAGATAACGAATGGATGTTGGCCGCACTTGACCTCATCCATACAGGACACCATGCGTCCCCCCGTAATAACATTCAATGCATCCAGCAAATCGGCTACATAGGCCATGATTTTGTCTCCAAATAAAAAGCCGGCCTCAAACCCTGGGGAATCCCAGAGCCTGAGGCCGGCGGTATGCAAGCACTTCCTGTCGGCAACCTCCGTATCCACACCGGTCATGGCCTGGATGCGCTGGCAAACACGGATACGCATCGCGCATCCCGTTCCAGCCGGAAGGACAACAAGACTGTCTACCAGTCAGCTTTTTTTATCGATAGGGAATTCAGGGCGGCGGTCTACACCGGCGTCACTGCATTCACACCTCTTTTTTCAACAACACCATGGTGGATGAAAGCTGTGCAACGGCATCGTAATCCTTGAAGACCGCCACCACATCCAGCCCATACTCTTCCACCAAAATCTGCTTCATCTCCTTCTTGAACGCCTTGATCAGGTACAGATCAGCCAGGTCCGCAATATGCGCATTCTCGCGACTCAGGGTCTGCAATGCGGGCTGGCGTTTATGCACCGCCAACATGCTGATCCTGTCCTCAAGCACATCAATCTTCAGCGTCACCACGCCTGATGCAAAGATACTGCTGTTAATGCGGTTGTAGTCCCGGGTCAGCGCCTGCTTGAATTCGCCTAAAGAAGAAAAGCCTGCCATTCCCATTGCCTACCCCCAACATTTTTGAATTATTTTCGTTTTTCAGTATGTGGCCTGCGCCTCCTGGGCGGTCTGCCCCAGTCGGAAACGGCGATACGCCAAACCCGCCACGGCGATATCCTCAATCGCCACACCCACTGATTTATACACGCAAATCCCTTGTGAGTCGTAGCCCTGGCCGCGGCTCAATTGCAACCAATCGCTTAGCTCACACAACTTATCTTGAATACGGCATTCTGGTGCCGCCAGGATCAAGTCCCCTGCCTCAGACAGAGTTTGCTCACTCCACTCCACCACAATTTTGCTGGCACGCTGCAGACAGGCATCATCCAGTTCACGCGCAGCAGGCAGGCTGGAGCCGACGGCCGCCACAAAACAGCCTGGTTTCAAGGTATGCCCATCAAACAATGGGTCGCGACTACGACTGGCCGTGACCAGGATATCCGCCTGTGCTGCGATTTCATCAGGGCGAGCAGCTCGCACCGGCACACCACAGTCCAGCTCCAGTTGACGGCAACGCTCCTTGTCCACATTCGGACTCCAGACCAATACTCGGCGCAAATCAAAGGCCTGACAAAACTGACGCGCATGCGCTGTCCCTTGAGCCCCCAGCCCCAGCACACCCAAGGTCTGGGATTGTGGGTTAGCACCGTATCGCGCTGCCAAAACTGAACAAGCCGCCGTACGCCACTGCGTAATAGCACCGGCATCAAAAGTAGCCAAAGCCTGCCCATTGAGCGCATCAAACAGCACAATCACGAAACTGAAGGCGCCCGATACAGTCGTGTAAATTTTTGCCCCGGCCACCTGCTGGCCCGGTATTACCGCTCCCAGCGTAGACAGGCGAATCCCTTCCGCTTCCGTACGCACACGACGTTGCTGAGCTGCCTGCCCGCGCCCAAACTCGACAAAAGCCTCCTGCAACACATCCTGGACGGCGGGCGCATCGAGCAACCCGTGTAACTGCTGATCCGTAAAATGCAGCATACGCACTCCCCTTTACCAGGTCACCGTGACATCACCACGCACAAACGTCTGGCACGCCATGCGAAAACCCTGCTCCAGATCCTGTTCGGACAGGTGTTTGTGTTCCTTGGCTTTAACGTCATCCGTATTGTCCAGGCCAGCCGTAATCCGGCATTTGCACGTCCCGCAGAGGCCACCACCGCATTTGAAAGGGATTCCGCCACGCTCTCGTATGGAAACGCGCAACAAGTTGCTGTTTTCGGCGGCGGAGACCACTAAGTCGTTATTTGAAGCAAATGTAATCTGAACCATATTCTGCTACCTCAGGATTGCTGCTGTGCAAAAGCCTGGGCTTTTGCCGTCGTATCGGGCCTTGCACACTCGCGCAGCTCGGCTTGTTGCGTGCCAAAACGCGTCAGGCCAGCCAGCTCCTCGTAAGCTTGCTCGGGTGTCGCAAACTTCTCCATCTGCCGAGTAGGAATATCGTTGGTCGTGCCATTCGGTGTTTCTTCCACGATGCGCACGCGCGACTTTTCCTGAATACGGGCAATGGCAAACACCGCCTTGAAGCGACCGTGAAAATAGTACTCATAGGCCGCGACCACCTCCACGCCCACACCCGGCTCTGTACGGTATTCACCCGGCTTGCTGGTCAGCACCACATACATCACTGCACCTCCTGTGTTTCAACTTGCTCCAGAACGATGTCCTGATTGATCCACAACTGACACGTCAGTCGCCAGCCCTGATCCAGCCGCTCGCCCAACTGTTTTTTCTCTTTCCAGTTGGCCGCAGGCAGATGTTCAGCCCCCTCCAGAACGCGGCAGGCACACTTGGCACACTTGCCCATGCCACAACCGTAGGTCAAGTGGGGAAAGGGGAACTGTTTGATGCCCGCCCTGACCACCAAATTAGTGTTCTCTTGCACTTCGCCCACATGAGTCTGGCCGTTTTTATGAAAAGTAATGGTTGGCATAAGACCTCCTGCTTGCTGCCAATAATGCGACCGGATTGCGAGCCCTGACCGCCTGAAAAACCAAGAACGGTATACCTATTCAAAAATCGCGTTCCACAAACAACGATTTTTCCTGTTTTTAGACACTACTTTCCGCCAATTTGAGTAGAAACCCCTATTGCGGTATACTTAATTCAATTCAACCAAACCAATGAGATCATTATGAAAACCCCCGTCGAACTTCGCTATCTGCAGCGTCCCGTCGGCGAGCAGTTGCTGCCCCACTTGGCTCAGCGCAAGCATCTGCGCCGTCGTATTCCACTGATCAACCTGCCTTCACTGAGCGAACTGTTTGGTGTCTGCAAGAAAAGCGATCACGATACTGCGCACGATCAACTCCCCCACCGTGCCTAAGCCACAGAAGGCTCGACAGGGCGGTTATCGGACTGAAAATTGAATGCGTCGGCATAGATGAATCGCTCATCAGCCCCATACTCTTTGAAAAGGCTGGAAGCCTGCTCGATCATCACGGGCGAGCCACACAGGTAAATGGCATGCTCGGACAAGTCCGGCTCGTCCAGGCAAACCTGCTGCTGGACATAGCCTCTTGCCCCCTGCCAAGCCTCATCCGCGTGTGACAGCACAGGGACGAAGCGGAATTCGCATAAACGATCCGACCAGGACTCAATTTCTTGAGCCAGATACAAATCTTCGGGTCGGTTCATGCCCCAGTACAAGCTGACGGGCGGACAATCATCCTTGTCCAGCAAGGACTCCAAAATGGCTTTGATAGGCGCAATGCCGGTGCCTGTTGCTACCATCACCATGGGCCGCCAATCACGTTCGTGCCAATAAAACACGCCTAATGGCAGCTCCAGTTGCAACGCATCGCCAAGCTGCAAATTAGGCAAACAATGTTGGGTGAAACGCCCCCCTTCCACTTCCCGCACATGTAGCTCGATTTGCCCATGGCGGGCATCGGCATTGGCCATGGAAAAACTGCGTGCCCGTCCGTCCTCAAACAAGATATTCAGGTACTGGCCAGGGCGGAACCGTACTTCCACTTGCGCAGGTAGTTGCAGCTTCAAACGCCAGATGCCCTGGCAGGCCTGCTGCACGCTTAGCACGCTTGCGCTAACTTGCTGGGTCTCGGGCAACACATCCTGATGATTCGCCAGACTGATTTCAATATCTGCATCCAATCTGGCCTGGCAGGCGGCGGCATGGCCCTGCTCGTGCTCTTCATCGGCAATGCTCATGGGCAGGCAGTCATCCTCATAGCAGACCTTCCCACGAGTAACTTGAATGCGGCACGTGCCGCAACCGCCAAACTCGCAGTCGCTGTGAATACGCACTCCTTGCCGCTGGGCCGCCTGCAAAATAGTCTCTTGCGGCTCTACCCAGAACTGCTCGCCGGTTTCCCGGATATCGACACGATGGGCCATGACCTGTCCTCCTGATGCCACTATTTCTTGATATCTGCCTGAACCAGCACGTCCAGACCCTCGTCTTTCAAGGCATCGGCCAGCGCCTGCAAACCGGCTACGCCCGCTGCCGTGTCTTGCTCTCCATTACCCCCACTCAGACCAATGCCGCCAATCACTTCGCCATTGACCACAATGGGATAGCCGCCAACAAAGGCTGCAAAGCGTCCTTCAAAACTCAGCTGAATCCCAAAAGCCTCATTGCCCGGCAAGGCTGGCCCATTAGGGGCTTTGGTGAACAGGTGGGTAGAGCGCTTATGGCCAGCGGCGGTAAACGCCTTGTTCCAGGCAATCTGAGCGCCTGTTATACGCGCCCCATCCATGCGTTCGAGCACGATGGGGTAGCCCCCCTCGTCCACCACACACACGGTCTCCAGCACACCGATTTCTTTGGATTTGGCAATCGCCGCGTCGACCATCAAGCGCGCTTCGCGCTGTTCGAGACGTAGGATTTTTTTCATCATTTTTCTCAATATTTCGAGTTAGTAAAATTCAGATGCCGCGATACACGGTCTTGATCTGGGTGTAGAACTCCAAACCAGCCCGGCCAGATTCACGGAACGTAGAGGTGCTGGACTGTTTCAGCCCACCAAAGGGTGCGTTGATCAAATTGCCGGTTGTGGTGCGATTGATCTTGACCGTGCCCGCCTCAATATCATTGGCAAAGCGATGCGCATACTCGGCACTGCGAGTCACGATGGCCGCGGACAAGCCGTATTCGGTGTCATTGGCCATGGCCAGAGCCTGCTCGTAAGAATCAAACTCCAGCAGCGCAATCACCGGGCCGAAGATCTCTTCACGGGCAATACGCATCTTTTGAGTCACATCGGTAAACAAGGCCGGGCGCATGAACAGACCGCGGGCATACTCGCCCTCTGTCAGGCGTTCGCCGCCCAGCAGATGAGTGGCTTCCTGTTTACCTATGGCGACATAGCTCAGGATGCTTTCCAATTGTCTTTCGGTCGCAATAGGCCCCAGATCTGGGTTGCTGCTTAGCCCGTTACCCACGCTCAAGGCACGTACCTTTTCCACCAGTCGAGTCGTGAACGCTTCCTTCACCTGACGATGTACCAACACACGGCTGGTACCGGTGCACGCTTGCCCACTCAATGAAAACCCGCCTTGCACCACCAGTTTGACCGCCAGATCCAGATCAGCGTCTTCCATCACGATCAAGGGATTCTTGCCGCCCAACTCCATCTGGGTGCGGGTGCTCATGCGCGCTTGACGGCAGATGTCTTCACCCGCTTTTGTCGAGCCGGTAAACGAGATAGCCCGCACCTGGGGAGCCTGTACCAGTGTCGGCCCCACTTCTCCAGCTCGCCCATGTACCAGATTGAGCACACCCGCTGGAATGCCCGCTTGCGCAAAGGCTTCACACAGGTAGTAGCCCGTCAAAGGCGTATCCGAAGAAGGCTTGAAGACGACGGTATTGCCGGTAATCAGCGCGGGCGCAATTTTGCGCGCCGGAATAGAGATGGGAAAATTCCAAGGGGCAATCACGGATACCACACCCAAGGGTTCGCGCTGGGTGTAGACCAATTGCTGCGCATCATCCTGCGGGAATGTCTCACCACTGTATGTCTGGCCTTCCACCGCATAAAAACGCAGTGTCTGGGCCGAACGCCCAACTTCCATCTTGCTTTGCGCCAGTGTTTTGCCTTCCTCCCGAGTCAGACCCTGAGCAATGCGCTCCACATTGCTATCCAGCCAGTTGGCTGCCGCATTCAAGATACGTGCCCGAGCCGAAATAGGTGTCGCCCGCCACCCGGCAAATGCCGCCTGAGCCGCCGCAACAGCCGCTTGCGCATCCTCTGCTGTGGACAGGGGAAAAGCTCCCACCACATCGTCCCGATCAGCTGGATTCAGATTGGCTTGCGTGCGTCCACTCTGGCTGGGCAGCCACTGCCCATCAATGTAATTGTCGAAAACAACGTCCTTGAGATTGTCCACCGCTGTACATCCTTGTTCTAAGTCGGCGGGCCGCCCATGCGCCCGCCCGGCTGATTGGCTCAGGCTGCTTCCAACTGCAGCTCTTGCAGACTGATCTCGTTCTGAACGTAATCGGTGTACAGCGCAGTGGTATACAGTAGACGCATCTCGGCACCAATTTCGCAGATGCGAAGGCAACGCTGCTGCAGTTCGATGGTGTTGGCGTGCTCAAGCACAATCTGGTAGCCGCGCTCACCGTGAATTTCGTCAGACACAATGTGCAGATCAAAGAACTCGACCTCTTCATCGGTGAAACCGTATTTCTCACGTAAGGTCGGTGTCTGTTTGCGATAAATAGACGGCACTTGCGACTCCAATCCCACCACCAGGCCAGCCACAGCGACAACCGGGTCTTCGCGCATAGCAATGGCATAACACCAGGCCTGCAAGGCTCGGGTAGTGGCATTCATATTGTCGGGATTCTCAATCCGTGCCCGTGTCGTGCCGCAGGCTTCACCGAAGCGGATCAGCAAATCGGTATGACGGTCGCCACCGATTTCTTCTTCGTACATATTGGCCAGCAAAAAGTCTTTGGCTTCGACATATTCAGCTGGAGTACGCGCATACAGGTATCCCAGATAGTCCGCAAAGGGGCCCACATAGTGATAGTGGTTCTCTGCCCAGCGCGCCAAATGCTCGCGGCTCAATTTGCCAGTGGCCCAAGCAATGCTGAAGGGAGAGGTGTTAGCACTTTTACCTTTAATGGCCGTTTCCAGCGCAGCGCGAAATTCATCGCGATTCAGCAGTTTTTCCATGACTGTTTCCTTATTGAAAGTCGGCGCTTTTACTGCAGCCGACGAAAGATGAAGTTTGGATTATTTAAGTATATTGTATACCGTCTACTATTTTAGAAAGTAGGGAATAACCCTGCCAACTTATTAGGCCAACGCCACGCAGCCATCCTTGCGCGGATCAGAAACCGCCTTCAAACGGCCATCTGCCAGGCGCTCGACCGCTTGCGCACCCCCAAAATCGCTGCGCCCAGCCAGTTCACCAACGCCTTTGTCGGGCGATGCATAACCGTTTTCGCGCAAGAAATTCGCGCAGCCGGGATCAAACCCCTCTTCCAGTGCCAAGCGGCCTGAACCTTCCAGCCGCCATCGAGCAGCGTAAAGCGCTTGCTCCAAAGGCCAACCGTCGCGCAAGACACGCGTCCAGATCTGAATTTGGCCCTGTGGCTGCATCAAGCCACCCACCACGCCCAAGCCCATATGAAATTGACCAGCCCGCAAGGCCAGAGACGGCACAACGGTGTGATAAGGGCGTCTGCCCGGCCCGGGGCCATTAATGTGCCCCAACTCCGAAAACCCAAAACCCCGGTTTTGCAGCACAAAGCCGCAGCCCGGCACGGCGTAGCCGGAGCCAAAACGCTTGAAAATACTGGACATAAAAGTGACGGCCAGCCCATCGCTATCCACCACCACCGTGCAAACCGTATTACCCGCTGGATCACAGACCACCCTGGCGGCATTGGACATAGCGGTTTCCGTGGCCTGCACCAAGGCCAGCTCAGCCTCGCATTCGTCCACAGGACGACTCCAGGCCGCTTGCACGGCCTCCAGAACAGCTACTCCATGCGTATTGGGCGGGCATTCAAACAAGCTAAACTCCCCCAGCGTGGCGCTGACCGGTTCACAGAAAAAACCCTGGTGTCGACGAAAGTCTTCAGCACACAAAAGCCCTTGCGCTTGCGCCATTGCCTGTTCCGCTTGCTGCGCAGGCCGACCCAAATAAAAAGCATCGGGCCCCTGCTCGGCTATTTCCTGCAAGACAGCAGCCAACTCGGGGTTGGCGTAGCGCTCTCCGGCCGTCGGTGGGTTCGCTGCCCGATACAAGGCAGCACAAACCGGATCTCGATGCAGCACGAAATCAAAAATATGCCATTCGCGCGCTGCCACTGTGGCGACCTTAAACCCTTCTCGTGCCGCCTCAATAGCGGGCTGAAACAAGCGGGCCCATTCCAGTCGGCCATAGCGCTGATGTACATCCCACCAACCCCGCACCAAGCCCGGCGTCGTAATGGACAAGATATGACGCTCTGGAATCCGCGCGCCCGGCAGTTCCTGAACCTGTGCTGCAGTCAAACTCATTGGAGCGGCACCGCTGCCGTTGTACGCCAAGGGCCTGCTATCAGGTGGCGCAATCATGGCTAGCAGATCCCCTCCTATGCCCGTCGCCATAGGCTCGACCACGCCCATGACCGCATCCGCAGCAATAGCAGCATCCACAGCACTACCATTGAGTGCCAGCATGCTTTGTGCAGCGCGTACTGCCAGGGGATGGCCCGCGGCGACGGCCCAATGCGCGCCCAGCCCCTGTTTTTCCCCGGCCGTATAAGCAGTCGTACTCATGGGCTTAACCAAACACCAGTACGGCGCAGATGGTCGATATCCCCATGCCCGCCAGCACTGGGACTGTCAGCGCTCGCACCAGATCCAGAATATGCACCCGCGCAAACCCCGCCACCGCAATCAACGACGACCAGGCGATCAAGGTGCCGCCCCCCGTCCAAATTGCACCAATCTGCCCGACTGCCGCCAAGGTTTCAATTTCCAGACCAGAGACCGGGCTCAAAGCGGAAGCCAGCGTCCCCGTCAAAGGCAGCCCCGAAAAGCCGGAGCCATCAATCCCCGATATCACCCCCACCAACAGCACGCCAAAAGCCACCAGAAAATGGTTGTCCGGAATGAGGTGCTGGCCTGCAGAAATCAGCTCGAACAACAGGCTGGGCGTTTTATCCAGCGGTGTGCCCAGGATGGCAGAGGTCGCTTCGCTGGCCCCCAGAAAGAAGAAACCGGCAATCGGCAGCACCGACCCCATCGCACGAAAAGCAAACACAAAACCGTCTGTCATATGGTCCGGGCAGGTGTCCAGCATGCGACGTGGCCCTTCAGCCATACAGGTAGCCACCATCATCAGCATAAAGGCCACCCCACCGACCAGCCCTGCCGCATCTCCGCCACGCAGCACCGGCAAAGAGGGGATAAAACGCGGTAACACCATGATGCCAATGACGGCCAGAAACGCCAGTGGCGTAATGAAAGCCAGGATGCGCGAATAGCGCTCTTCCTTGGCACTCAGACCAGAATGGGCGGTGTGTTCATTACCCGCTGTACCGCGAGCAATCTCCGCCTTGTCATACGTCCCTTGCGATTCAACATCATCCAGCGTGCTGTCCGGTGCGCGCCGCATCCACTCATCCAGCAAGCGGCTGTCCGCTGGCTTGAAATGACGCCGCATCATCAAGAAGGCCAGGGTCAAGGCCACCGCTCCCGTAATCCAGGAAAGCACCAGCGCCCGGTCGGCCAATATCGCCACATCCGCACCGACACCTGCCGCCTTGGCGCTGATGCCGGGTGCCACCCCAATGATGTAATCGGAAGACAAGGCCATGCCTTGACCACAAATAGCAATCACCATGGCGCCGACCAAGGGCGGCAAACCCGCCGCAATAGCCGCAGGTAACAGAATGGCCGACACCAGCGGTACAGCGGGAGTGGGCCAGAAGAACAGAGAAATAAAGTACGTGGCCGCCGCAATCATCAGAAAAGACGAGGTGCTGTTGACCATCACCTTGCGAAAAGGAGCCACCATTTTCACGTCCGCTTCCAGCCGCTTTAAAGAGTTAAGCAGCGCAGTCATGAAGGTGATGACCAAGAAAATATTGAACAGCTCCTGGGCCGCCACAAAGCTGGCCGAAAAAATGCTGATGAAACCCTGAATAGGGCTGCCCGTCATAGCGGTGACAACCGCCAGTGTGCCAATGACAGACGGCACCACCACGTTGGCCCGAAACATCATCGTAATAATGATGACCAAGACACTGATCAAATAAGCCCAGTGCGCTGCACTGAGCACTACATCGCTTTGCATGAATCCCCCTCCGTTCTCTTTTTTCTAAATATCGTGCACCACTGCAAACGGTATACTATCTTCAATTTGGGCGTTCAATTAGATAAAAATACCAAAAACTGGGGAAAACTCTAAGAACTTAAGGCCTGAATCAATTTGATTGAATACCTTATGCAAATAAAAAGGAAAACTCATGGCAGCTCTGCTTGATCTGGTCGACCCGCTCTCCTGGCTGCTGATGGCCTGCCTGGTAGTTCTGGCAGCCTTCCTACAAGGAGTCGGGGGGATTGGTTTTGCGATGCTGGTAGCGCCGATTGCCGCCTTGGTGTTTCCTCAGCTTGTGCCGGGCCCGTTGCTGGCCTTAGGCGGAAGCGTCTCTTTACTGGCTGCACTGCGAGAGCGGCAAGCCATCGTGCCCGGTGTCGTTGTCTGTGCCTTGGGAGGACGCGCCGCAGGTTCAGTCATCGCCGTGCTGGCCATGACGCAACTCCCCATAGAGGCTATCAATCTGGGCTTTGCTTGCGCTATTTTGGCGGCAGTTGCGCTCAGCGCCTGGGGCCTGCGTATCCTGCCCACCCGAGGCAATATGAGTCTGGCTGGAGTGGCCTCCGGCATCATGGGCACATTAACCTCAGTAGGCGCACCGGCCCTGGCCATTGCAATGCAGAATTTGGCACCCGCACAGCTACGCGCTTCCTTGGGTCTGATTCTGTTTTTAGGTGCAAGCCTGTCCTTATTGTTATTGATTCTGGCTGGCCTGTTCACCGTGCAACAAGCCATGCTCAGCGTTGTGCTCTACCCGTTCATGCTGCTAGGGTTCGCCCTGTCGGGGCAACTTCGGCATAAAGTCAGCTTGCCGCTGATGCGTCGGCTACTGCTGGGTATCTGTTCAATCAGCGCCCTGACCTTGATCGTTCGTACGCTGTGGGCATGAATGCTTAGGCTCCGAACTGTATACCATATTCAGAAAAACGCGCCTAAGCCGTATAATCGCGTCTGGCCCTTTTGCCTGATTGCACAGGTCGCACCATGAATATCCCCAGTTTCAGCCTTCCCAGTAACTTTGCCAGCGCAGACAGCCGTCGTCTGGGTGACCAGCACGCGTCCCTGTTTGCGGTTATCCGCGACCAATTGCGCGAACGCATCCTGAGCGGGGAGTTTCATCCGGGCGACCGGCTGGTAGAAGGCAAGTTGGCCACCGAGCTAGGCGTTTCACGTATTCCGGTGCGTGAAGCCCTACGCGAACTGGCATCCGAAGGCCTGGTCACCATCGAGCCACGACGTGGGGCCTCCGTAGCGGTGCTATCGGCGGAGATTGCCTACAACATGGCCGAAGTACGCGCCACGCTTGAAGGGCTGAATGCCAAACTGGCCGCCCAACGCCGCGACCCGGCCAATATCGAGAAGCTGCAGACCATTTTGAGCCAAGGCCATGAGGCGATGGATGTCGGCAACCTGGAGTTGCTCAAGTCCCTGAACCGACAATTTCATGAAACCCTAGCCACCATGTCGGGCAATATCGTACTGACCGAATTGATGCGTTCCTTACGCGATCGCACGGCGCTCTTGTTTGCCCCCAGCAATTTGCAGCGTATCCGCCAGAATTGGGAAGATCACTCCCAGATTCTGAATGCCGTCGTTGCGGGCAACGGTGATCTGGCCAACCTGCTGGCTACCCAGCACGTACACAACGCCGCCAAGGCCTACCAGGACGCGCAAACAGGCTAAAACCTGCTCAGTCAGGATGCGCCAAGGCTGCTTCAAACACCGTCCAGATTGCAGTCAGACGACGCCGATACTTTCGTGCGCCGCCAAACAGCAACTCGCTTTGCAGGCTCTCTATCATGGCCATACAGGCAATCACCTGTGTCTCCACCTCTAGCGGGGCCAATGCTAAAGGCGAGTTCCCCACCGCCTGGCGGATGATATCTTCCAGATCGTCCATGAAGATATGCATGGGCTGCATGACCTGCTCATACAAATGCACAGGTGGGGAAAACAAGATGCGCATCCAGAACCTGACCTGAGGCGAGCCATCAAAGCGCTCCTGAATTCCGTGGAAGTAGGCCAGCAATTGTGCGCGAATGGCCTCCCCTCCCTGGAACACGCTGCGTGCATGGGCAAGCTCGGACTCGATCATTAAAGGGATCAGGCTCATAAAGAGCTCATCTTTATTGCGAAAATGCGCGTAGACCGAGGGTTTTTTGATCCCCACATCAGCCGCAATCTCGTTCATGGTCGTCGCATCAAAGCCCTGGACCGCAAAGCGGGCCAAGGCAGCATCCTGCAAGCGTTCAGTAGTCGTTTTGCTCAAAATCCAGCCTGCTCAAAATCAGAAAAACAACCTGATACTGTAGTTCAAAAAGGTGGCCTAAATGCTGCCTAAGCTCACCCCTCACGCATTATCTACGCTACTTGGTCCACAAGCCTGGAGCCGGTCCGGCAACGAGTAGCAGCCCAGTAAAGCAGCAATGCTATCAATCCGCAGCCACCAATGGCCAAGGGCAAGGTCTGAGGACCGGGCGAAGCCAGGCTGACCACATAACCCACCAAGGCAGATATCAGGTAGTGGAAGGTGCCCATCAAGGCGGCCGCTGTCCCGGCTTGTGGGCCAGCCACGTTCATCGTCAGCGCCGTTACGTTACCAAACACCATCCCCAAGGAACCTACTGCAATAGCCACCATGGTGGCATATAGGGGCAGGCTCGCCACACCAATCTGGACAGCCACATACAGAAGCAGAGCCGAAAGCGTATGGATAACAAGTCCTAGAACCAGCACCCGGGCGGTGGGCATACCAACACGCAACAGATAATTGCTGACGAAACCCCCCATCACCAGGGAAATCGAGTTGCCTGCAAACACGTAGCTAAAGACAGCCGGTGTCAGCCCAAAATGCTGGGTGAAGACAAAGGCCGAACCGCTGATGTACACAAACAACGAAGCCAGCGCAAAGCCACCCGAGCCGGTGTAGGCCATAAAGACCTTACTGCTCAACTCGCGTCCATAAGCACGCAAAATGTGGCCGGGGTTCAAGGGCACACGCTGCGTGACCGGCAAGGAGTCCGGAATAGCCTTCAGCCCCCACACCATACCCATCGCACCCAAAACGGCCAGCATCCAGAAAATGGCACGCCAGTCTGCGTGGATCAATAGATAGCTACCCAGCAAGGGAGCCACAATCGGCGCGATCATCATGACCTGCATCAGCAAGGAAAAAATGCGTGCCGATTCTTTCATGTCACATAAATCAGACACAATGGCCCGCGGTGCCACCAAGCCGGCAGCCGCACCCAGCGCCTGAATAAAACGAGCCAGCAACAGGGCCTCGACCGAGGTGGCCAGTGCGCCAAAGATCGATCCCACCACAAAAATAACCACCCCTATTAGCAGAGGCAGACGCCGACCGTAGCGATCCAGGAGCGGCCCATAAAACCCCTGCCCAATGGCCAGCCCCGCCAGAAAGATCGACAGCGTCTGCTGGATTCGGCCCGGCGACGCGCCTAGCTCCTGAGCAATGGCGGGCATACCCGGTAAATACATATCGATGGCCATGGCATCCAGTGCCGTCAACAAGGCCAACAACAGAATCAGGGCCCAGCCTAATCCGCTAGAACGGGTAGCTCCACTCACGCAACACTCCAGCGACGGAAGATAAACACAGCACAATTCATGATGAACAGCTCCTAGAGATCAATCCGAAGCCAATGCTTCAGACAAGATATACACGAACCTACCGACCGGTAGGTAGTGGAAACGTACTCTACTCTCTTTTAGCCGCGGGCACAAAAAAAACCCTGACCATAGTCAGGGTTTTTAATCAGGGCATCACCACTTATAGATCCAGCAAATCGCCCATATCGTCTGCGTGTTCTTCCTCGACCGCCATAATCTCGACCAACATCTGGCGCGTGGTCGGATCTGTATCGCCAATACGCTCAATCATCTGCCGATAGGACTCGATAGCAATCCGTTCGGCAATCAAATTAGCGCGAATCATGGATTTGATGTCACCGCTGTCGTCATATTCCGCATGACTGCGCTGCACCAGGTTTTGAGGGTTGAAATCCGGGTCGCCATTCAACTGCACGATACGTTCGGCAATCCGGTCTGCATGGTCAGCTTCTTGCTGAGCGTGCTCCAGAAACTCGGCTTTGATGGGTTCATTGTTCAGGCCGGTAGCGGTGAAGTAGTGGCGCTTATAGCGCATCACACAGACCAGCTCAGTGGCCAGGGCCTCATTCAACATCTGAATGATTTCTTCGCGATTGCCCTTATAGCCAGATGCCACCGCCCCATCGTCCACGAACTTCTTGGCTGCTGCCCGAATAGCGGCAACATCGATTGGACCTTGGCTTGGGTTGACAACTTTCTGCTTACTCATTGCATTCCTCCGTATTGATTCCCACCGCGAAAGCGCGGCGCTGTATCACGCGACAACCGGAAACGAACACACTGACTCCATAACCAACAAGAGCTTGTCCGAAGACAAGCACTTAACCTAAACCTGGGTTTGAAGTCTGCACGCTGCATGTGGTTGAGACCGGTCGTGCAAGAAACTGAACAAAGTGGATAGGTGTTTTTATAGTAGCCACTGCTCCCAGGCTTGGAAAGCGTAGCCTGGCTTGTTTGGCCGGCAGAAACAATAAGGATGCAGCACCGGCTGATCAGCAAACCCAAGGAGGGGACAGGCCAGAAATCACGGCACATGCGGCTTAGCCAAGGAAACACCTACTCTCCTACCCCAGGAAAAACAGGCAAAAACCTGTTCAAGCAGCGATACAAGACCAAACACTTGGATACATGAACCGGCCGATTTATCGGCCGGTTGGTCAGTCTGTTGATACCTAGCTCCTCCCCTCTTTTTTTATCCCTCCTTCTTTCAAGTGTCATAAAGTTCGATTAATATGAAACGACCGTTACTTTTTAATCGAAATCATGCCCTCAATAACTTGGTTGCTACTGACCTATAAGGTTCCTTCCGAGCCCAGTGCAAAAAGGCTGGCTCTGTGGCGACGCTTGAAAGCCCTGGGCGCGGTGTATCTGCAAAACGGGGTATGCGTACTGCCCAAAACGGACGAGCATGTGCGCCGCCTGAAAGTGCTGGAGAACGACATCGCCACCATGGAAGGTGAGTGCGTATTGCTGGAAACCATTGCGCTAGACAAGGCACAGGCCGACAAAGTCATCGCCCGTTTTACCGATGACCGCAACGAGCAGTACCAAGAGCTGCTGGGCCGTTGCAAGGACTTCGAGGCCGAAATCGCCAAGGAAATTTCGATCCAGAAGTTCACCTACGCCGAGCTGGATGAAGAAGAAACCGATCTGAAAAAATTGGAAAACTGGTTCGAAAAAATCCAGAAACTGGATTTCTATGGTGCCCCCCTGGCACAGGTTGCACAAGCGCGCCTGCAAGAGTGCAAGGCAAGGCTGGATGAGTACGCCCAAATGGTCTACGACGCCCATGAAGAAAACCGCTAATTCTGCGCCAGCACCCGTGCCCAGCACCTCACGAGCCAAAATTCATCGCAGCGTCTGGGCACTGGGCTTTGTGTCCATGTTCATGGACATTTCTTCAGAACTGATCCACGCCCTGCTCCCCATTTACATGGTCACCGTCATGGGCACCTCGGTACTGGCCGTGGGTTTTATCGAAGGTATTGCCGAAGCCACGGCTTCCATCATGAAAGTGTTTTCCGGAGCGGTCAGCGACCGCTTTGGAAAGCGCAAACTGCTGGCCGTCATTGGTTACGGTCTGGCCGCCCTGACCAAACCCATCTTCCCGCTGGCTAACTCGCTGGATTGGCTGGTTGGCGCCCGCTTTGTTGACCGTATAGGCAAAGGCATACGCGGCGCACCACGCGATGCCTTGGTCGCTGATGTCACCCCGCCCGAACTACGTGGTGCAGCCTATGGCTTGCGGCAAGCGCTGGATACGATTGGCGCATTCATCGGCCCCTTGTTGGCTATCGGCTTGATGTGGTGGACGGCCAATAATTATCAGCTGATCTTCTGGGTTGCCGTACTGCCCGCCTTTGCCGCCATCGCCATCCTGGTGTTCTTTGTGCGCGAGCCCAAACTGCCCGCCAGCACCCGCCCCCGCAAACTCCCCCTGAATCGGGAAGACCTGAGCCGTCTGGGCTCCCGTTACTGGTGGGTCGTGGCGATTGGTCTGGCCTTCACCCTGGCCCGTTTCAGTGAAGCCTTCCTGATTTTGCGTGGAGAGGCCAGCGGCTTGCCTCCCATGTGGGCACCGGCGGTACTGGTCGTCATGGGTGTGGCTTTTTCCCTGTCCGCCTATCCGGCAGGTGTGCTGTCGGATCGCATGCGTAAAACCGACCTGCTTTTGATGGGCGTCACCCTGCTGATTGCCGCAGACCTAGTCCTGGCCTTTGTCCCTGGCTTGCTAGGACTTGGCTTGGGCGTTGCCCTGTGGGGCCTGCATATGGGTTTTACCCAAGGTCTGTTCAACGTACTGATCGCTGACAGCGCCCCCGCCGAACTGCGCGGCACTGCCTTTGGCATGTTCCATTTGCTGACTGGCATTGCCCTACTGCTGGCCAGCGTCATCGCAGGCGTACTCTGGGATACCATCGGTTTCCAAGGTACCTTTGCCGCTGGTGCTCTATTTGCCGGCCTGACCTGCGTAGGTCTGATTGCATTGCGGCGATCCCCTCAAGGGGCTTTCTGAAAGAACAGGCCGACATTCTGAACTGCACCCCAAAAGTTGGACCCTGATCCAATCTTTGGGGTGTTTTTTATCTCATCACTCAGCAACCGCGGCGATGCACTCGATTTCCAGCAAGAACAAAGGATTCCCCATATCTGCCGCAATCGTCGTACGCGCCGGGTATTCGCCATCCTTGAAGTAGCTGCGGTAGATCTCGTTCATACGTGCAAAATCACCCGCATTTTTCAGGATCACATTAGCTTTGACAATGTGGTCCAGGCTGGAACCTGCCTCTTCCAACAGTGCTTTTACATTCGCCATGACCTGATGCATCTGAGCATCGAAGTCGTTTTCAGCGATCTGGCGATCGTTGAAAAAACCGGGCTGGCCCGAGACAAAAACGAAACCATTGGATCGCACAGCGGGCGACAAGGGGGCACGTGGGGGAGTCACTTTGTCGGACCGGATAATTTCTTTAATCATATTCATCTCCTGGTTAGTAGCTTGAGCTCGACTGGCTCATTTATTCGTATTCTTTAAAGGGTTTACTGCGCACTGGCACCCGATGCCTGGACAACTTTGGCGGCCATTTCCATTTCAGCTTTCAAATACTCCGCAAATTCGGCTGATGTGGTTCCAGCAGGCTCCAAACCTTGAGCCAGCAAGCGCTCGCGGATTTCGGGCAGGTTCACAATGCGTACCAACTCGGCACTAAGTTGCTCCACAATCGGTGCAGGGGTACCCGAGGGAACAATCACGCCATACCAAGAGTTGGAGTTCATGTTGTCCACGCCCGCCTCTTTAAAGGTAGGCACCTCCGGGATGGACTCTAGACGTGTGTCATTAGCCAAGGCAATCGCACGTAGCTTGCCGGATTTCACATGGGGCAAAACATCCGGCGTGTTGGCAAACATCATATCCACATGGCCGCCCAGCAAATCATTCAAAGCTGGAGCCTGCCCCTTGTACGGGATGTGCAGCACATCAATCTTGGCTTCTGACTTCAAGCGTTCGATAGCGATATGCGGCGATGTACCGGCACCAAAAGACGCAAAAGACAGCTCGCCCGGTTTAGATTTAGCAGCGGCAATCACATCGGCCAGGGTTTTAACAGGTACATCGGGATTCGCCACCAGCAAATGCGGTGTGTAAGCCACCCGGCTGACTGGCGTAAAGTCTTTTATCGTGTCGTAACGCAGGTTGTCATACAGGCTAGGATTGATAGCAAAACTATTGGCCACCATACCCAAGGTGTAGCCGTCCGGTGCCGCACGAGCCACGATCTCAGTACCAATAACCGTCCCTGCCCCTGGCTTGTTGTCGATGATGACGGGCTGCTTGAAATCATCCGACATTTTCTGAGCCAGACTGCGGGTCAGATTATCCAGCGTACCGCCCGCCGGGAACGGAACAATGATGGTGATGGGTTTAGTGGGATATTCCTGTGCCGACGCAAACGAAGGCACAGCCGTTAAAGCGCTTAATACAGCCACGCCTGACAGGATTAATTTAAAGCGCATAGTCGTCAACCTTACTCAATAGTAGTGACCAGCTCGCCGATTGCAGCGATGCGAGCCTTGATGACATCGCCCGGTTCCAGAGAGCGAGGGGGTTGCATGGCAAAGCCCACCCCAGAGGGTGTACCCGTCGCAATAATGTCCCCCGGCTCCAAGGTCATGCCCGCCGACAACTGGGCGATGATGTGGGACACATCAAACAGCATGTCCGAGGTATTGGCGGATTGGCGCAGTTCGCCGTTCACTTCCAATTCAAGATCCAGCGCGTTGGGGTCTGCAATAGCCGTCTTCAGGGTCACCACGGGCCCAATCGGGCATGTGCCGTCCAGAGATTTGCCCTTGAACCATTGGCCATGCAGCGCTTGCAGGTCGCGCGCCGTAATATCGTTGATCACCGTGTAGCCAAAGACATAATCCAACGCGTCTTCAGGGCTAATGTCGCGGCCTTCCTTGCCGATCACAATGCCCAGCTCCACTTCGTAATCCAGCATTTTGGTATGAGCGGCATGACGGCTGACCAAAGCCTGATGCCCGACTACGGTAGTAGGCGGTTTGCTGAAAAACTCCAGCGCCTTGGGGAATTCATCTGCAGCACGACCACGTGCCAGATTGCCTTCCACGATATGGGCACGGTAGTTACGGCCTACACAGAAAATATTCTTAGAGGGGTTGGGGATCGGGGCCAGAATGCACAGATCCTGGGCGGCATAAATAAGGGCATCGGCTTGGCCCGCCTGCTCCAACAAGAGCTGCAGGCTGATCAACACCTCATCACCCATAAAAATGGCATCGATGACTTCTGTGGGAGCCGGGCGACCGCTTAAAGGATGTTCAACCCTCTTCCAGGCCTGCGTCAGATCCAGCACGCGATCATCGTCCAGCATTGCGCCCAAACGCGTTTCCCCCGCGTCTACAAACGTCAGTAACTTCATTACAGCGAACCTCCCGATGGGATATTGTTAGAACTGTTCAGGGTTTGCGTCAGCAATCCTTGCACGTGCTCACGCGCCAATCGGTCAGCCAGTGCCCCGTCTCGTTTTTCAATGGCGTCGATCATGGCCAGATGCTCGGCCAAGGACTCATGCGCACGCTTCAGGCGTTCGATGGTTTTGGTCTTGAGCATGTCGCGGTGCCCAAAGGACTTCCAGACTTTCTCCAACAAGCTGTTGGCGGCCAAGCGCATGATGGCGGCGTGAAACTCCACGTTGGCAGCGGCGTACTCACTGACGCGCTCCTCCAGATTGTCTGGATTGAAGGGTGCAAACAGCGCACGCAAGGCATCTACATCCCGCTGCGAGGCATTCAAGGCGGCTTCACGGGCTGCAAACGCTTCCAGCTCGATACGCAGCTTTAGCCATTCGATGTAGTCCTTTTTGGTCAAAGGCGAGAGCAAAGCACCGCGCCGAGGCTCCATCGTCAAAATCCCCTCTTGCCCCAAACGCAGCAGCGCTTCTCGCACCGGCGTACGGCTGACATTGAGCATCTTGGCCAGTTCCTCTTCCCGAACCCGCACCGGCTCATCAATGTTTTTCACCAGGCCAAGAACGTGAGCACGCACCGACTCATACACCCCATCGCTGTGACTTGCTGTTTTGATCGTGGACATTGCTTTCCTATTTTGCATTCATTTTTTATGAATTGTATACAAGATTGAATATTGGTACACATTAGTGTTTGTACGAACAAGCCAGCTTCAAGCACCGATACGTATTTACTCGTTGCCTATCTGTCACATGCCTGTCTAGTGAGCTGGCTAATCCAAGTGAAGTGGGGCAACACAAGACGCAAAAAAGCCCTGACAAGCAGACGCTTGCCAGGGCTTTGGATGTTCAGTTCTGCTAAGAGCTAAGCCTTAGAACGGAATATCGTCATCCATATCGGCCAGATTATCCGACATAGGCGCAGTATTACGTGGGGCCTGTTGTTGTTGCTGTTGTTGCTGCTGAGGAGCTGGGCGTTGAGCGCGTTGTTGTGGGGCAGGAGCACCACCGCCAGCGCCGCCGCCGTATTCGCCACCACCCATGCTGCCACCGCCGCCGCTCATATCGCCATCACGGCCACCCAGCATTTGCATTTGCTCGGCGATAATTTCCGTGGTGAAACGCTCCTGACCATCCTGGCCTGTCCATTTACGGGTGCGCAGACGACCTTCTACGTAAACAGGGCGACCTTTACGCAGGTACTCACCTGCAATTTCAGCCAGACGGTTGTAGAACACCACACGGTGCCATTCCGTTTCCTCGCGCTTTTCGCCGGAGGTACGGTCTTTCCACTGCGAAGTCGTGGCAATGGAAATATTGCAGATGGCCGAGCCTTCCGCGCTGTAGCGTACTTCTGGGTCGCGACCGAGATTGCCCACCAGAATGACTTTATTTACCGATGCCATGAAAAAATCCTGTAGTCAAAATTTCAATATCAAGCCGTATTATCGTGGATTCGTGCCTTAATTAACACTCCCTTCCCACTCCAGAAAGGGCAGTTTTGTCCATGCAAACGATCCACGTACGACACGTTGAACTGCACATCAGGCTCACCGCAACGCGCAGCCTGCCATGCCCAGCTCGTAATTCTTAGGGCCGATCCGGCCACTTTACTTGCTGCTGCCTGCCACGTCTTCGTGCAAGCGTAACAGGCAATGCCCATCAGTATTTATCTTTGAAACCGCGTGCTGTCAGCAGCCAAAGCAGGGCCAGGCCTGCGCCCACCCACAATACCCACTGGATCTGCCCTTGCCCTGCCAGCACACCTCCGATCAGCCCGCCGGCGAATACGCCCAGGGATTGAGAGGTGTTGTAAAAACCCAGCGCCAAGCCTTTATATTCTGGTGGTGCCACACGCGACACCAAAGACGGCTGCAACGCTTCCAGAATGTTGAAACCAATAAAAAAGAAGGTCAGCGCAGCGACCATCGGTGCCAAGGAAGCACGAGCCCAAGGCATCACCGCCAAGACCACCACCAGCAACAACACCGCCAGCTCCAGCGCTTGTTTATGTCGTTTGCGCGTCTCGGTCCAGAACACGGCCGGCACCATCAGCACAAAGGACACCAGGATGACAGGCAGGTAAACCTTCCACAAATCCTGAGTGCCGTAACCGCCCAAGGTCGCCAAAATGCCAGGCACCACGATGAACAGGGACATCAGGATAAAGTGCAGACAGAACACACCAAAGTTCAGACGCAATAAATCCATGTGGCGCAGCACCTGCCCGGCAGTGACCTGCACGATGGAAGCCGGCGCTTTAGGCGCACTGGGCACCACAAAGGCGGCAACCAACAGACATACAAAGCCCAGCAAGCTGATGGCCCAGAACAGCCCGGACAGGCCAAACTGCCCCACCAGCACCGGCGAGAGCACCAGCGATACGGCAAAGGACAAGCCAATTGAACCGCCCACCATGGCCATTGCCCGTGTACGCACCTCCGGCCGTGTAGAATCAGCTACCCAAGCCGAGATTGCAGCAGAGACTGCACCCAGGCCCTGAACACATCGACCGACGGTTACCCAATCAATACTCTGGGCCATCGCCGAGATCACCCCACCGATCACGAACAAGGCCATACCGATCACGATAATTGGCCGGCGCCCAAAGCGGTCCGAAGCCATGCCCAAGGGAATTTGCAAGACGGCCTGAGTCAAACCATAGGCACCGAGTGCCAAACCCACACGGGCAGCATCGTTTCCGCCAGGCAGGGAGTGGGCGGCGACCGCAAAGACCGGAGTCAGTAAAAACAGACCCAGCATCCGACAGGCAAACAACAAGGCCAACAGGATGCTGGCCTTACGTTCCTGCGGAGTCAGACTTAGACGCGCTGGGCGAGCCCCGGCCGTATTCATGGTTTGGTGTGTACTCATTTAATACTCTGTCACAACTGGGCTGCCAGAGAGCCCGGCCACCCGATCACATAAATCCTGACGCAACGCGCTATAGTAGCAAGTTGCCTTTTGACAAGCCTAAATAAAGCGATGGAAGCCATCCGCATTCGTGGTGCTCGTACCCACAACCTGAAAAATGTCTCCGTAGACCTGCCACGCCACCAGTTGGTCGTGCTAACGGGGCTGTCCGGTTCTGGGAAATCATCTCTAGCCTTCGACACTTTGTATGCCGAAGGCCAGCGACGCTATGTGGAGAGCCTGTCCGCTTATGCACGTCAGTTCTTGCAACTGATGGACAAGCCAGATGTGGACTTGATCGAAGGTTTATCGCCTGCCATTGCCATCGAGCAAAAGGCGGCAGGCCATAACCCACGTTCCACCGTCGGAACCACGACTGAAATCCACGATTATTTGCGCCTATTGTACGCGCGGGTCGGGACTCCTTACTGCCCGGAACACCACTTGGCCCTGCAGGCTCACAGCGTGAGCCAGATGGTAGACCAGATTCTGCAATGGGAGCCTGAATCCCGCATTGCTGTACTGGCGCCTATGCATCGCAAGCTGGTGGGTAATCTGCAGCTTGAGCTGCGCGGACTGCAGGCCCAAGGCTTTGTACGGGTACGAGTGGATGGCGAGATCTCCAGCATTGAAGACTTGCCTGCGCTTAATGCCGAGCAAGCGCATGATCTGGATCTGGTCATAGACCGGCTGCGTATCCGGCCCGATAGCCAACAACGCTTGGCCGAGAGCCTGGAAACCGCCCTGGTTACCAGCAACGGACGTTGTCTGGTCGTGAATCTGGACACCGGTCTGGAACAACCATACTCCAGCCACTATGCCTGCCCGGTTTGCGATTACTCCCTACCCGAACTAGAGCCACGCCTGTTCAGCTTCAATAATCCAGCAGGTGCCTGCCCGGACTGTAGCGGTCTGGGGCAAGTGGACGTGTTTGATCCAGAACGTGTGGTGGCTTTCCCAGAATTAAGTCTGGCAGGCGGTGCTATTGCGGGCTGGGACCGACGCAACGCCTTTACCTATACCTTGCTGACCAGCCTGGCGGCCCACTATCACTTTGATATCGAGGCCCCATTCGACTCTCTGCCAGCAGAGCTGCGTCACACCGTGTTGTACGGCTCCGGGGCTGAAGAAATCCCCTTTCTGTATCTGAATGAGAAAGGTCGCACCACAGTTAAAACTCACCCATTTGAAGGGGTGATTCCGAATCTGCAACGTCGCTGGGCCGAAACCGATTCCAGCGCCGTGCGCGAGGAACTGAACAAGCTGCGTCGCACCCAGACCTGCCCGGCCTGCCAGGGCGCACGTCTGCGGCTGGAAGCACGCCATGTCCGTATTGGTGACGACCCGATCCCCAGCCATGCCGGATGCAAACACCATGCTGGTATCGCATCTATCAGCACAACGGCTATCAGCGCCGACAGCACCGCACTGTCCGCAGTAGCAAGTTCCGCCCCTCAAGGGCAAGCCAAGGGTTTGGCCATTTACGAGGTTGAAGCCCTAGCCTTGTCGGACTGCCTGCAATGGTTCAAGAACTTGTCACTGACAGGTGCGAAAAAAGAAATTGCGGATCGCATCGTGCATGAAATCCAGCTACGGCTGGAATTCTTGAACAATGTGGGACTGAACTACCTGTCGCTGGACCGTAGCGCCGATACCATTTCCGGTGGTGAAGCCCAACGTATTCGCTTGGCCAGCCAGATCGGTTCAGGCCTGACGGGTGTGATGTATGTGCTGGACGAACCATCCATCGGCCTGCACCAACGCGACAACGACAAGCTGATCCAGACCTTGCAGCATCTGCGCGATCTGGGCAATAGCGTGATCGTAGTCGAGCACGATGAAGACATGATTCGCACAGCCGACTATGTCATTGATATGGGCCCTGGCGCTGGTGAACATGGTGGTCAGATTACCGCCCAAGGCTCGCCCGCTGAATTGGCGGCAGACCCGAACTCACTGACAGGGCAGTACCTGTCCGGGAAGCGCAAGATTGCCATTCCCAAGCGTCGCCCCGTGAACGACAGCCTGAACTGGCTGCGTCTGTACGGTGCCAGCGGCAATAACTTGAAATCGGTAGACCTGGCAATTCCAGCTGGACGGCTGGTCTGCATTACCGGCGTGTCCGGCTCGGGCAAATCCACGCTGATCAACGACACACTGGCCACCGCCTTCTCGCATTTGCTGCACCGTGCCCATGCTGAACCTGCGCCCTATGACCGCATGGAAGGCCTGGAGCATTTCGACAAGATCATTAACGTAGACCAAACCCCGATTGGTCGCACACCACGCAGTAACCCGGCCACTTACACCGGCATGTTCACCGCCATTCGTGAACTCTTTGCCAGCGTCCCAGAGGCGCGTTTACGTGGCTACGACCCAGGGCGCTTCTCCTTTAACGTCAAAGGTGGCCGCTGCGAGGCTTGCCAGGGCGATGGCGTGGTCAAGGTAGAAATGCACTTTCTACCCGACGTCTATGTGCCATGCGATGTCTGCCAAGGACGCCGCTATAACCGTGAAACGCTGGATATACGCTATCGCGGCCGCAATATCAGCGAAGTGCTGGAACTGACGGTCGAACAGGCGATGGAATACTTCGATGCCGTGCCTACCGTGGCCCGCAAGCTGACGACTTTGATCGACGTGGGTCTGTCTTATATCCGCTTGGGTCAAAGCGCTACTACGCTGTCGGGCGGTGAAGCCCAACGGGTGAAATTGTCACTGGAACTGTCCAAGCGCAGCACTGGCCAGACGCTGTATGTGCTGGACGAACCCACAACCGGCCTACACTTCCAGGACATTGCTGTTTTGCTGGAAGTCTTGGACAAGCTGGTGGAGTCTGGCAATAGCGTCGTCGTCATTGAGCACAATCTGGATGTGATAAAAACGGCGGACTGGGTGGTCGATATGGGACCGGAAGGCGGCCATGGTGGCGGTCAAATTGTGGTGCAGGGCACCCCGGAAACCGTCGCGGCCTGCGAGCAAAGCCATACAGGCAACTATCTGAAGCCTTTGCTAATGCGTTAAAGGCCTGCCTTTACAGGACTCCTCCTGTAGATGGGCCTTACCGCAGCGTCCCGACGCCATCAACCCTATGTATACGTGCCGGCCTCTTCGCGAAACAAGCCCAGCAGACTCACATCTTGAAAATGGCGTCGTGCTCGCGGATCGCGTGGCGGTCCGTCATGCCCGCAATGTAGTCAGCAATGGCGCGGGCCTGTGCAATCGGATCTTCACGCCTATGTTCCGCTGCCAACAAGCGCGGATCTTCCACAAAAGCCTGAAACAGTTCACGCACGATGTTTTGCGCCTTGCTCATCATGCGCACCACTTTGTAGTGGCGGTACAGATTAGCGTGCAAAAAACGTTTGAGTTCATCGGCTTGGGCGCGCAGCTCTGGCGAAAATCCAGCCAAGCGCGGTAGATGTCGAATCGCGTCCACGCTGTCGGGGCGATGCTCCTCCAGCTTGGCACGTGTCGTTTCCGTCAAATCCACCACCAAGGTGTTGATCATGCCGCGAATGATTTCCGCCACCAGCCGCTGACCATTCAAACCCGGATACTGGGCCTGAACGCGTTCGTAATGATCACGGAACAGCCGCAGTTCCAGCAACTGCTCCAACCGGATCAGGCCGGAACGTAGTCCGTCATCAATATCATGATTGTTGTAAGCAATTTCATCGGCCAGATTGGCCATTTGCGCTTCCAGCGACGGCTGGGTGCGTTCAATAAACCGTTGGCCGACATCGCCCAACTCGCGGGCATGTTTCAACGAACAGTGCTTCAAAATCCCTTCGCGGGTTTCAAAACACAGGTTCAAGCCATTGAAAGCGGCATACCGCTCTTCCAGCTCGTCCACAATGCGCAGGCTTTGCAAATTATGCTCAAAGCCCCCTGCTTCGGGCCGCAGCTCTTGCATGCAGCTATTCAGCGTGTCCTGGCCGGCGTGACCAAAGGGCGTGTGGCCCAGATCATGGGCCAGAGAAATCGCCTCAATCAGATCTTCATGCAAGCCCAGATTACGAGCAATGGCCCGCGCCAACTGGGCTACTTCCAGGCTGTGCGTCAATCGTGTTCGGAATAAATCACCTTCGTGGTTAATAAAAACCTGGGTTTTGTATTCCAGCAAACGAAAGGCATTGCAGTGAATAATCCGGTCGCGGTCCCGCTGAAAAGCATTACGGCCTTGAGGCGCTGCCTCTGCATAACGCCGACCGCGGGACTGTTCAGGGTGACAGGCATAAGCGGCAAGCATCTGCATCGGGTTTACTCCTGTTCCACCGTTGTAAAACGAGCCAGTACCTGGCGCACAACATCAGGCGCAACCGCCTGTACCTTGGCATGACCTAACTTATCCAGCAGGACAAAGCGCAGCTGGCCACCTTCGTTTTTCTTGTCCACCTGCATCAGCTCCAGCCAGCGCTCGGCAGGCCATTGCGGCGGGTTGATCGGGCAGCCACTGGCTTGCACCAGCGCCTTGATACGGGCCACATCCTGAGCCGGCAGGCCGCACACCAAGGCAGATAGCTCGGCGGCCATAATCATGCCGCAGCCCACCGCTTCGCCGTGCAGCCATTGGCCGTAGCCCATGCCAGATTCAATCGCGTGCCCAAAAGTGTGACCAAAATTCAGGATCGCACGCAGGCCAGACTCACGCTCGTCCTGCGAAACAACTTCAGCTTTAACTTCGCAGGAACGGCGAATCGCGTAGACGATCTGCTCTTGCTCCAAGGTACGCATGGGGCCAACCTGCTCTTCGCACCAGTCAAAGAAGTCCAGGTCGTAAATCATGCCGTATTTGATGACTTCAGCCAGACCAGCGGAAATCTCGCGGGCGGGCAGTGTCTTGAGCACCTCCGTGTCCACTTCAACCGCAATAGGCTGGTAGAACGCGCCCACCATATTCTTACCTAGCGGATGGTTGATCGCTGTTTTGCCACCAACCGAGGAATCTACCTGCGCCAGCAAAGTCGTAGGCACCTGCACAAAACGCACGCCCCGCATGAAGCAGGCAGCCGCAAAGCCTGCCATATCGCCAATCACGCCGCCGCCCAAAGCCACGATCAAGGCTTTGCGATCCAGATGCGCACCTAACAGCGCATCAAAAATCAGATTCAGGGATTCCCAGTTTTTATAGGCTTCGCCATCGGGCAGCTCAATCACATGGATAGGTTTGCCCGCTGCGGCCAGCGCTTCTTGCACAGGGGCCAAGTACAAAGCGGCCACCGTCGGATTGGTGACAATGGCAATCGCAGACGTATCGGCTGGCACCGTGTCTGCAAGCTGCGCCAGACGCCCGGCGGCGATATGGATGGGATAAGCGCCACCCTGGGCGTCAACATGCACTACAGACATTTAGCAACCTCGTTCTTTCAACAGGGACAATAAATGGCGCACCGCGTGATGGACTGGCGCCGAGCCAGTCTCAAAGCGGACATCTGCCACTTCTTCATAAAGGGGTTCGCGCGCTTGCAGCAGTTCCTGAATGCGGGCGCGTGGGTCCGCCGTTTGCAACAGCGGCCGGTTACGGTCTCGGGCAACACGGCGGTACAATTCGTCTACCGTCGCACACAAGTACACTACGATACCGCGATCCTGGATAATCTGGCGATTGGCCTCGGACAAAATGGCCCCGCCCCCAGTAGCCAGCACAATACCGGTCTGGCGCGAACAAATATCGAGCACCGCAGATTCACGTTTGCGGAACCCTTGCTCACCTTCGAACTCAAAGATAGTGGACACTCGCACGCCACTACGGGCTTCCAGCTCGTGGTCCAGGTCCATAAACTCGCGTTTGAGCTCTCGCGCCAATTGACGACCGATGGTCGTTTTACCAGCGCCCATCATGCCCACCAAAATAATGGGACGTGGACCAGTTTGTTGTAAATGGAGCAGCTCGGCGTCTGATAAGGGATCAGGATGTTCTACAGGCATCAGCTCGGCGGGTAAAGAGTGGTTCATTTGTGTATTATCCCATTAGCCTTCCCTAAGCACAGTCCGCTGCTTAGTATTATTTTGTTACATTGATACTTGGTTTGAGGCCCAGTCCTGTTGCGTTTGGACTTTAAAATCAGCCCTAATGAGTTCTTCTTCCCGCTCCCCTAATTCAAAACCCGAGCAAAGCTCCGGTTCCTGGCTTGCCCGCCTCATCATCAAGACTTCGGTCTTTTTTGTGGGGCTTGGTCTGTGTGCCGCCCTGCTCGGGTCGCTGGCGCTGGCGCTCGCCTGGCCAAACCTGCCAGATCTCAGCGCCATGATCGACTACCGCCCCCGAGTGCCACTGCGCATTTATACGGCGGACAAGGTCTTGATTGGCGAATTTGGCGAAGAACGCCGCAATGTGTTGCGTTTTGACGAAATTCCCGATGTCATGAAATCGGCCATTCTGGCGGCCGAGGACGACCGTTTCTACCAGCACGGCGGGATTGACTGGATGGGGGTTGGCCGCGCTGCCCTGGCTAATATGACCCAGATGTCCAAGACACAGGGGGCCAGTACGATCACCATGCAGGTGGCTCGTAACTTCTACCTGTCCTCGGAAAAAACCTATACCCGAAAGTTCTACGAACTGCTGTTGACCTTCAAGATTGAGGCCACGCTGTCCAAGGACCAGATTCTGGATCTGTACATGAACCAGATTTATCTGGGCCATCGTGCCTATGGTTTTGCAGCGGCTTCACGTACTTATTTGGGCAAACCACTGGGCGAAATCACAACAGCGGAAGCCGCAATTCTGGCTGGTATCCCCAAAGCGCCTTCGCGCTTTAACCCGATTGCCAACTTCGAGCGTGCCAAAACCCGTCAAGGTTATGTGCTGGGCCGTATGCGCAACCTGGGCTATATCACCGATCAGGAATACCAAGAGGCTCAGGCTCAGGAAATCGTCGTTAAATCGGCGTTGGGCACGCCTGCTGGCGGATACGCTATTCACGGTGAGTACGCCGCTGAACTGGCTCGCCAACTGCTGTACGGTGTCTACCAGGACAATGTGTACTCACGCGGTTTTAATATTTACACCACTATCAAGTCCAGCGACCAGGAAGCGGCTTACCTGGCCGTTCGTAATGGTATTTTGGACTACACCCGCCGTGCGCCCTATACAGGCCCACAAGGTCAGGTAGATTTGCCCGCTGGTATTGAAAACGATCACGCCCAGCTGGACGCCATTCTGGACGAGATGCAAGATAAGTACCCGGATACCGGCGACCTGCTGACGGGTGTGGTGCTAGATGCCAACCCCAACCAGATTCGTGTTGCCCGTACCGCCCAGCAGATTATTGACGTCAACGACAAGCGCGCCTTGAAGATTGTGGCTCGCGGTCTGGTCAATAACGCCAAGGCAGACGTGCGCATCCAGCGCGGCTCGGTCATTTATCTGTTCCGCAACGGCGATTACTGGGAAGTGATCAATATGCCGGCAGTGCAAGCGGCCTTTGTGTCGGTACGCCCGCAAGATGGTGCAATTCAGGCCATGGTGGGTGGTTTCCACTTCTCGGACGGGAAGTTCAACCGCGTCACCCAAGCCTGGCGTCAGCCCGGTTCAGCCTTCAAGCCCTTTATTTACGCCTCCTCGCTGGAGCGTGGCCTGACTCCTGCCACCCAGATTTCGGACGAACCTTTCGTTCTGACAGCAGCCCAGACCGGTTCCAAACCCTGGACGCCCAAGAACTACGGACGCACCTACGAACCCATGCTGACCATGCGTCAAGGGTTGTACAAGTCCAAAAACATGGTGTCCATCCGTATCATGCAGGCGGTCGGTCCCAAGTACGTACAGGAATATGTAACCCGCTTTGGTTTCGATAAAGCGCGTCAACCTGCCGTTCTGCCACTGGCCCTGGGTGCTGGTAGCGTGACGCCACTGCAAATGGCCGGTGCTTACTCGGTTTTTGCCAATGGCGGCTACCGTACTGAGCCCTTCCTGATCGACTACGTCACTGACAGCACTGACAAAGTCATCATGCGCGCCAAGCCGATTGTAGCTGGCGATGCCGCTGCCCGCGCTATCGACGCCCGCACGGCTTACGTCATGAACGACCTGCTGCGCGGTGTGGCCACCTCCGGTACGGGTGCCCGTGCCTCGCGCGAACTGAAGCGTACAGACATCGGCGGCAAGACGGGTACCACCAACGATTCGCAAGACGCCTGGTTTGCCGGTTACACGCCAGATCTGGTCGGTATTGCCTGGATGGGCTTTGACAAGCCACGCAGCCTGGGCTCAGGTGAAACCGGCGGTGGTGCATCCATGCCGATCTGGATCAACTACATGCGCGCTGCGCTCAAAGACAAACCTATCGTGCCTCAGGGCCCGCTGCCTTCGGGTCTGTCGCGCATCAATGGGGACTTCTACTTTGACGAATTTCCTCCCGGACAAGCCATTGCCCGTGTAGGCCTGCCCGCTCCGGGTGACGGCAGCCTGCAACAAGGTGACGGTGGTGGACAAAACGATGGCATTGGCGACCTGCTGCGGCAACTGGATTCTGACTCCGGTTCCTCGGGCGCCGAAACCCAGCCTTTCGTCCCCTTCTAAACCTTGCTACCCAAACGCCGGCCCAGCCGGCGTTTTTTATGCTTTGCCCTTCTCGATGGCATAATGTTCCGCATTGTCCGCACTAGCTCACCACCTTATGAACAAACTACGTTCCTCCCGCCTGCTGACCTTGCTGGCACTTAGCGTTTTTCTTAGCGCTTGCGGCTACAAAGGTCCCTTGTACCATCCTCCTGCGCAGGAAGCAGCGGACGCCCAAACAGCGCCGCGCTGATTTCCGCCCTGCTCGCTTAACCCCTGTTATTTGACGACACCATGACTGTTGCACCTCACTTCCAATTTCAGAACAACACGCTGCACGCCGAGCAGGTTCCCCTGAGCAAGCTGGCTGAAGAGTTCGGCACCCCTCTGTATGTGTATTCCCGCCAAGCCTTGCGCGACGCCTGGGAGTCCTATCGAGTGGCAGGTCAGGATCGCGAGTTATTGGTGTGTTATGGCATGAAGGCCAACTCCAATCTGGCCATTTTGCAAGAATTCGCCCGCCTGGGTACCGGTTTTGACATCGTTTCAGGCGGTGAACTGGCCCGTGTAATCGCCGCTGGTGGTGATCCAGGCAAAGTGGTGTTTTCTGGTGTGGGCAAACAAGTTTGGGAAATTGAAGCCGCCCTGAAAGCGGGCGTGAAATGCTTTAACGTCGAATCCGAAGACGAGCTGGAGCGTGTCGCCCAGGTTGCTGAACGCATGAATGTGAAAGCGCCTGTTTCCTTGCGCGTGAATCCGGACGTGGACGCAGGCACCCACCCGTACATTTCCACCGGTCTGAAAGACAATAAATTTGGGGTGCCTATTGATCAGGCTCCACGCATCTACGCCCGTGCCCAGCAACTGCCCAGTCTGAACATCGTGGGGGTGGACTGCCACATTGGCTCGCAGATTACCGAAGTCAGCCCCTATCTGGACGCGCTGGATAAGCTGATCAAGCTGATCCTGGCCCTGAAAGAACAAGGCGTGAACCTGATTCACCTGGATTTGGGCGGTGGCTTGGGTATCCGTTACACCGATGAAACCCTAGTGACACCTACCCAGCTGTTGACCGAAGTCTTTGCCGCATTGGACAAGAATGGCCTGGGTCATCTGGAAATCGTGCTGGAACCCGGCCGTTCCATGGTGGGTAACGCTGGCGTGCTGCTGAGCCGAGTGGAATACCTCAAGCATGGTGAGACCAAAAACTTCGCCATCATTGACGCGGCCATGAACGATTTGATCCGCCCCACCCTGTACGACGCCTGGCACAGTGTGGAAGCCGTAGAGCCTCGCCCTGTGACCGAGAGCACACCCCGCTACGATCTGGTTGGCCCTATCTGCGAAAGCGGCGACTGGCTGGCTCGGGATCGTCAGCTGGAATTGAAACAAGATGATTTACTGGCCATTATGTCGGCCGGTGCGTACGCCTTCACCATGGCCAGCCAGTACAACACCCGCCCCCGTGCGGCTGAAATCCTGGTCGATGGCGATCAAGCTCACGTGATCCGCCCCCGCGAAACCCTGGAAAGTCTGTTTGCCACCGAACGATTGCTGCCCTGATCCCTGGCAGGAATACAGGTAACAACCATTCAGCCTTAAAGAACTCTAGAATCTGACCGTAAAACAGGCCGGGACTGCACTGCCATCAGCAGGCACAGCAGTCCCGGCCTGTTGCGTCCTTGCCGGGAAAGCACAGATTTCGCTGTCAGTGGCCAGACAGTTCGATGGTAAGCGCTGGAGGCTGTACCACCATCATGACCACCCCAGGGATACCGACACACGGCTTTGAGCCTGTTACCTCGGCCAGCGAACGCTTGATTCGCGGCTTAAGTCTTTACGTCATCCCTTTGTTTCTGATCGTGCTCACCTTATGGGCACTGCTGTTCCTGCCCAATCGCTACCCCACCGCCCCTGGCCAGAGTTTGAGCATTCAGGCATTGGCCAGCCAGCAAGAGCATGCAGATCCAGAGTTACTGACACAGTTAGAAAGCGCCCCGGCCGGACCTCGGCTGCACCTGAGCGAACCTCACTGGTTGCTGCTCAAACTGCCCGAACCCCATACTCAACTAGAAGAAGTCCTGCACTTTCCTGCCTCGCCGGTATCCTCGCTGCACTGTGAGAATGCTTACACGGGCGAAACCCTGCGCAACAGCGAGCTGGCCCCTCCTGCCCCTCTATCGCCTGCCCCTGTCAAAAGCTTCACCCTGGAGCTGGGCTCCGCTAATAACCCCACTGCGGTTTTGTGCCGAGTTGAAACCTCGCGCCCCACGCTGCTGCAAGCCCAACTGTGGGCCAGTGCCGACATTACAAACTCCTCGATTCGTCTTAGCCGTGGCATAGGACTGCTGGAAGGCGGCTTGCTGACCATGGCTATGTTCATGCTGGTTCTGGCGGCCACCAACCGCGCCTGGATCTATCTGCTGCTGTCAGTCTGGCTGATTGGCAATCTGCGCCTGGGTTCCATGGCCATGGGCTGGGACACCCAGTGGCTAGGCCAAATACTGCCCTCGCAATACATGCCGGTGCTGCGCCAGGTGACCATCGCCTGCTACTTCATTCTGAGCTACTCCCTGTTCACCGTTTTGCTGGGCAACTCCATCACCACCGGTCGCCTGCAACGCCTGCTACCTACAGTGGGCATATTAGGTTTGATCCTGTTGCCCGTGGCCTTGCTGGCCCCGGCCTACATCTTCCAGCCCATCATGTGGCTTAGCACCATCTACGCCCTGTGCTTCGTCTCTGCCGTCTTGCTGTCCATCCTGCTGCATACCCGCTCGCGCATCCTGCTATGGCAACTGGTGCTGCTCAGCATGGCGCTATGTATGCTGATCTCGGCCATCTTCCTGGTGGCCTTTGGCCGTTCCAGCTTTGTAGAGAACTTCAACGGCGTCATCGCCTTCTTGTTGTCTAACCTGATGGTGGCCCTGGCCGTAGGCGAGCGCCTGCGTGAAGACCGTAGCGAATCCCTGCGCGCCCGTAACGAGCTGATGGCGCATTACCTGCTGACTCCCGTTGGCATGTTTACCCTAAACGAAGCCGACGTTTTTGTACGCATCAGCCCCATGCTGGCCCGTATGCTCAACATCGAAGACGACCCAAACGAAAGCACCATTTACTGGACAGATTTCTTCCCGGAACAAGACTGGAAAGCCGTCGCACAAAGCACTCAGAATGGTCAGGACGTCACCATTACCCACTACGACACAAACGCCCAGCCTTGCCAGTTCGCCTTGCGCGTTGCCATCGTCAACCAGAGTATTGAAGGCTCCTTGCAAGACATCACGGCCCGCGCCGAGACCTACCGCCAACTACGTCTGATGGCCGACAACGACCCGGTCACCAACGTCCTGAACCAACGCGGCATCGAAAAAGTCCTGGATGGCCTCCTGAATCGCGGCCAGGACGACAAGCCCTGCCTGCTGGCCTACCTGGATCTGAACCACATCAAATACGTCAACGGCACCTTCGGCCACTCCTCTGGGGATGCTCTGCTCCTGAAAGTCTGCGAACAACTGGAATCCGTCCTGCGCAGCAAAGATAAAATCGGCCGTATCGGCAGCGACGAATTCGTCATTGTTTTTGAAGATTGCGAACCCGAACAAGCCCGCGTGCTGGCCAATAGCGTGCTGGAATCGCTGAACAAAAGCCCCTTGATCGCAGGCAACCGCAGCTTTAATCTGCGCAGCACACTGGGTCTGGTCGAAGTTGCACCAGGAATGGCGCCCCAAGAAGCCATTTCTGCGGCCAGCCGAGCCGCCCGCGATGCTCGCCGCCTGCATCAAGACATGATCATCTACGAGCAGGACTCCAATGCCCTGCAAGAACACGCCGAAGAACTGCGCCTGTTCGAAGAACTAGAAGGTGGCTCGTCCCGGGCACTGTATCTGGAGATGCAACCCATCGCCGCCCTTCGCCGCCCCATGGACAGCCTGAACTTCGAGGCCCTACTGCGCGTGCGGGACTCCTCCGGCCAACTCATCCCCACAGGCCGCATCATTGCCGCCGCCGAAGAAAGCGGCACCATCACCATCATCGACAAATGGGTGTTCTCCGCGACCCTGGAGTGGATGTCCAAACACGAATCCCAACTAACCAAAACCCAATGGGTCACCATTAACCTGAGCGGCGTGTCCCTGAACGACGACACCTTCATCCAATGGTTCTTCGACATCCTGACTCGCTTTGAGCACCTGGCCCGCCGCCTGTGCGTAGAGATCACCGAAGGCGTCGCGCTGGACGACCTGGAGCACACCCGCAACTTCATGCGCCGACTCCAGCAAATGGGCGTACGCATCGCCCTGGACGACTTTGGTGCAGGCTATACCTCCTTCTCCTACCTGCGCGAACTGCCTGCCGACGCCATCAAAATCGACGGCGCACTGATCTGCGACATGCTCAAGAAAGAAACCAACGTCGCGATTGTGCGTACCATCGTTGAACTGGCCAACAACCTGGGCATGATCAGCATCGCAGAATGGGTAGAAGACGTCCCCACCCTGAAAGCCCTGCAAGAACTAGGCGTGGACTACGTACAAGGCTTCATCATCTCCAAAGCCTGCACCCCGGCCGACCTGCTCAAGGCAGGCTACATAACCGACCTGGTCCACGACGAAGCCGCCCGCCAGTTCCTGATCGAATCCCAAGCCAAATTCCCACCCTCCATGTAAAGCAGACAAGCCCCCCAAGGCCACCAAAAGGCCTTGGGCGCAAACAACAGACCGCACCCCACTCCCGGGACGGAGCACACCCCAGACGCCATAGACAGGCTCTAGAAGCCCTCGCAACGCCATTGCTCAAGCAATGGGCAAGCTCCTCCTCTTCGCCCAGTACTCCAGCGCTGTCTCCGAGCGCTTAAGTCCCCTACAAAGCCCCCAGCCCAACATCAGCCCCAAACGAATCGGCCACAAAAAAACCCGAGTCCGGCATGCAGCCAAACTCGGGTTTTCCATTCTCAAACAAATATTCTGAAACCAAGTTACCAGCCTCAGAACAACAAAAAACTTACAGCTCCCCGTAGGAATGCAGCCCTGACAAGAACATATTCACGCCCAGGAACGCAAAGCTAGTAATCAGCAAGCCACCCAAAGCCCAATAAGCCGCCATCGTGCCACGCAAGCCTTTCAGCAACCGCAAGTGCAACCAAGCCGCATAATTCAGCCAGACAATCAAAGCCCAAGTCTCTTTAGGGTCCCACTGCCAATACGTACCCCAGGCATCAGCGGCCCACAAAGCCCCGAGCACCGTTGCCACCGTAAAGAACGCAAAGCCCACCGCAATGGCGCGGTACATAATATCGTCCAGCACCTCCAGCGAAGGCAGCTTGCGCGAAATCGGGCCACGGAAGTACAGAATCGTCCCCACCATCACACTACCGATACCGAAATACAGCATCCAGGTAGGCGACAACTCCCGCGAGCCAAAAATCATAGGCTCAGCGCACAAAATCGCACCCAACAAGAACACCGGAATCAGCTTGGCACGCGAACGCGTTTCGCCATTTTCCTTAACCAAATACGCAAAGCCCACCATAGCGGCCAAAGAGAACGTACCGTAACCAATAAAATTGGCCGGCACATGCAGCTTCATCCACCAGCTTTTCAGTGCAGGCACCAAAGGCTGAATCTGATGCGCATCACGCGTGAAGGAATACCACAGCAAGAAAACAACCAGCGAACTGATCGCCAACAATACAAAGCCACCCAAGGCACGCGTGCTGTAACGACGCTCGTAATACAAATAGAACAAAGCCGTAATCAGGGCCAGCAACACAAACACTTCATACAGATTGCTGACAGGGATATGACCAATATCCGGGCCCAATAAATGGCCTTCGCGCCAGCGCACCAGCAAACCCGTGGTACCGGCATACACAGCCGCCCAGGTCAGCCCCGAGCCCATCCAGGCAGCGGTATCGCTGAAAAATCCGGCCCAATACATCACCGTGGCCAGAATAAACAGCGCACACATCCACAAAATAGCGGACTGGGATGAGAACAAATACTTGAGCAGAAAAACCGAATCGGCCTTTTCAATATCACCGGTGCTCAGACCATCGCCCGTGCTATACAGCCAGATTGCCAACAGCGCCGTCAAACCAGCCGCCACCAACAAGGTACGTAGCGGCCGCCACAGCCAACCTAGCCAGGCAATAAACGGCACAAAAGCCACCAGAATGATCTTCTCGTAGTAATCCATGCTGGTGCTGTAGGCATTTAGTGCATACGCCGCACCCAAAGCCAGCACGACCAGATACAGCACATCCGTCCAGTCAGGACGGCCACGGATACCGCGCCGGTCACCACTGGAAGCGATATTGTCTTGCCACATAGTGGGAGTGGCCGAAGAAAGGGTCTGCGCCATAGTTACACCTTGTCAGACAGATAGCCGGTTGAACGCCGTTTTCAGGCGATCAAACTCGAGGTTAAAGTCCAAGTTGCGACGTTGAGAGGTCATGGCAGCCATCAAACGGCTACCTTGGTTGTGAGGGCGAATCCAGACCCACACACGGCGATCCCGGATATAAAACATCGAGAACACGCCAATAATCAGAAACAAACAACCCAGATACACAATGTACATGCCTGGACTGCGCGCCACCTGGAATACGCTGGCCTGAACTTGCTCGAAGCTGCTCAAGGTCAAGATAACGGGAGCGGGATAATCGGGCAGGTTTGCAAAGGCCAACACAGCAGACTGAATCCAGCGATTAGCGTCGCTATTTTCCTGGCTGTAATCCAGTTCCGGCAAACCTTGTTGCTGCCTGATCAGATCACGCAATTCAGATAGTGTGAACTGAATCATGGGAATTGCAAAACCCAGAATACGTTCGCGTTCGGCCTCAGGCACCCGGCTGATCAAACCATCAAAGCCAGCTCGTACAAACGTTTGCAAAGCTGTCTTGGACGCCGAAAGCATCAACTCTTTTTGCTCAGGCGAAGACGAATTACGCTCTGCAAAGCGCTCGGCCGCCTGGGTCACCAGCGCCTCGTTCTGGGTGGCCGCACGCAGATTCATGAATTCTTTCAAAGAACCATTTTCATCAGCGGGAAAGCGGACATAGCGGAATGGCTCAGCGGGAGAGAACCGCATCCCGGCCAGAAAAACCAAAGTGCCATCCAGCTCAACGGGCAGCATGTAGTTCACAAACTCACGAGACTGACCTTGATCGTCAATCAGGCGGTAGTTCACGCTAGGGCCCACGTTCTTCAGATGCTGGTCTTTTTTATTGGCAGCGCTACCGGTTACAGCAGCAACGTGTTCAATCATGGCCTTGGGCTGTGGGTCCCCTTCAGACAGGTTTTCCACGTTGATGGGCCGCAGCTCCGTCAGCTGGACCGTCAAAGGATGATCGCTGGGGCTTTGCTGGGCAGTGATACCCATGCTCTCGCCCACTTTGCCGTTCAGTTCAAACGGTTTGGCGCCAGGTCCCACCAAGGGGTAGCCCTGCAGGCTCAGAATACTGCCGCCATCATCAAAACCGGATTGGTAAACGGTAACGCCCTTGTAGCGCAAAGGCTCATTCACCTCGATCGTGCGCTCGAAAGTATGGCCGGTTACCGGATCGGTAACTTCCACTTCACTCTTGAAACTACTGGGCATGCCGGTGGAGTAGTACTCCACCAGGAAGCGCTTGAGCTCCAGGGCAAACGGCAAAGGCTGAATCAGCACGCCCTCGCCAGAATTAATCACCGCTGTGGCCGTACGGGCACCTTCAGGTACCAGCATATTGGCGCGGAAACTGGGATTACCCAAGCCAAGTCGCCCCGTTTCAGGCACTTGGGAAATCAGCATGTTTTCGGTAATGGGCTGTTTACCACCCAACCAAACCTGCAGACGCACCGGCAATTCACTGTCGAGCAGGCCGCCCACACAAATCACCACAATCGCCAGGTGAGCAAAAATGTAGCCCAACCGGTTGGCGCTGCCCTTTTTAGCCGCCAGCATCATGCTGCCGTCGTCATCCTGACGCACGCGCACGGCATAGCCCTGCGACTGCAACCACCCTTGCACCTGTTCACGACTATGTTCCGGGGCACCTGCACTTTCCAGCTCCACCCGATGCGGGAAGGCTTTCAAGCTACCGCCACGCACGTGCTCTTTGAACGTGCGCATCTCGCGGATCATTTTGGGGGCATTGCGAATGACGCACAGAGTGGTCGAGACCACCAGAAACGTCATGATGACCATGAACCAGCCACTGTTGTAGATGGACCAGATCGAGAAATGATCAAAAAACTCGAACCAGTACGGCCCGAATTGATCGATATAAGTATTAGCCGGCTGATTTTGCGCCAAAACGGTACCGATCAGGCTAGCTACGCAAATGAACATCAGCAAGCTGATGGCAAAGCGCATCGAACCGAGCAATTCCAGGAAATCGGCCGCAAAGCGACGTACGGGGGATACTTTTTTCACAAAGGCTAGCTTAGGAGGTGGGGGAGGTTCACCGGAAACATCCCGACTTTGAGTGCGGAACGCGCACAAAGTTCGATCGCGTAACAAGACACCAGCAAGAAAACCGGCCTAAATCGGCACGGCTCCTTGTTAAGGCACCCAAACCGCCACGACCTTCAGGAAGCTGGGGCCAAAGCGAATGTCAGGCTTTAGACAGTCAGGGGGCCAATGGCCCCCTTAGACTGATTAACGCAGGCCGGCTGCGAAATCTGACACAGCCGCAATGTCGGAGTCCGACATACGATCTGCAATGTCATGCATCATCGGGCCATTGGCACGATCACCACTGCGGAACAGTTTGAGCTGTTCGGCAATATAAGACGGATGCTGGCCAGCCAGACGAGGGAACTGACCAGGCATACCTGCGCCATCAGGCGAGTGGCAAGCAGCACAGGCAGCAACACCGCGCTCGGGCAAACCGCCGCGCCAGATCTTTTGGCCGCGTTCCATGGTGTCTTCTTTGCTAGCGTTAGCTGCCTGTTCCCAGTCCACGGACTGTTGGGACAGATACAGCGACACGTTTTTCATGTCTTCTTCAGTCAGGCCAGCCGCGATGGCAGTCATCAGGCTGTTGGCGCCTTCTGGGCCACGACGCGAGGGCAAGGACTTCTCGTCCTTGGCACGGAAGTCGTGCAGCTGCTTGACCAGGTACTCGTACGGCTGGTGAGCCAGCGACGGGTTCACTGGAATAATGCTGTTGCCGCCATCCCCGTGACAGGTCACACAGGCCAGCACGCCACGCGACATCTCACCTTGCAGGTAGAGCTGCTCGCCTTTGGCGGCATCGGGCTTGGGCAGACCAGCTGCATTGGCCACGTTAGCGGTAAAAACCGCAGAGCAAGCCATCGTCAGGCTGCTTGCGATAACGACTCGGGAAAGCGCACGCTTCATTTGGACCTCGATAATCGCGAATCAATCGGGGTGCCGCATGCGCCCCGCAAAAGCCACCGTAAGCCGCTGATCAGTACCCAACGGAATACGACATTACTGTTTCAAATCGAGAGATTATACAATAGGCGCTGAACCAATATGGAATTACGCTGCAACCATGTCGATACTGCACCGCGCTCACTTCACGATTTCAGCTGCTCAGATCGATCAGCTGCCCCCTCCCGGCCCTCCAGAGGTCTGCTTTGTGGGGCGCTCCAATGCGGGCAAATCCTCCGCCATCAATGTGCTGGCCAACCAAAGAAAACTGGCTTTTTCCAGTAAAACGCCGGGACGAACACGTCTGATCAATATGTTCGGCATACCCGACCCGCTCTCGCCGGGCGACTTCCTGGGCCACCTGGTGGACTTGCCGGGCTACGGCTATGCCGCCGTGGCCCGCCACGAACGCCAAGACTGGGCTGAAATCCTGGGCGACTACCTAGCCACGCGTCCTTCGATTGCCGGCATTGTGCTCTTAGTCGACATCCGTCGCGGCGTCACCGAGCTGGATATGCGCCTGGCCCAATGGATTGCGCCTACCGGCAAGCCCGTACTGGCGCTGTTGACCAAGGCCGACAAACTACCTTATGGAAAACGCATCAAGGCCGTTGCCGACGTACGCCGCCAGCTTCAGGAAATCGGCGCTTTGCACGCGCTGCCCTTTTCCTCCACCGACCGTATCGGCCTGCCCGAAGCAACCGAATACATCGAAAACTGGATTTCTCCGAAGGTTGTTCCATGACCCGTTTTATTCCTCCTGCCGACTTTCCCAATACTCGTCTGCGCCGTAACCGTCGCGATGAGTTTTCCCGCCGTCTGGTGCGCGAAAACCGCCTGTCCACGGACGATCTGATCTACCCGGTCTTTGTGCGTGAAGGCGAGAAAGTTCAGGAGCAAGTCGGCTCCATGCCTGGCGTCATGCGTTACTCGCCCGACGAATTGATGCGTGTGGGCGAACAATGCATGGAACTGGGCATTCCCGTACTGTCCCTGTTTCCCTCTATCGACCCGTCTTTGAAAACGCCGGATGGCAGCGAAGCGGCTAACCCGGACGGCTTGATTCCACGGGTTGTGGGCATGCTCAAACAGCAATTCCCCGAGTTGGGCGTGCTGACGGACGTGGCGCTGGACCCCTATACCAGCCACGGTCAGGACGGCATTCTGGACAATGACGGCCACATCCTGAACGAAGAAACCGTTGCCATGCTGATCCGCCAGGCCCAAACCCAGGCCCAGGCAGGCGTGGATATTGTGGCTCCCAGCGACATGATGGATGGCCGTATCGGCTCCATTCGTGCGGCCTTGGACAAGAACCAGTTCATCCACACCCGCATCATGGCTTACTCGGCCAAGTACGCCAGCGCCTTCTACGGCCCCTTCCGCGACGCGGTGGGTTCGGCTGCCAATCTGGGACGTTCCAACAAGAACACCTACCAGATGGACCCCGCCAACCGTAACGAAGCGCTGCGTGAAGTGGCTGCTGACATCCGCGAAGGCGCCGATATGGTCATGGTCAAACCCGGCCTGCCGTATCTGGACATCCTTCGCGACGTGAAGGACGCCTTTGGTATGCCCACCTATGCCTACCAAGTCAGTGGTGAGTACGCGATGATCAAAGCCGCCGCCCAGAACGGCTGGCTGGATCACGACAAGGTCATGATGGAGTCCCTGCTGGCGTTCAAACGCGCGGGTGGCGACGGCATTCTGACCTATTTCGCCATCGAAGCCGCCAAATTGATGCGCGAACAGAACTCCTGATTCACATCAATCAGAATGCAAAAAACGCAGCCTGTGAGCTGCGTTTTTTGTTGCTTGTACGCGACGGTCTATCGCCTGTTAGACCCAAATAGAGATCATTTCGATCCTATCAAGGGGTTTAGGCACCCGCCAGCACCTCATCAAGCACTTTGGAAAAGCGGGCTGCGTCCTGAAAACCGATAACGCGCAGTTGTTCCAACTGCTTTCCCTTGGAATCAAAAAACATGATGCCGGGAGGGCCAAACAGACGGAAGTGCTTCAGCAGTTCCCGATCCTCGGGGGTATTGGCCGTCACATCGACCTGCAGCAGTTCGAACTGCGCCATACGCTGCGCCACGGCAGGATCACTAAAGGTGAAGTTCTCCATCTCGATGCAGGACACGCACCAGTCCGCGTAGAAATCCAGCATCACAGGGCGCGTTGCCTTGGCCAGCCGCTCGTCCAGCTCTTGCAGGGTCAGCACGCGCTGGAACTCGACCTTGCTGTGAGCCGCTGCCACTGTGCCCGTAGATTTCAAACCTTCCAAAGGACGAATCACACTAGGGCGCGCCAAAGCGATACTAATCAACATCATGATGGCCCAGACGGCCAACAAGACACCTACACCTTGCCGCAATCCCGACCACGGGGTGCGGGGTGCTGTGCCTCGTCCAAAAGCCCCCAGCAAAGCCGCAGCCCACAAAGCCAGCACCACCCACCCAAAGACAGCGATAGTGCCGGACATCAAGGGTGAGACCATCCACCAAGCCGTCGCCAGAAGCAAAACACCAAAAGCAGTTTTGACACTTTCCATCCAGGCACCAGCCTTGGGCAGCAAGCTTCCAGAGCCTGCCCCGACAACCAGCAGCAGCACGCCCGAACCCCAGGCCAAAGCAAACAGCGCCGAACCACCCAGAACTACATCACCCGTCTGCGAGATAAACAACAGCACACCCGCCAAGGGAGCGGCCACGCAAGGACCAACAATCAAGGCAGACAACATGCCCATCAGGAACACGCCACCCAGTTGACCACCGGGTAAACGATTCATTCTCTCGTTCAGGCGCGTCTGCAAACCGGCTGGAGCCTGCAAGGTAAAGACATCCAGCATGGACAGAGCCAGAGCCACCAGAATCAGTGCAAACAAGCCCAAAACCCAAGGATTTTGCAGCCAGCTTGCCAAACCTGCGCCCAACAAACCGGCGGCAACACCCAGCAAGGTATAAACCAGTGACAGGCCAAGCACAAAGACGAAAGCCATTTTCAGGCCATGCCAACGCGATGGTGCCGGCTGGTTACGGCCCGCGATGATAGACAGCAAAATCGGTACCATCGGCAGCACGCAAGGCGTAAAGGACAGCAGCAAGCCGAATACAAAGCTCAGCAGCACAATCTGCCCCCAGCCCGCCTGCTTCAGATAATCAGCCAGGCCCACATCGCTCAGGCTCAACGCCGATGCCATACCCCCTGCATTCGGGTTGACGCTTGCCGTCTTAGCAACGCCCGTCTGCTGTGCCGAACCTTCACCGGGAGCCGGTACAGAAACAACACCAAACTGCCCAGCCACCTCCCAACCTTGTCCGGTCGGGATCAGGGTCAAGGTTTGAGTAGAGGGGGAATAACACAGGCCCGCATCCGCGCAGCCTTGGCTGACCACATCAATTTTCAGATCCTGGCCGATGGAGCTATCTACCAACACCGGAACTCGCAGTGTCACTGAGCTCCGATAAACCTCCATGACCTCGTCAAAGGTGGGGTCGTAGACTTTTTCGCCATCTGGAAACTGGGGCGTCCCCAAGTGCTCTGCTTTCTCGGTCGAGAACTCAAAGCGCTTGCGGTACATATAGTATTCAGGCGCGATCTGGAAATGGATATCCAGTTGATCTGGCTGGCTCATGGCCGCGGTCAGGACAAAAGCCTGCTCCGGGTCCAAAAACTCTTCTTCTGCCTGGGCCGTTAAAGGGGCCGCTGCCAACCAGGCCAGCATCAAGACAAAGAAAACAGCAAACCAGGCGCCAAGACGCTGGGGGGAAAACAGGGAACGCTTCAAAGACAAGGACACAAATCTATTCCGGTTTTTTAGGCTGAGTCATCTGGATCAGGTAGGACGCGTCTGGGTCCGCACCCAATCCAGATAAGCGGTGAAACCACCAACAACGGGAAGAACAATTAGTTCAGGCAGTTCGTACGGATGCTGCTCCCGCAAGCGATCTGCCAGTTCCGGTAGCCGGGCTACTGTGGTTTTGAAAGTCAGCGTGATTTCCTCATCGCCCTGTAACTCCCCTTGCCACATGTACATAGACAAACTGCTGGGCGCAAGGTTCGCACACGCAACAATTCCATCCTCCACCAGATGGTGCGCCAGGTATTTGGCCAGCATCATATCGGGCACGGTACTTTGCACCAACACCAGTTGCTGCGCCTCCAGATCGGGCACAGTCAAGGCGAGTTCAGGCTTGGAGTGGGAGGGACTATCGGACATGCAAGGCTCCTGATCAGAGCCCGTAGTGTAGCGCTTCGCCTGTAATTAGACGCAGGCTCGGGAACGACTCAAACCACTTAAGGTTTCAGACGGGCGCTCGCCATAACTGCGCCGGTAATCCGCCGAAAACTGCCCAAGGTGGGTAAAACCACAGGCCAGAGCCACATCGGTCACCGACAGGCCCCCATTCAGCAAATGGTGTCGTGCCGCTTCCAGCCGCATCTGCTTTAAGCGCGCCATAGGGGCCACACCGAGATGCTCCCGGAATCCGGCATACAAACTACGCACGCTAACCCCGGCGGCCTGAGCAATATCGCCAATTGTGATGGACTGGCCGGCCTGACTTTCCATGAAATCCAGGGCCCGTCGCACAACATACGGTAAAGCAGCGGCAGTCTTATGAACGGGCTGATTGTGCTGATGCAGCTCGAACAAGGCGTAGATCAAGGTTTGCTCAAACTGCCGAACCTGACGCGGCTGATCGAATAAGGAGCCATCCGAGACTTCGGCAAACTGCCAATCCAGTAAACGGCGCAAACTGGCACCATCGGGCGCATCCAAAGGAATGGAAGGTTGGAACTCCAGCGGTCCACGTACAGGCTGCGCGAAATAGTCCTGATAATGGCGCTCCAGTCCTTGACGTCCAATACGCACAAACAGCTTATCGGCCTCCAGGCTGTGTTCCATGCTGAAGGCTTGGGTGGGGCTGATAATGGAAGCCAGACGCGATGTGGATGAAAAACGTCCATGCGCAGTATGGATCTGCTCTTGCCCCGAGAGGGGGATCTGCAGAAGATAGAAATCGTCCAGCGGTTGAGGCTCAATCTGCACCTGTGCACCATAGCGCAAGCGACCATACGCCACATCCTGGCCCTGGCGCAGATACAGGCGCGCATTCAGGCGCTGACGCGTATCCGTCAGCGTCAGATTGTGGGGGCAGAAAACCTGGGAGATATAGTGCTGAACGCAGTCCACATCCTGCGAATGCAGCTGGGCATAGCGATTCAGTATGGTGGTCATGAGCGTCGCGACAAGCGATAAAAAAGCTGTGCCCTAGTTTGGCACAGCCTCTTGCACTGCAACATCGAGACAATCCCTAGGCTGACCCACCACTAGGCACGGATCAAGCCAGGAACAGCGGTCTCAACGGTTTACTGGCCCTCAAAACGGCCAAAGCGTCCCTGCCAATACAGCAAGGGAGAATCCTGTTCCTGCTCGGCATGATGCACTTGCAGCACCCGCCCCAATACCAGGGCGTGGCTATGGCGTTCGATCACTTCTACGATCTGGCAGGCCAAGGCCGCGGGCGCTTGTCGGGCCAGCCAAATACCGTGCTCGGTACGCAGCCAGTCATGTCCGGCGTAACGAGCATCGCCCTGTTCGCCTTTGAAACCGGCAAACTGCAAAGCCAGGCTGGCTTGCTCAACACCCAGAATATTCACACCAAACAAACCGCTATCGCGCATCAAAGGCCAGGACGAGGAGCTTTGATTCACGCAGACCAACACCTCTGCCGGGTCGGCCGCCACTGAGGTCACCGAGGTCGCGGTCAAGCCGCTACGCTCTCCCTGATGTTCGACCGTAATGACATTAGCCGTACCACCCAGATGGCGCATCGCCATTTTGAACTGCTCGGCAGAAACCCCCGGCGCGGATAGCGCTTGATCTGTCGGCAAGGAAGCCAACTCCACAGACATGATTCACCTTTTTTAATCTTGTGAGCAACACCGCCTTAACGACAGTGTTGCCTGCATGGCTGATGTGCACTGACCATCCCCCCAAGGCAGAACCTAAATCTGCCGGATGGCCAGCGGATCGCTGTTAGCGAATGCCACGCTGCTGCAACAAAGGCAGCACAGTATCACGGAAATACGGGAATTCCTTTACATAGTCCACAAAGGACAAGGTTGTTCCCCGGAAACCAGCCGCGTGTAGAGCACACAAACCATCTGCCACTTGCTCGGGCGTTCCCACCAGCGGAAAACCACCATGGCCGGCCGCCATACGCTCACGGATCTGTTCCAACAACTCGTGCGGGAAAGAGTGAGCATGAGCAAACTGCAAATTCATCAGATTGTCCACGGCACCATTGTCGATATTACCCATGATGCGCTCCCACTCGGCCTTGGCTTCCGTTTCGGTAGGACGGCACACCACGTGCGAGAAAGTCATGACATCGACCTTACGGCCCTGTGCATCGCCTTGCGCCTTGAGCTCAGCCACTTCTTTCTTCGAGCGCTCCAGCTCCATCGCTGGCGTGAACAGGAAATTGGCATTGCGGCTGGCAAACTCACGGCCCTGGCCAGAACCGGCGGCATTGAAGATAGGGGGATCAAACTCAGGGCGGGGATTACCGTACACACCCTTGGCCTGGAAGTATTTACCATCCCAATCAAAACGGCCATCGTGGTGCCAGATCTTCTTGATGAAATCGAACCACTCCTGTGCATAGCCATAACGTGTTTCGTGATCATCTGGCAGCTTCACACCCAAAGCATCGTATTCAGGTTTATTCCAACCTGCCACGATATTCAAACCCACCCGGTTGCCACTTATCTGCGCCATGGTGGCAATCTGCTTGGCAACCACAACAGGATGGTTGGCAACAGTATGCACCGTAGCAAACACACTGATATTGCGCGTATTAGCCAGCAAAGCCGTCGCCCAGGTCACGGTTTCCAGCACGTAGCCGTGAAAATCTGTTTCGCCACCGTAACCAATCCAGCGCGCAATAGGCAGCATGAAGTCCATGCCGGCATCATCCAGCAGCTTACCCAGCTTCAAATTATTTTCCCACGTGGCCTGCCAGCGATCAGGCAAAGTGGATACCGTCATGCCACCACCGCAGTTAGTGGCAAAGGTGCCCAGCAAAAACTTATCGTGTGTGAGCAATGTATTCTGTGCCATCGCCAGTCTCCTGAAAATCATTGTGCTTTGCAGATCGCCACCATGGCGACGCTGACATAGCGCTGATTTTAGGGAGTAGCCTGAAGGCCCACTATCGGATCCTTGCCGGTTTTATCAATTGCCTGCAATTATTTGAACCATAAAGCGATACCGACAGCAGAACCTAGTAAAAACCCTTATATAACAGAGCCTTGCCGAGATTTTTTTAAGCAATTTTTGACACGTACCAGCCCCTGCTTTACGCCTCCCCTCTAAACTGAGGCTTGAAACCAGAGCTCTAGTTTGTAGCTCGGCCCCATGCGGTCCGGTTTCACATTGGGGCTGGCCTTTAGGTTCAAGACTTGAGACTTATTGCGGAGAGCCGAGCCTAGAGCTGTTCCAAGACAAAGCCCCCCAACCTTGATGCTGCAAATAGCCCAGGCATAAAAAAACGGACTCCTGAGAGTCCGTTTTCAATACTACTGTAGAAACAAGCGGCGCTTATTCAGCAGCGGCTTCTTCCTGAGCTTCTGGACGATCTACCAGTTCCATGAATGCCATAGGAGCGTTGTCGCCCTGACGGAAACCCATTTTCAGAACACGAGTGTAGCCACCGTTACGCTCTTGGTAACGTGGGCCAATCACTTCAAACAACTTGGTAACGGCATCGCGGTCGCGCAGACGGGCGAAAGCCAAGCGGCGGTTAGCCAAAGTTGGGTTCTTAGCCAAAGTGATCAGAGGCTCAACCACGCGACGCAGCTCTTTAGCTTTAGGCAGTGTGGTTTTGATGGCTTCGTGAGTCAGCAGGGATACGGACATGTTGCGGAACATGGCCAAACGGTGGCTGCTGGTACGATTCAGTTTACGTAGACCGTGACGGTGACGCATGATGATTTTCCTAAATAATGAATCTAATTGGCACGCCGCTTATGCGACATGCGTAAATCCGGTTCTTCTATCAGCTAAGCTGCGGACCAGATGGACAGCGCAAAACAATAGCATATTTTTAGCCACCACTCACACTTTTTGCAGGTGTACAACACCCAAAAAAGTGTAAGTGGCGTCTAAGAAACTACCGTCTTGATGACAACTTAAGGACGCTCAAGGCCCAGAGGTGGCCAATTTTCGAGCTTCATGCCCAAAGTCAGACCACGTGCAGCCAAGACTTCCTTGATTTCGTTCAAGGACTTGCGGCCCAGGTTTGGAGTCTTCAACAGCTCGTTTTCGGTGCGCTGGATCAGATCACCGATGTAGTAAATATTTTCGGCTTTCAGGCAGTTTGCGGAACGAACTGTCAATTCCAGATCGTCGACTGGACGCAGCAAGACTGGATCGATCTGTGGAGCGCCACGCACTGGGGCTTCGTAGGCATCGCCCACACCTTCCAGAGCAGCAAACACAGAGATCTGATCCATCAGGATGCGAGCGGACTGACGCACTGCTTCCTCGGGCGAGATCACGCCGTTGGTTTCAATGTCCAGAACCAGCTTGTCCAGGTCAGTACGTTGTTCCACACGGGCGTTTTCGACCGCATAGCTAACACGACGCACTGGGCTGTAGGATGCGTCCAGCACAATACGGCCAATGGTGTGAGTGCGATCATCAGCCAAGGCACGAACGTTACCAGGCACATAGCCACGGCCTTGCTCAACCTTGATCTGCATTTCCAGCTTGCCGTCGTCGGTCAAGGTGGCAATCACATGATTTGGGTTGATGATTTCAACGTCGTGCGGCAATTCGATGTCACTAGCCAGAACCTGGCCAGCGCCTTCTTTGCGCAGGATCAGGGTGACTTCTTCACGGCTGTGCAGCTTGAACACTACGCCCTTCAGGTTCATCAAGATATCAACCACGTCCTCACCCACACCTGGCAGTGTGGAGTATTCGTGCACCACACCGGTGATCTGCACTTCTGTAGGCGCATAACCAGTCATGGAGGACAGCAAGATACGACGCAGTGCGTTGCCCAGAGTGTGGCCGTAGCCGCGCTCGAAAGGCTCCATGATCACTTTGGCGTGATTTTTGCTGATCGGTTCAACTTCGATAGAACGGGGTTTCAAAAAACCTTGAGACATTCGATTTCCTTTTCAATACCCTCGGCTCGTTACACCGATAAGGCTGACGGAAACTGGCCAGAGCCAGCAGAAAAGTATCGCAAAGCCCACTTGCCGAAAAACGGGAAGTGGGCTTGCTTTACTGCATTGCGTAAGCGGTCTTCGCGTGAAAAATTAACGCGAGTACAACTCAACAACCAGCGATTCGTTGACGTCTTGAGCGACATCAGCGCGATCAGGGACTTGCTTGAAGACGCCGGACAGCTTGGCAGCGTCAACTTCCACCCACTGAGGCAAGCCAATACCCGTAGCCAGATCCAGGGATTCCTTGATACGGCCTTGGGACTTAGCTTTTTCGCGGACGGCAACAACGTCACCAACCTTGATCAGCATGGAAGCGATGTCAGCGGTATGACCGTTGACTTCAATAGCGCGGTGATTCACCAGCTGACGAGCTTCAGCACGTGTAGAGCCGAAACCCATGCGGTAAACCACGTTGTCCAGACGCGATTCCAACAACTGAATCAGCGTTTCACCGGTGTTGCCACGGCGGCGATCAGCTTCAACGTAGTATTTACGGAATTGCTTTTCCAGCACGCCGTACATACGCTTGAGCTTTTGCTTTTCGCGCAGCTGCAGACCGAAGTCAGAAGTACGGGCACCGGAGGTGCGGCCGTGCTGACCAGGACGCGATTCCAGTTTGCACTTGGAATCCAAGGAGCGACGGGCGCTCTTCAAAAACAGATCAGTACCCTCGCGACGCGAGAGTTTGCACTTTGGTCCAATATAACGAGCCACTTTGCTTCCCCTTAGATGCGACGACGCTTGGGTGGACGGCAACCGTTATGCGGAACCGGTGTGATGTCTGCAATGCTGGTAATCTTGATACCCAGAGCATTCAGAGCACGCACAGACGATTCACGGCCGGGACCGGGACCCTTGATGCGAACTTCAAGATTTTTAATACCGTACTCCATGGCAGTGCGGCCGGCTGTTTCAGCGGCAACCTGCGCGGCAAACGGCGTGGATTTGCGAGAGCCTTTAAAGCCCGCGCCACCCGACGTAGCCCAGGACAACGCGTTGCCCTGACGGTCAGTAATGGTGATGATCGTGTTGTTAAAAGAAGCGTGGACGTGAGCAATCCCGTCCGACACGCTTTTTTTGACTTTCTTGCGTGCGCGTGAAGCGCTGCTAGAAGCTTTGGCCATCTTCTATTCCTCGATTATTTCTTCAGGGACGCGGCGGCACGACGCGGACCTTTACGGGTGCGAGCGTTAGTGCGTGTACGTTGGCCGCGCACTGGCAGACCGCGACGGTGACGCATGCCACGGTATGTTCCCAAGTCAGCCAAACGCTTGATCGAGAGCTGGACTTCACGACGCAGGTCACCTTCTACGGTGAACAGGCCGATCTGTTCGCGAATGCGCTCGAGTTCCGCGTCGGTCAGATCTTTGACTTTCTTGGAGTATTCAATGCCCGACGCAACGCAAATCTTGCGAGCGCGGGTGCGACCGATGCCGAAAATCGCGGTAAGACCGATTTCGGCGTGTTGATGCGGCGGGATGTTAATGCCGGCAATACGGGCCATGGTTATTCCTTGTTAAATCGGTTGCGTTTCGGCGACCTAGCCTTGACGCTGCTTGTGGCGTGGATCGGTGCAGATGACTCGCACCACGCCATGACGTTTAATGATTTTGCAGTTGCGGCAGATCCGCTTTACTGATGCCATTACCTTCATGGTTTGACTCCTAGTTTCCTGTAACCGGGCCGCTTATTTGGAGCGGAACACAATTCGTGCTCGGGATAGATCATAGGGCGTGAGCTCCACAGTGACCTTGTCGCCCGGCAGAATCCGGATATAGTGCATACGCATTTTGCCTGAAATGTATCCAAGCACTACGTGACCATTTTCCAGCTTGACGCGAAAAGTTGCGTTGGGAAGGTTCTCAAGAACCTGTCCCTGCATTTGAATAACGTCGTCCTTTGCCATTTTCGTAAATTACCGCATCGGCAAGCTCGAGCCTTTGAAGTTAGCCTTCTTGAGCAGCGAGTCGTATTGTTGTGACATGACATAGGCCTGAGCCTGCGCCATGAAGTCCATGGTTACTACAACAATAATCAGCAAGGATGTGCCGCCGAAATAGAACGGTACATTCCAGCGCATTTGCAAGAACTCTGGTACCAGACATACCAAGGTGATGTAGATAGCACCGGCCAACGTCAAACGCATCAAAATCTTATCGATATAACGCGCTGTCTGATCACCGGGACGAATCCCTGGTACGAAAGCTCCACTCTTTTTCAAGTTGTCTGCAGTTTCGCGGCTGTTAAACACCAGGGCCGTGTAGAAAAAGCAGAACAAAATGATCAGCGCGGAGAACAAAGTAATGTAAAGCGGCTGACGCGGCGACAAAGCAGCCTCGATTTCACGCAGCCAACCCAAACCGGGCGTGCTGGAGAACCAATTAGCAATCGTCGCTGGCAACAGAATGATGGACGAGGCGAAGATCGGAGGGATCACACCAGCCATATTCAGTTTCAGCGGCAAATGCGAGCTTTGACCACCATAGATACGATTACCAACTTGCCGTTTGGCGTAGTTGACCGTGATACGACGCTGACCACGCTCGACAAAGACGACGAAGTACGTGACGGCGGCTACTAAAACGAGGATAAACAGTGCCGATAAAATCGACATGGAATCCGTACGCACCAGATCAAGCATACCGCCCAAAGCATTAGGCAGACCCGCTACGATACCGGCGAAGATCAGAATGGAAATACCATTACCCAACCCCCGTTCAGTGATCTGTTCACCCAGCCACATGACGAACATGGTGCCAGTGACCAGTGTTACCACTGTCGTGAAGCGAAACAGCATTCCTGGGTCGATAACCAGACCAGGTTGCGATTCTAGAGCGATGGAAATCCCAACTCCCTGGAACAAGGCCAAAAAGACCGTTCCGTAACGGGTGTATTGCGTGATCTTGCGACGACCCGACTCACCCTCTTTCTTGATTGCTTCCAGCGTAGGCACCACAGCGGTCATCAATTGCATGATGATAGACGCTGAGATGTAGGGCATGATTCCCAGTGCGAACACTGAGAATCGCTCTAAAGCACCACCGGAGAACATGTTAAACAAACCCAGAATACCACTCTGGTTTTGAGTAAACAGTTCGGACAAGGCATCAGGATTGATGCCTGGTACCGGAATGTGCGTACCCAAGCGGTAGACAATCAGGGCGAGCAACAGGAAAACGAGACGACGTTTCAAATCGCCGTAGCGCGGACCCGACTTACTCTGTGCCTGAGCTTTTGCCACCGTGACCCCTTGTTATTCCAGCGAGCCGCCGGCTGCTTCGATCACGGCGCGAGCGCCGGCCGTTGCATTAATGCCTTTCAGCGCAACTTTACGGGAAAGTTCACCGGACTTGATGACTTTAGCGTAACGCACCATTTGGCCAACCACGCCAGCCTGCTTCAGTGCCTGGACGTCGATAACTTCGGCATCCATTTTTTGCAGTTCGGACAGACGTACTTCTGCGTACAGGTGGTCGTCCAAGGTGGTGAAACCACGCTTAGGCAAACGACGTTGCAAAGGCATTTGACCGCCTTCGAAACCGACTTTATGAAAACCACCCGAGCGAGATTTTTGGCCTTTATGACCACGTCCGCCGGTTTTACCCAAGCCAGAACCGACACCGCGACCAACACGACGTGGTGCGTGTTTGGCGCCAGCGGCGGGCTTGAGATTGTTTAATTGCAATTCTGACATCCCGATTCCTTTCAGGCTTCCGAGACCGTAACCAGATAATCCACCTTACGGATCATCCCACGAACCTCAGGAGTATCAACCAATACACGGCTGGTGTTGACTCGGCGCAGACCCAGGCCGCGAACAGTGTCGCGGTGGCTTTGCTTAGTGCCGATGACCGAACGCACCAACGTAACTTTGATTTGTTTCTGTGCCATGACTTACCCCAGAATTTCTTCAACTGTCTTGCCGCGCTTGGCAGCAATATCAGCAGGTGTCGAGCAAGCACGCAAACCGTTCAATGTAGCGCGAACCATGTTGTATGGGTTGCTAGAACCCAGGCTCTTAGCTACGACGTTGCGCACGCCCATCACTTCGAAGATAGCGCGCATTGGGCCACCAGCAATAACGCCAGTACCTTCAGCTGCCGGCGAGATCAGAACGGTGGATGCACCGTGCTTACCAACGACGGTGTGATACAGAGTGCCGTTTTTCAAAGGCACTTTGACCAGACCGCGACGGGCCTGTTCCATTGCCTTTTGAACAGCAACGGGTACTTCGCGGGCTTTGCCCTTACCCATGCCGATGCGACCATCGCCATCACCAACTACGGCCAGCGAAGCAAAGCTCATGGTGCGACCACCTTTAACTACTTTGCTAACGCGGTTGACCGCAATCATCTTTTCTTTCAGGCCGTCATCGCGCTCTTGCTCTGGAGCCTGTCTGCCTTGTGCTTTAGCCATTTGATAATTCCTTTAGAATTTCAAGCCGGCTTCACGCGCGGCCTCGGCCAGCGCTTTCACGCGGCCATGGTAACGGAAGCCCGAGCGGTCAAAAGCAACCGTCTCGATGCCCGCAGCCTTCGCCTTTTCGGCGACGCGCTTGCCAACCAGGCTGGCTGCCGCTACGTTGCTGCCAACGGCCAATTCTTTGCGAACTTCGGTCTCGACAGTGGAAGCACTGGCCAGAACGCGGTCGCCTTCGGGCGAGATGATGCTCGCGTAAATATGCGTATTCGTGCGATGCACCGACAGGCGGTGTACGCGCAGTTCGGCGATCTTGCGGCGAGTAGCCACTGCACGACGCATACGGGATTGTTTCTTGTCCATGATTCGTCCTTGCCTGTGGGCTTATTTCTTCTTGGTTTCCTTGAGGATGACGCGTTCGCCGACATAACGTACACCCTTGCCTTTGTAAGGCTCTGGTGGACGATAGCCACGAATTTCTGCGGCAACCTGACCAACCACCTGCTTGTTCGAGCCCTTGATCACGACTTCCGTCGGAGTTGGGCACTCGGCTTTGATGCCTTCAGGCAGGTCGTGCATGATGTCATGCGAGAAACCAAGCTGCAACTTCAAGGCATTACCCTGGACGGCGGCGCGGAAACCCACACCCACCAGACTCAGCTTGCGTTCGAAACCGGCGCTGACGCCAACAACCATGTTGTTGACCAGTTGGCGCACGGTGCCGGACATTGCGTTTGCGTGACGAGTTTCGTTCGCAGCCACAAAAGACAGCTGACCGTCTTGAAGTTCAATGGTGACGTCGCCAGTCAGAGTTTGAACCAAAGTGCCCAGAGGACCTTTGACCGTGATCTGATCAGCGGCAATAGTCGTTTCTACGCCAGCAGGCAGGGAAACGGGATACTTAGCGATACGTGACATATGATGTTCTCCTTATGCCACGTAGCACAGCACTTCGCCACCGACGCCAGCTGCACGCGCTTTGCGATCGGTCATCACGCCACGAGACGTAGAGACGATAGCAACGCCCAAGCCGTTCATGACTTGAGGGATGTTCGTGCTGCCTTTGTAGATGCGCAGTCCAGGACGCGAAACGCGGTCGATGCGTTCGATGACTGGCTGGCCGGCATAGTATTTCAGGGTGACTTCCAGCTCTGGCTTGGCTTTTTCGCCAACGATGCGGAAATCTTCGATGTAGCCTTCGTCTTTCAGCACAGCAGCAATAGCTGCTTTCAGCTTCGAGGAGGGCATGCTAACCGATGTTTTGTTGACCATTTGCGCGTTACGCACGCGGGTCAACATATCGGCGATTGGATCGCTCATGCTCATGTGTATTTCTCCTACCAGCTGGCCTTGGTCATACCGGGGATCTCGCCGCGCATTGCCATTTCGCGCACTTTATGGCGAGTCAAACCGAATTTCTTGAAAACACCGCGAGAGCGTCCCGTGATAACGCAACGGTTGCGTTGACGGGTCGGGTTCGAGTTGCGTGGCAATTGCTGCAACTGCAAACGAGCCTCGTAGCGTTCTTCGTCAGACTTGGACTGGTCGTCAATGGTCGCTTTCAGTTCGGCACGTTTAGCGGCGAATTTCTCAGCCAGCTTGACGCGCTTGATGTCGCGATTGATGAGGGAAAGTTTAGCCACGTTGCGCCCCTTAGTTGCGGAACGGGAAGCTGAACGCGCTAAGCAGCGCCTTGGCCTCTTCGTCCGTCTTGGCAGATGTAGTGATGCTGATGTTCAGACCACGCACTGCGTCGATTTTGTCGTACTCGATTTCGGGGAAAATGATTTGCTCTTTAACCCCCATGTTGTAGTTGCCACGACCGTCAAACGCACGACCCGACACACCACGGAAGTCACGTACGCGTGGCAGAGCCACAGCGACCAGACGATCCAGGAATTCGTACATGCGTTGACCGCGCAGGGTCACCATACAACCAATCGGGTAATCTTCGCGAATCTTAAAACCGGCAATAGCTTTGCGGGTTTTCGTGACAACGGGCTTTTGACCAGCAATTTTGGTCATGTCCGATACCGCGTTCTCGATGACTTTCTTGTCAGCAACCGCTTCCGAGACACCCATGTTCAGGGTGATCTTGGTGATGCGCGGCACTTCCATGATGCTCTTGTACTCGAACTGCTTTTGCAGATCGGCAACCACTTTTTCGCGGTAGAACTCTTGTAAACGTGTCATGTTATCCGCCCCTTATGCCTTGGCGCCAACGGCTTTGCCGCTGGAACGATAAATACGCGTCTTCTGACCGTCGATCACCTGAATACCAACGCGGTCGCCCTTGCCAGTTTCTGGGTTGAACAGAGCAACGTTCGAGATGTTGATAGGCATAGTCTTGTCGACGATCCCACCTTGCGTACCAGCCATAGGATTGGCTTTAACGTGTTTTTTGACGACATTGATGCCTTCCACAAGGATGTGGTCTGCGTCGATGCGTTGCAGTACGGTGCCACGGCGTTTTTTATCACGACCGGTCAGCACAATAACTTCGTCGCCTTTACGAATTTTTTGCATTTTTCGCGCTCCTTACAGCACTTCGGGAGCCAGGGACACGATCTTCATGAACTTCTCGGTACGCAGTTCACGCGTCACGGGTCCGAAGATGCGGGTGCCGATAGGCTCCAGCTTGGCATTGAGCAATACGGCAGCATTGCCACCGAAACGAATCAGCGAACCGTCTTTACGGCGCACGCCCTTAGCGGTACGAACCACTACAGCGTTGTAGATTTCGCCTTTTTTGACGCGTCCGCGCGGGGCCGCTTCTTTAACGGTAACTTTAATAATGTCACCAATTGCGGCATAACGGCGCTTCGAGCCGCCCAGCACTTTGATGCACATTACAGAACGCGCACCTGTGTTGTCGGCCACGTCCAGCGTGGTCTGCATTTGAATCATGATTTTTCCTGTTCCAACTTAATTGCAACGATCCAGCCAAAATGACCGGGTCATACAACCAGTTTTGGTCCCGTCAGATTCGGATCCAGCCAGTTCGATACCGTAAACCCGATCTCGATCTGGTCCGGCAAGCCGAACCCTAGGTTGAAATCTTGCGAGAGACAAAACGTTGTATTACCAACTTCAATCCGGATAGCCTGTTAAGCCTCTCCGGTCAATATCAAGAGGTAAGCCACATATACTAGCAAACAAGCCCCAAAAAAACAAGGGGATATTTGCTAAGGCCTTGGCAGGACGGCGTTTTCACGCAACAACTCGTCCAGCTGGGTACTGTTGCTGGCACGGGTTACCCGGCGCAAGCCAATTCCCAGTTCCTGCAGACTTTGCAAAAATGCGGTCAATAAATGACGCCCGCCTACCTCGGTCTGAAGAGTCTGAGCACGCTCATCGTCTAGGACGATATACTTGAGCGCCATCAAGTGCAGCCACAGAATGGACTCGGGCTGCTCCAGGACACGACGTAGACCAAACTGCACTCCCAAGGGGCGTAACTTATCTACAAAGGCGACGGTCTCAACATCGTGTTCGCTCAGGCAGTAGGCATCCAACTCAATGATCAGTCGCTGAGCCTTATCCCCTGCTGCTGCCAGAGCCTGCACCACCTGACCTCCAAAACCCGGCTTGATCACAGAGGCCCAGGACACTCGAACACTTAAGCTGCCCTCATTATTGGCCAGCCAATCGCAGGCCAACTCCATCGTTCGCAAGTCACACTGCCAAGACAAACCCAGTCGAACTGCAACGGGAATAAACAGGTAAGCAGGCAAGCTAGCCTGCCCAGGCTGCTCGGGCAATAAATTCAACGTAGCATCATGGATCTGACCAGACTGCCCCCAGACGCCCACCCCCGGCTTCACATTTAGCTCAATTCGACCCTGCTCCAGGCCGCTCTTTATACGGGAATGCCATTCCTGCTCGCCAATCGAAGAGCTAGCTTCGTGATGAGCCCCCTCGGATGGGCGGTACTCCACCTCTTGGTGCCCTGCCCCTTCGGCGCGCATCAAAGCATTATCCAAACGCGTCATGACCGCACTAAGCGAATCCTGCCCTTCATAGTTGGTCATGGCCATAGACCAACGGCACAGGCTGCCATCTTTTAATGGCTGGCGCAGCTCTTGCAAGGCAGTACGCAATTCCTGGGCGAAAACCATAACCTGCGGCCCGGTCTGCCCTTGAAGCAGCACAATAAAATCAGACCCATTCAAGCGAGCCAGATTGCCTACGTTCATACCGTTTTTCTGCAAAAGCTCTGTACAACGCTGCGTCACCAGCTTTAGCCAGGCATCCACCGCATCCCGCGACAAAGAAGTATTCAAGGGCAACAAGTCCCGTTGACGGAACAGCAGCACATGGCCGCCCTCTTCCTGCTGCAGCACCTGACGGAACAGGTTCACAAAATATTTACGATTCGCCAAGCCGGTCACTGGATCGCAGTTCAACTCCAGTTGCAATTGCTCGATCCGGTCATTTTGCTCCTGACTGCTGACGCGTATACGCTTTTGCACAGTGCTTAGCGTATGAGTCACCGCTTCCAGCTCAGGAATAGTGCGCACTTTCTTGCGGCTGGGTACGGATTCACTCTGATCCATCTGCTGAAGCTCGAACTGCACGTGCTCACGCAAGGCCCGACGCAACCAGGCCATAACCATCAGCACAAAAATGCCCCAAACAATCCCTGCACCCAGGACGAGTAAGGTGACACGTACAAAACTTTTCCACAAACTGGCACGGGCGTATTCATCAGCCGCTTTCACTTCAATTGTGCCGATCTGGTTCCAGCCGTTACTGACATGAGCCGAGGCCTTGGGTACATCAATGGGCAAGGAATTGGCGAACCACTCAGGTGAAGAGGTGCTAGCTTGCCTCTCTTGCTGGGCACTGCGTTCCACCACAACCGCATTGGAGGTGTCATAGAAACGGATATGCTCAAACTGCCCTGTGTCGTACAAGGCGGAGATCAGAAGCTCTTGAGTAATCGCATCCTGATTGCTGGGTTGAGACAGGGTCAACGCCAAGGACGTAGCCGCCGACTCTCCCTGAGCCTGTAACTGGCTACTTAAGTACTGTCTTGCCGAATCCACGCTAAACCATAGCGTGCCAATCAAAATAGCAAGAATCGCGCACGAGACACTTAGCAAGAGCTGTTTAAGTAAAGACATAGCGCTTCCGTATATTCCATAAATTCTGGTCTAGCCCACCCTGACGGGTGCCTTGGGGTTTGCTCAAGATCTGCCTGCTGACCTGAAGGCCAGTGGGCATCAAGGTACAAAACCTTCCTTACGCATTTTTTCCAGCAAACCACGCCAGCGGCTAATACTGTCTACCGAACCTTTTTGAGTATTACCCACATACACCCCTTGTGAGTTAAAGCTAAACACAGGGGTTAAATCAGGACGTTGGCTGGCGGGACGAATCGAACCACTTAAATTATCCAGCAACAAAGGCTCGGACTGCGGCGTGGGATAGTAGCCCAACACCATATGCGCAATACTTTGACCACCCACCTGGGCGCGTACATAAATCAGGCGCAGTTTTTCATTGGGTACACCCAAATGCAACAAGGAAAAATACTTGCCGATGACAAAGTCTTCGCAGTCGCCAGCAGCTTTGCCCAAGGTTTCAATCGGTGTTGCCCAATAATCCAGCTGGCCCCAAATATGAATGTCTTCACCAGCCATCACAGTCATATTCCAGAATTCATTAATCGCATCTAACTGGCGACGTTCGCTTAAACCACGGGCGGATTCCAGATTGCTCATCCACCGATCCACGGCAGTCCCCGCACGGGCGCCAAAACGGGAAACAGCGGTCTGACGAAGCTTGCTTGCCTCGAACTGCAAGGCAGGCGCCGACAAAGGCAGCCACACCAATACCAGCAGTGCGACCAGCACAAACAGTGCAATCCTAGATCGAAGAAAAAAGCGTAGCCAGGCAAAAGACAAGAGCACGTCAATCCCAAATAAGCAAACCCTTATAACGGCGTTATAGCTTGCCTATTTAGTAAGCACTTGGCAATCGACTAAGCGCCTAATCCCTCTATATATAGAGCAGGCTGTTAAACGGTCTCAAACTACTCCTGAAAAGCGAGTCACTCAGCCTTCAAACCTGCAGAGCCACACGTTTGCCCGGCTAAACCTGGGCAGCAGCCAAGCGGCATGTGCCCTTTTTTACGACACATCACGATGATAGTCACAAATGCCAAACATTCACTATTGGCGCTGACGACAAGCTACGGGCATAAAAAAAGCCCCACAAAGCCAAAAGGCATGTGGGGCTTGGCACTACCCGCAGGTAGCGCCTATCCGGTGAACAGCTTAGAAATCAGAAGACTTCAAAGTACCGTCTTTCAGCGAGTTGGCGATCTGAGCTGCCTTCTCTGCATCAAAGTCGATGTTGTCCAGAATGATCTTCTGATCAATCTGACCATTGCCTTGAGAGCTGATACCGATTTCCATCTTGCCGTTATCCGAGCGGCTTACCGTCAGGTACTGGCTCAGATCACCGCTATTGAGGTCATGGCCCGACAACAGATCAGTGATATCCAAGGTGTCGGTACCCGCATCACCAAAGTCCATCACTTTATCAACAGCCGGTTTGCTGGCAGTGCCTTGATCACCCTTATTCCACACAAAGGTGTCATCACCCTCACCACCGAACATGATGTCGTCGCCGGCACCACCGATCAGAGTGTCGTTACCGCCCTGGCCGTACAGGATGTCGTTACCGTTGCCACCATCAAGGATGTCATCGCCACCACGTTTGTCGCCATCAACGTTGAAAGCTTCGTGGTTGCCCTTGATGTAGTCGTAGATATCGTTACCCGTAGCTGGAGTACCGCCGTTCTTCATCTGCAAGAACACTTCCAGCGCCTTCAGACCGGAGCCATCAGGCAAGTTGTCTGGGCGACCACCCACTTCATGCCATGGCAAGACAGCACCATCGGTATTGATCGTGTCACCAAAGATGATGTCATTACCGTCGCCACCGATGATGTGGTCATTACCGACAGGTGCTGGATCGTTCGTTACCGAACCACCCTTCAAGGCTGCATCCAAGTCTTCTTTGGTATTAACGATGTCGACCTTATTGACCTCTGTCCAATCATTTGGATTGCCGGAGGACAACAGAGTGACGTCATCAATGTAGACCTTGTAATTACCACTGCTGGAACGATCATCCACCAAGAATTCGAAGCGGTACTTACCTTCGCCAACTGGCTTGGTCGTAATAGTGCCGTTGCTGTTAATACGGCTCCCAGATTCAACGACCTCCCAGTTTCCAGTCTTCTCGTTGAACTTCTGCAGTTGCCACTGGAATACATCCTGGCTCTTGCGCCCACTTTCAGAATAATGGAAGCTCAGCTTGCCATAGCTGCCAGCTGCGACAGTCATACCAGGACCAGTAACCGTTGTGGATGTGTCATTCCAACTGCTATAGGTATCCGTAATTTCCAGACGATTATCAGGATTGCGGGTACTACCCAAATTATGAACACCCAAAGAGCCGTTACCGTTAACCTTCGTCCAACCGGCGTGACTACCGTTTTCGAAGTCGGTAACGTCCTTGCTACCACGCACCACATCAATGATCTCGGTGCCGGTGTTGTCGTACTTGCGCAGCACATCCACGCTAACGTCGTTACCAATACCCACGGCGTAAACCTTGCTGCCCGAGGATGTCACCAAGCTGTCATAGGCAGTCTTACCACGTGAGTCAGCGGTGGAGTCATAGCCACTACCTGCACCTTGACCAGTACCGTACTGGGTTGGGTTGCCGTCTGTCAGGAAATACGTAACGTTTTCATAGTTGTTGCCGTTCTTGTCGACTGCAGGTGCGTCGCCAGTCTTGAACCATGCTTCAGCCGCTTTAAAGGCCGCTTCATAGTTGGTACCACCCACATTGGAGTTCCAATTGGAGTTGTAGCCATTCAAGGTGTCGATCGAATTCAGCAGACTAATCAAATCGGCATGAGTCAGATCCTTGAAGACCAGAGGCGTATCAGCCTTGGTACCAAAGCCAATGATGCTCAGGTTCACCGTGCCGCCTTCGTGATTGGCCAAGCTCTCGGCCAAAGTCGTCAGCGCAGCCTTGAGCAACTGCATACGGTTCATATTGTCCGTACCAGAGGCTTCCTTCATGCTGTTGGAACGGTCAACCAGAATGGCAATGTTGTAGCTCTGGCCGTGAACGATGTTTTCTTGTACACCACCGCGGTCGCCGATGATGACGTCATCACCCACACCGCCGCTAGGCGTACCACCACCGTTGCCATCGACAATCAGCTGATCCACATCCAGCGTGTATGGGCCGGAATCGTTGGCAGAAGCACTATTGCCAGCCGAGTCTGTCGTCGTGACCTTGGCATCGACCGTATCGTTCTTCAGCAGATCCTGTACAGGCACTGGGATCTTGAAGGTCAGATCATTACCAACCGTACCGGTGTATTCCTTACCACCGATAGTCAGAGTCACGGTATCGCCTGGCTGAACATCTTTGCCAACCGTACCGGTGACATCGATCGTGCCCTTACCGTCACCTGCTTCCTTGTGATCAATCACGCCGTCACCGGCGATCGGATTCAAAGTGATGTCGGCTTCAGGCAATGTAGTCTGCACACCGTAGTCGCGATCGGCTTCAGCACTAGCACTGTTACCAGCATCGTCCTTGGTCTCGACCTTGGCGTGGACATTATCATCCAGAGCCAGTTCGGAACCGGGAACATTCACATTCCAGGTCTTACCATCGGCGTTAACCGTGGTCGTGTAGTCCTTACCATTGACCGTCACGGTCACGGTATCACCGACCTTCACATCCTTGCCAACCGTACCGGTCAAGGTCACGTCGGACTCGGACTCAGCCTTGTTGATCACGTCGTCACCAGCAATGGTGTTGATGGTGATCGAAGCTTCAGGAGCGTCGGTATCAACACCGTAGTCACGGTCAGCTTCAGCCGAAGCAGGGTTACCCGCTGCATCTTCGGTCTCAACCTTGGCTTTAACGTTCGTGTCTTGGATCAACTCAGAGCCAGGAACATCCACGTTCCAGGTCTTACCATCGGCGTTAACGGTCGTGGTGTAGTCCTTACCGTTCACGGTCACCGTGACCGTGTCGCCGGCCTTAACGTCTTTACCAACGGTACCGGTAATGGTCACGTCGGACTCAGACTCAGCCTTATTGATCACGTCATCTTCAGCGATCACATTGATCGCGATCTCGGCTTCGGGCAGATCCGTATCGATGCCGTAGTCACGGTCAGCTTCAGCGCTGGCTGGGTTACCTGCCGCGTCTTCAGTCTCAACCTTGGCTTTAACGTTCGTGTCTTGGATCAACTCAGAGCCAGGAACATCCACGTTCCAGGTCTTGCCATCGGCGTTAACCGTGGTCGTGTAGTCCTTACCGTTCACGGTCACCGTGACCGTGTCGCCAGCCTTAACGTCTTTACCCACCGTACCCGTGATAGTGACATCACCTTCCGATTCGGCCTTATTGATCACGTCGTCTTCAGCGATCACATTGATCGCGATCTCAGCTTCGGGCAGCGTGGTGTCAATGCCGTAGTCACGGTCAGCTTCAGCGCTGGCAGGGTTGCCAGCGGCGTCTTCGGTCTCAACCTTGGCTTTAACGTTCGTGTCTTGAATCAGCTCAGAGCCAGGAACGTCTACGTTCCAGGTCTTGCCGTCAGCGTTAACCGTGGTCGTGTAGTCCTTGCCGTTGACCGTCACGGTCACGGTATCACCGGCCTTCACATCCTTGCCAACGGTACCGGTAATGGTCACGTCGGACTCAGACTCAGCCTTATTGATCACGTCGTCTTCAGCGATCACATTGATCGCGATCTCAGCTTCGGGCAGATCCGTATCGATACCGTAGTCACGGTCAGCCTCAGCCGAAGCAGGGTTACCTGCCGCGTCTTCGGTCTCAACCTTGGCTTTAACGTTTGTGTCTTGGATCAGCTCAGAGCCAGGAACGTCTACGTTCCAGGTCTTACCGTCAGCGTTAACCGTGGTCGTGTAGTCCTTACCGTTGACCGTGACGGTCACGGTATCACCAGCCTTAACGTCTTTACCCACGGTACCGGTAATGGTCACGTCGGACTCGGACTCAGCCTTATTGATCACGTCATCTTCAGCGATCACATTGATCGCGATCTCGGCTTCGGGCAGCGTGGTGTCGATGCCGTAGTCACGGTCAGCTTCAGCCGAAGCAGGGTTACCCGCGGCGTCTTCCGTCTCAACCTTGGCTTTAACGTTCGTATCTTGGATCAACTCAGAGCCAGGAACATCCACGTTCCAGGTCTTGCCATCGGCGTTAACCGTGGTCGTGTAATCCTTGCCGTTCACGGTCACCGTGACCGTGTCACCAGCCTTAACGTCTTTACCCACGGTACCGGTAATGGTCACGTCGGACTCAGACTCAGCCTTATTGATCACGTCATCTTCAGCGATCACATTGATCGCGATCTCAGCTTCGGGCAGCGTGGTGTCGATGCCGTAGTCACGGTCAGCTTCAGCCGAAGCAGGGTTACCTGCGGCGTCTTCAGTCTCAACCTTGGCTTTAACGTTCGTGTCTTGGATCAACTCAGAGCCAGGAACATCCACGTTCCAGGTCTTACCATCAGCGTTAACCGTGGTCGTGTAGTCCTTACCGTTCACGGTCACCGTGACCGTGTCACCAGCCTTAACGTCTTTACCCACGGTACCGGTAATGGTCACGTCGGACTCAGACTCAGCCTTATTGATCACGTCATCTTCAGCGATCACATTGATCGCG
>NZ_BMZN01000003.1:782353-784151 GCF_014652815.1 Alcaligenes pakistanensis
AATGCCGTAGTCACGGTCAGCTTCAGCCGAAGCAGGGTTACCCGCGGCGTCTTCCGTCTCAACCTTGGCTTTAACGTTCGTGTCTTGAATCAGCTCAGAGCCAGGAACGTCTACGTTCCAGGTCTTGCCGTCAGCGTTAACCGTGGTCGTGTAGTCCTTACCGTTAACCGTGACGGTCACGGTATCACCAGCCTTCACATCCTTGCCAACGGTACCCGTAATGGTCACGTCGGACTCAGACTCAGCCTTGTTGATCACGTCGTCTTCAGCGATCACATTGATCGCGATCTCGGCTTCGGGCAGCGTGGTGTCAATGCCGTAGTCACGGTCAGCTTCAGCCGAAGCAGGGTTACCCGCGGCGTCTTCCGTCTCAACCTTGGCTTTAACGTTCGTGTCTTGGATCAACTCAGAGCCAGGAACATCCACGTTCCAGGTCTTACCATCAGCGTTAACGGTCGTGGTGTAGTCCTTACCGTTCACGGTCACCGTGACCGCGTCACCAGCCTTAACGTCTTTACCCACCGTACCAGTGATAGTGACATCACCTTCCGATTCGGCCTTATTGATCACGTCGTCTTCAGCGATCACATTGATCGCGATCTCAGCTTCGGGCAGATCCGTATCGATGCCGTAGTCACGGTCAGCTTCAGCCGAAGCAGGGTTACCTGCTGCGTCTTCAGTCTCAACCTTGGCTTTAACGTTCGTGTCTTGGATCAGCTCAGAGCCAGGAACGTCTACGTTCCAGGTCTTGCCGTCAGCATTAACGGTCGTGGTGTAGTCCTTACCGTTCACGGTCACCGTGACCGTGTCACCAGCCTTAACGTCTTTACCAACCGTACCGGTAATGGTCACGTCGGACTCGGACTCAGCCTTGTTGATCACGTCATCGTCAGCGATCACATTGATCGCGATCTCGGCTTCGGGCAGATCCGTATTGATGCCGTAGTCACGGTCAGCTTCAGCGCTGGCAGGGTTACCCGCTGCGTCTTCAGTCTCAACCTTGGCTTTAACGTTCGTGTCTTGGATCAGCTCAGAGCCAGGAACGTCTACGTTCCAGGTCTTGCCATCGGCGTTAACCGTGGTCGTGTAGTCCTTACCGTTCACGGTCACCGTGACCGTGTCACCAGCCTTAACGTCTTTACCAACCGTACCCGTAATGGTCACGTCGGACTCAGACTCAGCCTTGTTGATCACGTCATCGTCAGCGATCACATTGATCGCGATCTCGGCTTCGGGCAGATCCGTATCGATGCCGTAGTCACGGTCAGCTTCAGCCGAAGCAGGGTTACCCGCGGCGTCTTCAGTCTCAACCTTGGCTTTAACGTTCGTATCTTGGATCAGCTCAGAGCCAGGAACGTCTACGTTCCAAGTCTTACCGTCAGCGTTAACGGTCGTGGTGTAGTCCTTACCGTTCACGGTCACCGTGACCGTATCACCGGCCTTCACATCCTTGCCAACGGTACCCGTAATGGTCACGTCGGACTCAGACTCAGCCTTGTTGATCACGTCGTCTTCAGCGATCACATTGATCGCGATCTCGGCTTCGGGCAGCGTGGTGTCAATGCCGTAGTCACGGTCAGCTTCAGCGCTGGCAGGGTTACCCGCGGCGTCTTCCGTCTCAACCTTGGCTTTAACGTTCGTGTCTTGGACCAACTCAGAGCCAGGAACATCCACGTTCCAGGTCTTGCCGTCAGCGTTAACGGTCGTGGTGTAGTCCTTACCGTTCACGGTCACCGTGACCGTGTCACCAGCCTTAACGTCTTTACCAACCGTACCCGTAATGGTCACGTCGGACTCA
>NZ_BMZN01000003.1:784362-784927 GCF_014652815.1 Alcaligenes pakistanensis
GTCTTGGATCAGCTCAGAGCCAGGAACATTCACGTTCCAAGTCTTACCGTCAGCGTTAACGGTCGTGGTGTAGTCCTTACCGTTCACGGTCACCGTGACCGTATCACCGGCCTTCACATCCTTGCCAACGGTACCGGTAATGGTCACGTCGGACTCAGACTCAGCCTTGTTGATCACGTCGTCTTCAGCGATCACATTGATCGCGATCTCAGCTTCGGGCAGATCCGTATCGATGCCGTAGTCACGGTCAGCTTCAGCCGAAGCAGGGTTACCTGCTGCGTCTTCAGTCTCAACCTTGGCTTTAACGTTCGTGTCTTGGATCAGCTCAGAGCCAGGAACGTCTACGTTCCAAGTATTACCATCGGCGTTAACCGTGGTCGTGTAGTCCTTGCCGTTGACCGTGACGGTCACGGTATCACCAGCCTTAACGTCTTTACCAACCGTACCAGTGATAGTGACATCACCTTCCGATTCGGCCTTGTTGATCACGTCGTCTTCAGCGATCACATTGATCGCGATCTCGGCTTCGGGCAGATCCGTATCGATGCCGTAGTCACGGTCAGCT
>NZ_BMZN01000004.1:0-3126 GCF_014652815.1 Alcaligenes pakistanensis
AATGATGTAGCCTGTTGGCTGCGCACTGTTAGTCACAATCGGTACACGCGGCGGCCTACTGAGCAACGCCCAGAAATCCTCGCCGGCTGAGCTAATCGGGATGCCCTCCGTCTGCCCATCCGAGTTCTGGATGAACATCACATGCAGCCCTGGTTCGCTCCAGTCCATCGGCTGCGATAGACGTACAGCCAAGCCATCGACAGCGGTCACATAACCGCCCTGCTCTCCGGATTTGCTCGTATCCGAGCACAGAATGCGCTGGCCAAGCACCAGCATGCTGGCTTCGCTCAGGCAATCGCGCTCCATGGTCGTGTGCTGGTACTGGATCTTGTTCCAGGCCCGCCAAGCATGCAGCTCGCCTTGTTGGTGACTACGCACTCCTACAGATTCGATTTTCTGCGGCTTAACTGCGCTCTGGTCTGGAAGGTAGATAGTCACCACAGCAGCATCATCCGGCGAGACGTATTCGTACTCCACTCCGTCATAGCCTTCTGCCGGGCCAAATGAGAACGTCCGGGACTCCGATCCGGGCAGGGTATTCCGATGATTGAACAGCAGTGAGCTGTCGTCGGTCTCACGCTCAAAGAACAACCGCAACTGGCTGCCCTGCCGATAGGCTTGGCAAAAGATCGCGTTGGCCACGGCTTGAAACGTCTCCTCAAAAGACATCTCCGACTTATCGAACGTGTAGCAAAACTCGGCTGCATCCGGAATGCCGAAGTAATCGACAATCTCAACGGCTGTGGCATAGATCCCCTCCACGTCAATCTCGGCCATGCTTCTATTGCCGATTCTCGGGTCCAGAGCGATGGCACAAAGAATATCGGCTGCATTGCGTGATGAGTGAAGCGTAGACGTAAAGCCAGTTCCCTCTCTCAGTGGGATCTGCCGCGTTACCAGCAAGTTCAGCTTGCGTTCTTTAACGGCCAGCGCCCCATCGGTGGCAAATGTAGACGCCAGAACGGTAGTCACATCCCCAAAATGAGGCTGATCCACCTGTGAAGCCGCATACAAGTCCCGCCATTTCACTTCATCAACGATCTGGCCGTCGAAGCTGGTATCCGAGTCGCTTGTACGAATCATGCGGAACTGCCACTTGAGCGACTCCATCCCCAGATCAACGTTAAGCGTGGCTGCCCGAGTAGAGCGCGATGTGGCCGAGCCTTGGACTACACCGTCAAACACCCGAGCGCTGGCCGTAGGGTTGCCCACGGCATCGAGCGGCACTGCCTCCAGCCGTACAGCCACATCCCTGCGGTACTGCTGCTGGCCGTTGTCGGCATACAAGCCATTCAGGGCGACAATATTGCAGATCGCCCGGCTAATCGGCGTTGCTGACTCTATCGTCATCCAGCCTACCCACCGCTCCTTCAGTGCCTGCACGGTGACAATCAGCTCGGGAGAGACCCCGCCGTACTCATTCTCCAGCACGCCCCAATCAGGGTTTACAGCCGCTGGATCGGAAAGAGTCAGCTCATTGCTGGCTAGAGTGTTAATTGCATAAGAGCCAGACAAGTCATACAGAACCTCTCCTGAAGGACGGGTCAAGATAGGGCTGCCCGTCGGAGTTGTCTCAACGTTCCCCAGCGGTCCTGGCCAAGCAGAATAGTTTTGAGAAATATCCAGCTTCAGAGACGTGAATGTGGGGCCGACGACAACATCAAGAACCCCATAAGTCCCGTTAATATTGGTACTCACATCGAAAAAGTAGCCGCCATCTCCGCCGGTGATGCCAATCCAGCGATACGTACCGTTGGCAATCGTAACGACCTGCCCAGACTCCCAATTAGCAGACTGGTCGCCCTCTAGTGCCAAATATCCAACCAAGTTATCTGTGTTGGATATGCCTGATGAGTCCACTGGCGCCGCGTACTGATAGAAACCATCTGTTGCCTTGGCGCCAGAAATAGAAATTCCATCGCCTGCAAGAAACAACTCCGTGAAATCCACATCCGGATTAGTGCTACGAACTATGTTTGGCGACTCGAACACCATGGGCGAAAACACCAGCCGAGACGAGTTCGGCGGCTGTAACGCCTGGCCGTTCACACTATTGGAGCGCTTAACGGCCAGCACAGGTGTATTGATTGCATTCCCGAGACGAAGCTGCGGCGCTCCACTGTTAGGCGAAGTGTTTGGCCCGTAAACCTCCACCGACATGCCTGCGATCTCATCAACTGACGTCGTATCGTCGCGCACATCGTGGACCTCAAACAGGCCTCGACCAACACACATGTACGCGATTTCTTTCTCAACGTGGTTCTCGAAAACCGAGTACGGCACGGCAAGCAGATCGGGCGTGCTACGTACCGTCCCGTAGATATCCGGGATACGGCCATTGACCCGCTCTCGGTTTGCCCGAGCTGACAGGCCATTGTTGGGCGACTCCGATGCGATATTGCGCTGGGCTGTATTCGGGATCTTCGGCTTGAACAGCAGCATGCTGGCTACAGACACAACTGCTGCGATAGCCAGTGGAATCCAGACCTCTGGCCCTTGTGGCTCCAGCACCAGATAGAACGGCCCTGGCATATCGTGCAGCGCGTCCTCAACTTCTTTGCTGGTCGGCGTCACATCTGTGTACTCAGAGACATGCTCGTGATACAGCCGCGCACCTTCCGGCGCATGATCGCCAAACTCTGCACGTAGCAAAGCAATCAGATCGTCAGTCTCATGGCGCGTGATGCTCTCGGGCTCCAGCACGTTGCGAACGATATTTACGACAATCATTGATAGAACCTCATCCCGTGGTAGACCCCGGCATAGCATTCGAACGGCATAAACTCAGCGCCGCGTTCGCATAGGTGCAGCAAACGCCGCCGCATGCAGACACCAATGTGCACATCCCCGCTGGCCGACTCCATCAGCACAACAGACGGCGCTACAGTCGGCCCGGCCACCTTCTGAAACTGCCGCATTACCGACTTCACGCCCAAGACATTGGCCTCTCGGATGCTGTGCAGGCGACTGTCTCCAGTAAGGCGCTGCCAAGCCGAAGCTGCAAAGTGCAGGCAGTTATTGGTTTTTCGGTCATAGACCTGGTCCAGCAGCGCATCGATACTCACAGAAAGCCTCGCAACATCGAGAACCGATCCACCGTGTACGCCTCACCGGTACGAGTCAAGT
>NZ_BMZN01000004.1:3136-558811 GCF_014652815.1 Alcaligenes pakistanensis
AGCAACCGCTTCAAACGACGATCCGTCACGCGTGCGCGAGATCTCGTCCGCCTGCAGCACAATCGGCCCGATCATTGGTTCACTGAGTTTGTCAGAACGCCAGGCCCGGTAAATGACGGTGGGCTTGATATGGCTCGTCCCGGCATCAATCACCCGCTGCAACTCCTCCGGGATAATCTCGCCCAGATCGCCCAAATCCACCCGCATCCCAAAATCCAAGTCCCCGCGCGTGTCCTTGGGCTGCATGCGCATCGGCAGATACTCATACTCCTGCACCACCCCGCCCCCATGGCCCAGCACTTGGCGCTTCATCCAGGGGTTTGGGTTGCGGACCAAAAAAAAAGACCCGGAGAAAGACGGATGGCTTATCTCCAGGCCCTCAATGCGCGAGACCGACCTTCGCGCCTTAAAGAAGAAATCATTCTCTGACATAGACCAGATCCTCGTTAACTACTTTGCCCAGAATATCGATGGCCTCACAGACATCATCACCAAAGACCGCATCCAGCATTGCTCTGGCCGCCCACTCGTCATTACATGGGGAGACGAAGTTAGGCAGGACTTCAAGCTGGGCATTGACGATGATGGTATTGCCATTCTTGGACGACAAACGAATCGTGCCAGGCACAAAAGTCGCTTGGTACTCAGTGGCTTCCATCCCTTCTAGAACCAGGTCTATAAGGAATGGATCGCCGCCCGACCTCATCCAGTTGCGCACATACCCCTGGAACATGTCGTAATCGTCGCAAGCCAGAACCCAACTAGCAGACACCATGAGCGGGTTCCCGGTCGTGTCCAGGCGGCGAAAACTTGGACCACCGTCCATTCCTGACGACACAATCCCGTCAGCAAAGTCCGCTGTGTACCCTGCTTGCTGAGGAACAAACGGAAACTTAGTTAAGCAATCCATCAGCGCCTCTTTGGAGTGATGTTGAATCGACTAGCCATCGAACTGCCCACTCTTGAGTTATTGTTCGCCAGCTCTCTGGAAACCGCATCAGGAGCCTTGCGCATCACCGCATCCTCGGCGATCAAGACGACCTCATCGCGAGTAATAGACTGAACGCTGTAATCCTGCGGCGTGCCGTTGTTGTTGATCACGAGCCGGGGCATTACAGCCTGATCAGCGCCCGCCCGTAGACCACGCTGTCGGGAGTCAATGCGTTCCAGCACCGAATCAAGGCGTGCGCTCGTCTTAGCTGTCGTAACTCGTTCACCCTTTTCCAGCAGCCATGTTCCTGTCTGAGGAACAGAATCAATGCCGTCGTGAGCCATGCCGGCCATTGCTGTTAAGCCCACAGCAGTAGCCAGGGGCGTAGCAACCGCCAACGCAGCACCCATTGCTATAGGAGCCTGGGCAGGGCCAACCACAGGGATAGCAGCGGTGCTAGCATACGCCGCCAGACCAGCTTGCAGCGCCGTTGCTTGCGCGTTGGCCGCCATCGTTGCTGCGCTAGACGCCTGGGTAGTTTTACCAACGATCAACTGAACAGCTTGATACGCCAGCCACTGAGCAGCCATTTGGCCAAGGGCATTTACCACAGAACGAGCCATCCCCTCAGCCACGCCCTTGAGCGATTCGCCCAGGTTCTCCGAATCGAAGATCATGGCCTCAAATGCATCGCCAAACCCTCGGGTCATGTTATCCAGCATGCCAGTGAACAGCGCATCTGTCTGCCCTGCAATGTCTTGGGCGCGGGTAGCAAAGTTATCCCAGGCCCGAGCCATACCATTCGTCCAGTCAGCTTCGGCTATCGCCCGCGCTTCGGCTGAGTGCTGCAGGCCCGCCAGCTTCTGTTCCTCGAACTGCCGGAACAAATCAAGACGGTACTGGTATTGCTCCTGAGTGAGCGCGGTTTCCTTAACCTGCTGGGCCATCTCCAGATCAAGACGCTTCTGCGCGTACTCCTGACGGATCGCGAGGTCAGCCTGGGCCAATTCACGCTGACGATCACCCATCCCAACACCAGCCGAATCCAGATTCAGCTTTTGCTGGAACACATCCATTTCCTGCTGGAAGGCCAAGTACTGGCGGCTCGAGTCAATCGCCGCCTGCATAGCCTTCTCTGTTTCGTTCCAGGCTTGGATCTGGTCGTACAGCGTCAAGGCTCGTTTACGGTCTGTCTCCGAGCCCTTGGCCATCTCAATCTCGTACCGAGCGGCCTGCTCGGTCGTCATTCCCAGGGCGCCCTTCTGAAGCATGAGCTGCTTGATTACATTCTTGAGCTCATTCTCTTTGGATGCTCCACCGCCGCCTGTCGTGCGCGGCACAGCATTGGCGTAGATATTGGAAATCTGCGCCTCAGCCTCTTTGCTCACCTGAATAGCAGCTTCAGCCTGGGCAAAACCAGCGAGCATGTTCTGCAAAATGCCGCTTGCCACATCGCCTGACACCTCCCCACGCGCAAACGCATTGGTCGCGGCAATAAGGGCCTGGGTTTTGATGGCCAGCAGCTCCACCTTCTGCCGCTCGACATCCAACGCCCGGATATTGTTTTTGGCGGCCTCGGCGGCTTTTTTGTCCTTGCCCTCAATAGCCGTTTGCAGCTTCTTGTACGCATCAGTCTGTGCGGTGATAACACCAGCCATTTCCCGCTGAACAGAATTAGCGCCCGCCTGTGCAGCCTCAAACACGCCCAGTTGGCGTGCGCTCATGCCGATAACGTCGCGGGCGTCAGTCAGCTTTTTAAGGTACTCGTCCCATTTTTCGATACCAGAAGCAAAGCTGTTCGAGGTGGATGAAAGAATGCTCAGGGACCGATTTGTGGCGTCTAGGACACTCCCCGCGCCTTGCGCATTTTGTTTTAGCTCATCAAAATTTCCGGCAAAAGTAGCCCACTCGTCAAGGGCGCTACGCGGGATGCCAAACCGAGTGGCAAAGTTACTCAAAATTGGAGATAGCGACTCACCGCTTGCACGCGCTGCATGCAAGCGATCAATAACCAAATCCAACTCTGCAACGGGGACGCCAAATCGAAGAAGATTGATGCCGCCAACGCTCGCAATAAGATCAGAAAATGCTGAGTCCGCCTTTCTTGTGCCCTCTTCAAACGCTTTTGTGTATTGAACGAGTTTGCTTGCCTGCTGATCCTTGCTGAGTTTATTAAAGCTTTCGACTACCGAGCTGAGCGGTGATTTCAGGTCCTCCACCGTACGGGCGAGAGCATCTGCACCGCTTTTTGCCTCAGAGAATGCTGAATACATGGCGTACCCAGCAGCGGCCAGCACGGCCACAATCGCTCCAATGGGATTGGCTGCAATTGCGGCAGTCACCGCCTTAATGCCTCCAACTACCCCGACAGCCAACGATTTGGTTAGAACAGTAAGGCCACCAATCAAAGCCGGGGAATAGAACCCAGCCAAGGCTATGGCAGCAATGTCACCGTACTTGGCTACAGCCAACAGCGCTGACCCAGCAACATCAAAGGCTGGACCTACTAAAGCCCCAAATGCCAGCACGTAATCACCCGCCTTACGAATCCCGTCAGCAAAGCCAAGCACAGACTCAGCCAGGAAGGCCGATGCGCCTGATGCCTTATCAATTTTCCCTACAAACTCGGTAATATTGTTTTGCACACGCACGAACGCGTCTGCCATAGTGGCAGGCATCAATGCGGCCTCTTCGCTTAACCGGGTTAGCGATGAAACCATTCCTGTGGCGATAACGTCGCTCGTGACCTTCCCTTCAACAGCCAGTTTTCGCAAGGCGCTGGTAGTAACGCCCAGCTGATCGGCCATTGCCTTCAGAATTCGCGGGCTGCGCGAGACGATCGTGTCAAACGCCTGGGCGTCGAGCTTTCCAGTAGCAAGGGACCGAGACAGCGATCCAATTACAACATCCGCATCCTGCCCACGGGTGACAGTTGTAACCAGCGCATGGTTCACCGCCTCTGTGAAATCGGCTGCCTCGGAGGCGCTGCGGCCCAAATCACGGAACGTCGCCACGTTTCTGGCATACACGCCAACTGTCTGCTGAAGCGGCGAATATGACGCATTCGCCATATCCGTAAGCCTTTGCATTGAGTCAGCCGCGTTCGCCATATCCCCCGTAGCGGCACCAACCTGGCTCTGCATGTCCGACCAGGAGTCAGCGTAATTTTTGAGAGCGTTTACGCTGAGTGCTGCGGCCACAAAAGCACCAGCTTTAAGCGCGGCCGCGCCCATGAGTGACATTTTCGATGCTGCTGACTCACCGGCACGACCAAGACCATCAATCGGTCCCTTGGCTTTCTGGCTCTCTTTGCCAAGCTTTTCGGTAGAGCGCTCAGCATCCTCGCTTGCCCCAGTAAAACGGCCAAGCGCATCACGGGCGCGCTCAATACCATCTGCGCCATCAACCCGAAGGCCTAAAGCAGCGACTTCCATAATGTTTTACCCATAAAAAAACCCGCCGCAGCGGGTTGGGGACTTCTAATACAACTTCTATTGTGAGGCTTTCTGGAGCTCCCTAGCCGCCTTATAAGACGAATCTAGTGTCTTTTGACTAGCCTCCGTAATATCGTCGGCTAAAGTTTGGTTGCTCCATTTGCTAACTTTCCCATCTTTAAAGGTCACTACCAGTCTATCTTGCGCTAGGTTCTCGTTATCAAATGGAGTAAATCCAATTAGCACCTTATTCCAATAAATCCATCGCTCTCGATCTTCATTTACATCAGTCCGACGCGGCTCACCCAGAACACCGATAACTTCAGGCTTGCTCATTCCAATACCGAGATGCAATGAGCCCCTGTTGTAATCAATTTTATTTGCGCATCCAGCCATAAGCAAAACCGAGAATACCGCCACAAAGAAACGCCTCATAACCCCTCCGTAACAAAAGAATACGGGCCATGATACCCCAACGGGAAAAGCCCGCGCTAGGCGCTACCGCGAAGACGGTTTCTCATTGGTCTGATGAAACAGATACACATCATCCATTTCTCGCATCAGTAGCAGAAACGTATCCGGATTAAGGCCTGGCTTGCGCTCCGCATATTTCTCAATCGCCGACCAGGGAATCGGCCCCGTTGTAAGCCCGCCTGGACGTTCGGTGCTAAGCTCACGGAAAGCCCGCCAGTAGGACCACTCCACATCATGAAGATCTGGAGGGATAAGCCCCGGCGGAACCTCCTGCCCGTAATGCTCATAAGCCTTGATTTGCTCATGAGCATTCGGGTGCTTGAGGCTCCATCGCAGGCGGGCGATTAGTTTTTTGCCAATTCTTCCACATACAGGTTGGCGTCTGCATCCACTCGCTGAGCCGCCAGAAGGACCATGCCGGCAAAACGCTCACCGTTTCGAGACGTGATGAATTTGGTGGCCAGTTCGGGGGTGTAAGGCAAATCCTTGCCACCGTCTTTCAGGCCGCGCCAGCCCTTCAAAACCACTTCGGCCAGGGTTTCGCGCATGGCTTTCGATAGCTGCTCTTCATTCAAAGGTTTACCTCGATTTTTCAAGCGCAGTGCCGCCTGCTTCTGTGTAAGCGCCTTTTGAGCATCTTTCGAGCCAATGCCACACACCAGAAACTCAACACCAGGCGCACCGTCCAGGTCGCCGACCCACGTGCCAGAATCAATTACGTTCAGGGCTTCGTCAGTCAAAACCAGTTCATTGATATCCATGTCTGTAATTCCTATTTCGGTTCTGGTTCGTTAAGCGGAGCTGGCAGGTGAACCAAGCCTTCCAGCCCCTAACCGCTGACGCGGGTTCGTTAAATCGTCACAATCCGACCATCAACTGCGATGGGCCAGGTGCGGGTATACAAGTCATTCTTGGCACCGCCGGAGCGTGCGCCGTCAGTAGCCAAGCCCTGGAACAAATCGGTCATGCCTACAGGCGGGGCGGAGGCAGTGTGAGTGCCGGTGCCTGCTGCCGTGGTAGCGATGGGCGTGCCGCCTTCTGTGGCCGAAACGCTGAACGCATTCGCGGTCAGGCCATTAGCCAAGACGTAATACACAGTGCCTGCCGTCAATCCGGTAGGAAGCGTGCCATCTGTAGCGAACACCACGGGCTGATTGGCGAACAAGCCATGAGCCTCCCAAGTGACAACAGCCGGGTCTGCGTTTGTGATAGTCACGGTAGACTCGGGCGTGCAATCAGCGCCACGCTCGATCTTGAATTGATAAGGGCGGCAATGCTCAATGGCCTCCAAGTACTTAATCTGACCTGGGTCCAGCGCCATAGGCACAAACTGGTTGGTCATCGTGCCGCCATTGCGGCCGCCTTTGGTCTTGCGAGTCCATTCTTCATTAATCAATTCAAACTCGTTGACGGCTTGCTCCCCGCCCAGCTCGCCCAGGTTGTACAGGCCGCCAATCTCAATCCAGTCGGTATTGGCGAAATCAGCCAGGGTTGTATTGCCCTTGGCCGGTACAGGCATGCTGCTGATAAAAACTCGCGTTCCCGCGATTGTGTAGAGCTGCTCGCTCATGTGCGTCTCCAAATGGAAAAAGCCGCACGGGGCGGCGAAAAGAAAACCCGGCGCTTGGCCGGGTCAGTTAAGTGTTAGGTGCGTGTAGGTGAAAGGCAATAAAAAAGCCCTCGCAAGAGGGCTCTCTTAAAAATCAGTTAAGGCATATCAGTAGCAGCGGTCAAGTATTGCTGAACCTTACTAGCAACATCTTTAGCGTGTCCCCGTGCCAGACGGGAGTCACCAGAATTAATATTTTCATCTAAAAAATAATCTGCAGAAACCCGTCGCACTCTTAGGATATCACCCAAAATCCCAATTGTTCGCAAAAGTACCTGTTTATCAAAGTCTGATTCGCACTCGAAACTTTTCAATCCTTCCCATAGTCTTTGATGAACCCCCCCTCTCAGATCATCGGAAGAAAGCCGGTAACAGGAAAACTCTGAATCACACAAATGATAAATAGAGTAATAAAACTTACTAACAGCAAATCTATGGCTCAGCTCACAATCCGCTTTTCTCCACAACTCATCTGCGAACGTCATCAATTCTTGAGGAGTTACTGACATGCCATCTCCCGAATTTTCCCTGGAAACTCGAATAAAACGTGTACCCGAGGATAATTTTTACGTCCCATGGCTACCGCTAACGCAAAATCACATTGCAACTCCAGCAAGGACTCAAGGCCCGCAGCCAAACCAATATGTATTACTAAATTACCATCGCCATCATCTTCAACAAAATCAAAACAGATATCCGATGAGAGAAGGCTTTTCTTCTTTAGCTGCGCAAATGCCAAGTCAAGAAGAGCCCCAATATCTATATCATTTAAGCGACCAGCTTGTAAAACAGCTACCATTTTTTGCAAAATATTTACATCAATAGCTGGCTTATACTGTAACTGTATCTCATCTGCTTGCGCATACATTTCCAACAACAGATGTAACGACCCGGACATTAAAGCCGCCTCCCCAACTTGGGAAACCATCCCTAGCCTTGGCCAATCCTTACTTTTCAGCTCCGCTTGACACTCAGACGACAACCCGAGCTGAACTAAAGTAGGAAAATAGATCCCAATAGATTGTTTGCTGTAAATATCACCTAAGCCTCTAGCGATATCCATGCATCGTCTAAACTCTTCAATGTCGCCGGTAAAAACCTGAAGAGCAGCCTGCAATTGCCAACCTGAAAACGCATCCACCTTCTTCAGCTTATTAATATCAGAAAGCAATTTTCTATAATTAAAGTCATTGCTCTTTCTTATGGACGCATCTCTGCTAGACTCCAAATTAAAGCCATCTACTATTTCATTTATTATGGTTACAGGCTGTGCTAGAGACATAATTCCAATATATTATTTAAACCATTTACAGAATCCATCAGAAACCTCAAGATTCTTTTAAATGCAAGCGCAAGCGAACACACTAACTAAGCTGGCGAATGACAACCACCACAAATGTAAAAATTGTAAAACGACTATAGCACGTAGCTTGCCGCGAAGTTTAGGCTCTTTTTCAGAGCCACACAAACAGTTCCCCAGCCGACGATATGCCCGTTGTAAAAAAGTCGTGGCGTGTAACCATCTGATCGTACCAGGCTGACTTGGGGTCCGCTCCCAGCAGTCAACTCGGATCTTGTCAAAGCTCTTCCACCCTTGCGGGCTCGGTATCCACCGATTTAAGGTTGCTTGAAGCGTTTGCCCGAATGAACGGGTATAAAAAAACCGCCTGGATGGCGGCTATTCTTTATTCGCGGTTGCTTTCGCCCGCTCAGGCTTTCTGGCGAGTTCCTGACCTCCAGTCTTAGGCTTCAGGCCCACCATCTCGGCTGCGCCTTTAGTTACATGGCCGGCAGCCTCACCGATTTTTCCCTTTACCCAAGCATCACGCGCCAACTTTCGCCGGGCCTCACAATCTGTGCACATCGTTATCTCCTATGCAAAACACTGCCATGGGACGCGGACCGGAACAGTCCAGAACCCGTTATCTTCATAGCCCTCTTGGACGTATGGATAGTCAGTCACTGACACACACACACCACCGTAGGTCATTTGCGTGCCGTCACGAAAATGATCTGCGACCGTTCCCGCGATCTGGTCGTAGGCTGAAACGTCCTGGCCAAGCGGATAAACCAGAGTGATGATCAAGGCTCCTGTTCGTCGGTGCGGCTTGCCTGGCGCGATCATTTGCCGAACTGGCGCCACGGTAACTCGCCCTACTCGCAAGTAAGGCTGCGGCAGCCCGCCGGCATGCGGCACCTCAAAGGTTTGGCCCGGCCAAGCCTTGGTATAGGACAGGGGTAGCGACTCTATCCGGCCCTTTATAGCCAGCCAAATTGCCGTTTCGGTTTTTGCGCTCATTTGCTTTTCGCCTCGACTCCTGATTGCAGCTCCGCCACCGCTTTGGCTACGATCTGCTGCCAATTTGCTATGGCACCTTCAACGAAATATGAGCCAGCTTGGTTGTAAACGCGACCTAATGAATCTGCGCCGACAAACCCGTAGTTCTGCCGCCGAGCGTAGATAGCTTGGTAGCCAATCCAAACAGGCTGACCCAGATCAAGAGTGGCGGTAACCGCCCCCACGTCTTGATCTTTAAGAAATACCGCAGCGCCCTCTGCTCCTTGTGGCATACCTTGCGTAGAAGCCATAAGCGACCGCGCCAAGTTCCCTGCCTGAAAAGGTAGGCGCCCACCATTTGGTTTGGTTTCCCGCATTTCATCAGCAAGCAGCTCAATCGAGCGTCTGTGAGTTGCTTCAAGCCTCTTCTCGCTTTGTGCAGCCCAGGCTGACACTGTTGCAGCAAATGAATTGCTCATTCCAGCCCCACAGAATGATCCAGGCGGTATGTGGTGTCACAGCCGCATGAAATAACGTGTTTTGCTCCGCCGGCTGGATCGTGTGCGTGCTGCATACTCGTTCCATCAGGGAACACAAAGGGCGTGTCCAATCCTCGGACCGACTGACCAGACATAGCCGCGTGATCTGGACGGCTCTCTTTGGTTGCGCCGCGCCGATGATGCCAAGTCTTGATAATTGCGCTCTTGTCCAACCCCTTTGACTCCGCTAACTGCTGCCATTGCTCGTCCCGAGCCGACATAACAGCATTAGCTGTCTCAGTTAATGCCACCGTATCGGCTCTGGATTTCAACAGCGCGTTGCTGTACTGCCGCTCACTGATCAGTCGGTCCGCTTCTGGCACCGCAGTTCCTGCCTTGTAGGCCCGGATAATCCGTTGCTCGGTGGCTGCATTGACCTTGTACCGGAGCGCCAGTTTTCCGTCCTGCCGGACAATCACCAGATCTCGCACACCATCTGCGGTGCGCATACCCTGTGTGACTGCCTGCAAACGTGCTGCACGGGGAGCATCCAGCCCGAGCACACCGCCAGCGCGTGACCCACCTTGCACTCTACCTGCCAGATCGACTGCTATATTGCGTGGCCCTTGGCCTCTGCCGAACCCAGCCTCAATGACCATACGAGCCACTTGGGTCTGTTCCTCTGAGAACCCCACAACGCGGTTCGCTACGTTCTGCCGAATCCACTCTTGAGCGCCGGGGTTAGTCATGCGAAACCGAGTACCGATACCGCCTAACCCCTGCGCCTGGATCTGCGCTGCCGTGGATGCGCCTGCCAGCGCATACGCCTGTGTCATCTTGGACGAGTACTCAGCCCAGGCCGCTTCATTGATATTGAGAGCAGCAATCGCACCTTCGATGTCTGTTCTGGTAAGCGCATCGAGCAAGGCCCGCCAATCGACCTGGGCTTGCAGGTCGGTGACGCTGGCCATGAACGCCCTGTGAACCTCGGGCTCAAGCTCAGCGATCAGTTGTGCGAATAGGCGAGCCTGCGACCGGTTGGGTCTGCGTGTAGCCATATCAGCCCCGAATAATGAATTTCACCGCGCTCGTAACCCCAGCGGCCGGTATGCGCTCAACCGCAATAATGTGAACCGGTACACCGTCCACAGACAGAACATCGCCCGCCGTGTACTGCATCGTCGGAACGGTACATATAGCCTGCCGATCAGATGCCAGAATTACCGTCCCGTCCATCTCAGTGCCGATAATCTGTTTACTCACACCGCGCACCGCACCTCGGAGGGGCTCAGTCTGCGTTGTTGGTTCTACCGGCTCCCATGGCTTACTCGGGTCTGGCGTGCCAGGAGTCTTGCGGGTCAGTTTGATTTCGCCCTGCCCTAGTCCACCTTGGCTCGTCGGGGCCAGTAAGTCAGCGGCCATCTTAGCCATGTCTGAATAGAAGTCGGCCATATCACGCTCTCAAAATGCACTGTGTTGCGCCACGGTTGACCAGTAGGCAGCGCAGCAAATCCTCAACTTCGGCCAGTTGCGCGCGCTGCATATCAAGAGTCAGCGCAACGCCATCAGCCGGCCCGAATCGTTCTCGCTCGATCACATCCACGCGCTCACGCTTGTTCACAGCACCCGGAGTAAAACTCGGACTGGACGCGCCTGGCGTCAGAAGCTCCACCAGCGCGAGTGCATAGGTGGCATGCTCGATCTCGATCGGTACGGAATTGTCGGGCAACGCTTCATTTGCACAATGATCGACAGCGCCTGATCTTGGCCATGCCAGAGACTGTGCACGGCCTTGCGTGGGCTTGCCCGGGTAACGTTCCCCATACTGCCCATCCAGCGACCGGGTAGCTCGCACAAGCGCGGCTGTACGCTGGGCATCAGCCACACCATCAGCAGACCACGCGGCACCACCGGCCGACATCGAGTGATACTCCAGTGCCCCATCCAGAGAGCCGTAATATTTCATACCGGCTCCTTACGCCGTTTTACGCAACGCCTCGCGTACTTTGTCAGCACCCGCCTTGTGATGAACGGAAACCCCGCGTTCCTTAGCCAAAGCATGCAGCTGTTCTGCGTCTAGCTCGTCCAGCCCATCCCAAAGCGTTGTATTGGCATTAGCTGCATCAGACGCCAGCTTTTCAGCCTCAACGCGCTCTGTTGACTTCGCTTCTAGCTCAGCTTTAGCTTGCTCCTCAGTCTGCTCACGCCGGGTAAACGGGTGCTCGTAACCAGCCGGAGCAAAAGCCGCATCAATGATCTTGTAGCCCTGAGACCGCAGCTCCACTTTCTGCTCAGGAGTAACCGGGTGCTTTTGATAGATAACTTTCATCTAAATCTCCAAATAAGTAGAGCGGCCTAAGCCGCCCTCTTCAAACCGATTAGCCCTGACCTTCAGCCATTACGCCGGCGCTGTGCTTAATGCTGGACACAACCAGATCCCAATTCGACCCAGTAGCGATCTCAGAATCAGTTGGTGATTTGCCGCCATTGGCCATATCCCAGGCATAGCCCTTCAGGCCAACGGTAAAGTCGTAGTCAATCTGCAGCGTGGTTTCAATTCGTTCCTTGCCGTTGCTAGTTTCCACGTTGGAGACCAGGTTGCGAGGATCGCGCACCAAGGCCGCGCCGGTAGTCAAAGACAAAACGCGACGCTTAGCAGCATCTTCTCCTGCAGCTGCCGTAAACAGAGCTGGCGCATCAGTGACAACCGACGGACGGCCAAGAATATCGACCACGCGCACGTTGCCTGCCTGGAACAACGTTTGAGCATTGGCCAGATTCAAGGCGATGAAGTTGTGGTACTGAATGCCATCCATCACCTGAGCAACGATCTGGCTGGAGTGATCCCCAAACAGAGCGTGCGACTCGTTGACTGTCAGATAGTCCACTTTCTTGGATGCAGACACATCCACGGTAGCGGCCGCCCCCTGATTGCCAATGGCGGCCACCAGAGCAGCAATGACGGTATTGAGCTGATCTTGCAGCAGCAACTCAGCAAAGGCGCGGGAGGCAACCTCGACACCCTCAGCCGTAGGCTTGTTAAGCCACGTCATCTGCGAGGGCTCGTAACGCACAGGGCCAAAACCACCAGCAATTTTCACTGCCACGAACTTATCTTGCGACAGATCCACCGGCGTCACGGCATTGTTGGTGCCATAGCGATCAACGCGGCGGCGCGCATTGGACAGGTTTCTGAAGAACGAAGTCATCACGAAATCGCCTTCAAAGCCTTCAGTAGTCAGAACAATGGAACCGTTGGAGGCGGCATTGAATTTATCGACCATTTGGGCCAGCGTTTCAATCGTCGCTGGCATGAAGTACTTATTGAATACTTCCATTTGAGAGAGAGACATCTGTAGCTCCTATAGCTGTAAAGATGGATGCCGCGCGAGGCGGCTAAGTTTGTGTTGTCGCGCCTCGCGCGTTGCTGCACCCATCGGGGCAGCTTTCTATCGGCCAAGTTCTGGATACTTGGCAGCGATTGCCTGCTGACGCTCTTCTTTGGAGCCGCCAAAATTTCCGGCAGTCTGACCGCGCTGCCCTGCACCGTGGCTTCCAGGTGCGCCAGGCCCGGATGCCTTGGCTAGATACGCCTTGCCTTGCTTGGCAGCAAAATCTTTCACGAACTCCACCGGAGAGACTTCACCCAGGTCGGTATCAGCAAAAGCAACTCGCTGACCACCGTCTTCGCGACGAACCTTGATCTGATCTGCAAGGAACTTGGAAAGCATCGGCTTATGGACAGGATCAAAACCTGCTTCATCAAGGGCAGCATTCAGCGCATCACGCCGAGTCTGCCCGTCGATATAGCCGTCACGCTCTGCAACCTGTGCCGTGATAGCGTCCAGGTCCGTCTTGTGCTTAGCCTTCAGACCTTCCACCGCTCGTGCATGCTGCTCTTTCAAGGCCGTAATCTGCTCGTCTGGCTTAGCGCCAGACTTAAGGCGCTCCCACTCATCGGCGTCGAAGTCCTCGGGCAGCGCGCCAATCCGGCCTTCCAGCTCCTCGATCTTGGTTAGGCGCTCTTTGGCCTTGACCGCGTTTTCCTTATTGGCGCGAATCACGCCGGAAACCTTCGGGTGCGCGTCGATATCCTCGACGTCCAAAACAAAGCGGCCATCGGCCGCTTCTGTGTATAGGTCTTTGAGGTTTTCTGGAACCTCGCTTGCTTCGGTATAGAAAGATTTCAAAGCCACGTCATGGCCTCCTTAGTTGGTAGCGCCCTCGGCGCTGGGAAATAGCGAGCCTACGCCCGCCAGAGGATCGCCATCAGCGTCGTCGTCGCCAATGTCCTTTTCCTCTTCTTCATAAGATTTGTCTTCGTGGATCACGCCGCCCTGCTGCAGCTTGTCGAATAGCGCCCGGTGCGACATAGCACCGCTCTGCCACGCGGCGACCAGTGCCTGGATGTCCTGCGCAGTGATCGAACGATCAAAGAACTCTAGGTTCGGCGTAACGACAACCTTTTCAGGATCTTCTCCAATCCACTTGGCGATATTGCGCAGTGCCCGCTCTAGCCCAGCGGCAGAGGTCTGAGCAATGCTTGTAAGCGTGGCTGTCTGGCTTGCGGCCCGTAGTTTCAATGCCTCACCGCTTTCAGCAGACTGCCCTGACTGGAGTACCTGGGCACCAAACTGAGCCGCTCGTGCAAGGGCTTCTTGAATTGCATTAGCCTGCTTCTCCAGCCCTGGCCCACTAAACTCCAAATACTTGGCGTCGCCACCTTGCGGCAAAATCCACAGCACTGAAGAACCCAGCGTTTTGGGCGCAAGTCCTTGCTGAATTGCACTTACAGGATCGTCAAACCCTATGGCCACTGGCGTCGGCTCGCTGGTCATGTGCAGCGAGAAGGAGAAGTCAGCATCCAGGCGGTAGATGCGCACAGCCAGCTTTGCCAAACCGTACAGCGGCACATCGTCTGGCTCGGGCGTTAAATCCAGGGATCCTGTAAAGATAAATGGCAGGGTATCCAGCGCGTCACCTCGCGGCGTTGAAGCAGCAACCTCTTCGCCAGCGGACCAGCCCCCCTCCGTCTTTTCCCATACTCGCGCACGGTAAACACCGTCATAGGCCAAGCACTCGCGCAATCGCTCCACCTGCTTCCATTTGCCGGTCTCTCGATCACGGACGGGGCCAGACTCATCCAAAACGACGTAATCGGGAACGCCATTGGTAGAGTCCCAATTGATGATGGACTCAGCCACGTAGCCTGACAGATACGGCACCCCGTCCTCAGTCAGACCTGGCAGTAAGCCATACCGACCAGTAGTCAGGATCTCCATGCCCATCCGCCGGTGCAGTGCATCTAGCGTCAAGCCATCAAGCGTAGCCCGCTCTCTTAGGTGCTCCATGGACTCCGGCAGATCAACTTTCGCGGGCTTGGCCAGCATAATGCCGACCGCGCCCCGGATAGTAGGCGCTGTAACTTCGGGGAACTCAGCTCGCGTCTTATACAAGTCGTACACGCGAGCCTTGGCAACCGGGTCTTCGATGGCTGCTGTACCGGTTTTCAACGGCAGGTACTTATCACCTTTAGCCTTAACATCGTCCTCACCCGCTACGGCATCGCGCATCAACTCCCATGAAGGAGCAAAGCTGATGTACTCCGGGTGTTTGATACTTGGGTCTTGCATGTGATTATCCAAAAGCGGTTGTGACAACTCCGGCCGACTTCAAGCCGATACTTGGCGCGAGCTCGGTCAATGCCCAGACTGCGGCATCAAGCCGGTCAGGCGATTTCTTGGCCGTTGCTGGCACATATTCCATAAGTTGGTTTTCGAGTAGGTACAGAGCGCCTTTATGCGCCACCCGGCCCTGCTCGTAGAGTGCTGAGATAGGCTCAGCCCGGGCGAACTTGCCTTTGCTGGCGTGGACGCGCACGATACGACCCTTAAACCCGGCATTACGCAGCGTTGACTCAGCCATATCGCCGCCCTGGTTCGTCTCGATGACGATAGCGTCAGCATTGTGCTGCTCATATGCACCGATTGCCTTCAGTGCCCAGCCGTTAGGGCTGTACTTGCCGCTATAGTCGCCGTCTACCGAATACTGGCGGTTGTCGCCTGATCCATAGGAGCTGGCTGCCACAATGCCGGTCTCGTCGCTTTCGTCGCTCGCAGTCGTGGCCGGGTCAACCGCCACCACCGTGCGTACGAGCTCATGCCTGATCTGCAAAGCATGAGCGGCTGTAATCAGCGCCTCAGTCCACAGCGCCCCCTCGGCATTGAATCGCCGTGGGCGCTGCATATACTGCGCCTCTGCCGTGCGCCGGTGAGAAAACAGCGCAGTCCGGTGTGATTCGTTGTGCTTGAAAGGCCAGAGCCAGCCATCAGGAAGGCCATGGTCAATCGGGATGCCGTGCGTGTTCTCTTCCGGGTAAGGCAGGCTGTTGTCGATGATCACTGGCAGATTCAGGTGGTGCCACTTTTCCCCGGACCCGCCACGCAGCAGATAGCCGCTGAGGTCCTGGTAGTGAATCCGCTGCATGATCACAATCATCGGCGTGGTTTCAATCGCCAGTCGGGATTTAATCGTTTCATTGAATCGGTCGTTAATGCCGCCGCGCACCGTATCACTGTATGCATCATCAGGCTTGACCGGATCGTCAATGATCAGCGCGCCCTGCCAACCCGGCTCCATGTGCCCGGCTCGAAAACCCGTCACCTGGCCGGCGGCTGACGACGCATACACGCCACCGCCGTGCTCAGTCCACCACATAGCCTTGCTGTCCGCGTCGTCGCGCAGCATCATGGGCCACATGCTTTGATAAGCCTGAGACTTAACAATGCCCCGCGCCGTACTTGAGTTCAGTAGCGCCAGATTGTGCGAGTAAGACAAGTGCATGAACCGGGCGCGATTGTTCAGCGCCAGGCCGCGCCCGATCATATTGATCGTGGCAAGCTCAGTCTTTGTGTACCCAGGCGGGACATTAATGATCAAGCGGGTAATCTCACCAGACACCACACGATCAAGCGTTTGCTGGATCACCTTGTGGTGGGGGGCCACGATCATCTTGGCACCCATGCGTTGCTTGAAAAAAAAACGGCCAAAATATAGGCCGTCTTCTTCACACTCTATCTTGCGGGCATATTTTCTTTGGTCAGCAGTCGTCATCAGCCAGCATCTCCTGCCGGGCCTGTTTGTATTCTTCTTTCGTCAGGGTGGCCAGCTCAATCGGTCCGCCAGTAGGACTTCCGTGCCCGACCTGCTCGCGGAACGCCTGGACGCTGACATGCTTGCCCAGCAGCTCCAGGTTCTTTACCTTGTCAGGCCATTTGATTTTCTTCAGAACACCGATGGCCGCGCGATCATCGCCCGAACCGCCAAACATCTCAGCAAGGTCGAACCCGGTCAAGTACTGCCGCCATACCTTAGGCCACTCGCTGAGCGGCTTCAGACTCATTGCATCGGTCATGATGTCCAGCACATCCATTCGATCTATCTCGACCAGCCTGGCTAGGACGTAATCAGCGTCCACCTGAACGCGCTCCGAGCGTTTTTCTTGGGCTTCTTGTATTGCTTTGGCAATTTCAAGTTTCTTCAAGTTCTGCTCACCGATCTGGCCGGCAGTCTTGGCACTGTACCCAGCACGAACAGCAGCTTGGGTGGCGTTCAGATCAATTAAGTATTCCTCAACAAAGCATCGTTGCTTTGTTGTCAGAGCTCGAACACCGAAAGACCTGGCGGCTGCCTTATCTCTAGCGGCCATATATCTACCCTCATTGTTCGCCAAAATATAATGACCCTCTTAATGTGACAATAGGTCTTCAAACACAATGTATCTATGAAGGAAGTAGGCCAAAGATCATGGAATCACTAATCGTTCTAACTCGTAAGGGTATGTCTGACTTTCGATACGAAGACGGTATTGCATGGTGGACAGCAGCCGCGAAAAGAGTACAAAACTGTGACTACGTTATCTGCACTCACAATCAACAGAATTCACCCGACATACACAGAAAAGCATTTCTTATTGGAAAGGTGAGTGGCGTTACTCAAAATGAGTATGGGCGTATATGCGTCAACATCAGCAAGTACGCGTACCTTGACGTACCCAGATACGGCCCTCTAAATCGGCTACCCTACTCATATGTCCCGACAAACGAGCTTGGACTTGATCTAGCGAAGCTCAACTGGGCTCTGTTTGATCCGGATAACCTTGCTATCGAAGATGAAACCATAGATGTACGCCAAGCACTGAGGGCTGTAGAGGCAGAATCATCAGTAACAACACGGCGAGCATTGATAGAGGCTCGTATCGGCCAAGGAGCTTTCCGTAAGACACTTTTAAAACAATGGCAAAGTGAGTGCCCGATAACAGGATGCACTATTCCTGAGGCACTTCGGGCATCTCACATCTTGGCATGGGCAGACAAACGAGCAACTAATCACGATAGGCTCAGCTCCAACAATGGGCTATTGCTTGCTGCCAGCGTTGACGCTTTGTTCGACCGGCACCTAATCAGCTTCTCTGATACTGGTGAGCTGCTGCTAACCGAACAAATTGAAAATCAAGTAAGCGCACTGGGGATAATAAAGCGCTGCTTACCTCCACTGAATGCTGACCAAAAAAAATATTTAGCATTACACAGAGCGAAATTTGGGAAATTTTAAGACAGTAAGGCGCAGAGTCTCCACGAGATAATGCCCCGCTGTGCCCAATCGTACGTACGTCAACTCATGGGCGCTGTTTTTCAATCAGCGCTCTTTCCTTGGCCCATAAAGAAAACCGCCCGGAGGCGGATGAAGGTTATTTTTGTTTTCGCTCTATATGAATAAAATTCTCTGAGGGGCTTAAAGTGAACTCATCGTTCCCTTCGTTTCTCAAGACGTTTTCTACGCCCTCGACAATTCTATCCTCCTGCCCCCAAAGATCTTGACCCACTGGGAACGGAGATATCTGCTGTTCATAAGGATTGATATTGTCTATGAAATCCAATACAGCTTGCACTTCTTGGATTAGGGTTGCCATACATACACCCAAAAACTCACACTCTACCTGAAGCCGATCTGCTCCCCAACAAAAACCGCCGATCTCACGATGGGCGGGCGGAATCCGCATGTGCTGAATGCGCTGAGTGATAAACTAGCATGCTTTCCCCCTTGGAAAAGCTACCCCATGCCAATCATCATCCTTCTTCCGATCATTACATTACTTTCGCTCGTACTAGCCTGGCGAACGCGCGGAGTTGATCGAGCACTAAGCATTGCGATTACAGTGCTAAGTGCTGGTTTTTCGGCAGTTTATTTCTCTATATTATCTGCGCTTTGAGCCGATCGCCCACAACAGCCAGCCCTGCACATCAAAACAAAAGCCCGCTCAATCTTTCAACTGGTGCGCCATTACTGCCTAGAAGATTTCGGCATATCTATTCACCGATTTTCGATATGGGGAGAAACATAAGAAATGGCTACGTGTTTTCCTCAGCCTAATCGACAGCTAGGCAACGCCTAGCTAGCGGGCCAATTTTTTTCATCCATAAAAAAAGCCGTCTCTCGGGGCAGCTAATCGTACGACCTGTTAGGGCGTCTGTCGCCAACTTTTGTATGCCTTGTAACCAAAGTATCCAGCTACTCCAACGATTGCTGCCCCAGCTAGAGCGGCACCAGCCACAACAACCGCACCTGTAGTGGCGGCGGTAGTGGCGGCCGTGGTGGCCACGGCAGTGACGCCTCCAGCCATCCCAGCCCCCCCGGCGGTAACGGCACCCCCACCAGCCGTAGCCAATGCGGCTGTCGTGGCTGACGCGGCTGCGCCCGCACCAACGCCAGCTGCACCTGTTGCAGCAGTCGCAGCCCCAGCGGCAATCCCACCCAGGGAAGAAGCGCCTATTGCGCCACCCCCAGCAGCCCCAGCCGCGGCGAATACGCCTCCAGCAGCCACCTCATCACCATTAACCTGCATATGCGACTCCACAATAAGTTACTAGACAATACACATTGTCAGCATACTATATCTGGGTCATGCCGTCGTTCTTGTGCCGCCTATCTTTCCATCTGGGAACTAAAGGCCATCACTCCATCGGATGGAGCGCCTAAAAACCCAGCCAATCTTCCGATGGGTGGGCCTGTTCAAAACCTATAGGCACAGTTGTGCTGCTGATAATGTAATGGTTCTTGAAATGGTTTTCCAGGGCCTGATGTTATGCTTTCCGCCCACCACCAATCCGCGTGGGCGCCATTACCTACTTCGCTACGATTCGATCGGATATGCCCTGTAGACTCCAGGTCGCGTAACACACGCCAAACGCCAGTGCGGATTACTGCCCGCCGTTTCTGATCGGCATTGCCGCCTACGTAATTGATGATCTGCCGCATTTTAAAGCGACGCCCCGGATACGCCGCCAGCAGATCTATCACCTCCGACGCGTACTTCACAGCAATACCTCCTTTTCTACCTTGGCCCTGAATCCTTCCAGGTGCCGTTTGTAATCCTCATCCCGCAAGATGGCCCCGGTGATCTGGCGAATCCATCGGCGCGCTACCACCAGGCGATCAGATGCCGATAAGTTGCCGAAGTGTGAGTTCTTGCGGGTGTACTCGGCTTGCACCACCATGGCCTGATAGCGAGGCAAGCGCTGGTACAAGGCATCCACTGCCTGGGCATGGTCTTGGTTGATCGGGCGGTAGTCGTCCTCCCAGGGAACATACCGCTCCATGTTCCCGACCGTCTCGCCCGACCAGCACCAGCGAGCCCAGTTCCAGAGCAAATCATCGCCGCTCAGTTTTTGCATGGCTGCCCTCCCCGAATAATGCTTTAAGTCCTTCCCGTGCCCTTTCCTGCTTTACCTCTGGCTGCCGCTCCTGGTGCTCTTGCCGTTTACGGCGCACGAAGTCAACGTGCTTCGATAGGTCTTGGTACATCCAGCTTGGGTATGACATGGCTATACCTCCCTCACCGAAATGCCGTGGACCTGCAAGAGCAATTTTCGTTTGATGATGTAGTCCCGCGTGCGCATGCCCTTGGCGTCCTCGATTACCTGCTTACCGGTGCGGGCGTCCGTATACCGGAAATCAGCCACGTACTCACAGGCCCGCTCAGGCCTGCCGTCATCGCGGCGCTGCTTGGGGATCAGCTCGAAACGCGGCTGCAGTTCCAGGCCGGTGATCTGCCCTGCCCGCTCCAATAATTTGAGCTGGCTGTATCGCTCCGCTTCGCGAAGGCTGTCAAACCTGATGCCGTTCAGCACGACCTTGCGGTTTCCGTACTTGCGCTTCATGCTTGCAGCCTCCGCGGCGAACTGGGCGCCAAGGCCTCTTGCATTTCACTGTCGCTGAGCTGCTGGAATCCGATACGCTGGGTATCGGAACCGTTCTGCAGCACCAGCTTGGCGCGCACGGCATCACCGATCAGCACCGGCGGCTCAATAGGCTGGCCAGCCTGGCTGTTCTGCGCCTCAGCAATACCGGGCAGCCAACGGGGATACTCCAGGCTAGGGCGTGTGGCGTAGCCCCGGTAGCGGTTCTCGAACTCACGCGCCACAAACGGCCACTCGTCCTCTTTCTTCGTCCCTAGCGCGATCCAGCCGCCCATATCCTGCAGAACCAGCAGAATGATCGGGTCGTCGAAGGTCACGCTGCGGTAAGTACCAACATTGCGCACAGCCTTGTCGACCTTGGCCCACGCCACTAAGGCGCTGTCTTGCGTCGACCCACGCAACAGCTTCACGATGTCTGAAGGTTTCGGTACATACTGACCGTTGTCAGGATTCACGCAGTGGCGATTAATGGCTTCACTTACGGCTGGATAATCAAAGGGTTTCATGGCCTCCCACCAGACGTTCAACGCAAAGCGCGATGTGTCCCTGTGGTAGAAGGCATAAACATCGGCCATAAGGCCAAAGAACTGCTGTTTTTCAGTGTCGTGCATCTCAGGACTCCAAAGCGGCTAGACGGGCAATTTCTCGGTTTCGGGACTCCAGTGCCTCCTGGCGATTCAAGCCTCCGGACTGCGCTGAGGGCCCTTGTCCGGTGTTGCTTTCCTTGACGCCAAAAAGCCCAGTCCAACCACGCTCAATGCTCTGCTCAATGGCGGCTATGGGGTCCTGCCCAGCGGCATGTAGCTTGCCGAGTGTTCGCAGAGAAAGCCGTTTGGCTGCCTCCGTCCAAGCCTTACCGGATTTTTCTTTTCGGAATTCATCCCACATCGACCACGAATCAGAGTCCAGCCAGTCGGGCAAAGCCAAGGCTTCAGCCTTTGATGGTTTATGACGGTTACTTGATGGTTCTATGGTGGTTATATGCGGGTGCAACCCGTTGCACCCTTTCATGTCGCCGTTTGCACCCTTTGTGTCGTCAGATGCGCCCTTTATGTCGTGGATTGCGCCCTTTTCGGGTGGATTAATGGGCGCAAAATCTGCACCGTTTTTCCCATCAGAAATGGGTGCAATTTCTGCACCGTTTTCTTGGCCCGGTAAATCGCCACCTTTAATCCAATCAAGGTTGACTCGATACTCACGAGACTGCCCCCGTCCACCATGACCGCTATTGACCAGAATCAGCCAGCCAGACTCTTCCATCCTGCGTAGCTGATACTGGACTGTGCGGCGCGACTGACGAGTCTTGATCATCAAATGCTCAATGGACGGGAACACCTTGCATCCGTCGTCATCAGCGTGATCGGCCAGCGCCAGGGCGAGAATCATCTCACCGCCACCGACCGGGTACCGTTCAAATACGGCCGTCATTACCTTGACGCTCATACAAACTCCTTATCCCGCACTGGTCGCCAAGCAGCGAACGCACGCTCCCAGATCGTTTTCTTCTCATCGCGAGTAAATCGCCGCCCTTGGTCCAACTCTGCGTGGCAGGCATGGCAGCCAGGGACGGTATAAAAATCAGGGGCTTTCAGTGCGCCTGCCTTGTCGTACTCCAGCCAGTTGGGATGACACGGGACCACAGTCGGGTCGTCGGGATAGCTGCGACATAGCCCGGGAATCTGCAAATAACATGGATGGCCACGCACGGCATTGCGCAGCTTGGCGTCGTGCCGCCCGACTCGTTTCTTAGGCGTCCGCTTCTTCCAGTCCGTAACTTTCATCGGCTTATAAGTGCGCAGCGGTCCGCCGGCACGCAGGGTGCTGTTCCACGCTCTCATGAGAACTCCACTCCATAATCTTGGGCGGCATGAGCCTGAACACGCTCGCAATACTCGGAGAACTGCGAGACCGTCATATCAGTAGTGGAAAGCCGACGGGTTACCACCTCACCATCGGGCAGCGTGATGTCCTCGCAAACCCCGAACAAGCGTCCATACAGTTCGTGCCAGGACTCTTTGCTGAACTGGCGCCCGCCTACCCAGGCCTGCTCAGCGATCGGTGTAATCACGGCAGCCCAGTAGTAGCGGTTCTGGACGCTGCGACGCTTTGCTTCTGCTTGAGTCACGATGACCTTGAGCGGCTTATCGTTGTCGATCGCGGCACGCGCATTCGCCCGCACCAATGCCACAAGATTGTTCCAACTCAGTCCATCCCGAAGCGTGAATTCTCGATAGATCAAACGCATGTCAGGCCTCCACGTGCTTACGCTGGGCGATCTGCTCTTCCAGTGCTGAACGCGCCGCACGTTGGGTGCCGATGGATTCGGACAGCTCTTTATGCGCTGCTTCCATCGCGTCCAGGCTGGTGTCTTGGGATAAGTTCAACACCGCCGCCATGGCTTCCGAACCTTCCTTGTTGATCGCTTTTACGCGGTCCACCACATCGAACTCTTGCCCGAAGCAGAAAATGAACTTGCGCGCGGAGAAGCCCAGAGGACGCAACATTTCGTTCACATAGGCGTAGCGCAGGTCTTCTGGCATGGCCAGGAGAATGGACTGCTCGAAGTTCGCTGGCATGTAGTTGCTGTCTTTGGTCTGATCGTCGAGCCAGCGGAAGATCCGATCAGCCGCGTTCTTGGCCAACGTAAATGTGTCACCGGCTGTCTCGAAACGAACTTTGCTGCTGGACTCCAGGCCGTGACGTTGATGGGTTTCAACAATGGCCAGCGCCACCGCCTCCCGGCTACCTACGCGCGCACGCCATTGGTCCACGTAATGCAGCAAGGTCTTTAGCTTGGATTTGTGCGACTCGTTTCGCATGATTGATCCGTCCTGCTTTCGTAAAGTAGCCCCTGAGACCTTTGCAATCCTCGGGAACTACGTATGGATAAGAATCTGAATGGGCCGGACACTACCGGCATGGATGAAGAAATCGACTTTGAACGCCTGGAACTACTGGACCGTGCCACGGAGTTGGCCAGGCAAATGTTTGAATACCCAACAGAGGCTCACGTAGAAGGCGTGCTGGATCGATTGCTTTGGAATGAATTTCACGGTTTAGGTGAAGCAGGGGCCTCTACCCTTCACTAAATGTCTGTGGGGCCGATGGGAATCGGCTCCCGCTTTTCTGGATCACACATTTGCGCGCTCCGCATAGTTTGGGTTTCCTGAACCTCGCACCACCGCCCAGTTCACTGATGGACATAGTCGTTCGCAGGAAACGCCAGTGAGAGACTCAATAAGAGGCGCATGCTTTGCAGGCACTTCGCGACCTGGGTTTTTCCACTGATTCATAGCGCCGCGCGTCACTCCAATTGCACGAGCCAAGGCCGCCTCCGACCCAAATTTCTGGGCCGCTACCTGAAGAGGATGGATAGGTTCTGTGGTTTTCATGATCGAAGTATAGGATTTCTATACTTCATAGTCAATATTAAATAGACCATGCATGTACAGATTTTCTCTACACTCGGCAACATGAAGCTAAATGAATGGATCAAAGCGGCAAGGCAGTACAAAGAGCTGACTCAAGATCAGCTTGCGGAGCAGCTCGGCCTTACGAAAGCAAATATCTCAGCTTGGGAAGTCGGACGGCATGAACCGTCTTTTGGAAACCTAATCAAGATCGTCCAAATAACAGGGTTCGAGATGCCACTGCCTGGGCTTGATGCGCCGATAATCACGGAGTCCGCATGGCCATTCAGAAAAGTGAGTAAAGACAAGATTGAGGGCCTCGCCCCCCATGACCAAGCCGGCCTTGAGGCAGTTATCCTCCTGTCCGCCGCCCAGCTCGGCCTGGACGTGAAGAAAGACGAGAGCAAGTGAATGACTGGAAACGTGACCCAGCCCAGGGAGGCTGTACGTAAGAAGGATTGAGCAGGAAGAGACAAGGACCCATTCGGGTCCTTATTTTTTATACATAAAGTAATTAAATTTAAACACTTCTATCATCATGTAAAGTGGAGGAAACACATATGGCCCCCGATACATTCAGCCAAGCAAGCCCTGAATTAAAAGAAGAGCTAGGGGATAGAACTCTTTCTGTTAACCGACTACATCTTGATCCAGAAAACCCTCGGCACACCCCGCTTGAGTCTGATAGTGAGGTCATTGCACAACTATGCAACGAAGAACTGATCGAAGAGTTGGCAAATGATATCGCGACTAGGGGAGCGCTAAGTCCACTAGATGTATTAGGCGTCATCCCATATGACGGCCATCCAGGTCACTTCATAGCAGTTGAAGGCAATCGAAGGACGTGCGCCCTCATTCTTTTGCTGGATCCCAGTCGAGCACCCAATCGTGAACTGCAAGCACAGCTGCGACGACTAACAGCAACGGCCAAAGTCCCCAAAGACGTTAAGGTTCATGTCTTCGCTGATAGGGAGGCTGCAAAGCCATGGATCGACCTTCGACATCTTGGCCCTCAAGGCGGGCGTGGAACGCGCGAATGGAACGCAGATCAAAAAACCCGGGCAGCCGGAAGTAATCGGAACACTTCCTCCAAAGCGAATAAACTAGCTCTCGAAGTTTTAGATAGACTCGTAAACACAGGGCTGTTGACACAAGAGCAAAGGGATAAGGTCAGCCTAACAACCATTACTAGATATCTCGGCACACCGGGTGTCCGAGCGTTGCTTGGCTTAGGTAGTGCTTCGAAATTAGTCTACACACATGAGACTGGTGAAGTCGATTTAGCACTTCTTAAATTGGTAATGGATAGCATCACCAAACAGAATGACGATACATTGTTGGTTAACTCTAGAACGAATAGCGAAGACAGATTAAAGTACGCAACAACGCTTAAATCCAATAATCAAACTCCAGTTACACCCATCGACAATCCAGCTCCACCAGAGGCTATTACAGCCACACTACCCGTTGCGTCAGCTCCCGACACAAAGCTTAGTCTCGTTAAGAAAAAACGCACCCCTCGTAATCCAGCCCAAATCTCAACCCTCTTTGACAGCAGCTTTATGGTTCCCTGCAAAGATAGGGTTCTACTCCGTCTACGCGCTGAAGCACTAAGCATGAGGTTAGATGATTTTCCGTTTGCAGCAAACTATTTACTACGAGCATTTGTCGAACAGACGATGATCTTGTTCGCCAAGAAGAGAGGAAAATACAGCCCTGAAATGAATGATCACAAACTGACGCAAGTTTGTATGAATGAGCTTGCCGTACTCGGAGTCACCGGCAAGGCACTTACAGTAATTAGCAAGGCTGCCGGAAGTCGGGATCAACCTTACAGCCTGCATAGTCTAGGGCATGCTGTACACGGAGGCTCCATCCCAACACGGCCTCACCTTCGTGCCCTCTTCGACACGTGGGAGCCATCTTTGCGAGCGATGCTAGACGAACTATAAGTCGACCACTAAAACATCATATTTAGGGCTGGCCAAAACTCTGAAATTTGCTTATCCTCGCTGCATGCCAATCACTGATACCCCACTACGTTACCCTGGCGGGAAGACACAACTTAGCCCCTTCGTCATCGACTTGACTCGTGCCAACGGTCTCTATGGCGGTGTCTACGCAGAGCCATTTGCAGGTGGAGCTGGCATAGCGTGGCGTCTGCTCCTAAATGGAGACATGACAGAGGTCTGGTTGAATGATCTAGACCCAGCGATATACGCATTTTGGGATGCAGTAGTGAATCAACCAGACTCCCTTTGTGAGCGAATTCTAAAAACAGAAGTAACAATTGAAGAATGGCATAAGCAACGAAAGATATTAGCTGATCCATCAGCCAAATCGTCAGAACTAGCATTTGCAACTTTATTTTTAAATCGAACTAATAGATCAGGAATACTGAAGGGTGGAGTTATTGGAGGAAAAGCACAGACAGGAAATTACAAATTAGATTGCCGATTTAATAAAAAAGATCTAATTCATAAAATTCAGCGTATCCATGTTTATCGTGAAGTAGTTCGGCTCAGCAAAATGGACGCCGTACAATGTCTTGAAACCTGGAACAAAGAATTACCTCGCAGATCCTTAATAAACATCGATCCACCGTACTTCAATAGAGGTCAAGACCTTTATTTAAGCTTCTATAAACCGGATGATCACGCAAATCTTGCCGCCCGGATTAAAAATCTGGAAAGACCATGGATGCTGACGTACGATGACACACCAGAGATTGAGGCCCTGTATTCCGGACTTTCCATTTACCGAAAAAGCCTAATCTATTATGCACAGGTAAAAAGGCGTACTTCGGAGCTTTTAGTGCTGGCCCCTGGGTTACAGCCTACGTCCGGCCTACGGAAGTAACGTTCGCGCTCTATTGGTGTCTAACGATATGCTATCTGCAAAGACGCAGCCCCCCCCTGAGCTGCACCCCAAAAGTTGGACGTTGATCCTACTTTGGGGTGCGGTCCAAGAGGGGCTTTTTTGTTGCCTGCTACGGTCGCTGCACTATACAGAGCGATTTCCCCGCCTAACCTGCCTCTGCGCTGGGGACGTGCTGGCACTTGGTTGCGCTTGCTCGTCGGCCTCGCTTATTGGTTGGGCGCTACTGGGCTCTTCTCCCTCGATTCCAAGATGGTTGGCTATCTTGGCAACTGCGTTCCTGGTCGTTTCAACATACATAAACAAAGCAGCAAACGCTATTGAATAAAACCCAGCAGAAACGCAAGAAATAATCAGAGGCCAGTTCGTCACTGTCTTAACAGATGGAGCCAGCCCATATAGGCCTGGCTCTACGACGGTAATTTCCCCGTAAGTGTAGATAGCAACCGTAGCAGCAATAACGGTAAATAATGCGAAAAGCAAAGCCATCATCCCCAGCGCACCGGATGTCTGTTTATACACTCCCCTCTCCCAAGTAACGAATAAAGACGAAATCGTACCAGATTGGGCTGGCACGAGACTTACGCAGGCGGTCCTCTCGGCAAAGCCCAGCCATATGATTAGCCGCGTTAACTTGACCTAAAATACTGTATAGATATACAGTATAACTATCCCCCAGCCCCGCCATATTGGCGCGCTCCTTGTGGACTCACAAACCAATCAGAGCGCGTATCTAAAACGCCCACTTGTAAGAGAAGAGCATTGCGATATGACGAGTAATACCGACAAGCCGCCGGCATCACAGCGCAAAGAAAATGCGCTGCAATTCGCTGAGTACGACGCTGGAATGGAGTCACTCCTTCAAAGCATTTCACTGTTACGCGCCTGGGCCGCTGCCCCCGGCCTGTTCGACCACATCAGCCAAGCAGATCGACAGAACATATTTCTAACGACACTTGAACTGGCCGAATTAGCGCACGCCCGCTTCACCTCCCTCCGATAAAACTTAACGAGTAGCCCCACCTCCATGGTTGGTCTACTTTATCTATCCATTAGGTATAGATTTAGTTGACTTTCAAGTAAAGAGTTTCTATACTTCATTCCAACGCTTCACCAAAACCGCAGAACACCTTTAGGCAAAGCCACGGTAAGTAACGGTTCAGAGAGCGCCAGCAGCAAAGGCTGCGCCCGCCACGGCGGGGCTCTTTAACAAAACGGGAATTCAAGAGAGGGTGCGCAGAGATGCGTGCTTGAAAGGTTCAGGAGCAGCGGGACGGAATCTACCGCCCCGCTTTTCCTAGGTAACGACTATCAGGATGATGGCAGCAACCACCCTTAGGATGGCGGCCACATCAACCTTAACGTCCACCTTCACAGTAACTTTCTGGTTCATTGCAGATCCAAGGAAAGCCTGTGGCCACAGGCGTTAAGCCTGGTAGTACTTATATAGCGCCCATGCGCGGCGCTTGCGGTTCGCAACCTAGGATAGCTCCCCGCGACACTGGTCAGCCTCGCTTTCCAGTGTCCGGCTCACCATCGCCAATCTGCACTTACGCCCGTTAACGCTCGGCGGCAGCTGTACAGATCAGCGCTGGATCACCTTCAGCAGCTTGTGAGGCCGCAACTATAGGGATTCACAGTCCCTAAGCCTCGAAGTATAGCGGACCTGCTGCACCCTCCCCTGAATTTCCGGTTCATTTTGCCGATGTTGCTCACCCCGCCCATGTGGGGTGTTCGTCCGGCTCAATAGCACCTACGGGCATGGCAGTAGCTCTGCGCGGTATCCCTGCCGTCTCCAGTCCGTCAAAGCACGGTTTACGGAGAAAGAGGGTGAGGCGTAGACGGCCAAAAACGGAAACGGTCATGCTGGTTGGAATCCCAGCACATATGGCCCCTTTGGTGGGGCCGCATCTGAAACCGTCCTACTCAGGGCGGTTTTTCATGCGAGGAGATTTGTATGTCGAGCGTCACCGTATCAACGACCGTCGATATTGATGTGGATGTCGAGCTCAGCGACATCGATACAAGCGATTTGATTTCAGAGTTGGAGAGTCGGGGTTTAGATCACATTGATCATGCCCCCGCTCTACAAGCAATGTTCCAGGCGCTGTCGCTGGGCCAGGAGGACGAGGCCCTAAAGCTGCTGCGCACCTATCTTTGTGATTGTCTTGGCCGTGTGATGTAACACCGCCCCCGCTATAGGAGAACGGCATGTCCGCTTTCTGTGTATTTGGTATGACGGAATCGCTGGCCAAAACGCTGGCGGCTCGCAAAGCCCCCCCAAGAAGGAGCTGGAGCAAATGACAGCAGAGGATCTGCAGCAATGGTACGCAGATCGTGCTGCAAAGATTTTTGAATCAGCCAAACACAGGCAGGTGTCGCCGGAGTTTGATGCACCCCAGTTTTGCCACGACTGGATTGCGTTGGCGCGCAAGACGGTTGCTCATGATGGGCTGACTGTCATGGCGCGCGGGCCGAAGCCAGATGGAAGGCCCAACAAGCGCACCGGCAAGATGCCTATGGCATGGCTGCCTTACTGATTTCTACGGGAGGTCAAATGGATAAACCAATGCGCTGGCCCGCAGATTTTCCGGGCAAGCATGACGAGCAAGAGAAAGCGGGGACCGGGATAAAGGAGCGAGCAGAAATCTTCAACCGTCACCTTAAGGGAATCACTGCACACAGAACAGCGCAGGTTTTCAGCTGCTTAAACCCAGCCATTGATTACAGGGGGTGCAGCAAAAGCCACATGCTTAAAGCTTGGACGGTAGGTAGCGACTTAGACACTAAGTATGGAGGGTTCACCCACCTTACTGAAGATGATCTGATCCGTGCGAAAGAACAAGCCTCTGCGTGGTGGTGATCACAGCCCTTCTCATGAGGGGCATCATCAAGGCGGCGGCGTGGATAGGACACGCAATGGGGTTAGGTGATCCCTCGTTAGGCTTTAGGTAATGATCCGAGCCAAAAGGCACAGCAGGTATCAAGCCCTGCCCGCCTTGATGATGGCAAGAACAAACGTCTTCGAAGTACTACTCTTTACGAACAAGCAGGACGACCCCAGCAGGATCGTTTGTCCAGTGGCCCTCAACACCATCAAGCGGCTCAAGATGGTCACGAGCTGGCCCACCCAGTTGCTCTATTGCAGAGTCAGGGTCATCACTGAAAAGCTCAAGCCACACGTCCGTCTGGCTCTGCTTTTCTACGCGATCAAGCCAAAGAGTCATTTCACCAAACTCGAAGCCGATACTTTCATTCAATATTTTCTTTACCGTTAGCCCGACACGATCACGGTAGAACTCCACGGTTTCCTGCCATTTATAGGTCGGAATTTTTATAGCGATGTTTTTACCTGGCTTGATCATAGCGTCCTCGTATCGCAAGCGAATTGGATACTACGCAGTATACAGGCCCGCAAAAAACGGCAATTAGCCCCCTCCAGCCGCAGCATTCCCACTCCCTTAACCAATTCTAAATCAACCCCGCCCACGCCATGGGCGGTCGGGAGTGCTGCGACTAGAGGGCATAGAACTCCAGAACCTGCCAATACCGAATTGCGCGCGCAAGTCGTGACGGTGGGGGATGCAAGCTAACCCTCTCCCTATTCTCAAGCGCCGGGTTTCGGCGCAATCCCCCCGGAGCTAAAAATGAACGCTATCGCAGAACGCGAGGTATGCGCGTACGAGCTGGCGGAGCGCCGCCGCGAAGTTATTGCACAGCAGATCAAGGACTGCCTCATCGGCAAGTCCCAGGCGGTGCTGATGTCTTGGGGCCGCCCCGACCTGCCCAATCTCAAAAGCCGCGCCGACCTGCTGGAGGTCATGAGCGACCAGCTTATTTCCTACGAGAAATCAGACGCAGTCGGCCCTTTCCTAAAAGCCATGCTGGCAAATGACCCGGTTTACACCAACGGCCTGAATGCCCACATCAACGCCCTGATCCTGAGCTGGGCAGACGCCAGTCACGACGCAATGACCGAGCAGGAACTGGAGGCGCTGTCGTGCTAGACCTTGCTGCATTCATTCTTGGCATTGTCACATTGTTGGCCATTGTCTTTGGCTGCATGGGCTTTGCTTACTTAATTTCAGAAGTGATCAGTATCTGGAGGCAGCCATGAGCTACAACTACGCGCAACTGCGTGCGGCGCTGGCAAACGGGCCCACGCCGGGCCCACGATCCATCAACGAAGTAGGAGATTCACACCGAATAGTCGTTCGAGGCGGAAGTGTCAGCGGCGTCATGGCGTTCGTCGAAACCGGATGGCCTCACCCAGAGCAACAGTCTGAACAGCGCGCCAATGCCTTGCTGATTGCAGCGGCCAATCCTGAAACCATCTGCGCGCTACTCGCAGAGCGAGACGCCCAGGCGGCTGAGATTGAGAGGCTGCGGGAAGCTCTAGCAGATCTGGCAAATGCAGCCGAAGAAGCATGGGGCAGCGATCGACCTTGCGTGCGTATTGCTTTAGCCGCCCTATCGGGAGAACCAACATGACCGACCAAAACCCAGGCTTCCCCCGCACTCGCCGCCGCAACCCTTTCGATGGCCAGGGATGCTACGCACCAAATAGCAGCACCCCGCCCTGGGGCTGGTTCCCTACCTTCGCAATCGCAATACCTGCAGTTATCACGGTAGGCGGGCTTATCGCATTCGGCCCTTCCCTGGTGACTTATCTAGTTGGAGCATGACATGACCGAATCCACAGAACTGATTGAACTGCCTGCCCAAGAGACGGCATTAGAAACATTTACCACGCCCGGAGGCTTGGACAGCTACGTCAAGCAGGTACGCGAGAAGGTATGCGGCACCGTGTACGACATGAGCAAACGCAAAGACCGCGAAGCCTGCGCCGCCGACGCTTACAAGGTAACGCGCACGAAAACGGGTGTAGAGAAGATGGGTGCAGCGCTATCTGCTGAGTACAAAGAAGTGCCGAAGAAAATCGACACCCAGCGCCGGGACTGGAATACAAAGATGGACGCTTTGCGCGACGAAGTGCGCAAACCTCTAACCGACTGGGAAGAAGCTGAGGCAAAGCGTGTGGAGATCCACCGCGCTGCACTTGAAAACATGGCAGGCCAAGCCCGAGAAGTCGGTGGGCTTGATGTTGAAACCCTGCGCCAGCGCATTGTAACGGTTGAATCTGCGGTGATTGGCGAGTCCTGGGAAGACTTTGAGGCCGAGGCTCACCGGGTCAAAGCCAAAGCGCTGGAAATCCTGAACGCAGCCCTGACTGAGCGCCAGAAGTACGAAGCTGAGCAGGCGGAACTGGCCGAGCTACGACGCAAGCAGGCCGAGCAGGAGCAGAAAGACCGCGAAGCTGAGATTGCCCAGCAAGCGGCAGACAAAGCCCGAGCCGACGCAGAGGCGAAGGCCCAGGCTGAACGCGATGCTGCCGCCAAACGCGAGGCAGACGCGAAAGCCGCCCAGACCAAGGCCGAGCAGGACGCCAAAGACGCTGCTGAACGTCAGCGCCGCGCCGAAGAACAGGCCGAAGCTGAACGGCTTGCATCAGTTGCGCGGGCCGAGCAAGCCGCCGAGGCCGCCCGCCAGGCAGAAATCAAGCGTCAAGCCGACGCCAAGGCAGCCGAAGAGGCCGAGCAGCGCAGCCGCGAAGCCGATATCGCGCACAAGGCCAGCATCAACAACGCAGCCCTAGCTGCATTTATCAAAAATGGCTTGCCCGACGCATGCGCCAAGCAGGCCGTCATTCTGATCGCCAAAGGTCTGATCCCGGCTATCCGAATCCAATATTGAGGACACCATGAGCACAGAAATCATTGAGACCCCACAGACTGCTGTCGCAGCACCCGCCCCGGCCGGGTCGCCAATGGCCATGGCAATCGCCGCCCTGCAATCTGGAATGAGTCCTGAGCAGATCGGGCAAATGATGGACCTGCAGGATCGCTACAACGCCACCCAGGCCAAGAAAGCTTATGACGAGGCGTTCGCTGCATTCAAGGCCGAATCAGTCACGATCATCAAGGGTAAGGCCCGTTCCGATGGCCCGCTTAAGAATCAAAAATACGCCGAGCTGCATGATGTTGTGAATGCAGTCACCCCCGCCCTCTCCAAGCATGGGCTTTCGTCCAGTTGGAAACTGACTAAGGATGACAAAGACTGGATGGAGGTTACCTGCTACCTGCGGCACGTTGGGGGTCATCAAGAAAGTGTCAGCATGGGCGGGCCACCAGATGCCGGCCCAGGCCGCAACGCTATTCAGTCACGCGCCAGCACCAAGACCTACTTGGAGCGATACACCTTGAAGGCCATTACCGGCCTGTCCGAGCAAGATGACGACACCGATGGTCGAGCCCCAGCAGATCCTGCTCTGAAAGACTCTTGGATTAGCGAAGTAGCCAAGGCCGAAACGCTGGAAGAGCTAGAGACCATCTGGCAACAAGGCGGCAACGTCATTTACGCAACCAACAACCTTGCCGATTACAACGCCTTCAAAAAGGCCGTATCGGACAAGAAAAAGATGCTCACGGAGGCTCAGTAATGGAAGGCTTAATCATTCACACCGCCGAACAAGGCACTCCAGAATGGCTCCTAGCCCGCAAGGGCGTCATCACCGGCAGCCGATTCAAGGACTGCCGCGACCGTCTGAAAAGCGGAGCCCCGTCCAAGAAATGTTTGGACTATGCCATGGACGTCGCCCGAGAGCGCGAAGGCGGCGAGCCCATGCAGGTCTTTGTGAACGGCGCCATGCGCCTGGGCACCGAGCAAGAGCCACACGGCCGCGCCGTTTATGAGCGCAAAACAGGTCACATCGTTGACGAAGCCGGTTTCATCACAACACACGACCGCTTGTTTGGGGTCAGCGTAGACGGTTTGGTCGGTCAGGATGGGATCATTGAAATCAAGACAATGGTCAGCAGCGACACTCTGTTCACCGCCTTTGTGAACGGTGATATTGCAGCCTACGTAGACCAGTGCAATGGCGCGATGTGGCTGCTTGGCCGCAAATGGGTGGATCTGGTCTTGTGGGTTCACGACCTGGGTCGAATGAAGATTATCCGCATCGAGCGCAACGACGACCAGATCGATGCGCTGGAATCCGATCTGATGGAGTTCGAGCGGACGGTCACCAAGTATCAACAAGAGCTGCGGGACGCCCTGCTGGAGGCCGCATAAATGGCCTCAGTCAACAAAGTCATTCTGGTGGGCAACCTCGGCCGCGACCCAGAAGTACGCTACAGCGCGGAAGGCTCGGCCATCTGCAATATTTCCATTGCCACGACTTCGCAGTGGAAAGACCGTACCTCCGGCGAAAAGCGCGAGGAAACGGAATGGCACCGTGTGGTGTTCTACAACCGTCTGGCTGAAATCGCGGGCGAATACCTGCGCAAAGGCCGTCCCGTCTACGTAGAAGGTCGTCTGCGCACCCGTAAATGGACAGGCCAGGACGGCCAGGAGCGTTTCACAACCGAGATTATCGCCGAGCAAATGCAAATGTTGGGTGGTCGTGACAGTGGAAGCGAAGGCTACGGTAACTCACCACAGCCAGAACAACGGCAACCGCAGGGCCAGCAGCGCAACAACTACGCAGAGGCCACGGGGCGTGGGCAGCCGCAACAACACCCACCAATGACGGACAACTTAGCCGATATGGATGACGACATTCCGTTCTAGTTCCTGCTAAACCCTGAAAACCACGCCTTGCTTGTCATAAATGCAACGAATAACCGCAATACCAGCTTGAAGGAGCTCAGTATTGCGAACTGAGCATCCCTCACTTTTCGAGCCATGAAACAAGTTGTTCCTAAGCGTAGGAACTTGGGAGAAAGCGCGCCTAAGACTTAGCGGTCTCGGCCTAGAACTACTCCAGAACCCTGTTTCTTGCGAACGTCGCTGAGGGGGACGCTCGCACAGAATCGCAAACTCGCTGCAGTCAACCTCTTCCACCAGACAGTCTTCTAGGTGGTGGGCAAATCTTGACCAACATATTGTTAGAGACTCCGCTCCTTCGAAAGATTTAAAAACCCCCTCACCCCAGCCTTGTCCATGGTTCTGAATAATCCTGGTCTCTAGCCAATTAAAAGACCAAAAGAACTCCACAACCACATCGCTGTCCGCCAAGACTTGATTCTTAGCGGCTACTAGTAAGTCCATGCTCCCCCCATCCAAATCATTGACTCCGGTCAGCTTAAACCATCTTGCAAGGAGCAGATCCATGCGGTTTAAAAGCCTTCGTATCTACCATCACTAACGGCGATGCTCTATTGAGTTTTTTACAGCATCACTTTCCTGCAAAAACTCAAACACAGCCTCATTCGTCTTTTCCACCAAACCCCTCATAACCACAGAAAATTGAACAGCGTCTTTATTAATAAATTTAAATTTGACCATTAAATTCAGATTCGCCCTTGACTTTATAAAGGCGTCTAATAAAGCCTTCGACTCGAACATCTCCATGTTTGTAACCTCTAGGCAAGACAGATCAATTTCAAAGGCGTTCCAAGTTTCATCATCTGAGGCCACTAGTTTCTTATTCTCGGCTGCAATCAGTCTAGTCCGTATACCCTCCATAAGACCGGAGACAGTCTCCAAAAAAATCTTTTTTTCTTGCCTCCGCTCTTCCATCTGTACCTTGGACTGATGCTTCATAATGAATATCGCTGCGGCAATTGCGCCGATAGAACCAAGAGCTTGCACCCAGGCTGCCCATTCCTTTGACTGAAATGCCGGGTGTGCGGCCGCAAGCGTCGCAATACCAATAACCACCCCAAACCCCACCCCCACCACCAGCGCGACCAATGTCCGCGCTTCACAGCCCTCTGTCTTCATTTCCCTATCCTCTTCACGCGATGATTTATCCGCGTGAGCATAGCCCATCCTGAAAGGAATACACCCATGTGGCTTAAAAACCTGCGTATCTATCGCTTGGATACGGCATTTGCCTTGTCCGCTCAACAACTGGCCGAAATGTTGGCCAAGCATAAGTTCGCCCCTGGCGGCAGCCAAGAACCTCTCAGCCTGGGCTGGGTGCCGCCACGTGAAGGAGGTGAGCTGGTCCATGAAGTGAACGGGCAGTATCTGATCTGCATGCGTGCTGAAAAGAAACTGCTGCCCAGTGCTGTGGTTAACCAGGCAGCTCACGAGAAGGCCCGCGAAATCGAAGAGCAGCAAGGCTGCAAGCCAGGCCGCAAGCAGATGAAGGAAATCAAGGAACAAGTAATTGTGGACTTGATGCCTCGCTCCCATGCCGTGCAGCGCGACACTTTAGTGTGGATCGACACACAAAACCGCTGGTTTGTCATTGATGCCGCAGTCGTGGCTAAGAGCGAAGAGGTTTTAGGCCTGTTCGCAAAGAGCGTGGAACCCTTCCCCGTGCAAGCTCTGTACACCGAGCAATCTCCCGGTGCCGCCATGACTTCCTGGCTGGTCGAGGAAGAAGAACTGGCCAACTTTACTGTGGACCAGGACACTGAACTGCGCTCCACCGGCGATAGCGGTGCTGCTGTGCGCTACGTGAAACAAAGCGCCGACATCGACGAAGTGCGCAAGCACGTTGAAGCCGGCAAGCAATGCACTCGTTTGGCCATGACCTGGGCGGATCGCATCAGCTTTGTGCTGACCGATGCGCTGGACGTAAAACGCGTCGCTCCACTGGACATTCTGACTGAAAAGCAGGACGTGACAGCCGTCAATGACGATGAAATCTTTGATGCCGACATGACCTTGATGACCGCCGAGCTGGCCAAAATGATCAGCGATCTGGTCGAAGTGCTGGACGGCGAGCGAGCCTAACAAAGATGTCGCGCAGAAATAGCAGGTGACTCCCCGTCAAACAGCCTAACGGCATTATCCAAATATTCCAATGATTCATCTGTCTTTGCCAACAAGACCTGCAAGCGCTCTAACGGAGTCTGTGGGGAAGCAAGTATATCCGCACCAAATCTATCGGTGTGTGGGCTCATGCCAAGCAGTAACTCAGCACATACATTTGAATAATGAACAATGTCGATAGTATGCCGAGCAATAACGGCATATGGCATTTGATGCAAAGGAATTCTGCTAACCGCTGCTTGGCTATTGCGTAGATACCTTGATCTTCTGTAATTCGTAATATCTCCATCTTTAAGTTTTTCAATAGCGCCCTCGCACACTTTCTTGACATCTTGCCCTAAGCGCTCCACAAGCTGTGCAGCAGCCTCTAATTCCGCTATCCCAGAATCCGTTGCCAACTTCTTTGCACTTTCTGCAATCAAAGCACGGCTCTCTCGTTCAATTCTGCTTTGCCGATTCGATACATATATAGCCACACCCACGGCAGTTACCGAACCAAACGCTTGAACCCAAGCAGCAGCCCCGTCAAACGCTAACAGAGGTCTTAAATAAGGAAAAAAGAACATCCCAACACCCGTTCCAGCTCCCACCCCAACAAGCAGAGCCAACAATAGCAACGCCTCTTCATCGTATATTTTTTTTTTCACTATGGGCCTCCACGCAATTTCCCTTGCACATATCCGCAAGGATCATAGCCGAACCCCTGTGGCTCGGGCATAGGATTCCACCCCTATGAAGCATCACGACTACAGCAACACCCCTTAACCCCGCTTGATTTACTCAACCGGGGTTTTTCTTTTCTAGGATCAACCCATGACCCACAACGTCGTCTCAGTATCAGGCGGGAAGGACAGCACCGCCCTACTGCTGCTGGCCATCGTTCAGGAAGTACCCAACCTGCAGGCCGTCTTTGCGGACACTGGACATGAGCATCAGCAGACCTATGACTATGTGAACTACTTGGCCCAGGCCACTGGCGTGCCGATCCGCTGGGTGAAGGCCGACTTCTCTGAGCAGATCGCCAGGAAGCGTCTTTATGTGGATACGAAGTGGCGTGAGAAGGATGTCCCGGACTCGATTGTTGAGCAGGCCCTGGCCGTATTGCATCCCACCGGCATCCCGTTTCTGGATCTCTGTTTATGGAAAGGCCGCTTCCCCAGCACCAAGACTCGGTTCTGCACAACGGAACTGAAAGCAAACCCGTTAATTGAACAGGTGATGCTGCCACTTATGGAGGAAGGTGGAATGGTCTTATCGTGGCAAGGGGTGCGGGCTGAGGAAAGCCTGGCACGTCGGTACTTGCCGGAGTGTGATGAGGTAGGTGGAGGATTATTCAACTACCGGCCAATCCTGCGCTGGAAAGTTGCTGATGTGTTTGATGCCCACCACTTAATGAACATAAAGCCCAACCCACTGTATTTGCAGGGCGCTGAAGAGAGTTGGATGCATGCCCTGCGTCAACTGCAATAAAGATGAACTGCGCCAGATTGCCCAGCGCTGGCCAGAAGAGGTGGATAGAGTGCGTGAGTGGGAGCGCCTGGTAAGTCTTGCTAGCAAGCGCGGTTGCAGCACTTTCTTCAGTGCCGTAGACGACCCGACCTACAAAGAAGGCGACATCATCACTCACGAAAACTACGGTATCGACAGGATGGTGGAGTGGTCGATGACCAGCCGAGGCGGGCGCCAGTTCGACCTCACGCGGGTCTTTGCAGACGCCTCCAGTTGCTCGTCTATCTATGGCTTATGCGAATGAAACAACAACACTCCAAAAACCTCAAAGGTCAAGAATCAAGATCCGCAAAGCCAAACAGCGCCCTGTGTTGAGCCAAGTACGGTAAGTTTTCGTTATGAAAAGGAGGGCATCGATGATCTAGGCTAATGCCCCAAGACATAAGAACATCCTTAATCTCCTTGCTGGACACAAGAATATCTCCATCATCAGAAAAAGAAATCAGACCTTTATCAAACAATTTATCGACATGTGGGGCCAACATGAAACCATTGTGTTTATCTAAACGCTCGTCATTGTTTGAATCACGCCACGGCTTTATATGACTAGCGGTGAGCAAGCGCGAATCTTCGGTGCCAGTCACGCAGCAAAAATGCCTAACAGACATGACGCCTTCACGAAACTTTCCTTGACCTATACGTGCCTTCCGCAAATATTTGGCCTCAGTTTCTGATGATGACGATGCGTCAATTTCGGCATCATCTAATTTTGATTCAAATCTAATGTCCAACTGACCGACCAGTTCGATGAGCACGTCGAAAAATTGCTCAGACACCTCACATAGATAAAATTGATTAGCTTCGCCAGACGGTCGTAATGGTGAATTTCGTGCAGGAAGTAGATCGCCAAGTTGAGACATATGTTCCATGGGTCTCAATTGATCATCTAAAAATACCCAATCAACATCTACCTGCCATCCCGTGCCATTCCAAAACCCATGTCCTTCAGGTACAGGCGCTTCAAAACAATCAGTAATCGCCACTCCAACAGCTCGGACCAACCCCTTGGCGTAAGACACCACGAGATCCCCCTTGCGGACCTTGCTTACGTTTATCCAAGTAGGTCTCTGCACATCTTCATCACGCACCACCGGGCACCAAATGTACCCGCCGTCTAATTCGCGACTGAACGATGATCCATGGCTGACCCACCAAAAGGAACGCTTTCGAATAGAGTTTTTATGTTTGGCACACGACTCACCCACTAAACTCGACGCACTTAGCATTGACGAGCTTTTCCAGAGCTCTTCAAAAGCCTGAAACTCAGTCTGGGACATCTGAAATACAGTTCCCCTAGGATTCTTTATGATTTGTGATCTCTGCAACAAAGGATGCTGCTTAAAGTGCTCCCGGGTAACCATACCCTGGACAGATCCCACACGAATATCTGCTAATTGAATCCCTGTTTTCCACTCCTCTTCCTTAACAGCCTCCTGCTCCACCCAAAACTCACTGCCTAGAGCTTCAGGATGTAAAACCTCAGCAGCTTTTGTAGGAAGCTCATTCACATAACCGACCGCGATAGCCCCTCGATCAAATGTTGAACGCCAAATAATGACTGGATCTCCAATAGCTATCTTTGTTCTATTCTGATTGGGAGTATTCCAGTATATCTGCCTAGAAGACTGTATGTACTTCTCTAAGTCATAAATATTAGGGTTTCCCTGAAAAACCCAAGCATTAAATTCAGTCACGCCCAAACCCCTTTTAATAATTGAACTTAGCTCACCAAGTGTAACGCTTAGTGAGTTTTTTTTGCGTCCATATATAGGAGCTATTTACATGACACAGCTTGTTCTAGACCCCTGCTGCGGTGGCCGCATGATGTGGTTCAACCGCCAGGACCAACGCGCTCTCTTCGGAGATATTCGCAGCGAGAATCACGCGCTTTGCGACGGACGGGCCTTCAACATCACGCCCGATCTGAATATGGACTTCCGGGCCATGCCCTTCCCAGATGAGAGCTTTCGCCTTGTCTGCTTCGATCCCCCTCACCTGCGTCACGCTGGGCGGGGATCGTGGCTACGTGCCAAGTACGGAATTCTCAGTGATGACTGGCAGGACGATCTGCGTCGTGGCTTTGCGGAATGCTTCCGCGTCCTTAAGCCAGAGGGTGTGCTGATTTTTAAATGGAACGAGATCCAGATCCCCACTCGTCAGATCCTTAAGTTGACTCCACACAAGCCCCTGTTCGGCCATCCCAGCGGGAAACGTGCCGATACCCACTGGATCACCTTCATGAAAGGACAGTCATGAACACCCACCCACACAACCAGGCACGCTCCTCCTAGGTCAGGGTCGGCCACCGTTTCTGCTGCACTTTTCTGCCGACATACACCTGCCAAGCCTCGGGCACCATGGGAATCCTGCTTCTGTGCCTGTGGTTATTGCAGTACCAACACGCCGCAACGATGTTGCCAACCACTCCCCCACCTTCAGATCGGGCTTGGAGGTGCTCCGCAGTGCATTTTGTAATGGGGGATTGGTTCATACGCTGCCCACAATAAAAGCAGCAACCATTTTGAAGTTTGAATGCCCGCGCACGAGCTTTTTGAAGTGATGTCTTAGCCATAGCGGCTCCTAATCAATTAAGAAAAGGCGCCAGCCATCAAGGCTATGTCTCATCAGTGATCTGATTAAGGCATGGGTCCGTGCAGACGCACATTGACCAGGAACGTGACAGAGATCGCCGCTCCCCCACGGAGCATTCCCGTGGCGGTTTTGATTATAGGGTAAAGCAGATGCACTGGCTTAAAAGCTGCGGCTGAAACACAACAACAAGCGATTTCAACCTGTACGAATAAGGAATGATTCCAGCCGGCCTTGCGCCGGTTTTTTCATGGAGAACACAACCATGCCACAACCCAACAACTCGATGGCAGCGGCTCACAAAAGCGCCCCCACCATCCACCCCGAGGGCCTGTACCGGTGGGACGAGTTCGCCGACCGCATCCCGTTTAGTCGAGAAACCTGGCGCAAAAGAGTACTTGCTGGACAAGCGCCGGCCGCCAAGCTGGTAAGCAGAGCTTGCACAGCCTGGAAGGGTGAGGACATCCTTGCCTGGCTCAATAATCCCGACTCCTATAAATAAGAGGAAACCTAAAGACATGGCAAAGAAGATTCCACCGCTGACGGACTCAAAGTGCAAAGCAGCAAAATTCAGCACGGGCGGCAAGAGCCGCCTTTTTGACGGCGGTGGTTTGTACCTTGAGCTGCTCCCCTCCGGCTCAAAGCGCTGGAGACTGAAGTACCGCCACCCCATGACGGGGAAGGAAAACATCCTGACCTTCGGCCCTTATCCGGAGATAGGTCTTGCTGCCGCCCGAGAACAGCGTGAAAAAGCCAAAGCCCGGTTATCAGAAGGACTTGAGCCTGGCGAGGCGCCCCCGCCGGCGACCATGGGTATCACGTTCAAGGCGGTCGCAGACGAATGGCTGGAAACTCGTCGACCGGTATGGAGCGAAGGCTACTTTACGCGGATCTCGAATGCTCTTGCCGCAAACGTGCATCCTCATATCGGCCAGCGCTCCATTTCCAGCGTGACTGGAAAAGCTGTACTGGAACTGGTGCAGCAGGTAGAGCAACGCGGCGCGCTAGAGATGGCTGCACGAGTGTTGGAAGCAGTCGGCATGGTCTTCCGATACGGCTGCGGTACTGGCTTAATTCAGATAGACGTCACACAAGGGCTACGGCAGTTTCTGCAAGAGCGCCCACCTGTAGAGCATTTCCCACACGTAGCAGAAACGGACCTCCCCGCCCTACTCGCCAGCGTTGAGCGCTATCACGGCAGACCAGAGACGCGTCTGGCCATCAAGCTGATGATGCGCACTTTTCCGCGGACAAACGAGCTGCGCTGGGCGCAATGGAGTGAAATTGATTGGAAAAATGCCTTGTGGCTGATACCAGGCGAGCGCATGAAGGGACGCCTGGCACAAAAGCAGACCGCGCCCGACCATATCGTGCCGCTTTCAACCCAAGCCCTTGCTATCTTGGAAAGCTTGCGACAGCACTCGGGGCAGTTTCAGTACCTGTTTCCCAATGTCCATAATCGCCGCGGCGCTGTGATGAGCAGTGACACCATGAACCGTGCATTAAAAATCATGGGCTATGAGAAGCTGCAAACAGGGCACGGCTTCCGAGGGTTGGCATCGACCATCATGAATGAGCACAGCGGCTTTCGCCCTGACGCCATTGAACGGCAATTGGCTCACCGCGACAGAAACAAAGTGCGCCGCGCATACAACCATGCCATGTACCTGGACGAGCGCAAAAAACTGATGCAATGGTGGTCGGATTATCTGGACGAACAGCTTGAAAAAGCCTCGTAATTTCCATACCCCCATTCCTGTTACACCATACCCCCATCCATACCCCCAAACGATCTGGGACTGGCTTGGCGCAGCTTGGAACGCTGGGCAACAAAAAAGCCCCAAAGCATTGATCTTTGGGGCTTTTCTTGGCACAGCTTGGAGCTGTGTGCATGTATTCTGGTAGGCAGTACTGGATTCGAACCAGCGACCTCTACGATGTCAACGTAGCGCTCTAACCAACTGAGCTAACCGCCTGCAATGAAGAAATGAAATAATAGATCTTCCCTATGATGCTGTCAACACTATTTCGCATTTTCTTATAAAAAAGATGCTCTTTTTTTTATAAGTCCTCAGCGTTCAGTTTCCCTATGATCTCAAAAAACACTCAAGCTATTGTTTTATAAAGAAGAAGCAAAAAAAGTCAAAACCCAGCCCATTTCAGTCTTTCCCAGCACTCAAGCATCACGAAACATACAGATACATAAGATCTGTCTCTCTGCCGCATCAAGACGACCTGCCGCCACCGATTTTTCTATCCAAGTTCTGCGGGCAAAAATAAAATAACTGCTTTACGCCTGCAGATTATCGTTCTCTTCTGAAACCGCTCTGCAGCCGCTACGGGACACCTACGCACATGACTTGCTCTTCTCTCCCGCCTACCCCTGCCCAGTTGCTTGATCTACCTGGTGTTCAGGAAGTCGCCCTGGAGGCGGTGTTATATACGCCACCTAATGACGAGATTTTTGACGAGAATCCCTGCTTAAGCTGCGGGGTGTGTTGTTCGCACTTCCGGGTGTCTTTTTATAGCGGCGAGTTAAATGGCGAGACTGGCGGTACGGTGCCTGTGGAGCTGACGACTAAGATAGGTCCACTGCGCGCCTGTATGAAAGGTACTGAACTGGGTGAAGGTCGTTGTATTGCCTTGCGTGGCACGTTGGGGCAACCCGGTATTCATTGCGCTATTTACCTTGATCGCCCCACTCCTTGTCGGGATTATCAGATCTGGGAGTTGGATGGCAGCCCCAATGTGGACTGTCAGCGTTTACGCAGCAAACATGGCTTGCCACTCTTGCCTAAGCGTCCGCTACCCGCCCCACCCGCGTTACCGGAGCATGACGAGGCGGCCTGAGCTCTGAAGCACTCAACAACAAGAACCATCGCACATAACTGGCGGTGGTTTTTTTATGGGCGATCTGTCCGATAAGCCCTGCGGCATGTCGTCTAAATACGCTACCATGCACGGTTTGTAGGGCCGCCCGGCCCTGCGCTTTCGGAGTCGAAGCAAATGAAATACCGCAAGCTGGGCAATACAGACCTGGATGTCAGCCTGATTGGTTTAGGCACCATGACGTACGGGGAACAGAACAGTGAGGCCGATGCACACGCTCAGCTGGATCTGGCCTTGGAACTGGGGGTGACGCTGGTGGATACCGCCGAGATGTATCCTGTCCCCCCCATGGCCGCCACGCAAGGTTTGACCGAGCAATATATTGGTACCTGGCTGGCCAAGACTGGCCGCCGCAAGGACATCGTTCTGGCCAGTAAAATTGCCGGTCCGCAACGCGATCCTAAGCGCCCTGGCCATATCCGCAATGGCGGAACCAGTCTGGATCGCAAGAACCTGGAACAAGCTCTGCACGACAGCCTGCGTCGACTGCAAACAGACTATCTGGATCTGTACCAGCTGCATTGGCCAGATCGCAGCACGGTGACCTTCGGACAACGTAGCTACCCGTGGAAGGAAGAAGACACCATTCCTATTGAGGAAACCCTGGCGGTTTTGGACGACTTTGTGCGTCAGGGCAAGATACGCCATATCGGTGTCTCCAATGAAACACCTTGGGGTGTGTCTCGCTTCCTGGAACTGTCCCGTTCACGCTCCCTGCCCCTGATTGCCACGATTCAAAACCCGTACAACCTGCTTAACCGCGTGTTCGAGGAAGGTCTGTCCGAATTCTGCCGTTATGACGGCCTGGGCTTGTTGGCTTACTCGCCCTTGGCGATGGGTGTACTGACGGGCAAGTACGATCACGGTGCCCAACCGGAGAAAGGCCGTTTGACGCTGTACGAGCGCTTCACGCGCTACGACGCCCCCCGCGCACGCGAAACGGCGCTGGCCTATAACGAGCTGGCCCGCGAATACGGTTTAACGCCTACGCAACTGGCCCTGGCTTGGGTCAACCAGCAAGCTTTTACCAGCAGCAATTTGATTGGCGCAACGACGCTGGAGCAGTTGCGCGAAAACATTGCCACTGCGGATGTGCAACTAAGTGATGAACTGATCGCCAAGATCAACGCTATCCACCATCACTCGCCCAATCCCGCGCCCTAACTGGTCCGCACCCCGCTTTGGAGGTTTATTTCCAAGGCGGGGCACCCCTCTTTTGTTTTCCCTGTGTCTATTTTCTCGCTTGCAGAGCGCTACTTTTTTATTTATGCTCAAAAAAAGCATAACAAAGAGACGATTCCCCTCGTCGCTCAGACAATCTGGTTTTCCCTTTTTTTAAGTTATTTATGCTCAAAATGAGCATCAAGGACAGCTATGACTCGGCGTTACCCCATTGATGTCTGCCAAACTGATTCCCAGGACGCTGTAAGCCGGCAGATTACCTGGCATGAAGTACCCATCAAACTCAATCTGCAAACTGACAAAGCCGCCTTGAAACGATCTTTAGCAGAACAGTTGAAAGCGCAAGATGCGGTGCTGGTCGCGCACTACTACACCGATCCTGATATTCAGGACTTGGCTCTGGAAACTGGTGGTTGCGTGGGTGACTCTTTAGAGATGGCACGCTTTGGGCAAGAGCATAGGGCCAGCACAGTACTGGTTGCCGGAGTGGGCTTTATGGCGGAATCCGCCAAAATCCTAAGCCCTGAAAAACGTGTATTGGCTGTGCACGATGAAGCCACTTGCTCGCTGGATTTGGGTTGCGCGCCAGAGGACTTCAAGCAATTTTGTGAGGCACATCCTGATCGAGAAATCGTTGTCTACGCCAATACCAGTGCTGCGGTGAAAGCTCAGGCTGATTGGGTGGTCACGTCTTCAATCGCGCTAGATATCGTTCGACATCTGCATGCTCAAGGGAAGAAAATCCTGTGGGCACCAGATCGTCACCTGGGCTCTTATATTCAAAAACAAACTGGTGCCGACATGCTGCTCTGGCAAGGCTCCTGTCTGGTTCATGACGAATTCAAGGCGGACGGCTTAACAGCATTGATGAGCGAGTACCCCGACGCCCAAGTTCTGGTTCATCCGGAGTCCCCCGCCTCCGTGGTTGCACTAGCGGATGTTGTCGGCTCGACGACGCAGCTGCTGCGTGCCGCTATCAAGCACCCTGCCGACACGTTTATTGTGGCGACTGATCAAGGAATTCTGCATGCCATGCGTCAGCAAGCTCCAGGAAAAACCTTTTTAGCAGCCCCCACCGCAGGCGAAAGCGCGACCTGCAAAAGCTGCGCCTATTGCCCGTGGATGGCGCTCAACAGTTTGGACGCTTTACACGAACGCCTCAAGCAGCCCGGTCCAGGCATTCAGGTTGACGCTGCTTTGCGTGAAGGCGCACGGCGCTCCTTGCAACGCATGATGGACTTTGCAGCTGCACAGCAAAACACCTTACGTGTCAGTGCCGATCTGGCTGAACACAGCAAGCAGTTTCAAGATGTAGGGGCGGCTTGATGCAAACCGGCTTAACGCACACGGAAGTGTTGATCATAGGTGCAGGACTGGCAGGCACCACTCTTGCTCTGTCTCTTCCTTCTTCCATGAGGATTACCCTGCTCAGCACCGCAGCAGCTCCTTGCGGGGCCAGCCCTATGGCCTTAGGTGGGCTGGCGGCTGTTTTAAGCGCGGAAGACAGTCTGGAACAACATATTGCAGACACACTGGAAGCGGGCGCACAACACTCTGATCCAAACGCGGTACGCGGGATTGTGTACGCTGCCCCACAAGCCGTTGACTGGCTACTTCAACAGCAGGTTCCCTTGGACCGAAGCGATGACGGCCAGTTGCATTTGACGCGCGAAGGAGGACACAGCCAACGACGCATCGTGCATGCCGCAGATGCCAGTGGGCAGGCCATCATGCAAGCCCTACTCCATCAGCTGGCTCATGCTCCCAATATCCTGCCACGCCCTCATTGCCAGGCATTGGCCTTGCGCAGGAACGAGCAAGGCCAAGTCGCCGGAGTCGATATTTACGATAAACAGGCGGGCCGCTACCAAACAATCTTGGCCGACCATGTGGTGTTGGCGACAGGTGGGCTGGGCAGTCTTTACTCACACAGCACTAACCCTTCCAGCGCCCTGGGTGAAGGTGTGGCCCTGGCTTGGCGTGTGGGTGCCCAGCTGCGCGATCTGGAGTTCATTCAATTCCACCCAACGTGCCTGCATGCACAGGGCACGACCTTTTTATTGACGGAAGCCTTACGGGGCGAAGGCGGCTATCTGCTGGATGCTCACGGCCACCGCTTTATGGCCAACTACGACCAGCGCGCCGAACTGGCCCCTCGCGATATTGTGTCCCGCTCGATTGCAGCACAAATGCGTCATGACGATACCCATCACGTCTGGCTGGATGTGCGCCATCTTGGAGCCGACACCTTGCAGCAGCACTTCCCTAAAGCGCTCGAAGAAGGCTTGCGTCGCGGCCTGGATTTACGCTGCGATTGGATACCCGTTGCCCCTGCTGCCCATTACAGCTGCGGCGGTATTCAAACCGACTTAAGCGGGCGCAGCACAGTACCCGGCCTGTATGCCATCGGTGAAGTCGCCTGCACGGGTCTACACGGGGCCAATCGCTTGGCCAGCAATTCTTTATTGGAATGTGTGGTGATGGGGCGCACCGCGGCCCAAACCATTGCTGCCAACGTCCCCACAAAACGCTTGCCCTTGGTTCCCGCAGACAAAAAGTCAGCAGTAAATACCAAGACCAAAATCACACTGTCCGCCTTGCAAGCCGTGACGCAAGAGCATCTTGGTTTGCTGCGAAACCGTGCCGGCCTACAAGAAGCGCTGCAAACCGTCCAAGAATGGCGCCAACAAATCAATACAATCTCCAAGACCCCAGAAAACCACGCCATGAGCCTGCAGCTGGACACCGCATGGCTACTGGCCCAGGCCGCTTTAGCGCGCCCCCTTAGCCTAGGAGCGCATTTCCGACTGAACTAAGACGCCGCATATCGATGGGATAGAATAAAAAAATCATATAAAGAGGCTCCTCGGTATTGAGCAGCTCCCAAAAACCTGGATATCAATCCACGTTTAGGGAAGGCAGCCACTATGCAGGAGTCCATTCGATGGAGGCACTATGCGTTTACTCATGGTCGAGGACAATGAGGATTTGGGAGAAGCTATTGCCAGCCGGCTCAGTGCCGGGGGACATAGCGTGGAATGGGTCATGAACGGGCAGCAGGCCCTGCGCTATCTGGATATGGATCATTGGGATGTCCTGCTTTTGGACATCATGCTGCCCGATCAGGACGGCTTCAGTATCTTGCGACACCTGCGTCGGCAAACGCCCAGCCTACCGGTTCTGGTCATGACCGCCCGTTCTGAAATTGAGGACCGTGTCTCCATGCTGGATCTGGGTGCAGACGATTATCTGGTCAAGCCTTTCGATCTGCGTGAGCTGGAAGCACGGCTACGAGCCTTGATGCGCCGCCCGGCCACCACACAGGCCGAGATCTGGCAGTTGGGTCACGTCAGCATTGATATTGCGGCCCGTCGCATCAACTGCCGGGATCAGACAGTAGAGTTCGGGCAGCGCGAATTCTGCCTGCTGGAATTACTGTTAAGCCGTACCGGTCAGGTCGTCACCAAAGAGCGCCTGATGATGCAATTATTCAATTTCGATGAAGACTCCAGCCCCAATGCCGTGGAGCTGCATGTCTCGCGTTTGCGGCGCAAGCTGAGCGATATTGCGATTCGTATCGATACGGTGCGGGGTACCGGCTATATGGCCAGCCTGGGCGATGCCAGCTAATGCGCGGCCCCTTGTCTATCCAGCACCGCGTGCTGGCGCTGGCAGTTTGCCTGCTGGCGGTAGCCCTGTTGGCGCTAGGACTGGTGTCACGCCAATACGCCCAACGCGCCGCAGATTCTGCCTATGACCGGCTGCTGAAAGCCGCCGCCTTGACCATTGCCAATGCCATCCAGATTGACGAGGGCGAACTCTCTTTGGAGCTGCCTTACTCGGCCATGGCCATGCTGCCCGAACAGGAACACATTTTCTACAGTGTGCGCTCTTCTAGCGGGATCATTTCCGGCTACCCGGACCTGGGGGCCAGCTTGCCTCCAGCCACCAGCTCTGAGCCGCGTTATGACACCATCACGTATCAGGACACTCCTGTGCGCGTGGCCACTATTGGGCGGCTGCTGACAGGCGAACATTCGCTGGGCCGTGGATGGATCACCATTCGTGTCGCAGAAACACTGGGAACCCGGCAAGCGCTGGCGGATGAACTGCTAAGCCGCAGCACCCTGTCATTAACTGGCCTGATTTTGTTGGCTTTGATGATTACCAGTCTGGGGATACGCCGCGCGTTTGGACCGTTGGCCGAACTGGAAACCGCGCTAAGAGAGCGCTCTCATGACAATCTGCAAGCCATCGACACCCCAGTCCCCAAGGAAATTCGCCGCCTGGTCGACACCTTGAACGCCTTCATGAATCGTCTGCAAACGGCAGTCGGAACCTTGAATAATCTGGTGGCCGACGCTGCACACCAAATTCGTACTCCCTTGGCCGCTGTCCATTTGCAAACCCAGCTAGCCATGGACGAACCCGGCTCGGAAGCGGTACGTCCCCGCCTGCAACGCATTCTGAACAATACGACGCACGCCACACATTTGCTGAATCAACTGCTGATGGATGCCACGGTTAGCCATCGCCTGGATCGCAGCACGATGCGGCCCTTGGACCTTGCCCCCTTGATTCAAGAGATTCAAGGACGCGTAGACCCGGACCGGGCCCATCGTCTACAGGTTCACATCACCCCGTCAGCGCGGCGAGCCCAACTCGTGGGCGACCATGTTTCCTTGCGGGAAATGCTGCGCAATGTGATCGATAACGCCATGCTCTATAGCGACGAGCACATTTCAGTACGCGTCTATACCCGTCCTACCGGCCTGGTGGTGTTTGATGTTTCAGATCTGGGGCCAGGGGTCAGTGATAAGGATAAAACACGCTTACTGGAACGATTTCAACGTGGCCCAGCCAGCCAAGGTCTACCAGGGTCGGGCCTAGGACTATCCATCGTACGCACGGTCGTGCAGGCCCATCAAGGCACTTTATTGCTGCGTGACCACGCCCCACACGGGCTTACCGTACGTATAGAAATACCGGCCCAGTTACAGACCCCAAAATCCTCTACTGGCATGGCCCAAACTCTGGCTGCTCTAGCCCTGGTCTTGGTGGGACTGACAATGCAAGCCGATACAGCGCAAGCCAATGAGCCACCGGCAGGTCTGGATATGGGCATACGCAGCCACGACTATCCGGCACTGGCCTCCAAACAAAAGCCGCAGGATCAGCCGTTATTAGTCATTGCTGGCCCCACCGACACGGAACTGTTTGAAGTGCTGGTACACGACTTCCAGCAAACTCAGCCTCAAGTGCGTGTTCTGTATCACGAGATGGATTCCAGCGCACTGTATCGGCACGCGACCCAAGGCAGCCTGCCAGAGACAGATTTGCTGATCAGCTCGGCCTCGGACCTTCAGGTCAAACTGGCTAACGATGGCTATGCTCGTTCTCATAGCTCAAGTCTGACCACTGCCATGCCGGGCTGGGCACGCTGGCGCAATGAAGTCTTCGGCTTCACGCTGGAACCGGCAGTGATTGCCTATGCACCTTCCCGTCTACCACCAGATCTGCCCGCTTCCCGCGAGGCGCTGCTGAAGCTGCTGGAGCGCAATAGCCACCCATTGATGGGCCGGGTCGGCACCTACGATATCCAGATCAGCGGCGTAGGCTATTTGTTCGCACTTTACGACGAACGAACTTCCTCAACCTTCTGGGGGATGGCCAATGCCTTGGGCCGCGTCGGAACCCGCCTCTATGCCAATACCGCCGCCATTCTGGACGATTTGGACAATGGCACGCTGGATGTGGCCTACAACGTGTTGGGTTCCTACGCTCTGGCCCGTCAAAAGGCCGGTTCGGACATTGCCATCGTGGTTCCCAGCGATTATGTCTCGGTGTTTACCCGCAGCGCATTGATTCATAAACAGGCGCGCCGACCCGATTTAGCGGCCACTTTTATTGATTACTTGCTCTCACCGCGAGGTCAGGAAACCATTGCGGGCCCAGCTGGATTAGGTTCGCTCAATGCCATTGAGTCAGGTAGCTGGTTTACAAAAACCGTTTCAAATCAATCGATTGGAATTATTCAGCCCTTAGTCCTAAACCCATCCTTACTCGTGGGTCTGGACCCAACCCGACGCCACCGTTTCTTGCAAAACTGGCGTCGTCTAGTCACCGACACGCCTATCGGCCTGCGAGACCCTCCCTATCAACCGTGACAGGATGCTGACAGCTAGAGTCAACACAATGCAATGACACCGATCACCCCCACAAGTCCCGCATCTCGACGGGACTCTGAACCAAGGAGACTCGAATGTCAGCATTCACTACCCCCCGCCGTCTTACCCTGCTGGCCCTATCGCTCAGCGCCAGCATGCTTGCCGGTCAAGCGGCCTGGGCCCAAAGCGATCTGGCTCCCGCCGCCGACAAGGAAGGCAAAGTCATCATCTATTCCACGACGGACACCAAAGCAGCCAGCCCGCTGATTTCCGCCTTTGAAGCTGCTCACCCCAAGATCAAAGTCGAATACCACGACATGAACAGCACCGAGCTGTACAACCGCTACATCAGCGAGCAAGCCTCGGGCAGCAATAGTGGTGACATTGTCTGGAGCTCGTCCATGGATTCGGCCATGCGATTGGCCACCGATTACGCGGCCAGCTACGAGTCGCCTGAAATCCCTTCCCTGCCCAGCTGGGCCGTGTGGGAAAACAAAGCTTTTGGTACAACGTATGAGCCTACGGTTTTCATCTATAACAACCGTCTGATCAAGCCGGAAGAAGTACCTAAGACCCATGCTGAACTGGCCAAGCTGGTAGAAAGCGACAAAGACCGTTTCCGCAACAAAGTCACCACCTACGATATAGAGAAGTCCGCCGTGGGCTATATGCTGGCCGCCCAGGACAGCAAGAAAGGCGAGAGCTACTGGAACTTCATTAAGGGCGTAGGCTCAGCCAATCTGGTCCTGCAATCCTCTACGGGCACCATGATGGAGCGCGTCAGCTCCGGCGAAAACCTGATCGGCTACAACTTGCTGGGCTCCTACGCGGAAACCCGCGCTGCCAAGGATAAAGCCATCGGGATTGTGTACCCCTCCGACTACACCCTGGTCCTGTCGCGCGTGGCCTTCATCAGCAACAAGGCGCAAAACCCCAATGCTGCCCGCGTCTTCCTGAACTACATGCTCTCCAAAGATGGGCAGGACGTGCTGGCCAACAAGGCAGAGCTGGCTTCTATCCGTTCTGACGTGGAAGGCGATAACGATGTGGACGGCCTGACCAAAAAACTGGCCGGTGTTGACCTGACTCCTATCCCCGTGGACTCATCCTTGCTGGACTTCCTCAAGCAAAAAGAACGCCTGGACTTCATCAAGCAATGGCGCGCTGCTGCCAATAAATAAGACTTCTCGTCTTTGATGTGGGTGGCGGCCCTACGCCGCCACCCTGCCTCTTTTCCGCCTGGAATCCTTATCATGCACGCCTTACGCCTTCGGTGGCAGGCCTGGCCGCGCCATGTCGTTGTTCTTATAACGGCACTGGCCATCTATGTGCCGCTTAGCCTGATCATCATCCAAAGCCTGTTATCCGCCCCTTTCTTCGCGGCTGACAAGTCTCTGGGGCTGGATGCCTTCCGTTTCATTTTTGACGATCCCGATTTTTACAAAGCGCTGGGTAGCGGCTTCATCATGGCCTTTGGCCTGGCGGGCATCTCTATCCCCTTAGGTGGCATTCTTGCCTTCCTGATGGTGCGCACCGACCTGCCTGGCCGTACCTGGATCGAACCGCTGATTCTGGTCCCCATTTTTGTTTCCCCTATGGTGCTGGGTTTTGGCTACATTGTCGCCGCCGGGCCTGTTGGGTTTTTCTCGACCTGGACACTGGACCTGATCGGCTTTGTGCCCTGGAACATCTATTCCTTCACCAGCATCGTCATCATCGCGGGTCTGACTCACGTTCCACACGCTTATCTGTATATTTCTTCGGCCCTGCGCAGCATGGGTTCGGACGTGGAAGAAGCCGCCCGCAGTGCCGGTGCCAGCCCCTGGCAGGTGATGCGCTCGGTCAGCTTGCCCATGGTTCGCCCTGCCATTCTGTACGCCTGCGTTCTGCTATTTTTCCTGGGTCTGGAAGTATTTGGTCTGGTTCTGGTGCTGGGTGATCCCGAGGGCCATCTGGTTCTGGCCACCTACCTGTACAAGCTGACCAACAAACTTGGCATTCCGTCCTATCACTTGATGGCAGCCGTTGCCGTGATCCTGATTGCCATGACCATTCCATTGGTGATGCTGCAACGTCGTCTGATGCGTACTGCGAACCGCTTTGTGACCGTCAAAGGTAAAGCCTCCCAGGCTCGTTCCCTGCCGCTGGGTCGCTGGCGCTGGGCTGCGGCCACATTGGTCGCACTGTGGCTATTCTTCACGGTAATCGTGCCGGTTGTGGGTGTGGTTCTACGTGCTTTTGTGTCCAACTGGGGCATTGGCGTGTCGCTGATGGACGTACTTTCCCTGGATGCCTTTAGACAAGTATTCGGGCAGGCCAATCTGTTGCGCGCTATTTTGAACTCGATTGCCATTGGCGTTTTCGGTGGTGCTTTGGCCGTGGTTTGCTACACCTTTATCGGTTTGGCCATGCACCGCAAACCGGATGGCATTACCCGCTTTCTGGACTACAGCGTGCTGGTTCCACGCGCCGTACCGGGTCTGCTGGCCGGTCTGGCCTTCTTGTGGATGTTCCTGTTCGTGCCGATGTGGTTAGATCAGTCTCTGGAAAACGGCTGGCTTTCCGTATTGCCCATGTCGGAATGGCTGCGAGGTGTTGTTGTCAGCCCTCTGCGTGCCTTGCGCAGCACCATCTTCAGTGTGTGGCTGGCCTATAGCGTGGTCTGGATGGCTTACGGCTTGCGTCTGATCTCCTCGACCCTGCTGCAAGTCGGCCCCGAACTGGAAGAAGCCGCCCGTAGCACGGGGGCACGTCCCGGTCAGGTGACGCGCCAGATCACCCTGCCTCTGGCGAAATTCGGCCTGATTGGGTCTTGGTTGCTGATGTTCCTGATTTTCGAGCGGGAATACTCCACGGGCGTGTATTTGCTGACGCCCGGGACGGAAACGATTGGCTCCATGCTGGTTTCCCTGTGGGCCACCGGTGCCATCGACATTGTGGCCGCCCTGTCCTTTATTAATATCGTGATGGTGGTTATTGGCCTGACCATCGCATTGCGCTTCGGAGTGAAATTACGATGACCGAGCTGACTGTAGAAAATATCCACCTGGCCTACGACCGAAACCCTGTCCTGAAAGGGGTCTCCATGAGCCTGAATAAGGGCGAAGTGGTCTCCTTACTGGGCGCTTCGGGCAGTGGCAAAACCACCCTGCTGCGTGCGGTTGCCGGGTTGGAACAGCCTTCTCAAGGCCGTATCACTATCAATAATGACGTGCTGTACGACTCGCAGGCCCGCATTGACCTGCCTGCTGAAGCCCGCAATCTGGGGCTGGTGTTCCAATCCTACGCTTTGTGGCCGCACATGACGGTACAGGAAAACGTGGCGTACCCGTTGACGCTGCGTAAAACATCCAAAGCCGAAAGCCGTCAGAAGGTAGAGGCCATTTTGGACCAGCTGGGTTTGAAAGGCCTGGGCGAACGCTATCCCAGCCAATTGTCGGGCGGTCAGCAACAACGGGTAGCCATTGCTCGCGCACTGGTCTACAACCCGCCGGTCATTTTGCTGGACGAACCACTGTCCAACCTGGACGCCAAGCTGCGCGAGGAAGCCCGCGTGTTCCTGCGTGAGCTGATTGTGGAGATGGGCTTGTCAGCCCTGATGGTGACCCACGATCAGGCCGAAGCCATGGCCATTTCAGATCGAATTTTGCTGCTAAATGGTGGCAATATCGAGCAGCAAGGCACCCCGCAAGAGGTTTATAGCAATCCCAAGACTCTCTATACGGCGGAGTTCATGGGCTCCAACAATCGTCTGCAAGGCACGGTCAGCGAGCAGCGCGACCAGCAGACTCGTCTAAGCGGTCCTGGTTGGGAGTTGTGGGGCCATGCGGCGGCCCCCTTGACACCCGGTCAGCAAGCGACGGCGGTGATTCGTGTCGAACAGGTGCAGTTGAACACCCAACCCGGCCCCGAGACGCTGCAGTTGCATTTGTCCACCAGCATGTACCTGGGCGACAAGTGGGAGCACGTCTTCCGCATGGCAGATCCCTCAGCCGGAACCTTGCGCGCTTTCGGTCCGGAGCCCCTGCCGGGCGGCGTGCATCATCTGCAATTGCCCCCCTCTAAACTATGGATCTACCCCTCTTAAATTACTTTTAAAACCAGGGGCCGCTGCATCCGGCTCTTGGTTTACCCTGATTGCAAACTTTTACAAGCCCAGCTACTGTAGTCCCGTCATTACAGGCGGTATGAAAGAGACCTGTTCAATCAGGCGCCGACGGAGCAACCACCCCGGAATCTCTCAGGCAAAAGGATCGTACCAGCCCGACACTCTGGAGAGCGGCGCATGACGCCCACCGAAGGAGCCCAACCCTCTTTACAGGTTGGATAAACTCTCAGGTCACAGGACAGATGGGGTATTGCCACTATTGGGTGGCAATTCACCTGTCTGGAGCCTGTTATGTCGCATATTGCCGTCATTGGTGCCGGTATTTCCGGAATTACCACCGCCTACGCCCTCAGCCTGAAGGGCTATCAAGTTACTGTCATCGACCGTCTGCGCTATCCCGCGATGGAAACCTCGTTCGCCAACGGCGGGCAACTTTCCGCTTGCAATGCCGAGGTCTGGAACAGCCGCAGCACCATTTTGAAGGGCTTGAAGTGGATGATGCGCAAAGACGCCCCACTGCTGTTCAACCCTAAGCCAAGTTGGCACAAATACAGCTGGATGGCCCAGTTTATGGGCGCGATTTCCGGCTACGAACGAAACACCATTGAAACCGTCAAGCTGGCCATTACCGCCCGCGAGAACCTGTATCAATGGGCCAAGGACGAGAACATTGATTTCGACCTGGAACAGCGCGGCATCTTGCACATCTACCACACCGCAGGCGGCTTTGAGTCTGGCAAGAAGGTCAGTCAATTACTGCACAAGGGTGGCCTGGAGCGGCGCACCGTTACCAACGATGAAATCCACCAGATTGAACCCGCTTTGCAAGGCACATACTACGGCGGTTTCTTTACGCCTTCGGACGCCACGGGCGATATTCATAAATACACGCGTGGTCTGGCTGATGCCTGCGCCAAGCGCGGCGTAAAGTTCTTGCAAGATACGGAAGTACTGGGTATTGATTGCGGCCCTCCACATCGTATCCAACTGCGTACGGGTGAAGGCGCCGAAGCGCAGACCCATACGCTGTCCGTCGATTCGCTGGTCGTGTGCGCCGGTGTAGGCAGCCGCCACTTGGCCCATATGCTGGGCGATTACCTGAACATTTACCCCGTCAAAGGCTATTCAATCTCGGTATATCTGGACACGCCTGAAGCCCAACATGCTGCCCCTTGGGTCAGTTTGCTGGACGAGGAAGCCAAGATTGTGACCAGCCGCCTGGGCAACGAGCGCCTGCGCGTGGCCGGTACGGCAGAGTACAACGGCTCGAACAAAGACATTCGCGCCGACCGTATCGCTCCGCTGACAAACTGGACACGCCGTAACTTCCACGATGCCGCCACCGACCGCGTGGTGCCTTGGGCTGGCTTGCGTCCCATGATGCCGGACATGTTGCCCCGTGTGAAAGCAGGCAGCCGCCCCGGCGTGTACTACAACACCGGCCACGGCCATTTGGGTTGGACGCTGTCTGCGGCCACCGCCCAAATCATCACCGAGGTCATTGCCCAGAACGAGCGTCAGTCCGCACCTGCTCAATTTGCCACCAGTCCGGCAACAACTGCTGCACCCGCCGCTGCCCATAGCGCTCGTCCAGCAGATACACAGAACCTTGATCCTGTTCATCGCGAATCACACGACCCGCGGCCTGTGTAATCTTGCGTAGTCCCGGATAGAGATAGGTATAGTCATAGGCCCGCCGCTCCCCAAAGAGCCGGGCCATGACTTGCCGCACAGATTCATTAGCGGGATTGAATTGGGGCAAGCCCAAGGTGGCGATAAAGGCCCCAATCAAGCGTTTACCGGGTAAATCCACCCCTTCAGAAAATGCGCCGCCCAAGACCGCCAATCCCACCCCCTGTCCATCCAGCGTAAAACGATCCAGAAACTGGGTTCTTTGCTGATCACTCATGCCCGCTTGCTGATGCCACAAAGGCATATCCGGCCAACGCTCCTGCAAGGCTAGGCTCACCTGTTCCAGATAATTAAAGCTGCTCAAGAACAAAAGATAATTGCCCGGTTGTTCCCGGTAAGCCTGCCCAACAATATCGCAGACCCCATTCAGGCTATGGGCTCGGTCCGCATAACGCGTGGACAAGTCGGCATACTGACGCACCCGCAATTGCTCCGCTCGATAAGGCGAAGCTACATTCAACTCGGCCGTGCTTGAGGGCAAACCCAAGACATCGCGATAGAACTGCGACGGGTTCAAGGTACCGGAGAACAGGACAACACCGTGCGCATCCCCATAGCGTTCGGCCAGAAAGGGAGCGGGCACAATATTGCGAAGATTCAGCAACACGCCATCGCGATGCGCCAAAATATCAAATAAAGAGTGCGAGCCAAACTGCCCGGCCAGATCCACAAAATACAGCAGCTCAAAATAAAATTGCAGCAAAGGACTGTCTTGGGGCATGGGGTTTTCTGCCACATAGGCTCCCAACCGAGCCGCCAGATATTCACATTGCTCCAACAGATCGGACGGAATCTTTTCCAGCCCCCATTGATCGCCCCCCTCCTCGGGTACCAGATCCTCCATCAGGCGAGTCAAAGGGGCGAAATGACGTTTCAAGGCCGACGGTGCCGCTTTACGTGCCATACGCAATTGCATTTGCGAGAAAGACGCCGAATACATGGATCGGGCCCGTTCCACTAAATTATGGGCCTCGTCCACCAGCACGGCGCTGCGCCATTGTTGCGCCAGCGTCTGGCTGTACAAAACCGCATGTGTATCAAAGAAGTAGTTATAGTCGCCCACAATGGCATCGGCCCAACGCAACATTTCCTGCCCCAGATAATAAGGACAGACTTGATGCTCACTAGCCACCTGTTGCAAGCGTAGGCGGTCCAAGATGGGCTGTTCCAACGCCTGCTGGCGAGCTGCGGGCAGACGATCATAAAAGCCCTGGGCCAAGGGACAGGACTGGCCATGGCAGGCTTTATCCGGATTCGGGCATTGCTTGTCACGGGCAACCATTTCCAGCACTCGCCAAGCGCCTTCTCCTTCTGGGCTTAAGCGGCTCAAGGCATCCAGGGCCATTTGTCGGCCCGAATTTTTAGCTGTCAGATAAAAAAGCTTGTCCACGCCCGCCTCGGGCATGGCTTTCAGAGCGGGAAAAACAACGGCCAAGGTTTTGCCAATGCCCGTCGGCGCTTGGGCCAATAAACACTGCGCATCACGCTGTGCCCGAAACGCCGCCACCGCGAGTTCCCGCTGACCGACGCGGAACTGCTCAAAAGGAAATTGCAGTTCCGTACAGGCCTGATTCCGCGCCAGACGGTGCCTCTGCTCCTGCCGTCCCCATTCAACATAGGCACGGCATTGCTGCTCGAAGAAGACCCAGAGATCCGCGCGCTCCAGATACTCGGCAATGCAGGTCTCTTTGTGCTTGTCGACGTGGTAATACACCACGCTAACAGTCACGCCTGGCAAGTCGCGCTCCTGACAGATCATGGCGGCATAAACTTTAGCCTGGGCCAGATGCAAACGGCGGTGATGTTCGGGAATAGCGTCAAAAGCACCACGATAGGTTTTCAGCTCCTCCAGGCATTTGCTGATCGGATCGTATCCATCAGCCCGACCTCGCACCAACAGCCCTTCCATCTCGTAGGACAAGGGGACTTCAGCCTCGTAATGTGCCGGACGACGCAAACGTAATTGTTGGTGGCCTACTATGCCTTCCTGCGCTGTGGCCGCAGGGGTAAAGCGCAAGTCCAGATCACCGCTGCGAGCGGTGAATTCACACAAGGCACGTACGCCTACTGTCCAGGCTTTCATACGAGCTCGGGCCGGGTCACGTAGCAAACCCGTGCCGGGATGGCATGCTGGGCAAAATAACTTAACCAACGTCGTTGATTATCCTGCAGCCGGTCACCGGGCCCTTTAACTTCAATTAATTCATAGCTTTGCTGGGCAGGCATAAAGCGCACCAAATCTGGCAAGCCGGAGCGATTGTCGCGCCAGTCTTGCAAAATGCGCTTAAATACCAACTGCAGATGCTGCGCTGGAATGCACTGCAACGCCTGCTCGATCAAGGTTTCATCCAGGGCGGGCCAGATCAGCAAGGGGCACTGTATGCCCCGCTTCTCCTGCCAGCGCTGCCAGATCACGGTTTTGTAATCAGCTCCATCCAGCACACTGAGGGCCTGATCAAACAAACCCTGACGGCGCGACACAAAATCCGGATTCCCCCAGTCGGCTGGGCAGGCCTGATAAGGATGGAAGAAGGCCCCGGGCAAAGGGGCAAAAATAGCATCCCAGCTAAGTAGACCTAATAAAGCCGGGAACAGCGCATTTTCCACATAAAAAACGGGGGCTAACGGGCTGTCCCAATGAGCCAGCACCTGCGCTTCCACCCTCTTACCATCATCAAACAAAATGAGATCGCTACGTTGGGTAGGACTTGCCGGTGTGCTTGGTGACACACTGGGCGGTGCCTCTACCGCTAGTTTGCGACGCATGCGCGGCAGCATGCGCAATAACTTTTGGGTTTCGCTTTCGTTCTCTGGCTCAAGCCAAGCCTGACAAAACAAGGGCCAGGCCCCTTGGTGATTCTCTTGGCGTTCCAGAACGCGCAATTGGCGATAGCGCGCCCCCGGCCAAGTAGTCTGGGTATAGGCCTGCTCGGCCAAGGGCCACCACTGTTGTCGCTCCGCTTGCTGACCCAATTGGAACAAAGTCTTCGCCTTGCGCCGCTGCAACCAGTCGCTGTCGGTCTCCACAGCCTGCACAGCGGCAAGGCGCTGCACCCAGTGATCGGGATTGGCCTCGTCCTGCGCATCGCGCAACTCGGACAAGGTTTCATAGAGACGCACATCCTCGCCGTGTCGGAATGCCCGACTAGCCTGATCCAACACCACCGTTTCATAGCGATACAGCCCCAAATCGCTCAGCACGAACTCGGACCAGTCCTGGTAATGATTGCCAAAGAACAGCAGTTGCAAGCGCTGTGCCCAATGCATTACCTCTGGCGACAAACGCAGCATGGGGGCCTGCAAACTGATATCTATGCACCATTCCAGAAAGGGCCGCGCTTGGTCGCCATGCGTTTGGCTGATCTTCTCTTGATAATCCGCCTTACGCCCGGCGGCAGGCAGATCGCTGAACAAGCGGCGCAGCTCAGGCACCGTATGGACAGCAAACACAGTGTCAAGATCCAGTTCGGGGTCCGTTTCGATCAGGCCACAAGCAGCTAACTCCTGCACCGCTGCATTCAAATCCTCAATCTCGGCGTAACGCAGCTTGTCGATGCGAAATACGGGGCCTTTGCGCATCAACAAACGAACCAATAAGGCTTGCGCTGGCTGAGAGGCCAGCAAAAAACCACGGCCGCAATGGACGTGTTCTGGCTCCAGCAAGTCGGCACTGGCGTGCTGTACCCAGTGCAAAACCTGATGGAAATTATGCAGATAGTAGAAAGGAGGAAGCTCTGGCGGGGTCATAAGTAAGCTGTGTATATATCCAGCTACTTTAGCATTCCTTCAAGTCTGGCGCGACTCCAACAAACGCATCCAGTCACGTAACAAGGTATCCAGACTTTGCCGTTGCCTTGCATCCAGGCCTTCCAGCATGTTTTCTTCGTTCGCTAAATGGTCCACGACAACCGCATCCACACAGGCCAGACCCGTCGGGCTTAAGCGCACCAGAATACGGCGGGCATCTTCCGGGTCCGCAATGCGTTCAATCAAACCCTGCTTTTCCAGGCCCTGCAAACGATGCGTCATGGTGCCGGAACTGACCATCAAGGTGGAAAACAAGGCCGTAGGTGCCAAGGTGTAGGGCGGACCGGAGCGGCGCAGACTGGCCAGCACATCGAACTCGCCCAATTGCAGGCCGTGACGCCTGAAATTTTCGCTCATCTGTTTTTGCAGCAGTTGAAAGCAGCGCGTCATGCGTCCCAGCAGAGCCATCGCCTCCAGGTTCTGCAAGTCGGGCCGCTGTTCCCGCCATTGATTGATGATCAGGTCTACCGCGTCGCGGTCTTCGCTCGTACTCATGGTTTCTCGATTCTGATATTTATCTTGATATTAAGATAAATCATCCCTACACTGGCATTTATCTCGACATCAAGATACTTTCATCATGAACCGATTTTCCCTTTGGATTGTGACGGCGCTGACCGCACTGGGCCCTGCCATCTGGGGCTCTACCTATATTGTCACTACCGAAATTCTGCCGCCTGATCGCCCTTTTATTGCGGCATTTTTACGCTGCTTTCCTGCTGGCCTGATGCTGTTACTGTGGAGCCGCCGCATGCCAGCCCCTGGCGATTGGGGGCGCACCCTGATTTTGGCCGCCTTGAACATTGGTGCTTTTCAGGCACTGCTCTTTGTCGCAGCCTATCGCTTGCCGGGTGGTTTGGCGGCCGTCGTCGGTGCGGCTCAACCTTTAGTGGTTATTGCGCTGGCCTGGGCATTGGAAGGCAAACGCCCCGTCACAATGGCCTTAGTCGCCTGCCTGGTGGGTATTTTCGGCATGGGGGTTTTACTACTGTCCCCAGAAAGCCAATGGGATACCTGGGGTATGGTGGCCGCGGTTGTGGGCGCTTTATGTATGGCGTTGGGCACCTATTTGTCGCATCGCTGGCGTAGCGGCATGCCCATTTTGGCGTTCACGGCCTGGCAGTTAATGTTAGGCGGCTTGATGCTCGCCCCCTTGGCTCTATGGGTGGACCCGCCGCTGGATAGCTCCTTAAGCACGGTGCAAATTGGCGGCTATCTGTATCTCTGTTTGGTGGGCGCTCTGCTAGCCTACACCCTATGGTTCCGCGGCATTGCGGTCTTGCCTTCGGTAGCGGTGTCTTCGCTGGGCCTGCTCAGCCCGTTGACCGCTGTAATCTTGGGTTGGCTGATTTTAGGTCAGGCCATGACAGGCTCTAGTCTGATAGGCATTATTTTGGTGATGGGCAGCGTGCTGGCAGTGCAATGGATTAGTAATCGGCCCAAAAAATCGAATTAAGCAGGTATAAAAATAGCGCCCCTTTTTTAGCTGAACGGGTGGGCGCACGGTGTAGAGCTCACTATCTTGCTACTCCACTCGAAGCAGCAAGATAGTGATTAATAGCGTTCTTGAAGCACTTGGGCCAAATCAGTTGAAAAGCGCTGTGCACCTTTGGCATCCAGATTGGCAAAGCTGACACGTAAACCTTGAGCAGGGTTACTCACACCAAACACTTGCCCAGATCGCACCAGCCAGCCACGCGCGGCCAACCCGGCCAACACAGGTTCGGCTTCCCGATCCAGCGGAATCCACAAGTTGAAACCCTCTTCGCTATCCCAAAAAGGGATGCTTTGTTTTTTCAAGGCATGCATCAAATCAGTGCGAGCCTGCACATAAGCCGCTTGCGCCACGCGGGTCTGCGCTTTGATATCCGTATCGGTCAGGCCATGCACGACCATTTGCTGCAAGAGATGGCTGACCCATTGCGCGCCAGATGCCAAGCGCTGAGACAGGCGTTCGCCGGTTTGCAGATCAGAGGCCACCAAAGCCACACGCAAATCAGGTCCCAGGCCCTTGGATACGGAACGGATCAGGGCCCAGCGCAGATGATCGGCGGGAATCACATTGCGATAAGGGCTGCTGGCCAGCATCCAAAAGTGGTCATCAATCATTAACAGCAGCTCGGGATACTGCTTGAGGATTTGTTCGATTTGCTTGGCCCGCGCCCGGCTCAAGGAGCAGCCCGTGGGGTTGTGCGCACGCGGTGTCAGAATCAAGGCGCGCAGGCCATCTGCCAAGGCTTCTTCCAGAGAAGCGGGCACAATGCCTTCACTATCAACCGCGATACCCACTGGCTTATAGCCCAAGGTATTGACCGAGTTAATGCTATTCAGATAGCCCGGATCTTCAATCCCGACCTTATCGCCCGCCAGCAGAAAGGCTTGCAACAGACGCTCGATTGCATCTACTGCGCCATAGCTGACGTGATAATCGGTCTCCAGCGGTGTGTCTTTATGAAAAACCTGTTGGCACACGGCGCGCAGTTCGGGCACCAAGGGATCCGCGCCGTACAAGGCCTGGGTTTGGCCACGCACCCCAGCCGTCAATTGTGTGGGAGCCGGCAAATAAGCCAGTGCCGGATTACCACTGGCCAGATCCTGCAAGGCTGAACTGGCGCCATGACCTTCACGCGCCAATTCACGAATAGCCTCGCGGATACGCGTGCCACGGCGGCCCTGGGCATCGGCCACCCCCGCTGACACCAAACGCTTATAAGCAAGGGCGACGGTGTTCCGGTTCAATCCCAGTGTTTGGGCTAATTCGCGCACCGGCGGCAATATCTGGCCCGGAGCAATACGCCCCAGCGCCACTTGTTGCCGGATATCATCGAAAAGTTCCTTCGCATTGCTTCCCTGGATATTCATTTTGACCTATGACATAATAGTTTGTGCGCGACCCGCAGGGTCGAGTTTATCTTTTTTTTCTTCCTTATTGGTGCGCCATGTCCGAATCCGCCCCTGATGTACTTCACGCCGAGCATTATCCCACCTCCACCAGTGTAGAGGCATTTCGGGAACGCATTGCCCTGGTACAACAAAGAATTGACACTGCTTGTCTGCGCTACGGACGGGCTGCTGGCGATGTGCGTCTGTTAACGGTCAGTAAAACCTTCGGGATTGACCGTATTCGTCTGGCATATCAAGCCGGTTGCCGCTTGCTGGGCGAGAACAAGGTTCAAGAGGCAGAAGGCAAATACGAGGCGCTGCGCGAAGAACTACCCGATTTGGAATGGGCTGTTATTGGACACTTGCAAAGCAATAAAGCCAAGTCTGTTGCGCGCTTTGCGTCTGAATTCCACGCCTTGGACAAGCTCAAGACCGCCGAAGCACTGGACCGCCGTCTGCAAATCGAAGGCCGTAGCCTGGATGTATTCGTACAGGTGAACACCTCGGGCGAGGAAAGCAAATTTGGGTTGCCGCCCGACGAAGTTCACGCTTTTGTGCGCGAATTACCACAGTTTTCTGCGCTACGTGTGAAGGGTCTGATGACCTTGGCCCTGATGGACGCGGACCCGGAACGGGTACGCCCTTGCTTTGTTCTACTGCGTAATTTGCGCGATCAACTGCGCAACGACATCCCCCACGCTGAAAACATCCGTGAATTGTCCATGGGTATGTCCGGCGACTATGAAGTCGCTATCTCCGAAGGCTCCACGATTGTGCGCGTTGGACAGGCCATTTTTGGTGCACGCGCCACGCCCAACAACTTTTACTGGCCCGTCTCTGATACGGCAACAACATCATGAATCCATTACGCCTGATCATCCGCCAAAACGGCAAAGAAGTCGGACACTTTGAATCCAGCCCCTGCTGCCCGCCCGAACAACTTGTGGTCGTCGCCCGGCATTTGATGACCTTGCCCGACACTGAGCTGGAACTGCAACAAGCCAAAGGCGAACACCGCATTCTGGATAGCGGCCCTCATGGCCTGCGTGTCCTCAGTGCACAAGTTCTGTACGAAACCGTAGATTTGCATGCCTGGTTGCAACAAGGCAGCAAAGTTATTGCCTGAGCCTAGCCCATGACTGGGCCAGCTCTTGATCACTAAGCTTGCCCGTCCTGTAGCGCCTGATCGCCTTGAGCATGAATTGCTCATCGTACTGCTTCATAAAAAACACCCCAAAGGTTGGATCCGTATCCAACTTTTGGGGTGCAATTCAAACAGCCAGGTATGTTGCTACGTCAAATACCTGGAACTGCAGAGTGCTTAACGGTTGACCTGTTTGGCAGGCAAAGCGTAGGCCAACAAGCAACTTACCATCAAACTACCGGCAAACAACCACAAGGCGGCACTGCCCGAGCCTGTCAGGTCGGTGACCCAACCGATCAGGGAGTTACTGACCAGACCGGCAATATTGGCCAGCGAGCATGCCAAGGCAAAACCTGTCGCCGCTGCCGTGCCCTTCAGGAAGGTCGCTGGCAAGCTAAAGAACACAGGCACTGCACCCATAATCACTGCCGAAGCCACCGTGAAGGCCAAAACCGTCAACCAGGCATCGTGAGCTACAAAGGTACTGGCAGCCAAGGCAATCGCACCGATAGTCAGCGGCACAATCAAGTGCCAGCGACGTTCACGACGACGGTCAGAACTGGCACCAATCATCAACATACCGACCACACCGGCCAAGGACGGAATCGCCGTCATCAAACCAATCTGGAACGGGTCCTGCACACCCGCAGCGCGGATAAAGGACGGCATCCAGAAACTGATGGAGTAGGTTCCCAGTAGAATCGAGAAGTCGATCCCGCCCAACATCCACACTTTCAGATTGAAGAAACCATCTTTAAAGCTGTGCTTGACGCCTTTACCTTCGGCATCGTCAGCGGCCAAGTCAGCTGCTAAACGAGACTTTTCTTCCGTGCTTAGCCAAGGGGCAGACTGATAATTATTCGGTAAGGCCCAAAATGTCAGGATACCCAACAGCACACTAGGAATGGCCTCCAAAAGGAACAACCACTGCCAGCCGCGCCAGCCATTCATGTGGTCAAAGTGACCGATAATCCAGCCGGACAAGGGGCCACCAATTACGCTGGACAGGGGCAAACCAATCATGAACAAAGCAATGATCTTGCCGCGTCGGTACGTGGGGAACCACAAGGTCAGGTAAAAGAGCACGCCAGGCAAGAAACCGGCTTCTGCTGCACCCAGCACAAAACGCAGAATGTAGAACTGCGTGGGTGTAGTCACAAACATGGTCAGGCCAGACAACAAGCCCCAGGTAATCATGATGCGGGCAATCCACAGCTTGGCGCCCACACGTTCCAGAATCAGGTTGCTGGGTACTTCAAACAGGATGTAGCCCAGAAAAAACAGACCGGCACCCAGACCATAAGCCGTCTCGCTCCATTGCAGATGATCCAGCATCTGCAGTTTGGCAAAGCCGACGTTAATTCGGTCCAGGTAAGCAGCCAAATAACAAAAGCACAGAAAGGGGATCAGACGCCAGACGATCTTCTTATAGAGATCTCCGTTACCGTCCCGGTCTGCAGGCACAGCCGTGGGACTTTGGATGGATGAATGCACCTTGTATATCTCCAGATAATTATTGGTATGCCTGGTGAACCAGAAAACTGCCTAAAAACAGCACCTGACAGAACACAGCAGGGCCCGGAACGTGTCCGCATTCCCCCCAGTGGGTCGCAGACCGTTTACAGATTAAGAGTGATGGATCAACGGAGACTCCCGACCTGGCAGGTCTCTTTATAGAGAGAGGCCCTGCACAGAACCGGAATCCGAACTGATGGGCGCTGTGCTGAATCCGGATCGCTCCCGGAATCAGCACGGTACGCACTTTAGCTGGACTTCAGATCTTGACCGTACAGGTCGTAGCCATATACCCAAGCCGGATCTTCTTGCGTACGCAAGAACGTGTTGGCATTGGACACGGACTGAACACGAGTTGCACGCTCTTTACGGTTGAGCTCATACAACTGGAACGCCGTACGGAAATCCGACAGACCGGTTTCTTGCAAGCAGCGTGTCAACATGGCGGCATCTTCAATAGCCATGCAAGCGCCTTGAGCCATGTGAGGCTTCATGGGGTGACATGCGTCACCCAACATCACCAGACGGCCACGGCTCCACAAAGGCAAAGGATTACGGTTGCGCAATGGCCACTTGGTAATGCTTTCTGTCGACTTGATCAGATTCTGAACGGTGGAATGATAGCCGTCAAAAGCTGCCAGCATCTCTTCTTGCGAGCTGTCCACATATGCACCCTGGAAATCCCAGGCTGGATGTGGCACACCCGTCACAAAGTAGTATTCATCACGCTTACCGGTGGTGTAGTACACCATCATGTGGCGATCGTCTGTCCACCACTTCACACAGTCTTCAAATTCATCGGCAAAGCGAGCCAGGTTTTCACCACGGATCAGCGCACGGTGTGCAACCCAACCGCTGTAAATAGGATCTTCCACGCCCAGCAAGGTTTCGCGAATCTTGGAGTGGATGCCGTCGGCGCCAATCACAATGTCAGCCGTTACGTTGGTGCCATCAGCAAATTCCAGCAGCACGCCCTCTTCGCGCTCCACCAGATTTTGCAGGCGTTTGCCAAAGTGCACGGTGCCCGGCTTGATGCTGTCGATTTGCAAAGCGTGCATATCGCCACGGTGCACCGTAATGTAGGACGCACCGTATTCTTTCTTGGCAAATTCGCCCAAAGGGATACGGGACAGGTAATCGCCCGTCTCGCCATCACGGCTAAACCAAAAGTCGGGGTGCGAGCCCATTTGATCTAGCTGATTTTCCAGACCCATGCGGCGGAAAATTTTCATGACGTTGGGGCCCACGTGGATACCGGCACCCAAACGCGAGAACTCTGGCGCCTGTTCAAATACTTGTACATCAAAGCCTGCTTGCTGCAACAGAGTCGCCGCAGCGGCTCCGCCAAGACCGGCCCCTACAATCGCAATCTTGACTGTCTTTTCCATCGTTAGCTCCAAATCACGGCACTCATTAAAAGTGCTCACCACATGTTTTTTAGTAGTGTACACACTAAGTTTAAGCATGAAAACAGGTGATTGGGCTAGGGTTTATACCTACCTTAAGTTAATTTATATAGGTCTTTAAAGCGTAGAAAATCAGTTTTTATTCAATTAATATCAAATACTTATATTTTAAAATCAAAACAAAACCAAGCCTTGATAATCTAGACATCAAATTTATTTAATTTTCAAATTTAACAGTGTGTAGACTCATTTATTGCGGTGCACACCCTAAAAGACCAGATACTTTAAATAAGAAATAACTGATCTGGATCAGGCATGCAGCATCCCTCGCACAGGTATACTCGCAGGGTTATTTCCGCATCTGGCCTGCCCATTCCACAACAAGACAGAAAGACTATGCAGCCTACCTCCCCCGTTTCTGAGCCTCAAACCTTGTCCTACGATGTCACCGAACAAATCGGCCACCTACTGCGCAAGGCAGGTCAGCGGCATACGGCTATCTTTCAACATTACGTGGGTGACAACCAGCTAACCGCCATTCAATTCGTGACGCTATGCGCCTTGCGCGACCACGGCCCCAGCTCCCAAACAGAACTGGTGGAAGCCACGGCGGTAGACCAGGCCACCATAAGGGGCATTATTCAGCGCCTGAAATCGCGCGATTTGATCGAGCTGGCCCCGGATAAGGACGACCGTCGTAAGGTTATTGTGGAACTGACTCAGGAAGGGTTGGACCTGCTGGATCGCGTCATTCCCCGTGCCCATACCATCAGCGAGCTGACCATGGGCAATCTGAACCCCGCTGAACGCGTGGCCATCGTCTATTTATTGCGCAAAATGATAGACAGCACGCTGGAAATGTCCGACAAAGAATAAGGCCAAGCATCACTTTAAGAGACTATGTTTTATTCGGCCTTTAAGATATATTTAAAATACATCTTATAACTGATCTGCCATGAATCCTTTGACTGCCTCCCCTGCCTCTACCCGCCCAGAATGGCGCGCATTCCTGGAACTGGGGTTTCGTCCCCTTTATCTTTTAGCCACGCTTTGGGGCGCGGCCAGTATTGCGCTCTGGCTCTATACTCCCGGCTGGCTGGCCAATACGGCCATCCCTTCCTTGTACTGGCATGCCCATGAAATGCTCTGGGCCTTTATCGGCACCATTGCCGTGGGGTTTTTACTAACCGCCAGTGCGACCTGGACCGGGCAGCCCACTTTGCGCGGCCCCTCTTTAGGGGCTTTGTGTTTGATCTGGATTCTAGCCAGATTCAGCTTTCTGCTTCCTAATGGCCTGATGGCAGCGCTGCTGCTGGACGCCCTGTTTTTCTTTATTGCCGCAGCCGAACTGGCTCGCGTTATCCTGATCGCCCGCAACAAGCGCAATTACGGCATTCCGGTCGCACTGCTGGCTTTGGGCCTTAGCCACAGCCTGTTCATGTACAGCCTGATGCAGGGCCAAGATCCCATGCCCTATTTCTATAGCGGCTTCTGGACCATGGGGCTGATCACCTTGCTGATTGCTCGCCGCATCATCCCTTTCTTTGCCATGCGTGCCTTGCCCAGCCTGAGCCTGCCCGCACAAACACGCAGCGGTCATTGGCAAATGGGGCTCAGTGCCATTGCCATTGTTCTCTCACTGACACCTTGGCGTCTGCCCTTGGCAATCATCCTGGCCGCCTTGGGCTTGATCGCCTGCTTCCAATGGATTCGTTGGCAGCCCTGGGCCAGCCGCAAGACCCCGCTTTTGTGGATTCTGTATCTGGGCTATGCCGGTCTGGCCATCGGCCTCCTCAGTGCCGCCGCCTATGAGGCTGGCTGGATTCTGCGCGCAGCCTGGCCGGTACACATTGTGGGCTTGGCCGGCTTTAGCATCATGATTATCGGCATGCTGACACGTACTGCCTTGGGCCATTTGGGACGCCCCTTGCGCGCCACGCCCAAAGTGGTGTTGGGCTATGTGCTTTTGATCGCCGCCTGTGTATTGCGCTTGCTGGCTTTGATTCCCAGCAGCTGGAGTCTGCCACTGCTGCATATCGCGGGCTTGTGCTGGATTCTGGCCATGCTTAATTACCTGCATCAGTTTGCCCCCATGCTCATTCGCCCCAGAATGAACTGATCGCAGCATCGGCGCCACACTTTAAATACAAAGTCCCTGGTGCCGTTTATCTTTATTTTCTGCCTGACAGTGCCTGCTTATACTAAGCAGGCACGTTGGTGACACCCCCAGTCGCCAACGCGGGACGGATCGTTCTGATCCTTATTAATCCGCACACACTCCCCCATGCCTGCTGCCCTTTTGGCCTGCGCCACCCTGAAACGCATTCTGTTTATCGGACTGTGCACCCTGCTTTTGCCGCTTCCGGCGCTAGCCGCAACCGATCCCTGCCAGGGCAGCCGAGATCTGGTCGTCGTCGGCCATATGGATGACGACTTATTGTTTATGAATCCGGACTTGCTCAGCGCTATTCAGGCCGGGTCCTGCATGCAAGTCCTGTACCTGACCGCCAGCGAGCGCAAAGGGGGGCTGGAGTATATGTATAGCCGCGAGCGCGGCGTCCGTGCGGCCTATGCCTATATGGCTGGGCTGGCCAATGAGTGGCAGCAGGCTCGTCTGATGGTGGGCAGCGCTTCTATCGCCCAATTTACGCTACGCGCCAGGTCGGGTATTCAGCTTAGCCACTTGCGTTTGCAAGATCCGTGGCTAGGTCCAGGTTGGGGCAGCTTGACTCCTTTGAGTCGCGCCGAGTCCGTTCCCGGCCAAGTGGTCCAAACCTTGGACAGTCCCCAGCAAAGTCTGAACCGGGAACAATTGGTTCAGACCTTGGCTGCCTTGATACGGCTTTATCGCCCCACCAGCATTCGCTACCTGGACGACACCAATCCAACTCCCTACACCCAGTTGTGCTGGCGTTGCACCGGGCATGGGCACCCGGACCATATCGCCAGTGCCCGTCTGGTTCGGGAAGCCATGCTGGCTGCTCCTGGCAATTACGCACAAATTGGCTATGTGGATTATCCGATTCAAGAACAGTCCCGCAATTTGACCTTAAGTGAGATTCACAGCAAAACCGAGATTTTCCGGCGCTATGCCTGGCACGATCAACATGCTTGCAAAGGCCCCGCTATTTGCCAGGAACCTGCCGGCCCGGCCGCTGCCTGGGTGCAACGCAGCTACTACACCAGCCGCGCGGACTATCCGGCCAGCCTCTTGAGCGATAGCACTGGCAGACTCAGTTTTTTTGCCTCCGGTGAACAAAACGACGCCATCAACCAGTGGGACGTAGACGAACAGCGCTGGACCACATTAGGCGGCCGCACAGCCGATGCCCTGAGCGCCTTTCAATACCCCGATGGCAGCCCCGGCCTTTTTGCCCGTGATGCCACTGGCCAGGTCTGGGTCAGCCGATCACCCGACGAAGACGAATGGCTGGCCTGGCAAAAAGTACCCGGCACCCGTGTTTTGCACACCCCACTGGTGAGCCGTCATGCCAGCCAGGCAATTGCCATGGGAACGGATGGTCACTTTTATTGGAGTGCCGCCCGTCAGCCCGATTACGGCTGGAGCCCGTGGCAGGCTTTGCCCACACTGGCGCAGGCGGCCTATCCCGCTACGCTCAGCGTAGACACTCAAGGACGCGCCCATGTGTTTGCCAGCAATCAAGGGGGGCAACTGTTCCAGACGTATCAGCAAGCCAACTCGCAATGGCAACCCTGGCAAGCTGTGCCCAGCCCTCTCATCAGTGGAGGACTGGCTTCTATCGTGAATGCGCAAGGCGGCATTGAGTTGTATATGCGTGACCGCCAAAGCCAGCATCTGCTGCGTCTGGCACAAAACCCTGGCAATCAGCATTGGTCCCGCCCCCAGGATCTGGGCCTAAGTTATGTGGGCATTCCCGCACTTAGCCTGGGCGAACAAGAACAAGTCGTCGTCGCCATTCAGAAAGGCCCAGGCGGGGCCATTGTTCTAGTCGATAAAGATCAAATTTACGAAGTAGAAAAGCAATCTGCATCTCAGCCTGCCCTTTATAAGCTGGGTGGGACGCTGTATCTGGCTAATCGCCCTATCGGCCCCAAACAGCACTATCGACTGCTGGAGCGTCGCCACGGCAAGTGGGTACAAGTGGCTCTTACCCAAGCGCCTCCGCCGGGAGGAGGACAGTCTTTTAGCGAGGCGCCCGCCTTCATTACCCAACCCTTTGTGCAACCTTGATGCCCCATACCTCCTTTTAAACGTAACAAAGTACAGGGGTGCTACCTAGCTGCCAGAGTCTCGCCCAGGCCAAAAAGCGAATCCAGTTCGTGATCCCGCCTCTTACTCTGTCTCAAGAATTCCGACCCTGTCCGTATTATCTTGTTGCAATAGCGTGCGCTTGCCTTCTCAGCTCCAGTACAATCGCCCGCTAACGGCTTCCGGCTTATCGGTGCCTTACTCTTTTATTTAGCGAGTCTTCAGAGATCATGAAGCCAACTACTTTATTTGCTGCCCTGCTGGGCATCGCGATCGGCGCCGGTGGCGCCATTTATTACGCCAAAAACGTACCCACACCGGCCGCAAACAGCCCGGTCAGCGCCCCCAGCACCATCGGCTCCGCCCAAACCCTGACGCTGGGCCAGTCCAGCTCCGGTGAATTGACCAGCAAGAGCTTTTTGAACCTGAGCGATGGCGTACGTAGCAGCCTGTTTGATGTGAAGGCCGAAGCAGGCCAGATTATCAAGATCATCGTCAGCGGTCCTTTGCGCCCGCAAATCAGCGTGCTGCGCAATGGCGAACTGGTGACACGCACTCAGCGTTGCGAAGACTGCCCGGATAGCGAGACCAAAGGTCAGGCGACCTCCCTGGGCTTTAAAGCCGACTTCAACGACACCTATCAAGTGGTCGTCAGCGGTTTTAATACCAGCTCCTACGGTCCATTCCAGGTCGTTGTAGACACGCTGAAAGCTTATACCGGCGAGCCCCTGACTCAAGACCAGACGATTAATGACTGGGCCTTGGGCGGTCAGAAGCGCTACCGCTTGAATATCGATAAAGACGGCTTGTACAGCATCGCCATGAAGGCTGAGCAAAACAGCATGGACGCCTATCTGAAACTGATGGATCGTCGAGGCATGGAGCTGGCTTCGGATGATGACAGCGGTGGTGGCACGGATGCCCGCATGCAGGTTTACCTGAAGGCGGGTGAATACATTGTTCAGGCCAGCTCGGCCATGGGCGCACAAAACTTCCAGGGCGGTTTCTCGCTGGAAATCAAACCTGAAGAAATGACAGGCGAGATCGAGCTGAAAACCGGCGACAGCCTGAACCTGGGCGGTGACGGCAAAACAGGTCTGTTCACGGGCGAAACCCAAACCTACAGCTTCACCCTGTCCGAGCCCAAGCTGGTAACGGTACAAATGGATGCCCAAGGTTTCCAGGCTACGCTGGAAGTGGACTCCAACAGCGCCAATCAATACGGCGATGAAGCGGGTCAACAACGAGTACGTAGCGTGCTGGCTGCTGGTGAGCATCAGGTGAAGATCTCTGGCTCCAATCAGGCCGGTCTGTATGTTCTGGTGGCCTCGGCCGATGAGGTGCCTGCGAACGCCGGTGGCGGTGTGCTGCGCGTGGGTGAGCCCCGTCAAGCGCTGATGCTGCAAGGCATCACCAGCGACAGCTACAAACTGAACGTGCGTCAGGCTGGCAGCTACGTCATCGACATGACATCTCCTACCTTTGACACCTACTTGACGCTACAGAAAGACGGCCAGACCGTGGCTGAAGACGACGACAGCGGCGGCGACCTGAATGCCCGTCTGGAAGTTCAGCTGGAAGTGGGCGAATACGAAGTGAAAGCCATGTCCTTGGGCAGCTACGACCAAGACATGGAGTACGAACTGACGGCCAAACGTCGTTAAGACGATCCAGGCAGGATGAATCAAGGCTGAACGCTCTCGGGCTTTCAGCCTTTTTTCTTGTCTGGCTGCTTCCCAGACCTTGATCTACAGCCAGTAGCAAAGACTTCAGGGTATACACCTAAATGCCTTCCCGTCTTGCCTAAAACCGCGATAACACTGGCTTTCAGCCTTACCTCCCCCCCTTTTTGACTGGCGTTTGATCTGCTTACGATTTGCTGCTGGGATTTTCTTGATAATATAAATGCAAATCATTATCATTAATTTCATTATTGATGCGCTACCTTTATCAGGAGCAATGCATGCAGACACTCAGCCCTCAGCCACAGCACGCGTTAGTTCACCGCGATGAACTAGCCTCCTGGCGTAACTTGATCGCCCAAGGCAATCAGGCTTTTCAAGCCTGCAATTACACCGATGCCATCGCGCATTATCAACAGGCCCGCGCCTACGTCAAACCCCTGCTGTTTGGCTCTAGCGAAGGAGCCGACGCCACCATTGCCGCCTGGGTAATTGCCCATTTGAATCTGGCCGATGCCTGCGAGCAACTGGGTCAAAGTGATGAACAAGGCTTGCACCTGTGTACGGCTCACGAAACCTTGTGCTGCGCAGCAGCCAATACCCATTTGTCGGACGATTGGCGCATGGCTGCTTGGCAGCATAGCCGGCGCACCTATGCCGAGCTGGCCCGTTATGCCCGTCGCCACCCCCATCATGTCCCTACCTGCTCCGCCCTGTTTTTAGGGGCGGTAAGTCCGCAGGAACGCTCTTTTTCTCATTGAATTTTATTCTGTCCCCCAGGCACTGACTGCCTGGGGCTTATCGAGGAGTGCGTTTTGTCTTACACCCTACCTGCCCTGCCTTATGCCTACCATGCTCTGGAGCCTCATATTGATACCCAGACCATGGAAATCCACTACAGCAAACATCATCAGACCTATATCAATAATCTGAATGCAGCGCTGGAGGCAGCTGGTTTACCTTGTCCACCCATTGATGAGCTGGTTGCCGGCCTGGATACGCTGCCCGAATCTGTGCGAGCTGTGGTCCGCAATAACGGCGGCGGTCATGCTAACCACAGTTTGTTCTGGACGGTAATGACACCGGATGCTGATACTTCTGTACCTAAAGACTTGGCTCATGCCATTGAGCGGGATTTGGGTGGTCTTGAGAAATTCAAGGAAGCGTTTACCAAAGCCGCCATTTCTCGTTTTGGCAGTGGTTGGGCTTGGCTCAGCGTGACACCGGAAAAAAAGCTGGTGGTAGAGAGCACTGGCAATCAGGACAGCCCGTTGATGCAGGGAAATACACCTATTTTGGGTCTGGATGTGTGGGAGCACGCTTACTACCTGAAGTATCAGAATCGCCGGCCTGAATACATTGCCGCGTTTTTCAATGTCATTAATTGGCCCGAAGTGCTGAGACGATATTTGGAAGCCGTTAAATAAGGGATTATTCAGGTCTGGTCTCTTGGCCTGCTCAGGCAAGGGCACACGGGGCAACAGCCCGTTCCATCACGCATTTTTGTGCGCTCACCCTCCTGACTAGGAGGGTTTTTGTTTTTGTGGAGGGGACAAAGACCTCCCACTTTTCCGCTGGCTCGGGTATGGCCCCATTGCGCTCTCAGCTACCAGGCGCTAAGTTGATAATTCGCCCCTTTATCAATCGACAAACAGGTCTGCCCCATGGTGAGTCTTTGCGATCGTATTCAATCCTTACGCACGCTATTTCACTTCGATGCGGTGCAGTTGCTGGGTTGTGCGCCACAAAGCCGTACCCATCTGGAACTGCATTGCGAGGGCTATAACGTCAGTTGCGCCTCTGCCTTGGGCACGGGCTTCCCACAACTTTACGCACCCGGTTTTACGGCACAAGCCTCCCCGCTGGATTTGCTGCCGCCGTCTATCTCCGAGTGCTCTGACACCATGAATCCCCCGTTTCGCAGCACGGCCATCTACACCGATGCCTTGCTACGTGGCGGTTTCCTGGATGGCATGACTGTTGAGCTTCAACATGGCGATACCTACCTTGGAATGGCCCACTTTTCCTCTCAGCAAGCTGGACGCTTTAACCGCCATGTGCGCACGCTGGCATTAGGCGCCAAAGTACTGCTGGAAGAGGCCATGCGAAATATCGCGTCGCCAAGTGGCATTGAGCTGCACCTGGTACCGCAAGCGGGCGGACTGGCCTTGCGGAACGACATGGTGACAGATGCACCGGCCTTCAGCCCCACCCTGGCCAAAGCCCTATCCTTCATGCGCCAGGACGCATCTACCTTACAGGCTTACTGGCTGGAAGGAAAACGGAGTTATCGACTGCAGGCGCAGCGCTTTACCAAAGGTGATGTGCTGGTTCGGCTGGTTCCAGCCGCCTTGCCCGCAGCGCTGAGCGCTAAAGAAATGCAAGTATTGGGCTGGCTGATGACGGGTTATACCGACCGTGAAATCGCAGCCAGCCTGTTCCTAAGCGAGCGCACCGTACATTCACATGTGACCTCATTGCACCGCAAACTGGGTATCACCCGACGAACGGAGGCGGCCGTCAAGGCGGCCCTGAATCATTGGTATGTACCTGATGCTCATGGAGCAATCTTGGCCGCGGTGCCCGGACTGTGCCACTAAAGGGGCTTAGCCCAGTCCGCCGCCAAGTCTTTCTATCCTGCTAAGAACCGATCAACGCAAAGCATCGAGTAAGACCGCTGCCGCGTCCACCCGAGCCCGCTCGGCATCCAATAGCGTGTCGCCTCCCATGCCCCCCAGGAATTCACCGTAGGGGTCAGCCAGGGTCCGTACGCCAGTCAGCTCCTCGATAACGGCCTGACCGCAAAATGGCAGATAGTGGGGGCTATAGCCACCTTCCTGCACAAAAGCGATACGGCCCTCGCAGACTTCCTCGGCGCAATCGATGATCTGGCGTGCCATCTGACGGAACCCGGACGCCGTGACCATCATTCGAGCCAAGGGGTCCATCATGCTGGCATCAAAGCCCGAGCCCACAATAATCAATTGCGGTTGATAGGCTCGCAGCGCAGGCAGCACGACCTTTTCAAAGGCATAGGTATAGGCGGCGTTACCGCCACCGGGCGGCAGCGGAATGTTCAGGTTGTAACCCAGCCCCTCTCCTTCGCCGTGCTCGTCGGTGAAACCGCTATTGGCCGGAAAGCACAGATGCTGATGTAGGGAAATCGTCAAAACCGATGGATCATTCCACCAGATGTCCTGAGTGCCATTACCGTGATGCACGTCCCAATCCACAATCGCGACACGATCCAGCCCTAGTTCCTCGCGCGCATAGGCTGCGGCTACCGAGGTATTGTTGAAAATGCAAAAGCCCATTGCCCCTGCGCGAGGGGCATGGTGGCCGGGAGGATTCACCAAGGCATAGCCATTACTGACTTCCCGACTGACCACCTGCTTGACCAGCTCAATCGCACCGCCCGCAGACAGCATGGCAATTTCCAGACCGCCATTGCCCATGGTGGTGATGCCGTCACCGGTATCGCCTCCCGTCGCTAAGGCGCTAACACGTTGCATATTGGCCAGATGCTCTGCCGTATGAACGCGCAAAATATCCTTGTCGCGGGCAGGCTTGGCCTTAATGGTAGTCAGATGATCAATCTGCCCGGACGCGCAGACCAGCTCGTGAAAACGGCGCTTCGTATCCGGGTGGGCCAAATGGTGGCCGATGGGCTGTAGGCGTGCGGCCAGATTGGCCGAGGCAAGACTGCCCGTTCCGGTGTCAACCCAACCGTAAAGTGTGTTCCAGATATACCCTGTTGCCATGTCGTCTCCTTTATTTTGGTTTGCTTGGCATAACCATGCTAGAGATCTGGACGGGTAAAAGAATCCGTAGAATTGCCGAATTTAGCACGCACCCTAGGCGTGCTCAAGATAGACAAAGACAGAGGCCGCTTTCAAACCCAAGCGGCCTCTGTCTTCCTGGCTTTTTGACTCTATGGCTTATACCTGCCTGGCGAACCACGATGGATCGCCGAGCTCGGCCACATTGATTTCTTCTGCCCCGCAAGCCTGTATCAGTTCCTCATCGTGACCGGCGAACAGCACAACGCGATCCTGAGACCAGATTTTGAACTGTTCAGCCAGCACAGCACGAGCCTGCGTATCCAGCCCATTGCTAGGGCCATCTGCAATGACCAGGGCCGGGTCACCCAAGGCGGCAGCCGTCAGGAAAACCTTGCGGCGTGTACCGGTCGACATCTGCTCAAAGCGCTTATCCAGATGCGGCTCCAGTCCCAGTCTGTATGTCAGATCCAGCACGCTATCGTCCAGGCGGGTGTTCTTTTCTGCAGCGATTTGCTCCAGCAAGCCACGCCCTGTCTGCGACGGAAACATCAAGCAATTATCAGGCACGTAAGCCATGCGGGCTCGGGCTTGCCGTGGCGTTTGAGTCATCGAATGCCCGTCAATCCAAACCTCGCCGGCATCCGGCACGATAAGACCCGCAATGACGCCTAATAAGGTGGATTTTCCAGTGCTGTCTTCTTCGCATAGCGCCACGCATCCGGGCGAGAAAGTATGCGTCAAACCCTGGAATACGGGGTGGTCGCCATAATGTTTACTAAGATTGTCGATGCGTAGCATGCTGGAACGTATTGAGAAGGTGACGGAGTTATCTGCACATTAACCTCAAAGCGCCCATCCAGGAAAACCGCCGCCTGAACGCTAAGGTCGTGCAAGACAAGAGGCTTAAGTATAGGCCCCACGGATTAAAAAAATAGCCTGAAACAAGGTGGGCTTGTTCAGGCTATCTTTCTGCTCGCACGTCCTACCCCAAAGCGGTGTCCAGCAACATCATCAGTACAAAGCCAATCATCAAGCCACCCGTGGCAAAAGTTTCATGCCCTTGCCGGTGCGATTCCGGAATGATCTCGTGGCTGATCACAAACAGCATGGCGCCTGCCGCAAAGCCTAAACCAAAGGGCAAGAGCACCAGCGAACTGCTAACAGCAACGGCACCAAGCACGGCACCAATAGGCTCGACCAAACCGCTGGCCATCCCCAAAAGCACAGAAAAAGTACGGCTATAGCCAGCGGCTAACAAGGCCAAGGCCACGACCAAACCTTCGGGAACGTCTTGAATCGCAATACCGGTAGCCAGCGCATTGGCACGCACGCCTTCATTGCCTACATAGCCCACGCCAATCGCCAAACCTTCCGGAAAGTTGTGCAGGGTAATAGCAATGACAAACAGCCAGGTGCGACGCAACTTGGTGGAAGACGCACTGCCGGGGCCTTCACGCCCCTTGATAAAGTGCTCATGGGGCAAGATACGATCCAGCAGCATCAATGACGCGGCACCTAACAAGATAGCCATGCCCACTGCCGAACCCGCCCCCCAGGCGCCGCCACCAAATACCTGCTGATTTTCCGCCGCTTCCAGACCAGGCAAGACCAGCGAGAAGGCACAAGCGGCCAGCATCACCCCTGCCCCAAAGCCATACAAAGTATCTTGAGTACGTTGTGACATGGTTTGGGAGAACATGACCGGCACCGTGCCCAGGGCGGTTGCCAGTGCAGCAATCGAGCCACCAACCAAGGCTTGCAAAACCACCGGATGATCTTGTGCGTAAAGCCAGAACTGATGACACAGGGCCCAAACGCCCCCCATGGAGATGATCAGTCCAACCCACAGGCGCAGGTGTTGCCGCCAGTTAGGCGAGGTTCCCTTATTGGGTAAAAAGTAGTGGCTTGTTTTCGGTTTCATAGCCATGCGCCCCCAGAAAATTACGCCATCCACATTGCCTGTAGAGACGCAAAAAGCCGTAAAACGGCTCTTTGCTAAAGCATGGATGCGGTACAAACCATAATAGCGATTTCCTAATCGATTTAATATATAAATATCGAAATGCTAACAATTCTCATTAGCATTTCAACAAATAAGCAACATCTTAGGAAACCAGCATACGGCTCGACCGTTATTTACGCTATTTTTTGTGCCTCATATCATCATATAAAACCGAAATATCGATGTTTCAAGCAGCATGTAATTGATGCTTGATCGTCTGCAAAGCCTGGGCCTGATCCGACACGGCATTTTGCAATTGCAACAGTTCTTGCTTGACCTGTTCCAGACTACGTTCCGCCTGCTCCACAAGTTGCTCAGCCAGTTCACGGGCACTATTCATGACCACATCGTTCAAGCTCATGTAAAGACGGTTGTAATCAATTAACGGCGCTTGCCCTTCGCCCTGCTCCTGGAAGACTTCATAGCCAATATGCGCGGGCAAATTCAAGCTGGGTAAAGCAGGCTGGGTCAGATGATACGTGCTCAACAGCACCTGGCTTTGTTCCGCAACTTCCTTGGCAATGTTCTGGCTAAGCTCTGCACGTACGGCGGCAACATCCTGCTGCGCCGCATGTTTTTCCAATACATCCGGCAACTGCGGCACCACACGACGCCAAGTGCTTTCTGTCAGCACTTGCACAGCATCTTCCAGCAAGACCGTTTGTTCGTCCAGGTGCTGGCGCAATTGCGCAGCGGCTTGGTCCAGAGTCTGCATCAAAGGAGCCAAAATGACTTCTTCGATATGGTGCAGTTGCAGCTCAGCCGGTTTGCGCTGCTTGTAGGCCAAGGCAGGTCCCAAGAGATTTTGCACAGCCACATACAGACGCTCGAAACCAGCTTGCTCCAGCCCTTCCTCTTGCTGGCTACGCGCCATATGCACGGACAAGGACAAGGCGGGTTTAAGCAACCCACTGCCCAATCCCCAATGGTTCAGAGCTTGAGCCGCCCGCGTCATCACGTCTTCTTCCTGCAACTGGCGGTTTTCTACCGACTTATTGCACAGAACCTTAACGATCTCGTCGTCGATCTCATCTTCTTCAATACGATCGCTACGAGTAATAATCGGCAATAAAGGCTTGTTGCGGCGCAGTTCCACCAGCAAGTCGCCCAGCTCCTGAACTTGCCCTGGCGCACTGGAGCTGCTTAACCACAAGAGTGCATCGGTGCTTTCCAGAAACTGCTGCGTCAAGGCCGCATTATGTGCATTGGCCGAGTGCAAACCGGGGGTATCCAGCAAGACCAGCTTGTCGCCCAAGCACACCCCTTGCAAGGCCACGGTGGTCTCGGTAGCACCTTCCTGAAAGCCTTCTGGCATAGCTTGCATCTGGCCATCGGCCAAACGGAAAAAGTCTACGCTGTGCCCCTGCTGACGAAAGCGATCCGCCAGGAAATTACACAAAGAACTTTTACCGGCATTAAAGGAGCCAAAGACCAGCAGCATGATACGGTCACGAAAACGATCTGCCAGTTCTTGAGCGGGTGCCAACGACGCCCAGGAATCCGCCCAGCTCTCCCGCTGTACCTGCAACTGCTGATTCAGATTCCGGGCACTTTGTGCCAAGGCGCCTTGCTCAAGCAACGCGGTGCCGGTCAAGGCTTTGGACACGGTGGTTTGACCCAAGTCCACCAACCACTGCTCCATCTTGGCAATCGCGGGCTGCATATCCTGACTGGCAGGATTCAGATCTGCAACGGCCTTGATAAACGAGCTTTCCACCAACATTACGCATGCTCCAATGAGGACAGGCCATCCAAAGCCTGCCGCGTTTGCGCAAGCTGGTTCTCAGTCTGTTCAATCTGCTTTTCCAGGGCGACGCGGCCGTCCGAGACTTCAAAGTAATGTGTGAAGTCCTGAACCAGCTTGTCACGTCCAGCCTGTTCACAAAAGATACGGCGCAGATCGGCACGGTATTTCACCGACACCCCCATCACAGCAATCATGACGGTATCCATGCTGCGTACTGAAGTACGTTGTGCAGCGGGCAAACCCACGGCACCGTATTCCACCAAATGCCCATTGATGGCAATACACGCACGCGAATAGGCAATTTGCAAACGGGCACGCTCTTGTTTGCCTGCGGTCATCTTGAAACCAAACTCAAAGGTATCCGGCACCAGAGAATGATCCACACCAGGGGCATTGACCACCGGCTCCAGATCGTTGGCTATGCGTTCCAGAATCTTGCCCAGGCCTTCAACAAAATCAATACCTTGCTGCTTTTGAGTCTGCTGCAAGCTGGAAAGACTTTGCTCCTGCTTGTGCTGCAAGGTATTTAGCTCTTGCGTCAGTTCGGTCAGCAAGGTTTCACGCTCAAACTCACGTGCTTGCGGTACACGCTGTAAAGCTGCTTCCAGCGAAGCCTGCAAGGCAGGAATTCCACTTTTCTCCAACATGCGCTGCTTACCACCATCACGGCCTTGGCGATAACGGGTGCTGGACACCGGATGCAAATTTAACCCGGCACACTGCTGTTGAATGGCCGTCAAGACTTTGTCCTCTTGGGCATCATCCGCCAACTGGTCGATCTGGCTGATAACCATCAGGTTTTGGCGCTGCGAGCGTTGATGATCTGCCACCAGGTCTTGCAGCAAATTACTTTCCAGCGCGTCCAGCTCGCCTTCTTTGGCGGCGTGAACGAACAGGCGAATATCGGCCTGCAAACCCATGGCTTCACGCGCCAGGGCATCGTCCTGCAAGGCGACATCGGCATATAAGCCGGGAGCATCCAGCCAGCGCACGCCTTGCTGCACGTGCTCGGCCAGGGCCACTGTTTCACGGCGATCAGCCACGTTAAAAATATCGCTGCCCATCAGCTCGTTCAACAAACGGCTTTTGCCGTGATTATATTTACCGACTACGGTTACCGTTGGCGGCACATTCAACTGCAAGAGAACGCGCAAACGATCCAGATCCCAGCGGCGCTGTGGCAACACGGCCAAGACAGGCTCTAATACATGGTCAAGGGATTCAGCCAACTGATTCATAGTCTCTTCCTTTTCTCACTTATGCCTGGACCCAACAAACGGTAGGCCACCAGGCCAAACACGACGCCCCAAAATGCGGCGCCCAGTCCAAACAAGCTCATTCCTGATGCGGTAGTTAAAAATGTGATGACCGAGGGCTCTATATAGCCGCTTTCACTGACCATCACCCGCACATTGGCCACAATGGCCCCTATCAATGCCAGACCCGCCAAAGCTGCAATCAGCGACGCGGGCAAAGCCGTGAATAAATACACAATCGAACCGGCAAAGGTTCCACCCAGCAGGTAGAACACGCCATTAGCAACTCCGGCCACATAGCGTTTGCTGGGGTCAGGATGGGCATCCTTACCGGTACACAAGGCAGCGGTAATAGAAGACAGCACAATGGTGATGCCACCAAAGCAGGCCACTAACATCGATGCCAAACCCGTGCCCGCCAAGACCGGACGCGAGGGGGTGGGATAGCCCGCCAACTGCAGGACGGCCATGCCCGGCAGATACTGCCCCGTCAAGCTAACCAGCACCAAGGGCAAGGTCAGGCTCAGCAAGGTAGCGATATTAAATTCCGGACTGACCCAGACCGGGCTAGCCAGCTCCAGCTTGAAGGCGTCCATATGAACCTGACCACTGACCATCGCCATCACAAATCCGGACAAGGCCACCAGCACAATGGCGTAGCGCGGCAAAAACCGCTTGCCCAGCAAATACACCGCCAACATCACCAGCACGATGGCCGGCATGTCGCTGCTGGACTTGAACGCTGCCATACCAAACTGCAGCAAAATACCAGCCATCATCCCCGCAGCAATACCTTTAGGGATGAAGGAAAGAATCTTTTCAAAACCGCCTGTCAAGCCAATGACAACAATAATCAAGGCTGCACTGAGATACGCCCCCACCACTTCGGGCATGGAGATATCGGGAAATAAAGTCAGCAATAAGGCCGTACCGGGTGCCGACCAGGCCGTAATAATGGGCAGCTTCAGATAGGCACTGAGGAACAAGCCGCTCACCCCTGCGCCTATGGAGATCGCCCAGATCCAGGAAATCAGCTCGGCATCCGCAATGCGTCCGACTTGTGCGGCTTGAATAAAGATCAGCAAAGGCCCGGCGTAGGCAATCAACACCGATAAAAAACCAGCCACCCAAACCGACGCCGATCCACTTTTCAATCCCATCGTTTTGTCTCCCCAGTCTCGTTTTTAGAATTCTCAACTTTACTCGTTGCTCAGGCTGCTCTGGGATCACAGCCTGAGTTTTTTACCGCCGGGCCACAAACCAAGGCACGGCGTGGGGATACTCTCTACCGCTAGTGAAACTTAAATGGCCGAGGGGTGCGTGGCCAGTGGAGTCACCGTAATCTGCATATAGGGGAACAAGGGCAAGGCACTAAGCACGTTGTGCAGTTCTTCGTTGCTTTCCACATCGAACACGCTGTAATTGGCGTACTCGCCCACCACACGCCACAGATGCGGCCATTTGCCCGAGCGTTGCAGGTCCTGCGAGTAGGATTTTTCCTCGGCCTTGATACGTGCCGCCTCTTCAGCAGGCAAGGAGGCAGGGATATCAACAATCATGTGAACCAGATAAAGCATGGTGTTCCTTTCTAAAAACGATAATCAAGCTCAAGCGTTCAGGCCTGGGCTAAAAAACTCAATACAGCACGCTCGAAGGCCTCGGGTGCTTCCAGATTGGACAAGTGCGACGCCGGTACCACCGCTACTTTCGAGCCGGGAATGTTGGCCTGCATGGCTTGGGCATCGGCTACGGTGGTGACCGGATCCCATTCGCCTGCCACCAACAAGGTCGGTGCGGCAATATCCTTGATCTGATCGCGCAGATCCGAATCGGCCAAAGCATCGCAGCAAGCGGCGTAACCCAGGGGGTCGAGCTTGGCCAGACTGTCCTGCATCGCTTTAACCAGCTCCGGCGACTGCTTGATGAACGCCTCCCCAAACCAGCGCGAAGGAGCCGAATCTGCAAGCGTACGCATCTGTGCGGCACCACCTTGGCGCAAGGCATCGGCCCGATCCTGCCAAGCCTGGGCAGTGCCAATCTTGGCGGCGCTATTGCAAACGATCAGGGAGTTCAAGCGCTCAGGGGCATTAACGCCCAGCCACAGGCCGGTATGGCCGCCCATGGACAAGCCACAAAAAGCGGCACGTTCAATATCCAGCGCATCCAGAATCGCCAGTACATCCCGCCCCAAATCCTTGAAACGATAGGGGCCGGGAGTCACCGGGCTGCCGCCATGGCCACGAGTGTCATAGCGAATCAGACGATAGGTCTTCGCAAAGCCTGTTACCTGCGGATCCCACATTGCTTGCGTGGTGCCCAGGGAGTTGCTCAGAATTAGAGCGGGAGCCAGCGGATCACCTTCCACGCTAACGCGAAACATGCCTCGCTCGGTATTCAGGGCGCTGGGGCTGACTGTCATTGCCCTTCTCCCTGTGCAGCCGCTACGGCAGACACAGCAATGGGCAGGCCAATCATTTCTTCCAGTGCTTCGTGAGTCAAACCGGGCACCAGATCAATCAACTGCAAACCCTCTGGCGTGCACGCCAGCGTAGCTAAATCGGTATAGACACGTTTGACGCAAGCCAGTCCAGTCAAGGGGTAGCTGCATTGTTCAACCAGCTTGCTGACGCCTTGCTTGGTCAACACATCCATCATGACCCAGGTCTGTTTCGCGCCAATCGCCAAATCCATAGCGCCGCCCACAGCCGGAATCGCGCCGGGCTCGCCCGTACTCCAGTTGGCCAGATCACCAGTAGCCGACACCTGGAAAGCACCCAGCACACAAATATCCAGATGGCCGCCACGCATCATGCCAAAGCTGTCGGCATGATGGAAAAACGCACCACCGGGCAGCAGCGTGACCGCCTGCTTGCCTGCATTGATCAGGTCATAATCTTCCTGGCCTGCTGCCGGTGCCGGGCCCATGCCCAAGATACCGTTTTCGCTATGCAGCACCACTTCTACACCCGCAGGCAAATGGTTGGCTACCAAAGTAGGCATACCAATGCCCAAATTCACATAAGCACCGTCGTGAATGTCGTGGGCGACACGTTGCGCCAATTCATCTTTACTGCGGCGTTGATAAGTAAGCGTCATGCTGTCCCCCTTCATGCTCTGTCCGTTCATGCTTTGAACCCACCTGCTTCAGTGCGGCTGCGCGGCACCACCACAACGCGGCGCACGTGAATGCCGGGCGTCACAATCGTTTCCGGGTCCAGTTGACCCAGTTCAGCCAGTTCAAACACACTGGCAATTGTGGTGCGAGCTGCGGTCGCCATGACTGGTCCGAAGTTGCGCGCCGCCATGCGGTAGGTCAAATTCCCCCAACGGTCCCCCCGCTCGGCTTTGATCAGGGCGACATCTCCATGAATAGGTTCTTCATAGACATGCCAGCGGCCATTGATCAATCGTGTTTCTTTGCCCTTGGCCAGTTCTGTGCCATAGCCTGTCGGGCAGAAAAAGCCACCGATACCCGCACCGGCGGCGCGCAATCGTTCGGCCAGATTGCCCTGAGGCACCAGTTCCAGCTCGATCTTGCCGCTGCGATACAAGTCATCGAATACCCAGGAATCAGCCTGACGGGGGAAGCTACAAATAATCTTGCGTACCCGGCCCGTCTTGAGCAAAGCCGCCAGCCCCACATCGCCATTACCCGCGTTGTTGTTAACGATGGTCAGGTCACGAGCGCCTTGCTCGATCAAGCCGTCGATCAACTCCGTGGGTATACCAGCCGTTCCAAAACCACCGACCAGAATCGTGGCGCCGTCCTGCACATCCTGCAAAGCCTGTGCAACACTGCTTACCTGTTTATCGATCACTGCGTTCTCCGTATAAAGCACTGACGCTACGGATGGGCCAAAACCAAGCCAGCCCTTACGTCAGGCACTGCAAAAACAAGTCAGCCCAGAGCCGTGCTTATAGAACATAAGCACGGACGCTGGACTGAAACAAGACTTAAGCGGCCAGACGTGGACGATTCACAATCTGGTTATCCTTGCCTTCCACCAGCGGAGTTAAGGAAATATCAAACACGATCTCTGCAAACGGGCCGTCCAGGTTCTCTGCGGCAATGCGGGCAGGATCGCTGTGCTCAGTCAGTGGTGGCACCAGACCATCACGAGTGGCGTAAGCAAAGTCGTCGTACACCAGCGGGTCGCCGTCGATATTGATCTGCGTGGTCAGCTTGCGGTGGCCAGGAGCCGTCACAAAGAAGTGAATGTGTGCCGGACGATTACCGTGGCGGCCCAGCTCGTTCAGCAAGCCTTGGGTAGGACCATCTGGAGGACAGCCGTAGCCTTTGGGCACGATGCTCTGGAACTTGTAGCGACCGTTTTCATCGGTAATGATGGTGCGACGCATATTGAAGGGCTGCTGTTCACCTGTAGGGTCAAAGTGCGAGTAAAAACCTTTGGTATTGGCATGCCAAACTTCAACCTGAGCACCAGGAATCGCCTTGCCATCCGCACCCACGACAACACCGTGCATGATCAAGGTTTCGCCAGCGGTATCGGAGCCATCATCCAGACGGGCGTAGCCTTGCTCGACCGGTGCACCCGTCACGTACAAAGGACCTTCAATGGTACGAGGGGTACCGTTGTCCAGACCCAGTTCTTTGTCCATGGCATCCATGCGCATGTCCAGGAAGCGGTCAAAGCCCAGGCCGGGAGACACCAGACCGGCTTCGCTGGCGGTACCCAAACGGTTCAGGTAAGCCACGGCAGCCCAGTACTCGTCGTTGGTGATGTCCAGATCTTCAATGGTCTTGAACAGATCGCTGATGATGCGGTACATGATCTGTTTGACGCGGGGATTACCACCTGGCTGATCCAGGCCAGAGGCCAAACGCAGGAAGTCCTGTACATCGGGGGTATCAAAAATTTTAACGCTCATTTTGTGTCTCCTAATATCCTGAGAAAAGTGTTCCAAGCAAGGCCGGTGTTCCCGGCCTTTTATATTGCCTAGGCAGCCGAACCCACACTGACCTGCGTCCTATCCCGGCGGAAATACTGAACGCGATCCTCGTCCAGTACGATACCCAAACCCGGCCCTTGAGGTATCTGTAATTCAAAATTGCTGTAGTTCAGTGGCTCTGCCAGGATTTCCTCGGTCAAGAGCAAGGGGCCGAACAATTCTGTGCCCCACTGCAACTGGTTCACCGTGGCAAACACATGGGCGGCGGCAATCGTACCGATTGCGCCTTCCAGCATGGTGCCGCCATACAGTTCAATACCGGCCGACTCGGCAATGGCCGCAACCTGCAGGGCAGCACGCAAACCACCGGACTGCTCGATCTTGATGGCAAAGACATCTGCCGCACTGTCACGGGCCAACGCAAAGGCGGAGGCCGGGCCAGTCAAGGATTCATCGGCCATCAGGGCAATCGGGAAGCGGCCTTTCAGATCTGCCAGAGCATCGGCACGCCGTACCGGTTGCTCTACCAAAGAACAGCCCGCATCCACCAGACCCGCCAAACCACGCTGGGCCTGCAAGGGGCTCCAGGCCATGTTCACGTCCACGCGCACTTCAGCGCGGTCGCCCAAGGCTTTTTTAATAGCCGCCACGTGTGCCACATCGTCCTTAACCGGGCGGCGACCAATCTTCAATTTAAAAATACGGTGACGAGCCTGCGCCAACATGCGCTCGGCTTCATCAATATCCTTGTCGGTATTGCCCGACGCCAGCGTCCAGGCTACTGGCAGACTGTCGCGCATGCGGCCACCCAGCAAGTGCGACACGGGTAAGCCGGTGCGTTTACCCAGGCCATCGAATAAGGCCGTTTCCACCGCACTCTTGGCAAAACGATTATCCTGAATCGCCGTATTCAAGCGGGCCATAATGGCAGGCACCGCATTAGCGTTGGCGCCCAGCAGCAAAGGGGTGAAATACGTGTCGATGGCCAGCTTCATGCCTTCGGGCGACTCAGCGCCGTAGGCCAGACCACCAATGGTCGTGCCCTCGCCCACGCCAACCGTGCCATCCGAGCAATACAAGCGCACCAGCATCAAAGTCTGGCCTTGCATAGTCGTCATCGCCAATTGATGAGGACGGATCGTAGGCAGATCCAGCAGCAACGTCTCCACCCGTTCAATCAGGGCTGGAGCTGCTAATAGTTGAGAAGATTGCGTGTGTTCCATGGCTTGATTGAACACGAAGCAGGCCTGCTAACTCCAAGACTAAATAGGTCTAGTTCTATACCTTTAGAGTATAGTTTCTGATATAAATATTAAAAATCAAGAAACTAAACTCTCTCAATTCAGCCAAGGTATGGTTTTCCCTTATGGATCTACGCCAGCTCAAATATTTTGTGGCCGTCGCCGAAACCCGCAACTTCACACGGGCTTCAGAGCGGCTGCATATGGCCCAGCCGCCACTTAGCCGACAGATTCAATTGCTGGAGGAAGAACTGGGCGTGACCCTGCTGCTGCGTAATACACGACCCTTAAAACTAACCGAGGCCGGACGGGTGTTCTATGAGCAGGCTTTGCAGATACTGAGTCGGGTGGATCAGCTAGTCCATACAACACGGCAGATCGGGCTACATCAGCGGCAAACCTTGTCGATTGGCTTTGTGGCGTCGACCTTGTATGGCGGCCTGCCCGCATTAATGCGCAAGCTACGGCATCAATATCCCGAAGTGGATATGCAAACCATAGAGCTGACTTCCATGCAGCAGCTGGAGGCCTTGAAATCCGGGCGGATCGACATGGGGTTCGGGCGGATTCGGCTTAATGATTCATCGCTGCAACGCACAGTGCTAAGAGAGGAACAGTTGGCCTTGGCCATCCCCCCCAGCTCAGACTTGGCAAAAGCAGATGGGCCCTTAAGCTTGAAACAAGTGCAAGGTCAAAAACTGATTGTCTACCCCAAAGAGCCCAGACCCAGTTTTGCGGACCACATCTTGCACCTGCTGCACGACCAAGGCGTACGCCCCGCTCAGGTTTATGAAGCGGGGGAGCTACAAACGGCGCTGGGCCTGGTCGCGGCAGATTCAGGACTGTGTTTAATCCCCACATCGGCACGCTTGCGCAACGACCTGCACTATCGGCTAGTGGAAGAGCCACAGGCGACATCGCCGATTATTCTGACGCACAGAATTAATGATCAGGCTTGGTATATCGAGGCGATTAAGGGTCTGGCAGCGGATATGTAAAACGTCGCACAGACCAAAAGCCTTAGCGCTCTCTACCTGTACTAGTCGCCGCTCCCCAGCAAGGTAATTGACTCACTTCCAACACCACTCTAATATCATTAACACATTAACTAAAATCAGAGACCCGTATGGAACAGGTGACGATTCACGCAACAGGCAAAGACCCAATTGTCGCTACCTTATGGCCTGCTTCCAAAGCCAAAGCGAGCATCATCATTCACCCCGCCACTGCCGTTCCACAAGACTTTTACCGCTCTTTTGCGGAGCACTTGCACAGCAAGGGTTTCACGGTTCTTAGCTACGATTACCGGGGAATAGGCCGCTCCTGCCTGAAAGACCTGCGTCATTACCCAGTCTCCATGTCCGACTGGATGCTAGAGGATGCCGTGTACGTGACAGACTGGCTTGCGGAACGCTTTCAGGGCCTGCCTATTTTGGCCGTCGGCCATAGTGTGGGCGGTCATTCCATTGCAATTTCACCGGCGACCCGCTCGGTGCAGGCAGCGGTCATGATTGCTTCCCATGCGGGTATTACCGCCCTGATTCAACAGCCCATGGAACGCATTAAGGTCGGGCTGATTATGCGGGTGCTGACTCCTGTTCTGTGTCACCTATACGGCTATATGCCTAGCCGCCGTTTAGGTTTTGGAGAAAACCTTCCCCGTGGCGTAATGCAGCAATGGAGTCGCTGGACCGGCTTGTCTCATTACTTTTATGACGACCCGCAGCTCAAGGCCAGGGAACGCGCCAGTCAGGTCGACATTCCTATACTGGTTCTAGGTTTTGATGATGATCCTTGGGCAAACCCCCAAGCCATTTCCCGGCTCTTGGAGCCACTGACAAACGCCCGCATAGAACGACTGCAGTTAGAGCATAAAAAGCTGGGTTTGCCACATATTGGGCACATGGGCTTCTTTCGTAAACGCAATGCCGAGGCACTTTGGCCTATAGTTGTCGACTGGCTGGTCGCGCAAAGCGAGTCCAGTTCAAAAGCGCATCCATAACACCCACTCGCCAGCCGCCAAAATGAGCAAACAATCACAGCCGCGTTTTGTTTTTTTATTGAATCACGCCCATAAGGCTTTGCAGCGCTGGATTCAGAAGCAGCCATCGGCATGGGCAGATATCAGTGCAGCACAAGTGGGCATGCTGTTCTTGATCCGATCTCAAGGCTCAGTGACAGTGGGCGAAGCAGCCAGTGCCTTGCAGGTGGCTCCGGCTGCAATTACGGGGTTATCTAAACGTATGCAGGCAGCAGGGCTTATTCAACGTCTGACGGACGATGTGGATACACGCAAGATTTGCCTAACGCTGACTCCCGAAGGTGAGCAGGCAAGTATCAAGGCTAAATCAACGTTGCAGGACTTGAATCACCAGCTATCAAGTGGTTTCAGCGAAGACGAATTAAAGGTGGTGGCGCGTTGGTTAACTCAAGTGGTGAACCTGGACCACCCCACCGATAAAGAGATCAATCAGCAGGACGAGCCGTCTGCTTGATGGCATTTTCGTGAGTATAGGAAGCATCCGTCTTTTTGTGGATAAGGCGGGTGACTACGTTGTCAGCTTATAGCCTGTGCAAAGCACTCATCAAACAGGATTGCACACTAACGCGTGACTACTTTCTAATCCTAGGGTGGTCCGCACCCATTTGTTGAGTACTTTAGGTAGCGCGGACCACAGCGAATTGATGGCAGCTTAAGCCTCCACCTCCTCAAAGCGCGCCGCCGCGTTCATGACTGCCATCACGCTGGCCGTAATGATGTTGGCATGCTTGCCTACGCCAAACTTCGACCCCGGAACACCGGGAAGCACAGCCTCCACTATAGCCATCGCGCAGGCATCCGCTCCAGCTCCCAAACTGCGCTCTTCATAGCTGTCGATACGCAAAGGCAGCTTCAAAGCCGACACGGTCGCTGCGATAGGGCCATTGCCGGTTCCGGTATAGGTCTCTGTTTCGCCACTTACATTCGCGCATTGCAGCTCTATGCCCTGCTGCCCTTGCGCCTCATCGAAGAGGCGATGTGCCCGGTAGCTTGCGGTGCCTTGGCGTTCATTAGCTTGCAGGTAGGTAGCCTCGAACAAGGCCCAGATCTGCTGACTGTTCAACTCCGTTTCACCGGAATCGGCAATCTGCTGAACAATGGCACTGAACTCCACCTGCATACGACGTGGCATCACAATGCCGTAGTCTCGTTGCAGCAGGAACGCGATCCCACCTTTGCCCGACTGGCTATTGACGCGCACGATACTGTCGTAAGTACGACCCAAATCCTTGGGATCGACTGGCAGGTAAGGCACCCGCCACGGAGCGTCTTCTTTTTGCACCGCAAAGCCTTTGGCAATCGCGTCCTGATGGGAGCCAGAGAAGGCAGTAAAGACCAGATCACCCACATAAGGGTGACGTGGGTGGATAGGTAAGGACGTAGCCTCTTCCGCGATACGAGCCACGGCAGAGATGTCAGAGAAATCCAGGCCGGGAGCAATGGCTTGGGTATACAAATTCAGGGCTAAGGTCACCACATCCAGATTGCCGCTGCGCTCGCCGTTACCAAACAAGCACCCTTCGACGCGTTGAGCACCCGCCAACATCGCCTGTTCGGCACAAGCCACCCCGGTGCCTCGGTCGTTATGCGGGTGTACCGACAAGACGATATGCTCGCGTCTATCCAGATGGCGGTCCATCCATTCAATTTGATCGGCAAAGACGTTCGCCGTGGTCACTTCGACAGTTGTAGGCAGATTGATGATCATGGCTCGCTCGGGGCCGGCATCCCAAGCCTGAATCGCCGCATTGCACACCGCCAAGGACACATCCAGCTCGGCCATGCAGAAGGTCTCAGGCGAGTATTGCAGTACCCATTCGGTTTCCGGGTGTTGGGCCGTCAGCCGCTTGAGCAGTTCCACATGGTGTCGCACCATGTCGATGATTTGTGACACCTCCATCCCAAAGACAATTTCCCGAAATGCAGGCGCAATCGCATTGTAGAAATGCACAATCACGCGACGCGCACCGGCCACGCTACGTACCGTGGTTTCGATCAGGTCTTCACGCAATTGAGTAATAACCATGGGAGTGACATCACTCGGGATCATCTGCTCGTCAATCAGCTGCCGAACAATATCAAAATCCGTTTGTGAAGCAGAGGGGAAACCTACCTCGATTTCCTTGAAACCGATACGCACCAGTTCCTGGAACAGGCGCAGTTTGCGATCACGGTTCATGGGTTCAAACAGAGCCTGATTGCCGTCGCGTAAATCGGTGGACAGCCACACGGGCGGCTTGCTCTGTGTGCGCTGGGGCCACTGACGGTCTGGCAAGTTAACGACGGGAAAGGGACGGTATTTATGAGACGGATCAGCCAGCATGGAAACCTCGAATGTAGGGAATGAGTACCTGGCTTCCCTACTCCAAGGAGTGGCTACAGTCGGGGTCTGGGGAAACCAGGATAGGACCATTCGCAAGCGCATGCGTACGGACCCCGACCGGATGTCAGGGCTAGTAGGCCTAGCGATAGCAAGTGCAAATGAGTCACGACAGCTTCAATCCCAAAGTGCTTGTTAAAGACGATAAAAGCACTTTAGACTGCAATGCGTATGACCTTCTATCAAAAAATAGTCATTTGTTTTATTAATTTGGACATTCCCAAATATGGGCTACGCATCTCCTGATCAAGGTGGGCAGGCGCTGGACTTGTCCCACGCCGAGAGCTCCCCCCTGCTGGTGGCCGGAGTGATCGAGCATTACCCCGCGGGACACGAAGTCCCACGGCATAGTCACCCGCGCGGGCATCTGCTTTATGCCACCGAGGGAGTGCTGCTGGTGCAGGCTGCAACCGGTCAATGGCTGGTTCCGCCCACAACGGCGGTGTGGCTGCGTCCGGGCGTACCACATCAGCTCAGCGCCACCACTTCGGTGAATGTACACGGCTTGTTTATTGATGAAATTTTGACCGCCCAGTTGCCCGATCATGATTGCGTGGTCCATGTCACGCCGCTGGTGCGCGAGCTGATCGCGGCGCTGGTGCAGGTGGTGCCGCAGGCGAAACCAACATTACGGGACACGCTGCTGGGGCAATTGTTAATAGAAGAACTCAGCGCCTTGCAGCCACTGCCTTTTCATCTGCCATGGCCGGAAGAGAGTTTGATGAAGCAGATTTGTGAGGATCTGGTGGGCTCCCCCGCCCAGCAGCGCAATGTAGACGAATTGGCACAGCACTACGCCCTGACTCCGAAAACCTTGCATCGGCGTTTTCTGAAAAGCACGGGGATGAATCTGGGAAAATGGCGGCAACAGATGCGGCTGATGGCTTCGATCCAGTTCCTGCTGCAAGGCAGATCCATCACGCAGGCAGCGCTGGAAAGCGGCTATGAAAGCTTAAGCGCGTATTCAGTGGCCTTCAAAAAGACCTTTACCTATCCGCCTTCGGAGTTTTTAGCAACCTTGAGCCGGTATCCCAAACAGGAAATGATGCCCCAATCGTCATAAGGCGCCCACTCCAGGCCTACCTCCCGTAAGCCTGACTCTCCGAGCCCTAAAAGAGCCCAACCTCTAACAGACTAAAACGGCGACGGCAGCCAAGCACAATCAGCTCTTGCTCACTTCCTGCCGCAATTGCTCTGCCGTGAGTTTGATCATCTTGCCGTTCTCTACCAAGACCACCGAGGTATTGGTTTGCATGGCCACAAAACGAGCCGACTGTGCAGCACGTTCCAGCGCGGCCAAGGAAGCCCGCAAGTCCGGGTTTTTTGCCTTGGAAATATCTGCTTTATTCATCTTTCTCTCCCCACTCCAACAAGACCGGCACACTGCCTGCGTTATCGTATAAAACCCAATCATCCACGGTGTCCCGATAATGATGCAGGAAGTTTTTCATGCCAGCCGCAAAGCGGCGACGAATGACAGGTTCGGGGATGTTGTGTCCACCTTGACGCACTCGCTCTGCCACACGCGCAATGGCGGTCTCCGCATCGGGCAGGCTTAAAAAATACAGGCTGACTCTATACCCTAAAGCCTGCCACTTTTCGATATGGCGCACATAGCCTTGACCGGACAAGGTCGTTTCCAGCGCAAAACTTTCGCTTTTTCGAACAGCTTCTTTCAACTCATCCAACATCAAACGACCGGCTCTAATAGCGGCGCTTTCTGGTGCAAAAGGCGATAAACCCGCGGCAATCAAGTCCGCATTAATAAACCGCAATACCTCTGCCTCTGCCGGAAGGAAAGAGCGTGCGAAAGTGGTCTTGCCTGCCCCGTTTGGGCCAGCAATGATCAGAATTTTTTTGCTCTTGCCCGCCTCAGCCTTGTTGCCAGACATAAATACACCTAAACAATGTCCACATTGAACAGATTTGTATCATAGATTGCTGCAAAGGCTGGCCTCAGGCACTGATTTGGCCGCCAAGCATCCGCGCGACAGACGCGGTTTCAAGCAATAACAACAGGCGCTTTGAGCAATCAGGTATCACTCAAAGCGCAAACAAAACCACCCGATTCTTAAACAAAAAACAGTAAGCAAAAAGCCAACGGTTTACTGACGCTTTTTCAAGGGGCAAGTGCTAAGGCCAAGTATGGGATACAAGGGGCAGAAACCGATCAGGCCCGTGATCAGGGGAATCGCACCCAGCCAGCCCCACCATCCTATGACCTGGGTCGCCGCCAGAGCAATCAGCACCACGCCCACAACGATACGAGCAATACGATCCAAACTACCTACATTGCTTTTCATAGCTATTCCTTTCAAGAAAGAAGCAAGGGAAAAACGGCTTGGGCGACGGTCTGATTAGCGGATAGATCCACACGCCCTGCTCTCCTCAAGCCCACAGGCTCAAGGACAAAAAATGTCTTTCAGCGTGCCAATCAGCTTGGCGACGTTCGGGTCCTCAATGCGGTAGTACAGCGTTTGCGCTTCGCGTCTGTAGCTGACTAAACCTTCCTGACGCATGCGCGCCAAATGCTGTGACAGGGCCGAGGGACTGAGCGCCACCATCTCGTTTAGCGCCCTCACGCTCATCTCCCTCTGCTGAATCAAGAGACACAGAATGAGCAGGCGCTTGGGGTTACCCACTGCCTGTAGCAAGGCGACAGCCTGCTCAGCACTCTCTTGCAAAAGCTCGAGATCAGATTTGCTTTGAACCATGATTTATCCAGCTACTTCACTTATTAATTTAGATAAATCTTAATTTAGCATATACTAAATTAATACGGTCAAAAATTTGAATGTATAACTTGCTTCCATTAAAACGACAGCTGTTACCCACGATCCAGGAGAACTGATATGCCTAATCCCGCTGCTTTCGTCTCAACGCTTTTCCATGCACAGGGCAATCCCGACAAGGTGACGGTCGCGTTCACCATGGCCGTCAATGCGGTTCAAAAAGGACACAGCGCCTGCCTGATTTTGATGGCTGAAGGTGTGGCCCTGGGTGTTCCTGGTGCGACAGATTCAATTAATATTGGTACGCCTTTTGACCCTGCAGCCGACCTCTTGAAAAGGTATCTTGACCAAGGGGGACGCGTGGCGGTGTGCAAATCTTGCATGGTGCACAATGGGTTCAGTGCCGAGCAGATGGACCCTCGTTTTGAGATCATCACTGCGCCGGATGTCATTGATTTGCTAATGGGAGCGACAGGGTCTTTGCAGATTTCTTAAGCCGCTCACGTTCTTGCAAATAGGTAGGTCAACATCTAGTGAAGGTTTTGGCCTGCACAGATTGATACGCCAGTGACTACTGTTTTAGGCCGGTTTGAAAAAGTGATAAACAGTCACAAGCTCAGCCGTAACAGGCTATCCATCAAACCGGGTTTTAAACAAAGAGACATACACGATTTCCGGGTCCTCATCCTCCGGGTTCTCGATGATGCCGCTGCGCTGAAAACCCAGTTTCAGAAACAAACCATACATGACTTGATTGGATTGGTTAGTGGAAGAAAACTCAAGCTGAATGCGCCAGCAAGGTTTCCACCAAAAAGAAACTGGCGCAAGCCGATTCCACCAATTCGGATTGCCCAGGCGCAACTTTATACAAATGCCCCACAAAGCGCCCCGTCTGGCTTAACTCCGGTGTCAACAAAGCATCCAGATACAGGCGTGACTGTTCTTGTAGCCATTGCTGCTCCGGCAGAATCTGCCCAAGCTCATACAGGGCCAGAGAAGCAATCGCCCATGCGGATCGGTCCACCGGCATCGCCGGCGCGTCTCTTAATAAATAGCCCTGCACATACTTGCCCCAACGCTCATGCCAATATCGACACGCTTGCAAAGCCGCCTGGGCATACGACTTCCTGTCATACAAACGCGCTGCCGTCGCCATCCCCAACATGGCCCAGGCCTGTCCTCTTTGCCAAGTCTCGGTACCCTGCTCGGCCAGCACATCTTGCCCTCGCAGCAAGACCGTATCGCGCCAAGCACCGCTACGTTTTTGCAAATAACGCAGACAAGCATCCACGTGCCATTGCCCGAACTGACGCGCGACTGGCCCGCCCTGTGCATCCAGCAGCAGAAGCGTGGGAGCCAAGGCATCCACATTCAATATATGTTTGCCCGCCTCCCCGCCCCCCATACCGGAACCTAAAGGCCAGTACCCGCTGCTAGCGTCAAAGCTGCTCAACAAGGCTTGGACCGCTAGCTCAACAGAGGCTTGAGCTTGCCTGTCTTTATGCAACAGACTGCCTAAGCCAGAGCCATACCAAAACACAAAGCTGCGGTTGATGCTGGGCTCGTCCTGCCAGACCTGCAGCTTCTGGCTCCAAGACTGCGCCTGCTCTTTATGCTGATCCTGACCGCTGATCAACGCTCGCCGCCACCACAGTCCGGCCCAAAAGCCCCCCATCCAGGAACCGCGTCGTGACAAGGTCCATTGCTCTGACGACGCTTGCCTGAACAAGGGGTACTGATCACCACATTGCTCGGCAACTCGGTCCATATTTGCAAACAAAGACTCAAGAATCGCCGTCTCCAATACGTCTATGGGCATCCTATCCACTCTCTTTATCCGAACGACGAATTTGGTATAGAACCAAACATAACAAGCTGGCACCCACCAAAATACCCATCAAGAATGGCCAAGCAGCACTGAAGCCGTCGGGCGAGCGCAGCAGCAGACCGAATAGAGGCGGGCCAAACGCAAAGCCACCAAAAAAACCGACAGACAACAGACCTGCCGTGCGGGCGGGTGCGCCAAACCGGGAGTCCCGCAACAGCATGCTCATGGCAATCGCATTCGTTGCGACCAAGGTCAGACCAATAAGCAAGACCCCTGCACCCAAAGGCCAAAGCCGCTCAGGGGCCGCCAGCATCATCAGCAGCAAGGCCACAATCGGAATAACAAACAGGATGCCCAACAACAAGGTTTCATCACCAAAACGGGTGGCAATCGGTGTCAGCAAGACACGGGACACAATGCCCATTACGCCAAAGCCACTGACCAACATGCCGATCCAATAGGGTGATACCCCCAGTTGCTGCGCAAAGACACCTAAAAACGTAATGAAGGAGGACAGCACCAAACCCGCGCACAGCTGAATCACCATCAAAAGCCATAGCTGCCTGCCAGGCCAAGGCAGACGCCACGCCATGCGGGAAGGCGTCGCCCCCCCCTTTTTAGGGAGCACCAGCAAAGCAAAGTAAGACAGGCACAACATCGCTGGCACCCATACCACAAAGGCCCCCTGCCAACCCAGCTTGTAAGCCAAAGCGGGTAAGACCAACCCCGCCAACAAGGCCGACGCCTGCACACCGGACTGTTTGATACCCACCAAACCCGCTTTACGTTCCGCCGGGACGAGTTGGGCAATGGCCTGATTAGTCACCGGATTCGCCAACGACTGTGCCAGCCCACACAACAGCAAAGCAGTCAGCACACCCCAAAAGCCTGGCAAAACGGCGATCAGGCTAAAGGACATGGCCACCAGCAAGAACAGTAAAAACAAACCGTGTCGATTACCCATGCGCTGCACCAAGGCTCCGGCCCACGGAGAGAGCAAGGCGGCTAATCCAAAGGTACTAGTCGTTAACCAGCCCAGTTGCTCGCGAGAAATCCCCAGGTCCTGAATAATTTGCGGCCCCAGCACACCGATGGCATAAAACACCATCATGGGCATACCCATGGCCAGGGTCATCAAACCGGCCAGAACCCAGGGTGAACGTGACGTTGTTGTCGAGGCCATCATGCCACTGCCTTCGTCCGTTCTCCCCACTCCTGGCTGTCGCGCACCGTCTGCAATACATGCTTGCCGACTGTGCTGATCAAGGCATCATCGGCCCCATCCAGAATATGGGTCGTGCGCGCGGCCCGGTAAATGCCAGACAAGGGACTCCAGTCGGCCAAGCCTTCTGCACCCATAATCTGGATCGCGGAATCTGCCGCCTGGCTAACCGCATCGGAGGCGGCCAGTTTGGCCACATTGACCTCTACCGAATTAGGCAAACCCGCATCAAATTTGATCGCGGCCTCTCGCAGCAAGCAGCGGGCGGAAGCAATGGCTCTATACACGGTATAGACCCGTGCCCGAACCAGCTGTTTGTCGGCCAAACGAGCCAGTTCACCACGTTCGGAATGAATGCGTTCGCACATGATGTCAAAGCTACGCTGGGCCAGTCCCAGCCATTGCACAGAGCGCAGGATACGCCCCAATGCCAGACGTTTTTGCATCAAGGCAATGCCCTGTCCGGCGCGACCCAACACATAGTCTTCCGGCACCGTCACCTGATTAAAAGACAGTTCATTCTGACCTTGGTAGCGACCCAGCAGGGACAAGGGTCGCACCACTTTAAAGCCCACTGCATCGGTAGGCACGATCACCATGGACAAGGACTCATCGATAGGCCCGTCCGAGCTGCGCGCCACCACCGTGGCAAAGCTGGCAAGCTGGGCACGGCAAATAAACCATTTACGGCCATTGATATGCCACTGCCCCTCTTGCAAGCGGGCCTGACATTGCATAGTGGCGGGAATTGAGCCAATGCTGTCCGGCTCGGACATGGCATAGCTGGACACGGCATCACCCTTTATCAAGGGCGTCAGAAAACGCTGTTTGACACTGGCCGAGCCATGGTGGCTCAACATATAGGCATCCAGCGTGGCATCTGCCCCAAAAATGCCAGGGCCATATTCGGAGCGGCCTTCTTGCTCGGCCACAGGCAAATACTCCACCAGACTACCAAAGCGCCCCCCCCGATGCAGCGGGTAAAAACTGCCAAACAAACCCGCCTGCTGCGCCCGGCGGGTCAAGTCCAAGGTCAGCTCGCGCGCCAGATTATCCCCTTGGGCCAGGATGAGCTCGTTGAGGATGATCTCGGTGTCCACAAAGTGCCGTAATTTGCGGCTCAGGGCGGCGCTGGTTATGGCGATGTGGCTCATGCTGTCATCCCCGCCGTGGCCTTTGTGCTGGAACCCAGCGCTGCGGCATCTGCCGTCAACGCTCGTTTGTCGATTTTACCGGCTGGCGTCAAAGGCAGGCTGCGATAAAAGCGCAGATACTCGGGCAGCTTGTTCACTTCCAGACCTTGCTCTCGCAGAAAGTCGGTCATTTCTTTTAGGGAGAAACGCGGTGCCCCTTCACGAGCCGTCACGCACAGGCAAATCCGCTGCCCCAGATCCGCGTCGGGTACTGGCACGCAAGCGACCGTCACCACATCGGGATGGGCCATGACCAAACCTTCAATCTGTACCGGGCTGATATTGGCGCCACCCCGAATAATGATGTCTTTTTTGCGACCGGCCAGAACCAGCTGTCCTTGAGCATTGATATAGCCCAAATCCCCGGTTTTCACCCAGCCTTGATCATCTCGATATTGGGCATCCAATTCGGGCGCATTCACGTATTGCATGGGGCTTAAGGGGCCGCGTGCTGTAATTTCACCGACTTCGCCCTGTGGCATTTCCTTACCTTGATCGTCGATCAGGCGAATCTCGCATACCTGCGGATTAGGCGTACCCACACTATTCAAAACCACTTCAATCGGGTCGTCCAAAGTATTGTGGCAATTGACGCCATCGGCCGAGCCGTACAGGCTGATAAAGCCGCACTCAAACGCTTCCACGCAGCGACGCACAGTGGCTTCGTCAATCACTGAGCCGCCCACAATCAAACCACGCAAGCACGATTTATCCGCCTTATCCAGTTCGGGAGCCGCCGCTATGCGTTGGAACATGGTGGGCACGCCCAAGATAAAGGTGGGCTTGAACGCATTAATGGCCGCAATGGCGCTGGGTACATCAAACTTAGGCAGAACTACCAAGGAGCCACCCAGCCAGCACAACACACCAAAGGTAGCCGTCGATCCAAAAGACGAGCCCAGTGGCACCAGATACATGCCCCGGAATTCCACATCATTGGGTGAAATGCGCTGCAAAAAGCGACCGCGCCCTCCCACCAAGGCATTGTGTGAATAGGCCACCAACTTGGGCTCGGATTCAGTACCCGAAGACACCAGCAAACGGACGGGTGAATTGGGCGATACCTCGGGCAGTTCGGACAAGGGCAATGGCTCGCCCTCGAACAGAGAATCCAGTGTCACCCAACCCGGACGCGACGGACCTTGCACAATCAAGACCCGCAAGGACAATAAGGTGGGCCGCAAGGATTCAATCACCTCGCACAGATCAATGCCCGCATACTCATGTGGCACGATGACTGCCCGTGCATCGCAACGACGCACCAGCGATTGGATATCCAGCTTGCCCCGCCCCGGCGGGAATGGTGCAACGATCGCACCCAAAGCCGCTGCAGCCAGATCAATGGCGCAGCATACCCAATGATTGCTGAGCTGATAAGCCACCACATCGCCGGCCATGATGCCGGACTGACGCAAACGGCCAGCCAGACGCAAGACCGCGTCCATCAAGGCGCTATAGCTGATATTGCCTTCTGGCGAGAGAACCGCCAGCCTGTCCGGATGTGCCTGGGCTTGTTCTGCAAACAGCGTAAAGACCGGCTTGTTTGGGTAGGTACCGTCCTCTATCCAGCGTTGGCGCAATGACGCAGGGACCAGATCGATGATGCCAGCGTGATTCATAAAAACCTCCAGGGAGAATTAACAGACGAATAGCCCTTGTCATGGAAATGGGACGCCAAGCGTGGATCAGCACGCAGTTGCGCCAGGTTGCAATGAACGCGGCGGGCCGGTATGCCCAGGACGTCCAACTGCGCTTCCAGGCTAAGGGCAGACTGGGACAGAAGACGGTCCGGCAAAACCGTCCAGACAGCATCGGGCGACACATTTAGCCACCCGGCCAAGGCGTACAGATGCACGGGGCTCTGGCAGTCGATGGCCATAAAACCGTCTCCTGTCTGGAATACACCCGATACGCCGGTTTTACTGATGGGAGAGACGGCTTGGGCCAGATGATCAGCGGTAGCCAATAAGGAGCTGTCCACCCGCAAACCGGAGCCCGTCAGGCCCCGGCGCAGCAAGGCAGCACTAATACCCAGCGCGGCCATCACCCCGCCCAGCACATCCAGCACCGTGAACAAAGAGCCACCCCGTGCATCCGAGGTTTGAGCAATGGTGTGAGCAATACCCGACCACGCTTGTACGGTGAAGTCCGTCCCAGGCGCATCCACCTGATCTTGCCCCCAGCCACCGGCGTAGGCGTAGACCAGATCCGGACGCACCGCATGCAGGTCTTGCGCATCCAGTTGCAGCTCCCTGGCCTTACCCGGCGCCCAGTTGTGCAGGAACACATCGGACTCACGGACCAGATCGTAAATAGCTTGCCGGCCCTCAGCCGACTTGATATCCACTTCCTGCACGCTCTTCAATTGATTCAAGGCATCAAAGCGAACCGAGCATCCATCCACACACGGAGGCATGGCACGTAAGGGATCACCGCCCGGTGGCTCCAGGCGAATGACCTCGGCTCCCAATAGCGCCAGCAGATGGCCGGCAATTGGCCCTTGAATGCGGCGGCATGACTCCACCACCCGCAGCCCTTGTAGAGGCAGATCCGCATTTGCCGTCAACGCACGCAACGAGACAGGAGCGCTATGACGTTGGTATTGCCATAAACCAGACAGGGCCGTGTAATCCGCATCCGTCTGACGTTGGGCGGGCGTACGGACTGGCAAAATTGCCATCCCTGTCTGTAAGGCCAGCTCCTGGATGCGGGCATAGCTCAACGCCTGCAGACTGCTCAAGCAGACAGCGGGCATGGAGCAAACCGCCTTGGCGTAACGCAGCAGAAAAGCCTTCCAGGCCTGGCCCGCCACCTCGGCAGGAACACCAACGGCTTCCCAAAAAGCACGCCATGGCTGGGGGTCCAGGGTTTCCAGCTCGAAGACCACGCCATCTTGCGATACAAAAGGTGGCCGCAGACCTGGGTCATAACCGCCTGCCAACAATTGCTCCGGGTCCTGGCTGGCCGTCGCACCCGCCAGATACTGCCCAATGCTGAGCAAACCGCATCCCAGGGGCGACACCGACACCGTGGAAAAACGCCCGCCACATAACTGACCCAAAGCGGCGGCCAGCGTAGCTTGCAAGCTCATGGCCGAGCTCAGCACAGCCAGATAATCCAGACCCAGCGTACCGGACAGACCGCTGGAGCGACCATGCACAGACAAAATGCCACTGGCCGCCTGCATACTCAGTTCGCTCAAGGCTGCGTGCGTCATGCCGCCCGCCTCTGTTTCCAGCAGCGTGCTAATCGTTCCAAAATCAGGTGAGTGCAGGCTAAAGGCCGCTTCTCCTTGCTGGTCAGCAGGCTGGCTGTGCTCAGACAAACCCAGTAAGCGGGCTTGCCGCCCGAAAGCAGTCGCAAGCCCCGCCCAATGCGAGGGCTGTCGCCCCATCTGCCAACTCAATCCGCAGCCATGTAGTAATTCAGACATAGTTCCAAACCAGAGTGATGCGCACACCAAGTGCTGACTCAAGCAAGCAGCACTTGCACCATGTAAATGCAGACCAGAAGGTCTTAGCCCCCAGCGACGGCAGGCAATACCGTCAGGCTGTCGCCCTGACGCGTGGCCGTTTTCAGACCATCGCTAAAGCGAATGTCTTCTTCGTTCACGTAAATGTTCACGAAACGGTGCAGCTCCGCGCCATTCATCAGACGTGCCTTGATGCCAGGAAACTGCCCTTCCAGATGTTCGATAACTTCGCCCACTGAAGCACCTTGGGCCTGCACTTTCTTCTGGCCATGAGTCAGGGGACGCAACAAGGTCGGAATAGAGACTGAAATGGACATGCTGATGAACTCCTTAGAAATGGTTTTTGCTAACACTAAGAGGGGTGCGCCCGCGGAAGGCAGCACGGCTCCCTAGACAATGACAATGGTTTCTTCGCTTACACCGCCGTCGATAATCCGAAAGGATCGAACCGGCACCGTGGCCTGTTCCCAGGTAGACACGATCAGGTAATGCAGCTCGGGATGGCCTGCAAAATCAATATCGTCCTTGCTGGGAAAAGCCTGGCTGGCAGTGTGAGAGTGGTAGATCACGCGGCACTCCTGATCCTCTTCATCCAAGCGTCGATAGACTTGGAACTGCTCGCGTGAATCAAACTGGTAAAACACCTCCGAGGCGGCCCTGTTCTGCATAGGCAATACCCGATTCGCTATCAGCGTGCCTTCTTGGGCGGCGATCAGCCCGCAGGCCTCAATAGGGTGATCCTGCTTGGCATGCTGTAAAACTTGCTCCAGTGCGGCACGGCTAATCTGCAAGGCCATGATGGGCTCCTTCCAAGGCTTAGTAAGAGGCCAGTTCAGGGGCAACCTGATCAACCCACGCCAGCACGCCGCCTTCCAGATTGCGAACCTTGGACGCATTCAGCTTGATCAACTCTTCGCAAACCGTTTTGGAACGCGCACCGGAGCGGCACGAAATCACCAGATCCGCATCCGGACCAAAAGCCGCCACAATTTCTGCCGCCACGGTGAGGGATTTAGGCATCAGAATGGCGCCGGGAATATTCACAATTTCCCATTCATTCGGGTCGCGAACGTCGACCAGCACCGGGGCCTGACCTTGATCCAGCAGCGCTTTAAGCTGAAGCACATCAATCACCGGAACAGGAATGGCCATGGCATCAGCAGGTGGATTCAGGCCGCAGAAGGTTTGGTAGTCCTCCAGCTCGGTAATCACCTTGCGATGGGGCAAACGACGGATAGGCAATTCGCGATAGCGCATATCCAGGGCGTCATAAGCAATCAGGCGGCCGATCAAGGGATCGCCAATACCGGTAATCAGTTTGATGGCTTCGGTAGACATGATCGAGGCGATCGAGGCGCACAACACTCCAAAGACGCCACCTTGTGCGCAAGAAGGAGCTAGCTCGGGCGGAGGAGGTTCGGGATACAAGTCGCGATAGTTCAGGCCCACGCCACCGGGCGCGTTTTCCCAAAACACGGATACCTGACCTTCAAAGCGGAAAATCGACCCCCAGACGTAGGGTTTGTCGGCCAGCAAGCAAGCGTCATTAACCAGGTAGCGGGTCGCGAAATTGTCAGTGCCATCCAGAATCAGGTCGTAGCGTGAAAACAGCTCAACGGCCATTTCCGGTTCTAGCCTATCGGTATAGGTTTCTACCTTGATTAGCGGGTTGAGCTTGTGGATTGCGCGTTCGGCGCTTTCCACTTTCAGTTCGCCAATGCTGTCCACCGTGTGAATGATCTGACGCTGAAGATTGGATTCATCCACCCGGTCAAAGTCGATGATGCCCAGGGTGCCCACCCCGGCAGCCGCCAAATACAACAAGGTGGGCGAGCCCAGCCCCCCTGCCCCAATAACCAGCACTTTGGCATTTTTAATGCGACGCTGACCTTCCATTCCCACGTTGGGAATCAAGAGGTGACGGCTATAACGGTTTAGCTCTTCACGGCTTAAAGGCTCACCGGGTTCAACTAAGGGGGGCAAGGTCATAATGACTCCTGGTTAAATACATATAAATACGAACAAGACGTATTCTCAAACATGAAGCACAAGGGCACAATGGCCTTTGGGCTGTAATTTCTATGCAAAACGGAGCAAAAACGATGAACGCCGACGCAAGGTGGATGCGAAGGCGTTTTCAGGGGATGGTTTACTGACTGCGCAATAAAACTTCGGTGCTGGCGCCAACGCTGTGACGCACTCGCCAAGCCAGCACAAAGGCAAATAGAACACCCAAGGTCAACACACTGAGCATCACGACCTGGCCGAAGCGGTCCAGCACAATGCCAGCAGCAATAGGAACGGCCATACGGGCCAAGGTGAAGATGGTCGACTGCAGACCATAGTCAGACGCATTGCGTTGCCTACGAGTAAAGAACATGGTCAGGCCAAAGAGCAAGGCGGAGACGGCACCCATACTGGCTGCAATCAACATGGCACTTGTTACCAACCAGAACGGCCCCAGTTGCGCCCAGACCGACACCGTCAGCAAGATCAGGGACAGTAAGGCCGCCAGCAAATAGATAGGAATGGCACGGGCGGCTCCTAGGAACGAAGCCAGACGTCCGCCCAGCAAGCTGAACACAGCACCGGTAATGCCACCGGCAATTCCAACTGTCCAGGCCACCTCTTCCAAAGGCATGCCCTGGTCCAGCATCAAGGGTTTCAAATAGAACCAGACCGCGCCGATAAAAGGGAAGCTGGTCAACAAAAGGCTAGTCCACTGCTTGGCCCCTTCCTGGCCGAAGAAGCTAACCCAATCGGCCACAAAACCGGGCTGGGCGTGCTCTGTTTCCGCTGCCTGCAAACCGGCTTTGGAACGCAGAAATGCAAACGGCAAGCAACCTATGACTAGTCCCAATCCCATCAAGGCAAACGGCGCTTGCCAGCCCCATCGGGCTTGCACCAGCACCATGACGCCTGCGCCGACAATCGCCCCCAGAAACAAGGCAGCAGAACGAATACTGCCGGCTCGCAATTGCTCCTCGCGCGGCAAATATTGCACGGCCAATGCATTCAAAGGAATATCCATCCAGGTGGCCACAATGCTGATAGCAAAGGTCAAGGCGAACAACATGGCTCGTTGATCGATCAAGTTTTCACGACCTATGCCCACATACAGCGCCAGCAATAGCACCGCCATCAACCACAGCCAATGCACAAAATGCCCGCCTCCCAGACGGACACGCTGCACTGGCATAGCCAGCAGCAATTTGAAAATGGCAGGCAAAGCCGCCAACTGGAACAACCCGATCTCGGTGCCGGACCAGCCATGCTGACGCATGACCAATGGCATGCCCAGCATCAGGTAAATACTGGGGACGGCTAACACCAGATTCATCCAGCCAAACAGCAGCTGCGCCCCCCACGCTTTCCAAGTCTTCATTCTCATCACCCTTTGCACGCCTTACGCGCAATCAATGCAGTAACGGGCGCAACCGGAAAGCGCACCTCATCAAACTGCTGAACATCATCAAACCCGGCTTGTTCCAGTAATTGAGCCAACTGCCCTTCCGGCAAAACCTGACGGCCTTGCATACGCATGTGTAGGTAATAATGCAAAATTCGCTTGGCCTTGCTGATCTCGGTATGCACTTCGGCGTGACAGCACACCAGCACACCACCAGGGCGCAAGGCACGATGCAGGCGAGCCAGCAAAGCGGGAATGTCCGGCACAAAATGTAGTACCGAAGAGCACCAGATCAGGTCGTAACCCGAGCCGAAATCATCCACAAGCAAATCGCCTGCCAAGGTGCTCAAGCGATTTTCCAGACCCGCCTCCACAATTCGTTGTTGCGCAACGGCGGCCGCGCCTTCGTATTCGAACACCACGCCATGAAGTTCGTGCTGTTGCTGGGCCAATGCAATCGCCACCAGTCCCGGGCCACCGCCCAAATCCAGCAAACGCTGCGCCTGCCAAAACTCCGGCACTGCACCAAAAATTTCACAGGCAACATCTGCAGTCACTGCGCTTTGCTCCTGTGCAATTTGTGCACGCGCCGCCGCGGCCCAACCCTGCTGAATCAGCTTCGGGTCCGCTGGGGGCGTCTTGCCCTTACGCACCAGTTCCTCAAGCTGATTACCCACCTGCCGCAACACGCCATGCCGGAACAACAAGGCATCACCGCAGTAGTCCGTAGAGTTCGGATTGAAATAACGCGCCGCTTTGGGCAAGTTGCGATAGCGTCGCGGATAGGTCCACTGGCACTCCAGCAAATCCAGGCTCCACAACAATTCCAGCAAATAAGCGCTGTTGTCCGGGTCCCACTTCAGGGCAAGCGCAAGTTCATCAGCAGCGATAAACTGATCCAGATGCGCAAACAGACCATGCTCCAAAGCCAGGTTCAAGGCATCTGCGCTCAACCCTGCCAATTGCGCGTCCCAACAGGCTTGCAGAGCATGTGGCTCCAACAATTGCTCTGATAACACAAGCTCTTTAAGCGATCGATCCAGCACTGTTTTCTACCTCCGTAAATTCCACAATGGCCTGTCAATCTGCCATCACCGCTAGAAATGATATATATTTAATGAGAATTATTTGCATTAAGATCTATGCTGAACGGAGCAATTTATATGCGAGGCGCTTTTAGCAGGAGAAATGATGAGCACGCGCAAATTTGGCTATCGCTTAACCACGGATGAACCACGATCATGTCGCGCTTTGAGCGATGGCCGAGTCCGGCTGCAATTACCCGAGGAGCTGGGCCACTGCTATTCCGAATGTGTGGAACTGGAACAAGGCTTTTTATTGGGCCGCTTGCACTATCACCCTAGCCGATCCCTGGTTGAAGAAAGCAACGGCCCCCATGCGGGCCGTGTCATTGTGGTGACCGTGGGTCTACAAGGGCAGTCGGCCTATCAGGGTCGGGAGAGTTCAGATCTGCTTTTTAAAGCGGGCCATACCACGGTGACGGCCTTCCGCTCCCTGCGTGGGGAGCGTCACTATCAAGAGGATGAATCTGTATCGCAACTGCGACTGGTGATTAGCGAAGCGGCCTTGAACAAGTACGTCGGTCCCGAACGGGCTACCCATTTGCTCGATTGCGTGGGATTGCATCGCCTGTCTTTTCAGGCCAGCAGTCAGGCCACCATGGCTCATGCAGCCGCACTGGCACGGTATATGCAGCCATGCAGCCCGGAGCAGCCTATTCACAATCACAGGTTGAATCTGCAAATTCATGCGCTCAGTTTGCTGGCCGAGCAATTCAACCGTCTGGCTCCACCCGACGCCGCCAAAGGCGCCCCCTTGTCTGTGGATGACATTCAACGGGTGGAGCAGGCGCGCAATCTGCTCAGCTCGCAACTGGACCAGCAAATTACCGTGGAGTATCTGGCGACGACAGTAGGCATTAACGAGCACAAGCTCAAAGAAGGCTTCCGTTATCTGTACGACAACACGCCTATCGGTTTGCTGCTGGAGCTGCGTATGCGCAAGGCCTATACGCTGCTGGAATCAGGTCAACAAGTGGCTCAGGCTGCCTGGCAAGTCGGCTACAAGTATCCCAATAATTTCTCCGTTGCCTTTACGCGGTACTTTGGTCGCTCACCCAAATCCATCTTTGGCAACAAACGCACTTAAGCCTTTGTATTTGCGCTGTTTTCGGCCCCTTCCCCCCCAGGGGCCTACCCTTCTTTAAGGGCCGCCCCCTGCGGCCCCCTTCCAGAAAAGTTCCCCTTTTGCTTTGACAAATTCCTGCTATTGCGGCCGTTTTCAGGTCCTGCATAGGAATTGCTCCGTCCCGCATATCAATCTAAGTGATAATTATTCGCATTAATGTCAATAATATCCCCGTGCCTTTCCTCACCATTTGAGACAAGTGGTGAGCTTGGCCAGAGAACGGGATGCCTTTCCCCTACAGATTCTTATTTTTCGCACGGAGCCCTGGTTCGTTTTATGTCCGCCACCCTTTCACCTCTACACAAAAAACACGCGCTTAAGCCGCTGGTATATGCCTTGATTCTGGCCTCCTGGGCCGGGCAGACACAGGCACAAAGCATGGGCAGCGCCCCGCCCTCCTCCCGTCAGGACGAGAGTCAAGAAGACTCGGACCGAGCCACTCGCCTGGACACCATCACGGTGGTCCGGGAAACCCGCGACGAAGCCGGTAAGGCCGATGTATTCGAGAAGGACGTCTCCAATGTGTACGCGGGCAAGGAAGAAATCGAGCTGTACAAGGGCAGCTCTGTGGGCGATTTGTTCAAGGGCTTGAACGGTGTCTATGCGGGGGACTCGCGAAATAGCGGCGCGCTGGACCCGAACATTCGCGGTATCCAGGGTGAAGGCCGCATTCCACTGACGATTGATGGCACAGAACAGGCCACGTCGGTCTGGCTGGGTCCGGCCGGGGTCGCCAACCGCAACTATGTTGATCCCAATATGATCAGCAGCATTCTGGTGGAAAAAGGCGTGTCGGCAACGTCGGGAGCCAGCGGGATTGGCGGATCGGTGCAGATCCGTACGTTGCAGGTGGAGGATATTGTTAAGCCGGGCGAGAGTTTCGGGATTGAATTGAAGGCGGAGACGGCGACGAATTCGACTCAGCCGAATGAGCGTTCGTTCGGAGTATTCGGTAAAGACTACCGAGACATCCCTGGCGCAGTATTTGATAAGGGTGGCACTAACGGCGTCATTCTGCCGGGATCCATTTCGCCAGAACGTATGCCTAAAGAAGGCAATGGCGGCAAGAACTTCAACTTCGAAGACCACTCCTACCGCCTGGCAATCGCAACCAAGCAAGAGAACTTTGACCTGCTAGCCGCATACAGCTACCGCAGTCGCGGCAACTATTACAGCGGTAAAAAAGGTGGCGAGAAGTACGAGCAGGACTCGTGGCAGGAAGATGCCAAGGACGACAAAAGACCGGGCTTCTCATCCCCGAGCATCAGCTACATCGCCAAATATTTCCGCCCTGGTGAAGAGGTTTTGAATACCTCCAGCGAACTGGAAACCACCCTGCTCAAAGGAACGCTGCGTTTACCTCACGATCAAGCCATTGATATGAGCTACATGCGCAGCAACCATACCTTTGGCGAGAGTGTGCCTTGGAACGTGGTCTGGGCTGTGCATGCGCTGGATGGTCAGGGCGAGAAAAAGATTCTGCAAAACGAGAACCCCTATAGCAAGGTCAAACAAGACACCTGGAATCTGAACTACTCCTGGAACCCCGAAGGCAACCGCTTCATCAACTTGAAAGCAGGCGCCTGGATTACCCAAAGCGACAGTGCTCGCCATCAGAACGGTGACGTTATTTATGGCACTCAAGGCGACGGGTGGAATGGTCGGGATAGCGCATGGGATGACTATACGGATTGCCACATCCTGGGCAGAGATCTGCCCATGTGCGCCAAGGTCCCAACGACTCCACCGGATAAAGAATCCAATGCAGATGGTCGTTTCAACATTGTGCCCCGTGCCTTGCAAATTACTGACCACCGTCGCACAGGCTTGAACCTGAGCAATGAAATGGCCTTGCACCCTACTCTGGACTTGAGCTTGCAAGCGGACTTTACGCGCGAAAAGCTAAAACAACATGATGCTTCGGAAAAGCTCGCGCACCTGACTGAACTGAACTGGGGCGTGAATCACATGGGACCGCGTTCAGGCACACGCCAGCAATGGAACTTTGGTTTTAATTTTGACTGGCGCCCTATCGACTGGTTGCAGGTGAATGCAGGCGCTCGTTACAGCGATTACTGGTCGTATGACGACAAGCTGGCCGAGATGCGTAGTCAACAACATAAGGATTGGGCTATTCAACCCGCTCTAACTGGCTACAACTATCAAGTACAGCGTTTGATGACGGACCAAGAGGCGAACGCGTATGAGAACAAGATTATTCAAAGCTTGACGCCAGCCTATGAAAAATACAAAGAAGACTGGCAAACCTGGTATGACTTTGACCCCAGTTTTGTTGATGGCCCCCTCTTGACCCCTGAGGATTTTATGGGTGACCAACTGCAACGAGGGAAGGTCAACGGGTACCGCTACATCGACGAATCAGTTTTTGTACCATCTGGCCAATCACATACCGGTTTTACTGCAAACAACCCCTTCACGAATGGCGAAATCGATACAAGTGAGAAGGTCACCGGTGCCCAGGGCCAAAAAGGCACGGTGGATAAATATATTGCATCGAATTCCAACCGAAAGCCTGTTTATCAAGATGAGTCTGAAATACCGAATAAATGGGAAGAGCCCAAAAAGCAAAAAGATCACGCTTGGGTTCCCCATCTTGGGCTGACTGCCTTTATCACAGACGATATCCGTGTCTATGCACGGTACAACGAGTTTGTCCGCTTCCCTAGTCTGTTTGAGTCCTCGATGGCAATGGCAGGCAGCAGCAAAAGCTCCACAGGTGTCGCTATCAGTCCAGAACACGCCTACAACTGGGAGATCGGCTATGCCCATAACCTGAGCAGCTACTTTCCCAACCTGGACTACGCAGACATCAGGATCAACTACTTCAATAACCGCATCAAAGACTATATAGACCGGGACTGGGACTTCAATGTCGTGCAATTTGCCGAGAAAAAGATGTCCGGCATTGAACTACAAGCTCGGGTGGATAACGGTAAATACTTTGCCAATTTTGGTGGTACGTATCGCCTGAAACAGCAACTGTGCGACCACGACTACGCACAAACCTTTAACCCCATTCCTGGAGCCGCAGGTAGTGGCAACGTACCTAGCTGCGTAGATGGAGGCTTCCCTCGCACTTTTGCCAGAACCAGCCTACAACCCCAGTACTCACTGAATCTGGATGTAGGTGCTCGTCTCCTAGAAAAGAAACTATTGCTGGGCGCACGCGCCGTTTATCACAGTGCAGCCAAAAACAAAGATGAGGGTGCCTTTGGAGCTATGGGCTGGGCCTATAACCGAGCCAACTACTGGAACCCGATCCTGGTCTTTGATGCCTACGCCAGCTATCAGGTGCAGAAGAACCTGAATGTAGACGTGGCGATCAGCAATCTAACCAATCAGTACTACCTGGACCCCATGGCCCGCACCTCTATTCCGGCCCCTGGACGAACAGTGCGCGTCGGTATGACAGCACGTTTTTAAGTTAATCGGTTTTTGGTCGTTTTCGTAAAAACGCCCTTTTTCTTCACTTAATGGAGTTCGTAATGAAAGCAAGTCTGAATGTACAAAAACTGGCTATTGTTTCGGCTTTCCTGCTGGCCTCCACCAGCAGCTTCGCCGCCCCCGTTGCAGGTGGCGCTTCCAAAGGTTTTGTCGTTGCTGACAAACCCTCCACGATGATGGCCATCGGCGAAGCAGGTATCTCCATGCCCGGCACCGATCCCTACACTGCGAACCCAGCCGATCAGTCGGGTGTGGTCAGCTTCAAGAGCGGTCCCATTTGGCAGACAAACCAGGTATTAGGCAATGCAGACGGCCATGGCTATATTGAAATGCCTGCTGGCACGAAAATCTCGGAAACTTGGCGTCACACTATTAGCAGCGGTACTGGTGCAGGCACCCAAATCTACGCTTATCGTCAAATGAACAACCCCCTGACTGGCTACCCACACTTCGGCGGTGAAGTCGTGGCAAAAGTTTCTGGTCAAGAAGTGTATTTTGGTGAATGGGCTCCTCGCGTCGCTAGCCCTAGCCAAGGCAGCAGCACCGACTTGAACATGAACAGCGCAGATCGCACTGTGTTCTACACAGGTGAAAATCCAACCACTGCGATGCCTGCTCTGGTCAATGCTGAATACAACGTTGTAGCCGTACGCAAATACAATCCGGGCACTCAAGGCGGTGTATTTAGCGGCGTTTTGACAGCTAACTACGGCGGTGGTAGCGGTACATTGGCTGGCTCTGTCGGTGGTGTGAACTTCAACGGCACCTCCATTGCTTCCAATGGCCAATTTGCACAAGACTTTAGTGATTCCTCGAAAATTCGAGGCCAATTCTACGGTTCCCAAGCAGAAGCCTTGGCAGGTATTTACTACAACCCAGCCAACGGTGCCAAAGACATGGCCTTCGGCGGTGCCCGCTAATAACGGCTATCTGACAACACCCTAGTGTTGCCATAAGAAAAAAGGGATCGACAGGCTCGATCCCCTTTCTCTCTGGACCCCGCGTCCATCTCCCCTTTTTCTTGCAAGGTTTTCATTCATGCATGGGCGAGCCCTTCCCCTTTTGTGCCTGCTGCTGGCCATGGCATCCAGCGCGGTGCAAGCCAACGACGACGATACGCGCCGACTTCTGAATCAAATCGACCGCAACTTGAACGAACGCGAACGCTCCCATTTAGTGGAAGAAACCCCGCCCGATGTGGACCCGTCGGCCCTGATCACCATCAACGGCACGACCTACAGCGTCGATGCCACGCTAACCGATCTGGAACCGGCCATTTATGTCGCCATCAATCTGCAGCAGTGGGCCAAGGTGGATCAGTTTGTAGAAAAGTATCAAGAGCTGCCCGGCCACAACCCTGCTTTGGTGCAGATGGCACAAGGCATGGTGGCTCGCAGCAAGGGCGATCACGGTCTGGCTATCCGCAAACTACGCGAGGCTCAGGAAAGTGATCCGAACATGATGCGCGCCAAGCTGGAGCTGGCCCGCGTACTGTTCGAGGACTATCAATCCAGCGAAGCCAAAGAACTGTTCAGCCAGATTTCCTCTGCCGGTATTCCAGAAGAAGTACGACCCGTCATTGAAGGCTTTCAAGGTGCCCTGCAAGACCGCAATGCCTGGCACGGTTCTGCCTCGATTGGCCTGGGCTACAACAGCAATATCAATAAAGAAAACGGCCAGGAAGACACCTTCTTCACTTGCTATTTCTTTGGGTGCTTCCCGTCGGTGCGCAAGATGCCGGACCCGATCAAATCCACAGCCATGGTCTACGACCTGACCTTGAATCGACGTTTCCAGCTAAGTGGCAACCATAATCTGCTGGTGCGCGGCATCAGCTACGGCAATCTGTACGACAAGCACAAAGAAGCCGAGCCCAAGGCGACCTACTACAGCGACAACACCAGCATTCTTTACGCGGGCTACAACTATCAGGACGCCAAAAACGACCTGTCGATTACGCCCCTGTTCGAGAACAATTACACCAACCGTCGCACCAGCTATCAGTCCTGGGGTGGGCGCGTGGACTGGAAGCACAATCTTAGCGACCGGCTGCAAGTAGGCGTGAATGCCCAGCACAAGAGCCTGTCCTACAAAGGCGATTTACGGCAGTACTTTGAAGGCACTAAAGAGAACCAGATAGGCTTGTACGGCTCTTATCTGATCGATGCCAAAACCGTGGTCTACGGGGGCCTGAATTACACCCGGAATCTGCAGTCTCAGCAAACGGCACAAAGCCGCAGTTATATGGCGAACCTGGGAATTTACAGAGCCTTTGATGCGGGTTTCAACATCAACGCCACGGCCCTGTACCGGCAGACTCGACACGATGCCGAAGACTTGTTCTTGGGCGGGCTGCGCAAGGACCGCCAACAGATTTATATCCTGAACGTGGGCATGCCACGCTTTGCGTTCAAAGGCATTACGCCCAATCTGTATGTGAAGCACACCTTCAACAACAGCAATATCGACTGGGCCTTCAAATACAAGCAAACCGAAGTCGCGCTGAAACTGGAAAAACGTTTTTAAGATAGCGCCCCACTTGCTTTAGCGGCTTGTCTGCTGCTGCTCCTTTTAAGCCTCCAACGCTTAAGCCGACAGGAGATCTGACAGGTATCTCTTTTTAATAAAAGCGAACGCTGGGTTGCCTGTAAGAAAAGGGGCTCCAATAACACTGCCACCGTTCTGTGCGAGGGCTCAACGCCCAGCCACTCCTTATGGATACGCCCGTTCCTGTGAAGCTGATCCGGGAGTCAGGACTACACGGTCTTGTTCTCCCCAAGACCGGACAAAAAAAACCACAAAATTTGCCAAGTGAAAGCCCGGTTGACCATAAGCCGGGATATAGTCGAGCAATCGATTTTCCTTAGCAGACAGAACACTTATCCCTTGGAGTCTCTCCTCATGCTTGGCCAAGAAAAAGAAACTCGCTCTGATACCAGCCCGCAAGACAGCGCCTTTCTGGAAGAAAAAGCCTTCCGCGCCCGTACTGTGCTGGTCTTTGGCACCATCACGGATAAGCTCGCCTCGGAGACCGTGCGCAAGCTGCTGGCACTGGATGCCGAGTCCGACGCCCCCATCACCATGATCGTGTCCTCGCCCGGAGGCCACCTGGAATCGGGCGACGCCATCCATGATGTGGTCCGTTTCATCGCCTCGCCCGTCACCATGGTAGGTACGGGCTGGGTGGGCAGTGCGGCCACTCACCTGTTTCTGGGTGCTGCCCGCGAACGCCGTGTTTGCCTGCCGCAGACCCGCTTTCTGATTCACCAGCCCAGCGGTGGCGCCGGTGGTCAGGCCAGCGATATGGCTATTCAAGCTCAAGAAATCATGAAGGCTCGCGAGCGTATCGCCCAAGTTATCGCGCGCGAAACGGGTCAGCCCATTGAACGTGTGCGTGATGATATCGAGCGCGACAAATGGATGGGTGCCGAGGAAGCCATTGAATATGGCCTGATCTCGCGCATTATTGAGCGACGCACCGAGCTGCTGCCCACCAGCAAATAAACACCATTGGAAAGCCCCATCATGCTAACTATTCTTGGCAGACAGTCCTCCATCAATGTGCGCAAAGTCATGTGGACCTGCGCGGAACTGAATCTGGAATTTGAGCGGCAAGATTGGGGCATGGGTTTTAGAGACGTCAATACGGACGAGTTCCGGGCGCTGAATCCCAATGCCAAAATCCCTGTCTTGCTGGATGGGGATCGGGTCTTGTGGGAGTCCAATACCATCATGCGTTACCTGGCTAATCGCCAGGGCTCCCACACTTTGTATCCGCAAGATGCCTGGCAACGCGCCCAGGTGGATCAATGGCTGGACTGGCAGGCCAGCGAACTGAGCCCAGTATGGACCTACGCTTTTTGGAGCTTGTCCCGGCAATCTCCTAAGCACCAGGACGCAGAACAAATCCAGACGTCCTTGACCGCCTGGACACGCGCCATGTCCATTTTGAATACGCGGCTGGAACAGACACCCACCTATGCCACAGGTCCGGATTTCAGCTTGGCTGACATCATTCTGGGTCTGTCCATTCACCGTTGGTTAAATACACCCTTTGACCGCCCGGTGTTTGAAGCTGCTCAGGACTATTATCATCGCGTGGCCGCACGGCCGGCCTTTATAGGGCAATGTGCTGGCTTTCCTTAAGCGGTATTCTGCCTGTCTCAGCATGACAAAAACCGCGCACTGTGTTCGTGGTTTTTTTATGGGCGACGAAACAATCAGTCCTTGCCCTAGCTCCCCTTTTTTAAGCCCGAGATATAAAAAATGGACGAAATCATTCGAGTAGGCTGCGGTGCAGTCATTATGCAAAACGGCCAAATCCTGCTGCTCCAGCGGGTGCGTGCGCCAGAAGCCGGGCACTGGGGCATACCCGGCGGCAAGGTGGATTGGATGGAAACTCTGGAACAAGCCGTAAAACGGGAAATTGCTGAAGAAGTGGGTTTGCACCTGGACAAGCTGGAGCTGCTAGTCAATGTGGACCAGATAGACGCGGATCGGGCCGAACACTGGGTGGCTCCGGTCTACCTGGTCAAATCCTTTACCGGTCAGCCAGTCATACAGGAACCTGAAAAACACAGCGATATGAACTGGTTTGACCTGGACACACTGCCGCAGCCCTTGACCCTGGCAACTCAAGTCGCTGTAGCAACGATTCAAGGCATTAAAACCTGAGTTTACAAGGCCCAGCCTCACTACGATTAGGCCCCATATAAGGACTTAATCCCTCATCAGGCAGCAGCCAGTTTTGTAATATACTTTTTCGCATGCACGCCCTAGGTCCCCGTTTCGTTCGTCGCGAAATCCGAGTCTGGCAACTTCTGTTTTGCCTGGCTCTGCTGGCCTACGTCTGTCGCGCCATTATCCCGGCAGGCTATATGCCGACCCGCTCGGCACAAGATAATGGCTTTGCCATTACCTTCTGTACGGCGGGCAATCCGGCCAGTACGCTCTGGATTGATCTGCTGGGCCACGATACACAGCAGGACTCCGATCACCACCCAAACCCGCAAGATTGTCCATTTGGCATTGCGGCTTCGTCCGCCTTATTGCCTACGCAGGATGTCCCAGCCCTGATCAGCCTGATTGCGTATCGACCTGTTTTGCTGGCCGAAATCCAGCAGACCTGGTCTACGCCTCCTGCTCGGGGCCCACCTTTAGGCTCACGCGCCCCGCCCCCCCACCTCGCTTGATACGTCCGGATAGCCGTCCCTGACGGCCCCTGTTTTTTCTATCTCGCCGAGGTTTTTCATGTCGATTTCTGCTCCCTCTTTCCGTGCCGTTCTGGGCATGGCTGCTGTTCTGTTCACTTCTTCTGCCCTTGCACACGTTTCTTTGCAAACCAAGCAAGCCCCGGTAGGCAGCAGCTACAAGGCTGTTCTGACTGTACCGCATGGCTGCAAGGGCTCTGCCACTACTAAAATCCGCGTCCGAATTCCTGAAGGTGTGGTCGGTATCAAGCCGCAGCCCAAAGCAGGCTGGACCCTGGAAACGGTGAAAGGCGACTACAAACAGCCCTACACCCGCTGGGGGGCCAAGGTCAGTTCGGGCGTTCAGGAAGTGGTCTGGGCCGGTGGTCCCTTGCAGGACGAGCACTACGACGAGTTCGTGTTCATCAGCTATCTAAGCGACGAACTCCAGCCCGACAGCACACTGTATTTCCCGGTCATCCAAGAGTGTGAACAAGGCGTAGAGCGCTGGATAGACCAAGCCGCTACCAATAAAAAAGACGCGGCAGACCATTCGGATGCACCCGCCCCCAGCGTGCAATTGCTGCCCAAGCCTTAACCGTACAGGCCACGGATGCGCGTCTTTGGCGCGCATCCACCTGAAGGAAACCTTATGCAAACGCAGATCATGCGTCGCGCTCCCCTGTCCACCAGCTTGCCCAGACTGATCATCGTGTTGATGACCTTCATCTTGCTGGTCTGGGCTCCCCGGCTTTACGCCCATGCATCCTTAATTGCCAGCACGCCCAATAGCAGTGCTGTCTTGCAGGACGCTCCCCACAACGTCACCTTGAGCTTTAACGAGTCGATATCGCCGCTAGTCATGAAGCTGATCCGGCCCGATGGCTCAACCGAAGATTTAAAAGAGCCTCTAACACAGAACAATGCATTGGAACTGGCCCTGCCTGCCTTGGACGAGCACGGCACCTACGGAGTCAGCTGGCGGGTCATCTCGGCCGATGGCCATCCCGTTGGTGGCACACTGACCTTTTCCCTCGGTATGCCCAGCGCCCAAACGGTGGATAAGCGTAGCGGCGATCCGCTCAGAAATAGCGTGATCTGGCTGGCCCGTCTTTTGGGCTATCTGGGGCTATTTACCGGCATAGCTTGGACGGTTTATAGATCCCAGATTCCGTCCACAGGCACACTACCCGCGCCAGCAAGCCGATTCGTCCTCTCTGCTTTAGCCTTGGGTGCAGGGGCCGTTTTACTGAACCTGGGACTAGTGGGCGTAGATGCTCTGGATTTACCGTTATCGGCTTTGTTCAACAGCATAGTCTGGAAAACGGCTGCCACAACGTCGATGGGGCTTGCTGCGGTATTGGCTTGGCTTGCCGTGCTCTGTGCGGCTCTATCCTGGAAAATGACTCATCGGCTCAGCTACACCCTACTGGCGATCTTGGCACTGTTCTTATTGGGTGGCTCTTTGGCGGCCAGTGGCCATGCCAGCACAGCCGAGCCGGTCTGGCTGGCTCGGCCCAGCGTCTGGTTGCATATCATCGCCTTAACGCTGTGGATTGGAGCTTTGCTGCCTTTGGCTTTTGCACTAAAGCGGGGCCAAGAATCCCAATTACTAGCCCGGTTCTCGCGCCTGATTCCAGCCGCTTTAGTCCTATTGCTAGGCAGTGGTGCCACACTGATTTATGTTCAATTCGACCAAGTCTCGTCTCTATGGCAAAGCGCGTACGGACAGGTTCTAAGCGTCAAACTGCTGTTGGTCACTTTACTGTTGGGATTAGGGGCTTACAACCGCTACCGCCTAAGCCGGGCAGTGCTGAATCAGCAATCCGAGGCCCGGTCTCGCATGCTGCGCATCGTCAAAATGGAATACCTGCTGGTGGTGCTGATTCTGGCGGTTCTGACGTTGTGGCGTTTTACGCCGCCACCACGCGCATTGGCACAAGTTCCCACACCTAGCATTTCTGCTCATATCCATACGGATGCGGGCATGGCGGATCTGGTTTATACCCCGGCCAGTCCACCGCAGGCGGCCACACTGAAACTCTCATTATTTGAGCCCGATTTCAGCCCCTTAAAGGCACAAGAAGTTGAGGTGATCTTTACCAATCCACAAGCCGGTGTCGAATCCATTACCTTCCCCGCCCATCCCCAGTCGCCACATCAATGGGAGATCAACCCTATAGAGCTGCCTCATCTTGCCAGCTGGGACATTCGGATTCAGGTGCTGATTTCAGACTTCGAACGCATTCGTCTGGACACCACCTTAGAGCTTCAAACTCCCACACCCTGATCACAGCACACTGATCTGCTCGCCTGATATGAGTTCATCAACCTTGACCCTAGTGCACGTCCAGCCATCTATAAAAGCACCAATGGCGGAGGGATACTTGCAGCCCCTATCGCGCAGTAAAGATACGGGCCGCACTAGCCGTTCTAATGCACCGACAGACACGTTAACAGCTTATCCAGAGCCTGCTGATACAGCCCCTCCAGACTCTGCCCATCCGCCGTAGCAGACACTGGCAGCCCGCAACCGTGGACATGATCGACCAAAATAGTCAGCCATAGCTCCGCTTCCGGGGTGATGGATGCTAACAGCAGGCGCAAACGATCTGTAATCTCTCGAGTTACCCCCGCCAAGGCTTCGGGTACTGCAAAAATTGCCAAAGTCAGATTAGGATGACGGCAAACGGCCTGGTGGTAGCGTAGCAAGATCATCCGCAGCTCGGCCTGCCTGTCTTGCTCCTGATCCACCCCGTCCAGCACCTGGGCATACACCCGATCCGACAAAGCACGCAGCAAACCCGCTCTGTCTGGCACGTGGTTATACAGGCTCATGGGAGTGACGCCCAGACGGGACGCCAAAGCCCGCATGCTCAAGCCTTGCTCGCCGCCCTCGTCCAGCAGCGCCAGCCCGGCAGTCAAAATGTCCTTCAGCGTCAAGCCAGTTCCCCCCGCCGGACGCCCTCGTCCACGACTCATGATTTACGCTGATAGCGAGACTGCACTAAACCGGAAGGAAAGCTCTGGCTGGAAACCAAGCTCCAGTCCATCTCCTGATTCACACTGCCAAACAAGCTGCGACCTTCACCGATCAGAACAGGCATGGTGGACAGAATCATGTCGTGAACCAAACCTGCACGTAAAAAGGACTGGATAATTTGGCCGCCATCCACATAGATACGTTGCCGATTTTCCGCCGCCAGTTGCTCCATCACTTGTTCGGGTGTCTGTTTGGAGAAGCGGACTTTACCTTGCAAGTATTCAGGAACGGGGGTGTCGGCTAACTGTTTGGACAAGACCACCAGCGGCAAGTCGTAAGGCCAGACGTCAAAAGACAGGACTTTTTCGTACGTCCCGCGCCCCATGACGACCGCATCTTTGTCGGCAATAAAAGCAGAATAGCCATGGTCCTCGGCAGGATCACTGCGTTCCAGCAACCAGGCGATATCACCATCCGGTTTCGCGATGAATCCATCCAGACTGATGCCAATGAAAACGTGTGCAGTGCTCATCATCTACCCTTTATATATACGATGTATATTTTATAGATAAATTCGTCCTTGGACACTAAAATCTGACAAGCACTACGATCAAGTCAAAAAAAATTTTGCTTTCACTCACGAACAAAAAGGCCGCCTTCACGCTACAAAATCGACTTAACAGAGAAACAGATACGCTGTTTAAGGCGTCAAGAAACGGCTGGCCTCCACACGTGCCTCCCCTTCGTCAAAGACAAAGGCAAAACGTAGTCCAAGCACTCGCCCCAAGGTATGTTGCGCTAAACGGGCTGCCGCCGGAATGGCTCGTCCTTGCGTAATCACGACCATACCGGCGCATAAATCCTTCAAGCGTTGCTTGTTGTGCTTGAAAAACAAAGCCCGCTGCTTGCGATCCTCGTGGCTTTCTTCCTGGTTACGATCTTCACCACCCAGACGCTCGGTCAACAAGACAAAGCGCTGGCCCCGGTTCAACAAAGCCTCCAGTTGATCTTGGGTCTGTTGCGACGTGTGTTCCTGCTCGTGTTCTCTTAAAAACACCAATGGGAACTGGGTATCATCCACTTGCATGACGTTCTCCTTGCTATCAATAAAGACAGCCTGCGTCAAAGCGACGGGCACCCACACTTGGGGCACGCCCGAAGGCATGCATCAAACCACTAGGCACATAGAGCCAAGCGGTATCGCGCAATAAATACGGTCGGACCGTTGCGCCATCATTTCTCATCACAGCCGGGACTCCACAAAATCACGCAGTTGAGGGTCGCGGATTTCCAGCGTATCGAACAAGCCCAGCGCTTTTAAAGCGGGCAAGGCGGCCAGAATATCGTTCAAGGCATGCTGGCGTTGAGCGTCGCTGACATCCGCTTGGCGCAGCACCGCTGCATTATGCAAAAACGCACCCACCGTTCCTTTGCGGATCGTGGTGCCGTCAATCTGAACGTCATTGGCATGGTCAGGGAGAATGTCTTGTGCTTGCATCAGTAGCTCCTTTATTCATCAGGGCTTTCAGTGTAGGCAGAAAGGTTTTGGCGGCTGTATACTTCATCGGTCAATAAATATCAAAATAAGGCCATGAAAGAACGCAAGATCGGCTTGCACGAGTTTCTGGACTTCCCCGCACATCCCGTTCTGTTTGCGGTAACGGGCAACCACGACTCAGAGCTGTCTTCCCGGGTCCATCAACATGCTCGCGGACAATTGTTTGGCTCGCTACGCGGCCTACTCTCCGTGGGGGTGGAGGATGCGGTTTGGATCGTGCCTGCTATTCATGCTGTCTGGCTGCCGCCAAATACCCTGCACTCGGGCCAGTCGCACGGCCCGTTTCATGGCTGGAGTGTCTATGTAGACGAAGCTGCCTGCGCGGATTTACCGCAGCAAGCTTGCACCTTGCGTACCTCGGGCTTGCTGCGTGAAGCCGTGCTGCGCGCCTGCTCCTGGGACTTGATCCCCGCCGTCCCCTTGCCCGACGCCCAGGCTCATATCGCCGCCGTCATCTTGGATGAAATCCGTGATCTACCGATTGAACCATTTGGCCTGCCGCTGCCTCAGGATCCACGGCTGCAACGGATTGCCCGAGCCCTGATTGCAGACCCCAGCGACAATAAGGGCATGGAGCAGTGGGCCGACTGGGCAGCCGTCAGCCAACGCACGCTAAGCCGCCGCTTTGTGACCGAGACAGGGTTTAACTTCACCGCCTGGCGTCAACGCGCCCGATTGATGCGTTCCCTGGAGATGCTGGCCGCCGGCGTCCCCGTCGCCAACATTGCTTACGACTTAGGTTATTCGAGCCCCAGCGCCTTTATCAGCCTGTTCCGACGCAGTTTTGGCCAGACTCCAGCTAATTACCGTAATCAGCTTTGATACGTGTTCACGACACTACAGACACAGAACGACTCACCGATACCGATAGGATCCAAGTCCATACGCAGCAACTCAGCAATGTAGTAAATGAGAATAATTGCTATTATGCATTCCTGTCTTCGTCCTGCACGGCTGTTTGCCCCCTATGATTGTTCTTGCCGCTTTGCCTTTCTCAACCGTCTCACACTCTGGAAACGTCTGTATCCCAGCGGACGACGCGCCTGTGCTGACTCACTCATGAGCACACGTGATGAACTGCTGGAGCAGGCGTATTTAAAGTTGCGCCTGCCTTTATTTCGTTTCTTGAAGCGCAAGCTGGGTAATGACGCCGATGCTGAAGATGTTACGCAGGAATCCTTTGCGCGCTGGTCCGCTTCCCGCAACACCCAGGCTCCGGACAATACCAAGGCGTATCTGACACAGATTGCCATCAATATCATGCGCGAGACCGGCAATAAACAAAGCCGCGGCCCGGTCGTGCTATCACTGGATGATGAAACACAGGACAATGAAGCCCCCAGCACCTTAAGCGCCAGCAACCCCGAGCAACGCACGGAACATTTGCAGTGTTTAAACCGTATTGAACAAGCCTTGCAAGAGCTGCCCGAGCTGCAACGCGAGGCCTTTTCCCTGCACCGCTTCGACCACCTGACTTACGAACAAATCGCCCTGAAATTGAATATTTCCCGCGCCCTGGTCAGCCGATATATATCCAGAACTGTCGCCTATTGCCGTCTGCGGATGGACTACTCTGTCGAACACGCCCTGTCTATGCTCTCTTCCAAGGAAACCGACGATGAATAATGATCCATCCGTCGCTCTATTCTATGAAGCAGCCTCTGACTGGTTCACGCGTCAGCAAGACAGCCAGCATTGGACGGAACAAGACAAGATCACCTTTGAGCAGTGGTTGCAGCAAGACCCGCGCCATCATCAAGCCTACGAAGAAATCAGCCTGACCTGGCAGGCGTTTGAACGCATCGAACGCCCTGCCTCTGCGATCGGTGACGCCTCTGATGCGGCTAGCTTGACGGCCCCCGCAGCACCATCACATACAAGGGCTCACCGACCCAAAGCAGGTTGGCGCGATCGTCTGGGCCTGCCTTGGCAAGCCGTCCTGGGCGGCGCCCTGACATTCTGTGTGGCTGTAGGTGTGGGCTCTTGGTATTGGTATCAGCACAGCCCGCAATACACTCAGCATGTCCAAACCGCGCAGGCCGAGCAGCGAGATATCACCTTGCCTGATGGCAGTGTGGTCAGCTTGAACCAGAACAGTACGCTGGATGTTCAATACACCCCGCAAGAACGTACGCTGAAACTGCTGCAGGGCGAGGCTTTCTTTAAGGTTGCACCACAAGGCAATCATCACTTTGTGGTCAAAAGTGCGAACACCCAAGTACGGGTGATTGGCACGGCCTTTAATGTGCGCCTGGCCCCTTCTTGGGTCTATGTCAGCGTGCGCGAAGGTGTCGTCAATGTAAACAGCACCGGGGATCGCGAAAACTACAGCACGACCTTGAGCGCTGGTGACGCCTTGCGTATCAACCTCGATACCGGGCTGCAAAAAACCAGCCCCAGCACCCCGGATCGGGCCGGAGCCTGGCAAAGTGGTCAGCTGATTTTCAAACGCACGCCACTGCATGAAGTCATTGATGAACTGCAAAGCTATATGACGCAGCCGATTGAACTGATTGGCACGCAGATTCGCCCCTACCCGGTTTCCGGGTTTGCCAATACCCAGCGTCCCACTGACTTTCTGGATGCTTTGCCTCAATTGTTGCCCGTTCGCGTTGAGAACCTGGATGGCAACGTTTATCGAATCTCGGGTAAGTAGATACAAATATTTACAGTTTAGGCCGGCCTTTTTGTAGCCTACTTTGTCCGAAAGTCATCTTTATAGATATGGCCTGCTTTTTCAGGCTATCAGTCCGCTTTGCTGGGCAGACACGCCAGCCGCGTCGTCTCCCTGCAAAGCGCGCTGCTTATTATCTATTTGGCTGACTCTATCCATGGCTTTGAACTCAACTCCCCCTTCCTGTACGACGCGCTAGAGCATTGATCTCTTGCGAAGTGACGGCCTGTGCCTCCCCTGCCGCTACTAGCGCTCTACAAAACAGGAATGCGTGCCTGCCCTGCTGCGGCCCGCTATATCGTTGATTTTGATAGTTGAGACCTTCATGAAGTCATTTCGCCAATGGTGTCTGGCCCTGAGCGCCTGCCGCCCTGCGTCTGCCAGCCAGGCCTGCTTTACCCTTAAGCCCGGCTTGCTCAGTACCTTGCTGGCAAGTTCTATCAGCGTGTTGGCTATGGCCAGCCCTGCCCATGCTCAGGAAGCGGCCCAATCGTTCAATATCCCAGCCCAATCCCTGTCCTCTGCATTGCGGAACTTCTCGCGCCAGTCCGGCAGTCAGTTGCTGTTCTCCGATACCTTGGTGGAAGGTAAAACCTCCCAGCCGATCTCCGGCAACTACACCCCGCATGACGCTCTGGAGCGTATTCTGGCGGGTTCAAGGATTCAAATACTGGCCTCGGGCAATAAGGTCTTTACCTTGCTTGCCGCCAGCGCTGACAGCGCCAGTCTGACTACCTTAAGCGCCGTCACCGTAGTGGGCTCCAGCTCCGAAGCGCCTGCGGCTTACGCCGGTGGGCAAATCGCCTCGGGCAGCCGTGTGGGTATGCTGGGCAATAAGGACGTGATGGACACGCCCTTCAGCACCACCAGCTTTACCTCTGAATACATTGAAAACCAACAGGCCACCTCGGTGGCTGAAGTGCTGCGCCACGACCCTTCAGTGCGCAGCGTCTTCCCCCAAGGCGGTTTGGGCGAACACACTTATGTACGCGGCTTCTGGACGCAAAGCCATGAACTGGCCTGGAATGGTCTGTTCGGTCTGGTCCCCCATAACCGCACCTCTACCGAGCTGCTGGAGCGTGTTGAAGTCCTGAAAGGGCCAGGCGCTTTGTTAAGCGGCATGTCTTTAAGCGGATCCGTGGGCGGCGTCGTTAATCTGGTGCCTAAACGGGCTACCGCCGACCCTATCACCCGTTTCACCACCACCTTGAAGTCCCACAACAATGTGGGCGGTCACATCGACTTTGGCCGTCGCTTTGGCGAGGACGACAAATTCGGTGTACGCATTAACGGCGTCAAGGCCGACGGCAATCTGGACGTGCACGGTCAACGCGAAAACCGCAGCCTGGGAGCTATCGCCCTGGACTATCAAGGCGACCGTCTGCGCGCCTCGCTGGATCTGTATGACATCAATGAAAAACAGCGCGGTGGCGCGCCTTTTCTGACCAGCTTTGCACTCGGCGAATTTCCGGCTCCCCCTAATCCGAAAACCAACACGCTGCCCAATGCCTATAGCAACTCCGCCAGCAAAGCCATCATCGGCTCGGCCGAGTTTGATATTACAGACAACTGGACAGCCTTTGTCATGGGCGGGACCAAGAACCAGAAAGGCTCAGGCTATCTGAACAATGCCTTTGGTCAACGTGCCAAAGAAAACGGCGACTACACCGCTCTGGGCATGAATATCAAAAACTACTTTGATGTGAATGCGCTGGAGATGGGCACACGCGGCGAATTCTCCACCGGCTCTATTGCTCACCATGTGGTGTTGAGCGCCAATATGATTACCCAGGAGTCTGGTGCAACCGCAGCGTCCAAAGCCTGGGCCTCGAACTTGTATGACCCGGCCCCACCTTTGGATGTCGACGAACCTGCCGTCTACAAAACCGGCAAAACCACCTTGAGCAGCCTGGCGCTGGCAGACACCTTGTCAGCCTTTGATGATCGCCTGCTGCTGACGGCAGGCATGCGGTTTCAGCGTGTCCAACAAAAAGGCTTTAATGCCAGCGGTGCCGTTACCGACCGCTATGACGAGCACGCTTTGACCCCTGCCATTGCTCTGGTCATCAAACCCTGGGATGCCCCTGTCTCCCTGTATGCGAACTACATCGAGGGCCTGTCCCAAGGAGGCTCTGTTTCGGATGCCTCGGCCGCCAACTTTGGGGAAGTTTTCTCCCCCTACAAAACCAAGCAATACGAAGTGGGCGTGAAATGGGACAACGACACCGTGCTGAACACCGTGAGCTTGTTTCAGATCGCCAAGCCCAGCATGACCAAGAACGAAGCCACCAATACCTACAAACCTGATGGCGAGCAACGCAACCGCGGGATTGAATGGACGATTGCGGGCGAGCTGAACCCCGGACTGCGCATTCTGGGTGGCGTGGTCTACACCGATGCCGTTTCCACTAAAACCAATGGTGGTTTGCTGAACGGCAAACAAGCCATAGGCGTGCCGCGTTGGAACTCATCCCTGGGCCTGGAGTGGGACACCATCTGGAATCGCAATCTGACCCTGTCGGCATCGGCCATGCATTCAGGTTCGCAGTGGGTAGATACCCAAAACACCCAAAAAATACCGAGCTGGACCCGTCTAGATCTGGGCCTGCGCTACAGCACCAAAATTGCCAGCAATAAAGTCACCTTCCGCGCCAACGTGATCAACGCAACCGACAAGCGTTACTGGTCCAGCGTCTGGAATGGCTCTACCTCCATTGGTGCACCTCGAAGCTATCGCCTGTCGATGCAAATCGACTTCTAAGACGGGCTTTCATGAAAGACTTGTTTCTACAAACGCTGAGCCTGTCCAAGCTGCGGGCTCAGCTACCACTGCTCTCACGCATTTTGGCCGCCAGCCTGGGCGGCTATATGTTGTCGGCCTTATTTTCAGTGGCAACTTTGGCCCTGCCTACCTCCCGACCAGAAGCCGTGCTATGGGGGGCGCAATTTAGCTTTCTCATCTGGACAGCCACTGCTTTGGGCGCGTTTCTGGCACGTTCCGCCACGCGAGCCTGGATCTGGCTGGCGATCAGCGCAGGGCTCTGCCTGCTTGCCATTGCGGCGCAAGGTTGGATGGAGGCGGCGCGATGACAGACACCGCCACAAGCGCCAAACGCCCCAAAGTCAGCAAGCCTCAAAGTGTGCGCCAGATCATGTCCAACGTCCATATTTGGACAGGGCTACTGGTAGGCTGGATTCTGTACGCCATGTTCCTGACCGGCACGGTGTCGTACTTCCGTGAGGAGCTCTCCAGCTATATGCGTCCGGAGCTGAACCTCATGGTTGAACAGCCCGCCGAGCAAGTGGCGCAGAGCGTGCTGGACACGATTATTGCGCAAGATCCCGGCTCCCCTCTGGTACTGATGACCTTGCCCACCAGCCGCAACCCCTTGGCCAGTGCTTTCTGGCGTACGCCGCCGGGATCAGACGCACATCGCCCTGCCTTTGATCGAGCCATTTTTGATCCTGCCAGCGGCCAAAAACTCAGTATCCGGGACACCGAAGGCGGCGATTTCTTCTTCGCTTTTCACTTCAACCTGCACTATATGTCTCCCTTGTGGGGACGCTGGATTGCAGGCTTGTCGGCCATGTTCATGCTGATCGCCATTGTCAGCGGGGTGATTACGCACAAGAAGATCTTTATCGACTTCTTCACCTTCCGTTGGGGCAAGGGCCAGCGCTCCTGGCTGGACGCACATAATGCCTTATCGGTCTTTGGCCTGCCTTTTCATTTCATGATTACCTGGAGTGGCCTGATCACCTTGATGTTGTTGTACATGCCTTGGGGTATGCAGCAACTGCCCAATATGCAAGATCGCGCCGCCGTAAATAGTGAGATGCGTTTTTTCCTTCCCGCAGGCCAGCCATCGGGCACGCCCGCCACGCTGGTCCCGATCAGCGATCTGGTACAGCAGGCAGAAGAGCGTTGGGGCAAGAACAGTGTGGGTTCAGTGCAAGTGAATCTGGCCAATGACAGCAATGCCCGCGTTGCCGTCGCCCGTCAGCAAGCTCAGCGCATATCCATTACCCCGCAGTATCTTTTGTTTGACGGGGTCAGCGGCGAACTGATCAGTGCCAAAGAGTCCTCTGGCCCGGCGGCAAGCACTCAAGGCGTGCTTTACGGCCTGCACTTGGGTCGCTTTGCCGACATTGCGACACGCTGGCTTTACTTTTTGATCAGTCTGGCCGGGACGGCCATGGTCGGTACCGGGTTGGTGCTGTGGACCGTGAAGCGACGCAGCAAGCTCGCCGACCCCAGCAAACCCTACTTTGGCTTTGCCATGGTAGAGCGCCTGAACATTGCCAGCATCGCAGGCCTGTCTGTCGCCGTCACCGGCTTCTTATGGCTGAACCGGCTGCTGCCCCTGGATATGGCACAACGCGCTCAATGGGAAGTGCATGGCTTTTTCATCGTCTGGGCAATCACCCTGCTCTGGACTTGCCTGCGCCCGGCACGACGCGCGTGGCTGGAACTGTTGTGGCTGGCGACGCTATTACTGGCTGCCTTGCCTATCTTGAATATCTTCCTGACAGATCGGCACCTGTTTAACAGCCTGCAATCCAGAGATTGGCTATTCGCAAGCTTTGATATCAGTTTGTGGGTATTTGCGGTACTGCATGCCTATATGGCGCGGCGCGTCACACGCCATAAGGCCAAAAACAAAGCGGCCGCTAAAACAGCTTCAAATAAAGCTGCCCCTCGCGCAAAGCCCAACACACCCAGCCAGCCAGATACACCTGATAGGCAGGGACAAGAGCCATGAACCCCTCCCAAATAGACCTGCTGGCGCATGGCCTGATTTTCCTACCCTGCCTGTTCGGCTTCTTGTGCCTGGCCCTGGCCATGTACCGCCATCAAATGGATCTGTTCGACAAAGAACTCTCCAAAACTCGCACCCTGCTCTTGCGCTGTGCAGGATGGATTCTCCTGCTTATTGCCCTGCTGGTTTGCGCACAGACCATGGGCTGGGGATTTGGATTCGTAGCTTATAGCGGCCACACCAGCATGGCAGGCGGTTTGGTGTTTACAGGCCTGCTCCTGTTTGACCGCCGCAAGCATCGCAGCTGAACAATTAACTGTAGATTTCATAAGGAGTTACCCATGAAGCGTTCCCCTTTTAAACTCACCGCCATTTTTTGCGCCGCTGTTCTCCTGACAGCCTGCGCCACACCTGAGTCTCAACAAAACAGCACGGTATCAGCCGAGACGGTCGCCACCAGCACGCAGCAAGCCGCCCCCCTCGTGGAGCGGGTCACTCTAGCCGAAGGCCTGTACCAAGTTGCATTCAGTGCCCGCCACAACACGGTGTATGTCGCCGCGGCAGGCAATTTTGAAGAAGGCTCCCCCCCTAGCGCCATCTACTTTCTGGACCCACAAACCCTGGCCGTGAAAGGACATCTGCCGCTGGAGCGCAAAGCCTTTGCCCTGACACTGGATGATGCCGCCGACCGTCTATACGTAGGCAATGCTGTGGACAGCTCGATTACCGTTATCGACACCGCGAAAAAGACCGTACTGAACACCGTCCAACTGGCCAAAAAAGTGAAACGCATCGGCCCGAACGGCAAAGAGATGGAACTGTACACCCACTATCCGCGCGAGCTGGTTTTGGACAAAAAACACAATCGCCTCTTTGCCCCCGGCCTGTGGTTCCAGGACAGCGTTTTATACGTCATCAGCCTGGACACAATGAAAGTGGAAAAAGAAATCCCTGGCTTCGGTTACGTAGCCCGAGGCGCGGCGCTTAATGAGGCGGACAATCAGCTTTACGTGTCCAACTTCCAAGGGCAAGTCTTTACCGTGGATACCGGCAGTCTGGCCGTCACCCAAAAAGCAGAAGTCGCTGCGGACCAGCTGATTAATCTGGAATTTGACTCAAGCCAACGCCGCTTACTGGCTACCGATGTTGGCGATGAACGTACCAACACTATGCGTAAAAATGCAGGCAAGCTGGAATACCGTATTCGCGGTGAAGGCAATCGCGTTGTCGTCATCGACCCGGTCAGCGCTCAGGTAGAGCACAGCATCCCTACTGGCAAAGCTCCTTTGGATTTGCTGCTGGATGAGAAGCGCCAGCGCTTGTACGTCACTACCCGGGGGGCTGGTACGGTCGAGGTCTATGACAACAAAACCCGCCAACAACTGCACAGCATCGAATTACCGGCCCACCCTAATAGCCTGGCCTTAGACCCCAATACCGGCGATGTCTACGCCACGATTAAAAACGGGGAAGATGCCGCCAAAGGCACGAAAGAAGGCCTAGTGCGCTTGCGCTTTTAAGCTCTGACGCCGACCTGATTGCGGCAAACAACAGGAATTGATTCGCATCGAAATACGTGCCCATGCCAAGTTTGGCTGGGCACGTATTTTTTTCTAGGCGGATATCTCACGTCAAGCCTTGGAATTTTAACTAGAATAATGTGCTGACTAATTATTGATATACGCTAGGATGCCTAGCCAACTTATTCAGATGGGCAAAATTTTTATTTTCTGACATCAAACATTACCGTTTTGTCATATTCATCTAATTTTCAATATTAAGCTTTGCAATCCATTCATTCGCTGAATGGATTATTTAGTCTATTCATCAAGCTCCGGGGCAGCCAATGTGGAATTGTTTACTGATAGAAGATGACCGAGAAAATGCTCGCTACTTAGTGAATGGCTTATCCGAGCTTGGATATTCAGTCGTTACCAGTCACGATGGTGTCTCCGGTTTAGAAAATGCCATGAAAGAGGTCTGGGATGTAATTATTCTGGATCGAATGCTTCCAAATAATGTAGATGGCCTGTCTATTCTTTTCACCTTACGATCTTTAGGGAAAAAAGTTCCCGTTCTGGTATTAAGTGCTTTATCTGGTGTAGACGATAAAGTGGATGGATTAAAAGCCGGTGGTGACGATTACTTAATCAAACCTTTTTCCTTTCAGGAATTGGCCGCTCGACTACACGCCTTGATACGCCGCAGCAGCGACAACGCGGAAATCAAGAACCTGCAAGTCGATGATCTGGTGATGAATATCCGCAACCAGAAAATCTCCCGTGGTGACGAGGTGCTAGAACTGCAGCCGCGCGAAATCAAGCTACTGTCTTACCTGCTAATGAACAGCCACAAAATCGTCACCCGCACCATGTTGCTGGAAGTAGTGTGGGGCTATAACTTCGACCCGCAATCCAATGTCATCGACGTATTGGTTAGCCGTTTGCGACGCAAGGTGGATAAAGAAGGTGCCACGCCGCTGATCCATACGGTGCGTGGCCGGGGCTACGTGTTAAGCGACAAAGAAAGCATTGACGGTTTCAAGCTAAAACGCTGCGATGATTGAGTTCATAAAACGGCTGTGGGAGTCCACCTCCTTCCGGTTAACCCTGAATTACAGCATCCTGGCCATCTTTACCACGCTGTTTTTAATCGGTTTTTTCTACGTTCAGGTCTTTGGGGCTTTGCGCGACGAGCATCTGCGGCAAATCAACGTGGCCGTCCAACGCTTGAGCATTGCCTATGAAGTCGGCGGGCGGGACGAAATCCTGCGCATGATCGAACTGACCCTGTCTGACCGCATTGACTCGGGGCAGGAGATCTACTTGCTAATGGATGAATACAACCACACTCTGGTTGGTAATATCAGCGAAATCCCCGGTCTGAACGATCTGCCCGAACGACAAGTGGTGGAAGTACAAATCAAGCATATTGACGCTTTGTCCGAAGGCAATGTCCGTGTCACCAAATTATCCGGCGGCGAAACACTGGTGGTTGGGCATGAACTGGGCACCTTGAATGAGCTGCGTGCCATGCTGAGCCGCATCATCGTGACATCCATGATCCTGGCCTTGATGCTGGTGATTTTGGGGGCCTACGTCTTTAGCAGCGAACTGAAATACCGTGTAGGCAGAATCCGCCTGCTGACCGAGCAGGTGGGCGCCGGTGATATCTCCAAACGCATCACCTCCGAAAGTGATGACGTGTTCGGCCTGATTCATCATGACATCAACCGTATGTTGGACAAGATCGAGAGCCTGATGCAAGGTGCCAGGCATATTTCCGACACGGTGGCCCACAACATCCGCACCCCTCTGACCCGCATCGTGGGCAAGTTACGCGAAACACAAAACCTACCCGGCCTGCCCCAGAACGTTCAAGACGCGCAGCAAGAAGCCATCGAAGAAGTGGAAAACCTGAGCATCCTGCTAGGCAAGCTCTTGCAGATCGCCGAACTGAATGCAGGCGTACAAAGACAGAACTTCAAAACCTGCAATTTAGAGGTAATCGCCGAAGATGTGCTGGATCTGTACAGTTTTTTTGCTGAAGAAAAAGGCATTACACTGCAAAAAAAGAAAATTGATAAAGTCATTATTAATGGTGATAGCAATCTATTAGCCAGTGCTTTAGCAAATCTAGTGGATAACGCCGTTAAATATGCCCACTCCCATGCCAGCGTAGAAATCAAAAAACAGCCTGATCATAAAATATCTATCACGGTAGAAGATGATGGCCCCGGATTGCCTGAAAGCGAATACGAGAATGTAGGAAAATACTTCTATCGTTTTAATAATGAAAACGAAGGCTTTGGACTTGGATTAACCAGTGTGGCTGCCATTATCGAACTACACCGGGGCGAGATAATTTTCTCCAATGCCAAGCCCGGGTTAAAAGTCACTATTTTGCTGCCTGCCTGAGTCTTGCCAGCCGTTTTAAACATGACCAAAAAGTAATGAAACTGTCATCCTAAGCCCTCTTCTGCTCCGCTAAGCTAGCCTGATTTTTACATGCTCTTACTGAGCCTTATAAGAATCATGATTGCTTTACGGGAATGAGGAGATTCATGAGCAAACAAAAATATTACTCAGCCGGCTTGATGGTGGGGGTGGGCGTATTCACGGTCCTGATGGGCCAGAAATACTCTCTGGGCAGCATGGCCCGTATGGGACCAGGCTATTTCCCCTTTCTACTGGGCATCGTGATGATCGCACTGGGGGCTCTGTACCTGTTTATAGAGACCGCCGCACACGACGATGAGGAGGAAGAAGACTACGGCCCGCCGCAATGGCGTGGCTGGCTAGCCATTGTGGGCGGCATCATCGCCTTCATTATTTTGGGTCGCTACGGCGGCTTGGTGCCGGCAACCTTTGCCCTGGTGTTCATCTCCGCCATGGGCGACAAAGAGCACTCCTGGATCACTGCCTTTTTGCTGTCCATCTTTGTGACGCTGCTGGGTGTGGTTATTTTCTCTTGGGGGCTGGAGTTGCAATTCCCCCTGTTCACCTGGGGTTAAAGCATGGAAATCCTCTCTAATCTCATGCACGGCTTTAGTGTTGCCTTTCAACTGGACAACCTGATGTGGGCCGTATTTGGTGTCTTCATGGGCAACCTTATCGGGGTTTTGCCCGGTATGGGTGTGCTGGCAGCGATCTCTATCCTGCTGCCCCTGACCTACGCCATGACACCCACCGCCGCCTTGATCATGCTGGCCGGTATTTACTACGGCTCCCAATATGGTGGCGGCATTACCTCCATCATGCTGAACCTGCCCGGCACGGCGTCCCATGCGGTGGCCTGTCTGGATGGCAATCCTATGGCCCGCAACGGCAAAGCAGGATCGGCCCTGTTCATGCTGATGCTTTCCTCCTTTTTTGGGGCCACCATCGGCATTTTGGCCATGATTCTGTTCTCACCCGTGCTGGTGAATGTGGCCTTCAAGTTCGGTCCGGCAGAATATTTTTCCATGATGATGCTGGGCCTCTTGGCCGGTGCCACTTTGGCGAAAGGTTCGGCCATCAAAGGGGTGGCCATGGTGGTGATGGGCCTGATCTTTGGTGTGGTGGGCACCGACGTAAACAGCGGCGTGTCCCGATTTGACTTCAACATCCCGGAACTACAGGACGGTTTGCAAATTGTGGCGCTGGCCATGGGCCTGTTTGGTATCGCGGATTTCCTGAAGAACATCAACCGGATCAATAGCGGTCATACCAAAAGCATCGGTAAAGTTTCCAGCCGCTCCTTGCGTCCGGAAAAAGGCGATATCAAGAAATCCAGGGGCGCTCTGGTGCGCGGTACCGCCATTGGTGCAGCCTTCGGGATTTTGCCGGGCACCGGGCCCACCATTGCTTCTTTTATTGCCTACGCAACAGAAAAGAAAGTGGCTAAGAACCCCGAGCGCTTTGGGCGCGGTGCGATTGAAGGCATTGCTTCCCCGGAAGCCGCCACCAGCGCATCCACTCAAACCAGCTTCATTCCCACACTCAGCCTGGGCATTCCTGGCGATCCAGTGATGGCGTTGATGCTGGGTGCGTTGATCATTCACGGCATTCAACCTGGCCCCCAAATGGTGGTCGAGCACGCCGATATGTTCTGGGGTCTGATCGCCAGTTTCTGGGTGGGCAACATCCTGCTGCTAGTGCTGAACTTGCCCCTGATCGGCATGTGGGTGCGCCTGCTGTCCGTGCCCTTCAAGTACCTGTACCCCGCCGCCCTGTTCTTTGTGTGCGTGGGCGTTTACAGCACCAATAACAACCTGTTCGATGTGAACATCGTGCTGCTGTTCGGTATCTTGGGCTACTTCTTCATGCGTCTGCGTTTTGAAGCCGCCCCCTTGCTGCTGGGCTTTGTGTTGGGACCTATGGTGGAAGAGAACTTCCGCCGTGCCCTGCTGCTCTCCCGTGGAGATCCGATGATCTTCCTGGAGCGACCTATCAGCATGGTATTCATCATCGCTTGCGTGTTGCTGATGATGGGTTTGACCTACTCCTTCTGGCGCTCGAACAGCCAGAAAAAGATGGGACAGTTGGTAAAAGCCTGATCGCGATGCCTGAGCTCAACCCAAGGTCGGCGCGTAGGTATAAGGACAGTGATCTTTAACAGAAACCCGGCATGACTGAACTGCACCCCAAAATTTGGACTTCCGTCCACGTTTTGGGGTGTTTTTTCATAAACCGCTGGTGTAATTCTGCGACTTACGTAATGATATTGAATCTCAATATCATTTGAGAGCCTTCTTAGCCATTACGTAAGCGCCATCACACATCCTATGACTCAGGACACGCCTCAATCTGCCCCTGCGGATACCCTCCTCCAGACAGACCATTCAGTCCCCTTAAATCTAAAACCTTTAATCATTGCCTACATGAGCTGCACCATGGCCATGATGGCGTTTGTCTCATTGATCGGGCCCATTAGCCGCTCTTTACATCTCGCGCCGTGGCAAGCAGGTGCGGTCGTTACCGTAGGTGGCGTCTTGTGGATGCTGTTATCACGCCCCTGGGGAGCACTGAGTGACAAACGCGGACGACGTCCTGTTTTGTTGATCGGAGTGGGCGGATTCATGCTGGCGTACTGGGCCATGTGCGCCGTCTTGATCCTGTCCCTGCACCTGCAAGCCGCCCCTTGGATAGTTTTTATTGGCTTGTTGATTACCCGTGGGGCCATAGGTGGCTTTTTCGCTGCCATCCCCACGACCAGTCAGGCACTGATAGCGGATCACATCGCCCCTGCGCGACGGGCCAATGTCATGGCTTCTTTAGGCGCAGCCAATGGAATTGGTTTGGTCGCTGGCCCAGCCATGGCAGCCATGCTGGCTAAATACGGTCTGGACCTCCCGCTGTACCTTACCGCCTTACTGCCCTTGCTGGCTCTGGTGATCTTGTGGCGTCGTTTACCGCGCACCACGGTGGTCAACGACATCAAACCAGCCAGCTTGCGCCTGGGCGACGCCCGTTTGCGACAGGCTATGCTGGTGGCCTTTGCCGCCATGTTCAGCGTGGCGGTTGGACAAATTGCCGTCGGCTTCTTTGCGATTGACCGACTAGGGCTGGAACCAGAGTCGGCTGCTCAAGCCGCCGGCTTTGCCTTGACCTTGGTTGGAGTGGGTTTGATTACGTCTCAACTGATCGTGCGCAAGCTCTCTTGGGCACCTCACCGTCTGATTCGTGTCGGTGGCTTGATCAGCGCTGCTGGCTTTGCGGCGGTTGCCTTGGTGAACAGTCAGTCGATGCTGATGCTCTGCTACTTTTTCGCTGCAGCGGGAATGGGTTGGATATTTCCTGCCTTCTCCGCACTGGCTGCCAATGCGGTTGAACCTCATGAACAAGGCGCCGCCGCTGGCTCGATTGGTGCCGCCCAAGGTTTAGGTATCGTTCTGGGCCCGCTAGCCGGAAGCCTGTTGTATGAAGTGTCACCCGGCGTGCCGTATGTCCTGGTCGGCATCCTGCTGGTGCTGGTTGCGCTGTTCGCCGCAACTGGCCCAACTAAAAACAAAGCCACTGCGTAAAGGCTTGGCTCTAAGCACGACAAGGTTGGGGCAAAGCCCCATTCCTTGTCGATTACCTTCAGGCTTCGGCCTGCTCTGCATTGAACATATCCCAATGTAGCAGCCACTCGCCCGCTACCTTGCGCCAGATCACCAAATAACGCCCCTGCTGTGCAACTACCCGCGCCGCCTGCGAAGCCCCGGCGTACAACGTGTAGCGCCCCACTTCCCGCGCTTCATCGCCCTCTCCTTCTACCGTCAGCGTCTCAAACTGCGCCCCGCAAACACCCATGCGAAAGACCTCTTCAAAATAAGCCCCCACCGCCACTTTGCCCACCAAGGTAGGCACGCCATGAGGCATCAAGTGAATTTCATCGGTATAGCGCTTAAGCAAGGTCGCCACATCCCGGCTGCTCAGAGCCAGAGCCAACTTGTCTTCTGCCGCCTGAATGGCCAGCTGTAGTTCTGCCTGATCCCGCATAAGTTTCTCCTTGAAAATACGTTTAGAATGCGGCGCTGCGATAGACAGTTTGTCCATCCACCATGGTCAACACGCTGCAGGTTTGGGGCAGCATTTCTGGCGCGACGCTAAAGATGTCCTGCGACAGCACGGCCAAATCCGCCACGCAGCCGGGCAACAAACGGCCCTTGTCCGCCCCATGCCCTTCGGCCACAGCACTGCCATAGGTATAGGCGCGCACAGCTTGCTCCATCGTCATGGCTTCACCGGGACGAGCTGGATGGTCGATAGCCGCAAACAGACTCAGAAAGGGATTCAATGGCCCATCCGAGCCAATCGCTACCGATACCCCGGCTTGCGCGAGGCTACGGAATGCGCCGCTAAAACTCGAAAACCCGCTGTCACCGGCATAAAACCAGAAGTGTGTCGGGTTCTGAACTACCATGGCCCCAGTGTCAGGCAAGCGGGCTAGCTGAGCCGGAGTCAAACCATCGGCATGTTCAATCCGCAAGGCTCGCGCACGCCAATCCACCTGCGGCTCAAATTCCTCCAGCACGCACAAGACGCTTTCCAATGTTCGGTCTCCGATAGCGTGCAGCAACAACTGTTCCCCAGCCTGCAGGCTTTCTTGCAGCATGTGCTTAATTTCCTGCCGCGAAAAATTCTCGATCCCGTGCAAGGGTGTCATAGCATTGGCCGCGGCAGCACCGGAATAGGCATGCGTAACCGCAGCGCCCCCTTCAATCGGTGTGCCATCCAGAATCCACTTGGTGCCATGAAACTCAATGCGCTCCCCCGGATGCCGGGGCAAACCATAGCCATCACTGATCAACCGGCCTGCGTGTCCCGAGGGTGGGAAACGGATCACCCTGACTCGAATCGGCAAGGCTGCGACTTGTAGCATCGTGATGTATCGCTCAGCTGGCGTCCACGTCATGTTTTGAATGCTGGTAATGCCCCACCGCAAGCAGTCAGCGGCCAAAGCCTGCAAGCTGGCTACCCCTTCTTCCACCGTAGCCATAGACGCGAAACAGCGTTGTGGGGACCAGGACGCGTACTCATGAATCCGGCCCGATAAGCGGCGTGAACCCGGCAAACGCTCGTACACTCCGCCCACGGGATCCAGCACCGCATCATCCAGACCTAAACGAGCCATGGCGACGCTGTTTAGTATGTTGGTGTGGTTGGTCATCCCTAACAACAATACTGGATGCGCCGGGGCCAGCTGATCAAGCAAGATGCGATCCAGCCTTGGCTCGTTAATCAGGTTTGCTCCTAAGGTCGCATAAATCCAGGTGCCTTCTGGCGACTCCGCTACGGCCGTTTTCAGCAACGCAAGGAGCTCATCCAAAAACGGATCGGCTTCCAGATCCAGGGGCAAGCGAATACCCATAGGATCAGGCGTGTGATGCATATGAGCGTCGTTCAAACCTGGAATCACCACCCTTCCTTGAAGATCGATCACCTCTGTCTCTGGGCCAACCCGCTCCTGGACCTGCTGCCAATCCCCAGCAAGCAGGATGCGACCATCGGCAATCGCCAGGGCCCCGCACCAAGGGCGATCCACATCGCCGGTAAAAATGCGTCCATGCATCAAGACCGTATCCGCCCAGCCAGCCTGTCCCTTACGGTCAGAGTCTTGCCCCGTAGCTGGATTGCTCAGTTGAACGCTTTGCGAGGCCGGAGCACTGGCCTGCGCCGCCACTCTTGGGGCTATCGTCTCTGTGATGTTGGCGGCATCTACCCACGTTGCCGCTTCAACTTCCTGCAGCAAGGTTGTCCGTATCGCCGCTTGCAATGCTTCTTGTTCGGCCGCGGGCTGATCCTGTCCTGCCAGCAGACGCTGCCAAAAAGATGCACCGCAAGTCCAGTGGAAAGACTGCGTCAATCGGCCAACCCGCGTCCAAGGCTGTGCTTGTTGGATGGCAGGCAAGGTCGCATAAGTGCCGAGCATGGCCAGAAAATCTGCCCCACCCAAATGGCAGGCGCATCGAGCGCGAGGCCAAGGCCGCAAACGCCCATAACTGTCTTGATTGCTGTATTCCCCCACCCTACCCCAGAGCGAAGGCTTCGCTTTGTTCTGCGCTACGTTACGGATCGTCTGCTCGTCAATAAACTGACGACCATGATCACGGTTGGCCGCTCGCCATACCTGTCCCTGCAGAGCTTTCCCCATCTGATTGTCCCCGTTTTTTTTATCTGATAAAGACTGTACTGGGCTGGCGCCAGTCATCACGGACAAAAAGCAGGCAGATTCTGCCAAACAGACTTAAGCGGCGTCGCTTGGAAAGTTAATCAGGGCTATAGCCTACGTGACGGGCAAAGGCCCGGCGCAAATGCTGGGCACTGCTAAAGCCACACAGCGCAGCTACTTGTTTAAGAGACAAACGGGCCTCGTGCAGATAGCGTTGCGCTGCCTGCACCCGAAAGAGTTCTACTGTTTTTGCGGGCGTGCGCCCTACGCTTTCAACATAGCGCCGCGCAAAGGTACGCGGGCTCATATTGACGTGCTCGGCCAGGGCTTCGATACTCAAACCCGACCCCAGATTGTCCGCCATCCAGGCGTGCAAACGCCCAAAATCCGCCATAACACCGCATTGACTAGAGAGCGTCTCCGAGTGCTGGGACTGTGCCGAAGAACGCTTCAAAAACACCACCAGCAAGCGCGCCAGATCCATCGCGGCATCGTAGCCGCGATCCTCTTCCAGCAAGGCCAAAGCCATATCCACGCCAGCGCTGAAGCCCGCTGTACTCCAGAGATGATCATCCCGTACAAACACGGGATCAGGGTCCACACGAACAGCCGGATAACGAGCCGCCAAGACCTGTGCCGCCTGCCAATGCGTCGTCAAACGCCGCTGATCGGCCAGACCCGCTTCGGCCACCAGAAAGGCGCCCGTACACACCGCACAAACACGGTGAGCCAAAGCCCCATATTCACGCAACCAGGCCACCAAGTCTTGCGGTACCGGCGGATGGTCTGGCGGACCGCCGCCAGGCACGACCAAGGTATCAATGTCCTGCACCTTGCACATACCTATAGGATCAGTATGGATCACCACCCCGCAAGACGTTCGCACCGGCCCACCCTGCAAGGACGCCACTACCACTTGATAGCCCGGTATGGCAGGCGCAGGAAAATGCGTCGAGGCAATATGAAAGACATCACTAATGCCGGAGACGTCCGTTAAAGTCACCCCCTCAAAAACCAGGATGACAAGCTGACGCAAAGCAGGCGAATCAGATGTTGCGGCGCGAAGTGAAGAGTTCATAAGCCACGCAATGAACCAGGTCCGACCAAAACGGACGAGCCAATTTTCTAGCAGGCACCATGCCCACACTAGAATGCCCGGCGATGGTAGCACAGATGCTTAGTGGCTTAATCACGGAAGCCTGAAGCAGGATGAACCTCACTTTGAAGACTGACCAACAGCAAGCATCCTGACTTAAGCCGCTTCGCACTTTGCATCGCAGCAAGCCTGAACGGGCCTCTTGCCAAGTCCAAACACCGCAAAGCTGAAAACGGCCAAAGCGAAAGCAGCCACAGCACCATACACCATGACCCAGCCAAAACCAGCGATCAATGCAGTGTGTACAGCCTCTAAGGGGTCTACCGCGTTTGCCAATAGAGCCCCGTTTTGCGAAACCACACTCACGTCGCCGGAGGCTATCTTTTCTGCCAGATAACGGAGCTCAGTATCCGCAGAGATACCCAGACCATTGCGCAGAGAGCTGATGATTCCCTGGACCAATACAAAGCCCATCACAGCAATATTAAAAGCCAGGGAGATCATGCGTGCACTGGTATCCGCCCCCGAGGCCATGCCAGCCCGCTCGGCTGGGACCGACGCTGTAATCACATTGGTCGTCGTCGTATTGGCCATACCCAATCCAATACCTGCCAGCACGCAACCCGGCAAAATAAACCAGCCAGGCTGAGCGGAAACACTGCCGATTTTCATCACCACAAAACCCAGCCCAATCAAAGACAGCCCCATCGTGATGACAATACCCGGCTGCCAACGTTGCGCCAGACGCTCTGCCAAGGGCGGCACAAACAAGGTGGGCAAGGTATAGGCCAGTAGTGCCAAGCCTGTCTGCACGCTGTCGTAGCCCAAGCCCACATGAAAGTAGATAGGCAGGTAAATGATAAAAGGCCAGAAGCTGAAATTCATTCCCATTGAGCCTAACAGCGCACCGGAAAAACGGCGGATGCGAAACACAGAAAACTCCAGCATAGGTCTAGAACTTCTGCGCTCTGCCAGCACAAAAGCAATCAAGCTCAGGACGGACAAGAAAATAATGCTTAGCGCCTGCGCACTGGCAAAACCCAGCGCGGGGCCTTGAGTGACAAACAACACCAAACAAAACACCGCCAGCGACAAGGTGGCGATACCGGCAACATCCAGGGTGCTTGCATCCGGATCCCGCGACTCCTGCACCCCTGCTTGGGCCAAGAGCAACGTGGCGATCGCCAGCACAGCGTGAATCAGAAACACCCACTCCCAGCTGGCCAAGGCCAGAATCATCCCTCCCACAATCGGCCCAAAACCCAGCCCTGCCCCAAAAACGACACCCCACCAAGCAAAAGCTTTACCCCGCTGTTGCCCATCCCGAAACTGATTCGACAAGATGGCGATCTGGCAGATCAACATCATTGCGGCACTTAAGCCCTGCAAAAAACGCGCACCAATCAAGACAGCCGCACTTTCTGTCAGGCCACACACCAAAGACGTAATCCCAAAAGCAATAATCCCGATCGTAAAAACACGTTTGCGACCATAGCGATCGGCCAGAGTCCCCACCCCCATCAAAATGGTAGTCATGGCGATGGTGTACGCCGCCATCACCCATTGCAGTTGCCGAAAACTAGCACCCATCACCTGTTCAATCGTGGACAAAATCGGGGGGACGCTAGAGATTTCCAGGCCCAGCATCAAGGCTGACAAGCACACAGCAGCCAAGGCATATCGGCCCTGACAAGATATAGGGGGGGTCATACTATCTTCCAAGAATCATGAATACATGGCCGCCGTATCGGCGCACCATCTCACAAGCGGCGCAGCTCTTTAGGAGAGATAGTAGGGATCGGATTACTATTCATCAATGCTATGATCGAACATATCAGAAACGACAGATATGGATAGATCATGAGCCGCCCCGTTCTGGATGTGGAATCCGTACAAGCCTTTGTCAGCATTGCCGAGTTCCAAAGCTTTACCAAAGCCGCCGAAGCCTTAGGCACCACACAAGGCGCTATCAGCGTGAAGCTGAAACGCCTGGAAGAACGCTTGGGCTACAAGCTGATCGAACGCACTCCCAGACTGGTCCGGCTGTCTGCCCAAGGCACAGTTTTTATTAATCCAGCACGCGAGTTCATTGCGGCGCACGACCGAGCCAGAGCGGCCTTGTCATGCGATTGCCGACGCTTTCGACTGGGCATTGCCCAGCACGTTGCCGGCCCCGAAGTCCCCACGTTATTGTCCCGCTTGAACGAGCGCGACCCTGCCTTGACGATTGAAGTACGTCTGGAGAGTTCGCACCGTTTGATGGAGGATTTTGATAAAGGTGAACTGGATGCAGTCATTGTCCGGCAGGAAGACCATCGCCGTGACGGAGAGGATTTGGGGCCCGAGCACTTTGCCTGGTTTGCCGCCCCCTGTTTTCATCAGCAAGAAGGTAAAGCCTTACGGTTGGCCGCATTGGCCCCTTGCTGTGGGGTCCGCGATATTGCGACCCATGCCTTAACTAGCGCCGGGATTGAATGGAATGAAGTGTTCGTCGGTGGAGGCCATGCTGCCGTGATGGCTGCGGTCTCTGCGGGTTTGGCAGTGGCAGCCTTTTCATGCCGCTTGGCACCGCCAGATGTGGTCGATGTTAGCCAGCGTCTAGGGCTACCCTCCCTGCCTTCGTCTCGGATTGTCTTGCATTCGACACTGACAGATCAACGATCTCGGGAAGCATTAAGAACGCTGGCAGCGGCGTATCGGGAGCATCGCTCCGCCAGAGTTTCTGAAGTCGCGTAGCTCCCTTTTAACGATCCAGCGCTCAAGCCTAGCGGTTCAATCCGACACCCTCGCTCGACGCACAATCTTCTGCGCCGTCGCGGACGAAACCGTCATCGCCAAAGTGCCATAGTGCGCGCCCCAAGCCCCGACTTCCTTTGGGCTGCGCGTACCTAAAAACACATCCACGACCTCTTGAGAGCTGTATCGCATCAGTTCTGCCGCCTGCAATGCACGGGCCACTGCCTCTGTCATGGGGCGCGCCAGGAACTCATCTTCAATCGCACCACGCACCATGCGCTCGGTATGTCGGACCAGTGCATCAAAACGTGCATCTTGTCCCGCTAAAGGCTTGAGTTCATTGAAGACCGCGTCAACCGTGCGAGGGTCCTTGATCATGGCGCGGCGCACATCCATGCACATCATATTGGCCGTCCCTTCCCAGACACTATTCAAGGGCGCCTCCCGATACACACGGGCCATGGGGTTTTCTTCAATAAACCCGTTCCCGCCGTGACACTGCAAGGCCTCGTTCGCAATGGAAGGCGCACGCGAACAATTGAAATACTTGGCGGCTGGCGTGGCGACACGGGCCAGGAATTTTTCATGCTCACAGCGGGGTATTTGATCCGTGGCCTTGGCTACCCGCAGCGCCATCAACGTGGCCGCTTCCACCTCTACCGCCATATCGGCCAGCACATTACTCATCATGGGCCGGTCGGCAATCGAGCTCCCAAAAGCCTTGCGCGATGTGGTGTGACGCAAGGCCAAAGTCAGCGCCTGTCGCATCAAGCCTGCCGAACCAATCGCAAAATCCAAACGCGTGAGATGCGAATGGGACAAGATTTCCCGAATACCGCGCCCTTCTTCACCTACCCGAATCGCCAGTGTTCCGGCGTATTCCACTTCACTGGATGCATTGGACTTATTACCGGCCTTGTCCTTAAGACGCTGCACAAAAAAACGGTTGTAGCTGCCGTCTGGCAAGGTGCGCGGCAAGAAGAAGCACGTTACTCCACCATCGACCTTGGCCAGCGTAAAAAAACCATCCGACTGCGGCACCGAACAAAACCACTTATGGCCGGTCAGCTCATACCAATACGCAGTTGCACCGTGGTAATCCGCGCTATGGGAGAAGCGCGCGGTGGTCTGTGTCTCACGCAGGTCAGACCCCCCCTGCTTTTCTGTCATGGCATAGCCAATGACTACTGAGGGCTTATCCCCCACTTCGCGACGGCTGAATTCATAGCGAGTGCCTTTGAGTTTATCCGCCCATACCGCCAGCGCTGGCTCCGCTTCAAAACCTGCATACGCGGCATAAGCCATCCCGGTTGGGCAGCCTGTGCCGTGCTCTACCTGATTCCATAAATAAGACAGCACCGCCCGCGCAAAATGGCCATTCTGCTCTTGCGTACGCCAAGTCAAATTCGGGACTTCGTGCTGCCATGCAAGGCTCATCAGTTCATGCCAGCTAGGATGGAACTCCAACCAATCAATTCGGTTTCCAAAACGGTCATGCGTTTTTAATTCAGGAATATGGCGATTCGCCAAACGCGCCAGTTCCTGCACGTTTTCATCCCCCGCCACCGCCCCCAAAGCCTGACAACGCGAGGCGGCCCAAGGGGCTTCACGTGCGATAGCAGACTGCAGCACTTTATCGCCGTTGAAAGCATTAAAACCACTGGCAGGCAATGCCTGATTCAAGACCTTGTGTGTGCTGTAACGATCCCTTGCGGCATCCAATAGACTGGGGGAAAGAGGCTGGTTCATATCTGTCTCCGAACTTTTTTAAGGCGTGGCAGAGAGGACCGCCACACTGGCGCAAGCCATATAGGCAATCTGATCAGCCAGCGCCGCCACTTGGCGCTGGTAACTGTCCGTGCCATCGTGCTGCTGACGGCTCAAAGGAGAAAGTGGGCCGATCAAGCCTTCCATAAAACCGCCCACAATCACAGTGGCAGCAATATCGGGCTGCACATCACTACGCATTTCTCCGGCAACTTGGCCCGCGGAAACAATGGAGTGAATCACCTGACTGATCGCCGCACGGTAAACCAAACGCGCCGCATCAATTTCCTTATCGCAAGGCTCGGCAATCAAGGCATAGGCCAGACGAGGATTACGCATGGCGCGTTTGACGAAGCTTGCTACGGCCGCATGCAGACGCAAGGTAGAAGAGCCATCCGCCTGGGCGATTTCCGTAAGCACATCCACCTCACGCTGCGACACCAGCGACAAAACCTCTGCAAACAGTTCGGCTTTAGAAGGGAAATAACGGTAGACCGTTCCCGTAGCGATACCGGCAGCGGCCGCCACACTGGCAACCTGCGCTTCCTGCCAGCCTCCCTCGCTAACCAAAGCACGGGCAGCGGCCAGAATGCGGCTGCGATTGTCCTGCAGACGAGCTTCAACGGCGGGGGTTTGACGATAGGCCATAAAGAAGTGAACTCTGATTCATTTTATGAGTAAATCCTAATTCATTTCTTTGCGAGGAACAAGATTTCTTTGATGGGAGTGATCACCTAGCGGTGAGAACCAGCCCAAGTAAGCACTGTGAGCTTTGCCCCTGCGCACACTCCACCCTACAGAAAAACACTACTCTGCAGGGTCTGCGGGTAGGAGCAAAGGGGGGGAAATTGACGCTTACGTATGAGTGATAGACCGTAATCCACATCAATGCACTGATGAGTTAACACGTGGCCCAGCCCGATCCGCTTTTTAAAGCAAGGACAAGAGCCTGTCTCGCCGCACCGTCAATCAGCGCTGAAACTTAGGGCGTGTGGTAAACAAGTCCAAAGCATTGTCCAGCAAGTTTCCGAAACGAGCCGCATTATGGCGCACACCTGATTGCTGACCACCAATAAAACACAGGTGTGCGATCTCCCCAACGGTCTCGGAATACTTGGATAAGGGGAAGGCCCGTTGGGACGTTTTGATCGCAAAGGCCTGCCGCGTCGCGTCCACGCGAGCCTGATATTCCGCCACCAGAGGATCGTGCAAAGCCCAGGCACGAATAGCAACTTCTCGAGTGGGCTGTTTGTCCGCTGCGATATGCATGTAGCGCCTCAAAACATCGACGGGCCCTTGACCCTGCGCCGCATACTCCAACATGCGGGCGGTGTAGTCCTCTTCCCATGTTGAGAGCAGTGCCCGAATAAAGTCCTCGCGGCTGCGGAAATGGTGATAAAACGAGCCGCGCGTCACATTCAGGCGGCGAGCAAGCCGTTCTCCGGAAATGGCGGTATAGCCCTCCAGATCCAGAGTCTTCAAACCTGCCTCAATCCAATCGTCTCTAGTCAGCTTTTTCATCGCGGGAACATACAGCCTGTGTATGGTGATTAGTGAATAAATAGACTACGAAGCTTCACGGTGACCGCCCTAAGAACCAAGGCTGCGGCCCTTTACATGGAGCTTGTAATGAAAGAAATAGCACTGATTGCCTTCGACCACTTCACCGACCTAGACCTGTTTCTGATGTGGGATCTTTTAGGTCGAAACACAAAAGACTGGCGTGTCAGGATATTAGGTGCGGCACCCATTTTACGATCTGCTCACGGTTTGGAAATACAAACCCATGGCCCCCTGTCCGAAGCCAGCAAGGCAGATGCGGTCTTGTTCAGCAGTGGTAAGAAGGGAGTACCAGCAGCAATGAACAATCCTGATTTCCTGCCCAATCTTCACCTGGACCCCGAGCGTCAACTCATAGGTTCGATCTGCGCAGGTGTGTTTTTTCTGGAACGCCTAGGCTTGCTTCCTCAACGCCGGGCGACGACTCACCCAGATGCTCGCGCTTCACTCAATGACGTTGATCTGGAGCCAGTCGATCAGGCCTTAGTCTGCTACGGCAAAGTCGCCAATGCTGGCGGGTGCCTGGCGGCTCTTTATCTTGTGGGCTGGTTAGTAGAGTCACTGTTCGATGTGCAGAAGCGGCAGGAAACCTTGCTACCGGTGTACCCGGCAGGACAACAAGAGATTTACGCGAAATTAGTTGAACTGAGTATTCAAGAAGCGCATATTTAAAGGGCTTGAGAAGATCCGATGGAAGCGATAGTCCCCCTCCCCCCACTGCTTGTTTTTATGATTGGCTGCTTAGTTCGTGCTGGCTGGCTTTCATACGCTCACGTTCAGCCTCATCACCCGCGATAAAAACGGACTATCGCGCAACGCATCAGGAGTACAAATAGAACCGCCCCCAGCAACAGTTATGACCATGTCATCAATCCTGTTTGCTGGGGGCGGCTTGAACTACAACTACTCTATGCCGTAATTCGTATTAGCCCAACAGTTCTTTACGAACGATTTCAGCACCTGCACTCAAGGCATGCAACTTACCGCGTGCCACTGCACGTGGCAAAGGAGCCATACCGCAGTTAGTAGCAGGATAAAGCTTGTCAGCATCAACAAACTTCAACGCCTTGCGCAGCGTGTTGGCAACGTCTTCAGCGGTTTCAACAGCGTTAGTCGCCACATCAATGGCGCCAATCATCACTTTTTTGCCGCGAATCAGTTCAATCAGGTCCATAGGAACGTGAGAATTCTGGCATTCCAGCGAGATGATATCGATCTTGGACTGTTGCAGTTTTGGGAACGATTCTTCGTACTGGCGCCACTCGGAACCCAGCGTCTTTTTCCAATCCGTGTTGGCCTTGATGCCGTAGCCATAGCAAATATGTACGGCTGTTTCGCACTTCAGTCCTTCAATAGCGCGTTCTAAGGTAGCGATACCCCAGTCATTCACTTCGTCAAAGAACACGTTAAATGCGGGTTCATCAAACTGAATGATGTCAACGCCAGCGGCTTCCAGCTCTTTCGCTTCCTGGTTCAGGATCTTGGCAAATTCCCAGGCCAGTTTTTCGCGGCTTTTGTAGTGGTTGTCGTACAGCGTATCAATCATAGTCATGGGACCCGGCAAGGCCCACTTGATAGGCTGCGACGTCTGTTGACGCAAGAATTTGGCGTCATCCACAAACACAGACTTGGGACGAGCTACTGCACCTACAACGGTCGGAACACTGGCGTCATAGCGATCGCGAATCCGTACGGTTTCACGCTTTTCAAAATCAACACCGCTCAGGTGTTCAACAAACGTGGTGACGAAGTGTTGGCGGGTTTGTTCGCCATCACTAATGATGTCGATACCAGCGTGCAATTGCTCTTGCAGGGACAAACGCAAAGCATCTTTCTTGCCTTCGACCAGGTCCTCACCTTCCAGTCTCCAGGGCGACCACAATTTCTCGGGTTCAGCGAGCCAGGAGGGCTTGGGCAAACTGCCAGCGGTGGCGGTGGGTAGCAATTTTTTCATAATAAATAACCTTGGTTTTTTTTGATTAATCAAAGCGCGTAACTAGCAGCCCATTGATCAAGAATAACTTTGTATGGCTTGATAAAACTTTCTTCAGTGAACCGGCCCTGCTCAACCGCCAGTCGGCTACGTTCTTCACGATCATAGACAATTTGCGTGTCCGAGTGATCCTGATTCTTCAAACTGGGTTGATAACGCATTCCAGCTGCAGAATTGGCATTATAAATCTCAGGACGGTAGATTTTCTGGAAGGTCTCCATCGTGCTGATCGTACTGATCAGTTCCAGATTCGTATAGTCGCTTAGCAGATCGCCACGGAAGTAAAAGGCCAAGGGCGCAACGCTATTAGGCGGCATGAAATAGCGAACCTGCAAGCCCATTTTGGCGAAATACTCATCAGTCGGAGAAAACTCGTTCTGCTGGTATTCAACGCCCAAAACAGGATGTTGATTCCCCGTACGCTGATAGACCTTGCTGCTGGAGACGCTCAGGCAAATAACTGGCGATTTGTTGAAATTCTCTTTGTACAGCGTGGAGTTCACGAAGCTCTTGAACAGCTTGCCGTGCAAATCACCAAAACCTTCAGGGGCACTGAAACCATTTTTATTCTTATTATGTTCCAGCAGCACCACGCTAAAATCATAATCCCGCACGTAGGATGAAAAGTTGTTTCCAACAATGCCTTCAATACGTTTATTTTTTTTACGATCAATAATATTAGTTTTCAGGATTTCAATCGTAGGAAAGGTAGAGCCATTTCCTTCAACATCAATATCAACTGAAACAATATCCAGTTCGACAGAGTAACGGTCACCATTGGGGTTGTCCCAATTCGCCAAGCTGTTGAAACGATTGTCAATCATCTTCACTGTATTGCGCAGATTCTCCTGGCGGCTCTCACCTCGTGCCAGATTAGCGAAGTTGGTTGTGATGCGCGTATTGTCTGAAGGACGATAGTTCTCATCAAAACGAATGCTCTTGATGCTGAATGCGAATTCTTTATTCATTTTTATCTTATGCCCTAATTTCTAATATTGATTTTGGATTTATTTTCAACTCAAACAATGAAGTTAGAAAACAAATTCTTCTTATTTACGTACTCGCTGTATTGATTATCTGGCGCATAGTCAGGGCCGGCCTTGTTCATCTCCCTACCCTGCAGAACGCTAAACCACAGCAGTCTTGATGCAGGTAGAAAAAGAGTTTGAACAGGTAAACTCAGCCCCTCAAAAAAAGTCCCGGCATTTGGCCGGGACTTACCGCCAAAAACAGCTCCTGATCTGATCAGGCACTAGCCCGCAAAACTTTGGCTGCGGCCACCATATTGGTCAGGGCTGGAATCACCTCAGCCCATTGACGTGTTTTCAGACCGCAGTCTGGGTTCACCCACAGACGTTCGGCAGGCACGCGCTCGGCGGCTTTCTTCATCAAATCCACAATGTGCTGCTCAGTCGGAATATTGGGCGAGTGAATGTCGTACACGCCAGGGCCGATCTCATTGGGATACTGGAAGTTCTCAAAGGCCTCCAGCAACTCCATGTCCGAGCGACTGGTTTCAATAGTGATCACATCCGCATCCATACCGGCGATCGAAGCGATGATGTCGTTGAACTCCGAATAACACATATGAGTGTGAATCTGCGTCTCGTCACCCACACCATTGGCGGTGATACGGAAGCTCTCTACGGCCCAATCCAGATAGCTCTTCCATTGCGACTTACGCAAAGGAAGACCCTCGCGCAAGGCGGCTTCGTCAATCTGGATAACGTGCACACCGGCCTTTTCCAGATCCAGTACTTCTTCGCGAATGGCCAGAGCCAATTGCAGGCAAGAAGCCGAACGGGGCTGATCGTCACGTACAAAGGACCAGTTCAAAATCGTCACGGGGCCGGTCAACATGCCCTTCATAGGTTTTTGTGTCAGGGACTGAGCGTAGGTAATCCACTCCACCGTCATGGCCTGAGGACGGCTGATGTCACCAAACAGAATGGGTGGTTTCACACAACGCGAACCGTAGGACTGCACCCAACCGAACTGGCTGAACGCGTAGCCATCCAATTGCTCGCCAAAGTACTCGACCATGTCGTTGCGCTCAGCTTCACCATGCACCAACACATCCAGACCCAGTTTTTCCTGCTCACGCACGCTGCGCTCAATCTCGGCACGCATCGCGTTCTGATAGCTAGCTTCGTCCAAGCGACCGGCCTTGAACTCGCTACGCGCACGGCGGATTTCAGTCGTCTGCGGGAAAGAGCCAATCGTTGTGGTGGGGAAGGCAGGCAGCTTCAAGAATTCAGCTTGCTTGGAAGCACGCTGTGCATAAACGCTCTTGCGCTTACCCAGTTCAGCATTGATACGGGCAACAGCCGCTTTAACAGCAGGATTATTCACACGAGGCGAGTTGCGACGAGCCGTCAGGGCTGCCAGGTTCTCGGCCAGCTCAGCTTTTACAGCATCACGGCCTTCACGCAGGGCTTTGCCCAATACGCGCAATTCGTCCAGCTTTTGCAAAGCAAAGGCCAACCAGGACTTCACGTCGGCATCCAGCTTTTGTTCGCTGTTCAGATCAACCGGTACGTGCAACAAAGAGCATGAAGGTGCAATCCACAGGCGCTCGCCCAGTTGTTTTGCGATAGGCTCGACCCAATCCAGAACAGCAGTCAAATCTGCCTTCCAGATATTGCGGCCATTGATCACGCCCAGAGACAAGACTTTGTCGTCACCCAGCAGTTTAAGCAGAGATTCCACGCCATCACGATCATTGATGGCATCCACATGCAAACCGGCCACAGGCAGGCTAGCGGCTAAAGCGGCATTTTCCAGCAGTTCACCAAAATAAGTCGCTACCAGCAGTTTGACGCCTACGGACTTCAGTTGCTGATAGGCCGTCTTGAACGCTTGCTGCCACTCGGCGTCCAGCTCGGTGACCAGAATAGGCTCATCAATCTGTACCCACTCCACACCCGCTTTAGCCAGCGTGTCCAACAATTGGGCATACACAGGTAACAGACGCTCCAGCAAGGCCAGCTTGTTGGACTCATCCTTGGCCTTGCCCAGAGCCAGATACGTCACGGGGCCAATAATCACAGGCTTGGCTTTCACGCCCTGGGCCTTGGCTTCAGCCAACTGCTCCAGCAGACGCGAGGCATCCAACGTGAACTGGGTGTCAGCCGTAAATTCGGGGACGATGTAGTGATAGTTCGTGTCAAACCACTTGGTCATTTCACCGGCAGCCACACCACCACCGCAGCAGGCGCTGTGATCTTCCAAACCCTTGGCCGAACGACCGCGCGCTACGCGGAAATAGTTATCCAGCTCATCACCCTGAAAGCCCTGAACACGCTCGGGCAGATTACCCAGCAAGAAGCTGGCATCCAGCACCTGATCGTAAAAAGAGAAGTCACCCACGGCCACCAGATCCAGACCCGCCTGGTTCTCCCAATGACGCTGACGCAGCTGAGCGCCCAGAGCCTTGAGTTCATCACGCGACATATCGCCCTTCCAGTAGGACTCCAAAGCGAACTTCAGTTCCCGTTTGGCGCCGATGCGCGGAAAGCCAAGATTATGAATCATCGTCATGTGCTGCTCTCAAAAGGCCAGTGGATTAAAGAATGACTTGCATTGTAGGAAGACAGTTCAATGAAGTAAAATGGCTTTATCTCACCAATCCATGAATATTCTTCACGTACTATGTTAGAACGCATCCATCTGGCCATCGTGCAACAAGTTGACAAGCAAGGCTCCCTGACTGCAGCGGCCGGTATGCTGCATGTCACCCAATCAGCGCTCAGTCACACCATGAGGAAACTGGAGCAGCAATTGGGAACTGAGATTTGGCGCCGCGAAGGCCGCAACCTGCAGCTAACCCAGGCTGGGCAGTACCTGCTAGCCGTCGCGAATCGCGTGTTGCCACAGCTGGATCTGGCCGAAGAGCGCCTGGGTCAGTTTGCCCAGGGCGAACGAGGCTCACTGCGTATAGGCATGGAATGCCACCCCTGCTACCAATGGTTGCTAAAGATCGTCTCGCCGTATCTCAGCGCCTGGCCGGATGTGGATGTGGATGTGAAGCAGAAATTCCAGTTTGGCGGCATCGGCGCGCTGTTTGGCTATGAAATCGATCTGCTCGTGACCCCTGACCCGCTCTATAAACCAGGCTTGAAATTCGAGCCCGTCTTCGACTACGAGCAGGTGCTGGTGGTCAATAAAGACCATCGACTGGCTACCGTGGACTATGCCAGACCCCAGGACATAGACCGGGAAGTGCTGATTTCCTACCCGGTGGATATAGACCGGCTGGATATCTACAACCAGTTTCTACTACCCGCAGGCATCGCCCCCCGACGCCACAAAGCGATCGAGACAACGGACATCATGATGCAGATGGTGGCCAGTGGACGTGGGGTGGCAGCCCTACCCCGATGGTTGGTGGAGGAGTATGCGGAGAAGCTGGATGTGGTGCCGGTCAAGTTGGGCAAGCATGGCATCGCCAAGCAGATCTTCCTGGGCATGAGGGAGACGGAGGCGGTCATTGACTACCTGCAGGCATTTATGGAGCTGGCTCGGGGGTCTGGGCCGGGTACAGGACAAAGCAATAATGGGCTTTAAGGAATCTGTGGCACAACCTTCGATTCACAGACCTCAAACAGAGCCGCTTTGCACTTATCACCTCGCCTACCCTCACACCAACATCAATGGTGAAGTCTTGGATCTGGTTCTAAGCCCCCGGTAGGTTTGCCCGCCTTCCCCGGTTCAAAAGCTCAACTATTACAACGCCTCGTACCTGGATGCCCACAGGTTCATTCCTGCAAAGATCAAGATCAAAGTCCTGCTTGTAGGACCTCAGCGGCGAGCTTAAGCACACCTGCGCTCTCAAACGGAGCTATGGCAGGTCAGAGAGCAGTATCCACTTGTACACAAACGCAGGTGTATTTAGCCGAGATCTTGGCGTTCATCAACAAACAATCCCGCTCTGAGGCCAGAGCCTCTAATTACGAATGTTTATCTAGCCTGAGTCGCCATCCTAATTACCGGATCAAAGACGTCTGCCGTACTCTCACCTAGCGACGACCCGTTTTAGCGCCGGACTTGAGTTGTGTCCAGAGTTTGGCGAGCATCTTTTGCAGTACGTGGCACTCCGCTTCATCAAGGCTGCTGGTCAGCGATTCGCACATCTGCCAGAACGCCGGCAGAGCTTCGTCCACCAACTTACGGCCTTCAGCAGTTAGCTCCAAGGCAAAACTGCGTCGGTCTTCGGTACTTAACTTGCGGCGCAGCAGATCGCGTTTTTCCAGCCAGTCCAGCAAGGAGGTCACCGTGGAGCGCGTCACGCCGAAATACTCCGCGATGTTGGACGGAGTAATCGCCTGACTCTCCACCAATCCCCGCTCTGCCAGACTGAAGAACATCAATACATCGAATTTGCTCTCTGACAGGCCGAAAGGCGCCAGGCGGCTGTTGGCGCACTGCTCGATGTCGTCGCACAGCCACAGCATCAACAATCCTAGCCCTGCACGGCTTGGATTGGTGGTTTCGTCAGCACTAGCGCGCATCAGCTCCAAGTGCGGACGTGCTGCCTTAAGAGCCGTGAAAGATGGCGTAGAAGCGGATGTTTTGGGCCGTTGCATGCTGGATCAAGATCAATACCAAAGGGAAGGTTGGCAATCATAGCGCAAAGAAATAGTACCACTTGCGTATAATACGATAGTCGTACTATATTTCCATTGCTTCACAACAATCAAAGGCCAAGCCTCAATTAAAAAATCCCAAAGGAGCCTATACACCATGAAAGTAATTGAATTGCACCATGTTGGTTTCGGCGTCAATCATGCGCAGGCCGATGCCATGCTTGATTTCTATCGCAACGTGCTGGCTTTGCCACAAGATCCGTCTCGCTGGAAGATTCCCGGCATCTACGGTTCATGGTTCAACCTGCCCAATGGCACCCAACTGCACATTCTTGGCTGCGAGGGCGTTTCCCAATACGCCAAAGGACCAGATCAGGACCCAGTCTCGAATCACTTCGCCCTTGCCGTCGAGAACATACTCGCCGCCGAACAAGAACTGGTGGAGCAAGGCATCGAGTACTTCACTCTCGACAATGTTGCCTCTCCCAACCTTAAACAGTTGTTCCTGCGCGATCCTGCAGGAAACCTTATCGAGCTGCATCAGGCCACGGCTCGTACCGCGGGTGTCGCAGTGAATGAGCAGCAAACGGGCCCAAGCGCCAATCGCTAAATGTATAGCTAGCAGGAGTGAGACATGTATTTCGATATGAAGGCTTTAACCGGCGAGCAGCGTAGCAAGCTAGTGCACTCTACGGTAGTTCCCCGGCCCATCGCATGGGTAAGTTCATGCAATGCTTCGGGCGCAGTCAACGTCGCGCCGTTTTCGTTTTTCAATGTGATGTCCGGGGATCCACCGTTGCTATGCCTTTGCATCGGTTCGCGCGCGGGTGAACCCAAGGACACAGCACGTAACATCATCGACCGGGGCGAATTTGTGGTCAATCTGGTCTCGGAAAACATGGCCGGGCGCATGGCCATCACCTCTATAGACTTTGAGGCCGGACTCAACGAAGCCCAAGAGGCGGAGCTTGAAATGCTCCCAAGCCAGCAAGTGGCCGTGCCACGAATCGGCTCGAGCCCATGTTCGATGGAGTGTAAGGTGCGTCAGTTGATTGATATAGACGGTGTGCGAACCTTTGTACTCGCTGATATCGTCGGCGTACATCTATGCGACGAGGCCGTTACCGACGTCAGCAAAATGTTCATCGACCCATTGCCAATGGCCTTGATCGGGCGTCTTCATAGTCCGGGCTGGTACTGCAAAGTATCAGCCGATTTCCAGCTTCCCACGCCCTCTCCCCTGCAATGGCAGGCTCTGAAAGATCAGGGACAGGCGCAGGATTTGTTGAGCTGGCAAGCCCCAGTCCAGACATCTTCCGGAGGCCAAGATGTTGAACGCAATTGAAGTGCGCCAAAGCGCCGAATACCTGGATAAGGCCGAGCGCTCTCGCGAGCAGATACGTCAGATTTCGCTGACCTATCCCGAGATGAGTATCACCGATGCTTATGCCATCCAGCATGCTTGGGTACAGATGAAGCTTGCCCGTGGTCAGCGAGTCATCGGCCACAAAATCGGCCTCACCTCAAGGGCGATGCAAATGGCTTCACAGATTAATGAACCAGACTACGGCGTGCTGCTCAATGAAATGCTCTGGGGCGATGGCAGTGAAATCCGGCGCGAGCAGTTAATTCTTCCCAGGGTGGAAGTGGAACTGGCTTTCATCCTTAACCGGCGCTTGGCTGGCGAGCAGGTGACACTGTTAGATGTGCTTGATGCCACCCGCTACGTGGTGCCTGCACTGGAGATCATTGACGCGCGCTCCGAACAGCTCGATCGAGAAACCCAGCGACCACGTCGGGTGGTCGACACCATTGCCGACAATGCGGCGAATGCTGGCGTGATCCTCGGTGGTCGTCCAATGCGTGTGGATGACCTGGACTTACGTTGGGTAGGCGCACTGTTGATGCGTAATGGCGTGATCGAGGAGACGGGCCTGTCGGCGGGTGTTCTTAATCACCCCGCCAACGGTGTTGCATGGCTATGCCATCGCCTGGCTGCGTTCGACAGTGGCCTCGAACCGGGACATATCGTGCTCTCAGGGTCTTTCACTCGTCCAGTGCATGCCAACGCGGGCGACACCTTTCATGCTGACTTCGGGCCACTGGGCAGCGTAGGTTGCCACTTCATCTGATCTTTCACTCTTCAAGATTTCGCTATGCATAACTCCTTCAAACAAGCGCTTAGCAAGAACGACCCGGTAATTGGCCTATGGCTGGGCCTAGCTAACGCATACACCGCCGAATTACTCGGGGGTAGCGGATACGACTGGCTGGTTATCGACAACGAGCATGCCCCCAACACCGTGCCTTCGACCTTGGCGCAACTGCAGGCCCTAGCGAGCACACCGGCACACGCTGTTGTCCGTGCCGCTAGTGATGACACCGTAGAAATCAAACGTTTACTTGATCTGGGGGCCCAGACCCTACTAATCCCGATGGTCGAAAGCGCCGAACAGGCCACGCGGATCGTCTCCGCAACGCGCTACCCACCACTTGGGGTGCGCGGGGTCGGAGCAGCCTTGGCGCGAGCCTCACGCTGGCAACAAGTACCCGATTACCTAGCCCATGCTGATACTCAGATTTGTACGCTGGTGCAAGTTGAAAGTACGGCGGGTCTGTTGGCCCTGCCTGAGATTGCACGGGTCAGCGGCGTCGACGGTGTGTTCATCGGCCCGGCTGACCTGGCGGCGTCGATGGGCTATTTGGGCAATCCTGGACATCCTCACGTGCAGCAAGCGATAGCCACTGCCATCTCCGAGATTCGTAAAGCAGGTAAGGCGGCGGGTATTCTTACCGGCGACATGGCTATGGCTCGCACTTACTTGCAACTAGGGGCCGTGTTTGTCGCGGTAGGTTCTGACGTCGGGATACTGTCAAATGGTGCACGGGCCCTGCGCGAGTCGTTTCGAGATATTGGGTAATTGCCTTGCTTCGGGCGCTAAGGTCAAAGCAGCTTAGGGAGGTGAGTCGTACTACCCTTGATTGAACGGATGGGGGGCCGGTCTGACATGCACGCAAGCCATGCTGGCTTCCTCTGATTACAAGCTGGTATGGACGTGGTGGCCCACTCGCGCTGGCACCCTTGGTAATTTGCTGGGCGGTTGATGTCAATACAGCGGCAAGCTCTCCGAATGCTCAGTCCGAGAGCTTGAGCACCACAGACAGCTTGCCCAAGGACTTTTTAGCGTAACTCTGTGCTAGGCATGGCAGCTCCAGGCTTGCGCCGGCCTAGGGGCGAGAGGTCAAGTCCTACAAACCGTGTTTACGGCACCCTACTAAAACGGTCGAGCGACCTTGAATACCATAGCGTCGCTGAGTCTGTTTGTAGGTCAACTCGCCTTGTTCAACTTGCTCGGCCATATGCAATTTAAAAGCCAGACTGTAATCGCGTTAGCTGCATCGTATTCCTTGCCCCAACTGACTTTCCTTTGATAGGGGAAAAAAGTGCCAACGTAATTCAGGAGGGGTGGCAAAAAACAAAAAAGCCCGCAATTACGCGGGCTTTTCAGTTTTTAATGCCTTGAGCTTCCTGGCGATGCCAGACGCGGGATCACTCCCACTCAATAGTCGCAGGCGGCTTGCTGCTCACGTCATACGTCACACGGTTAATGCCACGTACTTCATTGATGATCCGGCCGGAGACGCGCTTCAACAGTGCATAAGGCAATTCAGCCCAATCCGCCGTCATGAAGTCGGTCGTTTGTACCGCACGCAGTGCCACAACGTATTCGTAGGTACGGGCATCGCCCATCACGCCCACGCTCTTCACGGGTAAGAACACGGTAAAGGCCTGGGAAGTCAGGTCGTACCAGTTCTTGCCGCTGACTTCGTCTACTGTTGTGCGCAGCTCTTCAATGAAGATGGCGTCAGCTTGGCGCAGCAGGTCTGCGTATTCGCGTTTGATTTCACCCAGGATGCGGACACCCAAGCCTGGGCCTGGGAAGGGGTGGCGGTAAACCATGCCGGGAGGCAGGCCTAAAGCGACACCCAGTTTGCGGACTTCGTCTTTGAACAGTTCGCGCAAGGGCTCCAACAGTTTCAGGTTCAGCGTATCTGGCAGACCGCCCACGTTGTGGTGGGATTTAATGCCGGTGGCTTTACCAGACTTGGCTGCAGCGGATTCGATTACGTCTGGGTAGATCGTACCTTGTGCCAGCCAGCGGGCGTTGCTGAGTTTAGCGGCTTCTTCCTGGAAGATTTCCACGAATTCGCGGCCAATGATCTTACGCTTGGCTTCTGGATCGGTAACACCGGTCAGTTTGCCCAAGAAGCGGTCAGATGCGTCGACATGGATGATCTTCAAACCCATGTGGTCGGCAAAGGTGCTCATGACTTGCTGAGCTTCGTTCAGACGCAGCAGGCCGTGGTCCACGAATACGCAGGTTAGTTTGTCGCCAATAGCTTGATGAATCAAAGCAGCAGCAACCGAGGAGTCCACACCGCCTGACAGGGCCAGGATGACTTCTTCGTCGCCTACTTGAGTGCGGATGTTAGCGATAGCCTCTTCCACGTAGTCAGGCATGTTCCAATCGCCTACGCAACCGCAGATATCACGTACAAAACGCTGGAACAAAGCAGCGCCTTGCAGTGTGTGGGTGACTTCGGGGTGAAACTGAACTGCATAGAAACGGCGCTCTTCGTCGGCCATACCCGCGATGGCGCAGGTTGGCGTGGAAGCCATCAGTTTGAAGCCAGGAGGCAAGGCGGTAACTTTATCGCCGTGGCTCATCCAGACTTTGAGCATACCGTGGCCTTCTGCCGTAGCAAAATCCTGAATGCCTTCCAGCAATTTGGTGTGACCGTGGGCGCGTACTTCGGCGTAACCGAATTCACGTTTGTCAGACCCTTCGGTAACGCCGCCCAGCTGACGAGCCATGGCTTGCATGCCGTAGCAAATACCCAGAACGGGCACGCCGGCTTCAAAAGCAGCGGCAGGAACTTGCAAGGCGTCATCGGCGTACACCGAGGCGTGGCTACCCGACAGAATGATCCCTTTCAGGCCTTCTTGGGAACGGATGAATTCATCGCTAACATCACCGGGGTGAATCTCGCAGTAAGCACCGGCTTCGCGTACGCGACGCGCAATAAGCTGGGTGACCTGGGAGCCGTAATCAAGAATCAGAATTCGCTGGTGCATGAAAGTATCGAGCCAATAATAAAGCGGTAAAAGATCTATTTTACGCTGTGTAGCGCCGCTTAGGGAGCCGCAGAAATACTCCAGGCTGAAATTGTCCTGCATCACTGGCATTCATGCGGCAAGGCAGCTACAGTACATGCAGCCATTTTGGGAGTTTCAGCATGTCTTCGAGTCGTACCCCTCATCAGAGCGAGCTCAATGAACACCAGGAATCCCGACCTCAGCAGGCCGGTCAACAGCAAGGCGGTGGCAGCTATATCCCTGGTTCCGGCCCTTCCGGAGATCATTCGCACAGCTTTGTCTATGAATGCCAGGAAAATACGGACGAGGTATCCGATAGCCTGACTTTTGTATTGGTTCACGGAGCCTGGCATGGCGGTTGGTGCTGGTCCCGCCTGGCTGCCCGATTACGAGCTAAAGGGCATCAAGTCTTTACTCCCACACTAACTGGCCTGGGGGAACGCAGCCACTTGCTCAGCCCGGACATTACCCTGAACACCTTTGTGGACGATGTCGCTAATTTGATACGTTGGGAGGAACTCTCCAACGTGGTTTTAGTCGGCCACAGCTTTGGCGGGCTAGTCATTAGCGGCGTAGCAGATGTGCTGCCACGCTGCATTCGACAGCTAATTTATCTGGATGCCTTTATCCTGCCCAACGGCACAAGCACCTTCGATACCTTGCCCGAAAAGATCGTAGACAGCATGGTGGCCTCCGCTGGTAAAAGTGCAATTCCTGCCGTCCCCCCTCCTCCACTTAGCGCGCTAGGCCTGCATGCTACAGACGACCTGCATTTTGTAGGCAACCGCTTAACCCCCCAGCCTCTTAGCGTTTATCGCTCGTCCCTGCGCTTGCAAAACCCTGTCATTGGCAATGGCCGGCCTTGCTCATATATCTCTTGCACACAACCGGCCTTCAGAGGTGTAGATACCTCCCGGGAATGGGCTAGCCAGCAGAAAGATTGGGAATACCGGGAGCTGGAAAGCGGGCATTGCGCCTTGATGACCCACCCCGATATGCTGTCCCGATTATTGCTGGAGCTGGCGGACTAATCCGTCTTGCTCACATTTTCTTGAGAGCGATAGAACTCCCTGGGAGTCACTCCAAAATGCCGCCGGAACACGGCGGCGTACGCACTTTGACTAGCGTAACCGTGCTGCAGAGCCACCTGTACAACAGGTTCACCAGCTGCCAAGCCTTCCAAAGAACCCAATAGGCGGGCGAACTGACGCCATTGCCCAAAGCTGATACCGGTATGGCGGCGAAACAGGCGATGGAAAGTCTTAACGCTCATCGCGAGTTGCTGCGCCCAAGCGTTGGCATCTCTGTCGTCATCAGGACTGGCTTCTAACTGACGACACACCAGCAGCAAACGCTGCTCTTCCGGCCAGGGAAGGTGAAACGGCAACACAGGCAATTCGCGTAGCTCATCCAGCAATAAACGCATCAAACGGCCGTCCCGACTATCCAACGAGTACACCAAAGGAATCCGACTGGCTTCCAGAACCAGCTCCCGCAACAAGGGACTAACATCCAGCACACAATTACGCGTCGGCAGACCCGGTGCAGCATCTACATCGACAAAGATCGTGCGCATTTTGACCTGACCACGCATACGCACAGTATGGGGACGCCCAGGTTGCAGCCAGACCCCACGGCTCGGCGGGACAACCCAACGCCCCTCTTGCGCATCAATCACCATCACCCCTTGCACGGCATACAAGAACTGAGCGCGCACATGCTGGTGCTCCTCAATAAGGTGGCCGTCTGGATAATCTGCCGCCAAACCACTAATAGGCATCTTAGCCAGCTCAACGGGCATATGAATAAGAGGATCGACCATAAGCTGTCTCATTTGCGCTAAAGCAAGTCAGTTTAGCGAAAGACAGGCAGACCGGTCTACAGCGAGCATACGTCTTCCTTTTGAACGGATGCTTCTTATGCGCAACTATGCCTATCCACTGGTGACCATGCTTTTATGGTCCGGCAACGTGATTGTTTCCAAAATGGCGCACGGCCTGATCGCAGCCCCCGCCATGAGTTTTTATCGAGTCGTACTGGCACTATCCATCATGAGCCTGTTTGCAGCCCGACCTGTCTGGCGTCACTGGCACTCAATCCGCCCTCAACTGCCCAAACTGCTTTTTCTGGGCTTTCTGAGCATGGCCTTTTATCAATGCCTGTCTTACTGGGCGGCGGCCAGCACCAGCGCAACAAATATGGCGGTGATTACAGCCCTGACACCCTTGCTGACCCTGATGACGACTCGCCTTTTACTGCCCGGAACGGGGGCTCGCGGCATGCTGCCTGGTGCACTGATCGCCTTATTTGGCACCGTCTGGTTAATTAGCGGCGGCCATCCCATACAACTGTTAAGCCAAGGCGTACGCTCTGGCGACTTGTTGATGTTGACCGCCGCATTGAGCTACGCCTTTTACAGCGTCTTCTTGAAAAAATGGCACATCACCGTACCTGCCTGGCAATCGACCTACCTTCAGGCTTGGGGAGCATTAATCACTTTGCTGCCAGTATTTTTCTGGCTGCCCGTCGAACAAACCCAATTAAATGAACAGACTGTTCCCTTGATTCTTTACGCAGGCATTCTGGCATCCGTACTGCTGCCCTACTGCTGGATTCAAGGCATCACACGGCTGGGGCCAGCTCGATGCAGCCTGTTTCTAAACATCCTGCCCTTCATGACGGCGATGCTAGCTATCCCTCTACTGGGCGAAACACTGGGAGCACATCATGTCAGCGGTGGCTTGCTGACTCTAACGGGTGTAATTCTGGCTCAATGGCCACCGCAACGGTGGCTGTTCAAAACCAAACCGGCAGTAGCAGAATAAAAAAATAGAAGCCCTGGCTCTCCATCCCGACATCAATTGGTTGGGAAGTAGCTGGCAGAAAACTAACTACTTGAGCAAATAACCAGTTGCAAGATGGCTGGCTGATTGACTGATTAGCCGATTAGCCGATTAGCCGATTAGCCGATTAGCCGATTAGCCGATTAGCCGATTAGCAATTTTAGGATAGGCGCACCACGCATTCCTGAAGTAAGCCGCCCTTTTATCAAAAGGGCGATTTTTACTAGCCGATATCATTTACTACCTCATTCCACGAACCACTTACCACTAACAGCCACCCTCTTCTGCAATTAGGCATAAGCACGCAGCAACCGCCTTTCCTGTTCGCCACTCCTTTCGCGCTATCCCTTCTCCATCATTGCCATCAAGCATTTTCCTGACCAAATTATTACTCCTCTCACGCCACTCCCTCCGTAAACCCACCAGAAGAACAGAAGCTGCCATATCCCCCTCAGTCTGAGCCTCTTAGGGCCTGGGTTTGGGGCGTTGGGCGAGTCAGACTACTTGCCGCAGGCGGTGTCTGGATCCGGGGTGCAAGCGCTCTGCTGTTCGAGCCCGACGCTTGTGATTGGTCCGGGGGACCAATCATCGGGTGAGTTCAGAGCGCGCCCGGACCCGGACACCGACAAGGGCACCGGTGCGCAGCACCGGCAAGTAGTCCGCCCAACGCCCCAAACCCAGGCCCTAAGAGGCGTCTCTTCTGAGACCCAGCCCTCCCAAATACAAAGGCAAAGGCAAAAACCGATACAAAGACAGCAAACACAAAAAAAACCGCCAACCCAAAGGCTGGCGGTTTCTGGCATGCAAGAGACTAGCTAAGATCAGTCTGCGCGGTAATTAGGCGCTTCCTTAGTGATCTGCACATCATGCACGTGCGATTCACGTACACCTGCGGAAGTGATTTCCACGAACTCGGCCTTGGCATGCAACTCATCAATCGATTTGCAACCGCAGTAGCCCATGGAAGCACGCACACCACCCACCAATTGGTAAATGATGGCAATAACACTGCCCTTGTAAGGCACGCGACCTTCAATACCTTCAGGAACCAGCTTATCAGCGTTATTCGAAGGGTCCTGGAAATAGCGGTCGGCCGAACCGTCCACCATCGCACCCAAGCTACCCATACCGCGATAGGACTTGTACGAACGACCCTGGAACAAAACAACTTCACCAGGAGACTCTTCCGTACCCGCGAACATACCGCCCATCATGCAGGCCGAAGCGCCAGCGGCCAAAGCCTTGGACACGTCGCCGGAGAAACGGATACCGCCGTCAGCAATCAAAGGCACGCCTGTACCTTCCAGCGCCTTGGCAACATCAGCAATCGCAGTGATCTGAGGGACACCCACACCGGCCACAATACGAGTCGTGCAAATAGAGCCAGGGCCGATACCGACCTTGACGCAATCTGCACCGGCCTCGACCAGGGCACGAGCCGCATCAGCAGTCGCAATGTTGCCACCGATAACCTGAATGCGAGGGAAATTTTTCTTGACCCAACGAACACGTTCAATCACGCCACGGGAGTGACCGTGGGCGGTGTCCACCACCACCACGTCCACACCGGCCGCAGCCAACTTCTCGACACGTTCTTCAGTACCGTCACCGACACCGACCGCAGCGCCAACGCGCAGCTGACCGTGGCTGTCTTTGCTAGCCAGCGGATGTTCAGTGTTTTTGACAATATCTTTAACCGTTGCCAGACCGCGCAGCTGGTACTGATCGTTCACGATCAGCACACGCTCCAGACGGTGCTGGTGCATCAGAGCCTGAGCTTCATCCAGCGTGGCGCCTTCGTGCATGGTGATCAAACGCTCTTGAGGCGTCATCACATCACGCAGGGGCAGATCCAGGCGGTCTTCAAAGCGCAAGTCGCGGTTGGTGACAATACCCACCAGCTTGCCGGCTTCAACCACAGGCAGACCGGAAATACCGTGCTGACGCTGCAGATTGATGGCATCGCGCACCTTCATAGTGGGCGTAACCGTGACCGGGTCAATCACAATACCGAACTCGTGACGCTTCACACGTGCAACTTCACGTGCCTGGGCATCCGCCGTCATGTTTTTGTGAATGATCCCGATACCGCCTTCCTGCGCCATGGCAATGGCCAAGCGCGCTTCGGTTACCGTGTCCATGGCAGCCGAAACCAGCGGGATATTCAGGGTGATGTCCCGCGTGAAGCGGGTGAGCAAGGATGTATCACGAGGCAGAACCTCGGAGTAAGCGGGGACCAACAACACATCGTCGAAGGTCAGTGCTTTCTTGATGAGACGCATGCTTTTATTACTCCGTCCAAAAATCGATTATACGCGCAAGTATTTACGCAATCCAGACCCGAGCGTTGCGAAACATCCGCATCCAGGGAGTAAATCCACCATTTGCCATCTGTTCAGCGCCCTGATCAGCCGCGCCCCACTGCGCTGGCGTCCAGGACATCATGACGTTGCGCGTCACGCGCTCAGGATGCGGCATCATGATGGTGAAGCGGCCATCAGCCGTGGTCACACCGGTCAAGCCGTAGGGGCTACCGTTAGGGTTCAGCGGATACTGCTCGGTACGCTGACCGAGGTGGTCCACAAAATGCACAGCAGCAGCCACTTTGGACGCATCGCCCTGACGTTGGAAGTTGGCAAAGCCTTCGCCGTGTGCCACAGCAACCGGCAAGCGTGTGCCTTCCATGCCCCTGAAGAACAGCGATGGCGAAGCGGCAATCTCTACGCTAGAGAAGCGTGCCTCGTATTTTTCCGACTGGTTACGGGTAAAGCGTGGCCAGAATTCGGCACCGGGGATCATGGGGGCCAAGGCCGCCATCATTTGGCAACCGTTACAAATACCCAGACCAAAGGTGTCGCTGCGACCAAAGAAAGCCGCAAACTGATCCGACAACTGACTGTTGAAGCGAATGGTCTTGGCCCAGCCCTCGCCTGCACCCAGCACGTCACCGTAGCTAAAACCACCCACAGCCACCATGCCCTGCATGCCTTCCAGCGATGCGCGGCCCGACAGCAAATCTGTCATGTGTACGTCAACGGCCTCGAAACCGGCGGTATCAAAGGCCCAGGCCATTTCAACCTGACTATTGCAACCCTGCTCGCGCAAGATGGCAACGCGTGGGCGTTTTCCTGTGGCGATGAACGGCGCCGCAATGTCTTCTTGCGGGTTAAAGATCACACGGGGAGTAATGCCGGGGTCTTTAACATCTTGCCAACGCTCGAATTCCGCCTGTGCGCACGCGGGGTTGTCGCGACGCTCCATGATGCGGCGGCTAACTTCACTCCACTGCTGGGCCAATTCAATGCGTGGGGCTTGGTAAATGCAAGCACCATCGCGGTAGAACTCGACCTGATCAGTCTTGTTCAAGCTGCCAATAACGTGAGAGTGGGCAGACAAACCGGCTTCACGCAGGGTTTGCATGACCAGATCTCGCTTGGCCAGAGGGACTTGAATAACAGCACCGGCTTCTTCGTTGAACAAGGCGCGCAAGGTAATTTCATCGCGCTGTACCGATACTTGCTCGGCACGAATCTTGTAATCGCCCCAGTCGGCGGCATGCGGATCGATGGTCAGCATATCCAGATTGACGGATACACCAGTGTGACCTGCAAAGGCCATTTCGGCCACTGTCGCAGCCAGACCACCGTCGGAACGGTCGTGATAAGCCAAAATCAGTTCCTGGTCGGCCAATTGACGGACGACCTTCACAAAAGCCAACATGGCTTCAGCATCCTGCATATCAGGAACGGACTGTCCGACCTGATTGAAGGCATGAGCCAGCACCGAAGCGCCCATACGCTGCTTGCCCTGCCCCAGATCAATCAAGACCAAGGCAGTATCGCCCTGAGTGGTCTGCAGTTGAGGAGTCAAGGTGCGGCGTACGTCAGCCACTTGAGCAAAAGCGGTCACCACCAGGGAAACGGGAGAAATCACCTGAAGGGATTCACCATCCTGCTCCCAGCTGGTGCGCATGGACAAGGAATCCTTACCCACGGGAATGGACAGACCCAGGTTTTGGCACCACTGGCTAACGGCCTGGACGGTATCAAACAAGGCAGCATCCTGACCATCTACGCCGCAAGCAGCCATCCAGTTAGCCGACAGTTTGACGTCCTTCAGATCGCGCACATCGCTGGCGACCAAGTTGGTCAAGGCTTCTGCCACGGCCATGCGACCCGAGGCAGCGGGATCAATCATGGCACTAGGGCTACGCTCGCCCATGGACATGGCTTCGCCACGTACGCCTTCATAATCGGCCAGGGTCACGGCGCAATCAGCCACCGGCACTTGCCATGGGCCCACCATTTGATCGCGGCTGCACAGGCCACCCACACTGCGGTCACCAATGCTGATCAAGAATGTTTTGTTGGCCACGGTGGGATGACGCAGCACCCGATGCATGGCTTCGGTCAGCGGAATAACAGTCAGGTCCAAGGGCTCAGCGACGCCTTCCAGACGCTTGACGTCGCGTTCCATGCGTGGGGCCTTACCCAGAATCACATCCATAGGCACGTCAACTGGACGCTCTTCAATGCTCTTGGGAGTATGCACTTCGTCCACGCCAGGCAAACCTTCGCCGAAGGTCACACGCAATTGGCGCTCTTCAGTGGCGACACCGACGACAGCAAAAGGGCAACGCTCGCGCTGGGCGATACGCTCAAAACGCGGCAAATCCTTGGCCAAAATAGCCAGAACGTAACGTTCCTGCGATTCATTGGACCAGATTTCTGCAGGCGACAGGCCCGACTCTTCCAAAGGAACGCGGGTCAACTCAAAAATAGCACCACGTTCGGCATCGTTCACCAGCTCTGGGAAGGCGTTGGACAAGCCACCCGCCCCCACGTCGTGGATAGCAATAACCGGGTTGTTCTCGCCCTGCTGCCAGCAGCGGTCGATCACTTCCTGGGCACGGCGCTCCATTTCCGGGTTACCACGCTGAACCGAGTCAAAATCCAGTTCGGCACGGTTGGCACCGACGCCCATACTGGAAGCGGCACCACCACCCATACCGATACGCATGCCGGGGCCACCCAGCTGAATCAACAAGGCACCGACAGGTAGTGGATCTTTGTGGGTTAGGCGATCATCAATCGAGCCCAAGCCACCGGCAATCATGATGGGCTTGTGGTAGCCCCAGCGCTGATCGCCTGCTGTCTGTTCAAAGGTACGGAAGTAGCCCAACAAATTGGGGCGACCAAATTCGTTATTGAAGGCTGCACCACCAATCGGGCCTTCAATCATGATGTCCAGCGGGCTGGCAATACGGTCAGGGATGCCGTGGGAGTCTTTTTCCCAAGGTTCCATCTGCTCGGGGAAACACAGGTTGGACACGGTAAAGCCGGTCAAACCCGCTTTGGGCTTGGAACCACGGCCTGTTGCACCTTCGTCACGAATCTCGCCACCGGCACCGGTAGAGGCACCTGGAAACGGCGCAATCGCCGTGGGGTGATTATGAGTTTCCACCTTCATCAAGGTGTGCACCAAGGCTTCGTGGCGCTGATACACAGGCTCATTGGCCTGGTCATTAATACCGGCGTGGAACAGCGTGGCGGGGCCGCCCGTCATGATGGCGGCATTATCCGAATACGCTACCACCGTATTTTCTGGTTGAGCCGCATGGGTTTCGCGAATCATGCCAAAGAGCGTCTTGCCCTGGCTTTGGCCGTCGATGACCCACTGCGCATTAAAAATCTTGTGACGGCAGTGTTCGCTATTAGCCTGCGCAAACATCATCAGCTCAACATCGTGTGGGTTACGACCCAGACGGCTGAACGCATCCATCAGGTATTCAATTTCATCTACAGACAAAGCCAGGCCCATTTCTTCGTTGGCCTGCTGCAAAGTCGCTACGCCGCCGCCCAGAATGTCGACCGTCTGGATAGGTTTGCCTTCCAACTGGGTAAACAAGTCCTGACCGTCAAAATCCAGACCCACCACCGTTTCAGTCATGCGGTCGTGCAGCAGAGCAGCTAATTGCTCCAACTGTGCCTGATCCAGCTCTTTATTACCCAGCAAGCCACGCTTGGGGGTAATGATGTAGCGCACACCACGCTCGATGCGGCGAACCGCATTCAAGCCACAGTTGCGGGCGATATCAGTCGCTTTACTGGCCCAGGGGGACACAGTGCCCAAACGAGGCACCACCCGCAGAACCAAGGCGCCTTTAGGCGGCTGAGGGTCAAGCGCGGGCAGACCATCGTCCAGCAGATCGCTGAGGTGCTGACGCGCACTGGCATCCAGGCCGGACTCTTCAGTCCAGACGTAGTATTCGTGCAGGGCAAGAATGTCGGCAACAGGCAGTTGACGCTGCTCGACACGCTCTAGCAAACGCTCACGACGAAATGCGGAGAGCACGGACGAACCGGGGAAGTACAGGATTTGGCTCACGATACGAGAGGGGCAAAAAAGGTGGGAGAAATAGAAAACACGCCATTTTACCCGGAAGCGACGCAAGCGGTCACATCGGTAAATGGCGTGCACAAAAAGGGAAAACTCAGTTCAAGAGCAGACAGCGCGGCCACAGCTGGAAACGCAGCAAACCCGGCAAGCTCGACCAGACGTCTTGAGGGGCCGGAGCGATTAGCGCCCCGCAATCTCCAATACGGACCAGGGACGGCGCTCAAATCGGGCTGTCTCCATCCAGATCGGGAGCAGGTGCCGGGTCCGGGTAAGACACTTCCAGAATATCCAGTTCTTCTTTACCGGCCGGGGTACGCAGCACTACGGTGTCGCCCTCACGTGCCTTGATCAAGGCACGGGCCACGGGGGAAATCCAGCTGATGCGGCCTTGCAACGGCTCGGCCTCATCCACCCCCACAATAGTGATGGTGAATTCCTCGCCCTGGCTGTCGCTATAGACAACTGTTGCACCAAAAAAGATCTGATCCGGATTGGGCTGCAGGCCGGGATCAACCACTTCAGCAATTTCCAGGCGTTTAGTCAAAAAGCGGATTCGGCGATCAATTTCACGCAGGCGCTTTTTACCGTAGAGATAATCGCCATTCTCGGAGCGGTCGCCATTGGACGCTGCCCAAGAGACGATTTGCACGACCTCAGGTCGCTCTTTATTCATTAAATGGCTTAACTCGCCACGCAAACGGCGATAACCCATCACGGTGATGTAGTTTTTGGTGCCGCTGGGCAATGCGCTGGCTGGGGAATCCAGATCGTCGTCATCGTCCTGATCGGACTCTTTCACAAAGGCTTTATTCATAGTTTCAAGGCTCCTGCTAGAGCCACTCCTGCCAGACGGGTTTCAAGCCCGAGGGCAAAGGCGGCAAACCGCCCAAATCCACTCGCCCTTCTTTAGGGCCATGAAAATCCGAGCCACAGGACACTTCAAAACCATAGCTGCGCGCCACTTGGGCGTAGACGCTGTATTCCTGCGGAGAGTGACTGCCTGTCAATACCTCAATGCCCACACCCCCCAATTCCAGGAACTGGGTGTACAAAACATGGCTGCGGGTTTCGTCCAGCTCGTAACGGCCGGGGTGGGCAATGATTGCTTTGCCGCCCGCATCCCGTATCCAGGTGACGGCCTCTTCCAGGCTCGCCCACACGGTCTCAACCGCAGCCGGTTTACCGTCGGCTAGATAGCGGCGAAACGCCTCGTTCATATCAACGCAATAGCCTTGCTGAACCAAATAACGAGCAAAGTGAGTACGGCTAATCAGTTCAGGGTTGGCCGCAAAAGGTACGGCACCTTCATAGGCATTGGGAAAACCCAGTTCTGCCAGGCGCTCGCCCATTAAACGGGCTCGCTGCCCGCGACCCGCACGAATATCATGCAAAGCACGGCACAGGGCAGGATGCTCCGGATCGATACCCAGACCCACAATATGGACAGTTTTATTCGCCCAGGTGACCGAGATTTCCACCCCGTCCACAAAGCGCATGCCCAGCTCCTGAGCATGTTGGCGTGCCAGCTTCAGGCCACCTACCTCGTCATGGTCCGTCAAAGCCCACAGTTGCACGCCATTAGCATGCGCACGCTGGGCCAGTTCCGCGGGACTCAACACGCCATCTGAGTAAATGGAATGGCAATGCAAATCAACGGGTAAACGGGCCTGAACACTCATAGGGGGCTATCCAGCTAAAAAATAGTCGATGTGGTCAATTTGTTCGGCATTGCGCAGCATGGGCGCATGTCCTACCTTTGGAATCGTCACCAACTGCGAGTTGGGGTGGCGCTGCAACATTTCCTGAACGACGTCGGGAGTCAGAAGATCAGACTCCTGACCACGCACAATCAAGACTTTGTCTGGCAAGCCTTCGTAAGCCCCCCACAACAAAGCCTGAGCCGCTTCCAGATCTACATCCGCCTGCTGGGCAAAGGCCTGCGACAGGCGCAAATCGTAATGTCGACGCCACTTGCCTTCGTGCTCTACAAACACATGGCGGGATATATCGGTCCACTCCTCGGAGGAATGCTCACCAAACGAAGCCGAGACCGAGCGTACGTAATCCACTGCCTGCTCGAAGGTATCAAATAGCACGGACTGACCGACGTACTGACTGATACGTTGCAAACCCGTCATATCCAGAGCGGGGCCTACATCGTTCAGAACGACACGCCCCAAAGGCAGTTGCAACGGTGCCGATGGCAAGCCTGGACCGGGGCGAGCAGGACGCAGCAGCGCCGACATGGCTTGCGCCCCCTGCAATCCCAAAGCAATCAAACCACCCATGGAAGTCCCCACCCAATCCAATCGGGCTGGCTTCAAGCGGGCAATCAGCACCAGCATATCGGCTACATATTGGGGGATGGCGTAAGCAGCCGGATCAATCAGCCAGTCAGAGCGGCCGCGCCCGACGATATCGGGGGCCACTACGCGGTAGCGCTTGGATAGGCGCTGGGCTAATTGATCAAAATCCCGGCCAGTACGCGTCAAACCATGCACGCACATCAAGACCTGGTCGTTATTGGGATCGCCCCACTCCCAGTACGCCATGCGGTGCGTGCCCGAAGCACTGGCACACATCACCCAATTAAGGCGCGGATCCTGAAGATCAGTTGTCATGAACGCTCAGACCAGAATTTGACAAATAAAGGAGCATTGTAGCCCAGCCGAGGGGCTTTACTATGCCGTTTCTGTCCTGCCGTCAGGGTGGCGCTGGTGACTGCCAGTAGCGGGCGTATCGGTCCCGCTCGCCAAAGTAATACAGGGCCGAAGGACGCGACTCAACCGTCAACGCACCCCATTGGTCTGTGCGTAGAAACAAAGCACCGGAGCGCTCCCACCGTGCCTGGACAACAGCATGAGGATGGCTAAAGCGGTTCCACCAGCCTAATTGCGCAATTGCCAGTCCAGCCTGCATGCGTTTCACAAAGTGAGCCCCCGAGGAAGTCCGCGAGCCATGATGCCCGACCACAACAACATCCACTGCCTCCAGACCTGCCGCCAGCATGGCCTGCTCTTGGGCCACCCCTGCGTCGCCCAAGAGTAAAGCACTGTGCCGCGCGCCTTGAACCTCCAGCACACAGCTGATGGCGTTTTTGTCTTCCTGGCTGCCATAGGCGGCTTTAAAACTGGCCTCATCTGCTGGCGGCCACCAGAAACGAAAACGCACACCGTCCACCTCCCAGCTCACCTCATGCTGGCAGCGCAACGCCTGTTCCGGGCGAACCGTGGAGCCGGACATGACTCCCAGTAGACGCTCTTCGCGGTTCAAATGCGCATCCAGATCAAAGCTGCTGTACGAGCGGCTAATGGGAACGGCCTGCAAAACACTGCGAGTTCCACCCACATGGTCCATATCGGCATGAGATAGCACCAAGGTATCTACACGGCCTATTCCTTTGGCTTTCAGCCAAGGCGCAATGCTGCGCTTACCTTCGTCCGAATCGGGGCCATAGCGGTTTCCCACGTCAAACAAAAGCACTTGGCTGCGGGTGCGCAGCACCACGGCGCTACCCTGCCCAATATCCAGGGCAAACAGGTCCCAGTCCCCTTCCTGCAATAAAGGGGGACGTAGCGCCAGCGCAGGTATCAGAAGTGACAAGCCACTTAAGCGTGACATAAATCCTTTCGGCAAAAGCATCAGTAACACACCCAGCAACGCCAGCACGGTCCAAGCCCAATGCTGCGCTGGCACAGGCACGCTGGCTAAACTGCGCTCTGCTAGCCAGACAGTGGGTTGCATCGTCAAATCCAGAACCGCATGGGCGACCTGGGCCACACGCTCACACCACTCTGGCGGCGCTTGTATTGCCACCAAAATCAGCAACGCCAGCACCAATGGCGTAACCACAGAGCCGATCAACGTGATGGCGTAAGCATTGGCTGGTAAAGAAGCCAGGGATATCTCGTGAAATAGCGGAGCCAAAGCGGGCAGCAAAGCCAAGGTAATCAACACTTGCAGCTGAATCGCAAACCAAATTCGTCGACCCCAGCGCTGCCACATGGAACCTGCCGACGGTACTTGCCCCATCAGATGAGCAAAAGCAAACAAGACGGACACGGCGGCAAAGGAGAGATAAAAACCCGTTGTCAGCCCCGCCCAAGGATCGTGTAAAACCACAACGAACGCTGCGATCAATAAAATCCGGCTAGCGCCCAAATGCAAACCGCGAATGCGACACAGCCCTACCACCAGTAGCATCAAAAAAGTACGTTGGGCGGGAACGCCCCAACCGGCAATGACGCAATATGCGCCCGCCCCTGCAATGCCGATCCAAGTAGCCGCAACTTGAGCTGGAATCTGTTCGGCCAATGCCCAGCGTCGCCAACGAACACGCCGCCAGCACCAAGACACTAAACCGGCTAGCAAGACCGCTAGGAACGTAACGTGAGTACCGCTGATGGACACCAGATGCGTCAAGCCGCTACGGTTAAAGGTCACCCAATCGGGTGCAGCTATGCTGGCTTGATCGCCCAAGGACAAAGCCAGCATCACCCCTCCCCAGCGCCGCTCTTGCACATAGGGCATCAATGCTGCTCGCAAAGAGTGACGCAGGCGCTCGGTCCAAGTGGCCCAGGAATGAGCTGGGTCGAACTCCATCTCTTGGGGCTGGCCCCGCACGCTCCCCACTGCCCGCCAGCCCTGAGTGATGGCATGCCGCTCAGCATCAAAGCCGTGCGGATTGCGTGCTCCTTGAGGTGGCCGGACTAATAAAGACATACGCCAGCGCTGACCAGGCATCAGCTCCGGAAAATGTTGGATAGCAGGCTCGCGGTACAGGGAATGACGTTGGGTAGCGGTCCAGCGCACCAGAACTTGCTCAGGTAAACCGGGCGGCTGGGAGCTAAGGACTCTTGCTTGAAACTGCCTGTAGGCTGGCCCCATGTGCACCAAAGACTGGATTTCCAGTTCCACACGGCTGACTTTATTAATATCAGCAGCAGGCACAGCTTGGCTCAATCTGTCTTGTATATGCCAGACGCTATAGCTTGACCCTAAACACGCCAAGACCAGCGCATAGCCCAGAGGGAAGCGAAGAGCCAGCAGCAAGGCCAGCAAAATAGCCACCAGCCAAATCCAGACAGGCAGATTTAGATAAGACGGTGCCAGGAAATGAGTAAAGGTGGCTGCAGCCACAAAGGCGGCCAAACAGGCGCGTCCTATCATGAGCTCTGCCCTGTCATCGTGACCTCCACGCAAATCTCTAGCGTAGAGGTTCAGGCAGTGTCAGCTGGCTAGTTCAGGCTGGTTTTGTCGACCTCGGCTCATACCTAAGGAGAAATACACTCCGTTCACTGAGAGGATAAAAACAAGGCTCAAAGACAATAGCGGCGATGAACTTAATACCCCTGAACGGACAAAAACGCATCCAATCTAGGTAAGACCCGGCGGGCTGTTGCTCCGGTCCGGGCAATGACATCCGCCACTTCCATGCCGCGCAATTCAGCCAAACTTTCCGCAATCCCTTTTACTTCAGCCGGTTCATTGCGAACCGACGCCAACGGGGTCCCCGGCTTTACCAGCCAGGACGGGGCCAAATCCGGTGCGTCCGTCTCCAGCACGATATCGTCCAGACTCATGTCCTGTGCCAGACGACGAATCTGTTTGGCGCGAGCAAAGGTCATGGCCCCGCCAAAACCCAGCGCACAGCCCTGTCGCACAAACATCTGTGCCTGCTGCTCGCTGCCATTAAAAGCATGGGCAATTCCACCAACATCAGGAAACTGCCGCAGATATTTCAGCACCCGATCTTGAGAACGGCGCACATGCAAGAGCACGGGCAAGCCATAGCGCTGCGCCAACGACAACTGGGCTTCATACAGCCACTCCTGATGACGACTGGCTGCTTCTGTTTTCAGTGCAGGAACAAAATAGTCCAGACCGATTTCACCCAAAGCAACAAAGCGTGGATCATCCAGACGACGCTGGATTTCTTGTTCCAGAGCCTCTAAATCTTCAGCACCGGCTTGGGGAGAGAACAAGGGGTGAATACCCAAGGCATAAACACCGCCAGTTGCTGCCAGCGCTGTCTCTCGAGCTGCTTGAAAGTCGAATACGCCTACAGAGGGCACCACAATCGAACGCAACCCTGCTAGACGGGCGCGTTCAATGACCTGCTCACGATCTTGAGCAAACTCGGGGGCATCCAGGTGACAGTGCGTATCGATAAGCATAGCGAGACTCCCCACAAGAACCAGGCCAGCCCTGCAAGTCGATAGGCGCGGTACTGAGGACCGCGCCCCTGCTGGCGATTAAGACCGGCGGTCGGTCTTGATTTCCTGAGTCAGAAAACCCTTATCCATGACTAATTGGCGATGAGCCAAGGAGGCCAAAGCCTGGTCATGAGTGACGATAACAAAGGCTGTGCCGAACTCTTCATTCACCCGACTTAGCAGCTCGAACATGCCTTCTGCCGTGTAACGGTCCAGATTCCCGGTAGGTTCGTCTGCCAGCACGCAAGCTGGTCGCGTTACCAAGGCACGCGCCAGAGCAACGCGCTGACGCTCACCACCGGACAACTGCCCCGGATAGTGATGCACACGCTGCGACAAGCCCACTTGCTCCAGAATCTGCTGGGCCTGTTCACGCGCATCTTTACGTTTCATACGACGCACAATTAAGGGCATGGCCACATTATCCAGCGCATCAAACTCGGCCAACAAATGATGGAACTGGTACACAAAGCCCAATACCTTATTGCGCAGCTGACTACGTTCGCTTTCGTTCAGGCTCTCAGTCTGTGTGCCATTGACTTCGATGCTGCCGGTATTGGGCTTATCCAACAGCCCCAAAGCATGCAGCAAGGTGCTTTTACCCGAACCCGATGCCCCAATAATGGCCACCATCTCGCCACGGCACACTTCCAGATTGACCCCGGACAGTACCTGGATACTGTTGCCGCCTTCCTCGTAATGCACGCTGACATCGCGTGCACGCAACACAGTGGGAGCGATAAGATCAGTCATGACGCAGCACCTGTGCGGGTTGAAGCTTGGAAGCACGCCAGCTTGGATACAGCGTGGCCAGGAAGGACAGAACCAGAGAAACGATGGCAATCAACACAATGTCGTAGACCTGCGGATTGGAAGGCAGGTCGCTGATGAAGTAAATCTGCTGGGGCAAGAATTTACGACCCATCAGGTTTTCAATAAAGGGCACGATGACATCGATATTGTAGGCAATCAAGGTGCCCAAACCTACACCCAGCAAGGTACCCACCACACCGATCAAAGCACCCTGCACCAAGAAAATACGGGCAATCTCGCTGGGGGTGGCACCAATGGTGCGTAAAATCGCAATGTCTGACTGCTTGTCTTTCACCGCCATCACCAAGGAGGACAGTAGGTTGAACGCGGCTACGGCCACAATCAGCGCCAGAATCAAGAACATCATGCGTTTTTCAGTTTGTACGGCGGCAAACCAGGTACGGTTATTGGCCGTCCAGTCCGACACCATGACCGTACGCGGCATTTTATTGGCCAGTTCCTGCGCAATCATCGGGGCTTGCTGCATATCTTTGATACGCAAACGCACACCACTATTGCCGCTATCCCGGAATACTTTGGCGGCATCTTCCACGTTGACGAAGGCTAGGCTCGCGTCGTATTCGTAATAGCCGGAGGAAAACACACCCGTTACCGTGAACTGACGCATGCGAGGTGAAAAGCCGGCTGGCGAGATGGAACCTTGAGGGGCCATCAGCATCACCGTGTCACCGGTACTGACCCGCAGCTGGTTAGCCAACTGCTCACCCAACACGATACCAAAGGTACCGGGACGCAGATTTTCCAGCCGCCCCATGACCATTTGCTGGGCCAGCTCGGATACCTTGGTTTCGTGGTCGGGCTCAATGCCGCGCACCTGTACCCCCATCAGCTGATTACTCCGCACCAGCATGCCCTGCCCCGCCACATAGGGAGCCGAGCCCACAACGGCCGGATTGGTCTGGGCTTTTTGGGCCAGCGCTTGCCAATCATTCAGCACCTGCTGATGGTCTGAATTACGCACAATCAACTCGATATGCGGCAAAACTGACAACATGCGATCCCGTACCTGGGTCTGAAAACCGTTCATGACGGACAGCACCACAATCAGCGCAGCAACCCCCAGGGCAATCCCTGCCATCGAGCTGCCCGCAATAAAGGAGACGAAACGGTCTTTTCGTCCCCCACGCCGTTTACGGCCTCGGGCCAGACCGGCATACCGCGCCCCTATCCAAAATTCGTATCCCATGCGAGCTGCTATCGCCTCAAAGAAAACACTACAATCGCTGTCATGCAGATCGTAATCAACGGTGCGCTGCCGGAACCGGCCATCGCGCGCGAACTCATTAAACACTTGGCCCAGACGGCCCCCAACTTGATCCACTTGCTGGCTCAGGGCAAAGGCGCGCTGTCGGTACGCGACCCGGCCGTGGATCTGTGCACGCCAGCACAATCCTGGCTTTTGCACGCCCATGGCTTTACGGCGCACCAAGCCCAGCATCTTAGCGCAGGTCTGGCCCCTTTGCGGCTACGCCAGTTGAAACAAATCCAGTCGCTTGCCGCGGATGAACCCGTCTGGCTGGCGGAGCTGGTTCACATTGCGCCCTCGCGTGAGGGGGCCATGCTTTTACCCAGTGAACAACTGGCCTTGTCCGAGTCTTACAGCCGCAGCCTGCTGGATGCCATTCGGCCTTACCTGGATGGCACCGGCTTTCAATTTGAGTACCTCAGCCCTGAGCTTTGGCGCATCACGCCACCGGCTGATTTTACGGTGCAAGCGGCCTCTACAGAGCTGGTCAGCCAAAGCAATTTGAATAATTGGTGGACGCAGGATGTGCAAACACGGCCCTGGCGTCGCCTGATTAATGAATTCCAAATGCTGAGTTTTGCGCTGCCCGACAAGCAGGAGCGCCAACAGGCAGGCCTGCCCAATGTAAACAGCTTGTGGCTATTTGGTGGTGCTACCTGTAATCAACTGGGTCCGGAACCGGCCCAGTTGCGCGTTATTGATGATTTGCAAGACAGCCTGATACGACAAGACTGGGGCCTTTGGCTGCAACAACTGGCCGAGCTGGATCGCACGGTGCTCGCCCCCCTGGCCGCAGGGCCTGTGCCGGAACTGGTGCTGACAGGACTGGACCGCTACGCTCAAGTCGGTCCCTTCCCGCGCCGCATTTGGCCTTTGTCCCTGCTCAAACAAACCTCTAACTGGAGTCAGTGGTGGTCACCCCTATCCTGAAAAACCGTCCCGAACAAGAAACCGCCAGCCAAAATCTGAAACAGGCCGGGATTCACGATTTAATGGCCCGCCTGCTGGCCTCGCGTGGCGTGACTGACATTGCGCAGATCGATCCGGCCTGGCGCAATATGATTCCGCCTAGTCTGCTGACTCAGGCGCGAGAGGCGGCAGTGCTGTTGGCAGACGCCATCGCCCGCCGTGATCGCATGTTGATCATTGCCGATTACGACTGCGACGGCGCAACTGCCTGTGCCGTGGGCCTACGGGCACTGCGCAGCATGGGCGCCGTGGTGGACTTTCTGGTCCCGAACCGCTTTGAAACAGGCTATGGCCTGTCACCTGCTGTAGTGGAACTGGCCGAACAACACCCCTCTGGCAAGCCTGACCTGCTGATTACCGTGGATAACGGCATCGCCAGTATTGATGGGGTGGAAGCCGCTCATATGGCTGGCATGCAGGTTCTGGTCACCGATCACCACTTGCCCGGTGACGAGTTGCCTGAGGCCCTGGCGATTGTGAATCCCAATCAGCCCGGCTGCGAATTCCCTTCCAAGAATTTGGCTGGCGTAGGCGTTATTTTCTACCTGATGCTGGCTTTGCGCGCAGAGCTGCGACAGCGCGGTGTGTACGAGGCCAATGCGGGCCCCCGCCTGAATGAATTGGCTGATCTGGTGGCCCTGGGCACCGTGGCCGACGTCGTCAGCCTGGATGCCAATAACCGCCTGATCGTCACCCAAGGGCTGGAGCGCATGCGCAAAGGCCAGATGCAGGCAGGGCTGCGCGCCCTGTTCCAGGTGGCTGGCCGTGATCCACGCCAAGCCAGTGCGTTTGACCTGGGCTTTGCCTTAGGCCCCCGCATCAACGCCGCAGGCCGACTGGCCGACATGGCCTTGGGCATACGCTGCCTGATCACAGACGACGAGGAGGAGGCCGCTAGTCTGGCCAGTGAACTGGAAGACATGAACCAGGATCGCCGCTCGATTGAGCAATCCATGCGTGAAGAAGCCTTGCGCGCCGCCGAGCTGGCCGAACCGGATACCAGCGCCACCGTTTGCGTGTTTCACCCCGAATGGCATCAAGGCGTGGTCGGTCTGGTCGCATCTCGCCTGAAAGAAAAGTACTGGCGCCCTACCCTGGCATTTGCCCAGGGCGATGAAGGAGAAATCAAAGGCTCTGGCCGTTCGATTCCCGATGTACACCTGCGCGATGCGCTGGACTTGGTGTCCAAACGCTATCCCGGTCTGATTCTAAAATTCGGTGGCCACGCCATGGCGGCAGGCCTGACGATTGAAGAAGACAATTACGAAGTCTTTGTGCAGGCTTTTGAAGAAGCCGTGCAAGAGCTGACTGGCCGCTATCACTTTGATCCCATCATTGAAACTGACGGTTCGCTGGAGCCCGAGCACATCAACATTACGGTGGCTGGACTATTGCAAAAGCAAGTCTGGGGAGCGGGCTTTCCAGCACCGGTTTTCCGCGACAATTTCTTCGTGCGCCAGCAACGTCTGCTCAAGAACAAGCATCTGAAATTAAGCCTGGAGCGTAACGGCGAGTACTTTGATGCGATCTGGTTCAATCGCGATACCTTGTTGCCTGAAAATATCGAAGCGGCCTACCGCCTGGATCAGAACGAATGGAATGGCAATGTCAGCGTGCAATTCATTATTGAGTTCGCCCAAGAACAAAGCTAAACCAAGCCTCCCGTCGTTAAAAACCTGCTTTGTAAAACAGCCCCGCAAATTTTGGAGAGATCTCCTGTTTTTGCGGGGCTGTTTTACAAAGCAGGTTTTTTTATGGGAAGTCAGGACGATTTAAGGGCAGACCGGCCTGGCAAAGTCGCCAATACCAGACCTGCCAAAGCCAAGATAAAGGCGTAGACATGCACGGTGGTAAAGCTTTCTCCCAGCACCAACACACCCACCGCCGCCGTGCCCAAGGGCATCAAAACCATAAAAACAGCCGCCTGTGAGGCTGGTACAAAACGCACGCCAGTCATCCACAGCCATACTGTCCAGACACTGGCCGCCAATGAATAGAAAACCAGCAATGGCCAGACCCAGCCTGTCGGTGCCGTGAAATCAAACCCCCAAGCGGCGTATAGGCCCAGAGGGGTAATTAAAACCAAACTGCACAGATTGATAATCGCGCTGATGCGCTTGGGGCTAAGCACGGCAGTCAAACGCTTACCGATGACGGCATAGGCAGACTCGCACAAAACGGCGCAAAAAATCAGCGCATTGCCCAGCCAAATTTTAGCCGGGTCTAATTGCTCCACACCATGATCATCAGCCTGCACCAAAGCCAGCAAAGCGATACCGCCCACCCCTAAGGCCAAAGATGCCCAAGTGCGTGGACCTATGCTTTCTTTCAGGAAATACCAGCTGAACAAAGCCACCATGCCGGGAATAGCAGACAGAATTACCCCTGCAGATACCGCACTGGTCATGCTGATGCCGGTCACCATGCACAAGGTGAACATGAAGTTGCCCAGAAAAGACTCCAGAAAAATCAGGCCACGGGTACGCCTATCCAGCACAGGTTCGCTGGCCGGTTTGCGCAGCCAACGCAACATGGCAATTCCACCAATCCCGAAACGTAGCCAAGCCAATAAAAACACGGGCAAGGCAGCGACCAAAGGCCGCGTCAAGGCGATGTAACTTCCCACCAAAGTCATGGACAGAGCCAAACAGGCATAAGCCCCCAGACGTGATCCCGCTGTGTTCACCTACGATCTCCTAATACACACACTTGCAAGGCAGCTAATCAAAATACCGCTAAGGCCAAGGTCTACAATACGCCCGAGCTCGGCCTTCCAGGATAAAAAACATGCTCTGCCATGTTGCCCGTTTCGCTCACACCTGCCCGTACCCCTGACCTTACCCAGATCACCCCGTACAGCCCCGTGTTGCCAGCGCTTTATCCCATCCCACCGGAAGTCCGTGTCGCCAGCCCTTAAGCAGGTCTGCGATTGACGGCCCCTACCCCGGCCCGACACATGCTGCTCCCCGTAACAGACTAATCCGCACCGCGCGGGCCTACCGGCCAGCCGTGCTCCTTGAAGGATATTTCATCATGCAGGCTATCGCCCGCCTGAGCCGTTTTGTTGGCAATACCTTTGCCATCTGGGTTCTACTGTTTGCCATTCTGGCCTTTTACTTCCCCGACCACTACCGCTGGTTAGGCGCCTATATTGTTCCACTTCTGGGCATCATCATGTTCGGTATGGGGCTGACTTTGTCGCGCCAGGACTTTGCCGAAGTGTTTGTGCGCCCTGGCCGTGTGGCTATTGGCGTACTGGGACAGTTCATTATCATGCCCGGCCTGGCCTGGTTTCTGACCTACGCTTTTTCCCTGCCACCCGAGCTGGCGATTGGTGTGATTCTGGTCGGTTGTTGCCCCGGCGGCACCTCCTCTAATGTGATGACTTTTCTAGCCCGTGGCGACTTGGCCCTGTCAGTTGCCATCACGTCGGTCACCACTTTGCTGGCCCCTGTCGTCACCCCCGCCCTGATTTATTTTCTGGCCAGTCAGTGGCTGGAAGTTAGTGCCTCGGCGATGTTCTGGTCCATTGTTCAGGTAGTGATTCTGCCCATCGCCCTGGGTATTATTGTGCAGTCCCTGTTGGGTGAGAAAGTCAAAGCCGGTGTAGCGGCCCTGCCTCTGATCTCGGTTATCGCCATCGTCGCCATTGTGGCTGCCGTTGTCGCTGGCAATCAGGCCAAGATTGCGACCAGCGGCTTGCTGGTGTTCTCCGTCGTGGTTTTGCACAATACGCTGGGCTATATCCTGGGTTATGTGCTGGCACGCTTAAGCGGCATGCCTTTGGCACAGCGTAAAACCTTGTCCATTGAAGTGGGCATGCAGAACTCGGGCCTGGGTGTAGCGCTGGCCAGCGCACACTTCTCGCCACTGGCCGCGGTGCCCAGCGCGATTTTCAGCGTCTGGCACAATATTTCCGGTCCTTTGGTCGCGACTATTTTCCGTCGCATGGGTGATGGCAAGCAATAATCGGCTGCCACGCACCAAGGATTGAACGCTAGCCCGTCACCCCCAAAAGGGGCGCTCTTCCGAGCGCCCCTTTTGGGGTCCAGCAGATTGAAAGACAACTGAGCACGGGCTAAACCGTCGCCAACCCTCAGTTTTTACGCGATGAGACGTAGATCCCGCCCACAATCAGCAGGAAAGCCGCGGCGTGGTAGGGCTTGGGGGTGTCGCCCAGAATAAAGACCGACATCAGCGCAGCGAATACCGGCATCAGGTTCACAAAGAAACCCGCTGTTGCCGCACCCACCCGTTGGACCGCAACGCCCCAGCAGCGCAAGGCCACCAAAGCCGGACCCGTGCCCACGTACAAAATGGCCAGCACCAGACCCCAGCTCCAGTCGATATGCCAGTCGGTGAACTGCCACTCCATCGCCGCAAAAGCGCCGGACCAGATCAGGCCAAAAAAGACCTGCGCCATCACAACCGTCGCCCAGGTTTCAGCAATCACTCCTTCATGGCGACGTGTGCTGAGCATCCAGCTGTAAACGGCCCAGGCAATGGTCGCGATCACCATATAGACGTCGCCGGGCACAAAACTGAAGGCCAGTAGCTCCTGCCAGTCCGCACGTGTCAGCACCAGTACGACACCCAGCAAAGACATCAGGCCGCCAATCAGCTGCCGCCCATTGACCTTGGCCTTGAAGAACATACGCCCGATCACCAGCATCCAGAACGGCAGGCTGGCATTGACCAGTGTCACGTTAATAGGAGACGAGCTTTGCAAAGCCAAGTACTGCAGGGCGTTATAGATACCTATACCTAACAAACCGAGAATCGAGTAGCGCTTCCAGTTAGTCCACAGATTGCTGCCACGTCGCAGGACCTGACGCCCGACAAACAGCAAAATCGTGAAGGCCACCAGCCAACGGAAAAAATTCAGGGTAATAGGGGGAACCTGATCATGAATCAAGCGCCCCACAATGGCATTGCTGGCCCACAAAATAGTGGGTAAAACCAGCAAGGCGGTCGTGCCGGGGGTCAGTTTCTGAGTGCTCACAAGCCTGTCCTAAAAAACGGAAACGGCGCATGTGATCCTTCATCAGGTCAACACTGCGCCGTTACGATTGGCCCTAGTATATAGGCAAGAACACCCTCCCCTCTACGGCTTTACTTTGCGGTTTGTGCAGGCTTGACCTGGTCAATCTTTGACCAATCCATAAATATTATTTATAATCATGGAATTGTCACGTCATGGCGCTGATCTTTTTTAGCCCATCCCATCCACGCTCGTCTGACCATCAAACCGCCAGATGCAGCTATCAAGGGTAAATCGGCCTTGAAACACACCCACTTTTGGGCATAAAGCTTGACCCGTTCAAGCACCCCAAGTGCGCTACTTGGCACCACTACGACACCCGTTGACGGCATGGGTCCATCCCATCTGCCACTGTGTGGGTCTACACTCTCGACAGTTATCGGTTTTGTTGCCTTTGTTTCAAACGGACAGACGCGATATGTGGGCGTCCCCGTTTTAACCAAGCTTGAACAGCGATCGTGTTTCCAATTAGATCAACCCAGCCCCGTCTGGAACGATACGCTCCTGACTAGCACAGTTTCATCTCGATTTTTACGGGCCTAGTGCAAGCTGGACTCATGATGCCGCGCATGCGGCTCGTCGGTCTTCCCTTGCGGCTATGCCCTCCTGTCCCGCCCCTTTGGGCCTGACGGGAGTTATTATTTTTAAAGGAATCCCGTTATATGGCCAAAGAAGAGTTACTTGAAATGCAAGGTTCCGTCACTGAAATCCTGCCCGACTCGCGCTTTCGTGTCACCCTGGAAAACGGTCACGCCGTTATCGCCTACACCGGCGGTAAAATGCGCAAGCACCATATCCGCATTTTGGCAGGTGACAGTGTCACCCTGGAAATGTCGCCCTACGACTTGAGCAAGGGTCGCATTATCTTCCGCCACTTGCCTAAACGTGTGGGTGGCCCTGTTACTCCTCGCCGTACGCCTCACCGCCGTTAAGCAGACACCGCCACACCCCTGTCACAATTAGATGCAAAGATAACTACGCATGACAGGGGTGCGACAAAAGAGATGATTGCTCAGGCGCACCTCACACTTTGTGGGAGTCGCCTTGAAGAAATTACTCACGCTCAAAACAGGCTTTATCGCTTACTTTGCCGTTCTTAGCCTGTTTTTGATCCTGATGCTGCTTGCCTTGCAGCATCTAAGCCACAATATCGAGCAACGCAAACATCTGGAGGCCCAGCGCCACCAGACGACCGCGCTTAGCAAAGATTTCAAGCGCATCAGCGAATCAATCAGCCGCCAGACCATTGCCTTTGTGTCCAGCGAGCAAGTCGAATTTCAAGATAATTTCCGTCATTTGCTGGCCATCTTCACGGGCGCCCAGCCCGATCAAGACGGCGTGGCGAACACCATGCTGGACCGCTTTGGCGAATTAGAGCTGGAGCCGTCTGAGCTGGCACTCTTGCGCTCGGCTTATGAACAAACACTGGAGCTGAGCCACGTTCAGCTTGAAGCCATTCAAACCACTAGCGGCCAGTTTGACGATGGCACAGGTGCAATCAGTATCGCCCTGCCCAATGCCTTGATGGCCAAAGTGCTGGTGTTCAGCCAGCAATACCTTCAAGCCTCCACCCACATCACGAATACCCTGGATCAGTTCGAACATCAGTTCAGCCAACGCCTGGATAATTCCCTGGAGCAGGCTGGTCGTAGCAGTGATCGCGCCTTCGGACTAGCACTGGCTGCCCTGGCCTCATTCTTCATCACGAGCACAGTAGCCCTACGCTTGCTGTATCGCTCTATTAAGCAGCCGCTGGACCAAGGGGCGAACCTGGCCAAAGAATTGGCTCAAGGCAAGCTTAATGCTCAATTAACGGTACGCCGTCACGATGAGTTTGGCACCTTATTGACGGCGCTAAACGGCATCGGCCAAGGTGTGCAAACCGTAGTACATCAAATCCGCGAGCAAACCGGCTTAATTCGCGATGGCTCGCATGCGATTGTGCTGGGCAGCCAAAACTTGAGCGAACAGATTCTGGACCAGTCCACTGAACTGAACCAGACCGTCAAAGCCATGGGCCAACTGGCTGATACTGTGCGTCAGAATGCCCAGCAAGCCCAAACAGCAGATCATCTGGCCCAGGACACCTCCAGCCAGGTTGCCCAAGGGAATCAGGCAGCACACCGCTTGCTCGACACCATCAATGCCATTGCCGACAGCTCGCACAAGATGAGCGAAATCACCAAACTGATCCGCAGCATCTCCTTCCAGACCAATATTCTGGCCTTGAATGCGGCCGTGGAAGCTGCCCGTGCCGGAGTCCATGGCCATGGCTTTGCTGTGGTCGCGGCCGAGGTGCGGAATCTGGCCTTGCGCTCCACCGATGCCTTGCACCAAATCGCCACACTGATCTCCAGTTCGGTGGAACAAACCGAACAAAGCTCAGCCGCAGCCCGTAGCATGGCGCAGGTCATGGCCAATACACAGCACAAGGTCAATGAGATGCGCGGCATTGTGGCCGACATTGCCCTGGCTTCCCAGGATCAGGCAACGCATATCGAGTACGTTAATCACGTCATGACACGCCTGGACCAGCAAGGTCAATCCAACCGCCAATTAGTTGAACACAGTGCCCATACAGCGCAGGAGCAGCTGGAACAGACCACCTTGCTCGCCCAAGTGGTGGCCCATTTCAGCCTGGATACGGCACTATCCGAGGAGCCTGCCCTCTCCCTTTCAGCCGCGCCAAGCTCGCGGGTTTACCATTCTGCGTCTGCCTACCGCACACAGGCCTGCACAATGTCCGGCTCCTGAGCGGCCAATGCGTGCCATAGACCTCCGATAAGGGTAAAATCGGAGGTTTGCCGCGCGCCGCCTTACTGGCTGGAGCAGATGGCACCTCAAACATAGGAAAGCCGCTGAATCATGGAATCGGAACGACTTAATCAACTGGAAGCCCGCCTTGCCGATTATTCGGAGCGGGAAAATGCCTTACGGAGGTATCTTTGACTACGATGACAAAGCACATCGTTTACACGTAGTCAATGCTGAACTGGAAGACCCCAACGTCTGGGACAAGCCTCAACACGCTCAGGATCTGGGCCGCGAAAAGAAAAGTTTGGAGAACGTGGTGCATGTGCTGGACGCCTTGCACACGGGCTTGAAAGATTCGCAGGACCTGTTCGAGCTGGCCGCCATGGACGAGGACGATGCCACCATCGCCGCTATCGAAGAAGATTGCGCCGCCATGGCCAGCCGCATCGAAGAACTCGAATTCCGCCGCATGTTCTCCAACCCGGCCGACCCCCTGAATTGCTTTATGGATATTCAGGCCGGTGCAGGTGGTACTGAAGCCCAGGACTGGGCCTCCATGCTGCTGCGCATGTACGTGCGCTATGCCGAGCACAAAGGCTTTAAAGCAGAAATTCTGGAGCAATCCGACGGGGACGTCGCCGGTATCAAATCAGCCTCCATCAAGATTGAAGGCGATTACGCCTACGGTTTCCTGCGTACTGAAACCGGCGTACACCGCCTGGTTCGCAAAAGCCCCTTTGATTCCTCCAACGGCCGCCATACCTCGTTCACCAGCGTGTTCGTGTACCCGGAGATCGACGACTCCTTCGAGATCGAGATCAATCCGGCTGACTTGCGTGTCGATACCTACCGCGCCAGTGGTGCCGGTGGTCAGCACATTAACAAAACCGACTCGGCCGTTCGTCTTACCCACGAGCCCACCGGTATTGTGGTGCAGTGTCAGAACGACCGTTCGCAGCACCGTAACCGTGCCGAAGCCATGCAGATGCTGAAATCGCGCCTGTACGAGCTGGAAATGCGTAACCGCATGGCCGAGCAACAGAAGCTGGAAGATTCCAAAAGCGATGTAGGCTGGGGGCACCAGATCCGTTCCTACGTGCTGGACCAAAGCCGCATCAAGGATTTGCGTACCAACCTGGAAATGTCCAACACCCAAAAAGTGCTGGATGGCGATCTGGACCCCTTCATTCAGGCCAGCCTGAAACAAGGTATTTAATATGCCCACTTCCACGCTGACTGTTCTAAGTGGTGCTTCACGAGGTCTGGGCTTGTCCCTGGCCCGTCAGGCACTGGCCGCGGGCCATCAGTTGATCACTCTGGCCCGCAGTGAACTGCAACTGGATGCGCCCCAAGGGGCTCACCAGCATCTGCAAGTAGACCTGGCCAGCGCGGAAGGCGCACAACAGGCTGCCAAGGCCCTGCAAGCCTTACTTAGCCAGACACAGGCTCAACGCTACGTGCTCATTAACAATGCCGGCACGGTTGATCCCGTTGGGCAGGCCAGCCACCTGCTCGATGCCCAGGCCATTACACAGGCGCTGCAATTGAATGTCGCCAGTGTCATGAGCCTGACCGCCGCCTTTTTACAAGGCGCCCCCCAGGATGCCCAGCGACAGGTGCTCAATATCTCTTCGGGTGCAGGCCGCAAGCCCGTATCGGGCTGGGCCGTGTATGGCTCCAGCAAAGCAGCGCTGGATTTCTATACCCAGACCCTGAAGCTGGAAAACCCCGAGCTGGCGGTTTGCTCCCTGGCCCCTGGCGTGGTGGATACCGATATGCAAGGCCATATCCGTAGCCAGTCCCGCGACCAGTTCCCGAATCTGAATCGCTTTATCGACCTGCATCAGCAAGGTCAGCTAAGCAGCCCGGACGAGACGGCCGAGCGAATTTTGCGCCACCTGGACAGCCCCGCTTTTGGCCAGCACATCCTGGATGACATCCGCCACTACGAATAAGTACTGACACAATGACTGAACAGCTAGACACTTCCGCACCCGTCGTAGACGAAAACCGCCTGATCGCCGAGCGTCGTTCCAAACTGGATCGCCTGCGCGAACAGGGCATCGCCTACCCCAACGATTTCCGCCCTGATGCCCACGCGGCCGAACTGCACAGCCAATACGGCGAACAGGACAAGGACGCCCTGGCTGCCACCGCCAAAACCGTGAAAGTGGCAGGCCGCATGATGCTCAAACGCGTCATGGGTAAAGCCAGTTTTGCCACGCTGCAAGACACCTCTGGCCGCATCCAGATCTATCTGGACAAAGCCGCACTGGGCGAAGAACGCTACGCGGAATTCAAGGGCTGGGACATCGGTGACATTCTGGCCGTGGAAGGCACCGTCTTCAAAACCAATAAGGGTGAGCTGTCCGTACACGCCAGCAGTGTGCGCCTGCTGACCAAGTCCTTGCGTCCCCTGCCTGACAAATTCCATGGTCTGGCTGACCAGGAATTGAAGTACCGCCAGCGCTATGTAGACTTGATCATGGGTGAAGACACCCGTCAGACCTTCCTGGCACGCAGCAAGGTCATGAGCAGCCTGCGACAGCACATGGCCCAGGCCGACTTCCTGGAAGTGGAAACCCCCATGCTGCACCCTATTCCGGGTGGCGCGTCGGCCAAACCCTTCGTCACACACCACAATGCGCTGGACATGGAAATGTACCTGCGTATTGCTCCCGAGCTGTACCTGAAGCGTCTGGTCGTGGGTGGTTTCGAGCGTGTGTTCGAGATCAACCGCAACTTCCGTAACGAAGGCGTCAGCCCGCGTCACAACCCAGAATTCACCATGATGGAGTTCTACGCAGCCTACACAGATTACCAGTGGCTGATGGACTTCACTGAAAACCTGATTCGTGAGGCAGCCATCAGTGCTCGCGGCACGGCAAGCTTGCAGTACCAGGAACGTGAGCTGGACCTGAGCCTGCCATTTGATCGCCTGACCATTACAGGCGCCATCATGAAGTACGCGCCGTCCTACACCCAGGAACAGCTGGATGATATCCAGTTTCTGCGCACTGAACTGGCTCGCCTGAAAGTGGACGTGAACTCGCCCCCGCTACGTGATGCAGGCCGAGGCGCTTTGCAACTGGCCTTGTTTGAAGAAACTGCCGAATCCAAGCTCTGGCACCCTACTTTCATCGTGGACTACCCCGTGGAAGTTTCGCCTCTGGCCCGTGCATCGGATACCCAGGAAGGCATCACCGAACGCTTTGAGCTGTTCATCACTGGTCGCGAAATTGCCAACGGTTTTTCGGAGTTGAACGACCCTGAAGATCAAGCCGCCCGCTTCCAGGCCCAAGTCCAAGCCAAGGACGCCGGTGACGAAGAAGCCATGTTCTACGACGCCGACTACATCCGCGCTCTGGAGTACGGCATGCCTCCCACAGGCGGCTGCGGTATTGGTATCGACCGTCTGGTAATGTTGCTGACCGATAGCCCTGCTATCCGTGACGTGATTCTGTTCCCGCACCTGCGCCGCGAAGACTAATCGCTCTACAGAGTTCAAAAAGAAAGAGCGTCAGGCAACTCCTGAAGTTAGCCTGACGCTAAAAACTCCATATATAACATGGATTTAACCCTACCTCGCGCTGCTAGCGAGCTCGTAATAGCATCACGAAGCCCCCTCTACTAATGCGGGAAGCCAGCCTCAGGCAGGACGACATGAGCCTCCCCCTGCGATCGCCGAACGTCACTCCAGCGTGATCCCAGCGGCTGCCACCACTTCACGAAACACGGCGATGTCACGCGCCACAATCTGGTCGAGCGACTCAGCCGAACTGGGCGCGATCACAAAACCCAGCTCCTCCAGGGGCGCGGCGAACTCCCGTGAGCGAAGTACGCCCGTAATGTCGTGATTGAGACATGCCACCACCTCATCCGGCGTGGCTCGTGGCACAAATATCCCCTGCCAGCTCTCGATCACAAAGTCAGGCACGCCCAGTTCCTGAAAGGTCGGAACATCTGGTAGAACCTTGGAGCGCACCGTCGAAGTGACGGCCAGAGGCACGAGCTTACGAGCCTGAACATCCTGAGTCGCCGACGAAATATCAATGAGCGCGCCATCCACATGACCGCCAAGTATGTCCAGAAAAGCCGGTGCCCCACCCGCATAGGGGATGTTGTTGGTGTACGTGCCCAGACGCTGGTTGAGTAACTCGACGGCCAGATGATAGATGCTGCCATGGCCGATGGGCAGCGCCATGGACACTTCGCCCGGCCGTCGCTTTAACAGCGCAACATATTCCTCGAAATGGGTGATGCCCAGTCCCGGACGCAGCACCAGGACCTGTGAATTGACGATAGTGCGGGTCACGCCTCGGACATCGGTTTCGCTGTAGGGTAGCTTACGCCCGAGAGCGGCATTGACCGCAAGCTGATCACCGCTCGACAACAGGGTATAACCGGTCGGTGCTGCTCGAACTACTTGCTTGACGCCAAGGCTGGTGTGAGCGCCGGGCACGTTGTCCACGATCACCGTTGGTTGCCACAATTTAGCGAGGCCTTGTGCGAGCATTCGCGCGATACGGTCGGCATTGCCGCCCGGATTGACCGGGACGACGATGCGGACTGGGCTCGAAGGAAAAGCATCGACCTGCTGCGCGAGCGCAGGAACCGCAGCAAACGCGGCACTAAATGAAGAAGTAACGCTCCCTAACTGGGCGATGATGCCCGCACCGGTAACTTTCAGGACCTTACGTCGATTCACGCCTACCTCCTAACAATCAGAGACAGCCAATTGATCGGGCAACCTTGTGCTGTAGTCATTGTGAGCCAGGATCCGTAGTCTAGTGAAGCCCTATCGAGCAATCAAGCCGTCCTCGACCAAGCAAGCGATCAAGCAGCTAGAGCGGGCTGTGGCGCAGTCCAAATGTCTACCAAGATGACGCACCATGCTGAAATAAAAAAAGGACGCTCTTAAGCGTCCTTTTTACTGCCAGCACCAGAAGGTAGCTACACCTTGCAGCGCTTGTGCAATCAATCCACCGGCAAGCGCATCACCGCCTGCGCCCATTTATGGGCCACCTCCGGTGAAGAAAAACATGAAGCCTTGTCGGCCACCACACGCACAGCGCGTTCCAACAACTGGATATCCGCTTCATGCTGACGGGCCACGTGCGGATCTTCAAAAAAGATCACACGCTGGCAACGATTCTCCAGCACCAGTTCAGCAATCTGCGCATCACCACCCAAAGGCCCACTTAGGTAGGACTGAATCCAGGGCGTGTCCTTAGGCCAGCCTTTGGACCAAGCCAGCTCGTTCAGCAAACGGCTGGTGGTACCGGTACCGACACGCTGCCCAAAGCGCGACAAGAGATCAAAATGCTTGTCAGCAAAGTCGATCATTTTGTCCTTGAGTGCATCGTGCGCAATCATGGCCAAGGTCTGGTTGGGAAAATCGAAGATACGTTTGCAGCTGGAGTCAGGCCACAGGCCGCGGCTGACACGTTCCACTTCAATCCATTCAATCGCGCCCATCAGGGTGGAAATGAAAGGACGACCATGTGTGATGCATTGGCGCTTAAGCGCCAGCGCCTCCGGGAAGATGGATGAAGGATCAACCGGGTCGATCAGGTAGATGGCACCGTCAAAAGGTGGCGTGCCGTCGGGGTTCTGTGTCACCCGCGCAACCAGCTTCATCAAGCCGCCATCACGGCCATAAGGATAACGAACCAGGCCGCCATAGCCTTCCAGCAGGCCCGAACGCTCGATAGCGTTACAAGTACGTCCTACCGTATAGAGCTCAATTTCCAATTCGCGTATACCGCTGGCAGAGCGTCGCAACCACTGAAACAAAGCCGCATCTGCCGAATCATGGTGCAATTGATTGGCCGCCAAACCGAAACGTAATGACATGGGTCCCTACACGGTAAACGATTCGCCACACCCGCAGGAGGCTTTCTCGTTTGGATTAATGAATTTGAAACCTTCATTGAGGCCATCACGGCCATAATCCAGACGCGTGCCATCAATAAACGGCAAGCTTTTTGGATCCACAAACAGTTTAACGCCGTGCTCTTCAAACAGTTGATCGCCTGCAACGGCTTCATCAACAAAATCCAGCTTGTAAGCCAGACCCGAGCAACCGGTCAGGCGTACACCCAAACGTAGCCCCAAACCGCCTCCGCGTTTTTGCAAATGACGCTGGATATGTTCTGCGGCGGGCTGAGTAAGAGAAATAGACATTATCTTTTCCTTTCTATAAATCTACGGAAATTCAGCCTTCAGGCTTGGACAAAGAAACAAGGCCTTTGTTCTGTACAGAGGCAATCGCAGACTGAACGGCCTCTTGAGCCAGCAAAGCGCAATGCACTTTAACCGGCGGCAGTGACAGTGCCTGCTGCACGTCCGTGGACGAAAACTGGGCGGCTTGCTCCAGGCTGAGACCTTGCAACCACTGTGCCGCAAAAGAAGCCGCAGCAATCGTACAGCCACAGCCATAAGCCTTGAAGCAGCTGTCCTGAATCTGGCCCTGCTCTGACACTTTGAGCTGGATGCGTATCAAGGCACCGGTGTCATGGCTTCCTGCCTCACCCGTACCTACATCAGCATCACTGCTGTTCATGACACCCACATGACGCGGGTGCAAGAAATGCTCCATGACAGCATCACTATATATCATTGCGCAAACTGCTCCGAACCGGACTCGCTCCACAAAGGAGAGATCGCCCGCAATTGTTCAACCACACGCGCAATGGCGGCAATCGTGTCATCAATATCCTGCTCTGTGGTGAAACGGCCCAGGCTCAAACGCAGTGAGCTGTGGGCCAACTGATCGCTACGGCCCAAGGCTGTCAGCACATAGGAAGGTTCCAGGCTAGCCGACGTACAGGCCGAACCACTGGAGACCGCCAAATCGGTCAGGGCCATCATCAAGGCTTCGCCTTCAATGTGGTCCACACTGATATTCACATTATGGGGAACACGCTGATCCAGCGTCCCGTTCAAGAACAGATCAGGGATCTGCTGCAAACCGGCCCACAGACGATCTCGCAGCGCAGTGATGCGCCGATTGTCTTCATCCATGTGTTCACCCGCCAGCTCAAACGCACGACCCATGCCCACGATTTGATGAGTAGCCAAGGTACCCGAACGGAAACCGCGTTCATGACCGCCACCATGAATCTGCGCCTTCAAACGCACGGCTGGTTTACGACGGACATACAGGGCGCCAATCCCTTTGGGACCATAAGTCTTGTGGGCAGACATGGACATCAAGTCCACCGGCCATTCCTGCAGATTGATCGCCACCTTGCCCGTGGCCTGGGCGGCATCCACATGAAACAACACCTTGTGTTCGCGGCAAATAGCGCCCAACGCCTGCACGTCCTGAATCACGCCAATTTCGTTATTCACCAACATGACCGAGGCCAAAATAGTGTCAGGACGAATGGCCTGCTCAAACACCTTGAGATCCACTAGCCCGCTGGGCAAAACATCTAGGAAGGTGACTTCAAAGCCCTCGTCCTGCAAGGCCAGACAGGTATCCAGCACCGCCTTATGTTCGGTACGGACCGTAATAATATGGCGACCCTTGGACTGATAAAACTGAGCAGCGCCTTTCAACGCGAGGTTGATCGCTTCGGTCGCACCGGAGGTCCAGACGATTTCTCGCGGCTCTGCACCAATCAGCGAGGCCACTTGACGACGCGCCTGATCCACCGCCTCTTCGGCATCCCACCCATACGGATGACTGCTGGAGGCCGGATTACCAAATCGTTCCGTCAACCAGGGGATCATGCTGTCGGCCACACGCGGGTCTACCGGTGTCGTGGCGGCATAATCCATATAGATACGCTGAGCGCGATTCATACAAAACTCCGGGTCAATAGTGGCACTGGCCAACTACAAAGTACATTCTTCTGGCTGACCGGCTTCTTGAGAGGCCAACTTGAGCTGACGCAGACGTTGTTGGTCAACCAAGTCCTGTAGCGAGACAGAATCCAGATAATCGACCATTTTACGACTAAGCGTTGCCCAAAGCTCGTGAGTCATGCACTCGCCTTTCTGCCCATTTGTGCCCTGCTTGCAATTACCCTTGCCACCGCACTGGGTGGCATCAACGGGCTCATCGACCGCAAACACAATGTCAGCAACGGTAATGTGACGGGCCAGACGCGCAAGCGTATAGCCACCACCTGGGCCACGCACACTATCGACCAGTTCATGGCGACGCAGCTTGCCAAATAACTGTTCAAGATAGGAGAGCGAGATACCCTGTCGCTGGCTGATGCCTGCGAGCGTCACCGGTCCACTTTGCTGGCGCAGCGCAAGATCGATCATCGCGGTTACGGCGAAACGCCCTTTTGTCGTCAAACGCATGATAGTTTCCTTGCCAAAGGCGAAAGCGGCCGGACTGCCAAGGGCAAATCCGACCAATTTGGTCCAGTATAGCAAATACGGGGGAAACTACCGTGTTTGAGCGCGTGATTTTACACTTATACTGCAGTGTTATTTAGCCACTCAGGCAGCGCGGTAATTGGGCACACGCTTGCGAACCTGCTCGAACACACCCTGACAGGCATCCTCGATATAGTCCATGACCTTATTAAAGCCATCCTGGCCGCCGTAATACGGGTCGGGCACAGTCGCCGCTTCAAAATCAGTGGCAAAGCGCATCAGCAGCATGAGCTTGTGGCGGTACAGGGGGGGACACATTTGCTGCAAAGCAGCGTGGTTTTCCCAATCCATGCTCAAAATAAGGTCGAAGTTGCGAAAGTCGTCGCGTTGAACTTGCCGAGCCTGATACGTAGAGATGTCATAACCGCGTTTACGAGCAGCTATCTGTGCGCGTGTGTCAGGATGCTCGCCCACATGAAAGCCATGTGTAGCGGCTGAATCCACCAAAATAGCCTCCGACAAACTGGCTTGGTCGACCAGTTGGCGCAAGACGCCTTCGGCGCTGGGAGAGCGGCAAATATTCCCTGTACAGACAAACAGAACCTTACTCATAATGCGTCAAAGTCTGCGGGAAAACCCCAGATAAGGCAAGACGGAGCAAGGGTCTAAACCACCCTTAAAAATCGCCTTTAAAAGGCCAAATTGGCATCGCACCCGGTCTTCAAATACGAATCGTACGCAGCTACTTGAAGTATGGAATAAACCAAAGGCGCGGCACTCTTTGCTTAGCGGATTAGCCGCATTCTCGTGGTGAGATAAATCAAGCAATACACCTGAGTCATGAAAGCCGGTAGAGGAACGGCCAAATCTCTATGTTTTTATCCGCTGATAGTTGCAAATACACAACAAGCAGCCAGACAAAGGAAAACGCCCCACTTTTTCAAGCGGGGCGCTGAGCCCTAAAAAACCAGGCTAATTCAATAAGAATGGTCAAGCCATCAACAACTTGGTTTTAAGTCTTTGTAACTTGTCGCGCGCGGCAGCAGCTTGTTCGAACTCCAGGTTGCGGGCGTGATCCATCATCTCTTTCTCCAGACGCTTGATCTCGCGCGCCGCCGCCTTCTCGTCCCGGATCAGCGCCTCTGGCACATCTTCACGCAGGCTGGCAGTTGGGTCTGAGGACACCACACCATCAATCAACTCCCGCACCGCCTTACTCACACCACGTGGCGTAATGCCATGCTCTTCGTTAAAGGCCACCTGCTTGGCGCGACGGCGTTCAGTTTCCTCGATAGCGCGATGCATGGAGTCCGTCATTCGGTCCGCATACAAAATGGCTTTCCCATTCAGGTTACGCGCTGCCCGGCCTATGGTTTGAATCAAACTGCGCTCAGAACGCAAAAAGCCTTCCTTATCTGCATCCAGAATCGCCACCAGGGAGACCTCAGGCAAGTCTAGGCCTTCACGCAGCAAGTTGATCCCGACCAGCACATCAAACACGCCCAAGCGCAGATCCCGAATAATTTCGGCCCGCTCCACCGTATCAATATCAGAGTGCAGGTAGCGTACGCGTACTCCGTGTTCCGACAAGTAGTCCGTCAAGTCCTCGGACATGCGCTTGGTCAAGGTCGTGACCAATACGCGGTCCTGCTGAGCCGTACGCAACTTGATCTCGCCCAGCAAATCATCCACCTGGGTCGTAGCCGGGCGGACTTCAATTTCAGGGTCCACCAGGCCCGTAGGACGCACCACCTGCTCGACCACATTATCGGTGTGCTCTTTCTCGTAATTAGCTGGCGTGGCCGAAACAAATACAGTTTGAGGCATGCGGCGCTCGAACTCTTCCAGTTTGAGAGGCCGATTATCCATGGCCGAGGGCAAACGGAATCCAAATTGCACCAGGGTCTCTTTACGCGAGCGGTCGCCGCGATACATGGCCCCCAACTGCCCGATGGTGACGTGGCTTTCGTCAATAAACATCAGCGAGTTACGCGGTAAATAATCAATCAGGGTCGGTGGTGGATCGCCCGGTGCTGCGCCTGACAAATGCCGAGAATAGTTCTCGATGCCTTTGCAAAAGCCTAGCTCCTGCAGCATTTCCAGATCAAAGCGGGTACGCTGCTCAAGACGTTGCGCCTCCACCAGATGACCTTCTTTGACCAGAAAATCCAAGCGCTCACGCAGTTCCAGCTTGATGGTTTCAATCGCCCGCAACACCGTCTCGCGTGGTGTCACATAGTGTGAACTGGGAAACACGGTAAAACGGTTCAGCTTCTGCACCACTTTGCCTGTCAGCGGATCGAAAAGCTCCAACTCCTCCAGCTCGTCATCAAACAGGCTCACCCGCAATGCCAGTTCCGCGTTTTCCGCCGGGAAGATATCGACGACCTCGCCACGGGCACGGAATATCCCGCGCTGAAAATCCAGATCATTGCGCTCGTACTGCATGGCAACCAGACGTGCCAGCAACTCCTGCCGGGCAATACGATCACCCTTGCGCAAGGTCAGCACCATGGCATGGTAATCGCCTGGATTACCGATACCGTAGATGCAGGACACGGTACCCACAATAATGGTGTCAGGTCGCTCCAGCAGGCTTTTGGTAGCCGATAGACGCATCTGCTCGATATGCTCATTGATGGACGAGTCCTTCTCAATGAACAGATCACGCGAAGGCACATAGGCCTCGGGCTGGTAGTAATCGTAGTAAGAAACGAAGTACTCCACAGCGTTGCGCGGAAAGAACTCACGCATCTCGGCGTACAACTGCGCGGCCAAGGTTTTATTGGGCGCCAAAACAATGGCTGGACGCCCCGTGCGAGCAATAATATTGGCCATCGTGTAGGTCTTGCCTGAGCCCGTCACCCCCAAGAGGGTCTGGTACATCAAGCCATCATCAATCCCCTCTACCAGCTGTTCAATCGCCGCTGGCTGGTCGCCCGCAGGCAAATAAGGTTGGAAAAGTTTGAAGGAACTCCCCGGAAACTCTTGAAAGGCAGGCTCAAATTTCATGCTAGACACACTTTAGGGTAAGCCCGTATTATCACATTAATGCCTTGTTTTTCTACCTTTCTGCACTAAAGCCCCCATATCACCATGACATCGCTCTTCGAAACCGTCGAACTGGCTCCACGCGACCCCATCTTGGGTTTGAACGAACAATACAATGCTGACGAACGCAGCGGCAAAGTTAATCTGGGAGTCGGTGTTTATTACGACGATCAAGGGCGTATCCCGATTTTGCAGGCTGTTCAAAAAGCTGAAGAAGCCATGATGGGCAAGGCGGCTGCCCGCAGCTACCTGCCTATTGAAGGTATTAATGCCTACAACCAGGGCGCTCAAACCCTGTTGCTGGGTGCTGACTCCCCCATCATTGCCGAAGGCCGTGCCTTGACCGTGCAATCCCTAGGTGGAACTGGTGCACTGAAAATCGGTGCCGACTTCCTGCAGCAGTTGCTGCCGCAGTCCGAGGTCTACATCAGTGATCCTAGCTGGGAAAACCACCGTGCCCTGTTCGAGCGCGCTGGCTTCAAAGTCAATACCTACACCTACTACGATGCACAAAGCCATGGCCTGAACTTTGACGGCATGCTGGCTTCGCTGCGCGCCCTGCCCGCCCAGGCCATCGTGGTGCTGCATGCTTGCTGCCACAACCCCACCGGCGTTGATCCCAGCACCGAGCAATGGACTCAGATCGCCGAGCTGATCAAAGAGCGCCAACTGGTTCCTTTCCTGGACATCGCCTACCAAGGCTTTGGTGCCGGTCTGGAAGAAGATGCCAGCGTGGTGCGCCTGTTTGCCAAGCTGGGGCTGTCCATGTTCATCAGCTCCTCCTTCTCCAAGTCCTTCTCGCTATACGGCGAGCGCGTTGGTGCCCTGACGCTGGTCACGTCCAGCAAAGACGAAACCTCGCGTGTACTGAGCCAGGTCAAGCGCGTCATTCGCACCAACTACTCCAACCCACCCACTCACGGTGGCAAGGTTGTCGCAACGGTACTGAACTCGCCTGAGCTGTTCCAGACCTGGGCCACCGAATTGTCCGGCATGCGTGATCGCATCCGCGACATGCGCGCCCAGTTGGTTAGCAAGCTGAAAGAGCAAGGCGTGGCTCAAAACTTTGATTTTGTCCTGCAACAACGCGGCATGTTCTCCTATTCCGGCCTGACAGCCGCACAGGTTGAATGCCTGCGTGCAGAGCACGGTATTTATGCCGTCAGCAGCGGCCGCATCTGCGTCGCCGCACTGAACAGCCAAAATATCGACGGTGTGGTCAAGGCTATCGCCCAAGTCCTGAAGTAAACCGACTGCCACGTAATGACGCAACGCCCTTCTTCGGAAGGGCGTTGTCGTTCCAGCCCTTTAAGGATCATCATGAGCAAGGCTATTTCCCTGAACACTGAACGCCTGGTTTTACGCCCCTGGAAGCCTACTGATCTGGAACCTTTCGCCCGCCTGAATGGTGATCCAGACACCCTGCGCTTTTACCCGGCCACCCTGGACCGCACACAAAGCGACGCGCTAGCCCAGCGCAGCCAGAGCCTGATCGCAGAACATGGCTGGGGCCCCTGGGCAGTTGAATTGAAAGAAAGCGGCGAATTCATCGGTATGGTGGGTTTGAACCGGCCGCTGACCGAGTTGTCCTTTCAGCCCTGCGTAGAGGTCCTCTGGCGCCTGCTGCCCGAATGCTGGGGAAAAGGTTATGCCACCGAGGCCGCCACAGCCTGCCTGAACTTCGGTTTTGATACTTTAGGATTGGAGCAGATCGTGGCTTACACCGCCCAACTGAACCTACCTTCACAAACCGTCATGCAGCGACTAGGCATGAAGGCCCAACCCGGTACGTTTGATCACCCCGGTGTACCGGCAGGCCATAAGCTAGTCCCCCATGTGCTGTACACACTTGACCGTCAAGACTGGCCCCGGCCTGCTTAAGCAGCCTAAAGGGTCGAAAATTAAGCCTTTAGCAGCCGTGCTGCTTGCCAAAATGCGAACTGTAACGCACAATCTTTACTGTATATATATTCAGCAGACAATACTATGACCGTCAAGCTCACTGCACGCCAACAACAAGTGCTGGACATCATCCGTTCTGAAATCGAACGCACGGGCTTCCCACCTACTCGAGCAGAAATTGCTCAGGTGCTGGGCTTCAAATCCGCCAATGCCGCCGAAGATCATTTAAAAGCACTAGCCCGCAAAGGTGCTATCGAGCTGACTGCCGGTGCCTCTCGCGGCATACGCCTACTGGGCCCGGATACGCGTGAAAGCGCGGCCCCCAGCAATGCGCTTGCCAATCTGGCCGATGCCTTATTGCTGCCCATTATTGGCCGTGTCGCCGCGGGTAGCCCCATTCTGGCCACCGAGCATATAGAACGTGAAATCGGCGTCACCCCTAGCCTGTTCTCCCAGACACCAGACTACCTGCTGCGCGTTCGCGGTCTAAGCATGAAAGACGCCGGTATTTTTGACGGTGATCTGCTAGCCGTTAAAAAAGCGACCGAAGCACGCAATGGTCAGATTGTGGTGGTTCGTATTGGCGATGACGTCACCGTCAAACGCCTGTCCCGCTCCAGCAATCAAGTCGTCCTATTACCAGAAAACCCTGACTTTGAACCCATCATTGTCACAGACCCAGACTCGCTGGCCCTGGAAGGGATTGCTGTGGGTCTGATTCGCACCAGTCCACTGCACTAAGCATTATTCCTGTCTCGGGCCTTGATCGTGGCCTGGAACACAAAAATCCCCATACACCGCTTGGTCTATGGGGATTTTTATTGACTCGGACTCGAAGCTCTACATTTGCCGATGCAGTAGCAGTAGCAGTAGCAGTAGCAGTAGCAGTAGCAGTAGCAGTAGCAGTAGCAGTAGCAGTAGCAGTAGCCAGGATTATCCAAACACGCAGCTCCCGCCAAAATGCAAACAGGCTACCTTGAAACCAAGGTAGCCTGTTTGTAGGTTGCTTACTGCTTAGTGCTTAAAGGACTCGGAAGCCGCTCCAGAGACACGGCTGGCAGCCAATGCCTCAGCAGCCAGTCGGGCCACTTCTTCGTCGCTCAGAGGCGTTACAGCGTCTTGCAAGGCAACTTCCAGCACACGATCAATCCAACGCACTGGGATGATCTCCAGCGTGTTCTTCACGTTATCTGGAATGTCAGCCAGGTCCTTGACGTTTTCCTCTGGGATCATCACGGTTTTGATACCACCGCGCTGGGCTGCCAACAGCTTCTCTTTCAAGCCGCCGATAGGCAGAACTTCACCGCGCAAGGTAATCTCGCCCGTCATGGCCACGTCGGCACGCACAGGAATCCCTGTCAGACTGGACACGATAGCGGTCGTGATGGCAATACCCGCCGATGGACCGTCCTTGGGTGTTGCGCCTTCTGGAAAGTGCACGTGCAGGTCACGCTTTTCAAACACGCTATTGGCAATGCCCCACTTCTGAGCACGAGAACGGACAACTGTGCGGGCTGCCTCGACCGACTCTTTCATGACGTCGCCAATCGAACCGGTACGCAGCACATTGCCTTTACCGGGCATATCAGCCACTTCAATGGTCAGCAACTCGCCGCCCACCTCGGTCCAGGCCAAGCCAGTTACCTGACCAATCTTGTTCTCTTTCTCGGCCAGGCCGAAAGAGAAACGACGCACGCCCAGGTAATCGTTCAGATTCTCTGCGTTGACCACCAGAGTCTCTTGAGTCAGCGTTTTGTTACGAGCAGCACGCGTGCCTGCTTGCGGGTTAGCCACCAGCAGCTTACGAACCACTTTGCGGCAGATCTTGCTGATTTCACGTTCCAAAGAACGCACACCGGCTTCACGTGTGTAATAGCGCACGATATCGCGTATGGCATCCTCTTTCACATCCAGCTCACCGTCGCGCACGCCGTTGTTCTTCATCAGCTTGGGCAAAAGGTAATCGAAAGCGATGCGCACTTTTTCGTCTTCGGTATAACCGGACAGGCGAATCACTTCCATACGGTCCAGCAGGGCCGGCGGAATATTCAAGGTATTGCTGGTTGCCACAAACATCACGTCGGACAAGTCGTAGTCCACTTCCAGGTAGTGATCCTGGAAGGTGTGGTTTTGTTCGGGGTCCAAGACCTCCAGCAGCGCCGAGGAAGGATCGCCACGGAAATCTGCGCCCATCTTGTCGATTTCGTCCAGCAGGAACAAGGGGTTACGTACACCCACTTTGCTCATGTTCTGAACGACTTTGCCAGGCATGGAGCCGATGTAGGTGCGACGGTGACCGCGAATCTCGGCCTCGTCACGTACACCGCCCAGAGCCATACGAATGAACTTGCGATTCGTTGCTTTGGCAATGGACTGCCCCAGCGAGGTTTTACCCACGCCAGGAGGGCCTACCAGACACAGGATCGGAGCCTTGAGCTTGTCGACCCGCTGTTGCACAGCTAGGTATTCCACAATACGTTCTTTGACCTTTTCCAGACCAAAGTGATCCGTATCCAATACTTCCTCGGCATTGCTCAAGGAGTTATTGATACGGCTCTTTTTGCGCCAAGGCAGACCAACCAGTGTCTCGATGTAGTTGCGCACCACTGTCGCTTCGGCTGACATCGGCGACATCAGCTTGAGCTTTTTCATTTCGGACTCGGCTTTCTTGAGCGCTTCTTTGCTCAGTTGCGCCTGTTCGATGCGTTTTTCCAGTTCCTCAACATCAGCACCGTCTTCACCCTCGCCCAACTCTTTCTGAATCGCCTTGACCTGCTCGTTCAGGTAGTAGTCGCGCTGGCTCTTTTCCATCTGCTTTTTGACGCGGCCACGAATACGCTTCTCGACCTGCAAAATGTCAATTTCGCCTTCCAGCTGCGACAGCAGGCTTTCCAGACGCTCCATCGCCTTGGGCGTTTCCAGCATACCCTGCTTTTGCTCAAGCTTAAGGGGCAGGTGCGCTGCGATGGTATCGGCCAGACGGCCAGCATCATCGATACCCGTCAGGGAAGTCAGAATTTCCTGAGGGATCTTTTTATTCAGTTTGACGTATTGCTCGAACTGACCCAGCACCGCGCGGCGCAAGGCTTCGGTTTCAGCCGCATCACCCGCGTCGCCGGGCACTTCAACCACTGAGGCAACGAAGTGAGTTTCGGCATCTTGAACTTGTGTAATTCGGGCGCGCTGCAAGCCTTCCACCAGCACTTTGACTGTGCCGTCGGGTAACTTGAGCATTTGTAAAATACTGGCCGCGCACGCAATTTCGTAGAGATCCTCTGGAGCGGGATCGTCTTTGCCTGCAGACTTTTGTGCCACCAACATAATGTTGTTGCCGGACTCCATAGCCAGCTCAAGAGCTTTAATCGAGCGAGGACGGCCAACAAAAAGCGGAATCACCATGTGAGGGAACACCACTACATCGCGCAAAGGAAGCAGCGGCAGCTCAATAGGTTCCGTAGAAAGAATCTGGCTCGCAGACATAGTCATTTCCTATAAATGTCCTTAGACGCAAAAGGGAAGCCTGGGCTTCCCTTTCACGGTTTAACCTGTTGTAGCTCAGATTGTGGCGAATTTTGATATTTCAAGTAGGCCGGACCAACATCGGAACAGAACTTTACAGAGTTAAAGAGAGACAAGCTTCTACGCTTAGCGATCGTCATCGATCCCCTCCCACTTTCTCTTGGCTGTCGCCCTGTTTTGTTTATGTCCGCCTGACCAAGGCCAGGCAGAGCACAAACGCCCCTGTCTCTAAGCTACTGCGTTTTTCAAGGGCGACTCAGTGTCACTGGTCTCACTATCGGACAAAGGAGGTCCCAAAATCAATTCGGGTTTACTCTTTCCAAGAACGGCATCTTCGGTCAGCACCACTTTATTGACGTCCTTGCGGGACGGCAATTCGTACATGGTGTCCAGCAAGGCTTGCTCGACAATACTGCGCAAACCACGCGCACCGGTACGACGTTTGATGGCACGCTGAGCCACGGCACGCAGGGCAGCGGCCTGAACTTCCAGCTCCACACCTTCCATGCCCAGCAACTTCTGGAACTGCTTGACCAAGGCATTGCGCGGCTCGGTCAAAATGCGGATCAGGGCGTCTTCGTGCAGCTCTTCCAACGTGGCGACTACCGGCAAACGCCCTACCAGCTCGGGAATCAGACCAAATTTGATCAAATCCTCGGGTTCGGCTTCAGAAAAGAGCTCGCCCACACCACGTTCGGACTTGGCTTTAACCGAAGCCGAAAAACCAATACCGGATTTTTCAGTACGGTCGCGGATCACCTTTTCCAGGCCATCAAAAGCACCACCCACGATAAACAGGACGTTGGTGGTATCTACCTGCACAAAGTCCTGGTTGGGATGCTTGCGGCCACCTTGCGGAGGCACTGAAGCCACAGTGCCTTCGATCAACTTGAGCAGTGCCTGTTGCACGCCCTCGCCCGAGACGTCACGGGTGATGGAAGGGTTATCCGACTTACGGGAAATTTTGTCGATTTCGTCGATGTAGATAATCGCACGCTGCGCTTTTTCCACATCGTAATCGCAGTTTTGCAGCAGTTTTTGAACGATGTTTTCAACGTCCTCACCCACGTAACCGGCTTCGGTCAGGGTGGTGGCGTCGGCCATCACAAAAGGAACATCCAGCATGCGGGCCAAGGTTTGGGCCAGCAGCGTTTTGCCCGAACCCGTAGGCCCGATCAGCAAAATATTACTTTTGGACAGCTCGACATCATCGCGGCCTGCTTTGCCGCTACGAATGCGTTTGTAGTGGTTATAGACCGCTACCGCCAAGGTACGCTTGGGCGTTTCCTGGCCAATAACATACCCATCCAGAAACTCTTTGATTTCCTTGGGGGTAGGCAATTCCTTACGTTCACCATCAGGAGTGGCGCCCGCTGCTTCGTCACGAATGATATCGGTACACAGATCAATACATTCGTCGCAGATAAACACGGACGAAGGTCCAGCGATCAGTTTCTTGACCTCATGCTGGCTTTTATTGCAAAACGAGCAATGCAGAACTTTCTCGTCGGCCGATTTCTTTTCGGACATAAATTTAAATTTCACTTCAGGATGGTAAAAGGACGGGAACAAGTCCCGCCCCCGAACAGCCATATTACTGCTTTAGATCGATCCCTGTTGGGACAGATGATTACTCGTCACGAGTGTTCATCACCTTGTCGATCAGGCCATAAGCCACAGCATCTTCAGCTGCCATGAAGTTGTCACGCTCGGTATCCAGCTCGATACGCTCAACAGACTGGCCACAATTCTCGGCCAGGATCTTATTCAGACGTTCACGCAGGCTAAGGATTTCCTTGGCCTGAATCTGGATATCGGAAGCCTGACCACGCGCACCGCCCGAAGGCTGGTGAATCATGATGCGCGAGTTAGGCAAGGACAAACGCTTGCCCTTGACGCCCGACGACAACAAGAACGCGCCCATGCTGGCAGCCATGCCGGTACACAATGTCGAGACTTCCGGCTTGACGAACTGCATCGTGTCGTAGATGGCCAGGCCTGCATAGACCGAACCACCGGGCGAGTTGATGTAGAGCGAAATATCCTTCTCAGGATTTTCCGACTCCAAGAACAGCAATTGAGCCACGATCAGGTTGGCCGAATTGTCATGAACCGGGCCCACCAGAAAGATAATGCGCTCGCGCAGCAGGCGTGAGTAGATGTCGTAAGACCTCTCTCCACGACCGGACTGCTCGATCACGATAGGCACGTAGCCCAAACCTGTAGGGGCAACGGATTGCCCCCCATGCATTGAGGCGTAGAAGTCGACAAAGGTTGACGACATTAGTTGGTTCCCATGATTTGGTCGAACGCCACCTCCTCGTCGGACACCTTGGCCTGGGACAGTACATGCTCGACGACGTTGTCTTCGAGTACAACTGCCTCGATCTCGGCGCGACGCTGGCGATCAGACAAGTAGTAGGCCACCACTTGGGCGGGCTGTTCGTAGTTCTGGGCAAATTCTTCGATGCGGGCGCGAACCTGCTCGGGCTTGGCTTGCAATTCAGCAGCCTTGACCAGTTCGGATACCAGCAGACCCAAACGCACGCGGCGAGTGGATTCTTCCTGGAAAGCTTCCGCAGGAATAGGCATCTTGTCTGCGTCAGGTACGCCACGCTCTTTCAGTTCAGCACGAGCCGAAGCGATGCGACCTTGCACGTCGTTGTCGACCAGAGCCTTAGGCACGTCAAATTCGCTGGCGGACAACAAAGCGTCCATCACAGCCGATTTGTTACGGGCGTGAACACGAGCCTTGATTTCGCGCTCGATGTTGGCACGGACATCAGCCAACAAAGCAGCAACATCACCTTCAGCCTGACCCAGGGACTTGGCAAACTCAGCATCCATCTCGGGCAGAACTGGCTGGGCCACGTCTGTCACGGTGATCTTGAATTCGGCAGTTTTACCAGCCACTTCCTTGCCAGTGTAGTCAGCAGGGAATTCCAGAGGGAAGGTTTTGGTCTCGCCTGCTTTCATGCCAGCCACTGCAGTTTCAAACTCGGGCAGCATGCGGCCACGGCCTTGCAGGTACTGGAAGCCTTCAGCGCTACCGCCTTCAAAAGCGACGCCGTCGATCGTGCCCACGAAGTCCAGAGTGATGCGGTCATCTTCTTGGGCTTCACGGTCAGCGCTGGACTCGTAGTTGGCGCGCTGCTTGCGCAGCACGTCTACCGTGCGCTGGATGTCTTCGTCGGTAACGGGCGTGACGGCACGTTTGATGTCCAGTTTGGACAGATCGGGCACGGCCACTTCTGGATACACTTCGAAGGTCGCGGTAAAGGCCATCGTGCCTTCATCGGACTCACCTTCTTTGGCTTCCAGATTAGGAGTGCCGGCTACGCGCAAATTGGAGTCCTGGATGACTTTATCCAGGGATTTGCCGATTTCTTCGTTGATGGCGTCATAACGAATTCCAGGGCCGTGGCTGCGTTCGACGACGGACAAAGGTGCTTTACCGGGACGGAAGCCCTGTACCTTGGCCGTACGAGCCACACGCTTGAGCTGGGCCTGGACTTGTTTTTCTACGTCGGCCACCGAAACGACCACATCGACTCGGCGCTCCAAGCCGGACAGAATTTCAACCTCGGGCTGCATTGAAGACCTATATTAAATTGAGTAATTGATAAGAGTAATCCGGCATTTTACCGGAAACTGGCACGGTAAATCCAAACAAACGTATTTTGAATCATAATTCCCTGTCAAGACAATACAGCCGTGCCGGACTATGATCCCTTACTTTACCTCCCCTGCGCAAGACTGATATGCACAAGAACACCCCTTTAGGCGGTATCCGGGTCCTGGAACTGGGCCAATTGATTGCTGGCCCCTTTGCTGCCAAGATCCTGGGCGAGTTTGGCGCTGACGTCATCAAGATCGAGTCCCCAAAAGGCGGTGACCCCTTACGTAAATGGCGTCTGCTGCACGACGGTAACTCGGTCTGGTGGGAGGTGCAATCCCGTAACAAACGGTCACTGGCTTTGGACTTGCGTCAGCCCGAATGTCAGGACGTGGTACGTGCCCTGATCAAAGAATGCGATATTTTGATTGAAAACTTCCGCCCCGGTGCGCTGGAAGAATGGGGCCTGGGCTGGGAAGACTTGAAAGCCATTAAGCCGGGCCTGATCATGTTGCGTGTCTCGGGCTACGGCCAGACCGGCCCTTACAAAGACAAACCAGGCTTTGGTGTGATTGGGGAGGCCATGGGGGGGTTGCGCCACCTGAGCGGTGAAGCAGGACGCCCTCCCGTACGCGTTGGCGTCTCCATTGGCGACTCCCTGGCCGCTCTGCATGGTGTAATCGGCATCATGATGGCTCTGCGTCAACGTGAGCAGAACGAGGGTGAAGGCCAGTATATTGACGTGGCCCTGTATGAATCCGTCTTCAATATGATGGAAAGCCTGCTGCCGGAATACTCCGCTTTCGGCGCTATACGCGAACCGGCGGGTAGCAGTCTGCCCGGCATCACACCTAGCAATGCCTACGTCTGCCAAGATGGTAAATACGCGCTGATCGCAGGAAATGGCGACAGCATTTTCAAGCGCCTGATGACCGCGATTGGCCGTGCCGATATGGCCGACAACCCAGCCTACGCCCACAACGATGGTCGAGCCCAAAATGCAGGCGTCATTGATGCTGCCATCGGTCACTGGGCCAGCGCGCTTGAGCTGGATAAGGTACTGGAAACACTGGATCAGGCAGGCGTTCCTGCAGGCCGGGTCTACGACATCGCCGATATTGCTGCCGACCCGCACTATCAAGCCCGCGATATGCTGTTGGACAGCACCCTGCCTGACGGCACACCCCTTAAAGTTCCCGGCATCGTTCCCAAGCTCAGCACCACTCCTGGTGGCCTCTACCGCCCCGCCCCCCGCTTGGGTCAGGACACACAGGAAATTCTGGATAACTTAGGCATCAGCGCCGAACAACAAGCCGATTGGCAAGAGCGCGGATTGATCGCCAAGAGCCCAAAACGCAGTTAAAACAAAGCAGTACAAATCCAGGCTTCAGTCTTCGACAGATGGCACCTAATCTATTTACTTCTGAAGCACGTTGACTGCTTGCCTAAGGTGAAAATCCACGCTAGAATCTACTTCTTTCGTTTTGCGAACGTGGCGGAATTGGTAGACGCACCAGATTTAGGTTCTGGCGCCGAGAGGTGTGAGAGTTCGAGTCTCTCCGTTCGCACCATCAAACGAAAACCGTTGATTCAATAAAATCAATTTTAAGTAATATTAACGGCGTAGTTTTCTTACTCTGTTGGCTTGTGACAACCTGCCTTCAAGTGCTCAAGGTCGTAAGCCTCCGAAAAAAGGAGGCATAAGCAGCAACGCTAAACATACGTCTGAGAATCGAGGTAAGGCAAAATTCATTGTGTGATCAGGCCTTAGTTAGTCCAGACCTCCATGCACTTTGCAACAAGCCCTTTATTAAAAGGCTGCTCAGAAACGGGTGGGAAACAATCTTTCCCCATGCAAAAACCGCCCGAAGGCGATGATTCCCCAATAAGAAATAGCCACCTAACCTAGGGATCCTGTTTGAAGGGCGCCCCTCTTACACACTGTTGATAGAGGCCTCTCTCAAACTCTCTGACATCACGCTGCGGATTTTCTTCCCGCGGGTCGATTTCAGCCCGGTACGCCGTTTCTATCAAACCTTCTATGATGCGATTGCCCTCTGCCGCTTTCATTGCGGCGTCTCTGGAAACCCCTTGCTGGCGGGCCTCCATTACAGCTGCGCCCACACTAGAGATATCGCCACATAGACTAAGCCACTTCTCCTGGTCCGGCTGTCCTGCAGACGCAAACGCTACTTGAGACGAAGCAAAAAAAGAGACGACACTTATCACTGCCATCAGTGAAGCAGGCAGGCGATCATACCGAAGTCCTGCACCAGAGCTTATCCGCCTCACTGATCAGCCGCATCCTGGAGACAGCTTATATACACGTCTCGCTTAAAAGAATTTGTCACCGCGCCACGCTGTTTTGGGTCACCGGCATCCGGAATATTAAAAGCAGCATTGACTAGTTGATCAATCATCGCACTGGGCTCGCCCCTGCTACGAATCTCCTCTTTTGTATGTCCGCCTTGTCGCATAGCCATGATCCCCTCCCCAATTTCTGAAATCATCCGACAAACCTTAGCCACCTGCTCAACCTCTCGATACGTCGCATTAGCGCTCGGCGTCATTGTCAGCAGCAGTGATGCAGCGATCCATTTCTTCATTGCGTCTCCCCTTTTATTATTCTGGGAATCATCATTTATAAGCAGAGTCTAGAAACATCACAGCCGTTAGGAACGGCCATGCGCTGCCGGCAAGGGCGCGGTCAGACTAGCCACATTAAAAACCGCGTCCAGCAAGACAAAAGCGATTGGTGCGATAGCAATAAAACTGATCGCCTTCCAAACACTCACTTTTCCGGACTTGTACAAAATCATGACGGCTCATCCGAGCACCAAAATAGACACGATGTCTAAATACACCTAATGGGTAAGATGCCCAGAAGCCATGACTGCTTCAGTGCCGGCCAAGTTGACGCGATCATAGCCCAAAACATGAATAAAAAAGCTTGGGAAATAGCAGCAGCGCCCATCAAGCATAAATCGCAGACATAAAAAAGCCGCTCTTATAGAGCGGCTCTATGGGCAAGTATCGTGGCTAATCCTGCCTGTCGTGCTTACCCGGGAAGTCACTAGGCCAACGCATGGGCTTAGGGGCTGGATTGGGAATGGGAGCACTATTCACGTCCTAACCTCCATCACTTAATAAGGAAAAAGCGCAGAACCAAGCATTGCACTAAGGCCCCTATCGATACTAGGGAAACGACAGGCGTCCTGATCGTAACCCTAAGCCAGATCGTTGGCTCAAACATCGCGCAAAAAGGACCTACTACTGATAAAAGCAATGGGCCAGCACTTCCTTACTCAGACCTTTTTCACACCCTACAGTTCCTGGCCACAATAATCCCCACTAGCGGCGCAAGCAAAAAGCATCCAAACAAGTAATAAGCAGCCCGACTGGTCCCTTCTACACCCCCCGGATCAATCAACCCACCCGCATTTGCAATCATTCCTGCCAAGGCCGCTCCAGCTGCAGTCGCAAACAACTGAATCGTGGTGATGGACGCCCCGGCCAGCTCTTGCTCCTCGGGGACTACTGACTTTAAAACACGAGTCAGCAAATGAGGCCAAGCCAGGCCCACTCCTAAACCAATCATTGCCAGGGCCAGGCAAATTGGCACCAGATCAAACCACAGACCCGAGCTGCTTGTAGGTACCAGGATAACCAATCCCACCATTCCCAGAAGTCCTAAAACTGGCCCAGCCAGAATGGCCCGTTTGATGGCGGAGTCGCTCAGTAAACCCGAGCTGATAATTGCTCCAACCGTCCAGCCCGCCCCCATCAAGGCGGCCAGATAGCCGGCAATCAAAGGCGATTGCTGATGCAAGACTTGCAGAAAAAGCGGAGCAAAGACTTCTCCACTAGTCACCGTCAACACCAGCAAAGACATCAAGGCATACAAGGCCGCGATCGCCGAGCGGAATTGAAATGCCCCAGAGGGCAACAACTTGTTATGCGAGCGACGTTCGACGGCAATCAATACCACCGCTAGCACCAAGGCCAGCACTAAACCCAGCACATTCTGAATTAACTCCGAGGATGCACTACCCGCTGAGATCGCCAACACGGAGAGCGTCAGCAGCGTCAGTTGCACGAGCGGGATAGCTCCCTTGGCAGCCACGCCCGTTTGGCGCTCTCGTTTAGGTAGTACGCCCGACGCCAGAACAGCAAAAACAATCGCGATCAAAGCTACAGACCAAAAAGCAGCGCGCCACATCCCCCACTGCGCAAACACACCGCCAACCGCTGGCCCTAACAAGGTTGCCACTCCCCACATCGCCGATACCAAAGCCATTGCGCGAGGCCACAAGGGCTCATCAAAGACGATACGAATCATGGCGTAGGCCAAGGCAAAAAGAAAACCTCCGCCAATGCCCTGGACAAAGCGCCCGAATAGCAGGATGGACATGCTGGGGGCAGCCGCACAAATGACAGCTCCCACGGCAAAAATAAAGGCGGCCAAACCGTAGCTTCCCTTCGGGCCTGTAACCTCAAGCAATTTGGGTGACAACGCCGAGCCCAGAATAGAGGCAACTACAAAAAGCGTCGTGTTCCAGGCATACAAACCAAGGCCACCGATGTCCTGCACAACAGTGGGCAAGATGGTGGTGGCGATATAGACATTGACGGCGTGCAAGACAACACCGCCCGCCAAGACAAGGGCACGCATTGCATTGGCCCCTGACAACAAATCCCCCCATTCAGACTTCTTGGGTATGGAGTTTTGTTCTTGGCTTTCTGACAGCTCGGCCTGTGCCCCTTGAACATCGCCCACAGGGGCATGCTGATTCTTCATACGATCTCGATTCTTTTATTGTGATGAAGCCCGGCAGCCCAAAGAGCTTGCACAGACCAGAAGCATCTTTTATAAAACCTCATGTATAGATGAGGTCAAGAGATTCAGACATTATGAAAATCGACATTAGCGTTCCGCTGTCTGTAGGCGAAGTCTCACGTCGCAGCGGAGTCACCATTGCAACCGTGCACCACTACGAGGCGAAAGGATTGATCCAGGGCTGGCGCAGTGACGGCAACCAACGTCGCTACCACCGGGAGGTGCTGCGCAAAATATCCGTCATCAAAATCGCGCAACGGGCTGGTATCCCCTTGGCCACGATTAAAGAAGCACTGGATGACTTACCCTCAGGCAGACCGCTGAATGCCAAAGATTGGGCGAAACTATCTACCAACTGGCGCGACATGCTCAATGAACGGATTCACAGCCTGACGCAGCTGCGTGATGAGCTCGATGGCTGTATTGGTTGTGGGTGTTTGTCGATGACGACCTGCCCGCTTAGAAATCCAGGAGATCAGTTGTCATTGGTGGGGAATGGGGCAGTGTTACTGAACCTAAGGCAAAAAATGAGCTAAGGCTTAGCCCTACCGTAAAAAAGCCCAGTCTGAACGCTGGGCTTTTACGTCTCGCAAGAGTTCGCTCTAGCTTAAATTACACCCCAGAAATACAACAAGGCAGGCAGCAAGGCCGTCAATATGCCTTGCACCGCCGACACCATGCCAGTCAATCGGGCTATAGGTTTGTTCAACACCAGCAGTAAAAAGAACATGAACCACAACACTGCCCAAGATAGCCAGCTCACTACTTGCCAGTAATCAAAAATCCGCTCGGCAAGGCTTAGATTGGTAATGGCTGCAGGCACGGCAATACACGCCACCACCAGCGAATACCAGCCCAGCGCACGTCCGTCGCTACCTGTAAAGGCATTCACCCCTACCCAGAAATAGGTCAAGGCGAACAGACCCAGGTAGATCGCTGACAAGGGGGAGTAAACCGTACTGTTGGCGGGGTTCAGAATGTGGGACATGCAAATGAACCCCAGCACCGCTGTGAACAGATTGACGATAGCAGCATCTTTGGCATCCACCAGCCTGCCAGCTTGATGACCTTCAGAGTAGTAGAGACGAACACCATTAACGAACAGGCACAGGCCTGCAAACGCCAGAAAAGCGGCAACTAGCATTTTGAAAATTTCCTAAGTAATAGAAGGCGGACACAGAACGTGCCCGCAACATGATGTTGCACTCAGCGCTGAGGCGGAGCAGATCATAGAGCTTGGCCACGAAATAGCCATTGGGATTTTTTTATAAGCTCTATAAGAAAACAGAGTGCAATTTCCTGGCTGTTTTCAGGCGGAAATAGGCGAAGAAAAAAGTGGCGTTTAGAAGCTCTGAGCAAGACTCGGCAGGCGCTGGCCGCCCTCGTCACAACAATGACGTGAAATCAAATAAAAATATATTGAATCAAGGAACTAGGAAATCTAGGCACGCTTAAACCTGAGGGGATCAAGCCAAGAAATCAGTCAGAGAATAAGACTGACACCATCGCTACTCAGGCCTGCTCGTTTTGTCCCCAGCGAGCCACGACACGCACGTAGACCAATTGCGCTAAAAGCTCCACCAGGGTTTGAGTCAAAATGATGGCTGGCAGCAACGGTAATGCACCGGGAATCGCCAAGGCCAACGGCAGCACCACCAAGGAATTACGTGTGGCACTGCTGAACACTACGGCGCGCCGCAAAGGCACAGCCAGACGCGCTTGGCGGGCCAAACACCACGCAATGACAGGTGCAAAAATGGCAAACAGAACGTACACCGGCAGCACGCGCAGCAACACATCCAGCGCAGGCTCTAATTGCCTAAGAACCGCTGCCACCACAATAAAAAGCACCAAGGCGGTAGCCGGTACAGGAGCCAGCCCCAAACCTGCGTGGATCTGTGTCCAGAGGCGACTTTTGGCGGCCAGATACTGAGTCGCCCCCGCCAATAACAAGGGGATCACGATCAGGGAAAAAAAGGCCTCTAAAAAAGGCCCGGCTTTGATATACAGTCCGAACTGCTCACCCAAGGCCAGCTTTAGATAGAGCGGTAAAAGCAACATCTGCACGATGAGCAAGACTGGAGTCGACGCCAACAGTGTGCGGGAATCAGCCCGCCCCAACTGAGCAAAGGTGACCACATAATCAATACAAGGTGTCAACAGGACCAGCAGCACCCCCAGCCGCAGCATCGTATGGTCTGGCAACAAAGGCAGCAAGGCGAACACCAAGAGGGGAATCAGGCAGAAGTTGGCAAACAACAGGACGGCTAGAAACCGCAGTTGAGTCAATGCCTTACCTAACTGAGCGATAGGTACCTGCAAGAAGGTGACATATAGCATGAAGGCCAGCGCTGGATTGATCCAGTTGCTCAGGCTCAGCGGCATCGTCCAAAAGCCAGCAAGCAAACCGGCCAACAGCATCGCCACAAAGTAAATGGCGATCTGCCTGCTCTCCAAACGGTCACGAATCACGGCCAGCACTTCACTCTCCCACGCTTTCCATACCGCCGTGAAAATAAAGCTTTAGCGGCTGCGACGCAAGCGGGCCGCAGACTGACGGTTCAAGTCTTTGGCTTCCTGTTCGGCGTACTCACGCTCATCCGCGTCATAGCGGCCATTGTGCATGCAAGACTCGCGATCCCAGGTACATTCATTGAATAGTTTTGACATCGCGCCGCCACCTGGTTTGCTTGTGGAGCAAGCAGCCATCAAAGCGGCCAAACCCAGCACCACGGCGCTTTTAAACAGTCGTCGAACTATCATTGTGTTTTCCCTACAAAAAAATCATGTTCTGCACGTACCGAGAATCGAAACAAGACCGGATCGCGGACAATAGGCACACTGTACCCTGAGGCCTCAAAGTACGTCGATTCTCTTTCCTGCGAATTTGCAATTTATGACTGAAGACCAATTCCTGCTATTGGCCCAACTTCTGCAGTTCTCACCCAGCCCTGAACTGGAACAAGAGGTACGCCATACTCAGACGCCCAGTAGTCCTGCTGCACGGGCGATACTGGCCCTGCATCACAAGATCAAAGGGACTTATGTCATCCACAGACCCACCGCGTTCCGCGTGGTCGTCAGTCACGATGATCTGGATCGTTTCCCCGGTGCTTTGAACTTGAAACCCGACATGCAGGTGCAATTGGTGTCCTACACCAGCGAGCGCTATATCAGCGTACGGATTACCCAACTGCCCCAATCCCCCAAAGGCTATGTGCGCGGGGTAATCACCGAGCAACTGGTAGCCAATAGCGTCTTTCAGGTGGGCGACAGCGTGTACTTCTCTGAAGATCAGGTCCACGCCCTGCTGGGCCATTAATATCCTTGTTGCCTCTAGCCAGCTGCCTGCAGACTTAAGTCTGGCAATAGATGCAAACCGGTACGCCGCACAAACTCCTCGTAACTGATGGGCGGTCCGACCCGGGTCGAGGCATGATTGGCTTGCCAATGCACCCAAGAGCGTCGAGTTGTGGCGTCATACACCAGCTTGAACAAATGAGTGGGCACAGCCACCTGACTGGAGCCGATAGTGGCAGCATTGCGCTCGAACACCGGACCGGTAAACACGTAGACATTACCCGCCGCACGCGCGATGTATTTACGGGTATCGGCTTCGATCTTGTTCCAGGGGCCGGCGTTATGGATCTGATTTTGCGGCACCATATTGGCCAGGGAGAAACTCTGCGCCATACCCTGAGCGGATGCCATATCTCCTGCAGGAGCCATATGCCCACGGGAAAATCCTGAGCCTCGGTAGTCATTCAGCTCGGCACGTTCAGCCTGCGGCAAACGGCCTTCAGCATAGAAACGATCCGTCCGCTTCAAGCCCTTGGCGGACTGAATCTGCTGTCGATTCAAACGTTGTGCGACGAATACCGGTGTCTTGGTTTGGCCGCTGTGCAAGATGGCAAACGCGCTAAAGCACAGCTCTCTTTGCGTGTAGGCCATCGGCACCACAGGCCGAGAGCCTGGGAAAAACTGCGGGCATTGTGCGAAGGAGGTCTGTACATAACCTTCTACAGACGCCGGGACAGGTACGCTGCCCTGCTGGGTTTCAATGGGCCAACCCAACGACACCAGAAACGGCTCGACGCTTTGCCAATTGAAACCTTGGGGATGAAGCCAGGCGGTGCTGATGCCAAAGCTAGCTACCGCAGTCACAAAGACAGATTTGAGAAACCGGGTAAAACGCCCTTGCCCTGAACTTTTTGTGCTGCTTGTTTTTTTAACGCTACGACCTGTTTTTTTTCTGCTCATACCACTCTTGTTTAATGCTTGATCGGCCTACATCATTGCGCCGACTGCACCTGTGATTATAAGCAGTCCTGCAGAGCGGAAAAGGGCTTGGCCCCACACAGGAGCCAGTATTCCCCTTTTCGCTTTGTCTTTCTTTATAGAGTCGCAGGTCTGAACTGGCTTTTATTCAGAGCCGGGCCCCTGCCCTTACTTTGTCGTGAAGGCCTGCAACTCTTTCAATTCATCTTGCAGCTGGGCTAATTCTGCCTGATCGCGTTCCAGCTTTTTCTCCAGTTTCTGAACTTTATCCTGACGGCCTTCGGAACGCTTTTCAGCAATCTCGTTGATCCGTTCCTGGATATCTTCCTCTTGCTCGCGGATTTCTTCCTGCTTATCTCGTAGCAAATTGGCGTCCTTGCAATGCGCTTGCACATTGGCCAAGGCACGCTCCAGCCCTCTTACGCGATGCTCATTGCCATGTTGGCGAGCGTAGTCGATCTGGTTTTGAATCTCGGCTGCCTTGTACTGGCACGCGGGGTTATCGGCCCATGCGGGCAAGGCCATCACGCCAAGTACGGCACTCAAATACCATGCAGAGATTTTCATCTGTATTGCTCCTGGTGGGTTCACGCTAAAGGTAATCATACAATTGCCGCTCTCGATCAGACTTAAGCGATTTCTGAAAGCAAAAATAGTCTAATTGTCACGAAACCCGGACTAAACTCACGGTTTAGTCCTGACAATCACATTCAAGTAACAAAACTGTCTTAAGTTGTGGCGGAAAATTTACACAACTTGTCTTTAGACATAAAACACTTCAGTTACACTCAAAATTCTTATAAAGCAAATTTTTACTTTAATCGTGTTCAACATCACTATCAGGAAACTGATCTTTTTCCTGTGCGCTGCTTTGCTTGTTCTCTGGCTCTTTCCGTTTGCGCACGTCAGTGAAAGTTTGCTCAATACCTCCCAGGCCTACTCGACCTGGCATACCAGTGTGCTCAATTCCTTGATGCCCCTGTCCATTTTGGCCGTCGCCAGTTTGGTCTGGGCAGAACGCGCAGTTTCTGCGTGTCTGGCCATGGCGGTCAACACGGTCTTGTTTGTGCTGGCCATTAAAAATATCTGCGATACGGCAGACCGGTTTTCACGCGTCTGCGGCATCGATATCTCCGTCTCTTACGGGGCCATCATCTATGGTGTGTGCATGGTGAGCTTATGGGCCTTGTTGTTGAGCTACCGATGCAAAAGCCAAAAAGAGCTGCCAAGCTCCTCAGGTGATCTGACAGGTTAATCAGGTCTACGCGTTTTTCTCGTCACGTCCCTGCATCACCATAATGGTTTGCTGCATCAATGCACACAGCGTGTGTTTATCCTCTTGCACAGCAAACACCTCGGCCTGGGTCACAATCAGATTACGGCCTCGACGCACTACCGAACCGCGGGCAATCAGGGACCGGCCATTCGCCGGTGCCAAAAAATTCAGTTTGTATTCCACGCTTAAGACACTGGCACCCAAGGGCGTACAGCTCATCGCCGCATAGCCCCCGGCTGAATCGGCAATCATCCCAACCACCCCGCCGTGTACAAAGCCATGCTGTTGCTGTACCCCATCCCAATGCGGCAAATGGATTTCCACCAAACCCTCTTCCACCACAGGCAAGGTGGCGCGAATCAGACTCATGGCATTTTGCCGGGCAAAGCTGTCCTGCACCGCCTGCGCAATCTGTGGGTCCAGTGTAGATTTGGCTTGAGTAGTAGCTGTGCTCATGGATCAGCTCTCCTTTATTGTTATCGTGACTCTGTCAGGCAAGATTAAAACGGCCAGAAGACAGGAATAAAAATGACGCCCAGAACCCAGAAAATCAAGTTCAGCGGCAAGCCCACTTTCAGAAAATCCGTAAATCGATAGCCACCTGCCCCGTACACCATGGTGTTGGTTTGATAACCCACGGGAGTGGCAAAACTGGTGGAGGCCGCGAAAGTCACCGCGATTAGAAAGGGAGTGGCGTCCACGTCCATCATTTTGGCGGTAGACATGCCAATAGGAGTCAGCAGCACAGCGGCGGCAGCGTTACTCATGAACTCCGTCAGCAGCAAGGCCATCAGGTACACCACAGCCAATACCGTTAAAGGCCCATAGGATTTCACCAGGCCCACTGTATTTTCCACCAGGAACTGGGCAGCGCCCGTCTCGCTCATGGCCATTCCCAAGGGCAATAAGCCCGCCATCAAGATAATGATGCGCCAATCGATCGCGTCGTAAACCTCATCAGCCTTCAAACAACCAGCCAGTGTCATGGCCACCGCCCCCACCAGGGAGGTGATGCTGATAGGTACCCAACCCAAGGCGGGCAGCAAGATCACCAACACCATCGTGATCAAGGCAAACGGCGCACGCCAGCCCATTTCTTTTTCGGCTTCGCGTTCAGACAGCACAATGATATTGCTGTCGGCACGCAGATCCGCAGCCTCGGAAGCCGGGGTCAAGACCAATAAGATATCGCCCACCTGCAAGCGCACGGCGCGCAGTTGCTCCCGCAAAACCTGAGCACGGCGATGAATCCCCAAGACGGTGGCATTCTTGTGCCAACCTGCCCCCAAGCTACCCAGCGTACGACCGCTAAGGCGCGAACGCGGTGCAATCATCACTTCGGTCAGAACCTGATCCACCTGTTCAAAAGAGCCTTGCTCCAACTTGAACTGCGGGTCCACTTCCAGGCCGGCTTCTTTACGCAGCTCGTCCAGCTTGGTCCAATCCCCGCGCGCCAGCAGTACATCACCCGCCTCAATCTTTTGCTCGCGCGGCCCCCAAACCTTGGTGTCGCCACGCAACAGTTCCAGCACGAACACGCCGTACTGCTCTCCTAATTTGGCGTCACCGACCGACTGGCCAATCAGGGAAGAGTCAGGCATCACCCGCAGCTCAGTAATGTACTTGCCCAGCTCATATTGTTCGACCAGCTCGCCACCACGCGCATCGGGCAATAACCAACGCCCCACCGTCAACAAGTAGAAACAACCGACGACCATGCAGATCACACCCAGCGAGGTGAACTCGAACATGGTGAAGCCAGGGTGGCCCAGATCACGCGCAATGGCATTGACCAGCAAGTTGGTAGAGGTCCCGACCAAGGTACAGACACCGGCCATTTGCGAGACATAGGACAAGGGGATCAAAGCCTTGGAGGCCGACATGCCAATGCGGGCAGTGGCCGCCATCACTATCGGAATGAACACTGCCACGACCGCCGTGTTGTTCACAAAAGGGGCAATCACGGCCAAGACTAAAAACAGCACTAATAAGAACTGAAACGGTGAGCGGGCCTTGCCCAGCAAATCCCCAATCCCCGAGAGCGCCCCGCTGTTTTGCAGACCAGCAGCCAGTACAAACATGGCGGCCACCGTAATAGTGGCCGGATTGCTGAAGCCGCCCACAGCCTGCTCCGGTGTCACCAGCCCCAAGACAGCCAAGGCACTCAGGACCAGCAAGGCAATGGCATCTATTCTGAGTTTTTCGGTAGCAAACAAGACAATCGCTATTAGAGCCAGACCCAAGACCACCGCAATCTCTGCTGTCATGCTGCGCCACTCCCCTTTGTTTGGTGCAACCCAGTATAGGGAAAAACTACGCTTCTAAGCGGCTGCGCACGGCCGCAGCAAACAAAAAATACAAGTTCATTGGGCAGGACGGGCTGAACCCGCTTAAACCAGCAGCATCACCAAGAACACCAAACCCAGCAAAGCGACATAGGCCTTGGCATGCAGGCTATCGGGGATCTTGCCAATCCAGCGCGAGCCAAAACGAATCCCCAACCAGGAACCCACGACCAGCACTAGGCAAGCGCGTAAATCGATGAAGCCCACATGCCAAGGGCCAAAAGAACCGACGTCCCAAGCCAGGATGGCATAGATCAGGCTAGCAACGACCGCCATAGGCAGGGACAAGGGGTTGGCCGCTGCGGTTGCCGCCGTCATGCTGGCACCGCGTCGGCGCATCAAGGGCACGGTAATCACACTACCCCCCACGCCTAAAAAAGCGGCAATAGCTCCAATGAGCACACCTGTCCCGGCACTGGTGGCCTGGCCCAAAGGACGAATGCCACGGGTCGCCTCTTGCGTAAAACCCGAGCGAAACAGACTATCCACAATGGTGATGCCCAAATACACCACAAAAACCCAACGCACCCAGGAACCACTCAAGGCCATGGCCACCGCCGCACCCGGAATGGCCCCAATGGCAATAAACACAAGCAAAGGACGCACCTGATCCCACTGCACGGTGCCGGCCTTATGATGACGCCACGTCGACAAGCCAGCACCAAAAATCATCACGCAGGTCGAGGTGGCGACCGCAATATGCATGGCCGACTGCCCCATTTGGCTATCCGTACCGTACAGCCCAATCAGCACCGAATACAGCACGGGGACCACGACGAAGCCACCGCCAAACCCAAACAGCACGGTCGTCACACCGGCCAGCAAACCGAAAAACAGCAAAAGAAAATACATAGCGACCCGGCAAAGTACTTGCAAAGTCTCAGGATAAGTCGCCCTGTTTTGGCTGACATACTAAAATCGGTCAACAATACTTGAGTTTCGGCCAGAAAACACCTTATGCACAATGTACGACTGGACAGCGTGGATGCCACCCCCCGCCCCTTGCTGGCCATTGGAACGGACTACGCACCGGGCACATTACTCGACTTCCATGTGCACCGACGGGCACAAATGCTCTATGCCATGACCGGCCTGATGGAGGTAGAGACGGACGATGGTGCCTGGCTTATTCCGCCCTATAGCGGTGTATGGATTCCAGCTGGCAAGCGTCACCAAGTGCGCATGCAAGGAGCCAGCACACGCAGCCTTTATATAGAGCCGGATGCCGCTCCCCGGATAGGCAATTATTGCGAGGTGCTGGTGATCAGCGCCTTATTGCATGAGCTTTTGCTAGCTTCCTTGACTATGCCCGCTCTATACGATGAAGCAGGACGCGATGGCGCATTGGCCCAACTGCTTCTGCATGAAGTGGGGCTGGCCCCAACGATGCCATTGTTTGCCCCCATCCCCCAAGATCCACTGTTGGCCAAGCTGTGCAAAGCGTTTTTAAGTGCACCCCATATTCAGACCACACCCGAACAATGGGCCGGGCGCTTAAACAAAAGCCTGCGCACGTTTACGCGCCTGTTCCGTCAACAAACAGGCATGAGTTTTAGTGAATGGCGCCAGCAAGCCTGCCTGCTGGCGGCCCTGGCCAAGCTCGCTGCCGGGCAGTCAGTCACGCAGATTGCACTGGATTTGGGATATGACAGCAGCAGTGCCTTTTCCACCATGTTCCGCCGTCGCTTGGGGCAAGCCCCAAGCAACTTTATTCGTGCTTCTTGAAGTCGCCTGAAGCGACTTCGGTAAAACACGCTCCACTTGAGCCTATACAAACAAGGCCCCCAGATTTCAGGAATCTGGGGGCCTTGCCATATCCGCTTCAAAACACAGCGGATCATGCCCGCTTGGCTGGGCTTAACGCGTGATGCGCGCCCGTCCACCAATGGTTGCCGCCAAACTGGCTACGAAGGCTCCAACTAACAAGGAAGCAAAAGCCCACAATGCAAAGGCAGCTGCCGCCTTGCGGGCAGTGTCAGCCGCTTCACGCGCCTGCTGCTCCAACTTCTCTGCCGCTTCCTTGGCTTGCTTTTGTACCGAGTCCAAGCGTTCCTTAGCCTGCTCTGGAGTCAAACCCGTGCGATCTGCCACCAGACGCAGCAAGTAGTCCTGGTCTTGATCGGACACCTGCCCTTCTTTCAGGCTACGGGCCAAAATCCGGCTAACTTCGCGCTCCGGATTGGCGTTCTGTGCCGGTGTATTGGCCGGGTCCGAAGGACGCAGCAAGGTATCAGTGAAATAGGCCAGACCGGGACCTTGAGCCTGATCCTTACCCGCTTGACCGACCACTGCCGAGGCGGCACCAACACCCGCACCCGCCAAATTGGCACCTGCTTGAGCCGTTCCCGACACCAGGGAAGCAACACCGGAACCCAGCAAGAACACACTGACAACCACACTCACCGCCCAAACCAGAAAGCCATGGGCCGTATCACGGAAATGAACTTCATCGCCATGCACACCGGTCCAATTAGTACGCAGGCGTCCTGTCACATAACCGGCAATACCGTAAGCAATGATTTGCGTGGCAAACAGCCAAACAATCGTGCTGATGGCCAGGGTGGTCCCTGAGGCCCCATCATTGCTCCAGGGAGAGATCGCCATAAAACCCAGACCAGTACCGCCCACCAGCAACGTCACAGTCAGGGCGGCTGCAATGACAGCGCCCCCGATCACGGCTCCCCAAGACAAGGCGGAATGTGAAGATTCCGCTATTGCTGGCGTTCCCAAGCCTGCATCCGAACCAAATTGCGTTATAGCCATGATGATTCCTTATTCAAGATTGTGATCGCAAGCACCTTAGTGCCAAAACAAAGCCAGCAAGATGATGATAGGGATAGGTACACCCACTAGCCATAAAAGGATCGATCTCATAACCCCTCCCAATGAATGAAGAAACCAGAACAAATTGCATTGAAAATCAAGACTTCGTAATTATTCTAGGCAGATAAAAGATCGATTATCTTTATAAAATGTAAAAACGGAAACCGAATCACTGGACGTATTCGCGCAGAAGAAAGCGAACAAAGCCGGCAGAGTACTAAACTCCGGGCAAGCAGGGTCAAATGTCTTTACGTCTATGGTCTACAGGGGAAAAGGGACTGAATCACCAGCATACGAAGTAAACCCGGCAGGCTTTATCAGCACAGCAGAACTCAGAATAAGCAGAACCGCCCATCTGCATTTTTTATTATTTTGAAATATTTATTTACTCAGAAGATTTAATTGAGTCCCATAAGAATAAATAAATAAAATAAGAGCAATAAGAAAAACAAAGGCAAATTGAAAAAATTCTCGAGGGTTAGGAATCGAGAGAAAACAACTTTACCAATAAAGTAAATTTTAAAAGTCTGCATTTAAGCCAAAATCCAAATATGACCCTTGGACCTTGCCTCTACCTGCCAGATAACCCCCAAACCATAACCCTCGCTCCAGCGTTCACGACCAGCCGCCAAGCGTCCAAAAGCGACAAAGAAAACCATAAAACCGTGCATGGAAGTAGCAGACTCGGTTATCCTGTTGCCTCCATTCAAGTTCGGCCGCTGCGGTGGTAAGCCGCGCATCATGCGCCTTCTGCATCCCTGTACTGCCAAAGACGGCCTGAATTCACACAGAGCCTAGCCTATGAGCGACCTCCAAAGTCTAATCGAAGCGGCGTGGGAACAACGAGCTTCCCTCTCCCCCCAAGAACACAGCATTGAACTGCGCACGGCCATCCATACCGTGATTGAAAAGCTGGACTACGGTTCCCTGCGCGTGGCGGAAAAACTCGATGGACAATGGCAGGTTAATGACTGGGTAAAAAAAGCCATTCTCTTGTCCTTCAGGATCAATGAGAACCGCGTCATGGCCAGCGAACCCGCCCCGTTTTACGACAAGGTGCCCCTTAAGTTCGAGCAGCACGACCAAGCCGCGTTCGCCCAGGCAGGCTTTAGAGCCGTGCCCGGTGCCATCGTGCGCCAGGGCGCTTACGTCGCCCCCGATGTCGTGCTGATGCCCTCCTTTGTGAACATCGGCGCCTATGTGGGCGAAGGCACCATGGTGGACACCTGGGCCACGGTGGGCTCTTGTGCACAGATCGGCAAACACGTTCATCTGTCCGGTGGGGTGGGTATAGGTGGGGTATTGGAACCCTTGCAAGCCAATCCCACTATCATTGAGGACAACTGTTTTATTGGTGCCCGATCCGAAGTAGTGGAAGGGGTCATCGTAGAAGAGAACTCGGTGCTGGCCATGGGCGTATTCCTGTCGCAAAGCACCAAAATTTACGAGCGCGAAACGGGCAAGATTTACCAAGGCCGCGTCCCCGCCGGTTCGGTCGTGGTACCCGGTTCCCTGCCCTCGGCAGATGGACTGTATAGCCTGGCCTGCGCCATCATCGTCAAGCGTGTGGACGCCCGTACCCGCGCCAAGACCAGTATTAATGACTTACTTCGCGCCTGAACATGAGCACTGACTTTTCTGTACTAGATACACTAAGCGCCCTGATTGCCCGCCCCTCGGTAACCCCTGAGGACGCCCACTGCCAGCAATGGCTGGGCGCACGGCTGGAGCAAGCCGGTTTCAGCTTGGAACACCTACCCAGCGGCCCGGTTGCCAATCTGTGGGCCCGCCGTGGTACCCAAGCCCCCTTATTCGTTTTTGCCGGCCATACGGATGTTGTTCCCACTGGCCCGGAAGCGGCGTGGGACTCGCCACCGTTTGAGCCTACTGTGCGCGACGGGCAACTGTATGGTCGTGGCGCCGCCGATATGAAAGCCTCGATTGCCGCCTTTGTGCATGCAGTCGAAGAATTCACGCAGGCGCATCCTGACCACAAGGGTTCGATTGCCCTGTTGCTGACTTCGGATGAGGAAGGGCCGGCCACTGATGGCACCGTGCATGTATGCCGGGTGCTGCAAGAGCGTGGCGAGCAACTGGATTACTGCATTGTGGGTGAGCCCACCTGCTCGCGCCAATTGGGTGACACCATCAAGAATGGTCGTCGCGGCTCCTTGTCGGGTCATTTGATAGTCAAAGGCCGCCAAGGCCATGTGGCTTACCCGCAATTGGCGATCAACCCACTGCACGTCTTCGCTCCTGCCCTGCACGAGTTGACGGATCGCATGTGGGACGCGGGCAATATCGACTTTCCGCCTACCAGCTTTCAGATCTCCAATATCCATGCCGGTACCGGTGCGGGCAATGTGATCCCTGGTCAACTGGATGTGCACTTCAACTTCCGTTTTTCTACAGAGCAGACCCCTGCCGGTCTGCAAGCCGAAGTTGACTATATTTTGCGACGCCACGGCGTGGACTTCCAGTTGGAATGGACACTGGGCGGTGAGCCCTTCCTGACCGAAGCAGGCCCCTTGAGCCAGGCCCTGAGCCAGGCCATTGAAGCCGAAACCGGTTTGGAAACCGACTTGTCTACGACAGGAGGCACCTCGGACGGTCGCTTTATCGCTAAAATCTGCCCTCAAGTGGTCGAGTTTGGCCCGCTCAATGCCAGTATTCACCAGATCAACGAGCACGTTGCTGTTGCTGATCTTGAGCCTCTTAAAAACATTTATCGCCGTACATTGGAATCCCTGCTTTGTTAAGCCCTTGCATCGACAATTCCTCCCTGCTGGAAGCCCAGCAGGAGCTGCGCACTGTGCGCGACTTACTACGCTGGTCCGTTAGCCAGTTCAATCGCTGTCAGTTGGCCTTTGGTCATGGCAGCGACAACGCCTGGGACGAGGCCGCGTATTTGCTGCTGCACAGCTTGCATTTGCCGCTGGATACGCTGGAGCCCTATCTGGATGCCACGCTTCTGGAGTCGGAACGCGCCGCCTACTTGGCTTTGCTCGCCCGCCGCTGTAACGAACGTGTTCCCGCTGCCTATCTGACCGGCGAAGCCTGGCTGCAAGGCCATCGCTTCCGCGTTACCGCCGACACGATCGTGCCCCGCTCGCCTATTGCTGAATTGCTGTCCGAGCAACTGCAACCTTGGGTAGCAGACCCCGACGCGGTCTACCATGCGTTGGATTTGTGTACCGGCTCTGGCTGTCTGGCAATTTTGACGGCATTGGCCTTCCCACAAGCTCAAGTCGATGCCGTTGATCTTTCTGACGCGGCCTTGGAAGTGGCCCAATCGAATATCGATGCGTTTGAGCTGAACGACAGGATGAGCCTGTACAAGAGCGATCTGCTGGATCAGCTGCCACAGGCCTCTTACGACCTGATCATCTGCAACCCGCCTTATGTGAACGAACAGTCCATGCAGTGCTTGCCGCAGGAATACAAGCACGAGCCACAACTGGCCCTGGCGGGTGGTGACGATGGCATGGACTTGGTGCGTCGAATTCTGGAAGCCGCCCCCAACTTCCTGGCGCCTGAAGGCGTGCTGGTACTGGAGATCGGTAATGAGTACGACAACTTCGTCGCCGCTTTCCCGGAGCTGGAACCCATCTGGTTAAGCACCGAAACCGCTGAAGACCAGATTCTCTTGTTAAGCCGGGAGCAACTGGCTCTGTGATACGCGCAACTGGAATTACGCTGCGTCGCGGCGTCAAAGTCCTGCTGGACAATACCGATTTCATCGTCAATCCAGGCGAACGCCTGGGGATTGTGGGAAAGAATGGCGCAGGTAAATCCTCGCTGTTTGCTTTGCTACAAGGCGAGCTGGATCTGGATGGGGGTGACCTGAGCATCCCTGAAGTTTGGAAAGTAGCCAGTGTGCGCCAAACGATCCCAGACCGCAGCCGCCCTGCCCGCGAGTTTGTGATTGACGGCGACGAGCGCTTACGCGCCTTGCAAGAAGCACGCGCCAATACACCCGACAGCGACGGCCACACCATTGCCGAGCTAGAAAACGCCCTGATCGAAGCCGATACCTGGTCCGCACCGTCACGTGCGGAGCAGTTGCTGGCCGGCCTGGGTTTCCGCCCCGATCAGTGGATGCTGCCTGTGCAGGAGTTCTCCGGTGGCTGGCAAATGCGCCTGTCCCTGGCACGCGCCCTGATGGCCCCTTCCGATCTGCTTTTACTGGACGAGCCTACAAACCACCTGGACCTGGATGCCATGCTCTGGCTGGAGCGCTGGTTAGTGTCTTATCCCGGCACCGTGCTGTTAATTTCGCACGATACCGAATTTCTGGATGCCGTGGCCCGTTCGATTCTGCACGTGGACCAAGGCAAGCTCGTACGCTACAAAGGTGGCTATAACGATTTTCTGGCACAACGCGCCGAACGGATGCAACAAAGCCAAATTGCCTACGAGCGTCAAACCCGCGAAGCCGCTCGGTTGCAAGGCTTTATTGACCGCTTCAAAGCCCAGGCCACCAAAGCCAAACAAGCCCAAAGCCGGGTCAAGGCCCTGGCCCGCATGCAAATGGTCTCTCCCTTGCGGGAAGATTCCAGCGTCTCTATTCGCTTGCCTTCGCCTGACTACACACCCGACACCTTGCTGACCTTGAATCAAGCCGATTTAGGCTACCCAGGTCAAGAAAAACCCATTTTGGCTCAAGTGCGCCTGATGGTGCGTGGCGGCGCTCGCGTGGGGATTCTGGGGATGAACGGTGCGGGTAAATCGACGCTAGTCAAAACCTTGGCGGGCAAACTGGAACCCATACACGGAGAACGTCAAGAAGCCAAAGGCCTGGTGATAGGTTACTTCGCGCAGCACCAACTGGATTCCATTGATGCCGATGCCACTCCTTTGCAGCATCTGGCCCGTCTGGCCCCGGATGTACGCGAGCAGGAGCTGCGTAATTACCTGGGCTCCTTTGGTTTCAGCGGCGATATGGTCACCAGCCTGACAGCCCCCTTCTCGGGTGGTGAAAAGGCACGCTTGGCCCTGTCCCTGATTGTCTGGCAAAAACCCAATCTGCTTTTGCTGGACGAGCCCACCAACCACTTGGATGTGGACACCCGTGAAGCCCTGGCAACCGCGCTGGCCGATTACGGCGGCAGTGTGCTGCTGGTGTCGCACGATCGTCATTTGCTGCGCTCTACCGTCGACTCTTTCTGGATTGTGGCCGACGGCCAAGTTCAAGAGTTTGACGGTGACCTGGAAGACTACCGCGACTGGTTGCTGGCTCGCAGTGCGCAATCACGCTCAGAAGCTCGCCAGGAAGCACGAGCAGATTCCGGTGCCGACACCACCGACCGTAAAGCCCAACGCCGCCAGGAAGCCGAGTTACGCCAGCGTCAGGCCCAGCAACGCAAGCCATTGGAAAGCCGCTTGAAGAAAGTGGAGTCCACCATGGAGAAAGCTCAGCTGCGCTTGCAAGAGTTGGATACCTTGATGCAAGACCCGGACTTTTATTCAGACCGCTATAAAGATCAGCGTCCAGCCCTGATGGCCGAACACGGTGAACTCAGCAAGACGCATCAGACGCTGGAAGAAGAGTGGCTCGACATTCAGGAAGCGATGGAGGAGATTGGACGACAGGTTTAAACAAACCTGCGTTGGCAGCCAATCTTCTTATTGGGCTCACTGAAGCCTGTCTGAACGGACGGAAACCAAGAAGGCGCCATACCGAAAAGGGTGGCGCCTTTCTTCTGGCTCAGGGAGGCAGCTTGCAGCATCACGCCGAACTGGCACAGCCCAGATAGCCACACAGCAAACCCACAATAGCTTGCTCCACCTGTTCAGGCGGGTAAGGAACACCGGGCGGGATAATCGCGCCGTGAATAAGTGATTCCAAACATTGCATCACCACCCAAGTGGCCAGATCCAGGTCCTGGGGCCCTACCTCGCTGCGATGCTCTTCCAATAGCTGGCGTATACGATTACGGATGCTTTGATCGGCCTGACTCTCGGTGGGCGGCGCATCGAAGAAAGGAAAGTCTTTTTCCAGTACACGATGCAATTCCGGGTCCACCCGATGCGCGGCCAACCAGGCTTGCACTAAGGCCGTCAGCCGCCCCCTTAAATCCAGGGGCCGCGTATCCGCCAGACTACTTTCCATGGCCGTGTTCATCTGCAGCGCATGGCGCTCGTGTAAAGCGGCGATCAAGGAATCCTTGTTAGGGAAATACTGATACACCGATCCCACACTGACTCCGGCCATCTCCGCCACCACATTGGTATTGGTTCCGGCGTAGCCACGCTCGGACAAAACGCGAGCCGTTGCCTCCAAAATGGCTTCCACCAAAGCCCGTGAGCGGCTTTGACGAGGGATACGTCTGGCTTGAGGAAGCGTTGGCATAGAGACTCCAAAGGCGAGTTTTCGATGTGAGCAATTATTCATATTATCTTAAATATCGAGCAATTACTCATGTTTGGAGTTTCTGTATGTCTGTACCCCAATCGGCTCTAGCCACCTCTACGGCGCAGTCCCCACCTGCCGCCCATGTTTTTCGAGCGCTGCTGCCTATTACTCTGGCGGTTTTCATCAGTTTTTTAAGCATAGGCCTGCCCTTACCTGTGCTGCCTTTGCATGTACACAATGCTCTGGAGATGAGCACCCTGGTAGTGGGTTTGGTCATTGGAGCCCAATTCGCAGCCGCCTTGTTCTCGCGTGCCTGGGCCGGCAATCTGGCCGACACGCAAGGGGCCAAGCACGCCATGATGCTGGGCCTGATGGTGATGGGCCTGTCCGGGCTGACCTATATGGCGTCCTTAAGCTTTATCACTACGCCCACCCTGTCGGTCTGGGTGCTGGTCATAGGCCGTATCCTGCTTGGCTGCGGGGAAAGCCTGATCGTGACAGGTGCTTTGAGCTGGGGGATTGGCTTAGTCGGCCCACAGAATGCCGGCAAGGTCATGGCTTGGGTCGGTGTGGCCATGTACGGTGCGTATGCGGTGGGTGCCCCTATTGGGGTAGCCGTCAACCAGGACTATGGCTTTGAGGGCATCTCTATCGCCGGCACTCTTTTGCCTTTGCTGTCTTTGCCACTGCTGCTCAAAGTACGCGCTACTGCCCCTACTGCCTTGCGCCGCACGCCGTTCTACAAAGTGCTCAGTCTGGTTTGGGGCGCCGGTATGGGCTTGCTGCTCTGCAGTGTAGGTTTTGGTAGTCTGACTGCCTTTGTTGCCCTGCTGTTCGCCGACCGCAATTGGGGTAATGCCTCCCTGGCCTTCCCTGCTTTTGGAGTTGCCTTCATTGCCGCGCGAATGCTCTTTGGTCATCTGCCCGACAAACTGGGCGGGGCTCGCGTCGCTTTGCTGTGCGTCTTGATTGAAGCGGTCGGCCTGCTACTGATCTGGGGCGCACAAAGTCCTGCTATCGCCTACCTGGGTGCTGCCTTGACCGGATGGGGCTATTCCCTGGCCTTCCCTGGCTTTGGCGTTGAAGCCGTGCGCCGTGCACCACCAGAGAGCCGAGGGGTCGCCATGGGGGCTTACGTGGCCTTCCTGGACATCTCGCTAGGCATTACGGGTCCTGCCTTGGGCGCAATAGCTGGAGCCTGGGGGATTGGAGCAATTTATCTAGTCAGTGCTCTTGTGGTAAGCCTGTCCGTGTTGGTCGCTATCGCCCTGATGCGTGGCGCCAATCGCAAATCAACTGCCTGAGTCAACCGATTAATGGTACAAAGCAGCGCATTCACTATGAATCATTAATCCGCTTTATCAGGACCTTGCTCATGCACATTGCCATACAAGAATTTCCCCGTATCTGGATCTCGAACGCTTCGCCCTCCAACTGGAAACAGGAATTGGAAGCCTTGCTGGATCAAGGTAAACGCTTTGTCTTGCTGACTCGCGAGCTCCCCGGCCAAGACGGCGCGGACAATGACAAAGAGGAATTTTCGCAGTGGCTCAAAGACCATCGCAGCCGTTTAAGCATCTACTGTGCGGCCAGCCTGGTGGTGGTGAGCAATTCCTTGATAGCCTTTTCCTTGAATGCCTTTGTGGCTCCCTTAAGCGAGAAGTTTGGCTTTCCTGTGCGTGTCGTGCATGAAGATGATCTGGATGCACAAATTACTGCCTTTCTGGCAGCCAGCCCGGAAGTAGCCAATAGCTAAACAGTCCGGCTTCGCCAAGACGCGTAGGCCGACACGTTTCTTGGGCCATCTGCAGTCAGGTGGCCCCGTCTGGCTCTCCATCCAGACTAGAAACTGCAGAGTGAGCGGTGCACACGCATTAACACCTTCAGAACTGCAACTTTATGCGCGCTGCGCTGTCCATTGTCTTTTCTTATTCTGGCTGTAATCCGTTTGAGTCTCTCCACCCCCTCTGCAAGCTTGCCCCCCGTACTGGCGGGCCCTATTTTGCGTCGCCTGGACTCCCAGCGTCTGGTCATATGGCTAGTCGGCAGCACAGCCTTGTCTCTAGACCTACTGCTGGAACCGGAAGGTGCCGCTCCCCAACGCCTTACTCTGGGTTCCAAGCACTGTCGCATCGTGCCAATTGGCCAGCACGCGTTTATCCATTTGATCGATGTAGAACTGGCTAGCCCCCTGCCCCGCGATACCCTTATTCACTACGACCTGCTCACGGCAAGCGACACAGGACAAGAACAAGGGATTGCCGACTGGGCCCCTCATTTGCTCCATGTAGGCCAATCCCGACCCAATTTGGTCCTGGCCAGCCGGGCCGATAATCTGATGTTTGGCTCTTGCCGCAAGCCGCATCACCCGGCCCGTGACGGCCTGGCTCAAGCTGATACGGTGTTAAGCGAGCACATTCGCGAGGCCGATGCGCGACCCGCCTTATTGATGCTGTGCGGCGATCAGGTCTATGCCGACGATGTTGCTGGCCCCATGCTGGCCGCTATTCATGCCTTGATTGAACGGCTGGGATTATTTGGCGAATATCTGGACGGCGCGGTCGTCTCAGACAGCGAGTCGCTGTATCGTCACCCGGCCAGCTACTACCGCCGCGCCGATCTGCTCCCGGCCTTCAAATCTAATGAAGCCCTGCGCGAGCGGTTTTTTGGTGGCGTGGAAAAACCGATTTTCACCACCGCCAATGCACATAACCACTTGGTCACCTTGGCGGAAGTACTGGCCATGTATCTGCTGGTCTGGTCCCCGACTGCCTGGCAGATCATCCCAGAGCCCAAGGCGTCCGAGCTAGAGCCCCAACACCAGCAACGCTGGCAACGTGAAGCCAGCGCACTAGAGGGTTTTAGACAAGACCTGCCTCAAGCGGCACGGCTTCTGGCACATGTACAGACCTTGATGATTTTTGATGACCACGACATCACCGATGACTGGAATCTGTCCGCCAAATGGGAAAGCACGGCCTACGGCCACCCTTTTTCGCGGCGTATCGTGGGGAATGCCTTAGTCGCTTATATGCTGTGTCAAGGCTGGGGGAATCGACCCGAGGTCTTTGCGGCTGTGCTGGATACAACCACCGCCTGGACGAGCAAGACGGATGGACAGCACCGCCTTGATCATCAGACCCAGGATGATCTGATCAAGCAGCTCCTGGCCTTTCAGCAATGGGACTATGTGCTGCGTACCGACCCCGCCATCATCGTGCTGGATACCCGTACCCGCCGCTGGCACAGCCGACGTTTAGCCAGCAGACCATCGGGTTTAATGGACTGGGAATCCTTGACGGAGCTGCAGCATGAATTACTGGATGAGAAGGCAGCAATTATCGTGTCGCCCACCCCTATGTTCGGTGTGAAGCTGATTGAGGTCATTCAAAGAATCTGCACCTATGCCGGCTTTGCCCTGACCGTTGATGCAGAAAACTGGATGGCACACCGGGGCGCCGCCAATACTATGCTTAATATCTTTCGGCATTCCCGCACGCCCGGTAATTACGTAATCCTGTCCGGCGACGTGCATTATTCCTTCGCCTACGATGTGCAGGTGCGCCACAGCAAACAAGTCCCACATATCTGGCAAATCACCAGTAGCGGCATCAAGAACGAGTTTCCACCCGAGCTCTTGAACTGGCTGGATCGTCTGAACCGTTGGTTATATTCGCCACGCTCGCCCTTGAACTGGTTTACCCAGCGCCGCGACTTAAGCATCAGCCCTCGCCTGCCGAATCAACGCCAACAAGGAGAACGAGTCTGGAATGGCTCAGGAATAGGTCAGATCTGGCTGGACGAGCAAGGCCGCCCAGATCGAATCTTGCACCACAATGCCAACAAAAAGCCGCCTACCGAATTCTTGCCCCCGGATCAGGAGGAGAATGAGTAAGGCGGCTAGTGTCTGGCAAAGACAGCGGGCGTGGATTTATTGACCCGCTACCGAGCTGACATACGTGGCGATCGCATCACGCTCTTCGTCACTTAAGGTTTGCGCAAAGGAAGGCATCGCGCCCATTCCTTCTTTCATCACCTTCAAAATCTGCTCTTTGGAGGGCTGCAATTCATCCAGATCAGGACCAATGGCGCCGGCCGAACCCGCATCAGCCAAGGTATGACAGACCGCACAGGCGATAGGTTTGGCACTGCTGGCAAACAAGGTTTTGCCTTGTTCATCGGCATGGGCCTGGCCCGACACAGCGAACAAACAGGTAGCAGCAACAGCAAGGTATTTCTTCATGACTTCCTTCCAAACCCGCCCCGACGAATCGGGGCGGCTACAACATTCAATACTTAGGCAACCGTGACAGGCAGCATGTGATCGCGCCAGCTATTGTTCAAATAACCATGGCTGTTGGCAACGCGCTCTTCAGGCTGAACCGTGCCCGCTTCGCTAGTCGCACGGCTGGCGATTTCGTATTGGCCGGGCTTTAATTCCATACCCACCACGAATTGACGCCAGGCGTACTTGCCCAGATCCGGTCCCACGAAATTGGCCTTGACCCAGTTCTTGCCACCGTCCACGGACACTTCAACTTCTTTAGCCGCAGACATGCCACCGAAAGCCAAACCTTGGATCTGCACCAAGCCTGCTTTCAAATCTTCACCAGATTCGCCATTGGGGCTGGTGATCCAGGACTTGACCGGCATTTCCCACACCGACTCCTGGTTCACATTGGTCTTTTCGCCCATAGGCGTCATGCGGTAGCTGTTTTGCTGAATGCTGGCAGCTGACTGGTCTTTACTGAAGGCCAGTTGCTTGATGTACTTAACGTTGTTCACGCCGGTGTAACCGGGCACGATCAAACGCAAAGGACCACCGTGTGCCAAAGGAATGGGCTGACCGTTGATTTCCCAAGCCAGGATTGCATCATCAATGGCTTCCAGTGGAAGCGAGCGCTCCACCATGATGGTATTGGGATCCAAACCTTCTGGAATATCCTCGCCGCCTGTGCCAGTCATGAATTTGGCACCGGCTTCCATACCGCCTGTCGCTTCCAGCACGGCCTTGATAGGTACGCCTGAGAACACGATGCAGCCAGCTGCACCCACAGTCCATTTGGTACCGCTGGGTTTTTCAGGGAAGTAAGCACGGCCGTTGCCGGAACATTGCAGCACCATAGGCACTGCTACCAGGCCCAGGCGCTTCAGCTCGGCCACGGTCATGTCTTTAGGGTTTTTAACACCCTTGATCGACAGTACCCACGCGTCTGGATCAGCAACGATCTGTTCAGACGGGGGAGCCACGTTATTGCGTACGAACAAGCGATCCAAGGGGGTAATCAAACCCGAACCAAATGCGCTGCGTTTGGTTTCAATGGTGTTAGCGCTATGTACGATCAAGCTGTCCAGGTGTTTCCAGGATGCATAAGCCGGCAGCGCCTTAGCCTGCGTTTTGGCCTTTTCCTGTGCCAGTGCCGCAGACAAAGGTGTCAAGCTTGCGGTGCCAGCCAAAGCCATGACCCCGCCCGTAGACAAAAGCATGCGCCGGCGTGAGAGATTGCTGGGTTCCATGATCGCCTCCATGTGTGTTTGTTATCTGTAATTAGTTTAGGCTTCGATTTTATGGGGGCGCTCACTTTATAACTAGAATTTATAACCCTTATATATAACGGGAATATGGCGCTTATAGGGTATCAAGAAGTCCCTTGAGAGGCGCTTGAAATAAGGCTTACAGAAAATCTTCGTATATTTCCAAGAAGCAAATCAAGGTCAACAATCTTAAAAATTGAATGGGTAAGAGAGCCGGGGCGGTGCTTCCTACCTGCTACCTGAAATAGGGAAAACCACGATAGAGACGAGATGTTTGAATATTTGCCTCATCAAAAATCGGAATTTAACGGGTCTTTTTAATGCCCTGCTACTTGGGCGCATGAAAGCGCTGAGCTCGCCCTGGCTGATAAGAGAAGCAAACATACAGAGGCCGGGCCAACAAAATCCTCAGCCACAACAAACATCTCTCCATGAAAAAAGCCCCCGAGTCGGGGGCTTTCAAACTGTCCACTAGTCGTAGAAAAGCTGTCTAGCTAACCGTGTCCAGCTTGGCAATCGCCAAGGCCAGGGTCTTGCTACCCACCTCACGGAACTGGATCAATGCTTGCGCATCGTCGCCCTGCCCCGTCAGATTGATAATCGTGCCTTCACCAAAACGGCTGTGCTGCACGCCCTGCCCGACACGGAAGGACTGGCCGTTCACTTCCAACACGCTGGTGTGACTGCGTCCGCCATAAGGCTGCGCCGAACGGCTTTTGTCTTTGGACTCCCAGCTTTGACCACGACGGAATGCTCCCGAGCTAGCCTCGGATTGCATGGGTGTGCTGGCGTAACGGGCTGACAACCACTTGATGTGTTGTTCAGGCAATTCATCCAGAAAGCGTGAACGCATGGCATAACGCGTTTGTCCGTGCAGCATGCGGCTTTGCGCCAAAGTAATGTACAAGCGCTGACGCGCCCGCGTAATCGCCACGTACATCAAACGACGCTCTTCCTCGATGCCACCCGGATCAAACAAGCTGTTCTCATGAGGGAACAAACCCTCTTCCAAGCCAGTAATGAAGACCGCATCAAACTCCAGGCCCTTGGCAGCATGAATCGTCATCAGCTGAATGGCGTCCTGCCCTGCCTGAGCCTGATTATCCCCAGCTTCCAGCGAAGCGTGAGTCAGGAAAGAGCCCAAAGGCGACATGGGAGCCAGCACCGACGCCAGTGGCTGGTCCGGATTCTGCATGGCTTGCTGCGACTCGCCCGGAACGGCCTCAGGCACACGACCCGCTGGCAGTTCGGCAAAGCCTTCTTCACCCACAAAAACAGTGGCCGCGTTCACCAATTCCTGCAAGTTCTCCAGTCGTTCCGCACCTTCACGGTCCGCCTGGTAATGCGCCAGCAAGGTACTGTCATGGACTACATGCTCAATGAGTTCAGGCAAAGACAAGATCTGGGCCTGACTGGCCATGTCTTGAATCAAATTGGCGAAGCGCAGCAAACCAGCAGCAGCCCGACCTTGCAGGTAGGGAATCGCACGCAGCAAGCTGGTACCGCGCTCTCGGGCCAGATCCGCTAACTGCTCAACGGAACGGGCACCAATACCGCGTGTCGGAAAGTTCACGATACGCAAAAATGCCGTGTCATCATCCGCGTTATCCATCAAGCGCAGATACGCCAGTACATGCTTGATTTCCTGACGCTCGAAGAAGCGATGGCCGCCATACACTTTGTAGGGCAACCCTTGGGAAAACAGCCTGTGCTCAATGACTCGCGACTGGGCGTTACTGCGATACAAGATAGCAATCTCGCGACGCGGCTTGCCTTCAGCGATCAGGGCACGGACTTCATCCACAATCCACTGCGCTTCAAGGGCATCGGAAGCCAGTTCGCTGATGCGTACCAGCTCGCCCTCGCCACTATTAGTCCACAAATTCTTGCCCAGGCGACCGCTATTGTTCTCGATCAGCGCATTGGCCGAATCCAGAATATGGCCGCAAGAACGGTAGTTCTGCTCCAGGCGAATCACATTACCACGGGCGTAGTCGCGCTCAAAGTCGGCCATATTGCCCACATTCGCACCACGGAAGGCATAGATAGACTGGTCGTCGTCGCCCACCGCAAACATGCTGGCCTGATCGCCCGCCAGAAGACGCAACCAGCGGTACTGCAGCACGTTAGTGTCCTGGAATTCATCAACCAGAATATGTTTGAAGCGGCGCTGATAATGCTCTCGAATAGGCGCATTGCGCGACAGCAGTTCGTAAGCACGCAGCAGCAGCTCGCCAAAGTCGACCACACCCTCACGTTCGCACTGCTCTTGATAAAGCTGATAGAGCTCAATCAGGCGGCGACGGTGGGGATCATGCGCGTCAAGGTCTCCGGGACGCTGGCCGTCTTCTTTGCAGGCATTGATGAACTTCTGAATTTCCTTGGGTGGAAATTTCTCGTCGTCCACATTATTAGCCTTGATCAAACGCTTGATGGAGGCCAATTGGTCTGCCATATCCAGAATCTGGAAAGTCTGCACCAAACCGGCATCCCGGTAGTGCATACGCAGCAAGCGATTGCACAGACCATGAAAGGTCCCGACCCACATTCCGCGGGTATCGATAGGCAATAAAGAAGTAAGCCGCGTCAGCATTTCGCGCGCGGCTTTGTTGGTGAAGGTAACAGCGGCTAGGCCGTGTGGGCTGACCTGCCCGGTCTGGATTAACCAGGCCATTCGGGAGGTCAGTACACTGGTTTTTCCGCTACCCGCTCCGGCCAGCACCAGGGCATGGCCAGAGGGGAGAGTAACGGCGGCTCGCTGTTCCGGATTTAAGCGATCCATCATGCCGCGTAGCGGCGCAGACGCAAGGCGAACTGCTCAAGACTTTCAATGCCGCTTTGCTGAGCACGCTGGCACCAAGCGCGCAAATCAGTCAGCAACTGCTCGCTGGAGGCACTGGAGCTTTCCCAGATACCGGCCAGTTCACGTTGCATGCGGACCAGGATGGACAGGCGGGAGTCGCCAGCCGCTACAGTTTCCAGTTCAGCGCGTTGTTCCGGCGCCAGAACGTCGTCACCACGGCCAATCCAGTCGTTGCAGCTTTCCAGCAGAGACCAAGAGCAATTTGGATTGTCCTTGTTCACTTGCGGTTTCAGACGGGCAATTTCTTCAGACGCCGTAGTCTTGATGATGTCGGCGTAACGGGCCAAGATTTCGTAGCGGTGGGTAATCACACCTTGCAAGGTAGCCAGGCTGATGCCATCGATAGGTGCGTTGGAGGCCACGCTGGGTTCCAAACGCAGCTTAGGCGCAACCTTCTTGACCTTGGCCAAACCCAGCGCTTTCAGCACGGTGATATAGCACCAACCCAAGTCAAATTCGTACCATTTGCTGGAGAACTTGGCCGAGGTGCCATAGGCGTGGTGGTTATTGTGCAGCTCTTCACCACCAATGATGATGCCCCAAGGGAACACGTTGGTGCTGGTATCCGGGCTGGCAAAGTTACGGTAACCAATAGCGTGACCCAAACCGTTAACCACACCGGCTGCCCAGAAAGGAATCCAGGCCATCTGGATCGCCCAGACAGTCAGACCCAGCAGACCGAACAGGAACAGATCAATACCCAGCATGATGACAATACCCAACATGCTGTACTTGCTGTACAGGTTGCGCTCAAGCCAGTCATCGGGCGTGCCGTGACCAAAGCGCTTCAAGGTTTCAGGATTAGTCGCTTCCTGGCGGTACAGCTCGGCACCACGGAAGAACACTTTACCCAGACCAAAAACCACGGGCGAATGCGGATCGCCTTCGCGCTCGCATTTGGCGTGGTGTTTACGGTGAATAGCCACCCACTCTTTGGTGACCATACCGGTGGTCATCCAGAGCCAGAAGCGGAAGAAATGCATAACGGCCGGATGCAGATCCAGCCCACGGTGCGCCTGACTACGGTGTAGAAAGACGGTCACTGCCACAATAGTGACATGTGTCAGTGCTAAAACGACAAGGACGAACTGCCACCAAGAAAGTTGCAGCCATCCATCGGCGAGATAAGAGAGAAACGATTGCATAGACCCTTTTAGACCTGAACTTTGTTAAGGGAAACCAGAAAAGTGTATCCCACCCAACTAGTTAACATTAACATTATTTAAGGACGAACTTGCTTTAAATCAAGCACTTTCAGTGATTCGTTCCAGTGCCGCACCGAAAAAACAGTCGGTCTGGTGACGGTCCGTGCGCAGATTCAGATAAGGCCCCTCTAGCGCGAGAGCCGGACATTTGTCCTTCAAGATTTCCCGGGCGTCCAACAATCGGAACTCGGGGTGCTTGTCCAAGAATGCCTGCACCTGTTGCTCGTTTTCCTCTGGTAAGAAACTGCATGTTGCATAAACCAAACGACCCCCGGGAGCCACGCAGGCAGCGGCCTGTTCCAGAATGTCGGCTTGCATCTTAGTGTACTGCTCCAGAGCTTGTGGGTGTTGACGCCACTTAAGATCAGGATTTCGACGTAAAGTTCCCAAACCACTGCAAGGAGCATCCACCAAGACACGGTGAGCCTTGCCATGCAGGCGGCGTACACGCTGATCGCCCTCTTCCTGAATAACCACAGGCACCACATTGGACAGACCCGCACGCGCAAAGCGTGGCTTGGCCTTGCTCAAGCGGCTAGCGGACACGTCAAAGGCGTAGAGACGGCCTGTAGAGCGCATCAAGGCGCCCAACAACAAGGATTTGCCGCCGGCACCCGCGCAGTAATCAATAACCATCTCGCCACGTCGTGGCTCCAGCAAGGCGGTCAGCAACTGGCTGCCCTCTTCCTGAATTTCCAGCTCGCCTTTTTCATACTGTGGCCATACGGCGACAGATGGGCGGCCTTCGATCCGAATACCCCAAGGTGAAAATGGCATGGCTACCGGTTTGAAACGAGCCATAGGACCATTTTGCAGCTGGCGCAGCACCGTATCACGTTCGGCTTTCATCGGATTGACGCGCAAATCCAGCAAAGCCTGCTCGTTCATCGCCTGCATCAGCTTGTAGGACTCTGGAATTTGCGTCAGGCGCTCTTCCAGCCACTCTGGCAGGCTCAGGCGTACGCCTACCGGCAAACCTTCAACATTCAGGGAGCGGATATGGCTTAGCCACTGACGCTCGTCCTCAGCCAGTCCCAAGGACAGCTCTTGCTGACCAATGGCGGTAGACAGGCCCAAAATAGCCAGGCGACGGGTCGACGGGCCCACACCACTTTCAGCCCAGTTGCGGTACTGACGCAGATGGCGCAGCACATCAAAAACAGACTCACGGATCTCGGCGCGGTCACGCGAGCCCATTTTGGGACGAGTACGGGCCCAGCGGGTCAGGGCCAGATCGGCGGGATGTTTCCACTGCAATACTTCACCCAGGGCGCTGGCAACCTGCTCCAGGCGGCGCTGCGCGATCGCTCCCGGTTCGGGAGGGCCAGAGGGCTTGTCGCGGCGTGCGTCATAGGGACGCCCACGCGCTCCGGACTCATTACGCTGCGTCGACGAAGATGGACGCTTGCGGTCCGAGCGGCCACGCTCAGGGCGGGATTGTTGATGATCAGACATGAATATTGAAAAATTCCAAATAGCCCGCTCAAATCAGGCGGGAAAATAAAAGCCGCGATGCGCTAGCCCGGCAACCTCAACACGGCCATCGGCCTGCAACTGGACTCGCCCTTCAATCAGCCAGCGCACAGCGGCTGTATAGACAGGGTGCTCGGTCGCCAGAACGCGCTGGGCCAACGTTTGCGCATCATCGCCGTGCAACACGGGCACGATACTTTGAGCAATGATGGGGCCGTCATCGAGCACAGGGGTCACAAAGTGCACCGAGCAGCCATGAAACTGTACGCCAGCGTCGAGTGCTTGTTGATGGGTATTCAAACCAGGAAAGCTAGGAAGCAAGGATGGGTGTATATTGATGAGCTTGCCTGCATAGTGCTGAACAAATTCTGTGCTCAGGATACGCATGAATCCCGCAAGTAGAACATAATCTGGCTGGTAGCGGTCAATCACACGTGCCAAAGCCTGATCAAAGGCTTCACGTGTTGCAAATTCGCGATGCGACACTGTCTCGGTAGGCAGCCCTTGGCGCTGCGCCCACTCCAGTCCGGGCGCATCACCCTTGTTAGAGATGACCGCCTCGATGCGGCCATTTAAGCCCGCTGTCTTGATCAGTTCGCCAATGGCCTGCAAGTTAGAGCCCCGGCCTGAAATAAGCACAACCAGGCGACAAGGTAGGGTGGAATCGGTCAAAATCCTGTTTCCCGAGAAATAACGAATCCAAAATTGTAAACTCTCGCTTGTGAAATCTGATCTAAAACTCTATCGCTCTCTGCCGCGGCGCAACAGCACGGCCCGCAGCGCCGTCACCATTGGCAACTTTGATGGGGTGCATCTGGGCCATCAGGCCATCTTGCATCGCGTCAACGAAGTGGCCCGGCAACAAGGGCTCAGTTCCTGTGTGATGACCTTTACGCCGCATCCACGCGCCTTTTTTGCGCAGCGCGGCCAACGGCCCGAGCTGATTCCCACACAAATTAGCGGCCTGCGCGACAAAGTCGAAGCCCTGCACCACTGTGGCATTGAACAAGTTTATCTGGCCCGCTTTAACCAAGCCATGGCCGATATGTCGGCCGCCACCTTTATTGAAGAGATTCTGGTCCAGGGTCTGAATACCGGCTGGCTGCTGGTGGGCGAAGATTTCCGCTACGGCCACAAACGCGCTGGCGACATCGAAATGCTGCGCGCCGCTGGCAAGCGCCACGGGTTCAGCGTCGAGACCTTGCACGATGTTGCCGATGCCGATAGCCGGCGTATCTCCAGCTCGGAAGTACGCACAGCCCTGGCCGTAGGCCAGCTCGACCGCGCCCGTGCGCTGCTGGGCAAACCCTTTCATCTTAGTGGCCATGTCATTCATGGTCAGAAACTGGGCCGGGACATTGGCTACCCGACCCTGAACGTGCGCGTTCCCGAGCACTGTGCCGCCCGATCGGGGGTCTATGTCGTACGGGTCCACGGACTGACCGGGCAAGCTCTGCCCGGCATTGCCTCTTTAGGGGTACGCCCAACCGTCGTGGACCAGGGACGGTTGCTGTTAGAGGTGCATTTACTGGACCAACGCCTGGATGCTTACGGTAAACTTGCCCGTATAGAATTTCTGGAATTCGTCAGGGACGAAGAAAAATTCCCGGACCTCATCACCATGATCGCCGCCATCGACAACGATGCACAACGCGCTCGCGACTACTTTGCTTCAAATGGACTATAAAAACTCTCTCAATTTGCCCGACACCCCCTTTCCCATGCGTGGCGACCTCGCCAAACGTGAGCCGGGCTGGATTAACCAGTGGGAAGAAAACAAAGTCTATGCAGCAATTCGGCAAGCCAGTGCCGGTCGTCCAAAATTTATTTTGCACGATGGCCCTCCCTATGCGAATGGTGACATTCACATCGGCCATGCGGTCAATAAGATTCTGAAAGACGTCATTGTCAAAAGCCGCAACATGGCTGGCTTTGACGCGCAATATGTGCCTGGTTGGGACTGCCACGGCATGCCCATTGAGGTCCAGATTGAAAAGCTGTACGGCAAGAACATGCCTGTGGCTGATGTGCAGGCCAAGGCACGTGCCTATGCTCTGGAGCAAATTAATAGCCAACGCAAAGACTTCAAACGTCTGGGCGTGCTGGCCGATTGGGAACGTCCTTACCTGACCATGAATTTCAGCAACGAAGCCGACGAGCTACGTGTGCTGTCCAAGATCATGCAAAAAGGCTTTGTGTTCCGTGGTCTGAAACCGGTGAACTGGTGTTTTGACTGTGGTTCGGCCTTGGCCGAGGCCGAGGTCGAATACGCGGACCGCACAGACCCTTCCGTGCACGTGGCCTTCCCCTTTGCCCAGAAAGACAAATTGGCTGCCGCCTTTAGCGTGGACAGCGTGGACGATGGCGCCATCGTTATCTGGACCACCACCCCCTGGACCATTCCTGCCAACCAGGCTCTGAATGTGCACCCGGAAATCAGCTACGCCCTGGTCAAGCTGGACAGCCCACGCGCTACCGGTTCCATGCTGATTGTGGCTGAAGATCTGGTGAAATCCTGCCTGGAACAATGGGGTTTGAACGGTCAAGTCCTTGCGACCACGACAGGCGAAGCTTTGAACCTGATCGAGTTTGATCATCCATTAGCCAAAGTGGACGCAGGCTACCAGCGCCGCTCCCCCGTGTACCTGGGCGATTACGTCACCCTGGATAGCGGCACCGGTGTGGTGCACTCGGCTCCTGCCTACGGTATTGAGGACTTTATCTCCTGCAAAGCCCACGGCATGAAAGACGACGATATGCTCAAGCCTGTGATGGGCTCGGGTCACTATGCCGACACCTTGCCTTTGTTTGGTGGCCTGATGATCTGGAAGGCCAATCCACTGATCGTGGAAACCTTGCAGAACGCGGGCACCTTGCTAAAGACCGAGCAGCACCCACACAGCTACATGCACTGCTGGCGTCACAAGACACCCATCATTTACCGTGCCACCAGCCAATGGTTCGCCGGTATGGACAAGGAAAACACCAGCGGCCGCAGCCTGCGTGAAATGGCACTGGAAGCCATTGATAACACCGAGTTCTACCCCTCCTGGGGCCGTGCACGCCTGCACGCCATGATCGCCAACCGTCCAGACTGGACCTTGTCGCGTCAGCGTCAATGGGGCGTGCCGATGGCTTTCTTCGTTCATAAAGAAACGGGCGAGCTACACCCACGCACTCCAGAGCTGATGGAGCAAGTGGCCGAGCGTATCGAGAAAAGCGGTATCGAGGCCTGGCAAAATCTGGACCCACGCGATATCTTGGGCGACGAGGCTGATCTGTACGAGAAAAACCGTGACACGCTGGACGTCTGGTTTGACTCGGGCACCACGCACGCCACCGTCTTGGGCGGCAAAGACCACACCACCCACGGCTCGCACGCCGACATCATGCAATGGCCTGCCGACCTGTACCTGGAAGGCTCAGACCAACACCGTGGCTGGTTCCATTCGTCCTTGCTGACCGGCTGCATGCTGTACGGCCGTGCTCCCTACAAAGCCTTGCTGACCCACGGTTTTGTGGTGGACGGCAATGGCCGCAAGATGAGCAAATCGTTGGGCAACATCATCAAGCCGCAAGAAATTGCCGACAAAATGGGTGCCGAGATCATGCGTCTGTGGGCTGCGTCCACCGACTACTCGGGCGAGTTGTCCATTTCTGATGAAATTCTGAAACGTGTCGTGGAAGGCTACCGCCGTATCCGCAACACCTTGAAATTCCTGCTGGGCAACCTGGCTGACTTCGATCCCGCGCAGCACGCTGTCCCTGTGGACCAGCTAACCGAGATCGACCGTTACGCCCTGCAAATGACGGCTGACATGCAAGCCGAATTGCTGGAGAACTATCAGCGTTACGAGTTCCACCCTATCGTGGCTCGCTTGCAGACTTTCTGCTCCGAAGACCTCGGTGCGTTCTACCTGGATATTCTGAAAGACCGTCTGTACACCACCGCTAAGGATGGACTGCCACGTCGCTCGGCACAAACGGCTCTGTATCACCTGACACAAACTCTGCTCAAGTTGATGGCGCCTATCCTGTCCTTCACGGCAGAGGAAGCTTGGGTCGACATGCACGGTGGTTCGGTGCCAAGTGGCACCATCTTCACCGAGCTATTCCACGCCCTGCCCGAGCAAGGTGAACAAGCGGCACTCAGCACCAAATGGCAGCGTCTGCGTGCTATCCGTGCCGATGTAATGCGCCGCATTGAAGATGTGCGCAGCACAGGCGCCATCGGTTCGTCCTTGGCCGCCGAGATCGACATTTACGCCAATGGCGAAGATCTGGAGTTCCTGCAATCCCTGGGCCAGGACCTGCGCTTCATGTTGATCGTCTCACGTGCCGACGTACACGCCGGTGAAGGCGATTTGCGAATCGACGTCACCCCAACTGAACAGGCCAAGTGTGAACGTTGCTGGCACCACCGCCCCGACGTAGGACAGAGCGCCGAGCACCCCACCCTGTGTGGTCGTTGCGAGGACAATCTGTTTGGCGAAGGCGAAGTGCGTCACCATGCCTGATAAGGATATGGCCCCTTCTCCCGGCCAGGCCCGACTGCCCTCACGGCAGTTCTGGGCCTGGATTGGTCTGGCCGCCTTTATTGTCGGCCTGGACCAATGGACCAAACAGTATTTCAACAGCAACCTGTTCTATCAGGAACGTTGGAATATCCTGCCCTTTTTTGACTTCACCTTGCTGTACAACCCCGGTGCCGCCTTCAGCTTTCTGGCTGGCGGCCAAGGTTGGCAGCGTTGGTTCTTCGTGGGCATCGCTGCGGTCGCCACCGTGTTTATCGTGACCATGCTGCGTCGCTCGGCCAAACAACCTTTGTTCTGCCTATCGCTCAGCCTGATTCTGGGTGGTGCCATCGGCAACGTGCTTGATCGCCTGATGCACGGACACGTGGTAGATTTTCTGCTGTTCTACTGGAATCAATCCTACTTTCCCGCCTTCAATATTGCCGACGTTGCCATCAGTTGTGGTGCTGCTTTATTGGTGCTGGACGAGTTCATGCGCATGCGCCGCAACAAACGACAGCGCTCCTGAGTCTGTAAGGATCATGTCCTATGCTTAGCAATAAAAAACTGGTGTTTGGCATCACCGGCGGCATCGCTGCCTATAAAACTGCCGAGCTCTTGCGTCGCAGCCAGGATCTGGGTGCCCGGATTGATGTGGTCATGACCGAATCGGCCACCCGCTTCATCAGTCCGGTGACCTTTCAAGCCCTATCCGGCCGCACCGTCTATACCGATTTGTGGGACGCACGCGTCCCCAACAATATGGCTCACATCCAGCTTAGCCGCGATGCCGATGCCATCTTGATCGCCCCCGCCAGCACTAACTTCATGGCCAAACTGGCCAACGGTCTGGCTGACGATTTGCTTAGCACTTTATGTATTGCCCGGGGCCATTGCCCCCTGCTGATCGCCCCGGCCATGAACCGAGAAATGTGGCTGCACCCCGCCACCCAGCGCAATGTCGAACAACTGCGTCGCGACGGCGTACATATTCTGGGCCCCGGCAGTGGCGACCAGGCCTGCGGTGAAACCGGCGACGGTCGCATGCTGGAACCCGCCCAACTACTGGCTGAACTGACTGCCTTCTTTCAGCCCAAACTGCTGGCGGGCAAACGAGTCTTGATTACGGCTGGCCCCACTAGCGAGCCTATCGATCCAGTCCGCGTCATCAGCAACCGCTCCTCCGGCAAGATGGGCTATGCCATTGCCCGAGCGGCTCAAGAAGCTGGCGCACAAGTCACTCTGGTTTCCGGCCCCGTTGCTCTCAATGCACCGTACCAAGTCAGCCGCATCAATGTGGAGACTGCGCGTCAAATGCACGCGACGGTCATGTCACAAGTTCACCATGCCGATATCTTCATCAGTGTGGCTGCGGTAGCCGATTGGTACGTCAGCAATGCCAGCGACATTAAGATCAAGAAGACTTCAGAACAGGCCACACCTGACCTTCAGTTCAGCCCCAACCCCGACATTCTGGCCGAGGTTGCTGCGCTCAAAGACGGCCCCTACTGTGTAGGCTTTGCCGCTGAGACAGACAACTTGATCGAACACGCCCAAGCCAAACGTCAACGCAAAAATGTGCCCTTGCTGGTGGCTAATCTGGCACAGCGCGCCATGAATGCCGACGATACCGAGCTGGTGCTCTTTGACGAGCAAGGTCACACGCAATGGCCCGCCCAGGACAAGCTACTGGCTGCACGCCAATTGGTAAAAAACATCGCCCAGCGGCTTTAACACTTTTCTCTTTTATGATGATGGGCAGCGCTGAAGTTGGTGCGCTGCCTCTCTTTTTTTCAGGATACCGTCTATGCACCGTCGTATTGAAACCCGCATCGTCAATGACTTGTTGGGCACGACCATTGAAGCCCCCAGCTACGCCACGGACGGCTCCGCCGCCATGGACCTGCGCGCCTGCCTGAGTGAAGCAGTGGTTTTGCCAGCAGGCGGCCGTACGCTAGTTAAAACCGGCTTGGCCATCAATATGATGGACCCTGGCCTGGTGGCCATCGTCGCCTCGCGTTCCGGCCTGTCCTTGAAACACGGCGTACGCGTTGCCCAAGGCATCGGTGTCATTGATGCCGACTACCACGGCGAGATCGGTGTGATTCTGGCGAATGACAGTGAACAGGATTACGTGATCGAGCCTGGCGAGCGCATTGCTCAACTGATGTTCCAGCCTGTTGTTCAGGTTACCTTGCAGTTCGTAGACGAGTTCTCCACCGAGACCGAGCGTGGTACGGGCGGATTTGGTAGCACAGGCAAGAACTAAGCATTAAAGCCAGAGGAGGACACAGCACGGAAAGGCATTAGAACCAAGATGCTGGTTTCACTCCTTTGGCCTTAACACCGGGCTCTGTAAACCTTGCAGAGCCTATATTTAAGCTGGGCCGTAAGCTACTAATGATGGCAGCGCCTCAGTTTGGCCTTATCGCTGTGCCTAAGCAATACACTCTCCAGATCAATAAAAAAAACAATAGATAGACCAGCCCAATAAAAATTAATTTTGGACGTCAATGTCATCCTCAAAACGCGGCAATTCCACAGCCAAACTACCAACGCCAAGCAAACCGGCGGCCCTGCTCCACCCACGCAACCGTCATCAAGGCCGCTACGACTTTGACGCTCTCATCAAAGACACGCCCGAACTGAGCACGTTCGTCTTCGTGAATCAGTACGGTGACAAAAGCATTGATTTCGCTAACCCTGCTGCGGTCAAAACCCTAAATCGTGCCTTGCTAAAGTCCTTTTACGGCATAGCGCATTGGGATATCCCAGCGAACTATCTGTGTCCACCCATCCCGGGCCGTGCCGATTACGTGCACTATCTAGCCGATTTGCTAGCGAGCAAGAATAAGGGCGTCATTCCACGTGATGCCGCAGTACGCGTTCTTGATATTGGGATAGGAGCAAATGCCATCTACCCCTTAATTGCTCATGCCGAATATGGATGGCAGTTTCTGGGCTCAGATATCGATGCGAATGCACTGACATCTGCACGAACCACCATTCACGCAAATCCAGGCTTGTCCGCTGCCATCAAATTGCGCCAGCAAAAATCCCCTGCGCACATTTTTAAAGGCGTATTGGGTACAAACGACTACTTCGACCTGACCTTGTGCAATCCTCCCTTCCATTCATCGCAGGAAGAGGCATTAAGCAGCAATCAACGTAAATGGCGTGGCTTAGGCAAGGCTGAAGCTAATCAAAGAACTGCCAAGCTGAATTTTGGTGGGCAGAATACTGAGCTATGGTGCGACGGTGGTGAGGCGCTTTTTATACGTCGGATGATTGAAGAGAGCACCACAGTAAGCAAGCAAGTTTTTTGGTTCAGTAGTTTGGTATCCAAGGCATCCAATTTGCCTGACGTGTTGTCCGCCTTAAAAAAGGCCAAGGCGTTTGAGGTGAAGACCGTGGAAATGACGCAGGGACAAAAGCAAAGCCGCTTTGTTGCGTGGACTTTCCTTGACGCTGCGGAGCAAGAGGATTGGCGTAATGAGCGGTGGGGATAGGCTTGGATCGAGTGTGGGACTAAGCTTGAAACATCTGGACTGTTAATTGTCACACTAAGCTTGGCTGTCAAAAAAAGATCAGGACAGATTTAACCAGCCATAAATGGCGGCTAACGGCCAGAGGCGGAATTTGCGTCTCGGTGATCAGAATCCTTAACCTCCACATCAGCGAACAATCGCTTGATACTTTGGTTATTGTCTCAAGTCAGAGGGAATAAAAATTGGCTAATTCAGATACGCTACGGCTAGCGGTACTAATTGATGCAGACAATGCCTCAGCGGCAGTGGTTAAGGAGTTGTTAGAGGAGGTGGCTAAGTACGGAACCGCAACAGTTAAGCGAGCTTTTGGAGACTGGACCACACAGAATTTGGTTGGATGGAAATCATACCTTCATCGCCACGCTATACAACCAGTTCAGCAGTTCTCCTACACAACCGGTAAGAACTCAACCGATTCGGCATTCATTATTGATGCCATGGACCTATTGTATGAGGGAAACGTAGACGGGTTTTGCTTAGTCTCGAGCGATAGTGATTTCACCCGGCTAGCCACTCGGCTGCGAGAAGCAGGCAAGACTGTCTACGGCCTTGGTGAGCGAAAGACTCCAGAGCCCTTCATTGCTGCATGCGACAAGTTCATCTTCTTTGAAGTTTTAAAAAAACCAGTAGGCACAACAGCTCTAGCTCTTCAGCTATTAGACGTGCCTGACCTGAAGGGTTTACTCTCTCATGCCATCCGTGAGACTGCTAGGGAGAATGGATGGGCTCGGCTAGCTACCGTGGGCAGCTTGATTAGTAAAACACACAGCTCGTTTGACCCTCGCAACTACGGATTCAAGAAGCTCAATGAACTTGTTCGCGATCAGCCATTTGTTGAGGTGGTAGACGCAGCGGATGCCACAGGATTTATTCATGTCGAGGTGCGCCTAAAGTAAAAGGCAGTATCACATCGACCGGTTGAACCCAAGGCCAAAAGCAGCCATCTAAAGTTCAGATTCCAGATTTACGCATGATTGTTCGCAGAACGCAAAAAAGCCAATCAACCCAAAGTTGATTGGCTTTTTCTTGAGAAGTCACGCTACCTACGCCGCAAAATCCTCTTCCCCCAGATACGCCGCCCTGACCTTGGGATCATGCAGCAACTGCCCGGCCGGGCCTTCCAGGATAATCCGCCCCGACTCCATCACATATCCCCGATCTCCCAGCTCTAAAGCCAATCGCGCATTCTGCTCGATCAGTAAAATCGTCACGCCTTCTTTGGCGATATTCTGGATCAACTCGAAAATACGCTCGACCATAATCGGCGCCAAACCCATGGATGGCTCGTCCAGTAGCAACAGTGAAGGCCGGGAAATCATCGCCCGTCCCATGGCCACCATTTGCTGCTCTCCACCAGACAAAGTCCCCGCCGACTGTTTCTTACGCTCAGCCAAGCGCGGGAACAAGGTATAGATACGCTCGATATCCTGGCGCACTTCGTGGTGGTCCTTGCGAGTGTACGCCCCCATGGCCAGGTTCTCTTCAATCGTCAGTTGAGGAAAAATCCCTCGCCCTTCCGGCACCATGACCACGCCACGGCGCACCAGTTGGTGCGATGGCAGGCCGACGATGCTCTCACCCAGGTGCTCGATCTGCCCAGCTGCGGCTGGCACCAAACCTGTGATTGCTCGAAGTGTGGTGCTTTTACCGGCGCCGTTGGCCCCAATCAAGCAGACCAGTTCGCCCTTGCCCACACGCAGGTCTAGGCCACGTACCGCCCGGATGCCGCCATAAGCCACATCCAGACCCCGAATATCCAGCATTAACGGTTCTGTGCTCATGCCTGTTCCTCTTCAACGGTAATGCCCAGCTCTTTCGCTGCACCTGCGCCCAGATAGGCTTCAATGACTCGCGGGTTATGCTGGACTTCGGTGGGTTTGCCTTCGGCCAAGACCTTGCCGTATTCCAACACCAGCACCCGATCGCACAGGCCCATCACCAGCTTCATATCGTGCTCGATCAGCAAGACGGTAATGCCGTCACCACGGATTTTTTCAATCAGTTGGCGCAATACGACGGTCTCGGACGGGTTCATACCCGCAGCGGGCTCATCCAAGGCCAGAAGCATGGGATCAGTCGCCAGGGCACGGGCAATTTCCAGGCGACGCTGGTCACCGTAGGACAAAGAGCGAGCAATCTCGTTGGCGTGTTGAGCAATACCCACGTAATCCAGCAGTTCGTAGGCACGCGCTTCGATCTGCTCTTCTTCCTGACGAGTCGAACGGTTCCGCAGAATCGCGCCCAACACACCTGCGTGCGTACGGACATGGCGGCCAATCATCACGTTTTCCAAGGCAGACAGGCTGCCGAACAAACGAATGTTCTGGAAAGTACGCGCAAAACCCGATTCGGCGATCTGATGCGGTTTGCATTCGGTCAGGTTACGGCCAGCAAACAGGCACCGACCCGACTCGGGGATGTACAAGCCCGTCATCACGTTGAACAGTGTGGTCTTACCAGCGCCGTTCGGGCCGATCAAACCGTAGATGTCGCCCTTGCGGATGCTGAAGCTGACCTCAGACAAAGCCTGCAAACCACCAAATCGCTTGGACAGCCCCTCGGCCTGTAGCAGGACTTCGCCCTCTTTCAGTTCTGTGTTCATGTTCAGACTCATGCTTGCACCTGTTTCATCTTGCGCTCACGACGACGTACTGCCGAAGGCCACAGGCCCTCAGGACGATAAATCATGACCAACACCAGGGCAAAACCGAACAGCAACATACGAATGCCATCCGGATCCAAAATCACATCGCCAAAAACACTTTGCTGCAAAGGTACGACCACCGCGCGAAGTAATTCCGGGAAGACCGAGAGCAGCAAGGCACCGACAATCACGCCGGGAATATGACCCATGCCGCCCAACACCACCATGCACAGCACAGAAATGGATTCGGTCAGGCTGAAACTCTCTGGGCTGACGAAACCTTGCATGGAAGCGAACAGACCACCTGCCACGCCACCAAAGGTTGCACCCATCGCGAAAGCCAGCAGTTTGACGTTACGCGTATTGATGCCCATGGCCTTGGCGGCGATTTCGTCTTCACGAATTGCTTCCCAGGCGCGGCCAATACGGGAGTGCTGTAAACGCACGCAGATGAATACGATCAGCAACGTAATCAGCAGAAGCAAGTAATAGTATTTCTCCGGGCCGGTAATGCGTATGCCAAACAGGGTTTCCGCCTTCCCGAAAATGAAGTCCCCTATCTTGAAGGTATCGACGCGGTTAATCCCTTGCGGACCATTGGTGATATTGATAGGCGCATCCAGGTTATTCATGAAGATGCGGATAATTTCCCCAAAGCCCAGTGTCACGATGGCCAGATAGTCGCCCCGCAGCCGCAGGACTGGAAAACCTAGCAACACCCCAAACACAGCTGCCAAGGCAATCCCTGCTGGCAAGACCATCCAAAATGGTAAGTGCAGTCCGAAATGCGGTGAGGCCAACATGGCCCACACATAAGCACCCACGGCGTAGAAAGCGATATAGCCCAGATCCAGCAGGCCAGCAAAGCCCACCACAATATTCAGGCCCAAGGCCAACATCACGTATAACAAAGCAAAATTCAAGGTGCGAATCCAGCTTTGACCGGCCATGCCCAGCACAAAGGGTAAAACGGCCAGCACCATACCGATCAGGAGTGCGCCCACCCAGACTTTGGCGGGCGTTGCGGTTCGCTCCTTACGCAGGGCACCGCTTAGGGTTTGATTCAAACTCATGCTCGATCTCCCACGCGTTCACCCAACAGGCCCGAGGGACGGAAGATCAGCACCAGGATCAGCACGATGAACGAGAACACATCCTGATAGTTACTGCCAAACACGCCGTTGGTCAGGTCACCGATATAGCCTGCGCCCAGAGCTTCGATCAAACCCAGTAGCAAGCCTCCCAGCATGGCTCCACCCAGGTTGCCAATCCCCCCCAGAACAGCCGCCGTGAACGCCTTCAGGCCCAGCATGAAACCCATGGTGTATTGCGCCACGCCGTAATAGGTCACGATCATGACCCCGGCAACGGCAGCCAGTGCCGAACCAATCACAAAGGCGGCTGAAATAACGGTATTGATATTGACGCCCATCAGACCGGCTACCTCACGGTTCTGAGCGGTGGCCCGCATGGCCGTTCCCAAACGGGTGCGGTGTACCAATACCGACAAGCCGGCCATAATCGCACCAGCGCCCACAATAATCAGAATCTGCAACAGGCTGATGCGCGCCTCGCCCAACTGGAACACGACGGGTTCAATAATGTGCGGGAAGCTCAGGTAGTTGCGCCCCCAGATCATCATGGCCAGATTCTGGACAATGAAGGAGACACCAATGGCGGTAATCAAAGCGGCCAAGCGAGGTGCACGACGCAAGGGACGATACGCATAGCGCTCAGCGGTCCAACCTATACCCATGCACAGGGGAATCGCGGCCAGAAGCGCCAAACCGACCATCAGCCAGGCCGACAAGCCAGCCGGGTCTGCGCCGACCAGCGACAAGACCACTGTTGTGGCCAGCATCGCCCCGACCATGACGACATCACCATGCGCGAAATTAATCAGGCCAATAATTCCATACACCATGGTGTAGCCCAGCGCCACCAGGGCGTAGACACTGCCCACGGTCAGGCCATTTATTAGTTGTTGTATCAGGATTTCCATAGATCGGGACTCGTGGTCATTGCTCCCTGCCCTGGCGCTGGGCGATAAGACAGGGAGCGTGGGCCTGCCAAAAACAGGCCACGGTAAAGATGAGCCCCGAAGGGCTCAAACTGCAGGATCAGAGCTTAGTTGGCCTGGCTGACCATGGTTTTCACCATCGTCCACTTGCCGTCCTTCACCTCGTAGAGGGTGACGGCAATTTCTTTCAGGTCGCCATTCTGGTCGTAGGCAATATTGCTGCTGGTTGCGCCATTGCGTTTCAGACCGGCCAGCTTGGGCAGGTAGTCAGCTGCTTTGGACGAACCGGCTTCTTTCATGGCGGTGATCATGTTCCAGGCGCCGTCATAGGCGTAAGGTGCGTAGACACCAGGCTCAGCCTTGAAACGGGCCTGATAGTCTTTGGAGAACTTCTCGCCCGCTGCCATGGAAGACAGGGGTACACCCGCCAGCGAGGCGTAGGTACCGTTGGCAGCTGCACCGGCCAGACGCAAGAAAGTATCGCTACGGGTCATTTCGCCCGAAACCAGCGGAGCCTTGATGTCCAGCGTCTGCATCTGACGCTTCATAGGACCAGACTGAGCATCCAAACCGCCAAAGAAGATGGCATCAGGCTGTTTGGACTTGATGTTGGTCAGAATGGAGGTGAAGTCGTTGGCTTTGTCCGTAGTGTATTCACGGGCCACGATCTGGCCACCGGCTTTTTCTACCGCACGGGCAACCTGGTCAGTCAGACCTTGGCCGTAGGCGGTACGGTCATCAATCAGGGCGACTTTCTTGGCGGCCAGATCCTTGACGATGAATTGACCCACGGCTGCCCCTTGCTGGGTGTCGCTGGTCATCATGCGGAAGGTATTGTCGTAGCCTTGCAAGGTGTATTCAGGCGAGGTCGCCATGGCGATCTGAGGAATGCCAGCGTCGTTATACACACGCGAAGCGGGGATGGTGGTGCCGGAGTTAAAGTGGCCCAGCATGCCGTCCACACCATCGTCCACAATTTGCTGAGCAACCTGAACCGCGGTACGTGGGTCAGCCTGATCATCCTTGGCCACCAGTTCAAAACGGGCGGTCGCGCCATCGATTTCAATTTTCTGGGCATTGGCCTCTTCCAGGGCCAGCACCAGACCATTGCGCATGTCTTCACCGTAGTGAGCCTGCGGGCCCGTCAAGGGGGCCGAAAAACCCAGCTTGATTACCTTGTCAGCGGCCAAGACGGGGCTAGCCGCCAATGCACCAAAAACCGCTGTCGAAACCAAGGCCAATTTAAAGGTCGTGATGGACTGCATATTGTTCTCCTTCGTTTTTTAATATAGCCGCGCTACAAGTCGGCCCTTGCCGTGAGAATGGACGCAGGGCCGCCGCTCAAATCTGTTTGTGCGACCTAACGTGTGCATAGAAACGGGTGCCATCTGAGATCAACCCACCATCATCAAACTGGCATTACCCCCAGCTGCCGCTGTATTGGTACTGACTGAGACTTCACGCAACAAACGCTCGACCACGTATGCCGCGCCCCCCTCCAATTCCTGCGTCAACAGCCCTTGGACTCCAACAATGGGGCCACGGCGTTCAGCCACTTGACCCAGCACCTGCCGTAGTTCGTCGCTGTCGCCTTCAAATAAAACAGCATCATAATCCGCCTCACCCAAATCGGACATGGCGATTTGTTCGGCCGGCGCCTCTTGCCAGCCCCCCAGACCCAGACGGTCCAGTAAAATAGCTTGACTGCCACTTTGATCACACGCCTGACGCTGTGCCTGCCAGCCCTGAGCGCTGACGGGCATGCACAGGACGCGGCCCCGCGGGTGCAGCTGATAAATATTGGCCTCGCCAGTCGGACCTGGCAGCACCGCACCCTGCTCCTGCCAATGTTGCAAAGGCAGATTCTGCGGGCAACGGCTCAGTAGACGGCGCAGGTACAAGGGGCCACCCGCTTTGGGTCCAGTACCCGACAGACCTTCTCCACCAAAGGGCTGCACCCCGACCACTGCCCCGACCATATTGCGGTTGACGTAGACATTACCGGCGTGGATGCGCGAAACCACACGCTGCACTGTTTCGTCCAAACGGGTATGAACACCGAAGGTCAAACCATAACCACGCTCATTGATCTGATCAATCAAGCCATCCAATTCGCTACGTTTAAAGCGCATCACATGCAGCACCGGACCGAAGATTTCGCGCTCCAAGTCCTTAGCCTGCTCAATCTCAATAATCGTAGGCAGCACAAAGGTGCCCAGCAGGCTACGGCTTTGCTCGCTTTGTGTCACACGGAAGCCCGCCTCGCGCATGGTGCTGATGTGCTCTTCAATACCGGCTCGGGCCTCCTCATCGATCACAGGACCCACATCCGTACTGAGCAAATCGGGATTGCCCACGCTTAACTCCTGCATGGCACCGTTAAGCATGGTCAGCACACGCTCGGCCACATCTTCCTGAATACACAGCAGGCGCAGTGCCGAACAACGCTGGCCGGCAGAGTCAAAAGCAGAGTTCAGCACATCAAACACCACCTGCTCTGGCAAGGCCGAGCTATCGACCACCATGGCATTCAAACCACCTGTTTCCGCGATCAAGGGAACAGCTTGACCCTCGGCGGTCAGTCGCTTGGCCAATTGACGGTTCAAGCCCATGGCGACTGCCGTGGAGCCCGTAAACATCACAGCGTTAACTTGTGCGCTGGCGGCCAAAGGAGCGCCTACGGACGGGCCATCGCCAGGCAGCAACTGCAAAGCACCGGGAGCAATCCCCGCCTTGTGCAGCAATTCGACTGCAGCGGCAGCAATCAAACAAGTCTGTTCAGCCGGTTTGGCCAAGACCACATTACCGGCGGCCAAAGCAGCAGATACTTGACCCAGAAAAATAGCCAAAGGGAAGTTCCAAGGGCTGATGCACAGCACTACACCTACCGGACGGTATTCGTCATTATCAAAGTCGCGCAGAACTTGCCCAGCGTAATAGCGCAGAAAATCCACAGCTTCACGCACTTCAGCAATCGCATTCGCATAGGACTTACCAGCTTCCCGCACCAGCAAGCCCATCAAGTCCTGCATATTGTCTTCCAGCAGCTGGGCGGCCTGCTGTAAGGCTGCCGCACGCTCTTCTACCGGTGTGGACTGCCAGATAGGCGCGTAGTGGCTGGCCGCATCCAGGGCCTGCTCTACATCCTGAGCGGTGGCATACATGACTTGCCCCACTACATCCTGATGATTAGCCGGATTACGCACAATCGTCGCCAGCGATTCGTCCCAGATCGGATTGCCCTGCCCCAACATAGGCTGGGCCTGACGTGGTAAGGCAGCAGTTTGCATCAGGGTGGCAGCCAAGGAGCCCAGGCGATGCTCGTTACTCAAATCCAGACCGGCCGAGTTCATGCGTTGTTCGGCGTCCCAGTACAACTGGCGTGGGAGCGGGATCTTGTCATGCGGACGGCCTAGGGGCTGCAGGCCCAAGGCTTGGGCGACAGGGTCCGCAATAAGCTGATCCATATCCACATCAGCATCACCGATCTGATTCACGAAGGAGGTATTAGCACCGTTTTCCAGAAGACGACGCACCAAATAGGCCAGCAAGGTCTCGTGCGAACCAACCGGCGCATAAACGCGGCAAGGACGATTGAGCTTGCCATCTTTAAGAGGGCCGACCACCTCGTCGTACAGATCCTCACCCATGCCATGCAGGCACTGGAATTCGTATTGACCGGTGTAGTAATTCTGCCCCGCCATCACATAAATAGCGGCCAAGGTCTGTGCGTTATGGGTGGCAAACTGCGGGTACACGGCTTCCGGGGCCTGCAAGAGCTTGCGGGCGCAAGCCAGGTAAGACACATCGGTATGTACTTTGCGGGTGTACACCGGATAGTCTTCCAGGCCATCCACTTGGGCACGTTTGATTTCCGAATCCCAGTACGCACCCTTGACCAGACGCAGCATCAGACGGTGACCACTACGACGTGCCAAATCAATCAGGTAATCGATCACAAAGGGGGCACGCTTTTGATAGGCCTGCACCACAAAACCAATACCGTTCCAGCCAGCCAGCGACGGGTCAAAACAAAGCTTGTCCAGCAGATCCAGCGACACTTCCAGGCGGTCGGCTTCTTCGGCATCAATATTCAGACCCACATCGTAGTGATGGGCCAACTGCGCCAAAGACAGCAAGCGGGGGAACAGCTCGCGCATGACGCGATCACGCTGAGAGCGGCTGTAGCGTGGATGCAGCGCAGACAACTTGATGGAGATGCCGGGGCCTTCATAAATCCCGCGCCCTTGGCTTGCACGGCCAATAGCATGAATCGCTTGCTCGTAGGACTGGTAATAGCGCTGTGCGTCTTCAGCCGTGGTGGCCGCCTCGCCCAGCATATCGTAGGAGTAACGGAAACCTAGTTCTTCAAATTTGCGGCTGTTGGCAAGTGCGGAGGCAATGGTTTGCCCCGTTACGAACTGCTCGCCCATCATGCGCATGGCCACGTCCACGCCTTTGCGGATCAGAGGCTCACCGCCCTTGCCTATCATGCGGGTCAAGGCCGAGGACAAATTCTTTTCGCTGTTCACACTGACCAGACGGCCCGTCAGCATCAAACCCCAAGTAGCGGCATTCACGAACAGCGAGGGCGACTCGCCCATGTGCGCACGCCAGTCGCCATGACTGATTTTGTCGCGAATCAAGGCATCGCGCGTGGCGCGGTCAGGGATACGCAATAGGGCTTCGGCAAGGCACATCAAAGCCACGCCTTCCTGGCTGGATAAGGAAAACTCTTGAATCAGGCCTTCAACGCCACCACCACGGCGCTTGGCGCGCAGGGCTTTCACCAGTCGTGCGGCCAGCTCTTGGGCACGCGCACTTTGGGAGGAACGCGCAGCGCTCAACAGCAAAGGCAAACAGTCGGTTTCTGGACGGCGGTAAGCTGCTGTAATGGCGGCACGCAAGACGCTTTGTGGCTGCACATCCTGGGCAAAGCCGTAAAAGGGGATGGCGGGCATTACAACACCGTCTTCGGCAAGTTCGGCATCGCCCCCGCTTAGCAGGGCCAACTCACTGGGCAATACACCGCGCTCTATCCCTTCGATATAGGAGAGCAAGGCCTGCTTATGCAGCCAATGCGGAGTGCACTGCAACTGATCTGCCGCACGCCGCAGACGCTCGCGCAGTTCTATATCGACTTTAATCCCTAAGGTTGTGCTTGCCATGCCTCTTATCCCGGTTACGCTTTGTTGACTGCGATAAACCGAAATAATACCGACGGTTAACCCAAATCTGTATTAAGGTTAACCCGGACAGAAAAAGGTTAACTTTAGCGGTTAACTGGCGCAGAGCATGGCCTTGCTCAGGTTTGTCGGGACGGGCCTACCCTGCATTTGTGCGGCCAGCGCATCTGCCCAGCGTTGCTGTAGTTGACGATGCGCCTGCACCAGCTCGGGCACGCTGGACGCAGGCTCCGAATCCAGCCAGCGACACTGCTGGGTTTTAGCGCTAAAGCCGATCGGGCTTAAGGTCCAGCTCAACTCCAGGGTGGCACGCTCGCCATAGACGGATTCAAAGCGCTGCACCAGGACATCAATTTGCCAAAGCGGTGTTTTGGCGGCTGCATTGGCTAACTGGGGCACGCCCAAACGATCCTGCAAACCTGACACTAATGCCAAAGACATTTCATCCGGCAAGGGGGATGCCCACTGACTATCATTAAGCAAATTGACCTGCCCGTCCGAGCTTTGGGTCAACACAAGCGAGCGGCGATCCAGCTGTGCCGGCACGTCCATGCGACGCAACTGAAAGCCTTTCCATGCCTGCGATGGCGCAGCCGCTACTGCGGGCGCCGTGTTAGGCGCTTGCAAGGTGTAATAGGTGGGCGTGGTCGAGGCGCAAGCGCTTAGCAAACTGGCAAACGCCACGGAAATCAGTAAACGGGACATCATGGCGTGGGCTCCGGCAGCACATCAGGGGAACGACCTCGCAAAACGGATGAAGGCTGGCTTTGCAGGGTATCGCTTAAATCACGCAAGGATCGCAACGAGCGTTTCAATTCGCTCAAGGTTTGATCCACCGAGGTATTGAAGGACGAGTCAGTATCCAGCATGGCACCCAATTTTTGAACTGCCGCATCCATGGACTTCAGTGCGCCGTTCAGTTGTGGCACGGTCGTCTTGTCCAGCTGCTTAAGGACCTGCCCCAGTTCAGTCAGACCGCTCTGCAGATTCTTGCCGATCTGGTCAAACGGAATCGCCGAAATCTTGGTGACGATATCACTGACCTGTTCTTGCAGACGGTCGAAATCACCGGCAATAACTGGCACGATCAAGGGTTTGGCATTCTCGTCAAACTCAGCCCCAGGGGCCTTATCGAAGAACTCCAGAGCAATGTATTGCTGGCCGGTAATCAGGCTGGCGGGACGCAACTGACCGCGTAGACCACGTTCCACCATAGGTTTGAACAAGGCAATGACGGGATCTTTTTCATCGAGCTGCCCCTGAACCACCCGCTCGTACAAACGACCAAAGCGCTGCGGATAGATACGGGCTTTAACCAAGGCAAAGAAACGTTTGCGCTCGAAGTCAAACTCCAGATCCACATCGTAAACCTGGCCTAACTCCAGGCCGCGGAATTCGATCTTGGAACCTGGCACCAAACCGCGCACGGATTGATGGAAATGGAATCGCAGCTCAACCGCCGGACCATCCGGCTCGGCCATGGCGCGTTCTTCGGTGGGGAAAAGCTCGTACTGCGCATCCGCCACAGCCACGTCCATAGACTCGCCTTCCATCTGATCAAAGGCCAAGCCGCCTGCCAGCGCCGACACCAGGGAATGGGTACGCACATTAAAACCGGTGGAATCCAGGGACATATTGACCCCACTGACGTTCCAAAATCGCGAACCCTGGGTCACAAACTTGTCGTTGGGGGCATCCACAAACACCTGCACACGTACCCCGTCACCCTTGTCGTTCAGCTCGTAACTGCTAACCTGCCCCACCTGGATACCCTTGTAGTACAACGGTGAACCCAGATCTAGCGAACCCAATGCAGGCGCTGTCAGCACATAGCGTTTCCCAGTCCGGCCGCTCGTAACCTCTGGAGGGCTTTCCAAACCGACAAACTCCAGTTGCTCGGCCTTTTTATTCACCTCAAACGGTGCATCCACTCCGATATAAACACCGGACAACAAGGTGCCCAGGCCCGACACGCCACTTAATCCCAAGCGCGGACGAACGACCCAAAAACGCGCGTCTTCTTGTGTAATGAATTCTGAGCCATCGCGCTCCAACTGCGCCGTCACCAGAACACCCTTACGGTCAGGGGTGACCTGAATATCAGAGATCGTGCCTACATTCACATCGCGATAACGCAGTTTGGTTTGGTCCACCGCCAGCCCCTCTGCCGAATCAAAACTGATCGTGATGCGAGGGCCGGTCAACATCCAATTGCGCAGCACTAAAGACGCCCCCACCAGGGCGGCGGCGATGGGCAAGATCCATATCCAGGAAAAACGGGATCGCTGGGAGGGAACCAGCCTGGGCTGCGCTGGCTCGGTCAGAGCGTCAGGCTGATTAGTTGTTGAATCGTGCACCTTATTTCCTTCAGGAAGTCGCCTGCGAGGCAGGCCGAGACGGCTTATGTTGCGGTTCTACTGTATTTTTTTGATCGGTGCCCTGATCCCAACCGTGGCGCGGATCGTAGCTAATCGCAGCCAGCATGGTCAGGACCACCACGATGCCAAAGCTAAGCGCTCCCGCACCCGGAATAATCTGTGACAAACCAGGGAAATTAGCCAGTGCCGCCATCAGGACCACGACAAATACGTCCAGCATGGACCACTGCCCAATCAGCTCGACCATATCGTAAATGCGATTGCGCTGACGCTGCACGTCATTACCGCGCCAACGTCGTCCCAAGAGCAAAATCACCAAAGCTGTCAGCTTGGTAATGGGAACGACAATACTGGCGATAAAGACGATGAGAGCCAGATCCCAGGATCCCAACTGCCAAAGCTGAATGACGCCGCCCAAAATAGTGTGCGCGCTGTTGCCAACAATACTGCGCAGCTCCATCACCGGCAGGACATTGGCAGGAATATAAAAGACACACGCCGTCAGCACCAGAGCGGCAACTCTGGTACGGCTATTGGGTTTCCGTTTATGTACGGCGGCACCACAGCGATCACAAGTCTTGTTTTGACCGGATTGCAGGAAACCGCAGTGGGCACAGGCCGTCCAGGAGGGGTTTTCTTTCAGGTCCTGCTTCGTGGCGACAGGAACTAGCTTACGGTCCTCTGCCCAATGCCATAAACGATGTGCCGTAATACGGCTCAAACCGGTCAGCAAAAAGGTCAGCGCAAAAAAGGCATACATGCCAGGCGCCATTGTTAAATGCCCCATTCCGGCAAACTTCACAATGGCGACCAACAGCCCCAGGAACAAGACCGCCGTCATAGACCAATGCCCCAGGTGTCCCAACACCCGCAGGCCAAAACCAAAATCCCCAGGCAAGGGGCGTCCACGGGCAAGCAGGCCCAAGGCCCAGAACTGAAAAATCAATTGAAACAGCGGCAGCCAAAACCCCACCAAACCCGCCATAACCGACAGGCCCCAATACCCCTGCTGCCAGATCAGCAACAAGGCTTTGGGAAACGTTGGGGAGACTGTTTTGCCCGCCATGCTTAGATGAACGACGGGAAACAGGTTGGCAATCAGGAAGAGAATGAAAACCGCCAGAACCAGCGCTTGCCATTCACGAGGCGAAAAGCGGCTGTGGCGGTAAAGTTCAGTATCGCAACGCACACAACGAGCGAGCCCCGCTCCTTGAACGGGGACTCGCTCGTGTACGGTGTCACAGTGCGTACAGACGATTAGGGGGCCTGATGCCCTCACGGCTTAGTCGACTAATTCCGGCTCGGGACGTGACGAGGCTTTGCGGCCGGGTTCATCAGGTCCAGACGAGGGATATTCCAATACCACTTCGCCGTTTTCGTCCAAATCAACTTCGACCTGTCCGCCATCCACCAAGCGACCGAATAGCAGTTCGTCTGCCAGGGCACGACGAATCATGTCCTGAATCAGCCTGTGCATGGGTCGGGCGCCCATAGCCGGATCAAAGCCCTTGGCAGCCAAGTGCTCACGCAAGGCATCCGAGAAGGACACTTCGACGCGCTTCTCGTGCAACTGGTTTTCCAGCTGCATCAGGAACTTGTCGACCACGCGCAGGATAATGTCGCGCGATAGCGGTGCGAAACCAATGATTGCATCCAGACGGTTGCGGAACTCCGGAGAGAAGTGACGCTTGATGTCCTGCATTTCATCACCCGAGCGCTGGGGCTGAGTAAAGCCAATGCTGGTCTTGTTCAACGCCTCTGCACCGGCATTAGTGGTCATGATCAGGATGACGTTGCGGAAATCTGCCTTGCGGCCGTTGTTATCCGTCAAAGTCCCGTGATCCATCACCTGCAGCAGAATGTTGTAGACGTCCGGGTGAGCCTTTTCGATTTCGTCCAGCAGCAACACACAATGTGGCTGCTTGGTGACGGCCTCGGTCAGCAAACCACCCTGATCGAAACCGACATAGCCAGGAGGAGCACCGATCAGGCGCGACACGGTGTGACGCTCCATGTACTCGGACATATCAAAACGCAGTAGCTCTACGCCCAGCACAAAGGCCAGCTGACGCGCCACTTCGGTTTTACCCACGCCGGTCGGGCCGGAGAACAGGAAGGAACCAATAGGCTTATCGGGCAGACCCAAACCGGAGCGCGCCATCTTAATGGCGGCTGCCAGGGCATCAATCGCGACGTCCTGACCAAACACCACCGATTTCAGGTCGCGAGCCAATGTCGCCAGCTTATTGCGATCATCGCTAGACACAGTCTGGGGCGGAATGCGCGCAATGCGCGACACCGTCGCCTGGATATCGGTTTTTCCAATAACCTTTTTCTGCTTGGAGCGTGGCAGCAAACGCTGCGCAGCACCAGCCTCGTCGATCACGTCGATGGCCTTATCGGGTAGAAAACGGTCGTTGATATAACGAGCGGAGAGTTCGGCTGCAGCAGTCAAGGCAGCGGCCGAGTAACGCACCCCGTGGTGCTCTTCAAAATTGGCTTTCAGCCCACGCAGAATCTGAATGGTCTGCTCCACCGTAGGCTCGGCCACATCAATTTTCTGGAAGCGACGCGACAAGGCGTGGTCTTTCTCAAAAATTCCGCGGTATTCCGAGTAGGTGGTCGCACCAAGACACTTCAACTGGCCCGAGGACAGTGCGGGCTTGAGCAGATTGGATGCATCCAAGGTTCCGCCCGAAGCCGAACCGGCTCCGATCAGGGTATGGATTTCGTCAATAAACAAAATGGACTGCGCCGTTTCCTTGAGCTGTTTCAGCACGGCTTTCAAGCGTTGCTCAAAATCGCCCCGATACTTGGTCCCGGCCAGCAAGGCGCCCATATCCAAGGCATAAACCCGGGCTTCGCTGAGGATATCGGGGATATCCCCACGCTGAATACGCAGTGCCAGCCCTTCGGCAATGGCGGTTTTACCCACACCGGCTTCACCCACCAGCAAGGGATTGTTCTTGCGGCGGCGGCACAGGACCTGGATGACGCGCTCAACTTCCTTTTCACGGCCAATCAAGGGGTCGATTCGACCCAGGCTGGCTTCGGTGTTCAGGTCGGTAGCGTACAAATCCAATGGGGACTTCTGAGCGTCCGAACGGGTATCGGCTTCGGCAGCAGCCGAGGCTTTAGGCGGTTCGGGTGCAGCGGGCTCTGGATTGGCTTTGGTGATGCCATGCGAGAGGAAATTGACCACATCCAGGCGCGAGACACCTTGTTGCTGCAAGTAATAAACAGCGTGCGAGTCCTTTTCCCCGTACATCGCCACCAGCACATTGGCTCCGGAAACCACATTTTTACCGGAGTTACTGGACGATACGTGCATGATGGCACGTTGAATAACACGCTGAAAGCCCAGCGTAGGCTGGGTATCGACCTCGCCTTCGCCAGGGAAGGTGGGCGTGTTTTCGTTGATGAATTTACGCAAATTCTGGCGCAGTGCATCAATATCGGCAGCACATGCTTTCAACACTTCCAAAGTGGAGGCGTTATCGAGCAGGGACAACAGCAGATGCTCTACCGTGATGAATTCATGGCGCGCGGCACGAGCCTCGACAAAGGCCATGTGTAGACTGACTTCAAGTTCTTCGGAGATCATGCTTCCTCCTACACGGCAAGAGTAAAACTAGGGGTTAAGACTATTCTATGACTAATTTGCCTGATCTGAACAATACGGTAAACCATTAAATGGTCAAGCATCAGGCACCGGCTCCATCACACACTGCAAAGGGTGCTGTCGTGACTGCGCCAGTTGTCGCACAATTTCCACCTTGGTGGCCGCAATATCTCGCGGATACACCCCGCAGACAGCCCGACCCTCGTAATGTACTTTAAGCATAAGCTGTTCGGCCTGCTCGGGGGTTTTGGAAAACACCCGCTCCAGTATATTCACCACAAACTCCATGGGTGTGTAGTCATCGTTCAGCAAGATGACCTGATACATGGGTGGTGGGGCAAGCCGCGCGGATTGGCGCTCTACCGTTGTGGCGCCTTGCTTATCGATCTCAATGGCCATAATACAGAACTAGGTGCTTTCCATAGGTTGACTGGGGGGAACAAAATTCAGCATCATCCGACTGATCGTGTCAACTTCACAGTAAAAAGTGAGGTGCTGCGATCAAAGGCCCAGGGAGGGGCCGAAAAAAGTATCAACCATACACTAAGTTGAGAGGCAGCAAGCATGTCGGAAAATACCACCACCGCAGGCACTGGAGACAATCAAAAACTATCCGGGACCGTTAAGTGGTTCAATGACGCCAAGGGATTTGGATTCATCACGCCCGATAACGGCGGTGAAGATCTCTTCGCTCATTTTTCATCCATCCAGATGAACGGGTTCAAGACCTTGAAAGAAGGCCAAAAAGTTTTATATGAAGTTGCCCAAGGCCCTAAAGGCAAGCAGGCACTCAATATTACTGCGCCTTAGTATCTCTTGCGCTCTCGATTCTAACAAAAGCAGGTTCGCAACACACATGCAGTATCGCACTACGACTACGGGGCCTGCGCGCCCTGTTTTTTTTGCCTGTCTCCTGGCGGCGCTTTTTATCAGCGCACCAGCCCAGGCGGATGAAACTCTTCCCACCCTGACACTGACCCTGGGTTCCAAACAAATCCAGGCCGAAGTGGCCGATACCGACGAGACTCGTGCCCAAGGCTTGATGCATAGAGAAAGCCTGGCTCCCGATCACGGCATGTTATTTGTCTTCGAGCACACCGGAACGCCTTGCTTCTGGATGAAGAATACACCCTTGCCGCTGGATATTGCCTTCATTACCGATGACGGCACGATCAGCAATATCGAAGCCATGCAGCCTTTTGATCTTCAGTCACACTGCCCTGTGCGACCTGTGCGCTATGCCTTGGAGATGGAGCAAGGCTGGTTCAAACAAGCAGGCAAGCAAGCCGGTGAACGTATTACCGGCCTGCCTGCCCCGCGACCTTAATTAGACACGTTCCAGAATCAAGGCCACGCCCTGACCGACACCAATACACATGGTGCACAGGGCGTAACGCCCACCGGTGCGATGAAGCTGATTAATCGCAGCAATCGCCAAACGCGCACCACTGGCACCCAGAGGGTGGCCCAAAGCGATCGCGCCCCCATTCGGGTTCACGCGCGGATCGTTGTCAGCTAGACCTAGCATGCGGGTTACGGCCAAGCCTTGAGCAGCAAACGCTTCGTTCAGCTCGATCACATCCATTTGATCCAGTGTCAGACCGGCCAAGGCCAGCACTTTCTGGCTGGCAGGCGCTGGACCAATGCCCATGATGCGCGGCTCTACACCAGCAAAAGCCATCGCCACCACACGAGCGCGTGGCGTCAGGCCCTGAGCTTCAACGGTCGCCTTGTCTGCTACCAGCAGCGCACATGCCCCGTCGTTCACTCCGGACGCATTCCCGGCAGTGACCGAACCATCAGCACGCACAACAGGTTTCAGACGAGCTAGTGATTCCATGGTGGTTGCACGAGGATGCTCGTCCTTGTCCACCACAATAGGATCGCCCTTACGTTGGGGAATGAACACGGGGGTAATTTCTTCAGCAAGAATGCCTGCTTCCTGAGCAGCCGCCGCACGCAGCTGGCTGTTCAAGGCAAACACGTCCTGATCTTCGCGAGATACATTGAATTGCTGAGCCACGTTTTCAGCGGTTTCAGGCATGGAGTCCACGCCGTACTGCTCTTTCATCGCTTTGTTGATGAAGCGCCAGCCAATGGTGGTGTCGTAAATGCCTGCATTACGGGAGAACGCCGTTTCAGCTTTGCCCATCACAAAAGGGGCGCGGCTCATGCTCTCTACGCCGCCGGCCAGGATGAAGGAAGCGTCACCCGCACGAATAGCACGAGCAGCCGAGCCAATAGCATCCAGGCCCGAACCACACAGACGGTTCAAGGTCACACCGGGCACATCCACAGGCAGACCGGCCAGCAAGGCAGACATGCGAGCGACGTTGCGGTTGTCTTCACCCGCCTGATTGGCGCAGCCATACATCACATCGTCCAGCTTGCTCCAGTCGACGTTAGGATTGCGCTTCATGAGCGCAGCGATAGGCACTGCACCCAGATCATCCGCCCTCACAGCGGACAGCGAACCACCATAACGTCCGAAAGGCGTACGAATTGCGTCACAAATAAAGGCGTCCTGACTCATGAAAATCACCCTGATAACTTGAATAAAATCACGCGAGAATGCTATGAAGCACGCTCAGAATCTACTGTTTTGATAGTAGCGCCTGAGCGCAAGCAGGCTTTTCACGGTCACCAAGCCTGTCCACTGAGCGGTCAATTTAGTTTCCCCAACTCAGGTCGGTCTGACGGCATGCCATGCAAAAGCGCAGTCCAAACCAGGACATCTCCGCACTACATACAAGATCAGCCACAGATTCAATCCCTATTTTCACGTGCTTGCGAATTTCTGAAACGTCCAGCTACACTTGGCGACGTTACCAGCCCGTCTGACGCAGTACCAGCAGGAATTTGCACCCGAGAAATGGATCACTCCATTCTTATGCCTCCAACGCCCCACGGCATCCGATGCATGACCGCGTTATAGATAGGCGTGACTGCGTATGACTACCCCCGTACCCTGCATCAAGCTCCGAAGCATGCTTCAAATGGCGCCCTATTTGGCAACGCAGGGGGTGTGCGTACTGGATTTCTTCCAGCGCCTGGGCATTTCCACCAATATTTTTCAGAACCCAGATATATGGCTGCCACGTGCCGCCTGCTTTCGCATTGCCAATGAGATGGCCGCCATCACCCAAGACTCATTCAGCGGGGCCTATGTGGGCCATCTGACCGAGATTCGATCCTTGGGCACGTGGGGGGAGCTCATCATGCGCTCCAGCAATATTGCCCAGGCCTGTGCCCTGGCCTCTACTCACGCCACCATGCTGCACCAGGGTGGGGAGGTCAAAATCGTCACCGAAGGCCGCCGAATCAAAATGATTCACCAGTTCACGGGGCACTATGAGGCAGACCCTGGACAATTTGTTCTGGGTAGTCTGGCCGTCCTGCGTAAAGTCCCGCTGATGGCAGGAGAACCGTCTGCCATACAAGTCCATATCAAAGCATCCAGAAGAAAAGGCGATGCGGCACTGGAGGAGTGCCTGGGGCCCAATATCTTTACCAACGCCCAATACAATATGATCGAGTTTGATCGCGACCTACTGGCGGAACCGCTCACGCACACTCGCGACGAGGCCTGGAAAACAACAGACGCCTTGCAGTCCACCATTAAAACGGCGGATCTGCTGCTTCAAAACATCGCCGATCACGAGCTCTCCAAGCTGGACCCCGTCTCAAAGCACGTCGGCTTGTCAGCACGCACCTTGCAACGCCGGCTGAAATACTGTGGTGTTGATTTTGACGCTTTGCGCGACGAAACACGGCGTAGCCAATCCCTGCAGTTGATGGCTACCGGCCGCTACACTGCAACCGAAATCGCGTACATGGTGGGTTATAGCGATCAGGCTCACTTTACGCGTGCCTTCAAACGCTGGACGGGTAGCGCGCCGTCGCGCTATCCGGATGCGGCATTAGCTTAAGAAACACAATAGGCCTACCATCCAGAGCGGCTCAGGTTTAAGCGAATGCGCCGCGCGAAGCTTTAGCCAGGAAACAAAAAGGTGATTCCGGCCCGAACCCCCCAGCCTGTCGGTCCGTTGTCTGGGGCGCTGGCCCAGTACCGCGCACCCAGCTGGAAACTGACCGGCTGCGCTCCGAACTTAACGACTTTGGACACCGTAAAGTTCACCGGCACTGCCCAACCCTTATCCTTCCAATCATACGAACTTTCAGTGTCAACCCCAACCGTCCAGGCGTTGGCCGTCGTGTGTGAGACAAATGGCTGCATGAAAGTGGCACTGACATCTTTGCGATCTTTATGGCCTGCAAAAGACCAGATGTGATTGGTCAAGAACCCATAAGTCCAGCCCCCTTCCTGTTTGAGCAGCACTGCACTGGGGCCGGCACCCCACTTCTTGCCCCCGAGCATAGAATTTGTTGCTGATGGCAGGACCAGAGCGGGCCCCGCACCCCAAATCAAGCCACTCGAGGTAGGCTCTTTGGGCGAGAGGAAAAAACTTTGCGTAATGTCCCCTAAGCCAGACTGACTGCCAGACTCCCCCGCTATATTATGCTGATCGATCACAGGCAAAATCGTGCGGGAGATCAGGTTCCAATCCTGATTAACCGAAATCGGAATCACCGGCTGAATATTCAACACCGAACGATAGCCCTTTTCAGAACCATAGCCCGAGTCGTAGTTATATTGAAACGGCACACTAATCATTGCCGCCACAGGATTAGCCAGCTGCTTGGCCAGCCCAGCCTCTTCGGCCCCACTGACACCTGCCACTCCCACCAAAGTCAGAAACAATGCAATCCGCATGAGTTTCATACCACCTCCCTATTTTTATAATGACCTGACTAAGGCTCGTCCGGCGGCCTTTCTGAATCGGTTCAGAACCGGTAGGTCAGACCCAGAATCGGGCCTTTCTGAATAACATCGAATACAAAACCATCCTTGCTGTAATCCACACCTTGCATGCGATAGCCCGCCGTCAAAGACAGGTTTTTCTGTAGCTGATAACCAAAACCTGCAGCCACATCCCAATCCAGATTCGCTTGTCCGGCACCTATAGCGCCCCATCCCATTAGATAGACTTTTTCCGACAGAAAATAATTGCCGCGCAAGCCCGCCACCACATCAACCCAGGTGGCACTGTCACGCCGACTAACGCCGTCCAGAGTGCCGCCTTGGAAGCGCAATTTGCTCTTGACGTTCCAGAGTCGCGCGCCCGCGATCACGTCTAAATGGTTGGGCCCTGACTGATAAACCGTGTAAGCACCCGCCAACAAACTTGAAAACGCTTCAGACGTCACCCCTACTGTGTCAGCCAGCCGCCCTTTGGGCGTAGCATTCTTTAAGGATGTCTTGGTATAGGCTATATCGCCCACAATGCTATATGGCCCTCGACGCGCCTCCACAATGCCCATGAACGCAAAGTCCAGCTCATTGAAAATTTGCCCGAAGTTGGAACTCATTTCGGCGGCCGGTAAATTGAACTGCCCCGATGTGCCCTGAATGCCAGCCATCCAGAGATAGGGACTGACACTCAATTGCCACGAGGAGCCGGTATTCGATGGCTCCCCCACAAAAGAATGAGGCGTGTCGTCGGATATTTGTCCCCAGGCAGCACCTGACACCGCCCCCAGCGCAGCCACTAAAAGCGGCCCTATAAAAGAAAATCTCATTAGTTCCCCCTCAGCAAGCCCCGCCTTCCCACACTCGCGTACGGCACCACCCCGGCGGTACCGGTGACTCCGCCAAAACAGAAAATACGGGACTTGATTAGTCAGCTTAGGAAAGCGCAGCGGACTCCACAGCGCAATTAAGACGCTCATTGCCTTGGATCGTTTTCGCTCTTGCCAGCTCTTGCTGAGCAGCTAAGATGTCGGCCTGAAATGCAGCTTCACTTTGCAGGCGAGCCACCGTAGCAGCCCCCATCACGCGCCCTGCATCCACATCACTTTGCCAATGGGCGTTGCAAACCACCCGACTTTGGCCAAAAGACAGACCGCGGGCCAAGAGCTCATTACTTCTTTCAGGATTAATTTGTGCCAAGACAAGCGCCCAGGCCCAACCGGCGGCAGTATGGCCTGAGGGGTATGAGCCGTCATTGCGCAACAGGTCCTCATCCCCCGGTGTACACGTTCCTTCTTGGTGCAAAGCGAACGGGCGAACTCGCTGATACTTGTTCTTCACGCCGTAGGTGGACAAGCCAGCGTCCGTCAATAAGCGTTGCATCATGCGATAAATAACGGGTGTACTCGCCTCTTCAATCTTCACGCCCAGCGCGCAGGAGTAATTCTGGGCAGGCCGAGGAAAGACCAGATCGGCATCTTGCCTGGCCTGCAGCCAGCGAGCTGACTCCTTGATCGCGGCGGCAGCTTGACGTGCCTCTTCATCACGAGCAAAGGCGGCACTGTCTTTGGCAGGCGGAGCCCCCAGCAGCAATAAGCTATCAGGCAGGTCGGCTTGTTTCAAATAGCCAGGAGCCAACTTGAAGTGAGGATCAGTCACTTTGGCTTCCAATTGGGGGGAAAGCTGTGACTGCACCTGGCCAGCTGACAGCATTAGAACACCGCCAACAACGCCAGACAAAGTCCTGCGAACGTGCATTGCAGTAGACATAATAGACCTCGACTTAAGGAGCAAGAGGCTCAAGTTTCGGGAAGCTCCAACGGCCGCTCAGGAACTCTTCATCAGGCTGATACAAACGGATAGTGAAGTTCCAGCCCGGCACAACGGGCAGACAATTCGCAATTTTTCCGTCGCAGCCACCGAACTGAATCACCACCTTGCCATCCGCTTGTTTTTTGGCGGTCAGGCTGTTCAGCGAATAAGCGTCATATGGGTTTTTCTCAAAATAGCCTTCGGCGTTATAGACCGTCACCGACCAGAATGCCTTGACCGGTACTTCACCCACAGTCAGCCGATAAAAGGTTTTGCCATCGTTGACCGGAACATCACCCCCTAAATAGGTTGCGTCTTTGGCCGGGTTACCGCCCCAACCGGTGGCGGTGCCGATCAGGTGCTGAATCGGGTCTACCGCGCCCTTAGGGCCGAAGGCCTGCTCATAATGAGGGCTGCTGTCACCAAGCACGAGCAAAGCATCACGTATTTTCTTCTGGCTGAGCGCATCCCATTTAGGCACGACAAACTCGCCCTTTTGGGCCTGTTTGACTTTGATGGCATCTTGCAAGACATGAACCTGATCCAGATCTTTACGATCAGCCGGGTTAGCCAAAGTACGGATCAACACAAATACGTAGCGTGTACCGACATTTTCTTTGCTGAGAACATAGTCACCCGCTGCGTAATTGAACGCAGGAATAAAGTGATCTTCGCTGACCACCTGCATGGACATATAACGCCCACCAGCATCGGGCAAAGTGACCGTCACAGGCCCGGCATCCAGATCAAAAACAGCGGAAGAATACAAGGTATCCCGGTTCATACGGATGACGCTTTGCGCATCGACCGAAACCGGTTCACGGCTGTGCACGAATTGCCCCAACGCACCATCGGCCACCATTTTTCCCATGTAGAGATCGGATTCTGCGCGTACAAAGTTCTCGACATTGACCGGAATGACGGCATCGGAGGCCGGTTGAGCCTGAGCCCCTCCTACGGTTGATAGCAGCAAAGCCAAACTACAAATGGCAAATGAATAGGACATACAAACCCCTTGAGCAGATGAAAAATTATTCTTTTGACCAGCTCTGGGACTATTCCAAATACGCCTGAAAATAGCGCACACCAGGAGCCGGGAACACACAAGGCAGACTGTATAAGAATGTTTCCAGGCGAGCTTGCCATTTGGTGCCACAGAGTAAGTACCGCCATGGCATACTTTCGACATTGGCATACCCTTATAGGCTAATCATCATGCAAGGCAATCCTGAAGTTATCAGCTACCTGAACCAGTTACTACGCGGCGAACTTGCAGCGCGCGACCAGTACTTCATCCACTCTCGCTTTTACGAGCACCTGGGTTTCACCCAGCTCTATGAGCGCATGAACCACGAAATGGAAGAAGAAACCCAGCACGCTGACGCCTTGATCCGCCGCATCCTGATGCTCGATGGCATTCCCGACATGCGCCCTAGTGCGTTCGAACCGGGACAGGACGTCGTGGGCATGCTGCGAAAGGACCTTGAGCTGGAATATGAAGTTCGTGCCGCCCTGCGTAAAGGCATCGAGTTGGCAGAATCTGCTAGTGATTTCGTGACCCGGGACATCATTCTGGCCCAGTTACGCGACACGGAAGAAGACCATACTTACTGGCTGGAAAAGCAATTGGGGCTGATCGAGAAAGTGGGCCTGGAAAACTACCAGCAATCGCAAATGTAAGGCGGTCAGGCAAGGTGCATGGCAACGCCATGCCCGATCAACGCAATAAGACGGCCAAAAAAAACCGCCATGCAATAAATGCTGGCGGTTTTTTTGCCTGGCAGCGCTCCGAGGAGCGCTGCTTTCAGCCCAGGTAATTAACCCAGGTTTTTAGCGGCAAATTCCCAGTTCACCAGGTTCCAGAAAATTTCCAGGTACTTGGGACGGGCATTGCGGTAGTCGATGTAGTAGGCGTGTTCCCACACATCACAGGTGATCAAGGCAACGTCATCGGAAGTCAGGGTCGTGCCAGCGTTGCTGGTGTTGACGATATCCAGGGAGCCGTCGGCTTTTTTAACCAGCCAGGTCCAGCCCGAACCGAAGTTGCCAACGGCAGACTTGGTGAAAGCTTCTTTGAATGCATCAAAGCTACCCCATTTGGCGTTGATGGCGTCAGCCACTTTACCAGTAGGAGCGCCGCCGCCGTTAGGGGACAGGCTGTTCCAGTAGAACGTGTGGTTCCAGACCTGAGCAGCGTTGTTGAACACGCCACCGGAGGACTTCTTGACCACGTCTTCCAGGGAAGCGTTTTCCAGCTCAGTGCCAGCAACCAGATTGTTCAGGTTGGTGACATAAGCTTGATGGTGCTTACCGTAGTGAAACTCCAGAGTTTCTTTGGAGATATGTGGCTCAAGCGCGTTGAGATCGTAGGGAAGAGCTGGAAGAGTGAATGCCATTTCAATTCCTTCTAATAAAAATCGTTTTTGGTATCCAACAAGGAAGACGCAGTCCTACAGCAGATCGTGCGTGCGCACCACATCCACCGACACATGACCGCGACTCAACTCGACATCGAGTCGTTCACCAATCTTTAAGTCTAACGCATTTTTTACAACTTTCCCCTCGCTATCCCTGACTATGGCATATCCACGATTGATGATAAGGCGAGGCGACAAGGCCTGTAGTGTTTGCTGAGCCGCAGCCAGTCGCTGGCGGCGCAAAATCAAAGCATGATCCAGGCCTTTTTCCAGCCGTTGGAAAAGCATATCCAGATTTTGCTGTCTTGACGGCAACTGGGGAATACTGCGTTCCAAACGCGCCTTGACCGTAGCCAAGCGCAAACGGGCCGCATCCGGCACGCTACGAGCAACACGCTCCAGGCGTTGCTTAAGATGATCCAGGCCCTGTTGCTGCTGGACCAGACGTTGGTGTGGGGACACCAGCTTGGCGACCGCCCGATCCAAACGCAGGGAGGCACGGTCTATATGACGCTGCACGCCATGATTCAAGGCGCCTACACGCGCAAACACCTGCTCCAGCAGTTGATCACGGCCCAGACAGGCCAGCTCAGCTGCTGCGGTGGGGGTGGGTGCGCGCAGGTCCGCCACAAAATCGGCAATGGTGAAATCGGTTTCATGCCCCACCCCACTAATAATAGGGATAGGACTGGAGGCGATCAGACGTGCCAGACCTTCATCGTTAAAAGCCCAAAGATCTTCCAGACTACCGCCCCCGCGCACCAGCAAAAGTGTATCGACTTCGGCTCGCTCAATCGCAGTTTCCAAGGCTTGTCGCAATCGCGGGGGGGCCTCAGCACCTTGCACCGGCGCAGGGTAAATAATGATGCGGACATGGGGTGCGCGCCGTTCCATTGCTGTCAGCACGTCTCGTAGGGCGGCGGCGGCCAGGGACGTAATGATGCCAATACTGCGTGGCAAGGTCGCAATAGGACGCTTGCGCTCGGGCTCGAACAAGCCTTCACTTTGCAACTGGCCTTTCAAGCGCAAAAACGCTTCGTGCAAATCTCCCAGGCCAGCACGGCGCATGCCCTCGACCTGCACCTGGAAGTCCCCACGCGCCTCGTACAAGGTCACCGAGCAGCGAAACTCGAAGCGTTCGCCCGCACGCGGCACAAAACCTACGGCCTGGGCACGACCCCGAAACATCACGGCACGTACGGCGGCCTTGTCATCCTTGATTGAGAAATACCAATGCCCCGAAGCGGCCTGGGTAAAGTTGGACACTTCACCGCTGACCCAAACCACCGGCATGTGCTCATCCAGCAATTGGCTGACACGGCGGTTCAGCTGGGCCACTGTCCAGACCGCGGGTGCTCTAGATTCTTGATATTGCATCATATTCTTTGTTTTTGACTCGTCTCAGCGTAGTTTTCCACCGATTCGTATCCACAACTGTCATGCGTTTGTCAAATAGGCGCCAAGACAATGGCTTCCGTCCAATACCTGATGCAGCACTTTATTGAAAACGCATAAACCATTGAAATTAAACACTATTTATAAAAACACCAAGATGGTCGAAAATTAGCCAGAGAACCTCTAAACCACCACCCGAGCCACTATGGGATGTTTTATACACAGAATTATCCACAGTTTTTGTGGATAGTTTTAGCACTACACCTATTACTGCAAATACATCATGACTTTGGCGTAGGTTTCGGGAAAAAGACCGTAAAGTGTACCGCGCCCGCGCCGGAACATTCCCGCAATGCAGACAGGGGCTCTACAATAAGCGTTGATTTATTTCGTGACCGGATAATCGACCCGTGCTTACTTTGATCCATGCCGCTGGCTGGCCTGTCTGGTTCCTACTGGCCTGCTCTATTCTTGCCCTAGGCCTGATTCTGGAACGCCTTTTGGCTTTACGCAGCAAACGAATCCTACCGGCTGGGCTGGCGCGCCAGATCAGCGAGCTGACTGCGCAAAACCGCGTCCAGGACGATTCCCTGCCTCGCCTGTACGACAACTCCCCCTTGGGTCGAGTATTAGCCACCGTACTGAAACATCGCCTTCAAACTCCGGCGCTGCGTGAAGCCGCCGTCGAGGCCGAAGGCAAGGACATCAGCTATCAGCTGAATAAATACATCCCCGCATTAGGCACCATTGCCGTCATCGCTCCCCTGCTGGGTCTGTTTGGTACGGTTATTGGCATGATCGATATTTTTGCGGCCTACGACCCTGCCGGTGGCGATCCTAGTCTGATTGCCCGTGGCATTTCTGTAGCCCTGTACAACACCGCCCTGGGGATTCTGATTGCTGTCCCGGCCATGATCTTTCACCGCTACTTTCGCAGCCGGGCCGACTATCTGCTGCATTGCCTGGAAAGTGAAGCCGGTGCCTTGGATCGTTTGCTGGCTCAGAGGGCCGCCTAATGCGCTTTCGCCGAGCCCAAGACCAGGACACGCTGGAATTGAATCTGGTGCCCTTGATTGATGTCTTGCTGGTCGTGCTGATTTTTCTGGCCGCCAGCAGCACCTTTGTGCGCCATCGCCAATTGGATGTGTCCCTGCCCCAGGCTCAGGCCCAAGCCGCTCAAGCGGCTGAGTTATTGCTGGCCATCAGCCAGGACGGGCGCTACGCCCTGAACGGCATGTGGCTCGATGCCAGCAGCACTGCACCATTAAGCCAGGCCCTATCCACTGAAAAGACCGATGAGAACAGTAGCTTGCTGATTCTGGCCGATGCCCAAGCCCCTCATTTTGCTGTCGTGCAAGCCATGGAAGCGGCCCGTCAAGCAGGCATCCATCGCATTCATTTTGCGACCCAGGCTCCATGAGTGTGCGCGTCCGCCTGACAGATTGGCTGCACCGCCAATGGCAGAAAAAAGGCTGGTTCAGCCTGATCATGCGCCCTCTTTCAGCCTTGGCCGCCCTATTTGTACGTCGTAAACAGCAAAGGTACGAACAAGACCCCAGCGCCTCTTACCGCAGCCCGGTTCCGGTGATTGTGGTGGGCAATATTATTGTGGGTGGTGCTGGAAAAACTCCTGTCGTGCTGGCACTGACTGAACAATTACGCACATTAGGATGGACGCCGGGCATTATCAGTCGAGGCTATGGCGTAGACATCGGCCCCACCCCCTGCGTAGGTCAAGGTCAATTAGCCGCCGAACAGTTTGGTGATGAACCTACCCTGATCGCCGCCCAAACCCAGGCCCCGATCGCTGTCCATCCACGCCGTGTCCTGGCTGCCCAAGCCTTGCTCAAGGAGTTCCCGGCGGTAGATCTGATTATTGCTGACGACGGGCTGCAACATCTGGCCCTGCAGCGCGATCTGGAAGTGGTAGTGCAAGATGCTCGTGGCGTGGGCAATGGCTATTTACTGCCTGCCGGGCCCTTGCGCGAAAGCCCCGAACGCCTGCGCCGGGTAGACTGGTTGATCAGCCAGATTGTGGCTGATCAAGCGCCCCCTTCTACCCCCCAGCCTGCCGACCCGGGCCGCAGCTTGACCATGAGTTTGCATCCTTATCAATTAGAGCACCTGATCTCTGGACGTCGCCTGGACTGGTCGGACTGGTATCAGGCATACGGGCAGCAAGACCTGCAAGCCTTGGCTGCCATTGGCCAGCCCGCCCGGTTTTTCACCATGTTGCGCGCCTGTGGTCTGCGCCTGAACCAAACATTTGCCCTGCCCGACCATGCCGCCTTGCAAGTACAAGACTTTCAAGCCTTGCATGACGGGCCAGTACTCATTACCCGTAAAGACGCCGTAAAATGCCAGCACCTGAACGACTCACGCTTGTGGGTCGTGGATGTTCAGCCCGTGTTTTCACACCCCGGCTGGATTGCTGAACTGGACAGTCTGTTGCGCAAACGGCGCTTAACCCCTCCCTCTTTACCCGGAGTCCCATAATGGAAACTCGCCTACTCGAAGTGCTGGTCTGCCCCTTGTGCAAAGGGCCTTTGCGCCACGACCGCGAACAGCAAGAACTGGTCTGCAAGGCCGACAAACTGGCCTTCCCCGTTGTGGATGGCATCCCCACCATGCTGATCAACGAAGCGCGCCAGTTGAACGCCCAGGAACAAGCCAGCAGCTGATATGACTTTTTCCGTCATCATCCCCGCTCGCCTGGGTTCCACCCGCTTGCCCAACAAACCGCTGGCCGACATTGCTGGCCAACCCATGATCGTGCGTTGTGCTCAGCAAGCTGCGCTTAGTGGCGCACGCCAAGTCTGGGTAGCAACGGACTCGCAAGCTGTGCTGGAGGCGGTGCAAGCTCATGGTTTCCTGGCCCTGCTGACCGATGCGGAGCATCCGACCGGTACGGATCGTCTGGCTCAAGCCGCCCGCCTGCTGGAACTGTCTGAGGACGAAATCGTCGTCAATGTGCAAGGCGACGAACCCCTGATTCTGCCCGAGCATATCAATGCAGCTGCCGAGCTTTTGGCCCGCAGCACGCAAGCCGATATCGCCACTCTGGCTGCGCCTATCAAGAACGCCGAAACGTTGTTCAATCCCAATGCCGTCAAGGTGGTGTGCGACCTGCAGGGCCGCGCCCTGTATTTCTCCCGCGCCCCTATGCCCTGGGCCCGTGATGCCCTGGCGGGCGGCGAACAGCTGCTGGCCGACGGACTTCCCGCATTGCACCATATCGGCCTTTACGCTTACCGAAATCGCTTCTTGCAGCAGTACGCCCAGCTACCGCGTGGGCCGCTGGAGCACTTCGAGTCCCTGGAGCAGTTGCGAGCCATGGAAAACGGCTTCCAGATTATGGTTCACCGTCTTCAGGCGATTCCTGCAGCCGGGGTAGACACCGAGCAAGACCTGGAAAGAGTACGCGCTCACTTCGCAAATCGGTTATAAAAGATCTTTTTTCTGCTCTGTCCGAATAAAAAATGCGCGAAATATGCTGCATTGCATCATACTGAAGCGAGAATCGGATCGACGCATTTCCTGGAGGAATTCATGCGACTAATACTGCTCGGGCCCCCTGGTGCCGGCAAAGGCACTCAAGCTGCTTTCATTACCGAGAAATTTGGTATTCCACAAATTTCCACGGGCGATATGTTGCGTGCCGCTGTCAAAGCCCAAACCCCGCTGGGTGTAGAAGCCAAAAAAATTATGGATGCCGGCGGCCTGGTTTCGGATGACCTGATCATCGGACTGGTTCGCGATCGCCTGCAAGCTGACGACTGTGAGCCCGGCTACCTGTTCGACGGTTTCCCTCGTACGATTCCTCAAGCAGATGCTTTGAAGGATGCCAATGTCCAACTGGACTTCGTGATCGAAATCGACGTACCCGAAGAAAGCATCATCGAACGCATGAGCGGCCGTCGTATTCACGCTGCCAGCGGTCGTAGCTACCACGTTACCTTCAATCCACCCAAAACCCCCGGTGTAGATGATGTGACGGGCGAGCCCTTGCTCCAGCGCGAAGATGACCGCGAAGAAACCGTACGCCATCGCCTGTCTGTCTATCGCGAGCAGACCCGCCCTCTGGTCGATTACTACTCGCAATGGTCAGCCACCGGCGACCCACAGGCTCCGGCCTATCGCAAGATTTCCGGCGTGGGCAGCGTTGATGAGATCCGCCAGCGCATTGTCGACGCCCTGGCAAGCTAAGTAAGTCTAGATTTCAACCGGCCCCAAAAGGGCCGGTTGTTTATTATTCAAGGGAGACAAGCTCATGCAAATCAATAAGAAAACATTTATTGTCACGGGCGGCGCATCTGGTTTGGGCGCAGGCACCGTACGGATGCTGGTTGAAAACGGCGCCCGCGTGGTGATCGCCGACATTCAGGACGAAGCCGGTCAGGCGCTGGCCAAAGAACTGGGCCAACATTATCAGCGCTGTGATGTGACCTCGGAGCAAGACGCCCAGGCCGTTGTAGACCTGGCTTGCCAGGACAGTGCCCACCCCCTGTTTGGCCTGATCAACTGTGCTGGCGTGGCCCCTGCCTCGCGCACCGTGGGACGCAATGGCCCCCACACGCTGGACCTGTTCCAGAAAACCGTCATGATCAATCTGGTCGGCACGTTCAATATGTGTCGTCTGGCTGCTGCTGCCATGAGCAACAACACTCCCGAGCCATCAGGTGAGCGTGGCGTGCTGATCAATACCGCGTCTGTCGCTGCCTATGACGGCCAAATTGGTCAGGCCGCTTACGGTGCCTCCAAGGCGGGCGTCGTGGGTTTGACCTTGCCCCTGGCACGCGATCTGGCGCAAACTGGCATCCGCGTCATGACGATTGCTCCCGGCATCTTTGGCACCCCCATGATGTTTGCCATGCCTCAGGAAGTTCAGGACTCGCTGGCTGCCAGCATTCCCTTCCCGTCTCGCCTGGGTCGTCCCGACGATTTCTCCCAACTGGTGCACAGCATTATCAGCAATGAAATGCTCAATGGCGAAACTATCCGTCTGGATGGCGCCATTCGCATGGCACCAAAATAACTTTCTGTATCGGCTCCAATGGGTTTGTTTCGCTCGGCGGCCACGATTAGTGGCCTGACGCTGCTGTCTCGCATTACCGGACTGGCACGCGATATTCTGATTGCCCGCGCCTTCGGGGCGGGCCCGCTTACTGATGCCTTCTGGGTGGCGTTTCGCATTCCCAATTTGCTGCGCCGCCTGTTTGCAGAAGGGGCGTTCTCGCAGGCTTTTGTACCCATCCTGGGACAAGTTCGCAAAGAGCACGAGCCCGACAAGGTCCAGCAATTGCTGGATCGGGTCGCCTTGCTGTTGACCGTTGCCGTCATGGTGGTCACGGCGATTGGTATTGTGGCTGCCCCCTGGGTAGTCAGCGCCATGGCCAGCGGCTTGACCTCCCCCGAGCGGCAAACCGAGTTTGGGGCCGCCATCACCATGACGCGCCTGATGTTCCCCTACATCATCTGCATGTCGCTGGTGGCCTTTGCTTCTGCCGTACTCAATACCTGGAGCCGCTTTGCGGTTCCGGCCTTCACCCCCATTCTGCTGAATCTGTCCATGATTGCCGCCAGCCTGTTTCTGGTCCAGCACATGGAAATCCCGATTTATGCCCTGGCTATCGGTGTGATGGTCGGTGGTCTGGCCCAATTGCTGGTGCAATGGGCTGCCCTGGCCCGCCTGGGCCTCTTGCCGCGCCTGTCATTTCGCCTGGGCGAGGCGCGCCGTGACCCTATCGTGCAACGCATTCTGAAGCAGATGCTGCCTGCTATTTTGGGTGTATCGGTGGCGCAGATTTCTCTTTTGATTAATACCAATATCGCCACCTGGCTACAGTCCGGCAGCGTGACCTGGCTGTCCTTCGCCGACCGTCTGATGGAATTTCCCACTGCCCTGCTGGGCGTGGCGCTGGGCACCGTCTTGCTGCCCAAGCTGTCTGCCGCACATGCAGGCAAAGACGATAAACACTACAGCGCCCTGTTGGACTGGGGTTTGCGTCTGGTTTTGCTGCTAGGTCTGCCAGCCGCTCTGGGCATGGCCTTGCTGTCCGATGGTCTGGTGGCCACCTTGTTCCACTATGGTGCATTTGCAGCCGCTGACGTTGCACAGACTAAGCTGGCAGTGGGTGCCTATTCTGTGGGTCTGGTCGGTTTGCTGGCCATCAAGATTTTGGCCCCCGGCTTTTACGCTCGCCAGGACATACGCACTCCGGTACGTATTGCAATTGGAGTGCTGATCATTACGCAGCTGTTTAATCTGCTGCTGGTCCCCACTTTCGCCCATGCCGGACTGGCACTGTCGATTGGCCTGGGAGCCATCGTCAATGCCCTGACCTTGCTGGTGATGTTGCTCAAACGGGGGATTTACCAGCCCAATCATGACTGGTTACGTTTTCTTCTGAAGATCCTCCCTGCCCTGGGCGCCCTGGCCCTTGTGCTCTGGCTGGCCCAGCACTATATCGACTGGATCGCCCTGGGAATCACGCCCTTGCTGCGCGTGCTTTATCTGAGCGGGGTGTTGCTTGCCAGCGGTATTTCCTATTTCGGTATGTTGTTTATCGTAGGCATTCGACCCTCTTACTTTACAAAGCGGGCGTAGTGTCCTAGAATAATTGTCTTTGCCGATTAAACTTTAAAACTTAGGCTTTACTAAAAACATGGCTAATACCGCACAAGCGCGCAAGCGCGCCCGCCAAGCAGTGGCTCGTAACAAACACAACGCCAGCATCCGTTCCATGCTGCGTACCGCTATCAAGCGCGTTCGCCAGGCTGTCGAAGCCGGTGACAAAACCGCTGCTAACGAAGTTTTCCGCAAAGCGACCAGCATCATTGACCGCGTTGCCGACAAGAACATCATTCACAAGAACAAGGCTGCCCGCCACAAGAGCCGCCTGTCTAGCGCTGTCAAGGCTTTGGCCTGATTGCAAAAGATTTTTAATGGTTTAATCGGCTCTGGCCTAAAAACCAGTTAGAAAAGGGGTGCTAAGCACCCCTTTTTTATTAGCCACAAAACCATTGCCTGGACACGCAGGCCAATCATGCTAAGTTATGGATTTGCTTTTTCATTAGTGAGTCCCCATGACACGTCCCATCGTGCTGCAACTGGCATCTTTGGCCCAGCACCCCTCTTTTGACGATATCGACCGTCACTTCGAGCGCCTTGCCTTTCAAGACCTGACAGAACTCTCTGCCCAACAGATTGAGCGCGTCCAGATTCTACTGACCAGCGCGGTCACCCCTACCCCCGCCTCCTTAATGGACCGTCTGCCCGCTTTGAAAGCGATTTGCAGCGTAGGCGTAGGCTACGACTCTATCGACATCCATGCCGCCAAACAGCGTGGCATACAAGTCAGCACCACCCCCGATGTTCTTAACGATTGCGTGGCCGATATGGCCTGGGCTTTGATGCTGGATGCCGCCCGACGCCTTACTGAATCCGACCGCTATGTCCGTGCCGGCCTGTGGGATCGCCCCAACGGCTTTGGGCTGGGCACTCGTGTCAGCGGCAAGAAACTGGGTATTGTGGGCCTGGGCCGGATTGGCCAGACGATTGCCCGCCGTGCCAGTGGTTTTGATATGGAGTTGCGCTACCACAATCGTCGCCCACGGCACGATGTGGCCTGGCACTATGAGCCCTCTTTAATTGAGCTGGCCGATTGGGCTGACATTATGGTGATTGCTGCAGTCGGCGGAGACGAGACGCGCGGACTGATCAATATCGACGTACTGAATGCGTTGGGCCCGAAAGGCATTCTGGTCAATATTGCTCGCGGTAGTGTGGTCGATGAAAGCGCGCTGATCGCTGCCCTGCAAGAAGGACGTCTGGGCGCTGCCGGGCTGGATGTATTCGAGAACGAACCCCAGGTACCCCAGGCGCTACGCGATCTGAATCAAGTGGTATTGGCACCGCACACGGCCAGCGCTACGGTAGAAACGCGCGAAGCCATGTTGACACTGACGCTGGAAAATATTTTGCAGTATCAAAAAACCGGTAAGGTACTGACACCGCTAAGCGTCTAGAACAGCCATGTCGCCTATCGTTTTCGCGGTGGCGACATACTGCTCAGGCCAGGTTTGTGCTCAAGAGTCGACCGGGTCCATATTTTCAGGATCAATGCCGGTGATTTTTAAATTATTGTCGTCTGCAAAGCCACAAACGAATTTCCAGGCCAAAGGTTCCAGCTCTCGCAGGCGTGCATCCACGACAACACACCGCACACCGTCAATCAAACGCGGCACCACATAGGGCGAATAAGTCAGATGACCACCCATCGCCCCTGCAGGACGAAACTGGGACATTACACCGGCCAAGCGCTCGGCCCAATCACTGGGACGAAACCGCTGATCCTGCCGGGTCACACCATGGATAACAAGTTGCTTCACTGGCTCTGTCATAACAATTAATGGCTAATCGTGCAGTTCAGGTCTGCTGCACCTTTTCCTTTCTTGCCCCGCATTGTATCCGATCGCGGCCACGCAAAGCCTGGGATTCAAGAAATTAGCCGCTTGACAATTTATTGCCAGTCATTGCTTTGAGTGATCAATTTATTCCAAAATCAGGCAGTTAGACCGTCCTTTGCTTGGGCTGTCTTTGCTCTAAATAGCCGGACAGGTTAAGATTACTTTCTTTATTCGTTGGATTTTTTTATGGATGCCATCGTGCAAGCAGGGCCGCTTCGGCACTTTCTGCAATTTCGCGACTTTTCTCACGACGAAATTTTATATGTGCTGGACCGCGCACGCCTGATCAAAGACAAGTTCAAACGCTATCAGCCGCACCACACATTGCACGACCGCACCCTGGCGATGGTTTTTGAAAAAGCCAGTACCCGTACCCGGGTTTCGTTTGAAGCCGGTATGTATCAGTTGGGCGGTTCGGTCATTCACCTGACCACCACCGACTCGCAGTTGGGCCGCTCCGAACCCATTGAAGATACCGCCCGCGTGGTTTCCCGCATGGTCGATATCGTCATGATTCGTACTTTCGAGCAGACCCGTCTGGAGCGCTTTGCCTCCCACTCGCGTGTGCCGGTCATCAATGGCCTGACCAACGAATTTCATCCCTGCCAAATTCTGGCCGACATCTTCACCTTTATCGAACACCGTGGCGATATCAAGGGCAAGACCGTGGCTTGGATTGGTGACGCTAACAATATGGCTTACACCTGGCTGCAGGCGGCTGAAATTCTAGGCTTCACCCTGCACGTGTCAGCGCCTAACGGCTATCACCTGGAAGCAGACCGTACCGGTAACCCGAACTCCAGCATTCTGCGTGAATTCGACGACCCACTGGAAGCCTGCAAAGGCGCGCACCTGGTCACCACCGACGTGTGGACCAGCATGGGCTACGAAGACGAGAACGAAGAGCGCCGCAAGGCCTTTGCCGATTGGCGTGTCGATCAGGAAATGATGGACGTGGCCGATCCCAACGCGATCTTCATGCACTGCTTGCCCGCCCACCGTGGCGAGGAAGTCACTGGCGAAGTCATTGACGGCCCACAAAGCGTGGTCTGGGATGAAGCAGAAAATCGCCTGCACGTACAAAAGGCATTGATGGAATTCTTGATTCTGGGACCTCTGGAAGCCTAAGCGCTCCTACCCAGGGCAAACTGCCCATGAATGAAAAAAGGGATGCTTAGCATCCCTTTTTTAATGCGGCAGCGACACAGATAAACCTAATGGCAATCATTAAATAAGCGCTTGAAGAGCATCTAAATACGGGGGGATTCCTCCTCCTTGATAAAAGCGACACTCTGCTACTGCTCCGTTTAATATTCCCGCGATACGGTGCTGACACAGCGCCCAGACTATTCCCCCCGTGCTGTGCTGCAGATTATCAACGCAACACGCCCGTCCTACTCTGCGACCTCCAGACCCGCTAATCGATACCCAACTTGCAGCTCTGTCAGCAAATACTTAGGCTGCGCGGCATCCTGCTCCAGTTTTTGACGTAGTTGCATCATGTACACCCGCAGGTAATGAGGCCGATCTGAATACGCCGCCCCCCAGGTTTCATGCAGCAAGTGCTGATGCGTCAGCACCTTGCCATGGCCTCGAATCAGAGCGGTCAGCAGACGAAACTCGATGGGCGTCAAATGCACGACCTCCCCGTCACGAGCGACTTCATGGGACGCCAGATCCACACTAACGCCACCAAATCGAACCCGCGACGAGGCCGCCTGAACATTCGGGACTAGCTGAGAACGCCGCAACAAGGCCCGGATTCGAGCCAATAGCTCCGGTACCCCAAAGGGTTTGACCAGATAATCATCCGCCCCAGCATTCAGCGCGGCCACTTTTTCTTCTTCCCTCTCCCGCGCGGATAAAACCAGAATGGGCGAGTAGACCCAGCTACGCAGATCACGAATCAAATCTTTGCCATCACCATCTGGCAATCCCAAATCCACAATCATCAAATCAGGGCGTCGGGTTGCCGCATCCATACGTGCCTGCGCCAGAGTGCTGGCCTCAATAACTGACATGCCCTCCTGCTCCAAAGCAATCCGCACGAAACGACGGATATTAGCCTCATCCTCGACAATCAGTATCTGGGCTTTGTTCATGTCAGTAACTCGTCACTATCCATACGGGGAGCCGCTTGCCAGGGTAGGCGAATCTCAAAGATCACCCCATGAGGCAGACGCGGCTTGGCGCTGATCGTACCACCATGCGCAGCAATAATCGTTCGACACAAGCCCAAACCCAAGCCAACCCCGGCAACCGAGGACTCTTTCTGCCCCCGCGTAAAGGTGTCAAACAAACGCTCGGGATCGCCCGGCGGCAAACCGGGCCCATCATCACTGATCAAGAGATACATGGACTGGCCAGAGCACTGCCCGCGCAAAGAGATGGTGCTGTTCTTGGGCGTGTATTTGGCGGCATTATCCAGCAGATTCGTCACCACCCTTTCCAGCAAGACACCATCGACCTCGACCAAAGGCAGATCAGCCGCAAACTCGGTCAGCACTTTGCGGGGCTGCAAGGCTGCTGCGCAACGACCAAGCGCAATACCCACGATTTCACCCAGAGCATGCCACTCTTTATGCAGCTTGACCCCTTCACTTTGCATACGAGCCAAGTCCAGCAGATTGGACACCTGACGGCGCAGCTCATCGGACTCAATACGTATGGAACGGGCAATGTCACAACGCTCTGTTTCGCTCAAGCCCTTGGGCTGTTCCAAGGTTTCAGCCAGCCCTCGAATAACCGTCAAGGGGGTCCGTAAATCGTGCGAAACAGCAGATAAAAGGGTGTTGCGCATTTTCTCCCCCTCCATGCGCAGCACCGTATCCTGAGCGATCTCGACGTAGTGAATGCGCTCCAAAGCCTGCGCAAGCGTAAAGCAGCAAGCATCCAGCAAGCGCCGTCCATCCGGCGTTCCCAAAGAAGCGGCGCCCCCAGACTGAACCACCAGCACACCACGCGGAGCCATCGGGCCTTTAAGGGGCAGATACAAGGCGCTAGCACCACTCAAGGTCTCAGTACCATTGCCGGCGGGTTCCATATGCTCAAAAACCCATTGCGCCACCGAAAGCTCAACAAACTCCGTGTGGCGGGTAGCCACTAACTGATTCTGCTGATCTGGCACTACCAATACCACCTGCATCTCGAATAAAGGCTCCAGCGTATCCCGACATACCGCCAAGACTTGCTCCAAAGCCAGCGCCCCAGCCAGATCCCGACTAACACGCGTCAAGGCAGCAGCACGGCGTTCACCATCACGTGCTGCTCTGGCCTCGGCCTGCAGCTTGGCGGCCAACTGGCCAATAATCAGCGCAACCCCCAGCATGACACCGAAGGTAAACACATATTGAGTGTCAGTCACCGAAAAGGAATAGCGTGGCTCGACAAAAAAGAAGTCAAAAAACGCCACCGACAATAAGGATGCCCAGACGCCGGCCAGTCGCCCCAAGCGCAGGGCGATAAACACCACCGTGATCAAAAACAGCATGATCACATTGGAAAGCTCGAAAAATGGCAGCAATTGCTTGGCAAGGATTGCCGTAATGACGCAGACCACCGAAGCAATCGATAAGGCTTTGCCCTGGGCCATGGCTGGCTCCAGTTCCAGAGGTCGTATGGGTCGCTGCCCCCCTTCTATGCGCACCAACAGCAATCCAATTTCCGGGTTGCTGCGAGCAAGACGCTCAGACAGGCTGGTCCGCCAAGGCAAGACAGAGTGTGCGGAGGAGTTACCCAGAATCAACTTGGTGGCATTGCGTTGGCGGGCATAGGCCAGAATCGTATGCGCCACATCCTGTCCAGCCAGATTGGCAAATTCCGCACCCGCATGTTGTGCACTGGCCGCCAGACGAACCAAAGCTTCCTGCGCCTTGATCTGACCACTTTCCTGCGGCGTATCCACATGCAGCACGATCCAGGGCGTCTGAAGCTGCTGCGCGAGGCGTGCGCCCTCCCGAATCAAGGCTTCCTGGGCGCTATCAGCATTGACGCACACCATTAATAGCTCGCGGGTCGGCCAGACCGTTCGTATGGCATGGGAAATCCGGTAGACATGCACATCAGCATTGACCCGGTCGGCCACCCGGCGCAGAGCCAGCTCCCGTAGAGCAATCAGATTGCCACGACGAAAAAAGTTCTGGCGGGCCTGCGCGACCGAGTCAGCCAGATAAACCTTGCCCGCATTGAGTCTGGCCAAGAGGTCATCGGGTGGCAAATCCACCAGCAGCACGTCGGCAGCCCGGTCAAAAATCCGGTCGGGTACGGTCTCCCGAACACGGACTCCGACAATGCCGCCCACCACCTCATTGAGACTGTCCAAATGCTGCACATTCAACGCGGTATACACATCGATACCGGCATCCAACAGCTCTTCCACATCCTGCCAACGCTTGGTATGGCGGCTGCCCTCTAAGTTGGAATGCGCCAACTCGTCCACCAGCAAGAGCTGATAGCCCGAAGCCAGGGCAGCATCCAGATCAAACTCTGTCACCACCCGCCCCTGACGCTGATACTCCCTACGCGCCAAAACAGGCAAACCTTGCGTCAAAGCCTGCGTTTCTTGCCGGCCATGCGTCTCTACCAGGCCGATGGCAACCGCCACACCTTCGGCCTGACGCTGATGGGCGGCCCGGAGCATGGCATAGGTTTTACCCACGCCCGCACAGGCTCCAAAGAATATCTTCAGCTGCCCGCGGCGCGGCTGATGCGGATCCTCGCCCACCACCTGCAGCAGCTCATCCGGGTCTGGCCTATCCTCAAGCGACATGGATCTGTGCACTCCATCCAGAAAATTGCTATTGATCTTACGCTCTTATCCAAAAAAGGGAGTCAGCAGCAAATCAATCAGTTTGATACCTATAAAGGGCGCGATCAGCCCTCCCAGACCATAAATCAGCAAGTTGCGCTTTAGCAGGCGGCTGGCGGGTTCGGCTCGGTATTTGACACCCTTCAAGGCCAGGGGAATCAAGGCGATGATAATCAAGGCATTAAAAATCACCGCTGACAAAATGGCGGAAGCCGGACTATGCAGCTGCATGACATTCAAGGCCCCCAATGCGGGATAGGTCACCACAAAGGCAGCGGGAATAATGGCAAAGTACTTGGCCAGATCGTTGGCAATACTGAAGGTAGTCAAAGCACCGCGTGTCATGATCATCTGCTTGCCCACCTCGACCACGCGCAGCAGCTTGGTAGGGTTGCTATCCAGATCCACCATATTGCCCGCCTCTTTGGCCGCCTGGGTGCCACTATTCATTGCCACGGCCACATCCGCCTGTGCCAACGCAGGAGCATCGTTAGTGCCGTCGCCAGTCATAGCGACCAAACGCCCTTCGTCCTGATAGCGGCGAATCAGTTGCAGCTTGTCCTCGGGTGTGGCCTCGGCCAAATAGTCATCAACCCCGGCTTCCGCCGCAATAGCCGCTGCCGTCAGTTTGTTATCGCCGGTAATCATGACCGTCTTGATACCCATGGCACGCAGCTCAGCAAAGCGCTCCTTGATGCCGCCTTTAATAATGTCCTTGAGTTCCACCACACCCAGCACCTTATTGCCTTCCGCCACCACCAGTGGCGTGCTGCCCCGTCGGGCGACATCATTCACCAAGGTATCCAGCTCGCGAGGAAATACGCCCCCCTGTGACTCAATGTGCGAACGCATCGTGCTCGCTGCCCCTTTACGGATCTGGCGACCATCGATATCAATCCCGCTCATTCGGGTATGGGCACTAAAGGCAATAGTCTGTGCCCCTTGCAGTTCACGGCCCCGCAAATTGAAAAGCTGCTTGGCCAGCACCACAATGGATCGGCCTTCCGGGGTCTCATCCGCCAACGAGGCCAACTGGGCCGCATCCGCCAAGACTTGTTCAGATACTTGCGGCGCCGGTAAAAATGCCGAGGCTTCCCGATTGCCCAAGGTGATCGTGCCCGTCTTGTCCAGCAGCAACACGTCTACATCGCCTGCAGCCTCAATAGCGCGACCGGAGCTGGCCAGCACATTGGCCTTCATCATGCGGCTCATCCCCGCGACTCCCACTGCGGACAACAAAGCGCCGATAGTGGTCGGGATCAAACACACCAGCAAGGCAATCAAGGCGGTGATCGTAACTGGCGATCCTGCACCGGTCAGGGTCGTCGCAAAGCTGGAGAAAGGCAATAAAGTGACGCAGACCAATAGAAAAATCAGCGTCAACGCCACCAGCAGGATGTTTAAGGCAATCTCATTGGGCGTCTTGCCACGCTTGGCCCCTTCCACCATAGCAATCATGCGGTCAAGAAAAGCCTCGCCCGGCTTGGCCGTCACCTGCATCACCAGCCAGTCCGACAGAACACGAGTGCCGCCCGTTACCGAGCAAAAGTCCCCACCCGACTCGCGGATAACTGGCGCAGATTCCCCGGTAATGGCGGACTCATCCACTGAGGCCGCTCCCTGCAAGACTTCGCCATCAGCCGGAATAATCTGCCCTGCTTCAACCAGCACATAGGCACCGGGCACCAGCTCGTCGCTGGGTACAGGCCAGGATCGACTATCGCGTGCAGGGTCTTTCAAGACTTTTGCCATGACGCGCTTGCGAGTAGAGCGTAGCGCGTCGGCTTGCGCCTTGCCACGCCCCTCTGCCACTGCCTCTGCCGCATTGGCGAACAACACCGTAAACCACAAGCAAGCGGCGACAGCCCAAATAAACCCAGCGGGCGCCTCGCCCTGCCCCATCAAGGCCTGCACGCCCAGCAAGCTGGTCACGATGCTGCCCAGATACACCACGCACATCACCGGGTTTTTGAACTGAACACGTGGAGACAGTTTTTTAAAGGCATCCTTGCAGACCGTGCCCCAAGGCAAGGCCCTAAACGTCGTCGAGCGCTCTGCCTCTTGCGAAGCCTTCAGATCAGTAATAGACATAATGACACCTGCTCCTAACGCACTGCAGGCTGGACGGCCTTAGCCATATCCAACGCAAGATTAAGCTCCAAGACCTGCACGCGAGGTTCGCCCAACACGCCTAACTGACGGCCACTGGTGTAGCGATCAAGCAGTACCTGAACCTGGGCAAGCGACATGCCACGTACCCTGGCGACCCGGGCGGCTTGCAGGCGGGCATTGGCAATGGAAATATGAGGATCCAGACCGGAGGCCGATGCCGTCACCGCATCAACCGGCACCTTTGCATCGTCTGCCAGACCATTCATCACGCGATAGGCTTTGCTACGCTCGGCCACGGCCTCAAGCAGACTTTGGCTAAGCACACCCTGATTACTGGCCCCGCTGGCAGCCGCGTTATAAGGCTGGGCGAGGCTGCGGGATGGGTCGGCCGGATCAGCCCCTAAGGTTGCACTGGGGCGGCCATGAAAGTACTGAGGCTGACTAAAGTACTGACCAATCTGGCGCGAACCCACGACGTGGCCATCGCGCTGAATCAGACTGCCTTTGGCCTGTTCAGGGAAAAGGGCCGTCCCCAACATCGCGGTCGCCAAAGGATAGGCAATGCCGGTCAAGAGCATAAAAAAGGCGGCAGACACCAATGCAGGGCGCAGCAAGCTTTTCAACGTCGATGCGGCTGGCACTAAGACCATAAAGTGTGGTGTAGACATGGCAGTCAAACCTCAAAAAGTAATTCCATCGAGCATCAGCAAATGCTCCACAATCGGCCCCAAGGCCAGCGCGGGCATGAAAGTAAGCCCTCCCACCACCAGGACCACAAAAATCAGCAAACCGGTAAACAAGGGAGTGGCCGTCGACAAGGTTCCAGGGCCGGCAGGTACGGCTTTTTTAGCTGCCAGTACGCCAGCCAAGGCCAGCAAAGGCAGCAAGGTCAGGTAGCGTCCGACCAGCATGGCCAGCCCTATCGTCGTATTGAAAAATGGCGTATTGGCGTTAAAGCCCGCGAAGGCAGAGCCGTTATTGGCCGTCCCCGAGGTATAGGCATACAAGACTTCGCTAAAACCATGCGGCCCCATATTGGACAGGCTGTCCATGGTCGATGGCAGCACGCTGGCCAGCGCGGTAAAGCCCAGGATGCTGAATGCGTGCGCCAGCATGGCCAGCATCACGAACTTCATTTCCCGCGCCTCGATCTTCTTGCCTAGAAACTCGGGGCTGCGCCCTATCATCATGCCCACCAGAAACACCGTCAAAATGGCATAGCTGACCAGGCTGATGAAGCCCACTCCAATCCCACCAAAGACGTTGTTCAGCATCATTTGTGCAATCGGCACCAGGCCACCCAGGGGCGTCAAGGAAGAATGCATGGCGTCCACCGAGCCCGTCGTTGCTGCCGTGGTCACCGTGGCAAACAAGCTGCTTTGCGCCACCCCAAAACGCAATTCTTTGCCCTCCAGATTGCCGCCCCCCATAGTGCTACTTTGGGTTTGATCGACACCCAACGAGCTCAGCAAGGGATTGCCCGCCTGCTCGGCGCTGTAGATCAAGGACAGAAAGCCAATGAACATCACCAGGAATGCAGCAAAGAAGGCCCAACCCTGGCTGCGCCGCCCCAGCATGGAGCCAAAGGCGTAGGCCAGGGCCGAGGGCACCAGCAACATGCTCAGCATGTGCACGGTGTTGGTCAAGGGCGTAGGGTTTTCAAAAGGATGGGCGGCATTCATACCAAAGAAACCGCCCCCATTTGTACCGATGTGTTTGATACTCTCGAAGCTGGCCACGGGCCCAAGAATAATGTGTTGCTTGAGGCCTTCCAACGTATTGACCACCACTTCCGCAGTCAGTGTTTGCGGCATGCCTTGCCAGATATAGAGCAAGGCCAGCAAAAAGCTGCAGGGCAAAAGCAAACGGTACAAGGCACGGGTGAAGTCCACCCAATAGTTGCCGATATCGGCCGTATTTTTACGACTTAAACCACGTATAAAGCCACCCGCTGCCGCCAGACCCGTCGTGGCGCTGATCATCATCAAAAAAGTGATCGCCGCCATTTGAGAGAAGTTGGACAGGCTGGATTCACCCGAGTACGCCTGCCAATTGGTATTCGTCGTAAACGACACGGCGGTGTTAAAGGCCAGGTCTGGAGATTGCGCCGCCCGCTGCAAGCTGTCGCCAGGAATCCACGCCTGCACACGCAAAAGAACATATCCTAGAAGCAACATGGCGGCATTGCTCAGCAAAAGCGCCAGACCATATCGCTTCCAGGACATTTTCTCGTCTGGGTTCACCCCCAACAGCCTATACGTGCCACGCTCGATCACGCCGTGATTCGGACTGCTAAAAAGATGGGCAATCCACTTGCCCGCCACCACCAGCAAGACCGTTGAGACGGCCAAAACAATCAGGAACTGCATCAGATCATCCAGCATGACAGCCCCTCTTACAGTCTCTCAAGACCAAGAACAAATCCGATCGCCATCGCAAAAAACGCAAACAGCACCGTTAGAAATAGAACATCACTCATTTGCACACCTGTTCCAAACAATGAACGTTTAGGGAGCCCGAAATCAAAAATTTTCGGCCCTAAGCAAGGCATAGAACAAATAGATAAATAGCCCCAGGGCAACGCCGCCCGACAGAACTGTAAAAAAGGACGCACTCATCCCCGCCTCCTAGTAATGCTGACCAGCAGCAGACAGATCAAGTCTAGGATTGGCGGCGTAAATTCAGAGCAGTGTTTAATGGTCTGCGTATAAAGACGGCATATGGATTGTGACGTGCAGACAGAAGCGCTGTGGCGGCAAAGGGTCGCCGGACAGGCCCCAAACCAGCTCAGACGATCACTCGTTCACTGGTCAAAAAATCACGGGGCGTCATTTGCCTGACATATAGCTTTGCTCAAATGTAATCGTTTTCATTTTGACGGCTGGGTGTCATGGCTACAGTTGGAATCCTGGATGTTGCCAAAGCGGCGGAGGTGTCCGTGGCCACCGTGTCGCGCGCACTGAACGAGCCAGAAAAGGTAGGCGCAAAAACCTTGCTGCGCGTGCAGGCCGCCATCCAGGCTATGGGTTATGAACCTAATGCATCTGCCCGCAGTCTGCGCAGCCAGCGTAGTCGTGTGATCGGTGTGATCTTGCCGACGCTGCTTAACCCGGTCTTTGCAGAATGCCTTAAAGGTATTGCCGATACGGCTGCCCAGGGTGGCTATGCCATCCTGCCGTTTTTTACCGATTACCACATCGAACGCGAATCCCAGGCAGTCGCCTTGCTGCTGGCCAGCAATGTGGAAGGCATCGTGCTGGTGGTATCCAATCCCGCCTCCTCTCCCGCTCTGGCCCGACTAAGCAAGACGACCTGCCCCTATGTGCTGGCCTATAACCAGCACCCGGATCACCCTTGCGTGACCGTAGACGGCGAGCAGGCCATGATCGACTTGATCGCCCACCTTGTGGCCGGAAGCCACCACCGGATTGCGATGGTGACGGGACACTTGCACGTTTCCGATCGAGCCCAACAGCGCAGCCGTGGATACACCCGAGGTATGGAACAGGCCGGGCTGCGGCCTCTTGCATTGCTGGAGGTGCCTTTCATGGACCAGGCCCCAGCAAAAGGCACAAGCCAGACAGATGCACAGCCTGGCGACACGCGGGCAGGAACTCATCTGGCTGATGTCGCCACGCTCTTGCGTCAGGCGCACAGGCCCACAGCCCTGATTGGCTCCAATGATCTGATTGCCATGCGCTGCATGCGAACCGCCCAACAAATCGGGCTGCGTATCCCCCAGGACATCAGCGTGGTCGGTTTCGATGGCATTGGCATCGGGGCGGACCTCTTTCCCCGCCCGGCCACCATCGTTCAGCCTAATGAAGAAATCGGCCGGCAATGCGTAGGCTTGCTGTTGACCGCCGTGAAACGACAAGAAGCCGTGCCTACCCAAGCTTCGGTGCTCTTGCCACACCGCTTTGACCCAGGTGAATCCTGCGCCCCCTGTCCTTTTCCTCCCGATGCGCATCCTTGATGCAGCCCCCTTTTCCCGAGGGAATGATTCCCGCAACGACCCTGCTCTTACGCCTTGACGGGCTTTTTTCTAGACACAACTCACTGACTGGAGTGATGGATCATGAAACATATTCTGAGTTCACTGGCGGGCCGTGTGGCACTGCCACTAGCCTTGATGACTTTTGCTAGCGCCGCAGCCGCACAGACTGCCATTTGCTACAACTGTCCCCCTGAATGGGCCGACTGGGCCAGCCAGATCGAAGCGGTCAAACAGCACACCGGCATCACCGTGCCACCAGATAACAAGAACTCGGGCCAATCGCTGGCGCAGTTGGTGGCGGAGTCCGCCAACCCGGTGGCCGATGTGACCTACCTGGGCATCACCTTTGCCATTCAGGCCAAGAAAGAAGGCATAACCCAAGCCTACAAACCCGAAGGCTGGGAGCAGATTCCCGAGGGCCTGAAAGACCCACAAGGCCATTGGTTTGCCATCCACTCGGGCACCATGGGCATCATGGTGAACAAGTCGGCCCTGGGCGATGCCCCTGTGCCCAAGTCCTGGGAAGACTTACTCAAGCCTGAGTACAAAGGTTTGGTCGGCTATCTGGACCCCTCTTCTGCCTTCGTTGGCTATGTCGGTGCCGTTGCCATCAATGAAGCCTTGGGCGGCAATATGGACAACTTTGACCCCGCTATCAACTGGTTCAAGGCGCTGCAGAAAAACAATCCCATCGTCCCCAAGCAAACCGCCTATGCCCGCCTGATCTCCGGTGAGATCCCGATCCTGCTCGATTACGACTTCAGTGCCTACCGCGCTCAGTACAAAGATGGGGAAGACGTGGCCTTCGTCATTCCACAAGAAGGCACGATTGTGGTGCCCTACGTCATGTCGCTAGTGAACAAGGCACCGCACGCCGATGACGGCCGCAAAGTACTGGATTTTGTCCTGTCCGAGCAAGGCCAATCTATCTGGGCCAATGCTTTTTTGCGCCCCGTTCGTAGCAGCGCAGTCAGTGAGCAAGCGCAATCGCGTTTCTTGCCCGACAGCGAATATGCCCGCGCCAAACCCGTTGACTATGACCGTATGGCACAAGGCCAAAAACCCTTTGCCGAGCGTTACCTGGCAGAGGTTCGCTAAGCCATTTCACTCTGTAGCCCAGGCTGGGCCAAGCACACTCTGGCCTGCTGCAGAGCGGAATTCAAGGCGTTCGGCTCCCTGGACTGGACCATCTACATCGGGGCCTCGAACGCCATCGAGCCGCCATTTTCTGCCCCGTATTTCCTGGAGTTAGCATATGCGACGCCATTACCTACTGCCACTGTGCTCCGCCCCAGCTCTCGCCTTCTTCGCCGCTTTCTGGTTGTTGCCAGCGGCACAGTTGCTGGCGCTGCCTGCCCATGACGGCATAAAAACGTACTGGGTCGTCTTGAGTTCGGGACGTTACTTGCAAGCCTTACTGCAAACCCTCGCCCTGTCCGTTGTTGTCACCTTGGCCACCCTGGTATTGGGCGCAATGGTCGGGATCGTAATGGCACGGCATCGTGTACCCGCAAAACGGCTTCTGCTTTCACTGATGACTTTGCCTCTTTCCTTCCCCGGCGTCATCGTGGGTTTTTTCATTATTTTGTTGGGTGGCCGACAAGGTGCGCTGGCGCAAATCACCCAGGAGCTGGGCCTTGGGCGGGTGACCTTTGCCTATGGCTTGCTGGGCCTGTTCCTGGCGTACCTGTATTTTTCCCTGCCCAGAGCGATTGCGACCTATACCGCTGCAGCCCAGTCCATTGATCCCAATCTGGAAGAAGCAGCGCGCTCCTGTGGCGCAACACGCTGGCAGATCGCCAGAGATGTGTGGGTGCCCGAGTTGGCCCCCACTTCACTTTCTTGCGGTGCCATCGTTTTTGCCACCTCAATGGGCGCCTTCGGCACGGCCTTTACCTTATCCAGCCGCTACGAAGTCTTGCCTATCACCATTTATAACGAATTCACGAATTATGCGAATTTCACCTTGGCAGCCAGCCTGTCAATTTCATTGGGACTGTTGACATGGTTTACCTTGTGGCTGGCCCGCCGCCTGGTGCGCGATCCGTCTATCAGCGCGTGAGGTTGCCATGACGCTACGATCCTCTTCTGGCATGCATCGCCCTTCCCCCCTCTTGCTGGCCGTCACCGGGCTGACCGTACTGTTTTTGCTGGGGCCTATTCTACTTTCCGTCATGGCGGGTCTGGTCAACAATTACCGTGTGGGGCTGAAAAGCGGCCTGACCTTGAAATGGGTAGCACAGGTCTGGGCCAACTACGGCGGTACGGTCTGGCTGTCCCTGCAACTGGCCTTACTCTGCGTACTGGCCGTCATCCTGCTGGGCGTGCCGTGCGCCTATGCCTTGGCACGCAGCCGCTCCCGCCTGGCTCGTTTGTTTGAGGAACTCTTGACCTTGCCCGTTGCCGTGCCAGGAATGGCCTCCGCGCTGGCTTTGCTGCTGGCCTACGGTTCCCTGCAAGGCTTTCGCCAAAGCTTCTGGTTCATTCTGGTCGGACACATTGTTTTTACCTTGCCCTTTATGGTGCGTACCACGACGGCAGCCCTGCAAAAACGCAGTCTGGTGGATCTGGAAGAAGCCGCTCGATCGCTAGGGGCCAGCTTTACTCAGATCTTTTTTGGCATTTTGCTGCCCGCCATTTTGCCGGCCATTGTGGCAGCTAGCCTGATGGTGTTCACCCTGTCCTTGGGCGAGTTCAACCTGACCTGGATGCTGCACACGCCACTAACCCGCACCTTGCCGGTGGGGCTGGCCGATAGCTACGCCTCAATGCGCATTGAGGTGGGTTCAGCCTACACGCTGATTTTCATGCTGGTTATTTTGCCCGTGCTGTGGGGCTTACAAACCCTGGCCCGCTTGCTGGAGAGACACAATGAACCATAAACACATACCGGTGCGCATCGAGCACTGTGCCAAAACCTATGCAGACGGCACCCGAGGCCTACATCCCAGCACCTTGGATATTGCCCCCGGTGAAGTCATGGCTCTGCTAGGCCCGTCAGGCTGTGGCAAAACAACGCTGCTACGACTCATCGCTGGACTGGAGATGCCCGACGCGGGCAGCCGTATCTTCTTCGATGCTCAGGATGTTACACAGCTACCTATAGAGAAGCGCGAGGTGGGCATGGTCTTTCAGCACTACGCGCTATTTCCCACTATGACGGTAGAGGCCAATATTGGCTATGGGCCAAAGATCAAAGGAGTGGCACAGGCGCAGCGTCAAAGCCTGGTAGGTGAGTTAGTAGATTTAATGCGTCTGAATGGCCTGGAAAAACGTCTTCCTTCCGCCTTGTCCGGCGGCCAACGACAAAGAGTGGCCATTGCCCGCGCCATTGCCAATCAACCACGCGTCTTATTGTTAGATGAGCCCTTGGCTGCGCTGGACGCCAAACTGAAAGTGTCCTTGCGAGACGAGTTGGCCGAACTGCTACGACGTCTGCGTATTACGGCTATTCATGTTACCCATGACCAGCAAGAAGCCTTTGCTATTGCCGACCGGCTGGCCGTTATGCATGAAGGCCGCATCGTCCAGATTGGGGATGGAGAAAGCCTGTACCGCCACCCTGCCCATCCTTTTGTGGCTACGTTTTTAGGGCGGGTTAATGTGTTGCGTCGAAATGAACAAAGCCTGCTGAACAACGAAGTGGAATTAGCGGGTCTAAGCCTGTCCTGCCCGGATGCCTTACGCGGTGCGCAAGAATTACTGGTGCGCCCAGAAGATATCACCGTTTGCATGAACACACAGCCGGGCTGGGCGCGAGCCAGAGTCAAACAGCGCAGCTTCCTGGGAGGACGGGTTCAATTGACGCTGGACGTGGACGGCCAAGCCGCCCTGATTGCCGAAGTGGACCGCGATCACCCAGCAGTCATAGGCAGTAGCGTCGGCATTCACATCCCACTTAGCGCGCTGATGCCAGGCACGATAGCGCCGTCCTGAAGCCATCGGTTGGACTGCCCCGTCTATCCATCAGACGCCTCGTCTCCACTCGCCAAAAAAACACTTATTCAGGGAACGCCTCGATAGGAGCGGCCCGATCAAACATGCTGAAAACACTACTTATTCAAATGACAGACCCGCATATCCGGGAAGAAGGCAGGCTGGCCTACGGGCGCTTGAATACCGCCCCCTATTTGGTACGCGCCATCGCTCACGTCCTGGCGCTACCGCAAAAACCGGATGCCCTTGTACTGACGGGTGATCTGACCGATTTTGGTAGACCGCAAGAATATGCTCACTTGCGGGCTTTGCTGGAACCCTTGGCACCCATACCTGTGTACTTGATGCCGGGGAATCATGATGACAGGGAGCAACTGCGTCTGAGCTTTCCAAAACATCGTTATTTAGGCCAGGCCGGGCCTATTTGTTATAGCGTGGATATGGGTGAATTAAGGCTAATCGCCCTGGACAGCGCTGTGGCAGGTGCCAGTGCGGGCAGCCTGGATGAAAAGCAGTTAGATTGGCTGGCAGCCGAACTGGACCAGCAGCCAGATCGTCCAACAATCATTGCGCTGCACCACCCTCCCTTTCAAACCTTGATCGGCCATATGGACAAGATCGGCCTGTTGCAGGGAGCAGAACGACTGGAGGAGCTGGTGCGTCGTCACAGCAATGTAGAGCGTGTCATCAGCGGACACCTGCATCGCACGATACAAGTTCGCTTTGGTGGCAGCATTGCCTGCACAGCACCGTCCGTCGCCCATCAGGTCTGCCTGGATCTGGCTCCCGATGCGGCCTCCGCATGGACACTGGAGCCTCCCGGCTACGCAGTTCATGCCTTGAATGCTCAAGGACATATCGTCACGCATACCGCCACGGTGGGAGAATTTGAAGGGCCCTTCGCCTTTCATGAACCCGATGGCGCGTTGATTGATTAAGCCAATATCAACTCGTCTGCTTGACGAGTCCATCCCCTACATGCACCCACAGAACACATAAAAAACACCCCAATGCCTGATCAAACAAGCATTGGGGTGTTTAGATCTGCGACTTAGGATCTGTGCTTATAGCCTCCTGTTCGGAGCCGTACAGATCACCGAATCAGCATTTACTTCTTGCTGTCTTTCAGCTGAGGAACAGCCGAACCTGCCGCAGGAGCCAACAGGCCGACCTGCGTGTAGGTGAACAACTTGTCGCGTGTATCGACGATGTCCAGATTGCGCATAGTCAGTTGACCAATACGGTCGCGTGGCGAGAACATGCTATCTACTTTTTCCATGCTCAGACGCTCGGCCTTGTATGTCAGGTTAGGCGAGACGGTGTCCAGGATGGAGTAGTCATTACCACGACGCAGTTCCAGAGTCACTTCACCGGTCACGGCACGCGCCACCCAACGCTGGGCGGTTTCACGCAACATGATGGATTGTGGGTCGAACCAGCGACCTTGGTACAAGAGACGGCCCAGACGCAGACCGTTGATGCGGTACTGTTCAATGGTGTCTTCGTTGTGAATACCGGTAACCAGACGCTCGTAGGCAATGTGCAGCAAGGCCATGCCCGGAGCTTCATAGATGCCACGGCTCTTGGCTTCAATGATGCGGTTCTCGATCTGGTCGCTCATGCCCAGGCCATGACGGCCACCGATGCGGTTGGCTTCCAACAGTAATTCCACGGGGTCCGAGAATTCCACGCCATTCAGGGCAACCGGCTGACCTTCTTCAAAGCGCACACGCACTTCTTCGGCAGGCACGGCCACATCGTCACGCCAGAACGCGACGCCCATGATGGGTTTGACGATATTGATACCGGCGTTCAGGTATTCCAGATCCTTGGCTTCGTGCGTGGCACCCAGCATGTTGGAGTCAGTGGAGTACGCTTTTTCGGCCGACATCTTGTAGTCGAAACCGGCTTCCTGCATGTACTCGGACATCTCGGCACGACCGCCCAGCTCATCAATAAAAGTCTGGTCCAGCCAAGGTTTGTAAATCTTCAGATCAGGGTTGGTCAACAAACCGTAGCGGTAGAAACGCTCGATATCGTTACCCTTGTAGGTGCTGCCGTCGCCCCAGATATGGACGTCGTCTTCTTTCATGGCCGCAACCAGCATGGTGCCGGTCACAGCACGGCCAATAGGCGTGGTGTTGAAGTAGGTGACGCCGCCGGTGGTGATGTGAAAGGCGTTGCACTGCAAAGCAGCAATCCCTTCAGCCACCAACTGCTGACGGCAGTCCACCAGACGGGCCAACGTGGCGCCGTATTCCTTGGCCTTGCGAGGGATCGCATCGTAATCGGGTTCGTCAGGCTGACCCAGATTCGCGGTATACGCGTAAGGGATGGCCCCTTTATTGCGCATCCACAAAAGTGCAGCGCTGGTGTCCAGGCCACCGGAAAAGGCAATGCCGACCTTCTGGCCGACTGGAAGAGATTCGAGGATGGTTGTCATTATCGCGTCAGTAGTGGTGTGCAAGTACAGTTCCGCCCGCAAGGCTCTCTAGAAGAGCGCTGCCCGTGGCAGGATCAATATGTCATTATATCGTCTTGACCGACCCTGGACACCTTTGCGTAGCTGGATTTAATTCCCCGATGAACTAGAACATCCATTTTCACCTGGAGACAAGTCATGCCCGAGACAAATGCTCAAGCCGCTATCAGCCGCTATCCCGTCCCCACGCTGGCCGAAATGCCCGAGGATATTCGCAGTCGTATTGAAGCCGTGCAGGAAAAATCGGGCTTTATTCCCAATGTTTTTCTGGCCCTGGCACACCGCCCTGACGAATTCCGTGCCTTTTTTGCCTATCACGATGCGCTGATGGAAAAACCCAGTGGTTTGAGCCATGCCGATCGGGAAATGATTGTGGTGGCCACCTCCGCTGCCAATCAATGTCATTACTGCGTGATTGCCCACGGTGCCATTTTGCGCATCCGCGCCAAAAATCCACTGGTGGCTGACCAGGTTGCCGTCAACTGGCGCAAGGCCGACATTCCCCCCCGCCAAAAAGCCATGTTGGCTTTTGCCATGAAAATCTCGCAAAACGCCCAGGAGATTGAAGAGTCCGATTTCCAATCCCTGCACGAACACGGTTTCACCGACGAAGATGCTTGGGATATTGCTGGTATCAGCGCGTTTTTTGGCCTCAGCAACCGTATGGCCAACTTCATGTCTATGCGCTGCAATGACGAGTTCTACATGCTGGGACGCGTCCCTCGCTAAACGATGATGCGTTACGCCCTGTTGTTTGCCGGGTGGATCTGTGTGGCGTTGGCCGTGGCTGGCGCCGTCTTACCCTTGCTGCCCACCACACCTTTCGTCCTGTTGGCCGCTTGGTGTTTTTCGCGTAGTTCACCCCGCTTCCATCAATGGTTGCTGGATCAGCGCCATCTGGGGCCCTACTTGCGCAATTGGGAAAACGGCCAAGGGCTCACCCGCCGGGCCAAACGCCGGGCTCTGATCATGTTGTGGCTTTCTCTGGCCGCCTCGGCCTGGCTAACCAGCCACCTGGGCTGGTACCGATTAGGCCTGCTGATCCCCGGCATTTTTGCCACCCGTTATTTGCTGCGAGCCAAAACCCTGGATGACACCCCTTCAGAGCCTGTGCAAAAATAGCGTACTTGAACCGATCCTGGCTTCACCCTTTTTTGTTTAAAGACTCCATGTCCAACCCTGTCATCTTGCTGGCTGCCGCCTACATCACCAACCCTGCCGGTCAGATTCTATTGGTCCGCAAACGTGGCAGCGCTTATTTCATGCAGGCAGGTGGCAAGCTGGAGGCTGGCGAATCGCCCTTGCAGGCCCTGCAACGTGAACTGGACGAGGAACTGGGTTTAAAAGCAGAAGAAACCGCCCATGCGCGCTACGAAGCTTACTTTGAAAGCCCTGCCGCCAATGAGCCCGGTCATGTGGTTCATGCCCATGTCTTCACCCTGACGCTAGACCGGGACATCCAGGCCGCCGCCGAACTGGAAGAAGCGCGCTGGGTCAGCCCCCAGGAAATTCGCTCCCTGACACTGGCCCCACTGCTGGCTGATCACATTTTGCCGCGCCTGTGCGCCCAGCCCACAGCCTGAGCCCTTGCACTACTTCTTCAAGTATTAGGCCGCTCAAGCCACGAGCAGGCTATTTTTTGGCATAATGTCGCCCTTGAGTCCCCTGTCTGGGGACGCAGCCATTTGCCCGACCAGCCCGCAACGGCGGGCTTTCTTTATTGAGCGCTAATTTATGTCCTCTTTGCCCTGTCCAGGCGCAATCGTCACCTTTACCCTGCAGCAACTGCGTGCCGCCACGCAAGCGGGGGGGATTTTAGGTGTGTCCATCAAAGGACAAGGCAATCATTTTTTTGTACAAGTGGCCACCCGCGCTGGCCAGGCCGTATTGGTAACGGCTCGCAGCAAAGATCCGCGCAGTTTCAAAAGTCCCTTGCAGGCCATGGTGTTACTCAAACAGGTAGGCATTGTGACGGGCCAGTTTGATCTGACCCAGTACTCCCCCGACCAACATGAAACTGCCCCGCGCAGCCGTCGCCGTCCTGCCAAACCCAGCAAACTGGGTTTGCGCTGGAACCGGATTGCCGAGCGCATCTCCAGCCCCGCCCAACCCTCTTTGGATGATCCCAGCCTGGACATCAATGAGGAACAGACGCGCCGCCTGCTCGCCAGACAGGAAAACCAGCAGTTAAGCCTGCTGGGCAACTAAACGCAATTCACTGATTTCGCAGGATGTTGGCTGCGAATACGCCACGTCCAAAGCCTGAGCCAGATCCTGCTGCAAATGCTGGGGTTCTTCCAGCCCCACATGCACGCGCAACAGCTGCCCGTCTCCGAACAAGGCTTGCCCATTGCGGTTGGGCATATCGATAGGCAGGGCCAGACTCTCAAACCCGCCCCAGGACAAGCCTATGCCAAACAGGCGCAGGGCTTTGAAAAAACGAGACAATTGCTCCTCGCTGAGCGGCGCCAAGACCATACCGAATAAACCGGTCGAACCCTTGAAATCCCGCTTCCAGAGAGCATGGCCCGGATGAGATTCCAAAGCTGGATGCAGCACCTGCTTAACTTGCGGATGCCCCTCCAAGAACTGCGCAATCTGTAAAGCACTGGCCTGATGCTGACGCAGACGCACTCCCAAGGTACGCAAGCCCCGTAAGGCTAAAAAAGCATCGTCCGGCCCCGCTGTCTGGCCGAAGTCATGAGCAGCTCTACGCAACAACGGCCAGGCCCGTTCATTGGCGCTCGCAACGCCCAGCAAGGCATCGGAATGCCCCGTTAAATACTTGGTGGCCGCCTGGATGGACACATCCACACCGTGCTCAAAAGGCTGAAAAAACAAGGGAGTCGCCCAAGTGTTATCCATCAACACATAGGCTCCTACTGCATGTGCGCAGCGAGCAATGGCGGGAATATCCTGAACTTCAAAAGTGGCCGAACCGGGGGATTCTACATAAACCACTTTGGTATTGGGCTGCAGCAGGCTAGCAATCCCCTCCCCCAAAGACGGCTCGTAAAACTGCACCTGAATTCCCATGCGGCAAGCCAGTACCTGCTGCGCAAAAGCACGAACCGGTCCATAGACAGAATCCGGCAAGAGCAAATGGTCCCCCACTTTCAGCATGCCTAATAAAGCGTGCGTGCAAGCGGCCAAACCAGAAGGAAACAGACAAGCCTGATAAGCACCTTCCAGTTCAGCTACGGCCTGCGTCAAGGTTTGCAAGGTCGGGTTGGTGAAACGGCCGTAAGAGGCATAGGGATTGTCAGGCTCTTTACGCTGCGCCCATTGCTCCAGGTTGTCGGCCAAAATCGTAGAGCCCCGACAAATAGGCACGTTAACAAAACCGGCCGACACGCTGGTGTCCCGACCCAAATGCGTCAAACGGGTATTTTGGTAATCGCAGTCCTGCATGCTGTTTTCCTGATCCTGATCGATATGTGTGAATGGAAACAGTCTACGCAAGGGGTCGCAGTGAATTATTGCGTTTTCACCCTATAGGACGCAGAATATATAGAATAAAAATCTACAATTAAGAAAATTATTGGGAAATTATTTTTATGCTGGATAAGTTCGACAAGCATATTCTGGAGATCCTCCAAAACGATGCCACCCTGGCCATCCAAGAAATTGCCGATCGCGTGGGTTTATCCAGCACCCCTTGCTGGCGACGCATACAGCGCCTGGAACAAGAGGGCTATATAGAAAAGCGGGTAGCCTTGCTCAGCTCGGAAAAGCTGAATGTGGGGGTGACCGTGTTTGTGGCCATCAAGACCAATCAACACAATAAGCAGTGGTATAGCCAGTTTTCTGCGGTGGTCGAAGCGATTCCACAAATTGTGGAGTTCTACCGCATGAGTGGCGATACCGACTACTTGCTGCGCGTGGTCGTACCTGATATCAAAAGCTTTGATCGGGTGTATCAACAATTAATCGCTGAAATTGAGCTGACCGATGTCAGCTCCAGCTTTGCCATGGAGCAGATCAAGTTCACCACCCGTCTGCCCCTGGACTACGCCTGATTACAGACCTGGCAAGCGTCGGAATACCGTCTTCTGTCTTTAAAAACTGTATTCCACATCTAATGTCTGGCCCACCGTCAAACGTTGCGGCTTGGATTCCACCAGCATGGCCTGCATGCCAAACAAGGTCCCTTGCGGGAACTGCCGGCTTTGGGCCAAGGCCAAACCAGGCTGCGTACCGACATCAGCCGTTACCTGATTCACATTAGGCATGGGGCAACGCGTGCAGGCGCGGATGAAAGCAAAGCTCAAACATTCACTGCTGACACCCAAGACATAGTCCTCTTCGTAAGCGGGTAAGCCTTCAAAGACGATATTGGCGCGGAAGCGATCCATAGGCACGGCCTGTTCGCCAGACTGTTGCACCAGGCGGTTCAGTTCTTCCAAGGAAGCTTCATTAGTGAACAGGAATGGCAAGGCATCTGCAAAACCAAAACCTTGTTGTTGATCCCCGATGACACGCCAACCTTGGGACTTCTCCTCCCAAGGGCGCACCCGCTCGGTCAAGACATAGCGACGCGCACGGCTATGGTTACGCAGCACTCGACAAGGGGTCTGTAAAAAATCGCTAAACCATTGCGCGACCTGATCGCCTTCATCGCGGCCCAAGGTATCAGCGCTCCAGATACGCACAGACACAGCCACGTTGTCACCGGCCGATACATCTAAGGACCAGGACAAGGGGGCCATACCCGGAGCCTGCACGGTAATTTCCCCGTCCTGCACCACTGGCTGGATCAAGGCCATGCGCGGCCAGCGGCGCTGCGTCATAAACACGCCTTGTTGGTCAACCACCACCCACTCGCGGTCGAAGTCCAGACCAGCAACACTAATCTCCACGCCCTGCGGATGGGCTTGGGCTGCACAGGATTTGATGGGATGGGTAAACAAGCCGGTGATGGTAATCATGAGTCGCAACAACAAAAGGGCTAAGACAAGGGACTTATTCTAGAGCAGCCCAGCGTTCGAACTGCAGGCACTTTGCTACTGTTTTCATCAGACGTGGGCCAGAAACGTCGGCACTTGAAAACTTTCTTGCCACAGCTCTTGACAAAGATCAAAGCCTATGACTTAATAGTTGATTGGTTGCACCAACATATCCATTACATTAAGAACGTGCAATCAACCTTTTTTTGAATGTACCCACTTTTCAGGCTCTAACTCTTAAGCCTGCCAGCATGTTCCCAACCATGCGGGTATTCATTCACAACGGCGACGACAGCCACATCCAGACTTATTTTTTGCATCGTAGCGGACTCGCTCCGTCCATTTGCTTGGCAAACGAATAAGGCGCTGTCCATGCTGCCACAGAGCACGGCTGCCTGATGCTTTTTAACATCCAGCCAGCGATGTTCTACATTGAAATAGTACTGGCCTGGTCTCCGTGTGGAGTCCGGTCCATCATGGTGTCATCAAATCTCAATAAAAAAACGATGTAATGACACCACACGATAAGGAAAAAAATTATGAAAAATATCTATCCAACTGGTTTGGTCTCGCGCCCTGAGCATATTGCCTTGAACAAAACCGATATTCGCATTGGCGACACTGTTTACTTGCAACCTAAAAACGGCCCTCGCATGGCTGGTACCGTGATTTTCAGCTCGCCTGTACACGGCTGCACCACCTACACCGCGGATGCCCAGAGCCAAGACGCTAATGTACGTTTCCGCTTTCGTCTGCAAGACGTGCATCACGTGGCCGCACGCCATGCCATGCCTGCCTTGAACTAAAGCCTTGCTTGCCAATTAATACGGGGCGCTTGACCCAGCCCCCGAATTAATTTCATTTAAAAACACATAATTACAATTTGTAAAAAGTATTTCTGCTTTCATCCTACAATAGTGGCGGCTTGAAACTTATCCGACGCTGTAAAGCGTCCACGACGAGCGTACGCTCCTATGGCAACGGATATGAAATCAAAGCAGGATTCCTGCTTGCGCCCATCCCGGCGCCACTCCTATCTCTCCCGCTTTTTTCTGTTCGGCCTGGTCTTGTCACTGACCCTGCTGGGCGCAAAATTACGTCATTACGACGCCCTCACTATATTTTGGCCGGCCGAAGCCGTACTGTTGGGCCTGTTCATTCGTCGCCCGGACTGGGCTCATAGCCCAAGCAGCTGGTTAGTCGTTATTCTGGGCTACCTCTGTGCTGAACTGACTGGTGACACCCCCCTAGCCATTGCGCTCTTGCTGACCCTGGCAAACGTCAGCGGGGTTGGTCTGGCCTTTTGGCTGATCACTCGCAACCCACGGCTGGATCTGTCCCTGCGCCGCCCGCAAGCCCTGCTATCCTTGGCTGCCTGCTACAGTCTGGCCTGTCTTTTATCGGCTTTGCTGGGCGGCATTGCCCTGTATCTACACACCTCTCAAGATCTGTCTTTAGCCATCCTTTCCTGGATGCTGACTGGCTTGATTTCCTATACCGCCATCTTGCCTGTCATCCTGACAGCCCCGGCCCGGCCCTGGCGACGTTTTCAGGAATACTGGAACGAACCCCATTTGCTGAGCCTGGCGCAATTAGCACCGGCCCTAGCGCTTTTGCTGACCAGCTTGCTGAGCCTGCTGATTGAGGGTCCCGGCTCGCTGGCTTTTCCCGTGCTGCCCTTATTATGGTGCGCACTGAGCTACTCGCTCTTCACGAGTACCTTATTGACGCTGTTCTATGTGCTGTGGACTTTATTCGCCCTGAGCCAGCCCATGTACTTTCTGCCCAGCCAGTTAAATACCTCGCTGGACTTGCTATCTATGCGCATCGGCATAGCCTCGATTGCCCTGGCCTCCATCACGGGTGCCAGCCTGATGTCCGCCCGCAATCTGGCAGTAGAAAAACTCCAACGACTGGCTCATCACGACGCCTTGACTGGCCTGCTTAATAAACAAGCCTTTTTCCAGCAAGGCCAGACCGTACTGACCCAATGCCGCTTAAAGCATATGTCGATCAGCGTGATTGTTCTAGATATCGACCACTTCAAACCAATTAACGATACCCACGGCCACCATGTAGGTGACTTGGCCTTGAGCGCCATTACCCAGCGTATCTCTTTGGCTCTGCGTGACAGCGACTTGTTCGGCCGTTTAGGCGGTGAAGAATTTGGTATTTTGCTACCGGACTGTAGCGCCACCCAAGCCCACGCCGTCGCCGAACGCGTGCGTAAAAGTATTGCCCGACTGCCTTTTGCGCTGGACAACGATCAGCAACTGACCATGACGGCTAGCCTGGGCGTGGCCACCCTGGAGTCTTCCACTTTGGATTTGCACGCTCTGCTGCGTCAAGCGGACACGGCTTTATACGAAGCCAAACGTGCCGGTCGGGATCAGAGTTTTTCCTACCATTACCCCAAAGCCAAGACAGGGACTTGACGCTATCCGTAAGCAAACCGATACTGATGTGTCAATACGAAACAAAACATCAGGGAGCGGGGATATGGCGTCATTTCACGGCTCGCCCTTGTGCCAAGCATGTCAGAGCTTGCCACAGGGTTTAAGTACCAGCCAAGCGCATGCCGACTTGCGTTTACTGGGGCAGCACCCTCCCTCTGCGAACGGAGCCCACGAAACCCAATACCGTTGCCTGAGCTGCCAGACACACTGGTTATTGCGCACCAACCGCTGGGGTGTTCCCGAAGGTTTTCGTCTGAAGCCTGTATAGGCAAAGCCGGGCACATGCACTACCATGACCATTTTGTCTGTTAGCGATTCCTGTATGTCTGCCCTGCTGTTTGATACTGAAACCACCGGCACTGCCCAGCCTCAAGTCATCGAGGCGGCTTGGCTGCGTTTAAGCGACCCCGCCTTCTTGCTGGTCAATGAAGAATTTGAGCAACGCTACCGCCCTGATGAAGCCAACACACTGGGCGCCCTGGCTACGCACCACATTTACGACGAAGAGCTGCAAGACTGCCCTTCTCATACCGAGTTCAAGCTACCCGCCGACACCCAGTACATCATTGGCCACAATGTGGACTATGACTGGGGCGTGGCAGGCCACCCATCGGTCAAGCGCATCTGCACACTGGCCCTGGCCCGTCACCTGATGCCCGGCCTGGACAGCTACAGTCAGTCCGCCTTGGTTTATCACATTGATCGCCCCCACGCCCGTGAACGCCTGCGCAATGCACACAGTGCTTTAGCGGACGTGCGCAACTGCTTGTCGCTTTTGCAGCATTTGCTGGGTCTGACACAAAATATCCATAATTGGGAACAGCTGTGGCAGCTATCTGAGCACGCTCGCATTCCCACTATTTTGCGTTTCGGCAAACATAAGGGCATGGCTATTGCAGATGTGCCACAGGATTACAAAAACTGGCTGCTGCGCCAACCCGATCTGGACCCTTATCTGCTCAAAGCCTTGAAGTTATAAACCTAAACGTTCGTAAAATCCCTAATGGCTACCCGCCGGCTTATAGCCAATGATGAAGGTCCCAACAAGAACTTCATGAGGTGGCACATGATCGAGGTTGCATACGTCACGAAAGATATGCGTCGGGACCCATACGAACGAATCACCCATTTGGGAGGCACAGGCTGGCAGCGCTCACAACCTGATGTGGTCCAGCACATTGAGCAAGGCCAGGAAGACTATTACATTCTTCTGGATGGCATTCCTGCCAAGCTGATCGTGGCGCTCAGCCGTTTTGGTGCCAAATACTTGAAAACTGAGCTTGAAGTTGAAGAGCCGCATATCTTGCTCAGCTTACCCAGCCAGGCCGGATAGACAGCCTTCCTTTCACTCCCTGCTGCCTGGGGATACAAAAAAACGCGGCCTGGGCCGCGTTTTTTTATGCCTGCCAAAGACTTGGCTTAAGGCTTGAGCAAGTGCCACTGGCCATTGCGCACCGTAATCAACTCCCGACCCCGTTCGTCAAAGCCGCTGTGATCCTCGGGCGACATATTGTAGACACCTTGAGTCGCGACCAAGTCCCGCGTCTGCTCCAAGGCATCACGCAAAGCGGCCCGGAATTCTGGAGTACCGGGTTTAGCCTTGGCCGCTGCGCCAGGAATAGCCTTTTCCAATAGCAGACCGGCATCAAACACATTGGCGCCAAACGTCGCGGGCGCCGAACCATAACGTTCGGTGTAACGCTGGATGTAGTCCTGTGCGATAGGCTTGGAAGGATTGCTGTCTGCAATTTCCGGTAAAACCAGCATCAAGCTGGCCGCCAAAATCGTACCTTCTACCTGCTCGCCACCCAGACTTAAGAAGGCAGGCAAAGCAGCACCGTGCGTTTGATAGATCTGCCCTTTGTAACCTTGCTTAACCAGAGTTACCTGGGGCAAAACGGCTGCCGCGCCAGTACCGGCCACCAAAACCACGTCCGGTTTGGCGGCATAAATCTTCAAGGCCTGCCCGGTTACCGAGGTGTCCGAACGCACATAACGCTCCGTGGCCACAATCTTGATGTCATTCGCGTCAGCCAGTGTTTTAAAGACGCTCAACCAGCTCTCGCCATAAGCATCGTTAAAACCCAGAAAACCAGCAGTTTTCACGCCATTGTCGACCATATGCTTGACCAGTGCCTGGGCAATGATGTCGTCGTTCTGCGTGGTCTTAAAGACCCATTTCTTTTGCTCGGTCATGGGCAGCACGACCGATGCGGCCCCCACCGGTGCCAGCACAGGCGTGCCCGAGTCGGCAGCAAACTGAATCAAACCCATAGCATTGGGCGAGCCGGTAGGCCCGATCAAGGCGTCAATCTTGTCCTCGGAAATCATTTTCTTGAACAAGGTGACGGTCTGGTTCGGATCGCTGGCGTCATCCAGAGAGACATACTCGATCGTCAGATCCCCCACTTTCGTGGGCAAGAGAGGCACCGTATTGCGCTGCGGTAAACCTACAACCGCGGTGGGCCCGGTGGCCGAAGCGATCACGCCAATTTTTACCTGTGATTGGGCCGGCGTTGCCAAAGCGGCCAGAACAACGGACAAAGCGAAAGCAGTTCGAGTCAATTTCATAATATGTAGAGCCAATTAAGCCCTTCCCCCCTTGATATCAGCGCAGCCGCGCCTATATGGATTGATCTGGACATAAGATACCAAATTCCCTGTACCGCGGACGCCTTCTTCGGCGATCTTCTCAGGCAGGTCTGCTTACAATTGTACGCGGGCACGCCCAATAAAGTAGTTTATAACGAAGCTACTGTTTACCTCTGATAGAGCGAATCCATGTCACTTCAGCAAATGTTGCAACAAATCCTGCAAAGCGGCCAGAGCGCACTGAAACAAGGTCAAGGCCAACTGAATTCATCGGGCTTGGGCAAAAAGATAAGTGAACAGGCCGGTGGTTTTGGCGGCGGTGCGGTCGTAGGCGGTGTCCTGGGCGTGCTGCTGGGTAATAAGAAGTTCCGTAAAATGGGCGGCTCCATGGCTGCCTATGGTGGAGCCGCTGCCCTGGGCGCCCTAGCCATCAAGGTCTACCAAAACTGGCAAGAACAAAATGCGGGTCAACAATCGACGCCATCACCGGTACAAGCGATCCCGCCCACCCCTCTGCCTTTAGCAGCCCCTCAGCAGGCCGATACCCATGCTATGGCTATCCTGACTGCACTGGTTTCCGCCTCCAAGGCTGACGGACATATTGGCGATGCCGAGCGCGAGTTGATCGAAGCGGAAATCAATAAAATGGCCGCCCCCGAGCAAGCCCGCCACTGGCTGTCACAAGAATTGCTCAAACCTGTCGACCCTCAGGCCGTCGCCCAATTGGCTCAAACTCCCGAAATGGCAGCCGAAATTTATTTGGCTAGCGTGATCGCCATCGACGAGCAAAGTTATATGGAGCGCGCCTACCTGGAGGAGCTTGCACGTTTACTATCCTTGCCAGACTCCTTGCGCAAAAGTCTGGATAATCAGGTACAGGCTCTAACGACAGAGTAAATCCGGTACTGGACCTCTTCACCCGAGTGCCCTAGCCGAATGACATTATTTTTCCCCAGAGCAGCACACCCGCTGCAGCTCGATGATTTATCAAGGAAACTGCCCATGAAAAGCACCTTCAAGTTAGCGATTAGTTCACTGGCATTAATGGGTCTGGCCGCCTGCGCGGCTCCAAACAACTCTTCCAGCACCGCTGGCTCCGAGCGCCATATGGACAAAGAAACCTCATTGCAGGCTTATCATTGGCGCCTGTTTGCCACCACTGGCAAAGACGGCCAGCCTGCCCCTGCCATTCCAGGCATAGGCGGCGAACAAGTCACCTTAAACTTCTCCGACAAAATGATGTCGGTGGACAATCTGTGTAATACCTTGGGTAGCGGGTACACCATCAAGGGCCCCAAAATCACCTTTACCTCGCCTGTCAGCACCTTGAAAATGTGTGCAGACCCAGAGCTGATGCGCAACGAGCAAGCTGTAGGCAAACTGCTGCCGACCGCAACGGACTGGAGTATGGCCAAGGCCGACTCCGCACCGGATAATCCAGCTCCGGTACTGACCCTGTCCTTTAGCGATGGCAGCAAATGGCGCCTGAAAGGCGAGCCGACCGCAACCACCCGTTACGGCAGTGAGCCTACTCGTGTGTTCCTGGAAGTGGCGGCCCAACGCGAAGCCTGCTCGCATCCCTTGATCCCTAATTACCAGTGCCTGAAAGTACGTGAAATTCAATACAGCGACTCTGGCCTGAAAACCCGGACCGGCGAATGGATGTACTACTACGGCGACATCGAAGGCTACACCCACACCCCAGGTGTTCGTAATGTGCTGCGTATCGACCGTTACGAACTGAAAAATGTTCCTGCCGATGCGTCTTCCAAGGCCGACGTGCTGGACATGGTGGTGGAGTCCGAACAAGTCAGCAAATAAACTTAGATTTAAGGCCGTAAAAAAACGGCCCTGAATGAACTGGCCCAGAAGCTGGATATATTTCCAACTTGAAGGACAGCTCATTCAGGGCCGTTTTTTCATTGACTTGGTTCAGCCTGTTGCTACGCTTCATCCTTTACGGGCGGGATACGGAAGAGCACGAGCGAAGCCACAAATAGTTACTGACTGCTATGCTTTGAACCTAGTCAGCAGGCGATCCCATCCGTAGACTGGAACAGTCCGGATATCATTTTTCACCTCCCTATATATCCGGCTTCTGGCCTTGCTTCACGCGAGGCCCTTTTTTTTGCCGAGCCTCTCCCAAAACCAGAGAGATCAAGGGATCAGCTAGGGAGCGTGAACCTCAACAAGCAAGCAGCCGCGATGCCATCCAAAGCCAGTGTTGACTCAGCCAGCTACTCGCAAACCCAGCAGCCCGGAAGATAGGACCACATCACGAAGGCTTATTTCAACGGCCCATAAAATATAAAAAATGCCCCTGCACCGATCAGCACAAAGCCCACCAGATGATTCAAGGTGAAGCTCTCTTTCAGATACAGCACCGAAAACACCACAAAGACCAGCAAGGTGATGATTTCCTGCATGGTCTTTAATTGGGCCGCGCTGTAAACGGTATGCCCAAGACGATTAGCGGGAACCGCTAAACAGTACTCCACAAAGGCAATGCCCCAGCTGATCAACACGACTTTAAGCAAAGGGCTATTGGGATACTTCAAGTGCCCATACCAGGCAATGGTCATGAACACGTTGGAGACGACCAACATCAAGATAGGGAGAATCTTAGCCATTCTGAGTACGGATGTAATAAGCGGCTCACCGCCGCGACTGAGCCAGTGTAGCGTCACATTCGTTCAGCGGATATGGGGATAATCAGGCAGCAAGAAAACAAGACTTCAACCGACTTTTCCAGTACCAATCCATGGCTCTGCCATAAGCCCCCACCACACCCCACAAAAGACTATGCAACATAGGCTGAATCAGCCTGCCGCGTCCAAAACTCTTGAATCGCTAATTCACCACTTTCACGAAATCCACTTCGATCTCGGGTGGCCGCTTGGAGCTGGTATCAACCTCCCCAATTAACTCCACCTTGGTTTTCTCATCCAGGGTTTGCCCCGCAAAATGCTTGGCTTTAATCTCCGCCACAATCTCACCGGTCCCGTCTGAGAATACAAACTTGTCATGTGCTGACTGACGCAACAAATGCCCCTGGACGCGTACATCCTGATCATCCACGGGTTTTTTCAAGATATCCGCCACCGTCGTCTGGCCAATCTCCGAGGGCCCCGTATATTGAGCATAGGACGGAAAAGACAATAAGGCCGATGACAAGGCCAGCGCTACGACCGAGCGCACGTTGAAGTAACTGGACATAATGACTCCCATCGTTCATGGCTTGAAATTCAACCATAACAGTAGATACCATCAGCGTCCTTACCAAACCGGCGATTTCCTGCCTGCCTTGTTACCAGGTACAACGGCAGAAATTACATTTACTCCTTGCCCGCAGTGGATCTATACGTCCAGATTAAACAAGCCATCAAGCCCATTCTTAGACTTAAACCAGCCTGACTAGACCACACAGCACCCAGCACTCTGCAGTGCTAGACTTCCCTAAGCCAAATGCCCCTCCCCCAACACCATGATGACTCTTGAGCACTTAGGCCCCCGTATCTGCATACTAGGCCCGTCCAACAGCGGTAAATCCACCTTGGCCGATGCCATCGGCCGCAAGCAGGATCTCCCGGCAATACATCTGGATCAGCTTTTTCATCAGCCCCACAGCAATTGGGTCCCCCGCTCCGAGGCAGAGTTTATTGAGCTGCACCAAGCGGCCATCACTCAGGATAAATGGGTGATGGACGGCAACTACACGAGCCACCTGACACCCCGCCTTGATCGCGCCACGGGTTTTATTGTGCTGGAGGTGTCTACCGCCACCAGCCTGCTGCGCTATTTTCGACGAACCTGGTTTGAGCGTGATCGACGCGGCGCCCTGGAAGGAGGTAAAGACAGTGTGAAGTGGCAAATGATCCGTCACATCACCATCGCCACACCGCCCAACCGGCATAAATACCTGAAGATCTTCGAGGAAAGTACTTTGCCTAAAGTCAGACTGGGCAGCGCCAGAGAGTTGAAGCGGTTTTATCAGGCTGAAGGGCTGGAGAAGTAAGAACTACAGGAGGTTGCGACCCTACTTCGTCGTAAACACAGGTGATGTGCACCCTAAAAGTTTCATCAAAGCGGCAGTTACTGGTCGACTTAAACCTCATCAAACAAGGTGCCCCTGAGTATTCCCCCTCTATCAACGGGTTCCCTAATCAACGCTTTTTCATCTCCAGCTCAACTCGTTCCATCCAGGCCCGATCGCATGGCACTGGCTTAGTGGCCGCCTGGCCATACAAACGAAAGTGAACAACGTTGCACCATTCTTGGGAGCCGTAGTCCGGGCCATGTCCCTGTCCATCTGATACTGCCAATTGCCGATCCACTTTTTCCAGCCAAGCGTCACTGCCGACTTTAGGCGTGGAGCCAGCGCTTTGACACGCGGCTAACAACAAGGCGGGGACAAGCAGTAAGATTCGCATGGCAAGCTCCATAAAAAAGTTCTCACAGTGCACCCAAAAACCATTATTTTTCAGTGCCCTAGTTATAACCATTACATCGGGTAAAAAACCACTTCTACATACATGAGACAAGAATGAAATGGCTGGTTCTCTGCCTGATCATGGCACTTTTACCCCTAAACACCCAGGCAAGAAATAAGCCCTGCTCAGGCAAAAAAGGGGGTATTTCCCATTGTGAGGGTGAGGTATTTGTATGCCGTGATGGTTCAGCCAGTAGTAGCAAACAGTCTTGCCCCGATTACACAAGAGCAACAGGAAACAGCCTCGGGGCTACCCCACAGGCGCTTCGCTCGAACAGCCCATGCTCATGCTCCAGTGGCACCTATTGTACCGGCTCAAGAGGGGGACATTACTGTGAAACCAGCACAGGTAGTAAACGCTATCAGCGTAAATAGGTCGATAAAGTGGCCGTCACGGCACAGGACTCAATCAACAATCTCCGCTGCTTCCAAACGCGCTCATTGTGCTCCAGAAATGAACAACAAGCCGCTACCAATCCCGTGCAGATAATGTCGAATCCCTGCCTTCTCCAAACTCTTGCCCCGAGCGCACCTTCGCTAGGCATAAGCACGGACTTTATGTAATAATTGCGGACTTGTCGCCCCTCTAGCTCATGCTTGGTTAGAGCAGCGGACTCATAATCCGTTGGTGCCGTGTTCGACTCACGGGGGGGGCACCAGAATTCATGCGCTTTTATTATGTTTACTTAAAACCGCACAAAATCCCGGTGGGAGAAAATCCGACTTTCACCGCAAATGCCCGCTTTCACTGCGGGCTTTTTTGCATCTGCTGTCATCATCCATTCAGCAATTTACTATCGGGTTTACTGCGTCCTTGGCACAGCCAAGCGCTGTGATCTTTTCCGGCACCCTTTGCCATCTCACCTCTGCCGTACGTAGCGCATGTAGCGCTTGAGTGTCGATCTGGGCTAAACGTCTTGCCATTCCCATTGGAACTTGAAACCTGCTCCGCCAAAGCGAAAGCCATGCTTCCTGGCCTAATTTAAGCGTTTCAGCGACCCGATCGTTATTCAGATCGATGACGGAATGAAGCTCCAAGCCACCTAAGACCAATGCACAATACGCTGCAAGGTCCCGGCCGACCACGGCAAGCGCAATCTTCGCAGGACATCCCAAAGCCAAAGAGCAGAACCAGAGCCGGCCTAGTATGGTTCCCAGCAAGCTTATCGTGCACTGCAATTTCTTTATTGTTTATGTAAGGCATTTAAGCAGTCAAAAAACTCATTTTATTTAAAAACAACTACTTCAATCTAATGACCTACCTTGATACGTTAAATCCTCAACTTAGATTGCGTACCCTGCCCTGCACGTAGTCCCATAGTTCCCTCAACCATAAATTCGGTCTATCGCCTCCAGGAAAAGCAGCGATCGTTGCAGAGACATTTATCAATCAGTGCGTAGAGTAAATCCACCCAAGGGGCCTGGTCCGCACCAGCAAAATCCATCACACGGGCAAGCAAGGCCTTCTCACCCATTCGCTCCCAGTCTGTTCACGGGCCTATTTTTACCAACTCATGGCGATAAAAAGCGCCAAGATCGGCTAACCCGCGCAGCGACCTCTTATAACTATGTGTAAGTACACCAACAACAATTGTTAAACATTGTGTGAAGCAATAAGCCTTTGCCGCCTAGTCATTAAAATCCTCACTCTTTATATAACTAGAAGGGGAAGTTCATGACTTTTCGTATGGGTGCATTGGCCGCTATGCTGGCCGTCGCTGGTCTGACCGCCGGTTGTCAGACAATGGATGTGGGTGGCATGGTTGGTGCGGGTAGCAAAGCGATTCAGGCTTTCAATTTGTCCGATCAGGAAGTGGTTGCTCTGTCTGATCAGTCTTGCAAGCAGATGGACGCTGAAAACAAAGTGGCCAGCGCCAACAGCAAGTACAACAAGCGCCTGCAACGTGTCGTCAAACCCCTGACGAAACAGTTGAATGGTCAGACTCCTAACTTCAAGGTTTACCAGACACAGGAAGTCAACGCCTGGGCTATGGCTAACGGTTGTATCCGTGTTTACGCCGGTCTGATGGACAAGATGAGCGACGACGAGCTGCGCGGCGTGATCGGCCACGAAATGGGCCACGTTGAACTGGGTCACAGCAAGAAAGCCATGCAAACAGCCTACGGCCTGTCCGCTGCTCGTGATGCGGCGGCTGCCACCGGCAACGGTCTGGTAACTCAGCTGAACTCCAGCCAATTGGGCGAACTGTCCGAAGCGTTCCTGAACGCCCAGTTCTCGCAATCGCAAGAGTCCGATGCTGACGACTACTCCTTCGAGCTGTTGACCGAACGCAAACTCAAGACCCAAGGTCTGGTTAGCGCCTTCGAAAAACTGGCTGCCCTGGATGGTGGCGAGAGCAGCGCAATGAGCTCGCACCCCGGCTCCAAAGAACGTGCCCAGCGTATGCAACAGCGTATCGATGCGGCCAAGTAAGCCGGTTCGACGCAGCTAAACGCATGCACATGACCCGCCCGCTCTTGCGGGCGGGTTTTTTTATGCCTGATCCGTTACTTTTCGTCGCGGCAGACCCTCTAAACCTCAAACTACTTTCAGGTATGCTTGTGACATTCTTTGGTCTTGGCAGTCACGCTCTTGAAAAAGTCCTCCTCTTCAAAAAACATCTGTCTTTGCGGCAATCCCAAGCAATACGAAGCCTGTTGTGGCCCCTGGCATCAAGGCCCGCAATACCTGCAAGCCCCCGATGCCGCTACCTTGATGCGTTCACGTTACAGTGCCTTTGTACGTGACGATCTGGACTACCTGCTGGCCACCTGGCACAGTTCCACCCGCCCCCATTCACTGGAAACCAATCCTGAAGGTTTGCAATGGTTAGGACTGGATGTACGTCGGCATGAGCGTGTTTCTGACACCCAAGCCATCGTAGAATTTGTGGCGCGCAATCGTTTGAATGGCCGCGCCAATCGCCTGCATGAAGTTAGCCGGTTTGTATTTGAGCAGGGCCAGTGGTTTTATGTGGATGGTGACTTTTCATGAGTCAGCCCCATGGCTACGGGCCAGTTAAACAGGTACATGGCCTAAGTCTGCCCCTGTCTCTATTGCTGGAAGCGGACCCCAGCGCTCGCTTAATTGATGGCTACCGGGATACGCCTTATGCTTGGCAAATTAGCGATCAAGGGCAAACCGTGGCGGCCGCCATTGCGCAGCAAAGAAATCCGCAGGACTGGGAGCTGATGAATATTGCTGTCTTGCCCTCGTATCAAAGCCGTGGGCTGGGTGCACAATTGCTGTCCACATTGATACGCTCGGTGCGCGAGCAAGGCGGGCAGTCTTTATATGTCGCCACCGGCACAATAGGCTACCCGCTGTTTTTCTATCAGCGTGCAGGCTTTCGGGTGGTGGCGGTAGAGCCAGATTATTTCCTGCAACACTACGACGAGGCCCTGTTTGAAGACGGTCTGCAGCACAAAGACCGCCTGATCCTACGCCTTGCCTTGAACTAAAGAACGGCCTGCTGCCGTCCCTTCCTTCTGATTACTATGCTGAGCACCTTAAGCAATGTTGCGGAGCAAGCTACCGCGCTGATCAGCGCCCATCCTCAATGGGTTGCCCCAGCCGTTTTTGCCTTATGCCTGATTGAATCCCTGCCCTTTCTAGCCTTGATTGTGCCCGGTACCGCCATTCTCCTGTCTGTCGGGGCTTTGGTGGGCGCAGGTGACATCAATTTGCTACCGGTCTGGCTGGCAGTGATGCTGGGTGCCGGCATAGGCAATGCCATCTCCTTTTATCTGGGCCAACGTTACGGCGGCAATCTATTCCATTTTGAGTGGGCCCGCAAACGCTTGCACCTATATGCCAAAGCGCAGGCTTTTTTTGCACGCTGGGGATGGTTTAGTATTGTGGCCTGCCGCTTTATTGGGCCTTTGCGCTCGACTGTCCCCTTGATTGCCGGCACCTGCGCCATGTCGCCCATCAGCTTTCATCTGTCTTCCTGGGCGTCAGCCGGCTTATGGGCCAGCGCCCTACTGTTGCCTGGCTGGTTTAGTTTTCAACCCTGATTTTCAATGACTCCTGTAAGCCTCGCCTACCTGCATTTATTTATTGCGATCATCTTCGAGATCATCGCCACCAGTCTGTTGCAACGATCTGAACAGTTCACGCACCTGATTCCCAGTTCGTTCACGATCCTGTTCTATGCTGGCGCTTTTTATTTCTTGTCCCTTAGCCTGCGGGTCATGCCTGTGGGTATCGCCTATGCCATCTGGAGCGGCGTGGGCATTGTGCTGATTTCGCTGATAGGCTGGGTGGTCTTCAAGCAAAAGCTGGATTTGGCCGCTATGATTGGCATCGCCTTTATTGTGGTCGGCGTGCTGATTGTGAACCTGTTCTCCAAGGCTGTCAGCCACTAAGGCCGATTGCCACGACACCACACCCTAGCTTTACTAAACACCATGATTGCCTTGATTCAACGGGTACGCCAGGCCCAGGTCGATATTGAAAACCAAACCGTTGCCAAGATTGGTGCCGGAATGGCGGTGCTGGTCTGTGCTGAACATGGCGACACCACCGAGCAAGCCATCCGCTTGCTGGACAAATTACTGGCCCTGCGCATTTTCTCGGACGAGCAGGGCAAGATGAATCTGAATCTGCTGCAAGCAGGTGGTCAGCTTTTGCTGGTCAGCCAGTTCACCCTGGCTGCCGATACGCGCAAGGGCAATCGCCCAGGTTTCAGCCGCGCGGCGCCCCCTGCTATCAGCCAACCTTTGTTTGATGAACTGGTTTCCCTGGCCCGCACACGTCTGCCCAATACGCAGTGCGGTGTGTTTGGTGCTGATATGCAGCTGAGCCTAACCAATGACGGCCCGGTCACAATTCCCTTGCATATCGCCCCGGACACTGACCTAAGCTGACATTTGCCTTAAAGAGGCGACATCCCTATAATTGCGCAGGGTGTTTTGCTGGCATTGTGCAGCAAGGCAGGTTAAATAATACGCAAGGTCGGGCCGCCTTGTGGAGATTGGCCGACCATGTCCCACCCCTCCCCCGGTGCGCCTTTGCCGCGCGCCCATGTTCTAACCCGCCAGCTACAAGCACAATTGCAGCGCCTGCTGCATATCGAAGCGTTGGGCGGCGTCGTCTTATTGCTGGCTGCTGCCCTGGCCCTGATCTGGGCCAATTCGTCTTTTGCAGACAGCTACTCGGCCTTGTGGCATACCCAAGTTACCCTGGAGCTGGGCTCCTGGCGCTTCTCGCAAGATCTGCACTTTGTCGTCAACGACATTTTGATGACCCTCTTTTTCCTGGTCGTCGGGATGGAGATTCGCCGCGAGATTCATGACGGTGCCTTGTCCGACTGGCGCTCGGCCATGTTGCCCATCTGTGCCGCCTTGTCAGCCATTACCTTGCCTGCCCTGATTTATGCGGCCATGAACCCCGACCCTCAGGTCTTGATGGGCTGGGCGATTCCTACCGCCACGGACATTGCCTTCGCCGTTGGTGTGCTGGCTCTGTTGGGGCGCTCGCTTCCCCCCAGCCTTCGGGTTTTCCTGCTGGCGCTGGCTATTATTGATGACTTGGTCGCCATCCTGATCATTGCCTTCTTTTACTCGGGCGGCCTGGATTACAGCGCCTTTCTAATTGCCGGTGTGGGTGTCGTCGCGGTACTGGGTCTGCAAAAAATAGGGATAGGCTCGGCCTGGGCCTATGTCGTTCCCGGTGCCATTCTCTGGTTTGGTTTGCTGAAAACCGGCGCACACCCCACCCTGGCCGGTGTCGTCCTGGGCATGATGAGCCCCGTGCGCGCCCTGCCCCTGCCTCGCAAGGCACGTCACCTGAATCTGGAACTGGCCACCAGGCTGGAAAGCCAGCACGATACTCAGGAGGTTATGCACACTCTGCAGAAAATGCAGCTGGCCCAGCGCGAGATTCTGCCCCCGGTACAGCGTATTCCTGCCTTGCTGCACCCCTGGGTCGCCTTTGTGATCATGCCGGTGTTTGCCCTGGCTAATGCCGGTGTCAGCCTGAATGGTTTGAATCTGGATGCCAGCGGCGCGCAAAGTGCCTTATTTGGCGTGGCCATCGCCCTGATTGTGGGTAAACCACTGGGCGTCTTGCTGGGTACTTGGCTGCCGGTACGCTTGGGCCTGTGCAAACTGCCTGCCGGCATGGACTGGGCTGGCGTTACGCTAATCGGCCTGCTGGCTGGTATCGGCTTTACCATGTCCATCTTCGTGGCCAACCTGGCCTTTGGTGAACCTGTACTGCTGGATGCCGCCAAGCTAGGGGTGCTGTGCGGCTCCTTAGCTTCGGCAGTGCTGGGATTGGGCTGGGGTTTGATCGTACGCCGTCGCTATCAGCAATCTACCGACACGGCCTACAGCCAGGCATAACAAAAAAGGCCCAAGCTAGCTTGGGCCTTTTCTCTATTGCTGGACGAAATTAATCAATCGTCAACACACGCTCGTTCAGGACACGACGGCAGTCCATTTCATACTCCAGGTCCTTGACCGGAGGACGTGCCAGATGCCAGCCCAAGCCGTGGTTAATCGCGCCACGGCTGGCCAGTTCACTGGCCATGAACGGATGCAGATTGTGAACGGTGTAGGCATGCACAGCAGTCGTATCTGCCCATTCGTGTTCCAACACGCTTAAGCGACGTTCCATTTCATCCAACACCCACTGTGCCTTTTTCAACAAGCCTTCAGGCGATACATCCTGATACGCCACGATGCTATCAATATAGTCATCGGGAGTCTCTGGCACTTCGCAGCTACCGGCAATCACGAAGGTAGACTCTTCAATATCGGTTTCGACCGTGTAGCTGAATGCATAAAAGCTAGGCTCGTCTGGTGCGCCAACCAGCGGAGATACATTGCTACGGGCCACAGGATTGTGTTTGCCTTTAATCAGGCCCCAATCTTCCAGTGTTTCCAGATAGAGCTCATTGAACTGGTTAAACGCGCTATCGCTAACGGGCTCGGGCGAGCGCAGTTCGCACGCGCACAGGGCCGTCAGAGGACGCTCTTCAGCTTCCAGCACAGCCTGAATTAAATCAAAGCCTTCTCTCAGTGGCACAGGCGCGGAAAACACGACCCGGCAGATCTCGTAGCCAGGCTGAGCAGCCACCCCGCCCGAGTAGCGGTTCACGCCGGTCGGAATGAAGCGGTAGTTGCCTTTGTCAAAATTAATTGCATTGCTCATGGTTGTTCCTGATCTTGTAGCGGACGAAGTCGCCCTGGCGTGAAAATTTCTGTTCTGCAGGTGGGGCGAAAGCGGGCACTATAGCATCGACTGCCCCACAAAAAAGCCCGCAAACCAGGTTCGCGGGCCTTTTTACATTCCTGGCGGCTATTTATCGAACGATCGTAATCGCTTTAACATCCACTTCGGAGGTGCCTACGATGGCCTTGTCCATCTCGCCAACGATTTCCACGGTCGTGTTAGCATCCACGGGCTCTTTCGGGAAAATCTTGTCATCAATCTCGACCTGGATCTCACCAGTCTCGTCCGCGAACACATAGGTCTCGTTGGACACCTTGCGCACCAGCTTGCCGCGCAAAGCCACCGGATCGTCGTCTTTGGCGTTTTTGGTGACTTGTTCAACATTGGTGAACGTTTTCTGGCTGGATGGGCCCACATATTGCGCTTGAGCCATGGGAACGAGGGCTCCCCCCATCAATATAGTCATTGTCAGGGTTGTCAGTCTGGTCTTCAAATCCATAACATGCTCCACTGGTAAGAACTGCAGGTATCCTAGCACCAATCCTGCCAATGACCCGCAGCCCACGCAGACCGTTACAAGCTCGCCACTACCTGTTGTAACTCCCCAAACAAAGCCCAACATCCCATACTTGCGCGCCAACTGGAGTATTGCATGTCCAAGCCCCCATCCACAGACTTACTTGGCCCCCAAATCCCCATTGCCGACATTGTTCTAGCCTTAAACCAGCTGGAGCGGCGTCCAGCCCTGGCAGCGGCCCAAGAGCTGGATAATGAGCGGCTACAAGCTTTGCTGGAAACACCTGAGTTGCGTTGGGCCAGTGCCATTTTGATGGAGCTGACCCGCCCGGAGCGGCTACCAGTGCTGGAAACCTTGGCCGAAGACCGGATGGCCGACTTGCTGCAGGACCTGGACCACGAGGACCAGGAGCAGATTCTGGGCCGCCTGAGCCAGGCTACCCGCACCTCAATCATGCGACTGATGCACTACCCGGCCGATACTGCCGGCGGCATCATGACCACCGAGTTCCTGCAAGTTCCCATGAGCTGGAATGTGGCGCAGACCCTGCAACACATCCGAGAAGTGGAAAGTACCCGCGAGACGGTCTACGCCATTTATGTAGTCAACGAGCAGCAGCAATTGGAATTTGTGGTGCCCTTGCGCAAACTAGTGTGCGCTGACCCGCAAGCCGCCCTGACAGAACTCTGGAGCGGAGACAGCCCCATCGCCGTCCAGGCCCTGACCGATAAAGAAGCCGTGGCCCAGCTGATTCGCCGTCACGACTTTTTGGCCATCCCGGTAGTGGACGAGGCCAATGCCATCATCGGCATTGTGACCGTAGACGACGTAATCGACGCCTTGATGGACGAGGCCGCTGAGGATATGAACCGTTTCGGGGGTGCCGAACATATTGGCAAACCCTATTTGCAAGCGGGCTTTAGCACCATGATCCGCAAACGGGGGGGCTGGCTGGCCATTCTGTTCCTGGGTGAAATGCTCACTGCCAGCGCCATGCAGTACTACGAGATACAGCTGGAAAAAGCAGTAGTCCTGGCCATGTTCATTCCCCTGATCATGAGCTCCGGCGGGAATTCCGGCTCGCAGGCCACTTCCCTGCTGATTCGCGGTCTGGCGCTGGGCGAAGTCCGCGTGGGCGATTGGTGGCGTGTCTTGCTGCGTGAACTGCCTGTAGGTCTGGTCTTGGGCACCATGCTGGGGGCCATCGGTTTTGTCCGTATCGAAGTCTGGCAACACCTGGGCCTGTATGACTATGGCGAACATTCCCTGCTGATTGCCTTCACAATCTGGCTGGCACTGGTGGGAATTGTGACCTTTGGCTCATGTATTGGCTCCATGCTGCCCTTCATCTTGCAACGGGTTGGTTTTGACCCGGCCAGCGCCTCTGCTCCCCTGGTGGCAACACTCGTAGACGTGCTGGGTTTGGTCATTTATTTCTCTGTGGCAGCCATGTTGCTGACAGGAACCTTGCTTTAGCCATGAAATTTTTTGTTCAATCCATACAAAAAACTGCACAGCGCGAGACAAACTCGGTAACCTATCCGGATTTTACCGTTACATCCCTCCTCTAAGACTGAGGGAGCCCGACACATTTAGTCTAACTTGGCCCTGCGGGGCCGCTTCGGACGTAAGCACCTATGCGGATACTCGACCAGTTCTTCATCAGTGCAGACCAAATGGCTCCCTTTTTAGTCGGTAGCTATAACAGCGGTCTGGTCATTCTGTCGCTGCTGGTTGCGATTTTCTCCTCGGGCATGGCTCTGCAGACAGCGCATATCGCCCGTATGGCCGATTTGCGACTGCATCGCCAGATCGCCATCTGTACCGGCGCCGTCGCACTAGGCGGCGGCATCTGGACCATGCACTTTATTGGCATGTTGGCCTTTGATCTGTGCACCAGCGTCCATTACGACCCGGCCATCACTATGCTGTCGGTCCTGCCCAGTGTGGGGGCCTCCTGGGTGGCCTTGCAGATTCTGTCCCAAGCCCGCGTCCAGCGCTCGCACCTGATCGTCGGCGGCATCTTGGTGGGCCTGGGCATAGGCACCATGCACTACAGCGGGATGGCGGCCATGCAAATGGCCCCCATGCTGCGCTACGACCCCTTCACCTTCTTCCTGTCAATTGTGCTGGCCGTTGTACTGGCCACTATGGCGCTGTGGATACGGTTTCGCCTGCATCGCACCCGCCTGACTTTGCTGCAGCGCGTGGTGATCAGTGGCATTGTGCTGGGGCTGGCCATCTCTGGCATGCATTACACCGGCATGGCGGCGGCGCGCTTTATAGGCCAGACCACTCCACCAGATGACATGATCATCTTCAACAGCACCTTTGCCTCTATGGTGCTGTCCACCTTCACCATTACCGTGACGGTGCTGGTCACTGCCGCCAATGGCCTGCTGCGCTACCGCCAGCTCTTTCTGAAGATGGAAGAGAGTGAATCGCATAACCGTGCCATTGTGGACACCGCAATTGACGGCATTATTACGATCAACAGCCACGGCACGATTCTGGACTTCAACCACTCTGCCGAGCGCCTGTTTGGCTGGAAAGCCGGCGAGGTGCTGGGCCGCAACGTGAATATGCTGATGCCCGAGCCGGACCGCTCGCGCCACGACAGCTATCTGTCCAATTACCTGCGCAGCAACGATCCCAAAATTATTGGTGTAGGCCGGGATGTGACCGGGCTGCGCAAAGATGGAAGCCTGATGCCGATGCGCCTGGCCGTGGGCAAGGTACGTCAGCCCGGCGATCCACTTTTTGTTGGTTTTGTCACGGACATGAGCCGCTACAACGCCCTGACCGAATCGCTACGCCAAAGTGCGGAAAAAGCCGAGCAAGCGGCCCAGGCAAAGAGTGCGTTTCTGGCCAATATGAGCCACGAAATCCGTACACCACTTAACGCGATTATTGGCTTTAGCGACTTGATGCTGAATGAACAGCTCACTGCGCAACAGAACAAACATCTGGCCATTATCAATCAATCGGCCCGATCATTGCTGGGCTTGCTAAACGACATTCTGGATACCACCAAGCTGGAGCGCGGTTCAGTAGAACTGGAAAAAGTTGATTTTTCCTTGATTGAATTATGCAAACAGGTCGTGGCTTCATTACGCTTGGCAGCAGATGCCAAAAACCTGGAATTCCGCCTGAACTATGCCCCCGAGCTGCACCACTTTTACCGAGGCGACCCGCTGCGTATCCAGCAAGTGTTGAACAACCTGATCGGCAATGCCATCAAGTTCACACAAAGCGGTTCTGTACGCGTGGATGTCAAACCCGAACCGGGGCGCAATGCCATTTCAATTCGCGTGGCAGACACGGGAATTGGCATGTCGCCGGATCAATTACGCCAAGTATTCACCCCGTTCACCCAGGCCGATGTCTCCATCAGCCGCCGCTTTGGCGGTACCGGACTGGGCGTGTCCATTGCCCGTCAATTGGTAGACCTGATGGGCGGGACAATGAACATGCAAAGCACCTTGGGCGTGGGCAGCATCTTTGAAGTCACCATCCCTCTGGAACCCGGCAAAGAGCCTAGCCTGGACCCGAACGATCATCACCTGCCCCTTTTGCCACCGCTGCGGATTCTGGTGGCCGATGACATCAGCCTGAACCAGGAACTGCTGACCTTGGCGCTAGAGCAGCACGGGCATTCCGTCACGGTCGCCGACAATGGCCACAAGGTCCTGGAGCTGTTGAGCAAAGAAGACTTTGATGTGGCTTTGCTGGATGTGCACATGCCCGAAATGGACGGCCTGGAAACCGCCCGACGGTGGCGCGAGCAGGAACGCCGGGAAGCCCGCCTACCCTTGCCCTTGATTGCCCTGACGGCCAGTGTCATGGAGTCCGACCGCCGCGCAGCCCAAGAGGCGGGCATGAATGGCTTTGCCACCAAGCCGCTGGACCTGCCGTATCTGTTGCAGGAAATCGCTCTGGTCATGGGTCTGGACCCAAGCGCCCCCCCCGAGCACAGTGTGGAACCACAAGAAAGCAGCCTGATTGACTGGGAGATGGGCCTGGGCCTGTGGGGTTCACAAGTACGCTTGCGCCGAGCCATTCTGAGCTTTTTGTCGGACCTGCATACGCGCTACCCGCTTGATGAAATCAAGCGTGACACACCCAACTGGGAAATTGTGCTTGGTAGCCTGCATGGCATTCGCGGTACCTCCGGCAATCTGGGCCTGCCGCAAGTGTCAGCGCTAAGCGCCGAGCTGGAAGAAAAAATCCGCCACGGACAAACCCGTCAGGTACGTGAACGGATTGAACAGCTTCAAGACATGTTCAATCGCATCGCCCACGAATTAAGCCACAATGGCCCGCCCACGCCATACTCAGACCCACAAACCATCGTGGAACACACTCCCGATGTGGCCTTGAATTATCTACACATTCTGCATAACAGCGTGCTGCTCAATGAGCTTGATGAGCCCGCTTTGCTGGTGGTCTACCAATATTTGGAAAGCACAGGGCAAGTCAACGCCCTGAATGATCTCAACAAAGCCATTGATGCCTTCGACTTTGTTCAAGCCAGCCTGATCCTGTCTGTGCTAATCAAAGAGTTGAATGCAAGCATGGTCAAGGATCCGCCCCGACATGAATGAATTTACCTCGCCACGCCCTACCCTGTTGCTAATTGATGACGAGCCGGCGAATCTTCAGATTCTGCGCCACACGCTGCAACAGGATTACCGGCTGCTCTTTGCCAAGGATGGGGTCAAAGCCCTGGAGCTGGCCCAGCGGGATCTGCCGGACCTGATTTTGCTGGACATCATGATGCCGCAGCTCTCCGGTTACGAGGTCTGTCGCGCGCTAAAGGCCGAGCTCAAAACCCGCCACATTCCCATTATTTTCGTCACCGCGCTCTCGCAACCTCAGGACGAACAGATGGGTCTGGACATGGGGGCTGTGGACTATATTTCCAAACCCGTTAACCCTGCCATTTTGAAGTCACGGGTTCGCAACCACTTGTCGCTGGTACAAATGCAGGAACTACGCGACAGCCGCCTGCAAATTATCCGCTGCCTGGGCACAGCCGCCGAATACAAAGACAACGAGATAGGCCGCCATGTGATCCGCATGAGCCACTACACCCGTATTCTGGCCCACTGGCTGGGCTACTCCAGCGAAGCGGCCGACGACCTCTTGCACGCTGCACCCATGCACGATATTGGCAAGATCGGCATCCCCGATTCCATCTTGCAAAAGCCTGGCAAACTGACTTCGGAAGAATGGGAAGTCATGCGCACGCATACCTTGATAGGCGCACGCATTATCGGCCAGCATTCGCATGGTTTGCTGAAGCTAGCGCGTACCATCGCCCTATACCATCACGAAAAATGGGATGGCAGCGGCTACCCTTATGGCCTGAAGGGTGAGGACATTCCTCTGCCCGCCCGTATTGTGGCGGTGGCGGATGTCTTTGACGCCTTGGCCAGCGACCGTCCCTACAAAAAAGCCTGGAGTGTAGAGCGCTGTATCAACTATTTGCGCGAACAGTCCGGCCTGCACTTTGACCCTCAACTGGTGGCGCTACTGGATAAATGCCTGCCTGAAATGCTGCATATTAAAGAAAAATGGGCCGATGATCCCAAGCTGATGGCCCTTTAAAAAAACAAATAATACTTACGAGACAGCACCTGAATGCCCCTGAATTCACACGCCACCCAGGCAGCCTGTATTCAAACTGCGCCGGCAGATACCCGCAACACGCTCCCCGACGTGTCAGGCTTGTCTTACAATTACGGCTTTGCCACTTAGCCCTCGCTCCTACATGGCCGCTTTGCGTATTCGCCAAGTTCGACTTCATAAAAAACTGTCTCTGCGCAAGCTCGCCGAGCTGGCTGAAGTCTCCCCCGGTTTGATCAGTCAGGTTGAACGTGGCTTGACCCAGCCCAGCCTGGATACCCTGCGCCAGATTGCGCGTGCCTTAGATACGCCCTTGTTTTCCTTGCTGGATGACAATGTGGAGCAAGTGGCGGTAGTGCGCCAGAACGAGCGCATGAGTATTCAATCTGCCTCGGGCGTACAGTATCAGCGTGTGTCACCCGGTTTTGGAAGTATTGAAATGTTGGCGGGCTTTTTGCCGCCGGGGGGAAGCTCTGTTGGGCAGCGTTGGAGCCACCCAGCCGAGGAATGTGTGCTGGTCACCGAAGGCCAGCTTCTGGTCGATGTAGGGGATGATCAGCACTGTTTGCAAACGGGCGACAGCTGTTATTTCAACTCCAGCCTGCCCCATGCGTATCGCAATCCTTACGACAAGGATGTGCGCTTTATTGTGGCGATCACCCCACCCAGCTATTAAGCGCAGCCGTTACGCAGCGCTGTGCAACTGGGCCTGGATCAGATCCAGCTCGGTTTCATGGCAACGCTGCAAGCGCAGCCAACGGTTTTCATCCATATCGGCGCTGCGCGTGGCCAGCATGATTAACACGCAGGAGTCATCGTCCAGTGCTTGCACCATAGCGCTGATGCGTGGCGTACGCTTCGTGGCACTGCCCACCCAATAACGGATCAGACCTTGCTCGGCCAGAAGCTCTGCGCTGACATGAGTTTGCCCGCCGTCAAACAAAGAAGTCCCCACCACCAGGCCGGGCTCCACCGTTTGCGTGTCAAAACAGCCCAGGGACCAGCGCCCCAAGGCATCCAGATCCGCCATATAGTCCATCACGACCTTGGCAGAACATTCAATACGACGGCTGGCCTGATGGGCCCAGGTTTGGCTATCCATACGGTTCCCCTTTTACCAACCGGCTTGCAAGGTGTCGCACAAACGCAGCACATCTTGTTCGGTACACACATTACCGGGGGACAGACGCAACACGCCGTCACGCTGGTCGCAATACAGCTCCTGCGTGCGCAGCTGATCCACTATGGCCTGGGCGCGCTGTGGACTGCTGGCCCGCAACATGATGCTGCCGCCCCGTTCGTTCTCGGCCAATGGGGTCAGCACGGGCCAATTGGCCTTAGCAGCGTGATCCAGCAACACGGCCGTCAGGGCCCGGTTTTGTTCCAGGAGTTTTTCCACTCCGGTTTCCAGCACAAAACGCATGCCGGGTAAAGAGGCAATACTGCCCAAAATAGCTGGTGTACCGTGGTCAAAGCGGCGTGCGCCGTCAGCGTAGCTGAACTGATCCAAATTCCAGTTAAACGGATTTTCCTGGCTGAACCAGCCCCGGAATTCGGGTTCACACTGCTCGATCAAATCAGCGCGCACATGCAACAAGCTGGCCCCCGACACCCCGCAGGCCCATTTCAAAGAGGCCGACAGGGTGAAGGCCACGCCCTCATGCACCGTGAACGGCACCAAACCGGCCGCTTGCGTCAAATCCAGTGCCATCAGGCTGCCATGTTCGCTGGCACACTGGGCCATGCGATCCACATCGACCCGGTGCGAAGACGTAGAGCTGACCCAGGTCACCAAGGCCACGCCAACACTGTCATCCCAGGCATTGATGAAATCATCATCGGTCACATAGGACAGACCCGCGCTTAGTGGCACTGTGCGCAGGGTAAAACCCAAACGCTGTGCCAGCTTTTGCAGCAGAAAATGCAGGCTGGGGAAGCAGTCAGCCGCCACCAGCAAGGTGCGTCCTTTCAGCACATGCGATGGCAGAGAACCTAGAATGCTGTACAAGCCACCCGTCACGTTTTCACTGAGGGCAATATCCTTGGAGTCAGCGCCAATCAGGCTGGCCCACGCATCCATAAAGGCCTGCTTATGACCCAGGGCGTAGCCCCACTGGCCATCATCCTGTGCTGACCAAACTTGGCTGAACTGATCCAGTTCGGCACGCATGGCGGCTTCCTTGCCCTCGAACATGCCAATAGAGTGGTAAAGAAAATATCCGGACATCATTCACTTCCTTGAAAATCAATCGGCCAACTGACGGCCAGAGGTTTCCTGCACTGTGCTCAAGGCCACAATCCCGACCAGGGCCGCTGCCATCACATAGAAGGCCGGAGCCATGCTGGAACCGGTCAGGCTCGTCAGCCAGGATGCGACAAAGGGGGCAGTCGCACCACCCAAAATAGTGGCCACGTTAAAGCCCAGCGACACGCCGCTATAACGCACTCGGGTGGGGAACAATTCGGCGTACAGGGGGTAGCCCACGGCCTGAACGACGATAAAAGGCACAATCGACACGGCCACCGCCATAACGGCCAGCGGGAAACTGCCCCAGGACGCAACCCACATGGTCAAAGGCACCAGCACCAGATAGCCAAGAAACCCAATCGTCAGCAAAGGTTTGCGGCCAAAGCGATCTGACAAACTGCCGGCAAAAGGCATCACAAAGGCGGAACACAAGGTCACCAGGGAGATCAGCCAGAACACGGCAGTGCCATCGTATTTCAGGGTGTGAATCAAATGCGTGCTCAGGTAAACCACGCCCACATAACCGGCTGCATTCTGGGCAAAGCCAATGGCAATCACCTGCAGCAAGGGACGGCGATAGTTACGCACAATCAGTGACAAGGGCGAGTGCTCTGGGCGATGCGTCTTGAGCATCTCCTTGAAACGGGGGGAGTCCTCAATCCGTGAACGGGCCCAAACGCACAGGATAATCAAGGGGATAGACAACAAAAATGGAATGCGCCAGCCCCAATCCACCATAGCTTCCTTGCCCACCAGCGTCGTCACCAGACCGGCAACACCCGTGGCCAAGGACAAGCCCAAGGTCGCCGCTGCTGGGTTGAAGGCACCAAAGAAGCCGCGCTTGCCGGGAGGCGAACACTCCGCCACATAGGTTGCTGCGCCAGTAATTTCACCACCAGCAAAAAAACCCTGCAGCAAACGGCACAGCAACAATAAAGCGGGAGCAGCCAAGCCCAAGGTAGCGTAGGTGGGCAACATGCCCATCAAAGCGCTGGCAATCCCGATACCCACAATGGTGAACATCAAGGCAGCGGTGCGACCATGCTTGTCACCGAACCAGCCAAAGAAGATTCCGCCTAATGGCCTAGCCAGAAAAGCACCGCCAAACACGGCCAGCGTGGACAGCAAAGCGGCGTTTTCATTGCCTGTCTGGAAAAAAAGTACGCTTAGCGTAACGGCCAAGACGCCATATAGCTGGAAGTCGTAATACTCGATCATGGTGCCCAGGCCAGCCGCGCTAGCGGCACGCCACGGCGATACGGGGGCCCCGTCCTGGGGGGACTGTTTCTTGCTCATGTCTCATCCATCCTGATGCGCATAGCGCGCCTTTCTGTTTAGTGTGGCTAAACAAATTATACGGATGAATATTTCAGCTTTCAATCACAGGGAAATCCCTAGAGATCAGCTTCTTGAGCTTTGTCCTTGTCGATCGCCTCTTGTACCCAGCGTTGGGCAGGATGCAAGCTGATGCCTTGCTGACGCAAACGGCGCAAGATATCCAGCATCAGATTGCTGCGCACCCGGCGCTGTACTCGCATGGTATTGATAAAACAACGTGTGCTGAAAGCCAAGCCATCGCCAAAAATTCCGTCGCAGGACAAGATAGGCGCTGGTTCATCCAGAATTTCCGGCTCGGCCAATACAGCGTCGCGCAAAGTCTGCATAATCAAGTCTGCATCCACATCCAATGGAAACAAGAAGCGGGACTCAATCGCGCCGATGGATGTGGGGGTGTAGGTCAGGTTGCGAACCTGTCGCCCCATCATCTGTGAGTTGGGCACCATCAGCATGGTGCGATCAAAACGTTCTACATACGTAGCCCGCAGGCGAATCTGGCGCACATTGCCTTCGCTGCCCTCCACCTCCACCCAATCTCCTACTTTAACGGGGCGTTCCACCATCAGCATCAGGCCAGAGGCAATGTTCTGCACAATGCCGCGCAAGCCAAAACCCAGCCCCACCGTCAAGGCCGTGAAGATCCAGGTCACTGACTCAATTGGCACACCCAACATGGACAGGCAAATCACCAGCAAGACAAAGTAAGCGATATAACCCACCATGCCCACAATCGCATTTTGCAAACCCGGTTCCAGCGTGGTGTTAGGCATGTAATGCTGACGCAGCCAGGCGCGCAGGAAATGGATCAGCACTGCGCCCACCAGCATCACGCCCAAGGCAATCAACCACAAGTCCAGACGCCACTGCACCGCTCCCAGACGCAAGGCATCGCGCGACACATCCAGGCCAGACTCCAGCAACTGCTTGGGTTCGTTCAACCAGTCCCCGCTAACCATCCAGATAGCCAGACCCAGCACCGTCATGCGGACAATGGCAAAGAACACCACGATGAACTGACTTTGCACACGAATCGGCGCGGCGTCCGGATCGCGGCTGCGGTTATGTAAGTACGTCAGCAAAGAATCCGACATGTCCTGCAGCCATACCATAAGCACATAGGCCAGCAAGCCCAGCACCAGAGGCATGGTGATGAAGTGCGACATCAAATCATCAGACAGGCCTTGCCAGCCGGTGACGAACAAACCCAGAACCAGCATGTAAAGGACAACCGCCCCCTTGAAGGCCAGACGCGCCCAAGCACGCGCCGCTTTGCCGGCTCCCTGCCCCTGCTGCTCGATTCGACCAAACAGCTCACCCCGCAACACCCACAAACCATAGCCATACAAAACCAAATACAGCAGACTGATCATCGCATCCAACAGGGCCTGAAAAGCGTCCGATACGCCTATAGAGCCACGAAAAAAAAGGTCCGTGATGTCTACAAAGGCGACCAGGAAAAAGGCAGGTGCAAAATAACGTAGCCGACCCCGGGTCTGATCCGAAATGGGAATCAGGCGCCAGGAAGCGCGAGGCTGCATCACAATGCCTCGGATAGAGGCCAGCACGATGGCAGCAAGCAAAGATGCCGCCTTGAGGTAAGCCAGCAGCTCCAATTGCGTCGGTTGAAGGTTTGGCCGGTCAAATAACAGTTCGACCACCTGATCCACCAGAATCCAGCTAACACCGAACCACAACAGAAAATTGGCAATCGTCAGGCTGGAGCGACGCAGGCGCCCCGCAGGCAAATAGCGAATCACCCATACGGGGATGACGCGGAACAAAACGACCGTCAGAATCAGGACCGCAGCCGCCATCCACAAGGACGCATTACTGTCCTGCCAACTGCCGTTCTGCCACGTTTGACGCCACTGTTGCGCGAAGTCCGACAGCTTTTTTCGGTCTGTAGGCCAGGCCTCCTTGAACTCCGGCGCGCTTTCCAGCAAGACTAAGGACGGATTGCGTTGCCAGCGCTTGCCATGTTCGTAACGCTTGGTCGCTTCCTGCAGTAACTGGCGAGTCTGCTGCGCCTCCAACTGCACCAGGCGCGCTACGCGCAAATCCGCACGCAAGGCGGCATCGGCCCGCCGTAACTGTATGCGCTCGTTATGAAGAGTGACCTGATCCGCCTCATCCCCAGCATCCTCGCCCAGTTCTTGAAGACGTGCTCGCAGCAAGCGACTGCGCCGTTCCAGCGACAGCACGACCCGGCTGGCCAGACTCTGGGCTTCCAGCAGTTTCAGATCCTGCTCGTGACCGCGCTCGGGCCGTATCGAGACCTGATTACCTTCCAGGCGATACTGCATCAGGCGGATTTCATCCTGAGCCTGCTGCAGTTCTCGCATCATGTGCCGCTCTTGCTCTACCTCGGACAGTGTTTGTGCCTGAGCCCCCGCCCCCATCAGACCCAGACATAAGAGCAAGACCTGCACACATAGTCGTAGCGGCTTCATCATCACTCTCTCCCTGGGGACTACCTGTTGTTTTTATCTAGGTTTAATCATTCAACAAGGGGGTACTGCTCTCGGTCTGGCTGGCCACCGGCGTTGTGGGCAACACCGTCATGGTTTGCGTATGGTGCAGCACCAGACCTTCCTGTCGCAAACGATCTAAAATATCGAACATCAATACGCTGCGCACCTTGCTGCCAACGCGAGGCGAGGCCACGTAGCAGGTCGCCGTAAACTGCAAACCATTGGCATCAAAACCATCCAGCGTCACATCTGGCGCGGGGTCAGCCAGCACATCGCTGTAGTTCTGCATCACATCCAGCATGATAGAACGCACCCGTTTAGCGTCTGTGTCGATAGGCATATTGATCTTAACCTTCACCACACCCAAAGGATTACTCAAGGTCACATTACGCACGGTTTTGGTGATGAACTCGGAGTTCGGCACAATTAGGGTCGAGCGATCAAACATCTCGATTTCCGTGGCACGGGCATTGATCTTGCGCACATTGCCTTCCACCCCATTCAGGCTGACCCAGTCCCCAATTTTGATGGGGCGTTCGGCGAGCAGAATCAGGCCCGACACAAAATTCTGCACCACCGCTTGCAAGCCGAAACCGATACCTACCGACAAGGCGGAAATCACCCAGGCCATACGCTCCAGCCCGATTCCCAAAGAAGAAATCGCCGTGGCCACCACAATGAAGTAGCCCACATAGCTGAACAGATTGGCCGTCGAAACACGCATTCCCGGATCGATGCGCGTAGCAGGCAAAAGTTGATTCGCCACCCAGCGCTGCAGGGCTTTGACGAACAAAATGCCCAGCACCAGGATTAGTACCGCCAGCAGAACCGAGCTGGGTTTGAGCTGAACCTGACCTAAAGAAAAGCCTTTGACCAGAAAACCCAGACGACGCTGCAGCCACTGCGTGGGATCTTCCCCAAAGGGCAACAAGACCAGCGTAATCGCCGTAATAATCAGGCACAAACGCAGCGCCCCAGACAGCACAATCACGATCTGGCTGCTGCCACGCAGTTGCGTGCTGGTCCATTCATTGGAGGCCCGCTTTTCCTTGAACTGCAGCAACAGGCTTTGGCCTATGTCAGCAATCAAGGCCACCAATACATAGCAGGTACAAATCACCAGGCTGAGCCACAGCACCTCTTGCACAATCAAGCTGCTTAAGGCGATATAGCCCAGCAAGAATGCAATCATCCCCAGACCGATAACCACACCCAGGGTAATGGGAATAGCACGCAACCACGTCGCCCCTTGCTGAACAGGGGCGGTTTTTTGCGGATCTTCACCACCTTCTGGCACGGGTGTCTTTTCACGCCCCTGGCTTAAATTCCAGGCGGCAATGGCAATAAAGATGCTCAAGGTCAGTGTATTAAAGCTATTGACCAACAGGGTGGTGCTCAAGGTGGCGTTGATCAAGCCCAGCAATTGCTGAGACATCCAGGTCAAGGCCACCATCATGCCCAGTGCAATCGGTAACCACGCCAATTTCAAGGCTACATTGCTTGGAATTGGAGGCAAGCGCCAGCTGGGGCGTTGAGCCGACAGCAGCACCCGGCCCATCCCCGTCACAAAACCACCTAAAAACAAGGCAAAGACCGACTTGGACACAAAGCTGGCCAAGTCTGGAGTCAGATTGCCATTCCAATAAAACAGCCCTGCCGCTACTGAGGCCAACAAACCCGGCGTCAGGCAATACAGCACAATCAGCGCACTGGCATAAAACGAGCGCCGCAAACGCGAAGGTTTGGTGTGGTTGATGGTGAAGCTCTCCAGCCCCCGCACCGCCCACATCGACAGACCCAGCAAAACCGCAGCTAACGCAGCGGCGGACCACAAGACATAAGCAGGCAAGTCCGTGATCCGTTGCGCCAGGTCCTTGCGCATGCGCTCGACCCGCGCCAAATCACCAGGCAGGTCACGCGAGACATTGCGCCAAAAACGGGGCGTCAAAATCGACTGCGACTGCCGCCCCAACTCGGCCTGAAAAATCACACGGCGCTGCTTGGACACTTGATCCAGGCCTTGAGTCGTCTCCACACCAATCAAACGCGCTAGCTTGATCATGCCATCCAGCTCGGTAGCGGCTTGCTGCAACTGGCTACGCTGGCGAGCAATGTCTTCGGACTCCCCTGCCGGATCATCCACGGCTCCTAACTGACTCAAGCGGGCCGTCACACTCAACAACTCCGGTTCCAGACGCACACTCATTTCCTGCGCCTGCTCCTGCGCCAGCAAAAGCTGATTGCGCAAAGCCACCAGATCCGAATCCCCTAAACCATCATTTTTTTGCAGCCGCCCCTGCACTGTTTGCAGCGTGTCCCGCAATTCATTCAGGGACTCACTAGCCTGTGCCGGGGTCCAGGCCGAAGTCTCGGCCGCCGCTTGCACAGTCCCTGCAGCCAGCACGATGGCCAGCAGACAAAACGACAAAAAGACACACAAGCGCGAACGGCGGAAAGCGTGCATCAAGAAAAACTCCGGCTAAATAATAAGGCCCCGCGCTTGAAACTGGCAGGGCGGCAGAAAACATGCACAGAATACCGAACTATTGTCTGCTTGGCGCATGACGTATTCCCGAGATAGCATTTTTTTAGGAGATAAACGCCCCTGAACTCAGGGCCATTCACTTTCTAAACATCACACCTCGTCCCTTAACACTAGTAATTCCACTTCCACTGTATTTATTTAAGTCATAAAAAAACCGGCAAGGATCGGTGTACAACACCTTACCCAACCGGTTCTCAAAGCTTAAAAACTATGCCCTAAGCGAGCGTGCGGCCACGCTTAGCGAATCTGCTCCGCCACCATAAAGCCGGACGCCCCTGCCAAGCCTGGACCTGGGTGAGTAGACGCGCCGATGTGGTAGACGTTCTTGTACGGTGTTGCATGGGAACGGGCACCGTTGCTGGCCGCAAAGGGGCGCATCCAGAAGAACTGGTCTGGGGAGCAGATGCCCGAGTAGGGGTCGCCGCCCACCAGATTGCAGTTGATGGATTCCAGATCGGCGGGCGAGAGGACTTTCTGGCCCACGATCTGTTGACGCAAACCGGGCATGACGCCTTCCAGTTGGTCAATAATGCGCTCAGCCACAGCCTTGCTGACTTCTTCGGTCCATTTGCCGTCTGCAGGAACATCGATCTTGCCTGCGGCATCACCACGCAATTTGGATGGCATATCCTGCATTTGCATCCACAGAATCCATTTACCTTCCGGCGCACGGCTGGGATCCAACGAGCAAGGCTGACCAATTGCCACGGTGAATTTCGCCGGGATCAAACCGTTATTGGCTTGGGCCACGCTCATGCTAACGTCTTCCAGGCTATCGGACAGGTGCAGCAGAGGCACTTTCAACAACTCCGGGTCGCTCCAGTTGGGCATGCTGTCCAAAGCCAGGTGAATCTGCATATCCCCACGGCCAAAACGGTAGGCATTGGCCTGTTCACGCACGGGCTCGGGAGCACCGGGCAGCAGGCGTCCGTAAAGTTGCGGAGGCGTGACGTTGCACACAACATGGCTGGCTTCGTAGACTTGGCCACCGGCACGCACACCACGAGCTTTTTGTCCGTCCAGCACAATTTCTTCGACTTCGGTGTTCAGCTGAATACGGCCACCGGCTTTCTCAATGATGGCGCATAAGGCACGCACTAAATTTTGGCCACCGCCTTTTACTACAGGCATGCCACCGGCTACCACGGCCGCAAAGGTCAGCTTACCAATCAGGGCGGAGCAAGCGTCATCTGGCCCCAAGCCCGAGTGCAAAACCCAAGGGGCCATCATGCCGCGTACACGATCATCTTTCAGTTCACGGTCGGCCCAACGGCGGAAGGACTCCAGAGACTCGCGGCCATATTGCACCATGCCGTCCATGCGGCGCTTGCGCCATTGCGAGAACAGCAACCCCAACAAGCCTCGGCTATAAGGCTCAGTGCCCAGCAAACCAAAGGTCAGTCCGGCATCGCGCTCGAACAACTGGCTGCACATGGCTCCGAAGGCATCGCCATCGCCCGCTTGCAAGCCGTTAATGCGCTGAATCGAATCGCCCACATCATGGCGCAGGGCCAGACCTTTGCCATCGCTGCCGACCACGCCGGTGGTGTAGCCGTTTTCCAGAAACTCGACACCTTCCGCCGCCAGATCATCTTTCAGGCGCGCGTAGGCAGCGCCGGAAGTAAACAAGGGATACCAGGACGACAGCAGTTCGTGGGTAAAGCCTGGAAAAAGCTCCTCGGTACGGATGCAGCCACCCGCACGATCATTACGCTCCAGCACCAGGACTTGCTTGCCCTTTTGCGCCAGCAACGCCGCACACACCAAGGAGTTAATGCCACTGCCCACCACAATGACGGCATATGACTTTTTATTTGTTGAATCTGTCATCCCACACCTTTTTTAAAATTGCCCTGAACGGGGTCAGGGCTTGTGAACACGCAGTCAGACATCGGTGTTAACAAGCCCTGAGCATCTTTTACCGCACTTTTCTATTTATGAGCCAGACGACTGCGCCTGCCAGCGTTCAAACCAGTGACGGGGCGATTTGCCTTGTTCGGGCCCCAAAATGGAAAAGCCACCATCCACAGGCAGATCAATTCCTGTCATCCAGGACGCTGCACCCGACACAGCAAACAACACCACTTGGGCCACTTCCTCGCCCGAGCCCACACGCCCTAAAGGATGAACTTGAGCGCCCACCTGATTGGCCAGCTCGCGCGAGCCACCGCTCATACGTTCGACCGAGGGCGACCAGGTCCAGGCAGGCGAGACCGTCAGCACGCGGATACCGGAAGGAGCCAGTTCCACCGCCAGACTCTTGGTGAACTGCAAGATCGCTGCTTTGGAGGCCGGGTACAAAGCACGCCCGGCGACACCGAATTTACCGCCCGTACTGCCCATATTGATGATGACCCCGCCCTGCCCCATATGCGGCGTGGCTTTCTGGGCCAGAATCGCGCTGGAGATCAGGTTCACATCCAGCGTCTGATGCCAAAGCTCGCGACTGGAGGCCAAGCCCTCATCCCCGTAAGAACAGGCATTATTGACCACAATGTCAATACGGCCGGTCTGTGCCAGAGCCGCCTGCACACAGGCCTCCAGCTGCGCATCGTCACAAATATTGGCGGCCAGAAACTGGGCCTTGCCTACAGCCTGCAAACGCGCCTCGGTACGCTGGCCTTCTTCCTGGCTGCGGCCCACAATCAGCACCCACGCACCGGCCGCGCACAAAGCCAGGGCGATATCTGCTCCCAGCCCTTGTGTTGACCCGGTCACGATGGCGACCTTACCCTGTAAATTCACCTTCATGTCCTGCTGCATGTGCTTCTCCTACTGTGCTTGCGGCGCGCCAAAAACGGTCGCCCAGTCTTCGTCCCGGTCTATATGAGCGATCAGGCTCATGCTTGCCAGGGAGGCCTCATGGGTGGCGGGCGGTGCGCCGCAGGCGCTGGCCACCACAGCCACTTCATAGCCCATATCCACCGCATGACGCACCGTGCTTTCAACCACGGAATGGGTGGCCACGCCAGCAATGACCAGACGCTCTACACCCAGACAACGCACCACCGGCTCCAGCGCCGAACCAAAAAAGGCATTGATGCGAGTGTGATGGACTTCAAACTCGTTGGGCAAGGGAGCTAGCCCCTCAAAGAACTGGGCCCCCCAACTGCCGGTCTGCATGGCGCCGATACGCTTTACATTGTGCAAAATCGGGGCGTTGCACAGCAGATCGGCGTAGTCAGGCCGGTAGCCCACCCGCACATGCACAATAGGCACGCCCTGTGCGCGGGCCTGCGCCAACAAACGGCCTGCAGCTTCGATCAGAGCCTGACGTTGGGGGCTATTGGCCTCAACCCCCACACGAATAAGGCCATCAGCATGCAAAACATCATTTTGATAATGCAGGGCCAGCAAGGCGGTGTGATGGGCGACCGACATTAGATGTACACCTGAATCGCGCCGTGAACCGCGTCCCTATCCACCAGATTGACCTGCTTCATGCGCAGTTTCCAGCCACCGCCTTCTTGCGCTTGCAGCTTGTGAATCAGGCTGCCTACACGGTAGACCGGGTCTTTACCGCGCCATTCCATGGCGTGGAAGCTGGAGCGCACGACCAAGTAACCTTCAGGGTCCGTACCATCGATCATCAGATTGCCCAGCACGCGGCCCGACTGGGTAATCGGCTGCTGGGACCAGTTGCGGTGGTTTTCCAGGCGGCGGATACGCAGCTCACGCAGCAGCTTGTTTTCCCAGCACAGGGAAATGTGCTCGTAAGGGCTGTCCTGATCGTAGCTATGCGGAATCCAGTACATGCCTTCCTCGGTCCACAGATCCAGCCACTCTTGCCAGCGGCGCTCGTCCAGCAGACGAGCCTCGTGGTAGACGAACTGCTCCACCTCGCGAATGGCCTCCAGGCTCAGGTTCACGGGCGTGACCTGATCCACACTTACATCAAAATCAATATCAAACAACATAAGAATTCTCCTTGGCTCGGACAGCAGCCCGCTTAAGCGTGTGTGGCTGGGGCGATAGGCTCGCCTGAAGCCGAACGCACGGTAGCCTTGCCGCTTTCTTCGCTCTGTGCAGGCGCGTCGTACAAGCTGGTGGTCATGAAATGCTTCCAGGCACGGAACTGATTGCGCATCGGCAACTCACTGGTGCCGTTGGTGGCAACCATGCCGCCTTCGATCGGCTTGTCGGTCCCGTTGTAGCGGTGCATGCTGATCCACTCACCGCCATTGGTCTGGTTGCCTTCCTGGCAACGGCCATAGACTTCGATATCGTCCGGCATCACGTTGGACGAGGGCGAATTGATCAGGTTGGCGTACATCAGGCCGCGCTTGTAAATATCGTCCGGTGCGCCTTTCAGGCGGAACAACTGGATTTCCACATGGGTGCGGTCTACGGCCACAGGGCGAATCACGCGGAACTGCTGGAACACGGTGTGTGGCGAGCCGCTACCGTAAATAATGCTGTTGTGACGGTTCTCGCCCAGAACGCTCAGGGCTTTTTCTTCGCCATAGGCTTCTTTCAGCGTTTCGTAGTGCGCCTTGGTAATGGGGTCGGTTTCAATGGCACCAGGATTGAAGATGCCTTCCATATAGCCGTGGCCGTTATCAAAAGCGTACAGATCCAGCTTTTCCCAGAACCCGTAGGGCTCGCCATTACCGTCCATGATGTGCAGTTCCAGCGGCATGGAGCCATAGTCTTCTGCCTGTTCACGGGCAGCCACGTAAGACGATTCATGCGTTACGTTGGCATGCATGGTGTCGTGCAGGTTCTCGTAGAACACCTTCCAGTTGGAGGGCTGCCAAACCTTGAAGCTGCCACCGGCCACTTCCACTTCACCCACGGGCGAACGGTCGCACAGATTGTCGATAGAGGTAATGATGGGGCCCAAAAACTCATGCAGATCCGGGCCGTGAGCGCTTTGACAGGCGAACACAAAGCCACGGTAGCTTTCAACACGAGCCACACGACGCATGGAGAAATCCGGGTGCTTAGGATCAAAGCAGGTATTTTCCAGGCCATTTTTCATGGGGGCAGCCAGGTGTTGCCCATCCAGCTTGAACGTCCAGGCGTGGTAAGGGCAACGGAAGAATTTACCGGCATTGCCACACCCATCAGCCACCACTTTCGCCCCCTTGTGCGGGCAACGGTTGTAGAGCACGTACACCTTCTTGTCGCTACCGCGCACCATGATGACGTCCTGCCCACCCAGCAAGGTGGTGTGATAGTCACCCGGATTGGGTACCTGGCTATCGTGACCGATGTAGATCCAGGCACGGCCATAAATGCGTTCCATCTCCAGACGGAAGATCTCAGGGTCGGTATAGACCGATTTATGTACGCTGTCTCCCCGCACCAGTGCGGACAGCTGTTCGTTGCTATAGCTCATCATTACCTCCTTGCTGCCGGATGCTGTGCGCATCCTCTTTATGACTTTTCCATCTTGCACTGCGGTGCAAAATGATCCTGGAACTGCTCAAACACGGTGGACACGATCTTGTTGCTCATCTGACCCTTTTCATTCGGGGCCACTTCGCGCATGTAGTAGGTCTGCACCGGGTACTGGTTGTTGTTAAAGGCAAAGGCTCCGCGCACGGACTCGAACGGCGCGCTGCGCAAGGCCTTACGCAAGGCTTCGCGGTCAGTTGCGGCCTTGGGGTCGGCTTTCAATGCACCATCCAGCAACAGGGCAGCGTCGTAACCCTGAGACGCGTACATGGAAGGCAGACGGCCGTAGGTCTTCTCAAAATCCGCCACAAAACGCTTGTTGACTGCGTTATCCAGATCGGGCGACCACTGGGCGGCGTTAGCCATGCCCTTCATGGACTCGCCAATAGCGGCAATGGTGTCTTGGTCGGCTGAGAAACCGGGGGTGTACACCGCCAACTGCGAGGACAGACCCGAGTTGATCAACTGCTTGATAAAGGACACACCCATGCCACCGGGCAGGAAGAAGAACACCGCATCCGCCCCCGACGCACGCATTTGTGCCAGCTCGGCGGCGTAATCCATCTGACCGACCTTTACATACACTTCGTCGGCAATCTCGCCCTTGAACAGGCGTTTGAAGCCTTCAATGGACTCACGGCCACCGGGGTAGTTAGGGGCAATCAAATAGACTTTCTTGTGCGCCTGATCCGTCACGTACTTGCCCATAGCGGCTGGAATGTCTTCGTTCTGCCAGGACACGCTGAAGAAATTGGGGTGGCAACGCTCGCCCGCATAATCAGCCGGGCCGGTATTGGCAGAAATGTAAACGGTGTCGCTGTTCAAAATCGTCGGCATCACGGGCAGCAGCACATTGGAGAAGGCCATGCCGGTAATGACATCAACCTTGTCGCGCTTGACCAGACGATCTACGGCCTGACGGCCTTCCATCGGTTTTTGCTGGTCGTCCAGCACAGTCAAAGCGACATCCACGCCACCCAGCTTGCCGCCCGAATGATTCAGACCCAGCTCGAAACCATCGCGGATTTCTGCGCCAATGGCGGCGCCTGGGCCAGACAAGGTGGTCAGCAAACCGACCTTGAACACTTCCTGACTGGACGCGGGGCTACAGGCCAAGGCCAACGCCAGCGTGCTCATACAAAACGCAAATTGTTTTTTCATGATTGTCTCCGTCCTCTGTCTCTCAAAAACTGGACTTGTCGCCTGCTCTGGACCACCCCCACTACGCTGGAAGCTGTAACTCACAGGTGTCCACCTCTAAATGGTCACTTGTCCTGCAGGCCAGAAAAGACGGGCCCCAGGGACTACGTGAATACATCAATTCCCAGTCGTATCCCAATCTGCTAAGGTGCCGTGGACAGGATACTGTTTTAGGTTTGAAATACATTAGACCGGCTCGGAACGGGCGGCTATCCAGATACGGCAAGCCTTATCCCTAACCGGCAAAAATTTGGAGACACATCATGCAAGCGTGGTTTATGTCAGGGCTGGCCCCCTTGCAACACAGTGCACCGCGCTTTGAATCGCGCTGCCCCGATCAGACGCGCAGCGAGACTGCCGGGGTCCTGACCGAGCACCGTCTGACCTGGAATGACGGCCCCGTAGACGCATCCCTGCGCTACGCCAGCAGCCACAGCTTTTCTTTTGTCTTGCTGAAATATGGTGCGGCCGTGCAAGTGTCGCCCGGCATTCTGGAAGATTTCTTGCTGTTTCAGGTGCCGATACAGGGTCGATCCTGTATCCGGGTTGGTCGGGAGTACGTTCAGGCCAACCCAAAAATTGCCAGCGTAATCTCCCCTTCCCTTCAGGTAGAACTGGATTGGGAACAGGGCTGTGAACAGTTTTTAGTGAAGATTCCGCGCCACAGGCTGGAAGAAGTGGGCCGTCAGACCTTGGGGCTGACACTGGATCGGCCGATTGAATTTGCGGCCGCCATGCCTCTGGATTCGCCGCATGGCTGTGCCTGGCAGCACCAGATCGGCAGTTTGCTGGCCTATGGCGCCCACTTGCCGCCTGAAATGGATCAGTGGTCGCGTCAGGCCGAAGATAATTTGTTGCTGCATCTGTTTCATACCCAACCGGGCAATTACAGCCAGCAGTTGCAACAAAGCGTGCGCCCAGCGCACTCACGTCGGGTACAAAGAGCTGAGGATTTCATGCGGGCCCATCTGGACGAGGCCCTGACCTTGGAGCAGATTGCTACCGCGGCCTGTGCCAGCGTACGCAGTCTGACCTTGGCGTTCCGCACGGAACGGGGGCTAAGCCCCATGCAGCTTTTAAAGCAGATTCGTTTGGAAGCGGCCCAGCAGGCGATTCGCCACGCCGTGCCCGGCACCCAAGTCAGCGAGATTGCCTTGCGCTGCGGGTTCAACCATTTCGGCCGCTTCTGTGCAGACTACAAGTCCCGCTTCGGGCGACTGCCCTCGCAGGACTTGCGAATCATGGATTAATCCTTCAAGGCCTTGCCAGGAACCCACAAACGGCCATCAAACAAGCGACGAGCCGTGCGGTAGAAAGAACCGGCTTTGGCAAACCATCGGCCATCCTTCTTTTCCACTTCCGCGCCTACGGTCAGCACGCCAGACGGCATGCCCAAACGCAGTGGCCCTTGGGGGGCGACCGAGTCCGACAAACACTGGGAAGGCAGGCTGCCAGTCAAACGAGCGGCCACCGCCGTACACAGCGAGATAGTCAGCGGCAAGGCGCGATGTGGTTGGCCGTTGGAGATAACACGAGCGACCAGATCAATATCCTTGGCAGGGACCACATCACCCGACAAAGTAGGGTTGTCCTGTGCGGGGGACACGATGCACACAAAAGGCACGATACGAATCTGACGGGCTGCTTCCACATCAGGAGCAATGCCCATGCGTACCGAGGCTTGAACCCGAATCGCGTCCAGACGCTCCAACACTTCGGAGTGGGCTTCCAGCCAGTCAGGCAGCTCCAGACCCGTCAGACCCACGTCGGCAGCGCGTACAAACACAGCGGCGTTAGCGGCATCCACCAAAGACACTTCAATGCGGCCTACACCGGGCACGTCCAGCCACTCGCTCAATTCACCGCTGGGTAATAAGGAGCCTGTGGAGGCACCACCGGGTTCCACAAAATCCAGACGAATAGGCGAACCCGTACCACCCACACCAGGAATAGACAGATCGCCGTCATAACGAGGCTGGCCGTCTTCCACCGTGAAGTGGGCATGAATGATTTTGTTGGTATTGGTGTTCAGAATGCGCACACAAGCGTCGCCGTCCTTCACCTGGACCAGGCCCTGTTCCACCGCATAGGGGCCCACGGCCGAGCTCATATTGCCGCAGTTACCGCGGTAGTCCACCTTCTCTTCTTTGATGGCGACCTGTGCAAAGGTGTAATCCACATCGGCGTCCGGATGGCTGGACGGGCCGATAATACAAACCTTGGACAAGGACGAAACACCACCACCCATACCGTCCAGTTGGCGACCATAGGGATCCGGCGTACCCATAGCCGCCGAAAACAAGGGCGTCCAATCATCCCGTTCAGCCGGTAGGTCCGCAATATTCAGCATCAAGGCTTTACTGGTGCCACCACGCATGAACACGGCGGGAAGAGATTTTTGTTTCATCACATTATTCCTGGTTCTTGGCTTGCGCCATTAAAGAAAACTGCGCCGTCTCCTCCATGGGGTCGGCGTGAGAGACAATCGGTTCACTAAGAGGTTTGAATCGGGGTGTACTTTGCTGTTGTCGCTGCAATTGCTGCACTTTTTCCTCGCTGGCATTGCCCAAATGGCGGGCCAGTAGCGCAGAAGCCTGGGCGCGCTCACCTTTTTCCAGTAAATCCAGAATCGCCAGATGCTCCAGACATTGGCGACGGATACGTTCCCGATCCAGGGTTTCCTGATATTCCAGCAAGCGCCGCAGCTGGTTCTGGCGCGTGACCGTCTGGGCAATAAAACGGTTGCCCGACAAAGAGGCCAAGGCTTCATGGAAAGTGGCATTAGCCTGATACATCTCGGCGTGCCCGGCGTGACGCCAGCCTCCGTCGGCCAAGGCTTGTTGTTGCAAGCGCACACGACGCAAGACGGTGGAATCAATCGCGAAATCGGGCAGCAACATGGCAGCCGGTTCCAGCATCTGGCGCAAGGTATAGCTTTCTTCGCAGGCCTGGGGGCCATCAATCATGGGCAGAAAAGACCAGCCTTTGCTGGCACGTTGCTCCATCCAGCCTTCATTGGCCGCACGAGCCAGGACGCGGCGCACACGCTCTCGCGTCAAACCGTAACGACGCATGGCGTCGTTTTCCGACAAGGTGTCACCCCAAATGCCAGAAAGCTTGTCGCGCGCCAGTTGCAGATAAATCTGATCGTCCTGGCTGGTGCCCAGTTCTTCTTCAATAACCCCTAACTGATCAGCCCCCTTCAGCAGGAACAGACCACGCCGAGGTGGCTGCGCACCCACAATGCCTTTTTCTGCCAGATACGCCAACGCACCCCGTATGGGCGAGCGCGAAGCGCCCAGCGCTTGGGCCAGCGATTGTTCCGTCAAATGATGCCCGGCCTGCAAATGCCCTGCTCGCACGTAATCCAGCAGGCGATGCGCCAGGGTGACATGCAAAGAATTGGATTGGCTTTTCATGCCGACATTCCTAAAAATCGAAGCGATCTTGGATCGTTTTATTGTATTATATACAAACAAAATACAATTCAATTGTTTTATCAAGGCTCCAGACGCATAATTTTATTGATTATTCTCGCTAAGGTCGGCGCCCCCTTCCCAGCTTCTTTATTACGGATGAATCGTTTGCCATGTCTCAGTCTCTTGCCCTAGAAACGCTCTCCCTGAACGGACGTTCCATGCGTTACGTTCCTATCGCAGACATACCCGGTCTTGAAACCCTGCCGTATTCGCTGCGTGTTCTGCTGGAAAACCTCTGTCGTCAAAAGGCCGTGCGTCACGCTGATGTGGATCAGGAAATTGATTCCCTGCTTCAGCGTAAGGTGGGCGACGGCATTACCTTTTATCCTGCCCGCGTTTTTGGTCAGGACATTCTGGGTCTGGTGATGCTGCTGGACATGGCCGCCCTGCGTGAAGGCGTACAAGCCGCCGGTGGTGACGCTAGCCGTGTGCGCCCACAAGTGCCTATCGACGTGATTATTGACCACTCTTTGCAGGTGGACAGCTGGGCCAACCCGAAAGCCGCCGACGTTAACCTGGCGCGCGAATACCAACGTAATGGCGAACGTTTTGCCTTCTTACGCTGGTGTTCCAGCAACTTTGACGGCGTGAAAGTTGTGCCGCCCGGCAAAGGTATCATGCACCAATTGCACATTGAGCATATTGGTCAGGTGGTCTGGACCGAAGAAGGCAAGGACGTGGACCTGATCTACCCCGACAGCTGTGTGGGCACCGACAGCCACACACCGATGGTGAACGGCCTGGGCATTCTGGGCTGGGGTGTAGGCGGTATTGAAGCCGAAGCGGTGATGGTGGGCCTGCCCGTCGCCATCGCCCTGCCTGCCGTGGTCGGTATCGAGCTGACCGGCAAGATGAATGACGGCGTGCTGCCAACTGACTTGGTCTTGGTCATTACCCAAAAACTGCGCGAAATGGGTGTGGTCGGCAAGTTTGTAGAGTTCTTCGGCCCCAGCGTGGACGAGCTGTCCCTGGGCGACCGCGGCATGATTGCCAATATGGCCCCCGAGTACGGCGCCACTGCCGTGTTCTTCCCCATTGACGATGCTGCCCTGCACTACATGCACATGACAGGCCGTCCGCAAGAGCAAATTGATCTGGTCGAGCAATACAGCAAGGTTCAAAAGCTGTGGCGCGACCCTGCTGCTCCCGCGCCGGTGTACGACACGGTGCTGAAGCTGGATCTGAGCAGCATCAAGCCAAGTCTGGCCGGCCCCAGCAATCCTGAAGACCATCTGGATCTGGATACTGCTGCCCAATCCTTCCCTGCTCATCATCAAAAAATTGCTGGCCGTCCCTACGACCCGCAACGTGCCGTACCCGTGGAAGGCGAAGACTTTGTGCTGAATGATGGCGACGTTGTTATTGCCGCCATTACTTCCTGTACCAACACCGCTAACCCCGCCAATATGATGGCTGCTGGTCTGCTGGCGCGGAATGCCGTGGCTCGTGGCCTGCGCAGCAAGCCTTGGGTCAAGACTTCGCTGGTGCCGGGCAGCCAGGTAACCGCTGACGTGCTGGAACGCGCCCAACTGCAAGACGATCTGGACGTATTGGGTTTCAACATCGCCGGTTTTGGTTGCACCACATGTAATGGTGGTTCGGGCCCCTTGCCTGCCAATATCGTCAACGCGATCGAGTCGGAAAAACTGATTGCCACCGCCGTCTTGTCGGGCAACCGCAACTTTGAAGGCCGTATCCACGCCAACGTACGTGCGGCTTACCTGGCCTCCCCGGCTCTGGTCGTGGCCTACGCCTTGGCAGGTAACCTGAATGTGGACCTGACCCGGGACTCGCTGGGCCAGGATCAGGACGGCAAGGATGTGTACTTAAGCGACATCTGGCCCAAATCGGCTGAAGTCCAAACGGCCATCCACGGCGCTTACGAGCGTGACCTGTTCATCGAACGTTATGCCGAGCTGTACGACGGCGGCGAACCTTGGGATGCGCTGGCCCGCGAAAGCAATGGCGGCCACTACCCATGGGAAGCCGATAGCACCTACATCCGTAAACCGCCTTACTTTGATGGCTTGCAGCGCGAACCTGCCCCTGTGACCAACCTGCGCGGCATGCGTCCACTGGCCATTTTGGGTGACTCCATCACCACCGATCACATCTCGCCATCGGGTTCGATCAGCCTGGGTACGCCTGCGGCCGACTTCCTGCTGTCCAAGGGTGTAGAACAGAAAGACTTCAACAACTACACCACCCGCCGCGCCAACCACGAAGTAGTCAAACGTGCGACCTTCGCCAACATCCGTCTGCGCAACAAGATTGTTCCCGGCGTGGAAGGCGGTGTCACCAAAGTGATGCCTGAAGGCGAAGTGATGCGTATTTTTGAAGCGGCCCAGGTTTATCAGGAACGACAGGTTCCCTTGCTGGTGATTGCCGGCAAGAACTACGGTTGCGGCTCCTCGCGTGACTCGGCCGCCAAAGGCCCGGCTCTGCTGGGCGTGAAAGCGGTAGTTGCCGAAGGCTTTGAGCGCATTCACCGCACCAATCTGGTGGGCATGGGTGTACTGCCCCTGCAATTCCAGGACGGCACCAATGCCGACACGTTGGGCCTGGATGGTACAGAAACCTTTGGAGTGAATGGTCTGGAAGAAAACCTAGGCGTACGCTCCCAAGCCGAGCTGATCATCCAACGTCTGGATGGCAGCACACAGTCTGTGCCTGTGATTGTGCGCCTGGATACGGTCGAGGACATGGAGTACTGGCGTCATGGCGGCATCCTGCCACGCGTCTGGCGCTCGTATCTGGAGAACTCAACCTGTACAGGTTGAGTCTATCCCGCTAGTTAGCCGTTTCAAACGCCAGGGTTCACGCCCTGGCGTTCTTGTTTGGCCAGGCGCAGCCAATGCTCGATCCGACCTAAAGCGTAGTGCGCACTTTGTTGACGAATCTGCTCACGGGTACCCGCAAACACAATGGTTTCGGTATAGATTACCAAGGGATCGAACCTATCTTGCGGCTTGAACAGCCAGGCAAAACATTGTGTTCCGGCCGGAATTTGCGGCTCGGCAATATCATCGGCTACGCCTGTATTCGCAATGATCAGATTGGCTGGAGTCAGTTCGGCTGCCCCCTTGGCCATTGCCCTGGCTACGGCCTCACTGCATAAATTATTTTCCGCCAGCACCCTTTGCTCCACGCCCAGGCAGCGGTACTTGGCCTGCGGTGAATACGTCACAAAAGCACAATCCAGCACAGCGGCAGCGCCCTCCTGATCAGCCAGGGTAGAGGCAATCAAACCCGCCGTACATGATTCGGCCGTTGCCAGCGTCAGTTTGGCCTCGCTCATAGTCTTAACCAGGCTAGCCAGATCCACATCATTCATGACAGACCCTCCTTATTGATAAAACAAGGACGGTTTATTCAAACATAAAGAAAAACGACGGGAAACCAGATTGGGGGTTCTCTCACCATCTGCAACATGCGCTTACGCAGCTCTGGGCACATCAGGTTCAGTCCCCAAACAAGCTGGACATATCCGTTGCCTCCAGCCCCAGATTGTTGGCCAGCGCATCAAAGCAACGCAAGGCGGCTTCTATATCTTGTTCGGCAATGCCCTTAAACAAAGGGGCGCGAGACTGGCGCAACAATTCCAATAACCGCTCGTGAAAGTCACGCCCTTTTTCTGTCAGGGACAACAAACGCGCCCGCTTGTCTTGCTCGTCAGGCAGGCGTTCCAGCAAGCCACCGGATTCCAGCTGATCGATCAGACGCACCAAGGTTGGCCCTTCCAGGCGCATCATGCGCGCCAATTGCCCCTGCCGTATGGGTTCACCCAACTGCGCCAGATAACGGATAGGTAAGATGGTGGCTTCGGAGACGCCATAACGCACCAAAGTCTGATCCAATTCACGACGATACAGACGTGCCAGCACAATCATGGACAAGCCAAACCGTTCATAAAGTTGGTGATTCATCAGGAGGTCTCCACAGCACGAGGCATCGCATTAGGCGGGTAAGCATAAACCAAAACGGCGTGCGCTCCCTGCAAGGACTGCGCCACATCCAGAATCGCCTGTGCCAGAACCGTATCGGCACAAGACTGGCTGATGCGCTGCAATTGCTGGGCCAGTTCCTGCGGCTGGTGCTCAAACCCTTCCAGCAATTCGCAGACTAAACGTACACAAGCCTGCTGCTCCGATCCACGTTTCGCCAAACGCTTCAAAGCCACCACGCCATGTCCCAGATTGATGAGCGACAACAGCCCTTGGGGCGTTTGCTCCCCCATCCAATGCAGCAGACGCACCCATTGCCGGGCGACACGTCCACGCCATACCCGGAACAAGCGTGGGCGAGAACGGCGTATCAAGGGATAAATCTCGCGCACCACACGCCGCACCAAAGCCTGCCCACGCGGATGAGTGCGCCGTGGCAGTAGAAAGAAAGCGCTGCAAACTACTGCTGAACCTGCCAGTAAAGGCAGAGACTGCTTCATGATGATGGGCCAGCTGACCGCCGCCATACCCGCCTGACTGGCCAATTGAAAACACATATTGGCATCCAGCGCCCAGGCCGACGTCGGTCGGTTAGCGCGCAACAAACCACCAATCACCAAAAATGGCAGTACGGAGGCGATGACCTCCCAATCTGTCACTAGATACCCCTGGATCACGTAACGATAAAAACTGGCCACCAGTACCCCCACTGCGATGCCGGTAAACATGGTTCGACTCATCAATTGTGGCCGCGGCATGGAACCCAGGATGATGGAGAAGGTACACACACCGATTGCCATCAGCTCCAGCGCCGGACTAGCTAAAGCGTAGGCAATGCCGCCGGCACTAAAGGCCGCCAAGCCGCTGATCAGGCCGGTCCGTGTTGCCAATGGCCAATCAACAGAAATAGCCGGAATGGTCAGAAAACGATGGCGGCCACGTCGGGCGGGCGCACGGGCCGCAAACAAACCCTCTTCTGCTCTTTGAATTTGCCCCATGGCACGGCGCAAACGCGCCAGGCTGATTTGCCCCTCTTGTCGAACAGCAACTTTTCTTAGCACCCTTAAGGGCTGGCCGTCTTGCAGGCGCTGGGCTTGTTCCAGTACTGCTCGCTCATAGTCTGCTGCAGGCGCCAGCCCCCTTTCTCTTTGGCGCACAATCACTTCGCTGGCGGCCAGAAGTTCGATCACTGCATACAAAAACGCATCTACATAGGGCAAGCGGCGATAGGCGTCCCAAGAACCCGCGGCCAGAAGGCGGGCCTGCGAGTCCAAATCTACGATTTCCTGTCGAATCCGACGAAATAAAGCTAGATCTGGCTGGTCGTAAGATGGCCCCAAGGCCTGCGCGGCCAGACCTAAGGCATCAGCCGCCAGAACCCGCACCCGTTCGTAATAATGCTTGCGCTGACTGCGCGGTGTGGTCCGGGAGCACAGCAAGGTCGTGACCAAGACCCCGATCAAGGTGCACTCCACCCGCGACAAAGCCAGATCCAAAGACGCATCCGGAGTCAACACAGAAGGCAAGACCACGACGCCTATCGTAATTCCCGCCAGCATGGGCAAGTAGGACAAGGCACCGCGAAACACATGCGTCAACGCTGAGGCCACACCCACTACCAAGGCCATCCCCAGCAATTGCAGATAAGGGTTGGGCAGATGCAAAAAAGCCAAACCCAGCCCTGCTCCCACTAGAGTCCCCAGGATTCGCCACAAGGCCCGCTCGTACACCAAACCTCGATAGGCCTGGGACAGCACCCACACGGGCATTGCCGCCCAAAACGGATTATCAACAGAAAGCAAAACCGCGATGCTGAAAGACAGCCACGCCGCTAAGGCCAAATTCAGGCCATGTAACAGCGCAGGCCGATCCAACTGGATCAAACGAGCAAAAGCAGACATAAGGGAAAGGAAACAGAATAGAGGCTAAAACATGATTATATAGATAGCTTACCTATCTATATAATTACAGGCAGCTTAATGTCATTTTTGCCGCAGCCTGCGGCGAGCCCGCTCTATTCGTGTGCTTCAAGAAAAAAACGGCCTGAATGCTGCGTCGCAGCAGGATCACCGCTTTCTACCTATCTTGAATAGTTAAACAATCCAAGCCTGATTCATGCTTGTCGAGTTACAGAACCTTTCATTGTTAGTTTTCATAAACTATCCGCCACCAAGCATGGTCAAACCGTACGGCCCCGTTCTATGATGTTGGCATCCTGATGGGCGGGTACCCGAAATCCTGCTCCATCACCCCGTTTTCTTGGCAGGAGTCATTATGCAAAAGTGGCTGACACGCTACACCGCCTTCTACATCATCATCGGCCTGACCGCCCTTTTCTTGCTGCTCTCTCTATTTAGAAGCGCAAGCTGGCTATGGCTGGCGATACCGGGGCTGGCCCTGTGCGTGCAAGGCCTGGTGGACATCACCCAGACTCGACACGCCATTCGCCGAAACTACCCCGTTATCGGTAATTTGCGCTTTATTTTCGAGGCCATCCGCCCCGAAATCCGCCAGTACTTTCTGGAAAGCGACGCACAGCAACTGCCCTTCTCGCGGGCTGATCGCTCTTTGGTTTACCAGCGCGCCAAGCAACAAATCGACAAGCAACCTTTTGGTACCCATCAAGAGGTCTATAACAATGGCTACGAGTGGATCAACCACTCCATGACGCCTACCCATATCAAGAACTCACAGTTCCGCATTGATGTGGGCGGGCCGGACTGTACCCAGCCTTATTCCTTGTCGGTATTGAACATTTCAGCCATGAGTTTTGGGGCGCTGTCGGCCAACGCCGTGCTGGCCCTGAACAAGGGCGCCAAAATGGGTAATTTTGCGCATGACACCGGCGAAGGCGGCATCAGCACCTATCACCTGCGCCACGGTGGGGATCTAATTTGGAATATCGGCTCGGGTTACTTTGGTTGCCGCGATGAACACGGCAACTTTTCGCCTGAACGTTTTGCCGAGCGTGCCACCCAGGATCACGTCAAGATGATTGAAATCAAGCTGTCGCAAGGGGCCAAACCCGGCCACGGCGGCATCTTGCCCGGCACCAAGGTTTCAGCAGAAATTGCCCTGGCACGGGGGGTGCCCGAGGGTGTGGACTGTAACTCGCCCCCTAGCCATAGCGCTTTTCGCACACCGGTTGAATTGCTGGAATTCGTGGCCAAACTGCGCACCTTGTCCGGCGGCAAACCCGTGGGTTTCAAGCTCTGTATTGGCCATGCCTGGGAATGGTTTGCCATTGCCAAGGCCATGCTGAAAACCGGCATCACCCCCGACTTTATTGTGATTGATGGCGCGGAAGGCGGCACCGGTGCCGCTCCGGTCGAATTCATCGATCACGTGGGCACACCCTTGCGCGAAGCGCTGCGTTTGGTACACAACACGCTGGTGGGTATTGGCTTGCGCGAGCAAATCCGTCTGGGCGCATCAGGCAAGATCATCAGTGCCTTTGATATGGCCCGCATCATGGCCCTGGGTGCGGACTGGTGTAATAGCGCCCGCGGCTTCATGTTCGCCGTAGGCTGCTTGCAAGCCCAAGCCTGTCATACCGACAAATGCCCGACCGGCGTTGCGACTCAAGACCCGCAGCGTCAAAAAGCACTGGTGGTGGACGACAAGTCCTTACGGGTGGCCAGCTTCCATGGCAATACCTTGAAAGCGCTGGCTGAGTTGCTGGGTGCGGCCGGTCTGGAACACCCTGACCAACTCCGCCCTCACCATATTGCCCGCCGCATCAGCAACGGCGAAGTGCGTGTGATGTCGGCCCTGTTCCCCGATCTGAAAAAAGGCGAGCTGCTGCGCGGTCACTATAGGCAAACTATTTTCCGCGTAGGCTGGCCTATGGCTAATCCCGATTCTTTTGAGCCGGCTTACAGCCTGAGCAAAGCGTTGTCGCACTTGAATGACGAAGCCGAACCTGACGATATTCTAAAAAAACAGGACGCTGCAGACACGGCAGGCCAAGCACTGGCCTAACGCCTGCAACAGGCGGCAGCTTCCTTAGCGGGACTGCCGCACTGTCCCTATACCCGCATCCATTTCTCCATAGACTTCCACCCCGGAAGGCCGGCTCCAACTACTGTCGGCGGATCGATCCGGTGTTGAACAAGCTGCCAGCCCCAACACAATGGTCAAGGCACTCAGCACCCCATAAATCTGTCGCATATCAAGCTCCTTGATGATAGGCGTTCACTGTGCCACAGAATCTGGGCAAACAGATTTCCATCTGTACTAGAATGCTCTGATCATGATCAGGCACTGCGCATCCCCCTTCTCAGGTACACGCAGCCGGTTTTTACTGGTGCTGGCCCTATGCGCCCTGCTGATCCGTGGCCTGATCCCCAATGGCTACATGCCCAGCGCCAACCCGGACAATGCCGCGGCCCTGAGCCTGTGCGTACAAGGTGATCCTTTCCTGGCGCAATGGAGCGGTCAGCTACCCGGCCCCGAACATGATGAGCAACACAGCCTGCACGCCGCCTGTTTGTTTGCGCAGGCCCAGGCTCAAAAGGCCCTGAACGATGAGCCCAGCCCTGCCTGGACGCCCTGCCCAGCCCCCATTCATACTTGGAGCAGTGTCCAACTGGCAGCTGCCCCCCTGCTTCCCCTGACCGGCCCGCCATTAAGTGCCCGTGGTCCGCCGGCCTCCCTGCTTGCCTGACCCGTTCCGGCCGCCACGCGCTGCCACTTTACCTTGTCAATTAGCAGGATATTTTTATGAACGTCCCCTTCTCTCGCCGCCAGCTTTTGCTTGCCATGCTGGCAACCCCTTTGGTCCTGACCGCTTGCGGCGACAAGGCCCCCAAGCAGCCCGCTTTTCGCAACCTGGAAGGCGTGGACATGAGCAGTGCCGACTTTGCCAAGGATTTCAGCTTGCTGGATACCGAAGGGCAACGTCGCACCATGGCCGACTACCGCGGCAAGATCGTATTGATCTTTTTTGGCTTTACGCAATGCCCCGACGTCTGCCCGACAGCCTTGATGCGTGCCGTCGAGATCAAGGAACAATTGGGCGCGGACGGAGACAAGCTACAAGTCCTGTTTATCTCCATTGACCCGGAGCGCGACACGCCAGAACTGCTGCGCGTTTATATGCAGGCCTTTGACCCGAACTTCGTGGCCCTGCGTCCCACTGAAGAAGAACTGGCCAAAACGGCCAGTGACTTCAAAGTTTTCTACCAAAAGGTTCCTACCGGCTCCAGCTACACCATGGACCACAGCGCCTTGACCTATGTGTACGACACCCAAGGCAAGCTGCAGATCGCCCTGCGTCACACGCAAACGGCTGAAGAGGCCGTGGCTGATATCCGCCAAGTGCTGGCTTTGAGCAAGTGAACCCCAACAGGATTACCGACATGAAACGTACTATTGTTAGCTCCCTTTTTTCCCTGGCCGCAATGCTGAGCCTGCCCACCCTAGCCCAGGCCGAAGTCACCGTAAGCGATCCCTGGGTACGTGCCACGGTACCCGGCCAACAGGCCACGGGTGCCTTCATGGTGCTGCAATCCACGGACAATGCCCAATTACTGGGTGCCAGCAGCTCCTTGAGCAAGCAGGTGGAAGTACATGAAATGGCCATGGAAAATGACGTCATGCGCATGCGACAGGTCGAAAAAATCGAGCTCCCTGCTGGCAAGGCGGTAGAACTGAAACCCGGCGGCTATCACATCATGATCTTGGGCCTGGACAAGCAAGTTGAAACGGGCAGTTCGGTGGACATCACCCTGCACATTCAGAACGCTGCTGGCCAGAAAGAAGAAGTGAACGTGACTGCCCCGGTGCGTGCTCTGAACAGCAAGCCAGGTCAAGCTCACAAAGGCGGTCACGGCCACTAAGAGAGCGCGATTCGCCCTTTGCAAGCCGCCTGTTTACAGGGTTTGAAAAGGGCTGTTTCAGATTTGCGGGTTTTCCATAATTGGCTGGATTTGATTAGCTAACGTACAGTGGAATCACTGACATAGTGTCAGTAAGCTGTCTGAAACGCAGCTTTCCCAAACTGCCATCATGGCAGTTCAGCGCCGCCAAAGCGGCCATATAGGCCCTACCGCAACGGTAGGGCCTTCGCGTTTCTGGCCCTTCCATTTTCATGAAAAAAGAGCCCTTGCCCCTGCATACCGCTAGGTCCTTGCACAGGTCTGGAGTACAGTTAAGACCGTAGCGTCGGTTTAACCTTGCAAGGAGTACAGAGATGGCTTTAAGTCCACATGACAACAATCGCTCTGAGTTGCTACGTCAACTGCCCCTGAAACCCGGGTGGTTCATTGGTCTGGGCATTGCCTTGATCATTTTGGGCCTGATTGCCCTGGCCTATGTTGTTGGGGCCACGGTTGCCAGCGTGGTGTACGTGGGTATTTTGATGAGCATCGGCGGCGTGCTGCATCTGGCTCATGCCTGGAGCGCCAAAGGCTGGCGTGGCTTTCTGTTCTGGAGCCTGAGCGGCATCTTGTATCTGGTCGCTGGTCTGATTGCCATCAGCAACCCCTTGGTAGGCGCCACGGTACTGACCTTGGTTTTTGGCGCTTTCCTGATTGCCTCGGGTGCGTTCCGGCTGTGGATCTGGTTCCAGAACCGCGCTCAAGCTGGGAGCGGCTGGATCGCTTTTTCCGGCCTCATCACCCTGGCAGCCGGCTTGATTATTGCCGCTGGCTGGCCGGGCAATAGCGTGTGGATTCTGGGTCTAATTCTAGGTATTGATTTGCTGACACAAGGTTGGGCTAGCCTGCTGATTGGCATGGCAATCAAACGTACACAGAGTTAAACCATCGGCAAGAATCAGATCACTGCTTATTGAGCAGTTGATCCTTGCTTAATGAATCACTAACAATGACTCCATAAACAATGCCCGACCAGAACTTGATTCTGGTCGGGCATTGTTTTGTTTTTAGCAAAGGCCTGGAAAATCCAAGGACTAGTCTCAGGCCGCCAAGTCTGGCAAAGCCACATCACGCCCTCTTAACCAAGGCTGATGCGTGTGGGCCAGCATCTGCGCATCACCGGGACTATCGCCATACGCCATGTCCAACTCTACCGGTTTATCTCCCAGCCAAGCCTGCAGACGATTCACTTTTTCCTGCCCCCAGCAATTGGCACTGGCCATGCCCACGCAACCTTTCTGCTCGTCAAAAGCCAGCTCGGTCGCCAACACCTGAACCATGCCCTGAGCTTGTGCCCAAGGCTGCAAATAAATAGACGGTGAGGCACTGACCAAGACCACGGTGTCGCCGCGCTCTCGGTGTAGACGAACGCGCTCCATCATTTTAGGGCGCACAATCTGCGGCACGTAATCCCGCACATAGGTATCGGCCAACGCCTGGATTTGGGCACGACTCAGTCCACCCAAGGCACTTCGCAGAAAACGATGCTTGATCGCCTGACGACGTTGCGGACCACGATCCCAATACAGCACACGGGGCACGCACACTAAATAGGCACGAATACAGACCGGCCAGCCTCGCATGCGACGTATAAAGTCCTGCAAGCTGTCTCGGTCTGTAATCGTGCCATCAAAATCAAATGCGACCAGCACACACGCCCCTTTCGGTTTGAAGAAAAGGGCTAGTGTAAAGGGGAAAACCAGCCCCTCCCAAGTCCCACTTTATAAAGCCCAGCCACCCAGGTAGAAAACGGCCAAGGCAAGGGCGATCAAAACCGTACCCACATTCAAGCGGCGTAATTCACCGGCGAACAGACGGCCCAAGACCAGGGTGCAAAAGCCCAGCATAATGCCCGTCACGATATTGACGGTCAGTACGATGAACACCGCGCAGACCAAACCGGCCATGGTGTCAATGGTGTCTTCCGTATTCAGATGACGTACCCCACCGAGCATCAGCAGCCCAACATACATCAGCGCGGGGGCGGTAGCATAGGAAGGCACCAGACCTGCCAAGGGCGAGAAGAAGATCAGCAGCAAAAAGCCCAAACCGACTACAACAGCGGTCAAGCCCGTACGCCCACCTGCGGCGGTGCCTGCAGCCGACTCAATATAGGCAGCGGCTGGGGACGCACCCAGGCTGGCCGATACTAAAGAGCTGAGCGAATCCGTCGTCAAGGCGCGACTGCCGTTAATAATCTGCCCATCCTTATCCAGTTGCCCGGCATTACCCGCTACTGCACGAATGGTACCGGTAGCATCAAAGACCGCCGTCATCACCAAGGCCAGAACGCTGGGCAAGACCACGGCATTCAAGGCCCCACCAATATCCATGGCACCGATCAAGGAGTGTTCACCACCAAACTGCGGGCTAGCCGTCAACCCCGTGTAGTGCACATTGGGATCAAACAGGAGGCCAAAAATGGACAAGCCCACGATGACCAGCAAAATACTGCCTGTAATACGCCGACGTTCCAGACCAAAAATAGCCGCCAGACCCAGTACAGTCAGCCATACCGGCATCGAGGTGATGTCGCCCAAAGCAAGCGGCAGACCCGCTCCCGTATTGCGTGTCACCAGCCCCACTTCGTTGGAAGCAATCATCAGCAAGAACAGGCCAATTCCTATGCCTGTGCCATGAGCAATACCCAAAGGCAAATTACGTAAAATCCAGGTGCGAATACCGGTGGCGGAAATCAGGGTAAAGATCAGCCCCATCAGAAATACCGCGCCCAAGGCGACCGCCGGACTTAACTGCTGCCCCAGCACCAGATCAAAAGCCATAAATGCTGTCAAGGAAAGCGCACAGCCCACGGCAATGGGAAGATTGGCCCAGAAGCCCATCAACAAAGAACCCAGACCACTGGTTAGACACACGGCAATAAACACTGCAGAGGTATCAAAGCCTGCCTTACCCAGCATGCTCGGTACCACAAAGACCGAATACACCATCGCCAGAAACGTCGTCAGCCCGGCCAGGATCTCCTGGCGCAAGGAGCTGCCGCGCTCCGTATAAGCAAAATGTCTTTCCAGCCAGTTGCCTGCAACCGGCTGGACCAGGGCCTCCTGCCCTGGCCGCAATGCGGATTCTTGCTCAGCCATACGTCATGCTCCTTTATCAGTATTGTGATGTCTGAAACGGTGCGTTGCCGTCATCAGGAATCAGTAATGGACAAACCCAGCCCCAAACGGGGCAAGGTATTTCTCACAAGCTGAATCAAAAGTCTGCACGGAGCAAAGACGCGTCTTGCCCTGCCCGAAAATTAGGCATGAATAGGCAGAAAGAAGAAGGTGTACGGGGGTGTCTCCGACCGAACCGAGGCCTTTGCGGCGCTTCTTTTGATCCCGATAATGGGAAGTGAGGCTCATTCTACGAGCCGTCAAAGCCGGGAAAATCACCTCTGGGTAATGAGGGTTATCAATCGCCTGGGTGACGGGAGGCAGGCACGTAGGCCTCACCAATAAACTGCTGGCGCAGTTCTTGCCACTGAGTTTGCATGGCCTGGGTCTGCTCATCATCGGGACGCAGACGCGCTGGCTCCAGCTTCATCAAAGCCAGCCCATATTTAGCGGCAGACAACTCCTGAGCGACGCTGGCTGACTGCTGCACAGCCTGGGCCGGACGCTCCTGCCACAACGCTCCTAAGCCCATCAAGCCTGCAGAAGCCTTGGACAAACGCTGACGCACCGAGCCGGCGATACTAACCGGCCACACCTGGGTAAACATCACGTACATAACGACATTGCCCAGCAAAATACCTAAAACACGATCACGGGCCGAGTCCAGATCAAAACTGGGGCCAAAGCCCTGCAAAGTCACCAGATAAAAGGCAAAGGCAATTTGAATACCGGCATACGAAATACGTTCAGGCCCATAAAAGACCCAGGCACCCAATAAAGACACCAGGAACACCACCGCCATCAACGCACCAATATCCAGCAGATACGGCATCACAAACAGGATGGTTAAAAAGCCTAAGGCCGCCCCCAACAAACAGCCCACAATTCGCAATGCCAGCTTATGTACCGTTTCCCCGGTCGAGCCCAAGGCGGCAACATAGCAGGTGATCATGGCGGTATGAATGCCTTGCCAGTCGGCTGCACTGTAGATCAAATAACAGAGAACGGCGGCGGCTGTCGCCTTCAAGGCATGGTGCTGATACACAGGATTGCGCCAGGCATCCGGCACCATAAAAGAATCATGCTCAGGCTCTGCACGACCAATAGACACCGCACCCGACAATGCCAACAACGCATCGCGCAAATCCTGCTCGGCCAAAGAGCTGGAAGAAGGTAATTCTGGCAGATCATTCATCTGCGGCAAGCGGCCTTGCTCGATCTCGTGGGCACAGCGTTCACACAGCTGCGCAAAAACGGTGGCCTGGTCATTGTCCAGATGCTGATCGCGCAAAACAGCCACCGCCAGCAAAGCGCGATAGCTATTCAAAATAGTCTGATCCAATTCGGCCTGGCTTTGTGCTGGCAGCAGATGAAAGAGTCGTATCCAACCCAGACGCTTTTGCTGAGCACTGACACCCAAAGCCAGTTCATCCCATAAGTCCTGCGTGTTAGCCTGCCCCATCAAACCCTGAGCCGCCAGCCGCAAGCGCGCGGCTAATTCGCGCCGTAAAACCTTGTGCGGATAGAGACCAAAACAGAGATTAAAAATCAGCACTAAACCCATGGGGGCGCATGTCATCAACCAGGCATAAAGCACGGCGCGGGTAGCGATTTCACCAAAGGGCACATACCCCAACAAGGTCAGCACAAAGGCGATGACCAAGGCAATAATGCCGCCCAAGGGACCCAGCTTGCTGGCCACACCTAAAAAAAGCAGCACAAAAGAAGTGAGCACCATGGCCAGCAAACGCCAGGCAGGATACTGAATCGTGACTTGAATCAGTGGCACCATCAAGAGCACCACAAATGACACCAGCACCACCAAGGCCAGTGCCAGGACCGAGCTTTCACCCGCGTCGGACTTCATCACAAAAAAAATGACGAAGCAGCTGACGGCGGACTCGGGAATCCCGTAGTTCATGGCCAGCAAGACCATCAAGGCGCACAGCGCCGCGACGCGCCAGCTTAGCGCCAGACGACCAGGGGTGGGCTGCAAGTCTTGCCAGACAAGCTGCACCAAACTCGACAAGCCGGTCTTAGCAGTCGCCATCGCGATGAATAATGGTGGTCGCTGAGGCACCCATGCGCATCAAGTCCGCGGGTGGGGCATCCAGTCGGATACGGACGGGAAAGCGTTGTGCTACCCGCACCCAGTTCAGGGACTTCTGAATATAGGGCAGGCTACGCGGCAGATTGATCTGCTCCTGGCTGCTGACCCCCCAACCTATTTCCTCCACCTTGCCTAAGAGCTTGCGCGATGGGTCCGACAGAACATAGACCGTGGCACAGGTACCGGGCTTGATCTCTTTCAGATCGGTTTCGCGGTACATCCCGGTGACATACCAGGAGTCCGTATCCAGCAACGTAAAGACGGATATGCCGGGCATCAAATGCTCGCCCGAACCTGTACGCAAACCCACAATGCGGCCATTGTGCGGTGCCTTGACCTGGGTATGTTCCAAGTCGCGCTGGGCCATGGCCAGACCGGCCTGACGCGCCTGCACCATCGCCTCTTCGGCCTGCGTATTACCCACCAAAGCCTGGGCTGCACCGGATTGCTCCGTGGCCTGCTTCAAGGTGACTTGGGCATCGCGCAACAAGGTATTGGCTTCATCCAATTGTTGTTGGGAGACATAACCTTTGGCCGCCAGGTTTGCCAAGCGGCGCTGGCTTTGGGTAGCCATCGTCAAATTGGTTTTGGCGCGAGTGATCTGGTCGTCGGCAATAACCGCGTTATGCCCCTCTGCCCGCACAGCCCGCTGCTTCATGTCCAGTGTGGCCTGTGCCAACGCCAGCTCAGCTTGAGCCTGCTCCAAACGCAGCTGATAAAAAACCGGATCCACGGTAAAGAGCAATTCATCGCGGTTGACGAACTGGCCGTCGCGCACCACCATGCGCTCGATCTGCCCGGGCAGGGAGCTGGAGATATGCACCACATCCGCACCGATCACAGCATCTTCAGACAAAGGGTTATTGGCTGAACGCTGCAAGTACCACCAGGCCAGGGCAATGGCGGCCACAACGATCAGCACGCTCAACAGGCGGGCAAGGCCTTTGCGGGGGGAGGATTTCTGTGCCTGGGTCATGGCTCAGTTACTCGAAGAAAAGAAGAAGTGCGGCAAACGTCAGTGCCAGCGTCAAGCAGGCATAGACAGGCAGGCGCATGGGCAGGGCATCGTCCACACCGGCACGAATCAGCCCCCAACGGATCAGTAAAGTCAGCAGCAAAGCACCCAGCACGCAGACCAGCCAAGCGGGGAAATACGAACCCGCCATATAGACCGAAGGCGCAAAGGAGCATCCCCCCAACAAGGGCAAACCTGCCAGACAGGCTATAAGCGCACGCATGCGTGGCATCTCCCGGATTATTTTTAATGCGATCCGTGCATTCTGCCCCGGTCGATGCGAAGAATTGTACCTGAGCCCTTTCCAACACATCCCATTTATTCCCGCAGATAGGGCATCTGGGTAGCTATCATTTTTACGCGTATAGTGACAAACAACTTTCTGATAGGGTCTTAATGACAGCAATCATTTACACAGAGTTGCCATGGACGACGTAAACCTTACTTTAAGCATGTTGGCTGCGGTTTTAATCAGCAACAGCCTGGTAAAGATAATACCTATTGCCATCCCTGCCCCTCTAGTACAGATTCTGCTCGGCTTTCTGATTGCGGGTTGGTTCAATCATGGGATGACCCTTAATCCGGATCTGTTCTTTTATCTGTTTCTGCCGCCCTTACTCTTTCTGGACGGCTGGCGCATTTCCAAAGAAAGTTTAATTCGGGATCGGATCGGCATTCTGGTACTGGCTTTTATCCTGGTGTTTTTAACGGTGTTCGGATTAGGTCACGTCCTGCATTGGTTAATTCCTGCCATGCCTTTGCCGGTGGCCTTTGCACTGGCTGCCATTGTTTCGCCCACTGACCCGGTAGCTGTTTCAGCCATTACCCGCCGCGTGCCTCTTCCCCCACGGCTGCAGGCCTTGCTGGAAGGCGAATCACTATTCAATGACGCCAGCGGTTTGGTCGCGTTTCGTCTTGCTGTCGCGCTGGCTCTAGGCGGCTCTTTTTCCGTCACATCGGCCAGCCAGAACTTCCTGTGGTTAACTCTGGCCGGTTTAGCCGTGGGCGTCATGACGACACGCGCCCTGCTGTTGCTGCGCAATCTCTTTGTACGCCGCTGGGGTGAAGAGCCAGGGGCAGAAATCTTGTTCAGCCTGCTGCTGCCCTTTGCTTCCTATTTTCTGGCCGAGCAATTGGAGGCCTCGGGCATTCTGGCCGCTGTCGCTGCGGGCGTCACCATGAGCTATGCCGAGCTCTCGGGCAATGCACTGGCCGCCACCCGTATGCAGCGCAAGACCGTCTGGGACACCGTGCAACTTAGCTTGAATGGCATCATGTTCGTCCTGCTGGGCGAACAACTGCCCGCCATCTTTCGCGGAGCGATAGAGGTCGTTCAGGAAACCGGCCACCACAATCCGGCCTGGCTGCTCGTCTATGCAGTAGCCATGTGTACAACACTGATTCTGCTACGCTTTCTTTGCGTTTACGCTTACCTGTGGCTGCGGCGCGGCCTGTCTCTGGTGGGCTTGCGCCATGATGACGAAACCGCACAAGCCAACCCACGCTTGGTGCTGGTGCTGTCCATTGCAGGGGTACGAGGTGCAGTCACCTTGGCCGGCGTCATGACCTTGCCACTGACCCTGGCCGATGGCAGCCCTTTTCCTGCACGCGACCTGGCCATTTTCCTGGCCTCGGTTGTCATCATCGTCTCCCTGCTGACGGCTAGCCTAGCCTTGCCGCCGCTGATGAAACGCGTGTCTTTCCCTGCCCTGCGTCGCCGTCAGGATCAGGAGGAACGGGCCGAGCAGGCAGTGCGTTATGCCAGCGCCCAATCCGTAGCACAGACGCTTAACGAGCTAATAACACACAATCCCGAGTCTTCAGGCGCTCGTTACACTGCCATGGCCGATCGTGTTCTGAGCAATCTTGCCCACAGCCCTGACGGGGACGGAGTAGATCAGGACCTAGCAGAACAAGCACAGGAAAAAAACATGCAGATCCAAGCTATCCACGCAGCGCGTGAGGCCGTTTACACTCTAGCTCGTACACACCAGATATCCGATGAAATCGCTCGCGAAAGGGTCCGTTTGCTAGACCTGATCGAATTGCGTATGTCTTAAGTCCGCCCTCCTTTCATCTATCCTTGATTTTTCAGGACGCCATGCAGACTTACTCTTACCTGGGCCAATCCCCCGCCCTGCGCCAGCAACGCCAGGCCTACCGCCACGGTTTACCGGCCTGCGTCTGTGCTCATCCTTCCATTCCTTTCATTCACAGGCGCTTGAGCGCGGCAGCCAGCTTCGCTCCAAACGCAGCCCCGGCAGGTGCAGCCTTTCAATCCAATAATGCTTTGGATCAAAAGCCCTTGGCGTTGGCACCCCAATTAATTCTGAGTAACCTGCGCCTATTTGATGGTCAGACGCTGGAATTACAAAAAGGCTTGGCAGTACAGATAGATCAAGGCCGCATTACGGCAGTGATGCCCGTCGCTGAAATCCCGGCCGACGCCACCGTTATGGACTGCCACAACAAAGTCCTGATGCCCGGCCTGATCGACGCGCACTGGCATAGTCTGTTGTGCGCAGTGGATCAGATGACCGCCATGATGGCGGACCCCGCAGACCTGCACTTAATTGCCAGCAAAGAAGCCGAGCGCACCTTGCTGCGCGGCTTTACCACGGTGCGCGATGCCGGTGGCCCCAGCTTCTCCCTGAAACGCGGTATTGATATGGGCTTGCTACACGGCCCACGCATCTACCCCAGCGGGGCCATGATTGCGCAAACAGGTGGTCATGCCGATTTTCGGATGCGCTACGAAGTGCCCCGTGCCGACGGCGAACTAAGCCATACCGAACGTGCTGGCGTCACCTGCATTGCCGATGGTGCCGATCAGGTCCTGCGCCGGGTACGTGAACAGCTCATGCTAGGTGCCAGTCAGATCAAGCTGATGGCCGGGGGCGGGGTCACGTCCTTGTACGACCCGCTGGAAGGCCTGCAATTTAGCGATGCCGAGTTGCGCGCTGCGGTCGGTGCCGCCAACGACTGGGGTACCTACGTGATGGTGCACGTTTACTGCGCCCGTGGCATCCAGCGCGCCATCAAGGCAGGTGTGAAATCCATCGAACACGGACAACTTGCCGACGAAGAAACCGCCCGCATGATGGCAGGCGAAGGCGTGTGGTGGAGCCTGCAGCCCTTTCTGGCCGATGAAGACGCCAACGTTCAACACGACCCACGCAGCAAGGCCAAACAGCAGCAAGTCGCCATCGGAACCGTGCGCGCTTACGAGCTGGCAGATAAATACCAGATCCAGACAGCCTGGGGCACGGACATTCTATTCACCCCGGCTCATCTGCCCCACCATGGCCGTATGCTGTCCAAGCTGACGCGCTTTTACCAGCCGCTCAAGGTGCTGAAAATGGCCACCGGTGACAACGGTCGGCTGCTACAAATGTCCGGCATGCGTCAACCGTATGAAGGCGAGCTTGGCGTCATCCGCCCCGGCGCCTTGGCTGACTTGCTTCTGGTTGATGGCGAACCAGAACAAAGCCTGGATTTTCTGGAGCAGCCCGACCAGAACCTGCTGCTGATCATCAAAGACGGCAAAATTTACAAGAACGCCTTGCCTGCCTAAAAACTCAGCCACCATCAAGGAATGCTCATGACCAATGAAGTGATGCAGTTATTCAAGCTGGTCGGCCTGGGGCTGGCATTTTTGCTCCCCCTGGCCAACCCGCTGACCTCCATGGTGATGTACCTATCTTTAGGCGAGTCCCTTAGCGCCCAAGAGAAAAAGCAGCAACTGCGCCAGGCTACCCTGTATGTGATCGCTGCCTTACTGATCACCTACTACGCTGGCTTGTGGATTACCTCGGCACTGGGCATCTCCATGGTGGATATGCGAATTGCTGGCGGGCTGATCGTGGCCTACATCGGCTTTCGCATGCTGTTCCCACCTGACGTCGCCGAAGTCGTCTCCAAAGCGGCTGATCAAAACACGGCTGCCCATAACAACATCGCCTTTGTGCCGCTAACCTTGCCCTCTACCGTCGGCCCCGGCACCATGGCCCTGGTGATCAGTGCCTCCTCCAAAATGACGACCATGCGTGCGCACTATGCTGAATGGGTGCTGATGGCCGTCCCTGTCATTTTGGCCTTGCTGATCGGTTTGATTTTTTTCATCTGCCTGCGCTCATCGCTCAGCATCGTGCGCGTAATCGGTCATAACGGCGTCGATGCCATCTCGCGCATCATGGGATTTTTACTGGTTTGCATGGCCGTACAGCTCGTCCTGGAAGGCGGACAGCAGTATGCTGCTACGCTGCTGACTCACACTGCCGCGCACTAAATTTATGTCTATGTCTTGCTTGCCTGTCCTGCGTTTCTCCCTGGCCGTGGCCGCCGCTCTTGCGCTGGCCGCCTGTGGGACGCCCAATCGTCATCAGTCCCTGGCGCAGGCCATGCCCGAACAAGATGCAATCGAGCCACCCCAACTGAGCTTGGCAGAGGTCCAAGGCCCCGATCAGAACCAAGCTTTCCCCAGCATCCAGGCCAATCACGAGTACAGCCTGCCTGAACTGATCGATCTGGCCCAACGCCTGAACCCCAGCACCCGTATCGCCTGGGGCGAAGCACAACAAGCCGCAGAAGCTGCCGGCATGATTCAAAGTGCCTATCTGCCGCTGATCTCTGCCAGCATCGTAGGTGGCTACATGCGTAGCGACCGGGACGACAGCGTAAACATTCTGGGCAGAGACATCGATGTGGATTACGACACCCATTTAAGTGGGGCTGTCCCCTCTCTGACCCTGAAATGGCTGCTATTTGACTTTGGTAAGCGGGCGGCCTTGCAAGAAGCTGCCGACAAACTGGCCATGGCCAGCCGCATCACCTTCAGCGGCGTGCATCAAGCCGTGATTGCGGAAGTCTCTATCAACTACTTCAACTACAACTCGGCCCGGCAACGAGAACAAATCTCGGCCCTGGGCCTGAGAAATGCCACCCTGATTGAAGACATTGCCCTGGAGCGACAGCGCAACGGCTTGGGCACGAGTATTGAAGTAGCCCAGGCACGGCAACTGAAAGCCCAAGCCCGTCTGCACCACGTCAACACGCGCACCCTAGCCCACCAGTCTTACCAAACGTTATTGGGCGCCATCGGCCTGTCTCCCGACACCCAGCTACAAGTAGCTGACAGCGCATCCCGCTCCCTGCCCGAAGATCTGGATATCCCTGGCAACGACACCCTGAAAAAGGCCATTGCTCAGCGCGCCGACGTACAGGCTCTGCAAGCTGCCCATCAGGCCAGTCTGGCGGGGATCAATTCAGCCGAAGCCAGCTTCATGCCCAAGCTTGCCCTGATGGGATTCATGTCCAAACGTCTGGGATCCTTAAGCGTGGGCAGCCTGCCTGACATCAGCCCGCAATCCTCTTCCCGTGGAGCCGTGCTGGCCTTAAACATCCCGCTCTACGACGCGGGACTACGCAATAAGCAGGTACGCGAGGCCCAGCTACGCGCCGACACCGCCCGCGAGCGAGTCGCCAAAACCGAGCAGAATGCCTACAAACAGATGATCATCGCTGCCGAGGCGCTTCGTGCAGCACTGGAATCCCATCACGCGGCATCCAGCCTGGTCGAAGCCGCACAGATCACCTACCAAGGTGCACTAGAATCCTACAAAGAAGGGCTGACCGGCATGACCTTGCTGACCGAAGCCCACAGCGGATTACTGGGCGCACAAGAAGCACAAACCATGGCCCATACGGCAGGGCTGGTCGGTTCGGTTAATTTGGCCTTTGCCATGGGTGAACTGAACCAAGCACCTAAACAGCCTTAGTCGGCAGATAGCATCAAGCCAAAACGATCACGGCGCTACAAACTCAGCAACGGGGGCCGAGCTCTTTTCAAAAGGCTCGATAGGTTGTGCCTTAATCGCACACCCCCTGTCCTTGGACAAAACCAGCAAATGGTTATGTCGCTGCCGCAAGGCATTCACCTCCACCTGCTCAGCCTGACTCAAATCCATAAAAAACAAGGGCACCAAAAAGAAGATTCCGGTCACGCCCAATGCCACATTCTTGCCAGCCTTATGCGTATCGGGAATCAAACGCCGAATCTCACCCTCAACAAAACGTAGATCATGCTCTAAGGCCGCACACGACTTGGAGTCATCGCCATATTGCTGAATCGGCACCGGATTAGCCGAGCGCCCTGCACAGCCAGCCAACAAAGCCAATACCACCGCAGCCGCCACAACATTTTTCATTACTCATACCCTTGCTTAAAGTCAGGCCCGGATTACAGCAAGCAAGGGTTTAGCAAAGCGTTTAATCTTGTCTCTCAAAATACCGGACTACATTGCTCCCCCCTGGCAGGAACGTTTTTTAAACCTTTGTTGAGAACCTGAATCATGTACGGGGCAGTCCCAAAAACGTGCCTTTCCCCACAGAACTCCAGGGCTGAGGTTGAGTTCTGATATGGGCTGGCGACGAAGATCTGCATCAGGGCGAAAAAAATCCCAAAAAAAAGGGAGCCCCTCATCAAGGCCCCCCCTCTTGAGCAAACTAAACCGCTCAACAAAGCTTACTGCTGTTCAATCGCATTCAAGGCATTTTCCAAACGCTCTACCGAACGCTCTAGATTATTCAGCTTATCCAAGCCAAACAAACCAATCCGGAACGTCTTGAAATCTGCCGGTTCATCACACTGCAAGGGCACTCCTGACGCCGCCTGCAAGCCCGCTTTGGCAAACTTCGCAGCCGAATGAATCCCCTCATCCGTTGTGTAGCAAACCACCACACCCGGTGCTTCAAAACCCGGTGCAGCCACACTGCGGAAACCGTGCTCGCTTAACAAGGCTCGCACCTTGCGACCCAACTCCAGCTGACGATTGCGAATCCAGTCAAAGCCGAGCGCTTCGGTTTCTGCCATCGCTTCCTGCAAAACCTTTAACGAATCCGTGGGCAAGGTTGCGTGGTAGGCATGGGCACCGTTCTCGTACGTTTCCATAATCTGCAACCACTTGCGCAGATCGCAGGCAAAGCTAGTGCTCGTTGTCGTCTCGATATGCTGACGTGCTCGCTCACTTAACATCACCAAACCGCAACATGCCGAGCCCGTCCAACCTTTTTGCGGAGCGCTGATCAGCACATCCACACCGACCGCCTTCATATCCACCCAAACCGTGCCCGAGGCAATGCAGTCCAGCACAAACAGACCACCCACCGCATGCACTGCATCCGCGACCTGACGCATATAGTCGTCGGGCAACATAATGCCGGACGCTGTTTCCACGTGCGGAGCAAACACCAAAGCCGGTTTTTCAGCCTGAATCGCCGCGACCACTTCTTCGATCGGAGCCGGAGCAAAAGCCGCCTGCTTGCCTTCCTCGATCGGGTGGGCCTTCAGAACCGTGGTGCTGGAAGGAATAGAACCCATGTCAAAAATCTGCGACCAGCGGTAGCTGAACCAGCCATTACGGATCACCATGCATTTGCGATCCGTCGCAAACTGACGGGCCACTGCTTCCATACCAAACGAACCACTACCGGGCACCACAATCGCCGAATGCGCCTGATACACCTGCTTCAAGGTACGGGAGATTTCGCGCATCACCTCTTGGAAGGTCTTGGACATATGGTTCAAGGCGCGGTCGGTGTAGACCACCGAATATTCAAGCAGGCCGTCCGGATCAACGGGAGTGCTGGTTTGAGACATGAAAACCTCGAAATTCAGAGAGAGAAGATATAAAGATCGGTGGATTTTAGACCAAGCCGCTCTGTACGGGCAGCTTGACCACAAGAGCCCCCCGGTCAGAAAATTTTTGAAGGCTTACAGCAACAATGGAAACCTTAATGAGAATTATTGTTATTATTCCGTATTATTTTCCAGTCTGCTCCGCCTGCCCGCCCCATGTCTCACCCTTCCCGTCCCAGAAAAGCCTGGCTCGCTTCCTATAGCGAGCTATTTGGCGTCTGGCGGCGCAAAGCCGAGAGCCGGGAAGACGCAGAAGATGCCATGCATGACACCGTCGTCGGTATGCTCGAAAACAACACGGGAGTCATCGACAACCCACGGGCCTATCTGGCCAGAGGCACCAGCAACCGCTTGGTCAGCCGTCATCGCCATCAAACCGTCTTAACAGTGCTACCACTGGACGAGCTGAGCGATACCGAACATCCTCGCCAAGCGGGTGCCGACAGCAGTGCACAATTTGAGCAACTGGCGGATGCTTTGGTCACCGCCTTGGCCGACCTGCCGCCAAAATGCCGAGAGGTTTACATCAAGCACCGTCTGGAAGGGTGGACACATACTGAAATCGCCCAGGACATGGGCCTTTCCCGCAGCATGGTGGAAAAATACATGACTCGCGCCTTGCGTCACATCCATGAACGGCTGCACCATTACGTACCTGACTGACGCCATGCCGTACATAAAGCCCGCGCAATGACCTGCCCTACTGCCTCCGACGATCTGGATCACCCTAGCGATGCCGCTCATTGGTTCGCCCGTATGCAATCGGGGGAAGCCAGCGAGCAGGATCATCAGGCCTTCCGAGCCTGGCGGGACGCTTCACCAGAAAACGCACGCCGCTATCGGGAAGTCGAGTATCTATGGCGCGCCACCCAGGCTGTACCAGATAAACGCCTGCGTAGCCTGCTGCCCGACTCTCCGGTGCCTGCACCATCCGCAAAACGTCGTTATCTGACCTTGGGTTTGGGGGCACTGGGCGTACTGGCCCTGACCGCCGGAACCTTGCATCAATCTGGATGGTTGGACTCAGCCCAAGAAACCGTGCAGCTCGTCACCGCCAAAGGCGAACGCCGACAGATCAAGTTGCCCGACGGCTCCATCGTGGACCTGAATACCGACACCATTGCTCATGCTCGTCTGTCTGTAGACCGACGTGAAGTTGAACTGATTCAGGGCGAAGTCTTTTTTTCCGTTGAGCATTACCAAACCCTCCCCTTTGTCGTGCACACAGACTTGGGGACGATTACCGTTACGGGCACTCGTTTTAACGTGCGACGCGAAGCAGACAGCGTTCTGGTCAGTGTTCAATCCGGTTCGGTGAAAGTGCAGTCCGGGCCGTGGTGGCGTCGACAAGAACGTCTGTTAGGTGCTCAACAGCAGGTTCTTTTGCGGCAGGGCACCGAACCCAGCCCCGTACAAACTGCCGATGTAGAAAGCCTGACGGCCTGGCAACGCGGCAAAATAATTTTCAGAAACACCCCTCTGGAGACGGTCGTGCAGGAAATGGCCCGCTATCTCCCGCAGACCTTAAATCTGGACGCCCCGGCTCTGCGCCAGCACCGTATTTCCGGGGTCTTCGACATTGATCAGCCCGAGACCGTCATCAAGGCCCTGCCGGCTATTGCACCGATCCGCATTCAACGCGATGCGGCTGGCGTGCTGCACATCGTGGCACGCTAAAACACGGCCCTCGCGCCTGTTACAAAATAATCATGATTCTCATTCCGGTGATTCGCCACCTTGCGCGTCTAGGTAGTTGAAGGGGGCTGCCCATATTACGGCAGCCTCTTGAGTACCTTTGGCCAAAGGCTTGGCGCGCTTACCGCGCGAGACATACTTTCATTGGAAAACGTAGGATCGTGAGCCCTTTTACCCCACGTCGTCGCAGCTCACCCCTTTTGCGGGTGAATCTGAGTGCCTTGACCCTGAGTTTGAGCTTGGCCTTTAGCCTGGCTCCTACTGCTGCACTGGCCCAACAAACCGTCTCTATTCAAATCCAGGCCCAGCCCTTGGGTGACGCCTTGCTGCAATTGGGCGAACAAACCTCTTTGCAGATTTTCTTCTCTCAAGATGTCGTCGCTGGTCGTCACGCCCCCGCCATCTCCGGCCGTCTGGCACCCGAACAAGCCTTGCGCCAACTCTTACACGGTAGCGGTATCAACTACGCCAAAGACGGCAATACGATTACCTTGTCCGCAGGTGTGGCCCAGCTTACCCCCGTCACCATTCGACGCGCGCCCACAGACACCTCGGACAGCTATACGGCCTTGAGGAGCCGCAGTGGCAAGCTGGACACACCCTTGATCGAGACTCCTCGTTCAATCTCTATCGTCACGCAAAAACAGCTCAAAATTCTGGCGCCGCAGAGTATTGAGCGTGCCCTGGCCTATACCCCCGGTGTGCAAACTGATGTTTCCGGCTCTGGCGACCTGCGTATGAGCGGCGCGGTGATACGTGGTTTTAGTGATGGCAGTGCCTATTACAAGGATGGTTTGAAGCAGCTTTCAGCCGGAACCTATGGTTCCTGGAACGACGATATGGACAGCCTGGATAGCATCGAAGTGCTGAAAGGCCCCGCCTCGGTGCTGTATGGTCAGGGTCGTCCCGGCGGCGTGGTCAATGTGGTGTCTAAACGCCCCACTGCGGATCACGTTAACAGTCTGGGCCTGGGCTATGGCAGCTATCAGCGTCGTCAATTAACGGCGGATATAGGCGGAGCCTTGAACGACGATCAGTCCTTGCTGTATCGACTGAATTTTTCTGGCCGCAAAAGCCATGGACGCACCATAGACTCACGCGACGACCGCATCTCGGTGTCCCCTTCCCTTCTCTGGAAACTTTCCGACCGTACCAGCCTGACGCTATTGGGTTCGTATTCGAAAGAGCGCGGCACCCCAAAGTCCTGGTGGCCTAACCTGTTCTATTACCCAGAAGTAACTGACTTACCGCTCAAGCGCACGGCCGGCGACCCCGCCTTTGATTACTTCAATCGCGACACCAAGGCTATCGGCTACGCTCTGGAGCATGACACCGAGAGTGGCTGGCGTTTGCGTCAAAACCTGCGCTATTCAGAAATCGACATTGATTACCGCCACATCTATGCCATGGCGGTTTTGGCCGACCAACGCAGCGTCTCGCGGGCGAGTCTGGCTCAAGAAACTAAAGGTCGAACTTTCACCGTAGACAGCCGCGCAGGCAAAGATTTCAACTGGGGCGCGGTCGAGCACACGCTGGAGTTCGGGGTGGATTATCTGCGCTACAAAGAAAACGACGGTTTAGGCTTTGGCTGGAACGTGCCCGATCTGGATATGCTGAACCCAGTTTATGGGCTGTCGATTGCACCACCTGAGATGGACTACTCCGAGCGAGACCTGAAGCAAACCGGTGTGTATATGCTGAACCAGCTCAAATGGGATCAATGGATTGCCAATGTCAGCTTACGTCATGACACCGCTCGCATCGTACAAAGTAGCGCGACCCAACCCCGCATGACTGACCGCGCCACTACCGGCAGCGCGGGTTTGCTGTATCTGTTTGACAATGGTGTGGCCCCTTACATCAGCTACTCCACAGCCTTTGATCCAACAACGGGCCGGGCCGCAGATGGCACGGCATTCAAGCCACGCGAGGGTAAGCAATACGAAGCCGGGGTGAAGTATCAGCCGCCAGGTACCGATGCCTTGATTACCGCTGCCGTGTTTGATCTGCGCCAGACAAATGTCACCACGCCCGACCCAAGCTTCCCTCGTTTCAGCGTCCAGACGGGCGAAGTGCGATCCACGGGTATTGAGCTGGAGGCCAAGCTGCCTATCACCTCTGAATTGAACGTGATGGCGGGCTATACCTATCTGGACCCACGAACTACACAGAGCGAACGTCCGGCGGAGATTGATAGGCAGACGCTGCAAACAGCGCGTCAAACCGCCAGTCTGTGGCTGGACTATCGACCACAACAGATTCAGGGCTTGATGTTGGGAGCGGGTGTTCGTTATCGGGGCAAGTCGCCAAATGACGTACGACCTGATGGCAGTCTGAACTACAACCCGTCCTTCACGCTGGCGGACATGGCGATTGCCTATGAGACCTCTCGCTACCGGGTGGCCTTGAACGTAAACAATGTGTTCAACAAGAAGTATTACACCGGCCAGTTCCGTGGCATGGAGCGGGAAGTGATGCTGAACATGAATTTGTATTGGTAATGCTGTTTTGTATGGAGATATCTTGCTCAGCAAGTAAGGCTTCCTCTGACTGAGTGTAGCGGTAGGCCGCGTCTTTCTTGACTCGGCCTGCTGCTCTGAGTACCGTGATGAGCACGTTTCACCTCGTCTGGGTTTATTCATCATGCAGGTAGCACACTTTAGCCAAAACACCTTGGGGCGCGATATTGCCGTAGGCGATATCCACGGTTGTTTCACCAAGCTGAAAGCGTCGTTGAAACGGATTCGTTTTGATGCGTCCAAGGACCGGCTTTTTTCGGTGGGTGATCTGGTGGATCGTGGGCCTGAATCCCATCATGTTTTGCAGTGGCTGGATCTGCCCTGGTTTCATGCGATTTGTGGCAATCATGAGGAGCTGACCTGGCGGCGGGCAATTGGGCAGCCTATTCAAGAGGTCGACCATCGAGTGCATGGTGGACTCTGGTTGGATGACTGCACTTCTGACGAACAAGAACTTATTGCCCAACGTCTGCAAGCCCTGCCTCTGGCGATAGAAATTGAAACGCCACTAGGTTTGGTCGGCATGGTGCATGCCGACTTTCCTTATGATGATTGGCAGCATATTTATTCCGATCGCTTCGATGCTCATGACCGCCATGTATGCATGTGGTCCAGGGATCGCTACGTCACTGGCTACGATGGCATGGTGAACAATATTCGGGCTTTGGTACATGGTCATCAAACCACACACAAGATGCGGCAGCTGGGAAATGTGTTTTTCATCGATACCGGGGGATGGCTAGATGATCGACACTTCACTCTGCTGGATTTGAAGCGTTTGGTGGCTTTGTAGATTAGGACTGTTTGTCTCTTAGTAACTGTTGAGAGATATAGAGAGTTTCTTTGCAGACACAAGTCTCTGGAAAAGCGCCAGTTCAGTCTCTGTGGGGGTGCCGGGGCTGAGCACTGGCCGGCGCTGCGCACCGGCAAGGGGCCAGCCCAGAGGACAGCCCCCCGGCCCAGACCGGCGTTTTCACGGGACACGATCTAAACCTGTAGCCCTTGCCCCATATCTCAAGCGGCAGCGATTATCACTGCTAACAACAACATACAAAGTCAAAACAAAACCGCCCCAGTTCCCAAAAGAAACCGAGGCGATCTCATCTTCAAACAAACGGCAAAACGGCCAAAGGCTTACTTCTCCACGCCCCCACCCACAATCACGCCGTTCACATCCTTACCGTAATAACTTTCCTCACCATCGTGGAACTCCACACGAGCCTCCTCAACCGTGCCCTTCTGACGCGCATCCTTAGGACGCTCATGGCTGTTGATATAAGCCGCCACATCCCACGCATCCTGATCCGACAAAGAAAACGGTTTACCCAAAGGCATATTGGCCTTGATGAAACCCGCTGCCGTATCAATACGCGCCATGCCAGCCCCCCAGTTATAGGAATTAGCACCCCATAAAGGCGGGAACACAACATCACTTTCCGCGTCCTTCTGCCCCTGACCATCTACCGCATGACAGAGCACACAGTTGTTGGCGTAAACCTCTTTACCACGCGCAAGGTCATAACCCAGCTCCGTCTTCTTAACCTTGGGGAAACCTGCACCCGGCAACTTCTGCCCCGTCGGCGCACCATCCGACATCCAATACATATACGTCATCAAATCACGATACACATCGCTGCCAGCCGGAGGAGCAATCCCTGAAGAGGACGCCTGCGCATTCATGGAAAAAGTAAAACAGCCAATAATGCGATCTTCCAGCGTGCTGATAGCCTTGGTCTTGGCTCGATACGCCGGGTAGCTGACATAAGCCCCCCACATAGGCGCAGAATGCTCACGACGGCCACCATCCAAGTGACAGTTCACACACGCCAACGTATTGCCCACATGATCCGATACCGTAGTCGACGTTTCCATAAAGATCGTTTGACCCCGACGAATCGCCTCACCATACGGCGTATCCGGAATGCTGCTCTCGGGTGGCGGCACAAAATAACCATCCGCCCCCACTGGCACACCCGCCGCAACCGCCTTCTTGTCCTTGCTCTGAACCTTACGGTCCGCTTCCATCGCCTCGCGACTATAAGCAGCCGTACCGATCTGCGTCGTCGCCTGATCGGACGAACTCAAGGAAAAGGACAACCAGCCCTTGGAATTCAAACCATAACCAATAGCAAAAAGCAGCACACCAATACCGGCCCCCCAGGCCAGTCTGCGCCCACCCGACATAGTGGACTTGCTGCGACCATTTTTTTGAGTGTCTTTCATAGGAAGCTCTCTGTTCTGATCTTATTTCGCCTGCTTGCCATGAGCTGGCAGCGAGGCGGCGTAGTAGGAAACCGCATACAAGTCCTCGTAGGACAAGCGCGTGGCGATGTCATCCATCAGACCTTGTGGTGAGTTGTGACGATGCCCCCCCTTCCAGGCCGACAGCTGGCTAAACAGGTACTCCGCCTGCTGAGCCGCTAAAGGAGGGAAGGACGTACCGACGCCCTCGCCCTGACTGCCATGGCAGCTGATACATGCAGGCACGTTCTGCTTCCAATCCCCTTTATGAAACAGCACCTCGCCACGGGCCAGACTCGCTTCCGAGCTGGGCACATTGATGGCGGGTACAGGCAACTTGGCGTAATAAGCTGCCAGCTCTTTCATATCGTTGGGCTGCAAACCGCGAGACACGTATTGCATGGACTCGTTCAGACGAGTGCCTTTGGCAAAGTCTTCCAACTGCTTGAGCAAATAGGCCTCAGGCATACCCGCCAGGCGAGGCGTGATGCCAGCGCCTTCACCCGCTTCACCGTGACAGGAAGCACAGCTCCAGACACTACCCTGCCCCGAATGCACCAGCACAGGAGCATCTTTCAGCGCGGGGATAGCAGGTACCACGGGCGTTCCACCCGCATTGACGTTGACGATAGCAGCGGTAGGCTCATCCGCTGCCGCATGCGGAGCCAGATCGTGCAGATACAGCCCTACCCCTGCCAAGGCTAAGGCCACTAACACCGCCAGCAGGAAAATCGGAATGGGACGCGGCGGCTCCCAAGGCTCGAAAGTAGGGTCAATGTTCTCGACCTGAGGCGAACTAGAATCTTTTTCCATTGTCATGACTTGTCCTATTTAGCGCTCGAACCCGTCGAGGCCTCTGTGGGGCGACGATCGTAGCCACGGTCACGTTTATCAAGCTCCTGGGCGCTGGTTTCGTAAGTACGATCCAAGGCCAGCAGGTACTCCACCAAATCTAGGGCTTCCTTACGGGCAACCACATGCTTGCCCGCAGGCTGCAGAGACTCTGGCAAACGCACCACCACATCGCCCTCGGCAATCTGGTCTTTCAGCTCGAACATATAGGGATAGGACGGCATCAGGCTCCAGTCAAAAATGGCTCGAGGCTGATACAGATGAGTCAAGTGCCAGTCACGACTTTTCATGCGCGCGCCAACGTTGAACAGGTCGGGGCCGGTACGCATGGTGCCCAGCAAATGGGGCGAATCGTAAAAGTAATCACCCGGAGTGGACGCACGGCCCCAGCCACGCGCCGTATCAAACAAGGTTTGACCGGTAGAGCGCGGCTGTTGGCTATGACAGTACAAACAGCCATTGGCCACGTACTCGTCACGTCCCAACAATTGCTGAGCGGTATAAGGTTTCAATTGCTCCGGCGGCTCCGACGTACGCAATTGCCAAGCTGGCAAAATCACCAGCATCAAGGTCGCCAGCAGCAGAACGCCGATGGCCCCGATTAGTAAAGGTAAGAGTCGATTCATGACGCATCTGCCCGAGCAAGTGTAGGAGTCGCAGTAATGGCGGATTCTTTACGCAGCAAGAGCAAGGCAAAGTGAGCCGCAAAAACGAAGTGGCCCAAAGTCATCATGGTGCCGCCAATGGAGCGTGCTTCCAGATACGGAACCATCTTGCGAGTGATCTCGCCAAAACTTGAACCAGGGTCCATCAAGCCCATGCCTTGCACCACACCGGCAATGCTCAAGGCCAGCACGTAGATCGTGAAGCCAGCAGTCACCAGCCAGAAGTGGGTTTTGATCAAGGCTGGGAAGGGCCAGCGACGTCCCAGAATGTGCGGCATCATGTAGTACAGCGTGCCAAACATCACCATGGACACAAAACCGTAAGCACCCAGGTGGGCGTGGCCCACCGTGTAATGGGTAAAGTGCGTCACCGAGTTCACCGAACGGATCGCTTCCAGCGAGCCCTGGAAGGACGACAGCGTATACATCAGCGCGCCAATCCAGACGAATCGCAGCGCCATGGACTGTTTGAAGGCCCACAGATTCTGGGCAACGGTTACGTGCTGGTTAATAGCGACGGCAATCACCGGTACAAACATCATGATGCTGTGCACCACAGACAAGGTAACCGCCCAGGTAGGAACCGGACCACCCATCAAATGGTGAATACCAACCTGACTGTAGAACAGCGCCAGACTCCAAAAACCCAGCAAGGACACGTTGTAGGAATACACCGGCTTGCCAATGATTTTCGGGATGATGTAGTAGGCCGCGCCTACCCCCATCGGGGTCAGCCACAGGCCCAGCACGTTATGGGCAAACCACCAGTTCACGGTGGCTTGCTGGGCACCAATGTGCAGGCCAGGAATGTTGGATACCAGGAACAAGAAAGGAAACCACACCATGCCGGCCAGGAAGTACCATCCCGACACATAAATATGGCGCGACTTGCGATTAGCAGCGGTTTCAATGGCGGGCCAAGCCAGGAAAAAGCCGCCTACTGCCAGCATAATGTCGATCTGCCAGGGGAACTCCAGCCACTCGATCCCATCGGACCAGCCATTGGCGACAGCAATCGTGCCGCACAAGACACCCAGCGTCCACAGCGTAGCGCCGACGTACACCATATTGGGGCGTCGCAAGGGCGTATGGAAAATACGCGGCAACAACCACAAGGCCACACCGATCCCGGTTACCGATAACCAGCCGTACGCCACAATATTCAGATGCAAAGTACGTGCACGGCCAAAGGTCACTTGCGCCACATCGGCCAACCAATCAGGCCAATGCAGTTTCAGCGAGGCCATCACGCCGAATACCGAACCGATCAGCAACCAGGTAATCCCGACCGTAACCAGGAGCAGAACCGGACCGCGACCACTGCGGTCAATGCCTGCACGCAAAACGTCAAAATGGTGTGTATGTGCCTCGTTCTCCCCTCCAAAGGAAGCACTATCGTCAGGCTGGCCAAGCTCACCTTTCATGAAGATGGTCTCAGCTTCGTTTTTGCCCACGAAAATCAGCTTGTTTGCCACGGCCCAGACAAGAATGCCCAGTGCCACCAAAGAGGCGACAAAACTGGTCGCCAGTAATATTCCTAATATAGGAGTCATGTGAGTAAGTGCCCGATATCTGTCATGCGGCTAAGCCTAAAGAAACGTCATTGCCCAAGCCGGTTTTATTAAAAAAGTAAGTACCGAGGTAAAAATGCAATGCAATCTACATCACAGTAGAGGATCAGGATTAAGGGCAAATTAAGAGAACTTTCCCTCTCTCCCCTGACCTCAAGGCTGCTAACATAAACGCTCAAACGTAATAAACATCAGGCTTTCAGTACGCAAGCCGGCATCGCCTAGGGGGGGGAAATGCACGTTTTACTCGTTGAAGATGATGCGCTTGTCGCCAGTGGGATTGTGGCGGGCCTACGACTGCACGGACTGACTGTCGATCATGTGGGCACCGCCAGCCTGGCTGACACAGCCTTGCTGTCCTCGCACTTTGATGTCTGTATTCTGGATCTGGGCCTGCCCGATCAGGACGGGCTCACGCTACTTCGCCGCTGGCGTGAGCAAGGCCGCAAACTGCCTATTTTGATTTTGACGGCCCGTGATGCCCTGCACCACCGGGTCGAGGGGCTGCTAGGCGGGGGCGATGATTACGTCATCAAACCCTTTGATCTGGACGAACTGCTGGCACGCCTGCATGTGCTGACTCGCCGTTTGGCCGGGCATGAAACCGACTGTATTGAATATGGACGGCTGAGTTTCTGTGCATCCACTGGTCATGTCACCCTGGATGGCAAACCTGTCAGTCTGGCCCGCCGCGAGCTCTCTTTGCTGCGCGCCCTGCTCACCAAACCCCATGCAATTTTAAGTGCCGAGCAATTGTGCGACAGCGTCTATGGCTACGACCAGGACCTGGAGAGCAATGCCATCAATGTGCACATCTACCATTTGCGCCGCAAACTGGGCAGCCAGATTGTCGAGACCGTACGCGGTCTAGGCTACAAGCTGGGACCTGCCGGTTAGGTATGTGACGTCATGAGCTTACGCCTTAGATTGCTACTGATTATCGGCATTTCCCTGACGGTGCTCTGGAGCGCCGTCGCCACGTGGATGCTGATGGATGCACGTCAGTCTTTGCGCGAAGCACTAGATAGTCGACTGGCCGCCTCGGCCCGTATGGTGGCCGGTCTGGTCGCCCAATTTCCGAACTTACAGGAGCTGGCTCAATCCGCCGAACGGCCGTTAGACATCATTGCCCGCGATGGTGTGGCCTGCGAAATCAGCGTGGTGCGTAGCGAAGTCGAAATCCAGGCGGTCAGCCGCACCGCAGGCAGCCCGGATATGTCACAAGTAGCCTTGGGCTTTGGCACGCATATGCACGGCGGCAAGCGCTGGCGCACCTTTGTCTTGCGTGAGGGCCATATCCAGATCGCCGCAGCTGACAGTATCGAGCTGCGTGAATCGCTGGTTCGGGGAATCATGATCTCGGCCGGCCTGCCTTTTGTCGTCGCCCTGTTTGGCAGCTTGCTGCTGTTATGGGTAGGGATTACACACGGTTTGGCCCCCTTGGAGCGCATTCGGGATCTGCTGTCCCGCCGCCGTCCTGGCGACGATAGCCCTTTGCCTAAAGTCAAAGCCCCGGTTGAGCTGCAGCCCTTGCTGCGTACCATCGAGGAGCTGCTGGAACGGCAGCAAGCCGCCATCATGCGCGAGCGCCGTTTCACCGATAGCGCTGCCCACGAACTACGCACCCCGCTAACCGGCATCAAAACCCATATTCAGGTGGCTCATCTGGCCGCACAACGCCCAGGTGAGCGCAACACCCTGGATGCCGCCTTGAGTCAGGCGGATCAAGGGGTACAACAACTGCAAAACATTCTGCAACGGCTGCTGGAACTGGCCCGCCTGGATGGTCAAAGCGCCAGAGCGGAAAGTAGTCAGGCCGATGAAGCCGTCTATGCCGCCCTGCATGCGCTCAAAGCGATCTACGGCGACACTATTGATCAGATCACGCTGGATATACGTAGCAAACCCGGCCCGGTGCAGATTGAAAAATCCCTGCTGACCGTGGCGGTGCAAAACCTGATTGATAATGCCCTGCGCTATACCCAGGCCCTGCAGCCGATCAGCCTGCGCATTGAAGCGGGCGAGCCGGGTTATTTGCGCATCAGTGTGCTTGATCACGGCCCTGGTCTCAGCGAGAGCGAACGCGATCTGGCCATGAGCCGCTTCTGGCGCGGTTCACAACAACAAGCAGGCTACGGGCTGGGGCTGTCTATAGTGAATGCAATTGCCACCCAGCACGGTGGCATGCTGGAACTGCTGAATCGTCAAAGTGGTGGTTTGGAAGCAAGACTGACCTTGCTGCTGGCTGACCTAACCGTCCAACCCTAGCTAGGTTTTATCTCTGGCGGTTGTGGTCGTCAGTGTGCCGGCACAATCTGCCTCAACCACAGCTCAGCCTCAAATTACGAACAAAAAAAAAGCCGGTCCCCATATTTCATGGGGTCCGGCCTTTCTATTTTGATGCTGTGCTTGCCTAGTCAGGCAAGCCAATCATCAAAGAATTTGGATCTTAGTTGCGCATGGGCCTTTCTGGCCTGCACCTTCAACGAAGGAAACACGTTGGTTCTCTTCCAGAGTTTTGAACCCGGTGCCCTGAATTTCACTGTGGTGTGCGAAGAGATCCTTGCCGCCATTCTCCGGCATGATGAAACCGAAGCCTTTTTCGCTGTTGAACCACTTCACAATACCAATTTCTGTCTTCAAAATATATCCTAGATGTAATGTCTATCAGGGAAAAAAGTATCCCTTCAAGAACTATCGCCTGATTACGCCCATAAAGATAGCTCTATTACGATTTTATTTTAAAAAAAAGGGAATTTTGTTGTTTCTTGATCCTAAAACCGCCCTTTTCTCCTCTGTCTCCACCCTGATCCAGCCCTCTACAAGGTGTTGATGCCAGTATCAAAACCAGATATGCCGGCTAGCCCCTAGCCCGTGTTCGAGTCTTGAGAAAGTACCCGCCGCCTATAAAAATCCCCACGCAATCAAAGCACTCTTGGCTATACTGGCTCGCACTACGCGGTCTACCTAGCCTGATTGACGTGTGTCATGTCATGATCACGAGGAGCACAACAATGAATCGTAGAAACTTCATGCTGGCCACCCCAGCCGCTGCACTGGGAACCCTGATTCTTCCTACCGCCAGCCTGTCAGCCCCCGCCATTATTACCAACACCAGCCAGATTCTGCCCCGCCACACCAAGGGGCCACGCATTGTTATTTGCGGTGGCGGTTGGGGAGGTATGACAGCCGCCAAATACCTGTCCAAACTAGTGCCCCAGGCACAAGTGGTGCTGATCGAGCGCAATCCCACTTTCTGGTCGGGGCCCATGAGCAATAAGTGGCTGATTGATATCGTTAATACCGATTTCCTGAACCACGACATGCTCGCGCCCTCAATCAAGTATGGCTACAGCCTGGTGCATGCCGAAGTCACCGCCATCGAGCGGGACAAGAAAACCGTACGCACCACACAAGGCGCACTGGAATACGATTACCTGATTCTGTCCGGCGGCATACGCAATGCTTACGATGCCTGGTTTGGCAATGACACCTATGCGGCTGAATACACCCGCCAGCACTTCCCCAATGCCTACATCCCGAATGCAGAGATGTTCGCCTTAAAGAACAAGCTGAAGGCCTTCAAAGGCGGCACTATTGTCATGACACTGCCGCCCCCACCGCACCGCTGCCCGCCCTCGCCTTACGAGCGCGCCTGTCTGATGGCCTGGCATATCAAGACCAACAAGATTCCAGGCAAAATTATTATTCTGGACCCCAAACCCACCATTGGGCCGATTGGTGAAGGCTACCGCGCAGCCTTCCAGGAGCTGTACCCGGACATCATCACCCACGTGCCCAATGCCCGTGTACGTGAAGTTGATCCCTTCAAGAAACACATCAAGACCACAGCCGGCGACTTTGATTTTGACGACGCGGTACTGATGCCGCCTCATCAGGCCGCTGATATGGTCTGGAACGCCGGTTTGGTCGGCACGGGCACGGATGGCAAACCCACGGGCTGGGCCAATATTGATCCGCGCCTTTTCACCGCCAAGGACGATGACAATGTCTATGTGGTGGGTGACTCCATGGGCTTTATTTCCGACCAATTCGGCCACTACCCCAAGAGTGCGCACGTCGCGCACGCCGTTGCCAAGATCGTTTCCCAGAATCTGGCCGAACGTATCGCAGGCAAAGAAGTGGTGCCTGTCCTGCCCGATAACCTGTGCTACATGATGGTCAACGGGGACCCGCAAGAAGAAATCTCGGTCAAATTTGAATACGAGCTGGACGCAAGCGGTAAGGTTCTGCAAACGCAGATTGATATGGACGTCCGTACCCCCGACCTTGTTAAAGAAGACTTCCAGTGGATCGAGAGCCGTTTCAATGACTTCCTCTAAACTTCCTTCCCGTTTTGTCCGCCGCCGCCAGCTGTTGCTGGGCAGTGCGGCTGGACTAAGCGTCAGCTTCCTGCCCATTAAGTTGCAAGCGCAAACCGCCTTTGACCAGCTACTGAAGCCCGCCTCCGCCGCGCAGGTGCAAGCGCTTGTGGACGAGTTCCTGAAAGGAGCCACCCCGCAAGAAAAAGGCCTGAAACTGGGCATGCCGGCACTGGGCGACAACCCTGCTGCAGTGCCTGTGAAGGTGGTACTGGATATGCCGCTTAAGGACGATGTGTATTGCCAGGAGCTGATCATTCTGGCCCAGGGAAACCCGCATCCACTGGCCTGCCGTTTCACCTTCACGGCCTTGGCAGGTACCACTGAAGTGGCTGTACGCCTGCGTCTGATCGAAACCCAAACCATTCGTGCCCTGGCACGCTTAAGCGATGGCCAAGTCCTGAGCGCCCAGCATCACATCACCGTGACCGCTGGCGGCTGCGGCATGTAATCAAGGGGCACCCATGAGTAAACCACGTATCTGGATCAGCAATGCCAAGCCCAAAACGGGCGAGTTGGTGCGCGTGCGCGCCCTGGTCGAGCACCGCATGGAAAGCGGTCTGCGTTTGAATAAAGAAGGCCAGGCGGTTCCTCGCAACATCATCCACGACTTCAAAGCCACCTTTAACGGTGAGCCTTTGTTCAACTGGCAGCCGGAAACCGCGATTTCGCAAAACCCCTATATCGAATTTACCTTTGTCGCGCGGCAATCCGGCGCTCTGGAAATGAGCTGGACGGACGATCAAGGCAGCATCATCAATGGCCAGACCGAACTGACGATCCAGGACTGATTCAAGTCCGCATTCACAGCCGATCACCCAACCCGCAGCTTCAGCGCCCACTTTGGGCGCTGAGTTCATAACAGCGTTCTATATAGTCATACTGGGCGGGCTTAAGGGTAATGCTACGCTGAGCGTCCTTTCCTACAACGATGCACATTGACAAGAAGAATGCCCATGTCCCTCTCTCTCGTAGGTCGTCTCCTGATTGCCCCTGCCGTGTTGGCGGCCAGCAGTGCCGCCGCACCGCTATGGGCCAGTTCCACGACGCTGGATATCAAGGTTGTAGCCAGCTCCTGTGCGAACTGTCACGGCCCGGACGGGCGTTCCACGACCATTATTCCCTCACTGGCTGGCCGCCCTGAAGCGGCTTTGCTGGAACAACTGCGCGCCTTTGCCTCGGAAACACCACCTGCTGGCACCACCATCATGAGCCGTCTGGTCAAAGGCTACCAGGACGCGGATCTGGAAGCCCTGGCCCGTTATTTCTCTGAAGTTTCCCCCACCCCTCGCAGCGCTGTGCAAGGACGTTAAGAATGAGCACCCCCTTGAACTCTTCCCGTCGTGAATGGCTAAGCCGTGTCGGTAAAACCGGTGTCGCCGGTTTGGCCTTGAGCACCTTGCCCGTCTATGCACGTAGCAGCACTGCCCATGTGATTGTGGTCGGTGGCGGCTTTGGTGGTGCGACCGCTGCCCGTTATTTGAAGCGCGGTGATCCGTCCCTGAAAGTGACGCTGATTGAACCCGCCCAAACCTTCTACACCTGCCCGTTCACCAATCTGTATCTGGCTGGGCTACGCCGTTTTGAACAGCAAGGCCACGGCTTTGACGATTTGCGTGCTGCCGGTATTGACGTAATTCACGACCTTGCCACCGCAGTCGATTCCCAGGCCAAAACAGTGACGCTGGCCAAAGGCCAGAAGCTGTCGTACGACAAGCTGCTGCTCTCGCCCGGCATTGATTTTCGCTGGAACACATTAGAAGGCTATGACGAGGCCGCTTCCTTGCTGGCTCCGCACGCCTGGAAAGCCGGTGATCAAACCCGTCTGCTGAAAAGCCAATTGGACGCCATGCCCGATGGCGGCACCTTCATTATGGTGGCCCCTGAAAATCCCTTCCGCTGCCCGCCCGGCCCCTACGAGCGCGCCAGCATGGTGGCCCACTACTTCAAGCAAAACAAACCCAAATCCAAGATTCTGATTCTGGATGCCAAGGACAACTTCTCCAAACAAGGCTTGTTCCAGGACGGTTGGAAGCAAGTTTATGGCGACATGATCGAATGGGTACCCTTCTCCAAAGACGGCAAAGTTACCCGCGTAGATGCCGCTAAACTCAGCGTAGAAACCGAGTTTGGCGAGATTCATAAGGCCAATGTGCTGAACGTCATTCCGCCTCAAAAAGCCGGAGCAATTGCCGAGCAAGCCGGCGTCACCAACGCTAGCGGTTGGGTACCGATTGACCCGCACACGTTTGAGTCCGAGCAGGTCAAGGACATCTATGTGGTGGGGGATGCGACCATTGCTTCGCCCATGCCCAAGTCGGGTTTTTCGGCCAACACACAAGCCAAGCTGGCAGCCGCCTCCATCATTAATGCACTCAGCGGCAAGCCCACGCCACAGGCCACACTGAGCAATACCTGCTACAGTTTGATCGCCCCCGACTACGGCATTTCCGTGGGGCATTTATATGCCTTTGCCGACGACAAACTGGCTGAAGCATCCGGCGGGGTCAGCCCCAAAGAAGCCAGTGCGGCGTTCCGCAAGCAGGAAGCCCAATATGGCGAAGCCTGGTATGCCGCCATCAGCCGGGACATCTGGGGCACCAAAGGCTAAATCTATAACCCGGTCTTAACATCCAGCGCAAATGATGAATACAGAACTTGTACTGTGGGTCAGCTTGGCCATTGGCCTGCTCTTTGGCATTTGCGGCCAGCTCAGTGGTTTTTGCTTTTATCGTGGTTTGACCGAGCGCTGGTCCGGGCGCAGCGGCTATAAGCTCCAGGGCTTTGCCCTGGCGCTGGCCGTTGCCCTGGCCGGAACACAGCTGGTGGCAGGCAATGGCCTGGTCAACCTGTCCCAGTCCTTGTACCTGAACCCGACTTTTTCCTGGCTGCTGGTGCCTGTTGGTGGCCTGATGTTTGGTGCAGGCATGACCTTGGCAAATGGCTGTGGCGCACGCGCACTAGTTTTACTGGGACAGGGCAATCTGCGCTCCTTGGTCGTACTGCTCTGTCTGGGCATTGCGGCCTATATGACCTTGACCGGCTTATTAGCCCCGCTGCGAATGAGCATCGCGCCACTAAGCAGCCTTACCTTGCCTGCCGCTACTCTGGCTGATGGTCTGCCCAAAACTATTCTGATCATCGTGATCGTCGCAGCCTTATTCGTTTTTGCCTTGAGACGCCGGCAGGACGGCCAGCGTTTGAACGACCTTCTGGCCGGAGCCTTTGTAGGCTTGCTGATTGTGGCCGCTTGGTTAAGCACAGGTTGGCTGGGCGATGATCCCTTCGAGCCCCTGCCCATCAGCTCGCTCAGCTTTGTAGCCCCAATTGGCGAAACCATTCAGTACGCCATGATCTCCACCGGTATGAGCCCCCGTTTCACCATCATGATTGTGGTCGGTGTGCTGGTTGGCTCCCTACTTAGTGCCCTGCTGCGCCGTCGCTGGAAGCTGGAGGGCTTTGAATCCCCCCACCAGATGTTGCGCTCTATCGCAGGCGGTACCTTAATGGGGGTGGGCGGCGTCCTGGCCCTGGGTTGCACCATAGGCCAAGGCTTGAGCGGCCTGTCTACGCTGTCGATCAGCTCCCTATTAGCGGTGGTGGGAATTGTCATTGGCTCACGCCTGTGCTGGACCCGCAAAACAGCCTGACTCCGTGTTTCAATAAGAGCTTCATTCCTGCCATCAAACAGTCCAGACAAACTCCGTCTGGCCCTCCTGATGCGCTGCTCTTGAGACTCCCGCTATGCGACAGATCCTGCTTGTTGTCGATGTGCAAGGCTGCTTTTCACCGCCCCCTTGGCTGATTGAGGGCATCAACGCTCTTAGTACCCGTATGCCCTGCGCGGCTCTGATCGAATTGCATGACGAATCCCAAACGCCCTTTTCCAGCCAGCTGGGCTGGTGCCCACCGCGCACTGACCGCTGTCTGGTTAATGCCAAGCAGATTTTCATCAAACACGGTTACGCGCCCAGTCCAGCTGCGCTGGACTATTTAAAGCAAAGCCAAGCAGATCGCATTCTGGTCTGCGGCATTCAAACCGATACCTGCGTGCTGGCGGCAGGCTTTGCCTTGTTTGATGCCGGGCTTCACCCCACCCTGATTACCGATCTGACTGTAGGCTCGTCCCTGGACCGGTCGGGAGAGCTGGGCATCAAACTGTGGAAACACCACTTTGGGCGCACCATTCACAGCCGCGACGTCCTGGCCGAGCTGATTTAAAGTTAAACCATCGCCTGCCTGACTGATCTTTACGTTTAACGTAACGTTAAAGCCATAAGCTTTATTGATAGCCCTATACCGCCACTGATATGGTCATCTCCAGAAACCTGCAAAAGGTTCAATTACGAGGAGACGAGACATATGCATTGGCTATCCATTGCCGTATTAGGAGGCATGTTCGTACTGGCAACGGCCCTGCCCATCAATATGGGGCTTATTGCCTTCGTAGGCGCTTTTTTAGTCGGTACGCTGGTGGCGGGTATGGGTGCCAAAGAAATCATGGGCGGCTTTCCGGCTGACCTGTTTCTGACACTGGCCGGCATCACCTATTTATTTGCGCTGGCCCAGAACAACGGCACCATCAATTGGCTGGTGAGCATGGCTGTTCGGGCCGTACGCGGACGCATCGCCGCCATTCCCTGGATCATGTTTTTGATCACCGCCGCCCTGACCTCAGTCGGCGCGGTCAGCCCAGCAGCGGTAGCCATCATTGCCCCTATTGCTTTAGGCTTTGCCCGGCAATACGGCATCAGCCCCTTGCTGATGGGTTTGCTGGTCATCCATGGCGCGCAAGGGGGCGGCTTCTCTCCTATCAGTATTTATGGCGGCATTACCAATCGGGTGGTCAGCGCTGCCGGTTTACCCTTGAGTGAAATGGCCACCATGATGGCCAGTCTGGGTATCAACCTGGCTGTGTCCATTTTGCTGTTCGTCTGGATGGGCGGCCTGAAGCTGATGCGCCAGAAAGTGGACTTAGGCTCGGCCGAGGTCAAGGTAGCCCGCGTGGCACATGGTTCGGGTGGCCCGCAAGTGTTTGGCGATGCCGAAGCCGAAGCATTTGGTGAAGAACGGAAAACAGCCCAGAAAAGCCCGGATGCCTTGGTCGAAGCCAGCAATGGAGTTGGCGAATCCCCCCATTGGTACCGGGTCGCCACCCTGCTTGGTCTGTTCATCCTGGCTGTGCTGACCTTGTTCTTCAAGCAGGACATTGGCTTCACCTCCATTACCATCGGCCTGGTTCTGACCTTGATGGCCCCCAATCTGCAAAAACGCGCTCTGGGGCAAGTGTCCTGGCCGGAAATCATGCTGATTGTGGGCGTGAGCACCTATGTCGGTGTACTGGAGTCCATGGGCACAATTGATTTTGTGGGCCATAGCGTCGCCCAGCTGACCTCTCCACTCATGGCCGCCTTGTTGCTGCTGTTTGTAGGTGCTGTGGTGTCAGCGTTTGCCTCTTCAACTGCCGTTCTGGGTTCCTTGATTCCCTTGGCCGTGCCTTTTCTGCAAGGCGATGGCGGTGTGGGAGCGGTGGGCTTTATCGCGGCCATGGCGGTGTCCTCCACCATTGTGGACGTCAGCCCCTTCTCTACCAATGGCGCACTGGTACTGGCCAATGCACAGGGCATATCACGTGATGTCTTCTTCCGTCAGTTGCTGTTGTACGGTGCCGCCGTCACGGTCATCGCTCCGGTAGTGGTGTGGCTACTGTTTGTTGTGCTCTAACACCTGTTGATCAATACGCTGTCCGACAGGCCCCACAAGCCCATTTCCCCTATGGGCAATGCCAAAACAGCTATGGCGCCACACTAAATTCTGCAGAAAGCCCCAAAAGCTGAATTATTTCCACATAAGAATGAGAATGATTGCTATTATTCTGCGATTATTACCAGCCTGATGCCCTCTTTTCCCTTTGATCACCCACTACCCGCCCCCTAAAAAGAGCGGGAGTTCGTGATGAGCGCAGCTAATAAGAATGATGGAACGTATCCATCACCCCAGTTGCCCGGCAAGCACGGCTTTTCTCGGTTTTATGCTTATCAATCCAACACCCGACACGGTGTTGAAGTAGGAGGCGCGTCAGCGTGAAAGAGTCATTTCGTCAATGTATGGCATGGCTGCATACCTGGGTCGGTCTGGTGGTGGGCTGGATTTTGTTTTTCGTTTTCGTGACCGGCACCGCCGGTTATGTCGACGATGAAATCACCCGCTGGATGGAACCCGAGCGTCCCCTACCCGCACAAATCATGCCTGAGCAGACCAGCACCATGTTGGATCTGGCGCTGACACAGCTGGCGGCCCATGCGCCTGAGTCCAAAGCCTGGAGCATTACCCTGCCGCATCAAGCCTTGAACCCGCGTGCCACCCAAGGGCTGTCCATAGGCTGGGAGGAAATGCCCCAACCTGGCCAACGAGGGCGTCGCGGGGGTGAAACCCTGGACCCGGCCACCGGGCAGATCCAGCCAGAGATCGAACCCCGCGCCACTGCCGGTGGCACTGGGCTCTACCGCATGCACTATGCCCTGCACTATATGCCCTACCCGGTTGCTATCTGGCTGGTCGGTATCTGCACCATGTTAATGCTGCTGGCCGTGATTACCGGAGTGGTAACGCACAAGAAAATTTTCACCGATTTCTTTACCTTCAGGCCCGGCAAGGGGCAGCGCTCCTGGCTGGATGCGCACAACATCGTCAGCGTGATGTCCCTACCCTTTTTCCTGATGATTACCTACACCGGCCTGATCTTTTTCATGTCCATTTATATGCCCTCGGGGCGGGATGTCATGTACGGCACGGGCGACGCAGGACGGCAGGCTTACTTTCAGGATATTCGCAACCAGAAACGTGACTTTCTACCGGTATCCTTGCCCCAGGCATCGCTGACTACGATGGCGCAAAGCGCTGAACAGCAGTGGGGTAAAAACAGCATTGCCTCGGTGCAAATCACCCACCCGCAAGACAGTCAGCCTTATGTCGAGCTGCGCCGCACGGGAGTGACTGGCGTGTACTGGACCCGCGCTGAAACGCTGCGTTTTAACGCCCTGGACGGCAGTGCGATGGAGCAAGAAGACACCAGCAACCTGACCGGCGACACCCAACGGGTTCTGCTGGCGTTGCATGAAGGCGTTTTTGCAGAGTGGTGGTTGCGCTGGCTGTATTTTATTTCTGGCCTGCTAGGCTGCGCCGTCATTGGAACCGGCTTGGTGCTGTGGACGGTAAAGCGCCGCACCCAACATCAAAAACGCACAGCAAAAAACGCCAGTCTAAGCACCTCCGAGCGCTTTGATGCTGCGGGCTTGCGTTTGGTGGAAATTTTGAATGCAGCCACCTTGGCCGGTTTACCGCTGGGTCTTGCGGCCTACTTCTGGGCCAATCGCCTCTTGCCTGTCACGATGGCCGACCGTGCTGCGTGGGAATTCCATGCCCTGTTCCTGGTCTGGGGTTGGTCTTTTCTGTTCGCTACCTGGCGGCCCCTGAAACGCGCCTGGCTGGAACTGCTTTGGCTGACAGCGGCTGCCTATGCCTTGATCCCGCTTTTGAACATGCTGACCACCGATCGTCACCTGGGTATCACCCTACCGTATGGCGACTGGGGCTTGGCTGGCTTTGATCTGACCATGTTTGGCTTAGCCGCTACCTTTGCCTATATCGCCATCAAAATGAAACGTAAATGGCAGATTGCCAGCCTGAAAGCCAAAGCAACAGCCAACGCTGGTCTGCAGACAGTAGGAGCCAATTCATGAGTAGCCTGACTTCCAGCTATCGCCTGCAGGTTTTCTCGCGCATTGTGGCGGCCACCGTCGGCGGTTACGCACTGGCCTCTGCGGCCACGGTCTTGCTGACCCTGCTCTGGCCTTTGCCTAAAGGGCAAGCAGTCCTAGCGGCCAATATGTTGAGCTTTGTCTGGTACACCATCGCCGTGATGTGGGTGTTCAGCACTAAAAGCGCCACCCGTGCATGGATCGGCATGGTCTTGCCCAGCGCGGTGATCGCCCTGCTGAGCTTATTGCTGATCCCTGCAGGAGCCTTGTCATGATTAACACCAGTCTGTGGCTGAATCTGGCCGTCTTTATCAGTAGTCTGGCGGGCTTCATCTGTCTGGCGCTGGCCAGTGATAGGCAGGGTGAGTTTCTACTGCATCGCAGCGCCTCTAAACGAGAGCGCCTGGTATTTCGTATCATAGGCTGGCCCCTGCTGGCATTGGCTCTGGCACTGTGTGTGGAGGGATGGGGAGCCAGCATGGGCGTCGTTTCCTGGTTGGGTTGGCTGACCATGGCCGGAGCGGGCCTAGCCTTCTACCTGCCCTGGTGGCCTTGGCAAGAAAAAAAACCCGTACGTGCCCGCCCTGCCCCGGTCGCCAAAGCAGGTGCTAAAGACTCAAATACAGAATCCCAGGAGCCCGTTGTCTCTACCGCCCAAGTGCCGGTCAGCATCTCCCCACGCAATCTGATTTTTGCTGGCAGTTTGCTGGCCATCCCGGTGGCATTTCTTGCCTACCTCGCTCAGTTGGGGCCCGCTCCCGTATTCCGGGAAGATGCATTACAAGGCCAAATTGGCCCGTGGCGTTTTGTCTTGGCCGAAACCAATGCGCACGCACCGGCCAGCTCCGGCTCCGGCCCCCACACCAAAGCCTTCCAGATCCGCTTTTGCGAGACCTGCGACACGGATATTCGCAGTGCTTATCTGCAAATCAACAAGCCAGAAACCAAGCCCTCGCCCCGACAAGCGTTTGGGGGCGCGCGTTGGACACGAGCGGTGGAAATCGCCATACCGCCTGACAGCAAACTGGAGCACCAGCTATGGTTAACAGTAGAAGCCAAGAGCGGCGATCTGTATCACCAGGCCTTTGACTTCCAACATGTCTCCCCTGCCACAGCGGCTTTTATTCAGCAAAGTCTTTAAGAAGGGAAAGAGGACGGCCCGGAGTTATCTTGCTGATAGCCAAGGCCGTAGATCATTGTTCGACGGGTTGAGGGCTGACATATCCTTCGTCAGCCATTCACCCCTCATTCCTCAGCGATTTGGGTCCCTTGATGAAACACCATCAACCAACGGCCCTGCGTCTGCCGCCAGATTGAGCTGCGCAAAGAGCCTTGCAAACCCTCGCTGCCGGGCATGGTGCATATATAGGTTGCCAAGACGACATCCTCGGCCAGCATCGTCAGCTTGAAACCACTTAAGCGCCGCTGCACAAATTGCTGCTCCGGCAAAGACTCCAACACCTCCGCCTTATCCCATGCAACACCCCGAGCGCCGAATTCCACAAATTCGTCTGCCAACAACTGGCTTAGCTCAGCGACATTCCTACGGGTAGAGCGATTGAACAAACGCTCCTCAAGGGCAAGGATTTGGTCGTATAGAGGCTGGGACATGGGATTTTTCCAGGCTGGAAATGGGTAGAGGTGATCGATAGTGCTGACATCAAGGTGGCACTATACGCTGCTGAGTTCAGGTTTTTGCAGAGAAGGGGCTCAATAAAACAAAGAGCTTACATGCGATAAATCAAATAGGTTAATTACAATTAGAATGAAAAATAAAATTTAAATCGAATAAATAAAAACAAAAAAAACAAAAAAAAACAAAAAAACAAAACCAAGAAAACACACAAAAAAACAGATAAACAAAGAAACAAAGAAACAAAGACTTAAATGCAGAAAGAAAAATAATAAATAAAAAATCTCATATAAGGAAAACTAACAAAACCCCAGTCTCCTACCTCCTACCTCCTACCTCCTACCCTTCTCCTTCAGCCCTCTTTCCAAGATCAAAAATATCCATAAAAATCAGTAATCTGTACTATCCCTCTCCCTCTGCTAAGCCTCATCCAAATCACACCAACTCGTCACAAACAAAACAAAACCCTACCAGTGACACAGCACCACCACATAAAAAATATTTCTAACAACTACAATAAAAAAACACCCACCATCAACAAAAGAAAACTTTGACATTTATTTTCCTTTGCCTTGATTCCGGTCATTTCAATTAACTATAGACTCATGCCGTGTCAAATTACTCACAGGGCAATATCATGTCTTTACTTAAACGATGCACCGCAGAAACGCTGGGCACTTTCTGGTTAGTCTTTGGGGGTTGTGGAAGCGCAATCTTCGCCGCCGCATATCCGGAACTGGGAATTGGCTTTGCAGGTGTCGCCCTGGCCTTTGGCCTGACCTTGCTGACCATGTGCTATGCCATCGGCAATATCTCCGGTTGCCACATTAACCCTGCTGTAACGCTGGGTCTGGTTGCCGGTGGGCGCTTCCCAGCTCGCGAGGCCATTCCTTACATCGTCGCGCAAGTGGTCGGCGGTATTCTTGCTGGCGGCGTGCTGTACCTGATCGCCAGCGGTAAAACCGGCTTTGATCCCCTTGCTGGCTTTGCATCCAACGGTTTTGGCGAACACTCGCCAGACAACTACAGCCGCAACGCTGCCTTGATTGCAGAGATTGTGCTGACAGCCTTCTTCCTGTTCATCATCATGGGTGCCACGCATAAACGCGGTCATGCAGGCCTGGCTGGTGTGGCGATTGGCCTGTCATTGACCTTGATTCACCTGATCAGCATCCCCATCACCAACACCTCGGTAAACCCTGCTCGCTCTACCGGCGTTGCCTTGTTCCAGGGCACCTGGGCCATGGAGCAGCTGTGGCTGTTCTGGGTGGCTCCATTGATAGGCGGAGTTATCGGTGCATTGGTGTACCGCTTTCTGCACGCCAACGACGACTAAGCATCACGGATCGCTACACGCAGGACTATTGAGCCGCATCGGCTTGAACTGGGCACCCAACCAGTTCAAAGCGATGCGGCTCAATGCTATACAGGGCCAACGCACATCATCGAACATCATTTAATCCACAAACAGATCGCAACCTCCAAGACGAGACTCTCTTATATAGTAGGATTTACACCCTACTCTTGAGCGAAATGCACAGATCAAACGCCGCCCGCTATGCCCATCCCTTGGCGCTTGATCACGCTACATACGAGCAAGAAAGCCCGACCAAACCGGAGAATTACATGAAGAAAGCATTGCACACCGGCCTTATCGCTTTAGGACTGAGCGTGATGGCAAGTATCTCTTCCGTACAGGCGGCCGATTGCGACAGCCTGACCGACCAAAGCGCAATCAATCAATGCGTTAACAACGAGTACAAAAGCACGGACGCTGAACTCAACAAACTCTATAAAGAAATCAGCACTCGCCTGAAAGACGATGGCGACAACTTGAAGGCATTACGTAACGCTCAACGTGCCTGGGTCAGTTTCCGCGATGCCGAGTGCGACTTTGCGGCTTTTAAAACTCAAGGTGGCAGCGTACATCCCATGCTGATCACCAGTTGCCGCAACGAACTTACCCAAACTCGTGTCAAAGACTTCAAAACCTATTTATCCTGCCAAGAAGGTGATTTGGGCTGCCCAGTTCCACCGGAAATGTAAGCCTTGGAATAGGGCCCTAAGCCTTTCGCCGCTGAGAAGATGCCTGCCATGAAGCGGCGTCCTTGTTAGCATAGGGCCCTAACTTTCCTATACGCATTAGCAACACGCCCCCCACATGCCTGACACCAAACTCCAGTCCATGCGCGATCTGAACGACCTTTATTACTTGGTACAAGTCGTGGACCACGGTGGGTTTGCGCCTGCCGGACGAGCCTTGGGCATTCCAAAATCCAAGTTAAGCCGACGCATCACCTTATTGGAAGAGTCCTTGGGCGTACGCCTGATCCAGCGTTCCAGCCGTCATTTCAGCGTGACGGAAATCGGCCAGATGTATTACCAGCGCTGCCTTGCCATGCTGGTAGAAGCAGATTCCGCCCAAGAAATAATCGAGCGTCATCGTAGCGAACCACAGGGCTCGGTGCGCATCAGTTGCCCATTGGCTTTGCTCGATTACGGGGTCAATGGCTTGCTGGCCCGCTATATGGCGGAGTATCCCCAGGTCAAACTGGAAATTGAAAGTACCAACCGCCGTGTAGACGTCATTCGCGAAGGCTTTGATGTGGCTCTGCGCGTCCGCTTTCCTCCCCTGGAAGATAGCGGTCTGGTCATGAAAGTCTTGGGCGAGAGCACACAGTATCTAGTCGCCAGCCCCGCCTTGATCGAGCGTATGGGCGGACTGCCAACGCTGGATTTACTGGGAAGCTGGCCCGCCTTAAGCGACGAGCACCTGCTACGCAGCCCCATCTGGCAACTGCAAACGGCAGAAAACACATCGATGGAAGTACCGTATCAACCCCGTCTGGTCTGTGATGACCGCATGACCTTGCTGCAAGCCGCGCTGCAAGGCATTGGGGTAGTGCAAATGCCCGCCATGCTGGTCGCTCCGTTTATGCAGGATGGCAGGCTGGTCGATGTCGCTCCCGGATGGAATCCTCGACCCGGTGTCGTGCACGCCGTCTTCCCATCACGCCGAGGCCTGGTGCCAGCCGTACGTGCCCTCCTGGACTTTCTGGGCCAGGAATTCGTGACTATTTTGCATACTCCCACCTCCTGAATTCCCGGCCTCACGCCCCAAACGAAGTAGTCTCATAGTCGTTCTAATTATGGAACGCTGATGACCATATTCCCATCTATTCAAGCCATCGTCGCACTTCTATAGTCTCCTCAAGCAACTATTCATAATGGGGAGTGCATCGACATGAACGCCAAACTGGCCGCGGCCATTGCCGCTATTCTCTGGGGCTTTACCTACATACTGACCACCACCTGGCTACCGCCTAACCCCTTGTTCCTGGCTGCTGTCCGGGCATTGGGTGGCGCCATCGTCTTGCTGGTACTGGTCCGCAGCTTGCCCCCCCGTGCTTGGTGGGGACGTCTGGCTGTGCTGGGCACCTTGAACACCGGCCTGTTTTTTGGTCTGTTCTTTATTGCCGCCACTCGCCTTCCCGGTGGCGTGGCCGCCATCTTCCAGGCTCTCACCCCGCTGGCTACCATTTTTATTGCCTGGGGCATTCTGGGTGCTCGCCCTGCTTTGATGCGCATTGGTGCTGTCCTCTTAGGCGCACTGGGCGTGTCCTTGGTGGTGATGTCCAGTCAGGCCCACCTGGATATGATCGGCATTTTTGCCGCCCTGGGTAGCATGCTATCCATTGCCACTGGCGGCGTACTGATGAACAAATGGGGTGCGCCACCGATCCCGCTGCTGGGTTTTACCGGTTGGCAATTGCTGATTGCTGGCGTTGAGCTAAGCCTGATTGCGTTGCTGACCCAGGATATTCCTACCCAGATCATTCCAATTCATTGGGTGGGTTTGTTCCTGCTGGCAACCGTACTGACAGCTGGCCCCTTCGCCCTATGGTTCAGTGCCATCAAACAGCTGGGTGCAGTGACCGTGGCCCCCTTCATGCTGCTGGTACCCGTGACCGCTTTTATTCTGGATGCGCTGATCAAAGGAGTCTGGCCCACGTCCCTGCAACTGGTGGGAGTAGCGCTCGTCATGGGGGGGCTGGTCATGAGTCAAAAAACACTGGCTGTGGCACGTTCGACGCTGGAAGCCTCAGTGCATAAACCATGATCTGAGCATCCAAGGAGGAGCATCATGAATCACTTCATACAAGAAATACTGCGGTCCCGACTGTTTTATCTGCTGGCCATCCTGCTTTTAACCTACATTTTCTGGTGGAGCGGGCTAAACAAAGTTTGGGACTTCAACGCGGCCAAAATGGAAATGGCGCACTTCGGACTTGAACCACAAAGCTTGTTTGCACTGTTGACTATTGTGGTGCAATTGCTGGGCACATGGCTGCTGCTAAGCGCCAGCCGCCTGGCCTGGTTAGGGGCGCTGATGCTCAGTGTTTTTACCTTATCCACCATCCCTCTGGCACATCGCTTCTGGGAAATGCAAGGTCTGGAGGCCTTTCTGGAGCAGGCGCTGGTGCAAGACCATATCAGCGTAATCGGAGGGCTACTGGTCGCCGCCGCATTGGCTCAGGCGCACCGTCAGTCACGTAGCGAAAACCTGTATTGATGCAGCAGCTATCCAGCAGGCATAGACTCTATGCCTGCCATTTTTTAACTGGCGCTACTCTGTGCCTGATCCCGCTGCACATCAAAACCGGCGGCCTGCCACGCTTCCAGCCCCCCCTCCAAAGGGCGCACCCGGCTATAACCACTTTGCAGCAAGCGCTTGGAAACCAGTGCCGCTGACACCTCGTTGGGGCAATCGCAATACACAACAATTTCCCCGTCGGTGACCAGACTCAAGGTCGCTTCCCCCAGTGCCAAGGTCACCGCCCCCGGAATCCGCCCCTGCGCCTGAATAAAGGCCGAGCGTACATCCACAATGACAGGAGGCGTGTCCGAGGACAGCATCTGGTGCAGCTCTTGCACGCTAACCCGCTCCATGCACAAGGACTTGATAAAGCGGTGACGCTGCCACCATTTCTTGGCAACGAACACAGCTAAAGCCAAGGCCAGTAATATCCCGCCCAACACACCCAGGCCAACCAGCACATTCAATAATTCGTCCACCGCCGAGCTAAACAAAGAGCCTAAAAACACAGCCGAACCCGACCAGATCGTGGCCCCGATAATGTCGTAAAGCAAAAAGCTGCGTTTACGCGTACCCACCGTACCCGCCAGAACGCTGGCAATCGAGGCAAAGCCAGGAATGAACTTGGCCACCATCAAAGACGGTGCTCCCCAGCGCATATAAATGGATTCAGTCTGCCGAATGCAGGAATCCGGCGACAAAGAAATCTTACACAAGAGGGCCAGCAGCTTACCACCGTAACGACGTCCCGCCAGATACCAACCGTAGTCTGCAATCATCGCCCCCAGGACCGCCACGCCCAACAAAGCCCACAAGCTATACCCGCCAGACTCATGCAAAGCGCCTGTGACCACCAGGACGGGATAAGCAGGCACGGGAGCCCCCGCCTGTTCCACCAGAACGTTGAAAAACACAATCAACAGACCGTGTTGCTCGATAAGTTGCAGAATTGATTCGACCATATTGCCAAGCGCAGAAATTGCCAGATAGCGCGTATTGTAGGCTGATTCTCCAGCCACAAAATTCATCAATAAACAAGAATTATTCTCATTAAAACCCTACAGGTTAACGATAGTAGCCAGCACTTTTTACCTGTCTATACAATACCTGCGTCAATAACGGTTCAGGTGAGAGTCTTCACTTGATGAAGCGCCGACGGAGCAACGACCCCGGAATCTCTCAGGCAAAAGAATCTTGAACCCTTGACGTTCTGGAGAGAGGCACATCAGTGCCCACCGAAGGGGACCATCGCCCGCCGATGGATAAGCTCTCAGGTAAACGGACAGAGGGGGTACAGAGGCTATATGGCCTCTGTTCACCTATTCGTCCGGAGCCTATCTATGAGCAGATAGTCGGGTGCCATTTTCTGGCCGCCTGACATACACCACCTATTCCCATTTCTATTCGCACACAGGTCTGTTTTGACATTTCATGTCGTCAGAACAAGGAGGACTGCTGTGCGCTCCATACCCTATTTAGATCGGCATCAAGAAAACCGTCCTTGAGGACGGGTTGTGCCCTTTGTTTTCTCGCAGCACAGTCATAATTACGCATTTGAACGAAAAAAAAACTAGGAGAACAGTGTGTCTCAGCAACATTCATCTGGACTGCAGCGCTCGTTGAAAAACCGGCACCTGCAACTGATAGCAATTGGAGGCGCTATCGGTACAGGGCTATTTATGGGGTCAGGCCGTACCATTAGCCTGGCCGGACCCTCGGTCTTGTTTACATACATGATCATTGGGTTCTTTTTGTTTTTTGTTATGCGGGCAATGGGGGAGTTGCTCCTGCATAACCTGGAATACAAATCTTTCGTGGATTTCTCCGCCGACATTCTGGGCCCCACCATGGGCTACTTTCTGGGCTGGAGTTATTGGTTTTGTTGGGTGGTCATTGGCATCGCAGATATTGTCGCCATTACCGGCTATACCCAATTCTGGTGGCCTGACATTCCATTGTGGTTACCGGGCCTGGCGTGTATTGCCTTCTTGCTGATCTTTAACCTGCTATCGGCCAAATTGTTTGGCGAGCTGGAGTTCTGGTTTGCATTGGTCAAGATCGTTGCCATTGTTGCCCTGATCGGTGTGGGCGCCTATCTGCTGTTCAGCGGTTTCGTCGGCCCAACCGGCGAGAAAGCCAGCCTGACCCACTTGTGGGATCGTGGTGGCATGTTCCCCAATGGCATCACCGGCTTCTTTGCCGCCTTCCAGATCGCCATCTTTGCCTTTGTGGGGATTGAGTTGGTGGGTACGGCGTCGGCAGAAACTGCTGATCCAGCCAAAAATCTGCCCAAAGCCATCAACAAAATCCCAATCCGTGTGATTGTGTTTTACGTGCTGGCACTGACCGCCATCATGACCGTCACCCCTTGGGATATTGTCGCGCCCAACAAGAGCCCGTTTGTGAATATGTTCTTGCTGATCGGCGTGGGTGCTGCAGCGGCCATCATCAACTTTGTGGTGCTGACCTCGGCCTTGTCCTCGGCCAATAGCGGCATGTTCTCGACAGGCCGCATGCTGTACGGTCTGTCCAAAAACAAGCTGGCTCCAGAAGCATTCAGCCAGTTGTCGCGTAACGGTACCCCTCGCAATGGTCTTATCTACTCGTGCGCCCTCTTGCTGTCCAGCCTATTCCTGCTTTACGCAGAAGGCGATGTTATGCGCGTATTCACGATTGTGACCACCGTAGCCAGCATCTGCTTTATTTTTGTCTGGGCGGTGATTCTGATCACCTACTTGCAGTACCGCCGCATTCGCCCTGAAGCACATGCCACATCGACCTACAAAATGCCGTTTGCGATTCCCATGTGCTATCTGACGCTGGTGTTCTTTGCTTTTGCGCTGTACTTGTTCAGCCAGGAAGAAGAAACCTTGATTGGTTTGATGGCGACCCCTTTCTGGTTCCTGGCTCTGTTTATCTGCCTGCCTTTCTACAAGAAACGCATGAAGAAAGACTTGGCATTGGGCCTGGCGGCGCAAAGCGTACGCTAAGTTGTGATGGACACAACACGGTTCTACCAAGAACCGTGTTGTAGCAGCCGGGTCTAGCCTCGTTCTACAAAACTTGGCTGGCACACACTGGCAACACTCCACCCTGCAGTCTTTGGATAGCAGATCTGGAACGAGGCTGGAGCCCGGCAGCAAAAAGCCACCCAAACGGGTGGCTTTTTTCATACTCATTACCATAGGCAGAGTCAGGCTTTCACAGCCCTTCCCTCCTCTGGCTCAGAACTGATAACGCATATTCACCGTGACGTTTCTTGGTGCCCCCCAGGAATACTGAATACGCCCAAAGTCCCTCAAGCCAGACATGTACTTCTTATCGAACACGTTGTTCACGTTGGCACCTACGCTCAGATGTTTGTTCACCTGATAACGGGCCATCATGTCGAACACCCAGTACGAAGGCTGATCCATCAAGCGAGCCGAGGCCTTGCTTTGCCAACGCGCTGCCACACCGACCGCCAAACCAGGCACGGCCTGCCCAAAGCGGTAGCTGCTAGCCAGCTTGAACTGGTGCTTGGGCACAACGTCCGTCACCTGCAGGCTGCTGCTGTTTTGCACATAGCTGCCCTGCAATTGCCAGCCTGGGGCCACTTCACCCGACAGCTCTAGCTCGTAACCACGGCGAGTAGCACCGTTAACCGCACGATAAATAGTTTCACCTGTGGGGCGAACCTCACCAGTAGACTCCGCCGTATTGTCTGTCTTCATCCAAAAGCGAGCCACGCTGGCATTCAAAGCACCATTGAAGAACTCACCTTTTGCGCCCAGCTCGTAAGTCAGGCCGCGTTCCGGGTCCAGCGTATTGCCATCAATATCCTTGGCGCTTTGAGCTTTGAAGATGCTGGCATAACTACCATAGACAGAGATCTGATCATTCAGATCCACCACCAGACCGGCGTAGGGCGTCAACACCCCATGCTGCTTGAAATCGTTATTGCTGTAGGAATATGGGGTTTCATCAAACTGCTTGAAATCGGTATAGCGAATGCCGCCAATCAACTTCACCGGATCGGCCAGACTGAACAAACCCGCCGCGTACAAGGAGTTGCGCTGCGAGCTGAAGTAGCTGTGGTTATCAATGGGCATGGTGGTGAAGTCGGGTATCTCCAGAACACCGCCGCCCCCCACGTAATCCAGATCGACATTGCTAAAGCGCTCGCCACCGGCGTACGACTCCGTCGTGGTCCGATACGTATCCGCCCCAAAACGCAGTTCGTGCTGGCGGCCGAACAAGTTAAATGGTCCCTGCACTTCCAGGGCCAGATTGCGGTTGCGGGTTTCATAATCGCGAGACCAGGTCAGGTCCACCACCGCCGGCTTGGCCGTAAACCAGACCCCTTCTTGCCCACCCGGCATCACCGTTTTATCTAGACTGCCTTTCAAGGTGGCCGACCAATCGTTATCAAAGCGATGCGTCAAATCCATATACAAGGTACTAACTTTCTGGTCATAGCCAGACCAAGGCGCTGCCACGTTAAATTCCCGCGGCTTCATTCCCAGAAACTCTCCGTTTGCCGCATAAGCCTGAATCATGGCCGTCCCGGCTGCACCTTTTTGAGTACGGTTCTTCTGCGTAAAACTGACGCTTAACGTCGTGCGATCCGTCAGGTCCGCTTCCACAATCCCGTAAAAGGTCTTGTTGCTGGCCTTCACATAATCCTGAAAACCCTTGCCATCAGCCGCTGCAGCAACCAGACGCCCGCGCACGGAACCACTTTCATTCAAAGGCGAGCTGATATCGGCATCCATCCGATAGTTATCCCAACTGCCCGCTGCGGCCCCAATACTGGCCTGAAACTGTTCTGTGGGACGCTTGCGAATCATGTTCACCGTGCCGCCATAAGCACCATCCCCGGTCATCAGTCCGGACGAGCCTTTCAGAACCTCGATACGATCAATCTCGGCCATATCATCCATGGAGTAATGGGCCTGGGTATTGATCAGCCAGCCACTGGCCTTATGCCGCAGCCCGTCGGTCTGCATATTCACCGCCGAGCCACGAATCGCAAAGTTGAAGGCATCACCTTGCTGGTCTACCGACACACCGGGAGTCTGCTCCAGCACGTCAGACAATTTGTACAAATTGAAGTCATCCAGACGCTCGCGCGTCATGACAGTGATGGACTGAGGGGTTTCGCGTAAAGACAGATCAAAACCCGTCGCCGTGCGGCTAGGCCCTGCTGCCGTGTATGAGCCCGAGCCTTCCGTAACCGGACTGGAAGCGCGCACCTTGATGGCCGCCAACTCTTCTACATCCAGTTTCTTGCGCAGATGAATCGTGTTGCCAGTACGGGTATAAGCAATGCCGCTGCCTTGCAGCAACTTGTCCAACGCCGCTTCCGGCGCCATGCGGCCAGAGACAGCCTGAGCCTTGATGCCACGCACCAGATCCGAGGTGTAAATAAACTGGAAAGACGTTTGCTGGCCTAATTGCAGCAAGGCATCACCCAAAGACGAGGACGGAATGGAGACCGTCACATCAGCTTTCTGGGCAAGAGAGACAGAGGGAACAAGCGTCGCCGACAAGGCCAGGGCAAGCGCCAGCGTCAAGGTCGGCGCAGCCAAAGGGAAACGAGCCGCGCGCCCCCCAACCGGGGAGTGAGAACGAGAGGAACGGAGAGTCACAGAGGTCTTCCTAACAGACAGAGGTCCTGTAGATGTACGAATGGGTATCCCTTTGGCCAAAGGATGGGGCCGGTCGCACGAAGCGTGCGAAAAACCTGCCTTCATAGGTACAACGGACGGGGGGCGGAAAACCCTGAATGGGAGATTGGAGGAACGTATCAGCAACGAGCAGCCAAGGAGTGAGGCAGCCCAATTAGTAGTCTAATAAGTTAAGCTGCGTACGCATTTGAACTGCCCCCACTTAGACAACTTTTTGATAGACGTCCCATTTGTATGTCTGCTTCCGACCCGTTGCTGTCGTTCGTTCTTCGGTTGCTAATGCTTGCCGATCAAGTCGAGCGGATCGATGTGTTGTCGACAAAACGACATCGGCCCGCTCGCACGACGTCAGGCATTCTGAGCAGCGTATGCATCCTGCTTATCAAGGAAGGCCGACACACGACTATTCCCATACGCCAAGTCTTGAGATATCTTGAATTCCTCAAAATTTTGTGCTGCTACCACCAATGCTCGGGTGGTAGTTGCGCTGCTAAGCGCAATGCCCCTGAAGAGGGGGGTAGCCCAAGGACGCTGATCGACTTTGACGAAGGCGAGAATCCCGCCGACCATTACCCGATACATGTTGAGGCCTTCCTTGCGATCTGGCTTGGGAGCACGATAGGCGAAGACGCCAGCATCGTCGGGGCTGAGCCGAAGACGCATTAGCACGGCATCGAAGAAGTTGGGGATAGGAGCTCCCTCAAAGGCGACGCGCTGAAGCTCACTTTTGTAGGGGCCGAGGTCGATCTTGCCAAGCTCGCGGCGAGTAACTGCGTATTTCCAGAGCAGCGCAGCATAGAAGCGCAATGTGACGTCTGGCGCCTGTTCAGCACTGACCACCTTGAACTCCTGCATACCTACTCCAGCATTCCGTAGCGATACGAACGCCTTTGCGGTGCTCTCTTCAAAACGGCCAATAGACGAATCACAGTGTCCACAGAGGATACTTGAGTCCCAAAGGCCTGACTGACTCTCGAGATACCCAGGGCATGAGGGTAATACGAAGGCATGCGCTTTCCCAACTTGGACCTCTGTAGCCATTACCCGCGGAATCAGGTGCGACTTGATCGTAGGACACGCGCTGCAAATAAGACAGGTCATTTCGTTTTCGCAAGCATGAATATTGGCTGAATGAAAGCAAGGCTCGAATAGTACTCGCGAAGTAAAGAGACTTCCATCACGCGACGTCTCCCACATCTGAGTAGCACTTGTACTTGGAGTCTAGTTCCGACGACTGCTTTCGTCCGAAAGCAGTCATAAATAAAACCCAGATCCGTCTACTGCAAACCCCATCTACATCACCGCTCTACATCCACCCCAACCCGCCCATCCGAACGCGAGACCACCGTCACCGGCAACTGCTCCTGCAACGCCAATAAAAAGCCCTGTGCATCTTCGATATTAAAAACACCCGCCATACGCAGGCGTTTCAGTTTTTCGTCCATCAGTTCAATCGGTTCTGGCAGATAGCGGTTCATTTCCTGAACGACTTCATCCAAAGTCTGATCCCGGAACACCACCTTACCTTGCCGCCAAGCGGTGCGTGCAGCTACATCCGTTTGCTGCACCGACCATGCCTGTTCTTCACTACCTTGCGCCAACATGCCCGGTGTCAGCGACGCTTGTTTGCGATTCCACCAAGGCCCGGACGAGACGTTGACTGAGCCTTCAGTCACGGCCACGTCGACATTCCCTTGTGCATGTCGACGCACATTGAACACGGTACCCGTAACTTCGACTTGCACTTGCCCGGCATCCACGATGAAGGGACGGTTCTTATCAGTTCGAACTGCAAAGGTTGCCTCCCCTTTCAATAAGGTGAGCTGACGTCGATGCGCCTGATAATGCAGTACCAATTCCGTGGACACATTCATGTGGACTTCGGAGCCATCTGGCAGCGATACGGTTCTTTGCTCACCGAAGGCAGTGGCATAGCTCAGGGCATGGCTGACAGTATCTTGCTGGGCTAGGTAAGCACCGCCTGCGCCTAACACTACGACAGCACCGAGCGCGGCTCCTTGCCAGAGAAAACGGCGTCTTGCCGCGTTGGGAGGCACTGCGAAGGAGGCCGTTTCCCTACTCGATGTCGTTGATGAATGCTCATCTGAAACCGAGCCAAAGTACGAAATTGAAGTCTCTGGTGCTGTCGAACTCAACACCGATGACGGATTAGATCCAGAACCAAACCTAGCCTCAGATCCAGACCTAGACCCAGACGGCAAAATCGATCTCTCATCAGAGTCAGAAACAGAAGCAAAACCAGAGGCCGAAATCACAGCAGAACCAGCATTTGAAGCCGAACCGACATTAGCCCCGTCATCCTCATCCAGCATCTCCCGTAACTCCCCATCGGGAATCAACAAACTACTCTGCCAGATACTCTCCAAGGCTCGATACTCGAACTCATTCTGACCATCAGCCCTTCTCCATTCCAGAAACCGCTTTTCCTCCGCCACGCTGAAATCACCCGAGTGCACGCGAGCAAACCAGTAGGCAGCGGCATCATGGGGATTGTCAGGAAAGGAAGAAGTTTCTGAAGTCATGGGAAGCAGCAAATTACAAAAAGCAGACCGCCAAATTGCGTGTCTTGTCTGCGCGGGACAAGTGCCAATTGCTCACTTAATGGGGAGCATGATTTTTAAGGCGTTCACGCAAATGGCGCATGGCCTGGATCATGTATTTCTCGACCATATTCACGGAAATGTTCAGCTTGTCTGCAATTTCCGCTTGAGTATATCCCTCCAGCCGGTGCCACAAGAAGACTTGCCGACATTTGGGAGATAACTCGCTCAGGGCCTCTTTCAAGGAAGACAGTAACTGCGCAGTGCGTATGGAGCTGTCGGGGTCGCGCTCCAGGGGGTGCTCGTCCTCCCCCAACTGATGCAAAGGCACGGTTTCCAAGAAGTTGGAATGACGATGCACATCAATCAAGCGATTGCGCACGCTGCGATGAAAGTAAGCACGCGGATTGGGGTTAGGCAGACCAGGCCAGTCGGCTTCCAGGGCGCGCACCATGACGTCGTGGGTGGCGTCCTCCGCCTCGGCCCGGTTACCCGAGCGTCGCGCCCACACGCCGATCAGCTCGCCATAATAGGCGAGCCAAGGTTTTTTGGACGTGGGGGAACGGGACATGGATCAAATGAGAAAAGCCGGAAGCACATGATATTAACAACTATTCTCATTATCATGTAGGCAATGAACACGCTTTAACTGCAAGATGCACAAGAACATCTACCAAACCCAATAAGACTACCTCCACAAGAATCAACTACTGGCTAATAGCCCCAAGAGGCAAGGCAGGAATCACGAACGGTGCCCAGATAATTGTTTCAACCAGATTAGGCGTAGTGCTGAGACTGCCTTTCATCTGCTCCACCTTTGTCTCGACGGAGGCAGGAAACTCAATCACTTGATGCGCTGGCGGCACATGATCGACCGCCCTGCCCTTGCTGACTCTTTCCTGCTTGATATAGAGCGTATCGGTGTGCTCCAGCGCTCTGGCCAGGGCCGGAATCCGGCGCACAAAGCTGACGCCATCCGGTTTGAACACCTGAAATTGGTAGGTTTCCAGCAAGGCAGTTTTGTCTAACTCACTCAGTTGATGCGCGGCAATGTAGATATAGAAAGTCGCCCGCACTTCCTTGTTGGGAAACACATGCACGGCACTAGAAAGGTGAGAAGTCTGTGCGCCTAGACGGGACTGCCAGAACTGCACAAAAGGGGCCAATTCGACTTTAGGGAAAACGTACGAAGGCTGATCCGCAGTCAGTAAGTAAAAGCTGCTTTGATCTTCTGCAATAGCCGTCATGCTTGTTGTATCGATTTTCTCGGGTGAATAAGTCGTTGCGCAGCCAAGCAGAAAACTCAGCAAAAAAATAAAGCCATACTTGAACATACGCGTGATACCGCCCTGAATCATCCATGCCGCATCTATCCGGCATACGCACCTCAAGTCCCAAGAGGCATCATAAAAAAACGCAGCGTATCAACGCTGCGCCTACAAAACCCAAGTCTGAACGCTTAGGCTTTCTTCAAATACATGGCCTTCAACAAGTAGCTGATGCCATCGATCTTGCAATCGACTTCATGGTCACCTCGAACCAGACGGATGCCTTTGGCCTTGGCGCCTTTCTTCAAGGTATTGGAACCCTTAACTTTCAAATCGCGAATCAGAATGACGTCATCGCCCGCCGCCAGCAAATTACCGTTGCTGTCTTTAACAATCAACTCGTCGCCATCGGTGTCAGCCTCGGCAGTGGACTCATTGTCTTGCCATTCGTAGCCACAATCGGCACAGACCCATTGCTCAGTGTCATGGTAGGTATTTTCCAAGGTGCACTGTGGACAAGGAAGCGGTGTGCTCATATTTTTTTCCTGAAAAAAGCTGGGTGCTGCTGCACCAGAAGTGCGGCCAGTTTAGCCCTTTGCATCAGGAAGGCCAAAAACACACTGGCCCTGCCTACACAGCAGGGCCAGTGCGATAGGCCCAATTACATCGTGGGCATAAGCAATTCTGGCAGCCAGGTGGACAGGATAGGAATATAAGTGACCACTCCGAGCAGTACCAAAAGAATCAGAAAGAACGGCGTGGTGCCCCGTATCACCTGCGACAAAGGCACTTTGCCTATGTCTGACACCACAAAAAGATTCAACCCCAATGGCGGACTTAACAACGCAATTTCCATGTTCACCACCACCAGTACGCCGAAATGGATGGGGTCGATTTTCAACGGCTCCAGCAAGGGCAGCACCAAGGGCATCATGATCATCAGCACCGACAGCACTTCCAGGAACATGCCCAGAAACAGCAAAACAAGATTCAAGAACAACAGGAACTGCCAACCCTTGATATCCCACTCGTGCAGTTGAGCCACCAGCTTGGCACCTAAACCACTTTCTGTAATCCAGTGACCAAAGGGCAAGGCTACCGCCACAATAATCATGATCACCGCTGCGTTGCGTACTCCAACAGCCAGGACGGATAAGGTCTCTTTGACCGTGATACCTTTGTAGACAAACAGCGCCAGGATATACGCCACCACGGCGGAGACCGCAGCAGATTCCGACAAGGTCATGAAGCCGCCGTACAAGCCACCCAAAACGATCAAAGGGATCAACAAGGTCGGCAAGGCCAGCATTGTTTTATGCAACTTTTCGCCTCGGGTGATGGTGCTGCTATCAATGGCGTAATTCTTTTTGCGGCTAAACCAGATGATGTAGCCCGAGATCATCAGAATCTGCAAAATGGCTGGGATGACGCCGGCCAGGAAAAGCCGGGGGATGGAGACATCGGCCAAGACACCGTAAATAACAAAGGCCAGAGATGGGGGAATTAAGATCCCCAGCGTGCCTGCCGAGGCCACGATACCAGAGGCAAAGCCACCGGAATAACCGCTACGCAACATAGCGGGAATCAGGATGGTACCCATAGCAATCGCTGTCGCCACCGAGGACCCGCACATAGTGGCAAACAAGGCGCAGGCGGTAATCCCGACCAGACCCACGCCCCCACGAATCTGCCCTACCCAGGCCTGTGCGGCATCAACCAAAGCACGTGCGATACCACCACGTTCCATAAAGGTGGCGGCAATCACAAAGTAAGGAACGGCCAGCAAAGGAACCGAGTTCAGCTCGTCAATCAAACGTTGAGCCAATGACAGCAAGGCATCGTCCTGATAGAACAGCACTACACCCGTTGTACCCAGCGCCAAAAAGATAGGTGTACCAATAGCCAGCAGGGCCAAAAAACCCAGAAAAACAATCCCGATCATGGTTGCCGCTCCTGGCCGACTGGACTACGTACACAGCGGAGCAGCAAAAGCAGATAGCGCAAGCTCATCAAGCTCATGCCCACTGGTAAAGCAGCGGTATAAATCCACAAGGGAAAGCGCAAGCTGGTCGAGGACACGTCCCCAAACTCGTAGGCCTCCATGGTGATTTGCACGCCCAGATAGCTCATCAGCATAGAAAACAGCAGACCCAGCAAGTAGCTAAACAAGAAAGCCTTGTGCTTGAGACCAGGCGACAAATAATTCAGGACGATATCGGCCTTGATGTGCCGTCCTTGCGCGGTAATGACACCCAGGGACAAAAACACTGCCCAGACAATCAGATAGACCTGAATTTCATCGCTGGCCGTAATGGCGTAACTGCTGCTGGTATTGCGCAGGATCACGTTATACAGACAAACCAGTACAGCCAGTAGTCCCAGTAAACCTACGATCACATCTTCGACTCGCTGCAGCGCAGAGGGAGGCTTAGCCTCCCCCAAGGCTGTCGTGTCCTTATTGGTACAGGTATTGGACATGCTCAAGCCTTTTGTTATTTAGAAATCCACGTTTGCCGTTTGGAGTTCTTGCTTGGCCAGTTGCTCAGCCTCTGCATCAATCTTCATGGCTTTGACCAAAGCATCCTGCGTTTTTGTCAGCTTCTTGCGGGCTTCGGTGCGGGCAGCTTCATCGGGGCTGAAAGCCTGGATGCCGTTTTCTGCCAAAGTCTTGGCGGCATCCTGCTCCACCTGCTTGACCATATTGCGCTGTTCCACAACCGCCACTTGCCAGGCTTCGGTAATCGCCTTCTGCACTTCAGGGCTTTGCTTTTTCCAGAAGCGCTCGCCGACCAAAGGAACGTACTGCGCCATCATCTGATAGTCGTCAAAGCTATATTTCAAACCGGAATCCCACAGCTTGGCAGTACGCACACCTTCCCGGCTGCTGGCAATCGCGTCGATGGCACCTTGGCTCATGGCCATGGGCAAATCGGAGAATGGAATCATCACCGGTACACCTCCCAAGGCTTCAATACGAGCCGAGAAAGTCGTGCCGCCCGAGTACTGAATCTTCATACCTTGAAGTTGGTCGTAAGAACGCACGTCTTTGCCCGTGCTGTAGAAGTGAATCGAACCGGCATCCGCCCAGTTACCCAACACTTTCACCTTCAAACGGTCTTCAATTTTCTGATTGACCAGTGCGCCCAGCTTTCCATCCATCAGACGGTGGGTGATCTCGGGATCAACCCCGTAAAACATAGGCAGAGCAGTGACAGCGGCACTAGGCTCACTGCCTTCCAACTGCCAAGTTCCGGGCAGACCCATTTCAATGGCGCCCTGGCGCAGGGCCTTGGGAACATCACGGTCCCGGAATAGCTGGGCACTGGGGTAGACCTCGACAATCAGTTGGTCCCCTACTCTTTTTTGCAGCTCTGCCACAAAAACTTCCACGCCTTTATTACGGACATGGTTAGGGTTGGTATCCAGCGAAATCCGGAACTTATCCGCTGCATGAGCAGCAGGGGCCAGTGTTAGGGCAAGGGCAACTAGCCCCGCGCAACGCAAAGGAGATACGCGATAGAGCGACATGGTTTTTTTCCTGGTGGTAGAGGTTGGTTTCTGCAGCGAATAGTTTTAGTTTTTGCCGAACAAGGCATGCCCTGCGGCTTCCAAACGTTGAGCAACAGCCAGCAAACGCCAGTCGTCACCCTGTTTGGCAATCAGTTGCAGCCCAATCGGTGCGCCATCTTTTGCCCTGCCCCAAGGAATGGAGATAGCGGGTGAGCCAGACAGGCTAAAGGGCATGGTCAGTTGCGTGACGGCGGTATGCAGAGGGTAGATTTTCTGACCTATCTGAACCTCTGTCGCCCCGACTTTAGGAGCCGGACAACGCATGGTGGGGCAAATCAGAATATCGACGTGCTCAAACAAAGCATCAATGTGGGCATTGAAGTCCGTACGCAGCTTTTGTGCGCGTATATACCAGGGCGCCGGCAAAAAATGCCCGATTTCCAGCCGGATACGGATTTCTTCGCTGATCTTGTCTGCCTGTTCCTGAAGGCGGTCGGTGTAGGACGCAGTGGCCTCGGAAGTGATGATCATGAACTGCAAGGCAGCTGCCATATGGGCTTCTGGCAACATGATTGCCTGCACCACGGCCTGATCCTGTTCCAGACTACGGCAAGCCTGATCCAGCGCGCCCAGTACTTGTGATTCCAAGGGGTCCACGAAGTAACCACCCAGGCGTCCAATACGGATACCGTCCAAATTCTGTACCGCCCAATTTGGCTCTTGCGGCAAATCCAGTAACCCCGCATAAACCAGGGCGCAATCTTGCACGTATTTTCCTATGGGGCCCAAATGGTCCAGGCTGGGGGCGACATCAATCGAGCCTTCCCGTGGGACGCTATCGTAAGTAGGTTTGAAGCCTACTACTCCACAACAAGCAGCCGGTAAACGGATGGACCCACCTGTGTCAGTACCCAGCGTGACGCGACAGACATCCGCCGCCACAATCGCAGCAGAACCGCCGCTGGAGCCGCCGGGAATATGCTCGGGCGAGGCTGGATTGATCACCCGACCATAACGGGGGTTATTGCTGCTGGCCCCAAAGGCCATCTCGTGCTGATTAGCCATACCAATCACCACCGCCCCCTTGGAGCGCAAACGCGCCACGCTTAAAGCGTCGTGGGGAGCGGGCTCAAAATGGCCTGAAGCACTGCCAGCGGTGACAGGAAAACCGGCCACCGCTGTCATGTCTTTCACTGCAATCGGCAGATTATGTAAATAGCCTGGCTGGCCGCTGGGTGCTGTCTCAGCCAAGACCGTAAACAAATGCAGCTCGGGATTCAGGTCTTTGGCACACTTCAAGGCTTGATCCGGTTCTGCAAGAATAGCCGGCAACGTAAACTGTGCTCGCGGCACGGTTCCTTGCGCGGGTTTTATCTGAACCAAGCTGGCCTGATACGGTTGAGCCGCCGTGTTGGGCAAGCTCAGAAAATGTTGGATTTCCGCTTCGTTAATGGCTAAACGTTGTATCCATTGTTCAGCGGTATTGGGCTTACTGACGGGCTGTTGTATCCAGCCTGCGTACTGTTCGAAGGTATAGCGTAGGTCCGCCTGCGTAGTGCTGGCCATTGTTTTGTCCCCTGGGCATATTTTGCCGTAGTTTCATCAGATGAAACTCGTGTATTATTTTCATAAAAATCTATCAGAGGAGTTGGGTGATGTCAAGAAAGGACAGTCCTGAACAAGCCGTACAAAAACAGTCTGCACCGGCTGGTGTCGCGGCTTTGGAACGCGGTCTATCAATCTTGCGCACCCTGGGGCAGCAAGAAGGATTAAGCCTGACGGAGATTGCCCAACGCAGTGATCTGAATAAAGCCACGGCCCTGCGACTGCTGCGAACGTTAGAGCAGCAAGGCTTTGTCTGGAGAGACGGGCGACAGCTGTATTACTTTGGCTATGCGCTGGCCGTCATCACCCGCAATCTGAGCATGGAAAACTGGCTGGCCAGCAGCATGCAGCCGGAACTGGATTTGATGGCAAAACAAACAGGCGAGACCGCTTCGTTTTTCAATTGCAGTGGCGAGCAACGTTTATGCGTTGCAGTGGCGATGGGTTGGCGCGATGTGGGACACCGCTTATGCGCGGGGGATACCTTGCCCATGACGGGCGCCAGTGGGCATGTTCTGGCTGAGTTCAGTGATGGCAGGCCCAAGGATTACGAATTCAAAGTCTCCCAGTCTTTGGGAGAACGAGTGGCCGAATTGGCTGCTTTGGCCGTGCCTGTGTTCAGTGGCGACGGGAAACTACTGGGGGCGTTAGGCCTCTCAGGAACACGGACGCGGTTTCAAGAGGATGACTACCGCCAGGAGCTCTGTGCTCACTTAGCCGCCTCGCTAGAACGCATACACAGCGCCGTGCCGTAATGCTGAATCAGGCAGGCCCCGTCATGACGATAGAGCCTGCTCACCTGCGCGTCCGTGAACCTAGACAATCGTTGCGATTAACCCTCCGCCAGGGCGGCATAAGGCTCTTGCGCAACGGTGCTATCAGATTGCATAGCCACTTCGACTCGATCTCGACCCGCCGCTTTACCCCTATAGAGTGCGGCATCTGCTTGCCGCAAGGCGTCCTCCAAACCGTAGGCGCCGTACAAAGCCGGTGAGATCCCGATCGTGACAGTACAGCGCAACGGCTGAATCACACCAGGCAAGGTAATCACATCGCTTTCCAGCTTAGTGCGCAGACGCTCTGCCAGAAGCATTACCCCTTGCTCGTCAGTCTCCAGGCAAACGGCCACAAACTCCTCTCCCCCGATACGGCCTGTCAAATCGCCACGCCGCGCAGTGGAACGAATCAGGCCAGCCACATGGCAAATCACCCCATCGCCTGCCTGATGCCCGTAGGTATCGTTAATATTTTTGAAATGGTCGATATCGATCAACAACAAATAAGCAGGTACGGCACTGCGCGTATTGAAGTACTGCTGCAACGCTTCCACCAGCCCGCGACGATTGAGTAGATCTGTCAGGGGATCACGCGCAGCCCTATTACGCAGATCATCTGTCAGCCGCCGCAACACCAGCCAAACAATAGAGGGCGGCACAATGGTCGCCAGCGTAGACATATAGATGTAGAAAACCAGTTGGAAGCGGCTGTCCATTTGCAGCGCATCCAAACCACCATCCATGATTTTCAAGAACTTCAGCGCATTAAGAACGCAAATCCCGCTGATCAGCAGTGCGAAGAAAATCATCTCCCCATGCAGGTCTTTTGCAAACGTGCGCACGCCGTAAATCACGGTGACCGTCATCACAAAAAACAGCAAAGACGCCATAGCGGCCAGCATCGCGTAACGCGCAGTAGGCCCCAGCCCCCACTGCACCAGCCATTGCAGCAGCCCATACAGCACACAAAATAGAATCAAAGGGCGCAGCAATTGCACCGGCCGCCCAAAAAACCGCATGGCACCCAGCCAATAAGCAATCGGCGAAGCCAGCGTCAGATTGTGGTTGATAACACTGAGCAGACTCCAGGCTGGGCCTCCTTCAAGCAGCTGCAGAATATAGGCCAAGGCCAATAGAAGGTTGCCAGCGGCAAAGAAGTCCATCCCCATTCTGTTGCCAGGCAGACGTCGACTAATCAATAAAAACATGACAGAAAAGCACAAGAGATGTGCACACAGCATGCCAACAAGAACAGAAGCAACCATAAAAAGACGCTTAACGCGAAAATGGATTTCCTGCGCTGGACACGCGCGAGGGTGCCAGCGACACATAAACAAGGGATTGGGGTCGGCTCTGTGCCCAAAACGATGGCATCAAACCCAATGCAAGATGTACTGCAGTGATAGTCCCTTGCTTTGTTCTTATGGGGGGGAGCTCCAACTGCGGCTATCTGTACGGGATCGCCTTTAACCGAATGTGCCGATTGTAAGTGTTTTTTACCTTACGGCCGCTTTATGTGCCTAAATCCCACAAGCGCGCAAACTTAAATACGTGATACTCGGGGCTACCCAGCCACCTCTTGGCTTAAGAGCAATCTATGCAGGCACCAATTCCAGACAGCCTCGACAGAGTCTCTGGCTGCTGTTGAACGCTTGCGTACCAAATAAAAATCTGCGCCCAAAGCCCCCGCCTCCGCCACCTGCACTAACCTGCCCGCAGCCAAATCGGCAGCGACGAACGCCTTGCATGCCAAAGCCACACCTTGACCGGCCATCGCCGCATCCAGCGCCAGTGTTGTCTGGTTGAACACGGCTCCCGGCAACTTATTGTTTGACTTCAGAAACCTGGCCCAATGATCATGCGCATCATGCAGCAGAGGCAATACACGCAGCTGCTCGATAGAAAGTGGAGGTATCAAATCCCCCAGCAAATAGGGGCTCGCCACCGCCACCAAATCCTGGCGAAACAGTAGTTGCGCGTCCAGGTCAGCTGCGAACGGCGGACGAGCCAATCGCACAGCAATATCGACCTGATCACGATCAAAGTCCGACAAGGCCTCGGTCGCGACGGTGCACAGTTGCACACCGGGCAGCTCCGCCTGCAAATCTCCCAAACGCGGAATCAGCAACTTGGCTGCCACCGTGGGCGTCACGCTGATCGTCACCGTATCAGGGCGTGCCAACAAGTGCCCTGTCGCATCCGCCAGGGTGTCAAAAGCACGGGTGACATCAGCAAGATAGGCAGCCCCCGGCAGAGTCAGCAACAACCCACGCGGGTGGCGCTGAAATAGTGCGATACCCAGATGCTCTTCCAGGGCTCTGACCTGTTGCGCCACAGCGCCTTGAGTCACGCCCAGTTCGTCCGCAGCAGCACGAAAGCTTAGCCTGCGGCCAGACGCCTCGAAAGCACGTAAGGCATTCAGTGGAGGTAAGGTACGACGGGATTGGTTCATGCTGTAGGCAGTAGTTTTTCTACATTCTACTGCGCTTATTTAACGCATGCATTTTCAATTTAGGGCTGAAATAATAGTGTTAAACCAAACACATGGAGGTTCTTATGGTGGTAGAAAAAGTAGCACTGATTAGTGCAGGCGGAACTGGCATTGGCGCCGCTACGGCACGCAAACTGGCTCAAGATGGCTATCACGTCGCGATCCTGTCCTCCTCCGGAAAAGGTGAGGCGCTGGCCAAGGAATTGGGCGGTGTGGGCCTGACAGGATCAAACCAGTCCAACGACGACTTAAAACGCCTGGTGGATTTGGCGATGCAACGCTGGGGGCGTATTGATGCCTTGGTCAGCTCTGCCGGCCATGGTCCACGAGGCCCTGTTTTAGAAATCAGCGATGCGGATTGGCACGAAGGCATGGACGTCTATTTTCTGAATGCTGTGCGTCCGGCGCGCTTGGTTGCACCCATCATGGCAGCACAAGGCGGTGGGGCCATCGTCAACATTTCTACTGCCTGGGCTTTTGAGCCGGCCGAAATGTTCCCCACTTCCGCCGTATTCCGCGCCGGGCTGGCTAGTTTCACCAAGATTTTTGCCGATACCTATGCAGCCAAGAATGTCCGCATGAACAACGTCCTGCCCGGCTGGATTAACAGCTTGCCCGCAACGGAAGAACGACGCGAAAGTGTGCCGATGGGACGCTATGGCAAAGCAGAGGAAGTCGCAGCCACAATTGCTTTTCTATTATCGGATGGGGCTGGGTACATTACGGGCCAGAACATCAAAGTGGATGGTGGATTGACTCGGGCGGTATAAGTTTTCACAAACCGATTGGCTGGATAGCGTTCACACCACATAGCCCCCCGGCAAACCCAAGCACTCAAAACAAGATCTCGATCACTGAGCGAAACCAGGTTCCTACCTAGGCACAGCAACACCGTGCCTAGGTAGGATCATGGTTTCTAACGTGCTTGCCCATGCCACGGCACAAGTTTGGCCTGTAATCGACGTAAGCCAATTTCCAGTACAAACGCCACCACGGCGATAAGCAAAATCCCCGCCATCACCACATCGGTTGCCAGAAACTGGCCCGCCGACTGCACCATGAATCCCAAGCCGCGCGTGGCAGCGACCAGTTCCGAAGCCACTAGCGTGGACCAACCCACGCCCAAACCAATCCGCAGTCCAGTCAGAATCTCCGGCAAAGCACTGGGAATAATGATGTAGCGTAGTAACTGGCTTCGCGTCGCCCCTAAGGACTGGGCTGCACGCAGTTTCACGGGGTCCACATTACGCACCCCACCAGCAGTCGCAATCGTAATCGGTGCAAAAATCGCCAGATAAATCAATAACACTTTCGACAGTTCGCCAATGCCGAACCAGATCACAATCAGCGGCAAATACGCCAGCGGTGGGATTGGGCGGTAGAACTCAATCAGCGGGTCCAAAATACCCTGGGCGATGCGGTTGCGACCAATAGCAATTCCGGTGGGAATAGCCAGCAACACCGCAGCCACCAAAGCCAAACCGATACGCCACAAGCTGGCAGCCAAATGCTGCTGCACGGTGGCATCCATATAACCCACCGAGAACAGGCGCAAAACTCGACTTGCTACAGCCTGTGGCGAAGGTAGAAATAGCGGGTCTATATAGCCCCAAGCGGTGACAGCCCACCACAAGACCACCACGCCCGCCAAGGTCAGCAGGCTAATCACGCCGATAGACGTTTGCCGTACCTTAGTGTCGGTTTGCCTATAAGGATCGGGCGCAGCGCTTACGTGTAAGGAGGATGCAGCAGACAAGCTGACAGCGTCGGAGGCCTGCAAAACTTGGCCGGTAGCAGAGGATTTCATGAGTGATCTTCCATGCTCAGGTAGAGGTAGCAATGGGGTGAGCAGAGAACACATGCTCCAGCACGCGCTCCCGCGCAGCGATAAATTCCGGCGAGGACTTCACCTGACGCACTGGCTGCCCCTGAGTATGGCGCTGGCCAAAACCCAGCGCCAAGCGCTCGACTACACACCCAGGGCTACCGCCCAGAATGATGAGATCGGTGGCAAGAAACACGGCCTCTTCAATGTCATGAGTAATCAAAAAAACAGGCTTGGCGCTGCGTTGCCAGACAGTCAACAAAAGCGTCTGCGCCTGCTCACGGGTGAAGGCATCAAGCGCACCAAATGGCTCGTCCAATAGCAACACGCGCGGGTCAGCCGCCAAAGCACGAGCAATGCCGACCCGTTGTTTCTGACCACCCGACAATTGCCAAACACGACGCTGCTCCAGCCCTTCCAGACCGACCAAAGCCAGTTGACGACGAGCCAAAGCCTCGCGCTGCGCCTTGGATTCACCGCGCAGCGTTAAACCAAAGGCCACGTTTTCCAATACCGTCTGCCAAGGCAACAAGGCGTCATCCTGAAACACCACACCACGATCAGCCCCCGGACCGCGTACGGGTTCATCATCCAGCGTAATAGTGCCAGCGCTGGGCAACGTGAACCCCGCAATCAGGTTCAACAACGTCGTCTTGCCGCTACCCGAGGGACCCAATACCACCACCAACTGCCCCGGCCCCAACTGCAGTGAAACGTCTCGCAGCGCTAAATGATCGGCACCGGGGTATCGTGCGCTGACGTGGTTCAGTGTTAACTGCGCCATCCGGCTTACTTGGCCTGCGAGGCAGCTGCCTCAACATACTTGGCCGAGCTGTAATCGGCGTAGCTAGGCAATACCTCGTCGATACGGCCCTGCTCTTTTAGAAAGGCAGAGGTATCGGCCAAAGCCTGGACGGTAGGTTGAGCCAAGGTCTTGATCTGATCAGGCGCCGATAAAAAGCCGCTACCCGCCAGAACATTGGGGATTTCAGCAGGCGTGGCCCCCGTCAAACGAGCCAATTTGTCGATATTGTCTTGATTGGCTACCCACGCAGCAGGGTCACGAGCATAGCTGTCGTACGAAGCCAGCGTGATGCGAGCAAATGCCGACACGACATCAGGATGCTTTTGAGCAAAGTCCTTACGCACTAGCCAGACATCGAAGGTAGGAGCCCCCAGCTTGGCCAGCTCGCCCGAACTGATCAAGACCTTGCCGCTTTCCTTAGCCTTGCTCAGCGCCGGGTCCCAGGTATAAGCACCGTCAATGTCACCGCGAGCCCAAGCCGCAACAATATTGGCTGGCGTCAGATTGATGATGTTGACCTGTTTGGGGTCGATCTTCCAATGCTTGAGTGCAGCCAGCAGGCTGTAATGACTGGTCGAGACAAAAGGCGTAGCAATCGTCTTGCCAATCAGATCCTGTGGAGTCTGAATATCCGAACCACTACGCACAACCAACTCTTCGCTCGTGCCCAGCTCGGCAGCAATCAGGAAGGTTTCAATAGGCAACTTACGGCTGGCTGCAGCAGCCAAGGGGCTGGAGCCTAAATAGGCAATCTGCACATCGCCCGAAGCGACGGCATTGATCACTTCCGCGCCACCATCAAACTTGCGCCAATCGATTTTGGCGCCCGTTTCCTTTTCATAAACACCATCTGCCTGCGGCACGTTCGACGGGTTTGGGATGGTCTGATAAGCGACCGTCAGGCTGGTAGCCTGCACAGCCAGGGATACGACGCTGGCCGCCACCACCAGGCCCAGATGCTGCAGAGTTCTCGTCAACGACATGGAGCATTCCTCGATTATTGTGTTGGCTTGATGGGCCAGTAGGTCGAGGAATCAGAATAGACAAAAGAGAGAAGCAGGCAAAAGACCGATTTCGCTTATTGTTAGTGCGCGAATTTATGAGGTGTGACGACCATAAGCTTAGAAGCCTGGGCGAAAGCGCCGGGCTCAGTTGCAAGGCTCTTCTCCCGCACAATCAATGACAAGAGCACAACAATCCTAATCAAGCACTAGCTAGCGCGACTTAGGCTGCGTACGAACGACTAGAAAGAACAAAACGCAAACCAGTACCAATAGCGCAAAAAAAGCGAGACCGATGCTGAAATTTTCTGTTCCGAAGTCGCGCAGCATGGTCATCGCATCCAAGGCGGCGTAAAGACTAAATGCCAGGGTTGGTATGAAAAGGAGGGCCGCCAGAGTCTTGATAAATTTGCGGGACCGCATTGGAAGCAGAGCAGCAAAAACAATAGTGGCGACAACCAGAACAGGGATTCCAACAACCAAGGTGAGCAGCCCGTCGGAGGCGAAAGCTGGGAAAGGTACGAACAGCGCAACGACTCCAACACGTTTGAATAAGCTCATGAGCCTTACCTTGATTAAGACAGCAAACGCAGCCGCAGGGGCCGCTTGTATAAGAATGATTAGGTTCCTAGCAATATTATTCTAAGGCATGCTCGGCAATTTCAAGGCGGCACCCTGCCTTGAGTAAAGGGAGTCTATAGCCTATCGGCTGACTCCTGCCAATAGCGTGCGCGGTAAGCCCATATCTATCAGGCTAGGCGCCGGTTCCCGATACAAAATGCGCAGGACCGCAGCAATATCATTCACCCCTGAGTCGTCCCCCCCCCAGCCGCAGAAAACAAAAAAGCCACCCGGCTGGGTGGCTTTTTTTTCCTGATTTAACAGGGGTATTCTGGTGGCGCATCCCTGATTCGAACAGGGGACCTGCGGATTATGATTCCGTCGCTCTAACCTGCTGAGCTAATGCGCCGAAGAAAGAATTATAGCAAGGTTTCTTCTTTTGGCAAGCGTTTACCGTGATTTTTTGTCTTCTTTTTGGCCCATTTCTCCTATGAAAACGCTAAACCCTCGTATTCATTAGGTTTTCCGATTTCATCCGTCCCTGCCCCATCCTCACGCTTGATACAAAACGTAAGCAAAACACGAATTCCAGCCGATTCCCCCTTGCGCCCTATCAAGTCTCTTTGTCATCCCCTATTGCTACACTGCCTGCTTGGCGCTAGATCCGTCTTTTTTCATTGATGTCCGTGATCCGGACTTTCCTCAGGAACTTCGTTTATGGCCAGTACGCTTGCTATCGTTGTCTCGCTTTTATTGCTGATGTTCTTCGCCTATCGGGGGGTGACTGTATTATTGCTGGCCCCTTTGATGGCCGCCCTGGCTGTGCTGCTCTCGGGGGACTCCGGGTTTTTGTTGCCCATCTATACCTCCACCTTCATGAGCGCGCTTAGCGGCTATGTGCTTCAGTTCTTACCCATCTTCTTATTAGGTGCCTTGTTTGGTCAGTTGATGGCGGATTCCGGAGCGGCTCAGGCGATTGCTCAGTGGATTACGCGCAAGCTGGGACATCGTCATGCTATTGCCACTATTGTGATGGTGTGCGGCGTACTGACTTATGGTGGTGTGTCTTTGTTTGTGGTGGCGTTTGCCATCTACCCGATTGCCAAGGATCTGTTCCGTGCAGCGGGTATCCCTAAGCGCCTGATTCCTGCGGCGATTGCACTGGGTTCGTTTACGTTCACCATGACCGCCCTGCCCGGCACGCCTGCCATTCAAAACGCGATCCCTATTCCTTACTACGGCACTAACGTGTTTGCAGCGCCTGGGTTGGGGATTATTGGCGGCTTGATCATGGCCTTTGGTGGTCTGTGGTGGTTGCAGTCGCGTGCTCGCAAGGCCGCAGCCAATGGTGAGACCTATGGCGATCACGGCCAGGATATTTTGGATGCCAGCGCCGATGTCAGCACGCATGAGCAAAAACCCATGCCCATCTTCCTGGCTATCTTGCCGCTGATTCTGGTGATTGGCGTCAATGCCTTATTCACCTACGGCATTTTCCCCGGCACGAATTTCAGCTTCATGGCTGAGCGCTTCCCTCAGGTTGATCCTGCCAAGATTACCGGTTTGTGGGCACTGATTATTGCCCTGATTACGGCCAATCTGGTGCTGATTATCAGCCGTCTGGGGCACTGGAAGAGCCTGCGCGAAAGCATTAACAAAGGCGTGTTTGGTTTTATGTTGCCTTTGTTCAATACCGCCTCGGAAGTAGGTTATGGCGCGGTCATCGCCAGCCTGGCGGGCTTTGCGATTATTCGGGACTTTGTGCTGAACGTAGCCCCCGGTAATCCTTTGATCTCGGAGGCGGTGGCCATGACTACGCTGGCCGGGATTACCGGTTCGTCCTCGGGTGGCTTGAGTATTGCTTTGCAGACGCTGGGAGCGGACTATTTGGCGATGGCTCAGCAGGCTGGCATTAGCCCTGAATTGCTGCACCGTGTGGCTGTGATGGCGGCGGGTGGGCTCGATACCCTGCCCCATTGCGGTGCAATCATTACGTTGCTGTCCATCTGCAAACTGAACCATCGCCAGTCTTACGGCAATATCGCTATGGTAACGATGGCCGCCCCTATCGTTGCCCTGATCACAGTGATTACGCTGGGTACGATTTTTGGCAGCTTCTAAGCAGGTTTAGAAAACAAGCTCTATATAAGCAGCTATGTGCAGATTCGCGCATAGCTGCTTTTTTATTGATCTCGCATCCTTCGGCTTCCTCACCTACCAAAACTTTCACCGGGATTGTGCCCCTTCCGATGGATAGTGCTTCGGTGCAATGGCAGCCTATTAAAACAAGGTATGCGGCCCCTACGACGGGCTCTTTCCTTTCGTTTTCTATCGCGAAAACCCGTAACGCTTTGGCATCCGCCATACCTTCCCAGCGTGCTAGGATTTAACCATCTGGTCCCGTATGGTCACGATCAATAATCAGGAGCACACCATGAGCTATACCTACACCCTTAATGAGTTAGGCACTGAGGCTATTCGTCAGTTTGTTCTGGACCGTGGTCAGCCTGATCTGAACCTGCAGGCGTACATTGCGGCTGCTGAAGTCGAGGCTGATAATTTCAATACTGGTGAGAGCCAGCGCGGCCAAATCGAGATCGACACCAATTGCAGCAAGGACGGTTTGACGCATACCCTGCTGCTGGAAAAGCATTGGTTTACCACTCAGCCTGTACCTGAAGCCCCTGCTGACGACAGCTTCTTCTAACCAGGGGCAGGGTTTGTCTGTGGGTTCCTAATCTTAAAACAGACAATCCCGCCCCCAGCTAGTCCCCTATATAGCCAGTGGTTCAGGCGGCCGACAACGGCTGCCGTGGCTTGGCCTCAAAGCAAGATCCCCCGTCTTAATCCACCTGCAAGCCAATCTTGTAAGCCAAGGCTCCAAAACGGTCGATATCATTCCAGATCATGGCCTTGAAGCCACTGGCCTGGGCGGACTCATTTCCTTCTTGCGGCGTATAGCCCAAAGCCAGCAATTGCGATTGCATGGCTGTATCGGTCAGCGCTTTTTGCACTACGCGATTCAAAGCATTAATGATGTGTTCGGGGGTATGAGACGGTGCCAGCAGCCCATGCCATTGATCCAGCTCGAAACTGGTGTCACTGACTTCGGCCACGGTGGGCACATGGGGCAGAACGGGGCTGCGCTGAGCGGAAGTGACGGCCAAGGCACGCAAGTGCCCGGACTCAATCAGGGTTGCCGCGCTGGATAAGGTGACGATGCCAATCGGTACCTGCCCGGCCACCACATCATTTAAAGCTGGGCCGCAGCCACGGTACGGGATGTGCAACAAAGCCGTACCCCGCAAGTCGTACAACATTTCGCCAGCCAGATGCTGGGGCGTGCCGTTTCCACAGGACGCATACGCCAATGACGGTTCTGATTGCTGCTCCAGCACTTGTTCCAGACTCTGGATGTCCGAACCATGCCCCGTCACGATGACTGAAGGCACGAACCCGATATTGGCGATGGGTGCAAAGTCTTCTTTGGGGTTGAATCCCAGGTTACGAAACACGCCGGGGTTGATCGCAAAGGAGCTATTGGCCATCAGCAAGGTGTAACCATCGGCGCGGGCATAGGCTACGGCGCGCGCGCCGATATTGCCGCTGGCGCCGGGACGGTTGTCGATGATGACGGGCTGGCCTAAAGCCTTTTCCAATCTTGGGCCCAGCTTGCGGGCCAGCAAGTCTGTCCCGCCGCCAGGCGGAAAGGTAACAATCACGGTAATTGGCTTGACCGGGTATTTGACGGCCTGCTCGGCCACCTCGTCCCTTGCCTGCGCTGCCTGACTGCCCAGGCCCAGCGCTACCATGCCCAGCAAGGCGACTGCTGTCGCCCGCTTCCCCACCTGAAAAACCGCCATCACACCCAACACGTTTATCTACTCAAGCATCCAAGCCAATATCCAGCACACGGGCACTGTGGGTGATCCAGCCCACAGCGATTCGGTCTACGCCGCAACGGGCAATGTCCATCGCGGTTTCAGGAGTGATACGGCCAGAGGCTTCAGTTTTGGCACGGCCTGCAACACGAGCTACGGCCTCGGTCAAGGTGACGGTATCCATATTGTCTAAAAGGATACTGTCCACACCCAGTTCCAGCACCTGATCGAGCTGCTCCAGCGTATCGACTTCTACTTCGATGCAAACCAAATGGCCGATATAGGCACGAGCTGCCTCCACGGCGGCTTTGACGCCCCCAGCAACCGCAATATGGTTGTCTTTGATCAGCACCGCATCGTCCAGACCAAAGCGATGGTTGCTGCCGCCCCCGACTCGAACCGCGTACTTCTGTACGGCACGCAAGCCGGGCATGGTTTTACGAGTGCAAGTGACTTTGGTGCCGTACGGTGCAATAGCGCGGGCAATAGAAGCGGTTGCCGATGCCACGCCACTCAAATGTCCCAGAAAATTCAAGGCACTACGCTCTGCCGTCAATATGGAACGGGCCGAACCGCTGATGACTGCGATCTGCGCACCGGGCGTCAGCACATCCCCATCTTGCAGCTGGGCTTCAAATCGTAGCGTAGGGTCCAGCAATGTAAAAGCCAATCGAGCCAGATCCAGACCAGCTAACACCCCTGCTTCGCGTGCGACCAAACGCATTTGTGTGCGCGTTGCCGCAGGAACGATGGAGTCCGTCGTCAAATCACCGGCACGGCCCAAGTCTTCTTGCAAGGTGGCACGCACCAAGGGTTCAAGAATCACATCAGGCAAGGAAGGAACACGGTGAGCCGATGTCTGTGCAGCTTGCACTGCCGGCTGAGGGGCATTAATTATGCTCATTATGAGTATTTAAATCGCTAAAAATAAGGCCTATTGGCAAGATGCATTTATGCTATTCCTGAGCATAAGCACTGTCAAGCCATAGGCCCGGTTTTTAACGAGCTTGTTTAGCCAGCGGTAATTTACTGCCCGAGATCGCCCGCTCAAACAATACATCCCCACGGAAGCGGAACAGCTTGGCAGGTCGGCCCGAACCACCCACACTCATGGCGCCGGTTTCTTCAACCAGGGCTTGCTGTTCAATCAAACGTCGAAAGTTCTGTTTATGCAGTCCACGCCCGGCCAGGGCCTCAACGGCTTGCTGCAATTGCAGCAAGGTAAATTCTGGTGGCATCAGCTCGAACACCACCGGGCGGTATTTGATTTTAGCTCGCAGACGCGCCAAGCCGGTAGCCAGAATTCGGCGATGATCGTGGCGCATGGCCAGACCCAGCTCGTAGTGCTTGCCCTGCTCCTGTTGCTCACGCTGACGACGGCGACAGGACTCGGGCAATAGCTCTGCCTCATAGAGCAGCTCGTAGCGCTGCAATACAAAATCTTCGTTCCAGATTGCGCCTTCCAACCCAAAGCTGTAATTGACGCGCTGACGACGCAAAGCCCGCAAGGATTCATCTTGCTCGCACCAGTTCAGCAGCGCTGGCACGATGGTTTCCTGAATAATATTGGGCGCGCCATCCCGCCGGTCTTCCCAAGGGAAATAGCGGTAGCAATCCTGCCAAATTACCTGGGCCACATCCGGCTGGCCCACTTCCCGCGTCAGCCCCACATAGCTGACCGACACAATACGCATTCCCTGCGCGTCAAAACGATCCCGATCCGCAAAGGTATAGAGCTGCTCCACATAGCCCACAGGATGATGCGTTTGAGTTTCCACCCAATCGCGCAGCCCCGTTTGCAAAGAACGGTGTGTGTGCTGGAACGGTCCGGCGGGCAAGGCTTGGCCGGCATCCGTGGTTAAAACACGGGGCTCGCCGTCGCTAACAGCCACTAAAACAGCCACCAGTTCAGCACTGACTACAGGTTCCTGCGTATCGATCACATATTCTCCTTCTAAATTGCGCCAACGCGCGTCTGGCGGATTATAAGCGAGGCCCTGCCCGCTCCGGCTTGCTGCGACGACCCGAACACGAAATACAGTCAGTACATTATTTTCAGATGATCAAATTATGACCCATGAACATCTAAGCCTAAAGAAATTCGTCCAATAGACGTTAAGCGTTTGAACTGTATGTGTTTGCCATAAATGACAAGCAAGCGTTCAGTCAGAGGCCGGATCAGTCAACAGTTTCACGCTTTGCTCTGCTCCGCCATTCGCAAAAATAGAAGGTTTCTGACAATTCAGGTCGATCACGGACAGACAGAAGCCAATGCCCCTTTTTTTTGCTTGGCCCCTGCGGGCTTGACCGCTCACCGCATCCCCTTTGTTGTTCTCCTCCAGGATGATGAATGCGTAAGAATTTCCCCATTACCCAGGACGAGGTTCGTGTCCGGGCCGATCAGTACCTTATTTCAAAAACCGACCTGAAAGGCCGGATCACCTACGCGAACGCTGCCTTTATTGCGATCAGCGGCTTTACCCGTGAAGAACTAATCGGCAAGGCGCACAACATCGTGCGTCACCCCGACATGCCGCCCGAGGCCTTTCAGGATCTCTGGGACACGATGCAAAGCAAGCGCCCCTGGATGGGAGTGGTGAAGAACCGGCGCAAGGACGGCGGTTTTTACTGGGTCTATGCCATGGCAGTGCCTATTTACGAAAATGGCACGGTGGCAGGCTATGCCTCGGTGCGCGTCAAACCGACCCAGGAGCAGATTGACGAGGCGGAGCACCTGTACAGCACCATTAATGAGGGCCGCGCCAAAGGCGTGCGCCTGCATGAAGGTCGTGCCGTACCTACTGGCTGGCGCAAAATGTTGAGCCAGTTACGTCGCCCCTTCAGCAATTCGCTGCGTGCCAGTCTGTTCCGCATGGGTACGCTGGCTCTGGCCACCACCGGCACGGCGCTGTACTTCGCCCTGACCGGTGGCGTGCCCCAAGGCTCAGGTATGTGGCTGACGGTTGGGCTGTGTTTGGCCAGCGCGGTCATGATGGCTTACGGCTGGTTAATTGCGCAGCGCGTAATCCGCCCCCTGGATCAGGCTTCTTTAATTGCCCAACAAATTGCGACCGGTAATTTGCAGCTGGATATTGACCTGCAGTCCAGCGAAAGCAATTCAGAAATTGGGCAGTTGTATTTCTGCCTGGATCTGATGCGCAAGAGTCTGGTGGGGATTGCCAGCGATGCCCGCAGCGGTATTGATGCGTCCATCCATGCGGCCCGCATCCTGGAAGTGAACAATACCAATCTGGCCTCACGCACCGAGGATCAAGCAGCCTCGTTGCAAGAAACCGCTGCCAGCATGGAAGAGCTGACCGTCACCGTGCGCCAGAACGCGGACAACGCGAATCAAGCCAGCCAGTTGGCGGATGCCAGTATGCAAATTGCCCAGCGTGGCGGTGCCGTGGTGAACGAGGTGGTTCAAACCATGCAAGGTATCCACGATAGCTCGCGTCGTATTGGCGATATTGTCACCGTGATTGAAGGCATTGCCTTCCAGACCAATATTCTGGCCCTGAACGCCGCCGTCGAATCCGCCCGTGCGGGTGAAGCAGGCCGTGGTTTTGCCGTGGTCGCCGGTGAAGTGCGCAGCCTGGCACAAAAGAGTTCGCAAGCCGCTGGCGAGATCAAAAACCTGATTGATGCCTCCGTCAGCCGCATGGCCGTAGGGGCCGAGCAAGCTGCTCGCGCCGGTGCCACCATGGGCGAGGTCGTGGATTCGGTTAAACGCGTCACCGATATTATTGGCGAGATCTCCACCGCGTCGATCGAACAAGCCAGCGGTCTGGATCAGATCAACGAAGCCATGGCCAAGATGGATGGTGTCACCCAGCAGAACGCAGCGCTGGTGCAAGACCTGGGCAACACCATGAGCGATCTGGCCTCGGAGGCCTCCGAGTTGGCCGATGCCATCAAGGCCCTGAACACGGGCTCGGTAGACTCCGCTCACACTGCGCCTGCCTTGGCTCAACTGACCCAAGCCCCCAGCTTGCAGGTGCTGTCTTACCAAAACCCATCACCTTTTCAGGCCAATAGTGCAAAAACAGCGAATGCCCGTTTAGGCGCGATTCGTCGTTAAAACGTAAAATCGGGATCGGCTGTCTCAAAGCCGATCCTGATAAAACTGACAGCTAGACAAAACAATAAATCTGGGAACCTTCAACTATCCCAGCATTTATAAAAATAATAATTAACAATAAAATCAAAGCAGTATCCAATTCCAAAGCCTCTTCCAAGCCTTGATTTCTTTATGTCATCAAGCGGACACAATTAGACTCTAACGAATATATTAAGTAACAAATTTGAGTCAATATGAAACATAATGATCTGTCCTTTTCCGCCTACGTCTTTAACAGGGCCAGATCATGCGTGAAAACCAAGCCATTAGCTCTCATGAAACTCAGGTTCCCGAAAAAACCTATTTAATCTCCAAAACCGACCTGAAGGGGCGCATCATCTATGCCAATCCGGTCTTTATCGAGGTTAGCGGCTACAGCCATGAAGAGCTGATCGGAGCACCCCACAATATCGTGCGTCATCCCCATATGCCTGCGGTGATTTTTCAGGATTTATGGCAGACTCTGCAGCAACAACGATCTTGGTCGGGACTGATCAAAAACCGCCGCAAAGACGGCGGATTTTATTGGGTCAAGGCACGCGTCATCCCCTTGATAGAAAATGGTCGCGTCAATGGCTATGCCTCGGTGCGGGTACGTGCCCAGCCCAAAGAAATCAAAGAGGCGGAGTATCTCTATCACTCCATCCAACAACACGGGTTGCGCGGCTTTCGTCTGCACGAAGGCCAACTGCAAGCGCGGGGCTGGCGTTCCGTCTTGAAAACTCTGCTCCAACCCTTGAACCGCAGTCTGCGCGCCAGCCTGTTGCGTTTCGGTTTGCTGACTACTTCCTTAGCGACATTGAGCGCAGGCTTATTGCTGGGTAGCGGCGCATCGGGCACCTATCTGACGGCTGGGCTGACCTCTCTGGGCGTCGTCAGTCTGGCGACCTTGAGCTATGGCTGGATTGTGACTCAGCGCATGATGCAGCCCTTGCACAGCGCCACTCATATCGCCCAGCAAATCGCTACTGGCAATCTTTTGATCGACCTAAATCCCCAACACACTCGCAGCCAGGAAATTGCGCAGCTGTACTTCTACATGGACATGATGCGTAAAAGCCTGCTGAGTCTAGCGCGCGACGTGCATCAGGGCATTCAGGCCTCATTGGATGTATCCACCCAGATTGAGGACGGCAATCGGCAATTATCCAACCGCACCGCCGCCCAGTCCGGCTCCTTGCAGCGTACTGCCGCCAATATGGAACAGCTGACCATGAATGTGCAGCAGACTGCGGACAATGCCAGACTGGCCAATCAACTGGCGGATCAAAGCCTGTCTACTGCGCGTCGTGGAGGCGAGGTTGTCCAGGACATGGTCAGCACCATGCAGGACATACACAATAGCTCCGAGCGCATTGGCGATATTGTGTCGATTATCGAAGGCTTGGCCTTTCAAACCAACATCCTGGCCCTGAATGCCGCCGTCGAATCGGCCCGCGCCGGGGAAGCAGGTAAAGGTTTTGCTGTGGTGGCTGGCGAAGTGCGCAGCTTGGCGCAGAAAAGTGCCCAGGCGGCGGGGGAAATCAAAAGCCTGGTGGAAGATTCACTGAACCGGATGGCAACCGGCGCTCATCATGCCAAACGCGCCGGCTCCACCATGGATGAAATCATGCAGTCCGTCTCGGACGTCACGCACCTGATCAGCGAGATTTCCACGGCCTCAAGCGAGCAAGCCACCGGCTTGGCGCAGATCAACGATGCCGTCTCCACCATGGACAGCGACACCAATGACAATGCTGATCTGGCCCGCAGCCTGGGGGTGACCGTGCATGAGCTAAGCCGTCAGGCCCAAGAGCTGAAACTGTCGATCCAATTGCTCAATACGGGTGTGGCCGGCCGCTCTACCTACGTGCCTGACCCCAATGCCACCGAGGAACCCGTACCGTTGCTGAAAGTGGCCTGATTTACACCAAACCCAATAACAAGATCGCGTGCAGGCCCACGCCCACCAGACCGCCCACCACTGTGCCGTTAAAGCGTATGTATTGCAGATCGGTGCCCACCGTCAGCTCCAGCTCGCGCACCAATTGCCTGTCGTCCCATTGGCGCACGGTGCGCGAGATATGCTCTTTAGCACCTTCGCGTAATTGCTCTGCCAGACCTGCAGCGGCGGACAGCATGTGTTCGTTCAACGTGGCCCGCAGCGTGGCGTCATTATTCAAGCGTGTGCCAAGGTCCTGGGCCACCTGCCGCAAATGGGCCGCCACGGCAGACTCTTCCTTAGTCAGATCACTACGTACCACACGCATCACATCGGTCCAGACACCATCAATATATTCACCCACCTCTTTATGATGTAAAAAACGCTGCTTGATGACTTCTACCTGCTCCATCAAGTCCGGGTCTTGGCCCAGACGCTGAATATAGTCCTGTACCCACTGCTCGTAGTCTTTGCGCAAAGGATGCTCGGGTTCACTCAGAATGGTTTGAACTTCATCGACCAGCGCCCGTGCCAGACGGTCGGCCATCTTGCCCGATAGCTCGTCTACGGAGGTCATTACGCCCACCATCGCCAGCAGCTTGGGCCATTCACGCTGGGCGTAGCGTACCAACACATCAGCTACACGCTGCTTGACCGCCTCATTGGACAGATAGCCCCCCAGTTGCTGCAAGACTTCATCCAGCAAGCGTTGGTGGCGTGCATTACGCGTCAACAAACCCAGAATCTGGGAAGTGGAGCCAGCCATATCCACCCGCATCAAATAGGCTCGTACCCCATCCGTCAGAGCTTGTTTGACGCTGCGCTCATCCAGCAAACGCAGGGCCTCAGCCATGGCAGTTTGCAAAGCGCGGCTAACACGTTCACTTTGCTCGGGTTGCGACAGCCACTGCCCCAAACGAGCTGCCGGGTCCAGGCTGCGCAGCTTTTCCAGCAACATGGCGGAATCCAGAAAATGGTCACGCACAAAAACACCCAGGCTTTCACCCAGACTATTTTTCTTGTTAGGAATGATGGCAGTGTGCGGGAATGGCAGACCCAGCGGGTGCCGAAACAAGGCCACTACGGCAAACCAGTCTGCCAAGGCCCCTACGGTCGCCGCTTCGCTAAAGGCACGCAGCCAGGGCCAAAATGCCGCAATGGGAGCGGTTTCGCCTTGCCGCATCATGGCGTGGCTCAAGAGAAATAGGCAGATGGTCAACGCCAACAAAGCCAGGGCACTGCGCTTCATACGGCGCAGGCGGCGTTCGGGCGAGTCAGGGCGAGAGGGCGAAGTAGGCATTTCCACAGTCTATGCGTAGTTCAACAGAAAAACCGCACTGAATAGTGTCATCCCAAGTGGCGCAAATACACGAGGGCGCGGCCTCCTATTGTGACGCTGTCTTTTTCTAGCTGTCCACAAACGGATCAGCCTGGGCGAACCCAGGCTGATCAAAGCACGAGACCACGCAGCGTTTATTTGCAGGCTTGCTCGGCACGCTTTACAAAGTCTGTGGTGGCATCACGCAAGGCTTTGGCAATCTGACCAGATTGCTTCGGAGCCAGTGTGACCCCACCGGTCGCACTGGCTGCGCAGGCCGACAGACCTTGACCAGTGATATCCACCACATTAATACGCAAACGTGGCTTAGCACGAGCAATACTGCGTGACACAGCACAAATATCTTGATCGCAACCGTCATTGCCATCCACAAACAAGACGATCAAGGCATCCCGATTCACTCCGTCCACCCGGCTGGCGGCCAGATTCAAGGACTGCACCAGATTGGTGCTGTCTTTAGCCTCAATATTCTGGATCAAGTTCTTCAAGCGCCCGCGCTGTGCCGTCGTAAAGCGGCCCTGATAATTAGGCGCTGCGCACTGCTGGGCGAACGTCACCAAGTGCAAGTCCTGCCCGGAAGGCAAGCTGTCCACCATGCTGGAGAAAGCACTGCGTGCCGCATTGATACGCGACGTGCCCTGGAACAGGGTTTGAGCGCGTTGCGTCGCGTAATCACTCCAGGAGCCTACATCGTCAAGATCCTGACTGAAGAACCATTCCTCGTCCTGGATCTTGGCATCGACGCTAAGCAGCATGGACATGGAGGAATCAAAAATAATGTAGACCTCGGGCTTGAGCACTTCACCCTTCTCGTCCTGAGCACACACAAAGTTAGGATCGGACGAGACCTTGGAACCCGGTTTAGGTTCAGGCTTGGGCTCTGGCTTCGGTTTAGGTGGTGGCTCGGGCTTGGGCGGCGGCTCCGGTGCGGGAGGCGGTGCAGGCGGCTCTTCCACAACCGGCGCAGGCACAGGCTCCTCTTTGACTGGCTCCACCACAGGTTCGGGAACCACGGGTTCCTCGGGTGGCGGTGCTGGCGGCGTGGGTGGCACGACCGGCTCTTCCACGACGGGTTCTGGCTTGATCAGCGCAGGCGGCTCAACCGGCGGCAGCACTTCTTTGTCCCACCATCCAGGGGGCCACTTGAACCACCAGGACAAGAGCAGCGCCAGCAACAGGGCCAGCAAAGCGGCTAACAAAAACCACAGGAATGGGCGGCCTTTGGAACCCACCACGGTCGTGGCAGCTGCCCCAGCACCCACTGCCGCTGCCATCGGTACGACGGGAGGCGGTGGCGGCGCTACCCGTTTCTGATACGCCGCAAACAAGGGCTCGGGTGATAATGCTGGGTTTTCGCTCATCATCAGCAAGGGCTTGCCGCCTACACTGTAGATGGCCCCTTGCGCAGAGACATCGTTCAACAAGGCTTGCAGGGCCTGGGCGTCTTGCGTCGCCCCCTGCTGCTCCAACTGACGGCTCAGCGCCTCGATACGGTCCAGCGACTGCTGATAACGCGCATCCAAGGCTTGCTGCTGTCCCGCAGACAAACTGCTCTTGGGTACCGCTTGCCCCTGCATGCCCGTCCACCAGGCCGTGGTATCTGAACCGTCAGCCTGATAGGTGGAAAACAAATGCGTTAAAGGTTCATCCTGGCGCTTCAACAGATTCAGCGCATGCTGATGCTGCTGATAGGCTGAGGATGGTCCGACCGGATCAAGAATGACTCGCTGCATAGGCTTACTCGTCGTAACCCAGGCTGGACTGCAAGCGGCTGACGTCTTTTTGCAGTGTTTGCAATTGCTGCTGCTTCCTGGCCACGGCGGCCGGGCTGTTATCTTCGGTAGACCGGTTCACGTCTTTCAGGCCCTTGTCCAAGTCCTTGAGCTGGTTTTGCAGACCCGCTTCCTTACCTTTGCTGGCCTGCACACTACGCACCAATTGACCCATGGAGCGGTTTAAGGCGGTCTGGGCCTGACGCTGCTGAGCCAGACTGGCTTTGCTCAAGCTCTGTTGAGTCTGAATATCTTTATAGACCTGATGAAACAGCGCATTGGCTTCCTGACTGCTCAGCAAGCTTTGTTCGCGTGCATCAATATGCTGGCGATACGCACCCGAGGTGTCGCAGCTGATTTTAGTAAAGAAACCGGCATCCCTATCGGAAGGATCGCACTCGCTCATGGTGGTGGCACAACCCGCCAGCAACAGGGTGGCGGCCAAGGGGGTCCAACGCAGAAATACTCGCATAAGAAGCTCTTTAACCCAAAGTTACGGCGGAACGCATGGAATACAGGTCGTCTACTTCTTTTTGCAGTACGGCCACTTTCACATTCATTTGATCAATCTGACGATCCAGGCGCTGAACTTCGGATTTTTTACCACCGTCTTTACGTTCGGCATCTGCCACATCACGGTACAACGCAACCTTCTCGTTCATATTTTTCAGATCACGATTAAGAACATCGATGTTTTTATCGATACGGGCCAATTGTTTTTCAGCCTGTTTTTTCTCCATCGTTTTTTCTTTCATGTGCTTTTCGATGTCAGCAATCTGCTTTTTATCATCGGCAATCACTTGCGAGGCCGTATTGGTACGTTCGATGATATTGGCCGTATCTGCTTCCACGTCCGCCTGCATGGCTGACAGTCGATCGCTGGTATTGGCGTATTCAGTCCGGCGCTGGTCCAAATAGTAGTTCGTACCCATGGCCACACCGCAAGCCGCCACACCCGCAATAATGGCGCAAGCTGCCTTATTGCTGGAGTTCGACACCATGCAAGCCAGCACACCCACCGCGGCGGCACCCGCACATGCCTGAAAGCCCGAACGGCTAAAGAACTTCGCATCCTGACCACTGGTCAGACGATCATCGGCCTGGGCACCACCCAGCAAACTGCTTCCCGTACTGGCACAACCCGAGAGCAAAGCCATACCCAGCATCAGGCTGCCCAGCAAGGTTCTAGGGGTAAAACGGCGCACGTGTTGCATAACTTCCTCTTCCATTTGAAGTACGTCTATTTTTATTGACTCGCTCTTTACGAGTTGGGGATCGATTTACAACTATTTTTCCAGGCATTGATATCAATAGAATCTGTCTTCAGATAATCCTTTTGATTTTTCCAATGCACTTCCAGATAGGGTTTCAGAGCGCTCAGACTCTTGTTTTGTTCCATCATCTGGCGCTCTACCGGCACCTGTTTTTCCAGCAAGGTCAAACCATATAACGATGCCGCATCAATTAAATTACTCGCATAATAACGCGCTAATTTCGTGACACGATCCTCTTGCTCGTCCAATTTTAATTTACGGCTGGCACATTGTTTGTCGTCCGTGCCCGCTTCGCACAGCGCGTCGTAATTTCGGTGCAGCAATTCCACAAACAAGACATCGTCTTTCAGCTTGGTGCACAGGAAAGAACCCAGCTCCAGGTTGGCGCGAATAGCTTGGTCACGCATTTCTTCTTGACGCAGATTGGCCGCCCGTAAATCCCCTTCCAATTGCTTTAATTGAGCTTTCAGGGTGTCGTCTTCCAGGGTGCTGGCCAAGGAGCTCAGACGCTGCACGGCCGATTCCTCCGCCGGTGCATTCGGGTTGGCGGTGCCTTGTTCGGTGCCTAAAGCTTGCCAACTTTTTTCAATCGCCTGCACACGTTCGCGCGAGGTCAAGGCAATCGACACCAAGGCTAGACGCATGCCGGTGCTCTTGGATTGGGTTGGGCCCTTGGGGCCGTAATACGGCAATTCCTTACGGGCCGAGGAACGCAGCGCTTCGGGCTTGGACAGGAAGTTACCGCCACGCACCACAAAACCGCCCGCCTGACCGTGTTGACGATCCAGCTTGTTCAGGCGGAACGATTCAAGAATCAGCTCGTCCACATTGCCCAACATGTCGTGCAGACCCAGCGGGTTGGCTTTCAGCCGCCCCATCAATTGCACCGCACCATTAGAGGACTGCGAACCGGCATACCACTCGTATTCGTTCATGCCCTCCGGCATGGGGTAACGCACATCACGGAACTCGGCTGACGACAGGGTCGAGCCGCCCCGAGCCGCGTATTCCCATTCAATCTCCGTTGGCAAGCGCACAAAGCCAGCCAAGCCATCTTCTTTGGGTAACTTGTCGGCTGCGTTCTCGCGCAGCCATTGGTTGTACAGATCGGAGAAACGCACGGCGTCCATCCAGCTGATCTCGGCTTGTGGCACGACCAGCGTGTTTTTGGGCGTGGGACACGTGGCTTCGGTCATGGCCTGATACTGCAATTTGTTCAGCTCGTACTTGGCCATCAAGTAGTAGCGCGAAGACCCGGCTTTGCTATCGGTAAAGCTGCCAGCGATGAACTCGGGGCGCTTGTGTTCGATATAGCCCCACTCCTCGGCTTCCTGGCCAACCACCACGCGCATATCATCCAAGGGGCCAGCCACTGGCACGCCCACACGGCGAAACACCATCGCACCTTCGCAGGGCATGGGCAAGATCACATCGCCCTCAGCCGGCTTGGGGTTGTAGTACTTCTCGTCCCACGGAGCAGCCTGAGCCACTGCGCTGACACCCAGCAGCAGACTTGCCGCACTGAACAAAGGATTAAATTTCACGCAAACTCTCCGCAGGTTGAACTCTGACCGCTCGCCATGCCCCTATCGCCGCAACGACACAGGCCAAGCCCATCACCATTAATAAGGCATAGACAGCGTGGGCGAAGGTGATACGAGACACGAAATCGGTCTGGAGCCCGTCTCCCACCAATAGTTGATTGAACAAGGTACTACCCAGGCCATACAGGCCTAGTCCCAAGGCATAGGCGATCACGCTAAGCAGAATCGCCTGAATCAGCACGTAGCGGATGACTCCGCCGCTATCAATGCCCAACAAGCGCAAGACCGCCAGATCTTTGCGTTTGCGGTCTACGTTCGCCAGAAATGCGCCGCCCAGAGAGGCCGCGCAACCCACAATGGCCGTCAGGGCAATCACGCCAAAAATCAAGCTTAAGACCCGGTTGATGGCGCGCACGTTCTCAATATCGGCATAGCGGCTGGCAACTGGAATGTTCTGCTGCTCCAAGCCCTTGGCCACCTGTCCAACCTGATCAATGGAGCTGGCATAGACACGAGCGCGAGCGTATAGCACCGGCATGTCGGCCGCCAAGGGCTGGCCTGTCATCAAGGCAAAATCGGGAATTTGAAATCCATCGCGGGCATATTCCAGAGCCAGCAAGGTCTCCGGAGCCACAAACATAGCGGGGCGCGAATAACGGTGCTCAGCCAGAACATCCACCACATTCATGGCTTTGTCGCCATATTCCAGTCGGCCATCCAGACGGCGGCTCAAGCGCAAATGCACCGGCTCACCCAGCGTCCAACCCAACCTGCGAGCCGCTTCCTGAGTAAGGATGATTTCATTAGGAGCTAGATCGCGGGCCTGACTCTGCAGCAAAGGATCGCCCTGCGCGCTGGCAAGCACTTCGACACTTTCCAGAAAGCGGCGTCGGTCCAGACGTAGATCGGCCTGAGTATTCAGGGAGCGCGTCATCCCAATGGCATAACCCACACCCGGAGTCTGGCGCAGCGTCTCTAACCATGCCTGATCAAAGCTGCCGCTGCTCAGCATCTTCACTTCCAGATTACGCGGGTCTTGCAGCAGTTCTTGCTGTAACTGGGTGACAACGCCGTGCTTCAAACCAAACAGCAAAAGCAAGGGGGCCACCACCGCCACCATGGCGGCGACCATGCAAAAGGAGATACGCCAATCAAAGCGCAGGTCGGCCCAGGCCAGGCGAAAGACGTTTAGAAGCATGAGCTTGCCGCCTCAGGGACGAAAATACTCAAGCCCGGTTCCAACTTAGCCTGCAAACAGGGAATGGAGAACTCGCTCAAGCTATCCCAATCGTGCGAGACCAGCAGAACCGCCAGCTGCAATTCCTTGGCCAGACTGAAAAAAAGCTGGAATACATTGTGAGCTGTTTCAGGGTCCAGCGCTGCAGTGGGCTCATCAGCCAACACCAGACCAGGGGCATGGGCAATGGCACGCGAAAAAGCCACGCGCTGGCGTTCGCCAATGGACAAGGCGCTGGGGTACAGACTCAGCAGACGGTCCAGTTTCAAGGTAGAAATGGCCGCATCCAGGTGATCGGCCTTGACGGGCAGTCCCAGCAATCGACGTGGCAAAACCATGTTGTCCCACACCGACAGGTACGGCAGCAAGCCGCCGTTTTGCAGCACAAAGCCCAGGTTTCTGGCCCGCCATTGGGCCAAATCAGACTCTCGTCCGCTGGCGTACAAGGCATTAATATCCTTGGCTTCTTGCCCCAAGGTGAACACTTGAGCCTGAGTGGGTCGCAGCAATAGCCCCAAGGTTTCCAGCAGCGTGCTTTTGCCGCAGCCACTGACGCCGGTGACGGCCACAATCTGACCCGCGTCCAGAGCAAGCTCGGGCAGTTGTACACGAAAAGCCTGAGGGCCTTGCCCCCGAGATACCTCTAGCTGCTTGATGCGAAGCATGTCAGGGCATCATTTCCAAGGGCACGGGGTAAACGTCATCACGTGCATCGGCCCCTTCGGCCAACGACACCCAACGATCCGCATCCGCGTTATAGCGCTCGTAATAGCGCAACTTGGTGCTCAGGTCTCGAATGAATTTCTCCTGACTCAAGGCGTCCCAGCTGGCCCAGGTGTCCTCATCCAAGGTCAGCACGGCGCTTTGGTAAGGCAGGTCTTCCAGGTATTCACTCATCAAGCCCAGTTCAGCCAACTTGGTGCCCTTCTCTTGCTTCAAGGTGCTGGGGTCGGCCCCCATGGCGGCGGCTACCGAGCGCAGGCGGTTAAACATATCGGTGGGCGAGATCATGCCTTCGTTGGCTGCATCCAGAATCTGTTTGACCACATCGCTTAAGTCGCTTAGCTGCGCTTTGGTCAGCAAGACACGTACATCCGTGGTGGGGATGTTCTGGCGTACCAGATCGCGGTCGCTGATCCAGGCATGGAACACTTCAGGCGCCGTCGTGCCGGAGGTCTTACCCAGGTAAGCCAGGCGCATGGCATGGCCAATCAGCTCGGCGTCGGACATCATCTGGTCGGTTGTCTTATCGCCAGTTTCCGTAGCATGCGCCGCGCTGCCAATAGCATCACCGCCTTGATAGGCGACTTTGACCTGCTCGGTAATCGCCGTTGCCAGGCTATCGACCATCTTGCCAAACTGGTTCACGTCCCCTGCATTGACGGGGTAATACAAGGACGTTTGCGTGCCACTGTAGGTGGACAGTTCGCGATATTGATCTTCCGCCTTGGCATGGTTGTTCTTGCCCGAAGGGGTTTTCAAATGCAGGGTGTAGATCGCCACGCCCGGCTTAGCCGCTTCGATACGCAGTTGCGGGGCGTCCAGCCCAGTGGACGAATATTTATTACTGCCTTCCAGCGCACCGGCATCAGTAATCAGCACAACATAACGCGCGCCAAAGGCATTCCAGTCCACCTTATCCAAGGCTTCCAGCACGCCGGCGTAAGCATCTTCGTCGTAAGCAACCGTAGAAACCTTGGCCTGCTTCAGGTCAGCGACTTTATCCAGAAAGTCCTTACTGCTGGTCACGGAGTTGGGGTCCGCATACACATGGGTCAGGTACTCAATGCCGGGGGCAGCGTCCATATTAGAGCGGAACGCGATCAAGCCAAATTTGACCTGATCGGACAGACCTTGCTCTTCCACCTTGGTATAGACCTTGCGCACGGCCTCGCGGGTGCGGTCAATGTACGGGTCCATGGAAATAGTGGAGTCAATGACAAAGACCACCGCCGCACTAAAGCCCTTGATCTGCGATGTGCGTTGGGCGGCATCCTGATCTTGGGCCTGCTCTGGTTCTTTGTTGGCGGCATCCGGCTCTTTTTGATCTGCCGTGTGTTTGGTCACCGAAGCCACATTCAGCAAACGGGTACGAAAGCCGTTTTCAGTCATGACCTCTTCACCGCTCAAGACAGGCAAAAGGTAGAACTGTTCCTGTACATCCACAAAGTACTCAGGCTCTTGCGCCAGCACGCCATCGGCCTGCGAGTCTTTACGCAGAGCCTGACGGATAGGGGCTACCAAGGTCGCCGGGTCGGGCGTATCCAGGACTTTTTCCAGCAACGTGCGCTCTTGAAAAAACAACATGCGGTCGCGGTTGGCCGGATTGGTAAAAGCCAAGGTCAACTGCATTTTCCAGTCCACCGTGCAGGCCTTATCCAACCAGCCCACAGTCTTGCCCTGGCTATCCGGGCCCACCTGCACGCGCTCTGCCCCACCCTGCTCGTTACGCTGATAGATATAAAAGCGGCTGAAAGCAGGAACGGGCTTGCCCTGCTGCTCCGTTTCCGACGAAAACAGACGGCAGGACGGAGTAGTCAACACACGTTGATACAGCGTCTTCTTGCCCTCTTGCAGCAAGGGAGCCGCGGCCTGTGCCTGGCTTGCGCCCAACAGGAGCGCACCGAGCAAACTCAATCGAACAAGGGGACGCATCATCATTGACTCAACTCCTGGAAGCGGGCCTTGGCTTGCGCATTATCGGGTTCGGACAACAAAACGGTTTCATACCAATACGCGGCAGTCGCCGGGTTGGGTTTGCTAAAGCAAGCGTGTGCCTGATGATCTTTGGGGTCGTACTCGCGCGCGTAGGCCATGGCAATTTTCACATCACCGGACTGCGCCTTGTTCACGTACAAGCGCTGGGCCACATCACACTGCTCCGCCTTCTTGGCTTCTTCAATAACAGCCAACCATTGCTCGGAGGTCTTGGTTTCTTTCACGCACTCTTGTACAAACTGCAGACCGGGGCGATCGGCCAGCTTGTCCATGGAACACGCATCGGTCGCAACTACGGCAGGCTTATCCTCCGGCGCATCCGCCACAGCAGGACTGTCCTTGGCTGATTGGCTATAGAACCAGTAGCCTGCGCCAGCCAGAATCAGCAACAGCACGACCAGTGCAATCCATTTACCCATGCCGCCCTTTTTGGCCGGAGGGGCCACAGGGGCAGGTGCTGGTGGTTCCACTACGGGGGCAGGCGCTTCTACCGGTATCGGCTCTGGAGCGGGTTCCACTACCTCAAGCACTGGGGGCGTTTCAAGGACTGGCTCGGGAGCAGGCGCTTCGGGAGCGGCCACCGGCATCGTCAATTCCATGGCCTGGGCATTGCCACCGGCCGTAGACGGCAAAATCGCCTTATCCAGTTTTACCGGGCTTTTACCCAACTCCCGACCATCAGCCGTAGCCAGCGTGAATTGATAGGCATCGCTGGAGTTGGCCAGCAGCGAATCCACAATATCTGGACCCAGTAAAACCGCGATGCCGTCTTCATGTTCGACCCAGCCTTGCTGAGGCAACCAACGCAGGGACGCATCCCAGCTTTGGGCCGAATGCAGGTAATAGCTGTTCTGGCTACGCTGAATGGCGATGGAGTAATCGCCCAGTTCAAGCTCATCATCTTCATCCACGCTACGCACATACAAACGAGCACGGCCCGGGACGGCAGGCTCCAAGGCCTGCAAATTGAATCTTAATTTCATGCCACGCTCTTATTCGTAAACCGTTCCAAAATACGTCCCAAAGCCTGATTTTGTTCCAGGCTCAGTTCGCGGCCACCTTCATAACCGGCGTTATGCAAGGTGGTGTGTGCCAATGCGGCAATCCATTGTTCAAAAAAGCTCAAGCCGTGATCTTGAGGCTCTGCAGGCAAAGCTGGCATCCCATCCTGGCCAAAGGCCTTAGGCGTGGTGAAGAAGTCTTGGCTGGCCTTGTCCCCTTTCAGGTAGAACCAGGTCACAAACTCGCTGATCGTCATGGCCACATTGCAGACTTGACGGTCAGCCAGACGCTCGCGACGCACACCGCTTTGGCGGCGCTTGGTCAAGACCGCCAGCAGCTTGCCCTGTAGATCCCAACGGTCCGACGCCACAATCAATTCCTCGACCACGCTGGAGAGCAAATCGACCGGCATACGCAGCACGTTCTGATTGATACGGCTGGCGGGCAATTCACGCAGCTGGCTCAACCAAGTGCGGTACACCAGATCGGCATATTGCTGCTCGAACGGCTGTTCCTGGGTCAGAACGCCCGGCTCATCCGGCTCGGACTTGCTGGAGCCCAAACTTAAAAACAATTCGCGCAAAGTGTCTTGAGGCACATGCAAGGCTGCCAAGAGTTCGCCCACAATGGCGCGATAGGCAGGCAATTGCTCGCGAAACAGCTTGGCCAAAGCCTCTTTGACCACGGACTGCTGATCGCCGTCCTGGCTATACCAGGAATGCAGAGACTTTTTAACCAGGGTTTCATGCAGGCTGCGGAACTGCTCTTGCAGACGCATCAGTTTGAAGTCCAGGCCGCCAATCTGGGCCACATAAGCGCGCAGGCGTTGCATACCGCCATCGTTCAAAGCCAGCATGGCATCCCAGGCTTGGGCCGGATCGCTCAGTTGTTGTGCAAGCAGCGGATTTTCAATAAAGCTGCCACGCATACGATCCATTTTCTCGGCGACAGACGCGGTAATGGACAGCTCCTGACTCTCAGTGTTCAGGTCGATAAAGGGCGTGGGCATGCCCGGCTTGCGCACCAAAAAGGTATTGGAAAATGGACTATCTGGCTTCCATTGCTGCAACCATTCACAATGGCCGAAGCGCTCCTTGAAGCTCATCTTCATCAGGCCATCCCAGCTATCACGCACCTGGGCATCATCCTGAATCAGGGAAGCGCCAATGCGTTTGTCGAACATGGTGATGGCCCACATCAGGCCCACTTTGCGGTTTTCCCGCTCCTGCGGGGTGGCACCTTGGGTGCGATGAACCCAGCGCGTCAGCACAGGTTCTACATCTTTCACATCGCTTTGCTTGTCCGACGCGGTACACATGACCAAGCCATTCATTTCCTGCTGGTCGGTATAGCGCTCAAACAGATACGCCACTTTGCCGCGCAGAATCAGTTGCGAGGCAGGGTTGCCACCACTACTTTCCGATGCAGCGCCCGCGTCCTGCACAGAGCGGATGTTCAAACGTCCGCGATAACCGGGAAAGTCCAGCAAATCTACCTTGTCGACGCCACCGGCCTGAGTTTCGCCCATCAAGGGGAAAGTCAGCTCGACAGTAAGAGCGGCCAAGTGCGCCAAAGGCACTTCTACAGCTTGTGCAGCTGCCAGGTATTGACCGTCCTGCTCACGCACCGGCAAAACGCTCAGGCTTTTCTCTGTAGGACTGCCCAGAGACTCCAGCACGTCCACGTTCATGATGCTGTCTTGCTGCACAAAAGCATCGCCTTCGCGACGAATCAAAGCGGTCAGCGGTGCGTAAACTTTGGAGGGGTGGCCTAGCGCTTGCAGCACCTTAGCCAGACCGATATACAGTTCGCTCAGTTCGGCTTGCTCGCCCCATAGGATCGAGAATAACTGGGCCCGGTCTTCCAGACGCAAGCTGGGGGCCAGATTAATGACCTCCGGCCAGTACGTGCTGTCGAGCAAACGCGTGGTATTGCCAAAACTGCTGCGCACGTAATCCCACAGGGATACCGCATCATCGGCACTCAGGCCTTTATCGGCAGCGCCAGCACGGCCTTTAAGCGAATCGATCAGCGCCTTGATCCGCTCCGACGAGAAGACGTAGCCAACCTGTTCTTTGTCAAAGTCATTGAAATAACTGTTGACCAGAATTTTGACCATATCGACTTCAGAAAAAATCTGCAGTTCGACCGGATAGGCATCAGGGCCAGCAGTGGCATTACGGCTGAAACGAGTCACCAAACCGGTGGCTTCTTTACCGCCCCCAGGCGGGTTTACATGCCGCAGAAAGTCGATCGTCTGGCCTCCATAATTGGTTTCCAGACGGCCATTATTACCGGCGGCCAGGCTGGAAATCAGGTAGGACTTACCGGCTTGCGACAGCCCGAAAAAGCCAATCGTCATGGGGCGGCCCGACACCACACCCAAGCTACGGGCAGTGTTACGGGCTCGGCGCAGTTCCAGCACTAGGCTGTCTGCCTGGGCGTTCAAGCGCTGCGAGGAACCGCGAGCCTGTGTCACCCAGTCGATAGCCTCTCCGGCACCTTGGTATACGTTCTGCCAGTCCTGGCACAAATGCTGCTGTAAGGTCGTCATGTCCATCATTTGAGCACTACGCTCCCGCTATCGAGCCAATATGGAGAATCACCCAGGCCTGCTTCCAGCATGGTGTTGAGCTGGATCTTGACGGGTTTGGAGACTGAGCCAGTCAGTTTGAAATCACGCGGAGCCGAGCGGCGCACTTCCAGACGGTCGCTGATCATGCGGCGGCCTTGCTTGTCGCGCACTTTCTGGTTGACTTGCAGGCTCACTTCCATGGATGGCAACTGGCCATCGTCGTCCGGCGCATCGGCCATCTGGCGACGCACCTTTTCGTTCAAGTGCAGGTAGTACAAAGGCGAGGCAGGCCAGCGCTCTACATCCAGTTGTCTGTAGCCCAGTCGCAGATAACTGCCCTGCATCAAGAGGTGATAGCCATCGGAGTCCTCACTGCTGACACTCTCCAGTGTCACGACTTCCTCGCGGGTATCAGGGTCTTGCTGGAGCACGTCTTTGTAGACGATGTCCCTATCCTTGATCTGATTATTGGAGTCAATAATCCCGATATGACGCAGCGTAGAACGGGGGCGCAGATTCGATACTTTGAAATTGAACTGGTCAATGTTCATGTTGTAGCAAAGCAGGCACAACATGGCGCCGACCGAAGCCGTGCTCTTAGGATCATCGATACGGCCATTGGTATGGAAGGGATACCAGCTGCCGGTGCGGTAATTATGCAAAGGCAGCAGTCGCGCTGGCGATACGGGCATTTGCGAACGCACATAGGCTTGTACACCCGGCAGACGCGAGGGGCGTCCGGCCATCAGCACAATGTCGCAATCGTAGTAGTTCAGCACTTCGCAGAAGGCGCGCAAAGGGTCGTTAATGTTCAAAGAACCACTGACCAGACCTTGATGCAGATGCGCCAGATCAAAGGACTGCTCAACCTGGGCCAACTCAAAATCAACCCGTTTGCCCGCATGTTTGTGTAGCTCGTCCAGCACATACTGCACCACATTGCTTGATACCCGTGGCAGAGCATCCGCCGACCCTGCCGAGGCATGAGACAGCGGTGCATTGGCCTGATCGCCCAGCAAGTGTTCGAACTCCAGCAGTTCGCCCCAAGGCAAGGACTGGATGGCACGCGGGTCTTCATTCGGGTCGTAGGCTTCGTAGCGTTTCAAGAACTCCAGGCCCAGTGGCACGAACACTTGCAAAGCCAATTGCTGACGCAAGACGGCTTTGTCGGCATCGGCTTTTTCATTGCCGCACAAACGCGACAAGAACACATCCGTATCTTCAACACCGACATGGCTCAAGGCATCTTCAAAGGCAGGCAGAACATAACGCTGAATGACGTCCAACAGGATATCGTCCCCGGCCACCCGGAAGCTGTCGCGGAAACGCTGTTTGGGCGAGATGGTCAGATTACTACCCCCGCCCGCCCCCGCTGGGCGGCGCAAGGTGTAATCGCTGATAACGATATCAGTCGTGCCACCACCAATGTCGATAATGCCCAGGGTCAGCGTTTCCCGGTCTTCCTTGTAGGGAGCGGCGACCGCATCAAAGAACTCGTCCGCATGACCTGCAAAGTTCTGCGTGATCTCGGTAAACAGGTACACCAATTGCGAGCTGGTGGCCTCATCCCACTCCACACGGAACTCGGGCAAGGGAACGCGCAAACTGTCTGGTGTTTTGCCTGACTCCGACAGTTCCAGACCATAGGGGTCTTCTTCGCCTTGGTACCAGTCCATACTGGTCCACAACAAACCAATAGCCTGACGCAGGCGTTCGGCCAGCAAGCTGCGCTCGACCAAAGGCATGCCCGGAGGCACGGTCAAGACGATATTGCTCAGGCGACGAGGCTTATTCGAGTGGCCTTGGCGCACCCGTTGCGCGGGGCTGTTGATCTGCAGCAGCGCCTGGGCCAGCACTTCGGTCAGCATGAAGGTCATGACCGAACTACGAGAATAGAAAGGCTCAAAGACTGGCAAGCGGTCGTCTTCGTCCAGGGTGTACAGCGCTTCGCCGCGCTCGTCGATATGCAGGGAAAACGGTGCCGCCAAGGCTCGTGGCTCTGCATCCGAGCGGTCGTATTGCTGACTGAAACGCCAGCCGTGCTTGTATTCGTTTTCGTCCCACAAATAACGCTTGGGGCTGGACAGGCCGGTGGTGCCTTCAGTTCCGCGACGGCGAGCCGCCAGACGCGCCGCTTCATCCCCAACCCGCACCAAGGTGGGCCAGGAAAATGCCGTGGGACGACCGCTTTTCAGGGACAAGTGGTTCTTACCAAAGTCCGTCTGTGCAAACTCCACACGGCTTTCAAACGGCTTGCTGTACACCTGATGCGGATGAGACAAATCGCGCAGTTGCAGCACATAGTTCTGCCGCAAGCCCGAGTCGTCCTGGCCGTGGTTTTCAATCAAGATCCCGCAGGTCCGCGAGTTACCCACGTCCAGCACCAGATCGACAGGAATGACTTGCTCGCTTTGCCAATTGGCAGCCAGCACCTTGATGTCCGGCAAGCGCACCCAGGATTCCGAGCGGCCATCCACACATTCATGCGGCGGAGCAAACAGGCTAAGCAGATTCAAAAAATGCAATTGTGCCGAGCGCAAAGCATTGATGTCTTCGCCAAAATCGATATTACGTGTCTTGTTGACGTTGTCTTTATAGACTTCCAGCAACCATTCCTGTACCCATTCCCGATTCAGGAACCAGTCCATATTGGCACTGTCGCAGGCAATGCGGAACAAGGCACCGGCATTGATATCTTCGCGTAAGGGGGCCAGATAGGCCGCGCCCTCGGTCAAGTCCACCACGCTGGTGTCGCAGGCTACGGTAATACGGTGCGTGTTGCCATCGCGATCCGGCGTATCCAGACGCACGACACGCAGACGGCTCCAACTAGCTGGGCCGCTGTCAAAGCGATGCGGTGCCACAAAGCGCACATAAGGAACAGGCAGCCACAGGCCATCGAACAGGTCCAGCGTGCGGCTTAAGGCCACATCGCATTCTTGCTCGTTGCGTCCACCCCCCTGGTACACCCCCACCTCGCCCTCGGGCTGGTGGAACAGGGTTTGCTCTTGACCAAACTGCAGCCCATCAAACAGGAAGCGCCAGTTCTGGCCGTTCGTGCTGAAGAAAGAGTGGCTTAAGGCACCCAGCTTTTTGCTGCCCAAAGTGGGAGCGTTGATGTCAAAACCGAAGTCCATAAACTGAACTCCGGTGTTTTCGATCAAGGTAACCAAGCCATCGTGTTTGAGTAATTCAGGCAACATAAGATTCAAGCACTCATCATTCGGATTGCTGCAAGATCAAAGGAAAGGCATCGGAGCCATACATGCCTGCGCATTGGGCGGCAGCACCGGCCGCACCGGGATCACACACAATTTTGGGCATGTCGTAAGCAGCATTGTCCGTGCATTTAGCGGCGGAGTTGGCGTTCAGAACCAAACGACCTTGGTCAGCGGCAGCGGAAACCGGAGCTTCACACTGCACGCCATCACCACGTTTGATCTGCACATGACCTGCCCCATCTTTTAACTGATATTGAAGCTGCACGGGCTTGCCGGTCTGGCTATCTTGCACACCCATGCGAGCAGCCCACTGGCCGTTCAAGAAGTCCATCTTGCCGGACTGCAAGGCATCAGGTGGCACAACCAGGGAACCGGGAGGAGGTGCGGCAGGCGTGGCGGGAGCCGCTGGATTGGCGTCAGGTGCTGGAGGCACAGCAGGATCGGCAGGCGGTGCGGCCGGATCTTGCGGCAACTCTGGCGGCGCGGGATTTGCATCCGGATTGGATGCCGGATCTGCCGGCGGGCTTGGCGGGCTAGCATCAGGAGCCTGAGGGACATCGGGGGTAGCCGGTGCAGCGGGAGCGTCTGCCCCTGGAGCCTCAAGGCCCGGAGCCACCCCTGCCGCAGCGGGCACGCTGCCTGTGGGCACGTCAACCCGGCCACCAGGCACCAACGCGCCTGCATCCAGCTTAGGCAAGGACCAACCCAACCAGTTACGCATTTTCTCAGGCAGGTAGCTACCCACGCTGGAAGTCAGCGAGCCTAAAGGCGTATCTGGCACGACAGGTGTCGTGCACCAGCGCAAACCAAACAAGAGCAAGGCCAGTAGCAACAACAAAGCCAGCAAACGCCACCACCAGCGGGACCACCAACTGGCCGCAACCGGGGCGAGCACGGGAGCCACAACAGGGGCAATGGGCGGCACAACAGCAGGCGCAACCACCGGGGCCGCTTTGGGCGCGGGCATCAGGGGCAATAAAGGATCTTGGTTTTGGTCCGCACCGTGGTGCTGAAAACCCCAGAAGGTCAGGACGGGTTTGCCGTCGACCAGATAAACAAAGTTGTCGTCCGGGAAGTACAGAACACGGCGCAGCAAACTGGAGAACAAGGCCTTGTCACCCAAGGCCTCTGTATCTTGCTCATCCAGAGCGGGGGCCATCTCGTTTAACCGGACTTGGAAAGCGCTTAACTGCTTAAGCCCTTCTTCACGCTCTTGCTCAGTTGCCGCCGTCCAGGGCACCACCTGACCGGAAACAGGGCTGTACCAATCCAGCGTGGAACCCGTCTCATTGCTTTGCGGTATCGCCAGGTGATCGGCAAAGTTGCCGGCCCGACGGCGCAAGGCTTCTCGCAACTGTAAAGCGGAGCGAAATACCGGTCGGCCGCCCTCACCTAAAGCCATAAAAGCATCGGCGCGGCCACTGCGCAGTAAAACCCCTTGCTTCATTGAGTTCCCGAAGAAAAAAAAGAAACATAGTACATCAAATAGTAAGTCCCAAAGCCCCCAAGAAAATGCCCATTCATAGGGCGTACACAATGAAAACCACGCCCTTAAACCTTAAAAGTTCCTGAACGACTGCAAATAGCAAAACCGGTTTTAGTGCTTGTGTACTAAATAGATAGGAAATGGATGGCCCCGACTTCGAGCAATAAATCTAAATAATGTACGGGGCTGTACATAAAACAAATCAAATATCCTAACAATAGCGAATGCGCGACTTTCCTTAATCAAAAACAAAGCCATCCTTGGCTCGCATCAGACGCAGAAAAAGACGCCCACCGCGCCTTCTTACGACGCGCGCTCCGCTTGAAACAGCACGTCCTGTTGCTCTTCAAAAAACCAGGCTGTGGCTCATTCAGGTGTTTGTCATAGACCTTTCACTTTGACCCTCTAGCATGAGCGCTACCCCCACAACCCAGCCTTGGTGCTAATCATCATTATGAGCAAACACATCTCCGACAAGACTGTGCGCAACCACAGTCAGAACAAGCCCTTCAGTGAAGTACTGGAAATCAGCCTGTCTCGCCGCGCGATGATGCGCGGTGGTCTGGCAGCCGCTCTGGCCACCATGAGCAGTTTTGGCCTGGCGGGCTGTGATAGCAGCAGTACGGGTGGCCACACCCCTGCTAACGACGGCGGCACAACCCCCAATCCCGATCCGGAACCACCTGCAAGCGTCAAGCTGGGTTTTGAGTCCCTGCCCACTTCCATGACAGATGGCTGTGTTGTGCCCCAAGGCTACATTGCCCATGTGCTTGCCCCATGGGGTACGCCGATCAATGACAACGCCCTGCCCTGGGATCAGAACGGCAATAACAGCTCCAACGATTTGCTCAACTCCATGGGCATGCACCATGACGGCATGCACTTCTTCCCTCTGGAAGGCAGCTCCACTGAGGGCCTGCTGGCCGTCAACCACGAATACATTGACGAAAAAGCGCTGCACCCAAAGGGCCCGACTGTGGTGAATGGCAAGCGCCCTGCCGAGGAAGTACGCAAAGAAATCAATGCCCACGGCGTAGCCATCATCCACATCCGCCGCACAAACGGCCGCTGGGATATCGTCCAGAATTCGCGCTACAACCGCCGTTTCACCTCGGCCACCGCCATGAAGCTGGCTGGCCCGGTTGGCGGCACAGATTGGACCAAGACTCCTTTCTCGCCCAACGGCACCCAAGTGCGCGGCACCAATAACAACTGCGGTAATGGCACCACTCCCTGGGGCACCTACATCACGGCTGAAGAGAACTGGGCCGCCTGCTTTGTGAACACAGGCACACGTCCTGCCCACCAGCAGCGGGTAGGCGTATCGGCAGGCCCAACCGGCCGTTACCTCTGGGAAACCGCTGCCCAAGACCCGTCCGAAGTGCTGGGCGAGTTCACGCGTTTTAACGTAACTGAAACGGGTGCCAGCGCTACTGAGGACTGGCGCAACGAGGTCAATGGTTTTGGCTACCTGGTCGAGATCGACCCTTACGACCCCAGCAGCATTGCCACCAAACGCACATCCATGGGCCGTTTCGCCCACGAAGGCTGCGCCTACAGTAAGCCTGAAGCCGGCATACCCCTGGCCTTTTACAGTGGTGACGATTCGCGCTTTGAATACGTTTACCGTTTCGTGTCGGCAGCCAATTGGGACCCGAAAGATGCAGAGCGCACTGACCGCCTGGCCGTTGGAGCCAAGTATCTGGACAAAGGCACCTTGTACGTGGCCCGCTTTAACGAAGATGGCTCGGGTGAATGGCTGGCATTGACCGGCAGCACGGCTGGTAAAAACGGTCGCACCCTGGCTGACGAGTTCGGTAGCCTGGATGCCATCCTGATCAACACCCGCGGTGCCGCCGACTTTGTGGGCGCCACTCCGATGGATCGTCCCGAGTGGACCGCCACCCACCCCAGCAACGGTGACATCTACCTGACGCTGACCAATAACACCAGCCGCAACGCCTCCACAGGGACCAACGCGGCCAACCCCCGTCTGAACAACGTCAACGGCCACATCATCCGCTGGCACGATGAGCCCGGCTCCAACAAGTTCAAGTGGGATATTTTTGTATTTGGTTCGGACTCGGGTGCCGATGCCGACACCAACCGCTCGGGCTTGACCGACCTTAACCAGCTGGCCAGCCCGGACGGCCTGGGTTTCGACAGCCGTGGCATCCTGTGGATTCAGACAGACAACGGCATCGACGGAGGACGTAAGAACAACGTAGCCCGCGCAACCAACGACCAGATGCTGGCCGTTATTCCTGGCTCGCTGGCCGACAGCAGCGGCACCGGCCCGGCCATCAATGCCAATAACCAGGCAGATCTGCGCCGCTTCTTCGTAGGGCCGAACGAAGCCGAAATCACCGGCTTTTCCATGACGCCGGACCACACCAGCCTGTTCCTGAACATTCAGCACCCCGTGAACTGGCCCGCTTATGACACGCATGACGCCACGGTCGTCAGCATGAACACGGTACGCCCGCGTTCCTCAACCGTTGTGATTCAACGTGCGGATGGCAAGCCTATCGCGGTGTAAACCATAGCGGATTCGCGGTTTGAATCCGCGTGGCTAAGGTTTAAAGGAACGGGGCCGTCAAAAGATGGCCCCGTTTTCTTTTGCTGTTTGAAGCCGCATCCATCAAGGCTTAAAGACTAAGGGTAGAAAATTTTCTCTACAGCCCCCTAAAGAGTTTTTTGCCCCATCCGTTAATGCTGGTGTACAGGAAGAACGCAGCGCGTCGAATACGCGACTACCCCTTGCGGGGCGAGCAGAAAGTCAGCGCTTTCCTGGGCAAAGGGCGAAACGGTTTCGCCGCTCTACTCAACATTGGGAGTTACCATGGCTGTTATCAACACCAATTACCTAGCTCAGGTTTCGCAGAACAACCTGAACAAATCTCAGAACTCGCTGGGCACCGCTATTGAGCGCCTGTCCTCCGGCCTGCGTATCAACAGCGCTAAAGACGACGCCGCCGGTCAGGCTATTGCCAACCGCTTTACTGCTAACGTTAATGGCCTGACACAAGCTGCTCGTAACGCGAACGACGGCATCTCTTTGGCTCAGACCACTGAAGGCGCGTTGAACGAAATCAACGAAAACTTACAGCGTATTCGTACACTAACGGTTCAGGCTTCCACTGGCTCTAACTCCGCCTCTGATATTGACTCGATTCAGGAAGAAGTGAACTTGCGTCTGGCTGAAATTGATCGCATTGCTGGTCAAACGAATTTTAACGGCATCAAAGTCTTGGAAAACAAGACTGAGGGTGCTGAGTTGAAAATTCAAGTGGGTGCACAAGATAACGAAACCATTACCATCAAAATTGGTGGCAACGAGAGCTGGAGTTTGCTGAACGAGTCAGGCTCCGTTCCAACAGCAAAAGTAAATGGCGAATCTCGGACCGTAGCCGCGAAAGGTTTTGATGTTTTGTCATTTACAACTGATGCGGACAGCCAAAAAGTTGCAACTACTGCTGCTAAACAGAAAGTAGCCACTGATGCAGCAAATACCGCATCTGGTTTTTCAGCAACTATTCCTGTGGCGGGTACTGTTGCTGAAAAAATGACATCTATCACAACTAACGATGTTACTAGTTACTATGCAGTTGTAACTCATACAGCTACTACAGGTGGCGCAGCGACTGATAAGGCTTATCAGGTCACTTTTGATGCCGATGGTAATGCCCAATTAGGTGCAGAAGTGACAGATACAACAGTTGTTGCTGCAGCTAAAGCAGCAACAACTCTTACCGCTACTGCTAATGTAAACGTCGGCACAGGTGCCTCCAATGCGTTGACCAAACTAGACGCAGCATTGAATGCAGTTGATAAAGAGCGTAGTAACTTGGGTGCGATTCAAAACCGCTTTCAGTCCACTATTGCTAACCTGAACAACACAGTAAACAACTTGTCCGCAGCGCGCTCACGCATCGAAGATGCAGACTACGCTGTTGAAGTATCCAACATGACGCGTGCGCAGATTCTGCAACAAGCTGGTACTTCTGTATTGGCACAAGCTAACCAAGTTCCACAAACTGTTCTGTCGTTGCTGCGTTAATTTTAACGACAGCAAAGCTGACCAGATGGGCAACCTAGGTTGCCCAACAGTAAAAAGCCTCCAAGAAATCTTGGAGGCTTTTTGTGTATTCGGCCGAAGCTGACTCGCTTCACTCTTTAGGATTTTCTTTCCCATTAACCTATTGGCACGCTCAAGCCACATATTAAAATTCAGCACGCTCGCTACAACAAAACCTGAAACTCTGCGCAATCGGAGATGGCGTCCCACTGGTCTTTCGCCAAACTGGCACGAATACGGGCCACGGCCTGGCTACGCAGTTGGGACACGCGCCCTTCGGTCACGCCCAGCACCAGGGCAATTTCTTTTTGGTTCAGGTCTTGCTCAAATTGCAGCGCGAACAGCAGTTTTTCACGCTCGGGCAGTTGGTCAATAGCGGTAATCAAGGCCTGACGAAGGCCTTGAGAAGTCAGCAGATTCAACGGGTTATCAAAGTAAGCCTGCTCTCGCGTGCTGTCTTCCAGGAACTCCAGCGCATCGGCTGAAGGGTCGGCATGGCGTTTCAGGTCTTCATAGTGAATGACTTGCACTCCGACGGCTTCATCCAGCAGCTCGTAGTAATCATCCATGCTCAAAGACAGTGCTTCGGCAATTTCCGGCTCGCTGGGCTCGCGCAGCAACTTCTGACGCAAGGTGCTGACAGCCACTTCAATCTGACGCGCTTTGCTGCGCACGCTGCGTGGCAGCCAGTCCTGGCTACGTAGCTCGTCCAGCATCGCGCCACGGATTCGCGTGACGGCGTAGGTCTCGAACTGGGCCTCGGCCACGACTTGGTAGCGGCGCACGGCATCGAGCAAGCCCATCATGCCGGCCTGCATCAGATCATCCAACTCGACACTGGGAGGCAGGCGCGACACGAGCTGGAGCGCTTGGCGGCGCACCAATGGGGCGTACTGCTCAACCAGGACGTCTTCTGAACGAGGCATGGACAGGCACGAATCCGGACAATAACGATTGAGCTATTTTGCCTCCCAGTCCTGCCTAACAGTCCCCAAATCAAACAGTCTTTCGCCATCTTATTCAGGCTTTAAACCGACACAAGACGGGCAAAAACCAAAATATTTCCTAAAGATACACAGGAGAGTGCCGTAATTGGAACGATACAGGTGCCAAGCCCACCCATATTATGGAGCCGGCCTGCCACCAAGTCCCTTCTGGAGTGATGTCATGATCAGCTCAGTTTCATCTCAAACGACGGCCTTGGTGCCCCTGGCTTCCCCTGTGGAGCAAAATCCTGGCACCCCTATCCCGTCGGCGGCCACTACTGTGACCCCCATCAAGGAAAGCGGTACCGATACCCAGCTTCAGCAACGCTGGCCAGACAAGCGCGAACCCGCCCCCGGCATGGTCAACACGCTGGACGACACCCTGGACCAGATCAACAATTCCCTGCAAGCCTGGTCTACCGGCATTCGGTTCAATATGGATGACGACGCCCAGCGCCTAGTGGTGTCTATTGTGGACAATTCAACGGGCGAGGTGCTGCGCACGGTGCCTTCCGAGGCAGTCATCCAGATCGCCAAAATGATCGTTCAGTTACAGGGCAACGCGATCAGCGTGAAGGTATAAAAACCAAACTGGCATCGAAACTTCCCATTGACATGGGCTTTGCGCGCGGCACATTCGCGTCAAAATAGGACACTACAGGAGTATTTGATATGGCTATTTCTGCAATTGGCGTAGGTTCAGGCCTGAAGCTGGACGAACTGCTGGAAGATCTGCGCAAAACGGAAAAGAAGAGCCTTGCCGTCATTCAGAACCGTCAGGTTGCCAATACCAACAAGATTTCAGCCTACGGTCAGCTTAAAAGCGGCCTATCAGAGCTACAAGCTGCAGCCAAAAAACTAAATTCAAATGATGTTTTCGGTGCAGTCAAAGCCGTCTCTAACAGTGAAAACATCAAGGTTTCCGGCAGTGCCAAGGCAGCACCCGGCCAGTACGAAATCATGGTTGAAAACTTGGCTTCCCGGCAGACATTGACTGCACCGGCACAGACCACGCGCGATACAGCAATGGGGGAAGGTGGGAAGATTACCGTCACGCTGGAAAATGGCAAACATCATACCTTGGACATGAAGGACAAAGACACGTCCTTACAAGGCGTGATGAACGCTATCAATAGCGACGCTGAGCTGGGCATGAAAGCCACCATTATTAATACCGGCGACCCAGACGAGCCTTACCGTCTGCAGTTATCGGCCGCAGAAACGGGCAAGTCCGCTTCCATCACCTCGATCAAGGTTGAAAACAACAACGATTTGGGCGATCTGCTAGATTTTGACTCTAGCGATCCTGCTGCCAGCGGTTTTGAGCAGACTAAAGCGATCAACGCCAAACTGACAGTGAACGGCATTGAAATCAGCAGTGAAAGCAACACGCTGAAAGATACGATTGAGGGCTTGGAGATTACGTTAAATAAAGCGTCTTCTGAAACCATCAATATTGACGTCAGCAAAGACGATAGCAAGGCTGCCGAGGCTATCAAGGAATACGTTGCGGCTTACAACAAGTTCAATAAATCCATTCGCACTCTAACAGCCTACAACCCTGACCTGAAACAAGGCTCGGCCCTGACCGGTGACTCCCTGGCCCGGGAAGCCCAGAACGCGATGCGTGAAGCCACGATTGGCCATGTGAGCGGAGATGGCGAAATACGTACTCTGATCGGTCTTGGCATAAACCTAGACCCCAAAACCGGCGAGTTGAAGATTGATGACAAGAAACTAGACGCCGCCTTGAAAAACAATATGGCTGACGTCCAGAAAATGTTTGTCGGTGAACAGGCAATTGCTGGCCGTGTTCAGAAAGCAGCGGAAGATTTTGTCAAAAAAGGCGGACGTATCGATAAAGCCCAGGAAGGCGCTGAGAAAGTCGGCAAAAGCTTGCAGGACCAATACGACACCGCCGATAAGCGTATCGAAGAAAAAATGGAAGCCTACCGCAAGCAATTCGTACAGCTGGACGTCATGATCAACCGCATGCAAGGCACCAGCAACTACCTGACCCAGCAACTGTCCATGCTGGGAAATATGAACAATAGCAAGTAAACCCCTATGAGTTATCCTGCCCCATCCCGTCGTTTTGGCCAACAGTCGGTCCGAGCCTACGCACAAGTAGGCCTGGAAACCGAGGTGCTGAGCGCCAGCCCGGAACACCTGATTACCCTGTTATTTAACGGTGCTCGCACCGCCATGCTGCAAGCTCGCTTGCACATGGAACAGGGCAATATTGCCGGGCGGGGGCAGTCTATATCGAAGGCTATTGATATTGTCGATAGCGGCCTGAAAATGGCGGTCGATACCGAAAAGGGCGGAGAACTGGCTCGCAATCTGGTCGCAACCTACGACTTGATTTTGCACAACCTGATGCTGGCCAACCTTCGCAATGATGCGGAAAAGCTGACGCTGGCCGAGCGTTTGCTGACCGATATTGCCGATGCCTGGCGCAGCAATGTTGATACCCAACGTGCCAAGCAGCCAGCTTGACTCCGGGGCTCGCAGAACAGGTTCCGTACCTGAGCTGCACCTCCAACCTCCTTTGCGCCTTTAGCGCCTGGTACGAACATGAGCGATACCTCTAACCCGATCGTCGATCAATATCAAATTATCGCCAGCATCACCCGTCACATGCTGGAGCTTGCCCAAACGGCACGCTGGGAGGATGTGTTCGAGCAGTCCGAACACTACCAACTCGCCGTGGAACAGCTCAAAAATATGGAAGACCTGTCTGTGACTGAAAAACAGGCACGCCGTCAATTGCTGACCCAAATTTTGGAAGATGATGCCCAAATCCGTCATCTGGCCACCCCCGAACTGAGCCGCCTTGGCGCGCTGCTGGGCAATATGAAGCGCCAGCAAACGGTTCTGCAAGCGTATTACAGCCCTAGCATCCACCCATGAGCATAGGCGGCCCCTCTCCCCTGGGGACGCTGCTTATTCAGCGGCTTGATGCCGTTCTGGGTATCAGCACGTCGCAGCAAAGTAATATTGCGACCGGTGCCCGTCCGGATGCCATCAGCCAGACACCGGGCAGTCAGCGCCCTGAACGCGCTGAAAACCAGACAGCCCGCGATCAACGCCAAAGCGTGGACCAGGCGCGCGCCCACACCCAGGGCCGTGACAGCCGGAATCTGCGCACACAAAACGGTCAAACCTCGACCGATCCTACCTTAGACAGCCGAGGCCCCCAGACCGCCAGCACCAGCTCAGCGCCCACCACCCTGGGGCGCACGGCTCAGTTGATTCTGGCCTTGCTGGAACGTTTTCCGGATCGAGCTCCTGCCGTACAAGGGCGACAAGCCTTATTGCCTGGCCCCCTCAAAACCCAGATTGAAAGCAGCGAATCCACCCGCCCTGGCAGCGACGCCAATGCAGGTTCGCGCCCTGGCACAGGTCAAACAACGGCGAATACACTGCCACCCCTGGCACAGCAACGACTACCCTTACCGGGCGGCACAAGCACCACTGGCCCAGGCAGCCCTGCCGGTACCGCAGGCACAGCCGCCGGTAATACCCTGCCCACAGGGGGCACTGCCGCCCTTGCCCAGCATTTCACCCAGGCGCTACCCCAGGCTTTGCAACATAGCGGCTTGTTCTATGAGTCTCATTTAAGTGATCTGCACTTTGGGCAGCGCAGCGTGGGCGAGTTGCAGCAAGAACCGCAAAACCTGAATCGCCCGGCTACCGAACCGGCTACGACTACAAACAGCCCCAGTAACCAGCCAGCCGCGCAAGACCCGGCAAATAGCATGTTGGTGCGTCAGCAACTGGATACACTGGCTCACCAGAACCTGCAATGGCAAGGCCAGGCCTGGCCCGATGCGGATATGAACTGGTCCGTGCAACGTCACGAGGCCCAGTCAGCAGAAGACACGGAGCACTGGTCCAGCACCCTGCAACTAGACCTGCCTACCCTGGGCCCAATCACGCTTCGTCTGAATTTATTGAATCAGCAGTTGCTGGTACATATACAGGCCGATCAGTCGGCTCCTTATCTGGACGAAAACAGCTTGCCGCTGCGCGAACGTTTGCAGGATCAAGGCCTGGTCCTGAGCCAACTACAGATTGAGGCCGACCCGAGCTTGCCGCAGGACCTGACCAATGAGCCATGACGCCCCCACCCATCGCCCACAGGCACTGGCACTGCGTTACGACCCCAAAGAGGGGGCGCCACGCGTCGTCGCCAAAGGCTATGGCACGCTGGCTGAAAAAATTATCGATACAGCCCGCGAGCACGGGCTTTACGTACACGAGTCCCCAGAACTGGTCGGCCTGTTGATGCAAGTGGACCTGGACCGGCACATCCCCCCCCAGCTCTATCAAGCTGTCGCCGAGTTGCTGGCCTGGCTGTATGCGCTGGAACAAGGCCATCCCCAGGCCACACAAGCCTTGCAGGCTGTACACGACGCCTCCAAACCCTGAGCATCCCATTCATAAGGGCTGAAAAGCCCCTGTTTTTGGCGATAGATACCCTGCTTAGCCTGGCTCGCTAAACGTTACATTAAGCACGGCAAGCTGCCCGCACCTGTGCGCGTGGCCCATCCTGACTTTCTGGCAAGCGAATATGTCGATTTCCAATCTTTCCAGCGTTGAAAACCTTCTGGCCCAGATGCGCGCAGTCGCGCAGGCGGCAGGGGCTTCCAGCTCGGTATCCTCCTCGGCCAATGCAGCCGCTCCTGGCGGCTTTGCTGCCGAGTTGGCTCGTTCTTTGAACCGGGTATCCCAGGCACAGAACGCCGCCAGCACCCAAGCCCAGGCCTTTGAAATGGGCGAGCCTGGAATCTCTTTGAATGACGTGATGATTGACCTGCAAAAAGCCAGCGTTGGTTTTCAGGCCACCATCCAGGTACGCAACCGCTTAGTGGCCGCCTACCAAGAAATTGCCAGTATGCCGGTGTAAGCAGTCTGATCTTTTCATGCGCACCGCCCTTTTCCTTAATGCTGCCTGAGCACGTCCTGATTTGAACTCCCCTGATTCCATGCAGAACTCTGCCTCACCAAGGTCATCCATGAGTCAGACAGCACAGTTGCTGAACAAACTTCCTGGCTACGACACGATACGCGCCCTGCCCAAAGTGGCGCTGATCGGGCTGGGTGCCGCACTGATTGCCTTGATTGTCGCCCTCTTGATGTGGAGCCGTGGCCCTACGTTTCAGGTGCTGTTCTCCAATCTGGACGATCGCGACGGCGGTGCCATTGTCTCGGCCCTGGGCCAGATGAACGTGCCCTACCAGTTCAACAACACCGGCACCGCCATTCTGGTCCCCCAGGATCGTGTGCACGATGTGCGCATGCAAATGGCCTCGCAAGGTTTGCCGCGCAGTGGCAATGCCGGTTTCGAATTGCTGGATCAAAGCCGCTTTGGGGCCAGCCAGTTCACCGAACAGGTCACCTATCAACGCGCGTTGGAAGGAGAGCTGGCCAACTCCATCAAGGCCGTGCATTCGGTCAAGGAAGCCCGTGTTCACCTGGCCATGCCGCGTGAAACCCTGTTTGTGCGTGATCGCCAGTCTCCTACCGCCTCCGTCGTCTTGTCGCTATACCCCGGTCGTGACTTAAGCGAAGGCCAGGTCTCTGCCATCAGTTGGCTGATCTCCTCCAGCGTGCCCAATCTGAACGCCGACAAAGTGTCCATCATTGACCAGAATGGTCGTTTGCTGACGGCTCCGACTGGCGAGATGGGTGCTGACAATCAACAGCGCAATTTTGTAAATGACATTGAATACCGTGCCGTACAACGTATCTTGACCTTGCTGAACCCTTTGGTGGGTGCTGGGAATGTACGTGCCCAGGTAACCGCAGACGTGGATTTCTCGCGCCGCGAACATACCTCTGAAGTCTATAAACCGAATCAGCAGCCCGGCCAGGCCGCGGTACGCAGCCAGCAAAGCAGCTCGTCCTTGCAACGCAACCCGCAGCAGCCCCAAGGCGTCCCTGGTGCCTTGAGCAATCAGGTGCCTGCCAATGCCACCGCCAATCTGGTCAATCCGCCCGCCGCACCTAACCAGCCCCAGCAACCGACTGCGCCTGCCGTCGACCCGGCTGCTAACGGTGCCGCACAAACGGCCAACGCGGCCACAGCCGCAGTCAGCAACGACCCCTCTTTGGTATCCCTGGCCGAGCAAGCCCGTTTGCTGCAAAACACTGGCAATGCACGTAACGATTCCACCGTTAACTACGAAGTGGATCGCACCATCAGCCACGTGAAAGGTCCAATTGGACAGCTAAGCCGTCTGTCAGTGGCAGTGGTGGTGAACTACCGCAGTACCGATAAAGACAATCTGCCGCTGGACCAGGCAGAACTGGACAAGATCAGCGATCTGGTCAAACAAGCCGTCGGCTACTCAACTGAACGAGGCGATAGCCTGAGCGTGGTGAACGGTCAGTTCAACGAGCAAGGCGATGTTGATACCCCCTTCTGGAAAAATCCGGAATACCGCGAGCTCGCCATGGAACTGGTCAAGTATCTGGTCTTTGCATTCATCTTGTTCATGGCATGGCGCATTGTCATCAACCCCATCATCCAGGGCCTGATCCAGGCCAAGGGGGTGGCTGATGCCCGCGTTGAGCGCCAGAAAGAAGATGCCGCTCGTGAGCATGCCGCTGAACAGCGCGCCGCTGAAATGAGCCGCTACGAAGAGAATCTGAACACAGCCCGCACGATGGCTCATGATGACCCACGCGCAGTGGCTATGGTGCTGCGCTCCTGGTTGAACAAAGATGAAAAAAATGCAAACGGCTAAACCAGACGACTCCATCGAACGCAGTGCTATTTTGATGATGTCCTTGGGGGAAGATGCCGCCGCCGAGGTGTTTCGTCACCTCTCGCCACGTGAAGTACAGCAGCTCAGTACCGCGATGGCATCCTTAAAGCAACTGACCCGCGCCGATATGGACGGGGCGCTCGAGAGCTTTCGTCAGGAAGCCGATCAATTCATGGCAGTGGCCCTGGATTCGAACGCCTATATCCGCTCGGTCCTGACCAAGGCCCTGGGCTCGGACCGTGCCGCTGGCCTGATCGAGGACCTGCTGGAAAACGGCGAAGGTGCCAGCAGTGGTATTGATGCCCTGAACTGGTTGGATGCGTCCAGTGTGGCCGAGCTGATTGCCGACGAGCACCCACAGATTATTGCCACCATTCTGGTGCACTTGGAGCGTGACCGCGCGGCCGATATCCTAGGCCACATTCCCGAGCGCTTGCGCGACGATGTGGTCTTGCGTATTGCCACCTTTGGCGGCGTACAGCCCACGGCGCTGAACGAGCTGACTGAAGTGCTGAACGGCATGCTGTCTGGTCAGGGTGCCAAGCGCAGCAAGATGGGTGGCCCGCGTACGGCAGCAGAAATGCTGAACTACATGAATGCCAGCCTGGAAGAGTCTGTCCTGACCAGCCTGCGCAGTATGGATGCCGACCTGACCCAGCGCATCGTGGACGAAATGTTCGTGTTCGAGAACCTGGCCGATGTGGAAGACATTGCCATCCAGCTGCTGCTCAAGGAAATCGAAACCTCTGCACTGACCATCGCCCTGAAAGGCGCGCCCGAAGAGTTGCGCGAAAAGTTCTTCCGCAATATGTCCAACCGTGCTGCCGAAATGCTGCGCGAGGACATCGATGCGCAAGGTCCGATCCGTATGTCCAAGGTGGAGCAGGAACAGAAGGCGATCGTGCAAGTGGCCCGTCGTCTGGCCGAAGCCGGCCAGATTACGTTGGGCGGCCTGAGTGGGGACGAGTATGTCTAATACGGCCTCCTTGGAGCCGTCCTTGCCCCTTCGCGCCATTCGCAAACCCGCAAACGGGAGCCTGTAAATGTCCGGCCACCGCAAAGCCTCGGCCTACTCGGAGCTTCAGGAAAGCTGGAGCCGTTGGCAAATGCAGGGGCTGGATGATCCTGTCGTCCCTAGCGAACCTGAAGAGCCGGAGTTTGTTCCTCCCACAGACGAAGAGCTGCAGCGAGACCTGGATGCTCAGCGCACCCAGGCCCAGGAGGAAGGTCATACCCAAGGCTATCAAGCCGGTTTTAACCAGGGCCATGCGGCCGGGATGGAAGCTGGCAAAGAAAGCGGACATGCCCAGGGCTACGAAGCCGGGCTGGCAGCTGGCATGGCAAAAGCCCAAGAGCAAATTGACCAATACATTAAAGAGTTTGTTGCCCTGAACCAGAACTGCGCCCGCTCCATTGAAACCATGGACCAGGAAATGGGGCAATCGTTAATTCAGCTAGGCACACGCATCGCCGAACACGTTTTACAAAGCACCATCAAGACAGAACCCAGCCGCATTCGCGATTTGGTGGCCGAGGTGCTGCGCAGCGATCCGGGCGATACCAGCGCTCTGGAACTGACCTTACACCCCGATGACATTAGTTTGGTGCGTGAGTTCCTGATCGAACAAGGCGAACCACGAGCCTGGCGTCTACAAGAAGATACGCAGTTGCAACGCGGCGAATGCCGGGTGCGCTCCAGCTATGGCGATATTGACGCCACCCTTGCCACTCGCTGGAAACGGGCGCTGGCCAGCCTGGGCTTGCCCGCGACGCTGGAGCCCTGAATGGCAAAACCCCTGCTCGCCTCCTCTCCCGAACGCTGGCGTGCCCAGATGCTGTCTGCACAGCAGCGGGTGCAGGCGATTGAGCCAGCCTTACGCAGTGGCCGTGTAGTACGCGCCACCGGCTTGGTATTGGAAGCCACGGGTTTGAAGCTGGCGGTCGGGGCTGCCTGCAAGGTTGAATTGTCTGCCGCCCAGAATATCTGGGCTGAAGCTGAGGTCGTCGGGTTTGAAGGCAAGTCCCTGTACCTGATGCCGCTTAGCGAAATATCCGGCTTGCCCCCAGGGGCACGCGTTGTGCCTGTCGAGGCACAACTGCAACCGCCAGTTCCTCTGCCTGATTCTGATCAGCCTGATCGCCTGCCTGCCCAGGCACGTTCACGCCACGTCCCCGTTGGCCCCGGTCTGCTGGGCCGAGTTGTCGATGGCAGCGGCAACCCGCTGGATGGCTTGGGCCCCATCGACGCTCATTCTTGCGTCTCGCTCAGCCACACTACGCCCAACCCCCTGAACCGCAGCCCCATCGACACCGTTCTGGACGTGGGCGTACGCGCTATCAACGGCCTGTTGACGGTAGGTCGTGGCCAGCGCATGGGCCTGTTCGCCGGTTCTGGCGTGGGTAAGAGTGTGCTCTTGGGCATGATGGCACGCTACACACAGGCCGACATTATTGTCGTGGGCTTGATCGGTGAACGGGGCCGGGAAGTTAAAGAGTTTATTGAACACAACTTGGGCGAAGAAGGCCTGAAACGCTCGGTTGTGGTGGCGGCTCCGGCCGACGTCTCGCCCTTGCTGCGATTACAAGGCGCGGTCTACGCCACGCGTTTAGCCGAATTCTTCCGTGATGAAGGCAAGAATGTGCTGCTCATCATGGATTCGCTGACGCGCTATGCCATGGCTCAGCGTGAAATCGCTCTGGCCATTGGTGAACCCCCCGCCACCAAAGGTTATCCGCCTTCTGTTTTTGCCAAGCTGCCCGCCCTGGTGGAGCGCGCTGGCAATGGTGAACCCGACGCCCAAGGGCGTTGCGGCTCGATCACGGCCTTCTACACCGTGCTGACAGAAGGTGACGACCAGCAAGACCCGATTGCCGACTCGGCCCGCGCCATCTTGGACGGCCACATTGTGCTCTCGCGCAGCCTGGCCGAAACCGGTCACTACCCAGCCATTGATATCGAGGCTTCCATCTCGCGGGTTATGCCCAGCATTGTGGACCCCGAACAGATCAAGCTGGTGCACCGTTTCAAGGGCCTGCTGTCCAGCTACCAACGCAACCGTGACCTGATTGCCGTGGGTGCTTATACCCGTGGCAATGATCCTTCCATTGACCAAGCCATTGATCGCTACCCCTGGCTGGAAGCCTACTTGCGACAAGGCATGCAGCAACGTGTGGACGTGCCACGCGCCTTTGATGAATTGAACGCCGTTTTAAATAGCGAGCAATAAACATGAAAGCCAACACCTCTTTACATACGCTGGTCGACCTTAGCCAAAATAACGTGGATGACGCGGCCCGCGAGCTGCAGGAGCTGCGCACACAGCGCGATGCGGCCCAATCCCAGCTGGAAATGCTGCAGACGTATCGTCAGGACTACGCCCAGCGCCTGCTGGATGTGGGCCAAACCGGGGTAACCATGGCGAACTATCACAATTTCCGGCGCTTTATCGTGACATTGGACCAGGCCGTTTCCCAGCAAAATAGCGTTATCCAATCGCTAGAAGAGAAGATGGAGCAGGGACGCCAGGTCTGGTATGGCCACCAACAACGCCTGAAGGCTTACGAAACCTTGATTGACCGTCGTCTCCAAACCCAACAAGTCCAACAGCAAAGAATGGAACAACGCAGCAGCGATGAAATTGCTGCTCGTCTCTATACCCGTAGCCAGAACGCCTATTAAACAAGCGCCGCCATGACTTCGCCCACTCTTTCGGTTTTACCTGCGGCCCCCGCCGCACCTTCGGCCCCCGTCTCCTCGACGAGCGGGCCTACGGCTGCGCAAGCGCCCAAAGACGAAGGCTTTGCCCAGCACCTGCAGACTCAACAGCAACAGGTGCAAAACAAAGGCGCACAAAAACCCCAGGCAGCCAAGCCAGACGGCGCCAAGACTCAAGCCCCCGCAGACAGCCCCAAACTGGCTGAATCGGCTGCTGATCTCACGGAAGCGGTAGATCTGGACGCACTGGCAAAAGACTCGGCTCTTTTGATCGTTGCCGAGACCGATCTGGACGACGCATTGGATGCCCAGGCCGATAGCGGTCTACCCGCCATAGCCTTGTCGATTTTGTCGCAAGTGCAGGCCATCAAAAACAGCAAAGCTGATCCCAAAACTGTCCAGGCTGATAGCAGGCTGACACCGGCCAACACACGCCCAAACCTGGCTAGCGAATTGAGCAGCGCCAGCCGCCTGCCTCAGTCCGGTCCCTTGAAGGCGGCCGAAGCGACGAGCGAACTGGATCTGAGCGCTGAACTGGCCTTGCCTAAAGCAGCAGAGATCAGCAATCCGTTGACGGCGGCCCCCGCTCGTAAACCGGCTCTGACTGCCGCGCTGGCTCTGAACAGCCAAAGCATGCAAAATGCAGCCTCCCAGGCGGCCTCGTCCCAAACTCGTTTGCTGGATGAGGCGACTGCTTCGCTAGCCGCTTTTGGCCGACAAATGGCCGACGATGCTCGCGCTGGCGTGACTCAGAACGTACCGCCTCTGGATGCATCCCTCTTGGCTCAGCTCACAGCGACACCCGTAGCGATGCAAGTCAGTAGTCCAGCAGCTCTGCCCAGCCCCATGGCTCTGGCAGTGGCCACACCCGTTCAATCACCCGAATGGGGTGCGGCAATGGGTCGCCAAATGATCACGCTGGCCCAACAAGCCCAAGGTGGCATTCAAAGCGCCGATATCCGCCTGGACCCACCCGAGTTGGGCCCATTACGTATTACCTTGCAGATGCAGGACGGCATGGCCCACGCCATGATTACCTCGCCCCACGCTCAGGTACGCCACGCTCTGGAACAGTCCTTGCAGCAGCTGCAACAGCAGTTTGCCGAGAACGGGCTGACCTTGGGTCAGGCTGATGTGGGTGACCAAAACGCCTCGCATCAGGCTTTTCACGAGCAATTGGCCGCTAAGGATAGCAAAGGCGATCAGCCCGCTTTCAGCCTGAATGGTCTGGCCACTTCGGACGAGGCCAGCCTCCTGACAGGCAGCACCGTCACGCGCTCGCTGGCCCCCAATGCGCTTGTTGATACCTTCGCCTGATTCAAGGTCCCACAGACAGCCCGGCAAAAAGCATGATTAAGCTCGAAAAGCAGCGTCTATTCGCCGGGCCTGTCCTGTCTGACCTCCGGCACAATAGCTCAGGCATGCAGTCAGGCTCAGGCCAGACATGCGTTTGTCTGTTTGTCATACGCTAGAAAATTCATCGCTCACATCACATGGCCCGAAAAGCACCCACCAAACTTGCACGCCTGATGAAAACCGGTCTGCTGGTTCTGTTTATTATCGCCGCTAGCGTGGGCGCAACGCTGTACTACTCCCTGCAACAAAGCAGCCCGCCTGCCTGGTTGGCCTGGGCAGAAAAGAGCCAGTCTGTAGAGGCAGCCCCAGCCCCCAACGAGCCTCCGGTGGTCAAGGCCAGCGCCAAGCCTATTTTTGCACCGCTCGATCCCTTTACTGTCACCCTGAACGAGAACGGCCGCTCGCGTATTTTGTACGTAGGTATCACCTTGCGTGTCCAGGACGATGGCTCGCGTGCCATGTTGCTGGAATACATGCCCATGGTGCGGGACCGCGTGCTGAAGATTCTGGCGGAACAGCGCCCTGCCTACATCCAGACTTCTGAGGGGCGTCAAGCCTTGGTTGCACAGCTGAGCGCCGGCCTGAAAGAGCCCTATGCGCCCAACCCCGCTGTACCGTACATCAATGATGTCCTGTTCACCGCCTTTGTCATCCAATAAATGTCGTATCAGAGCTTCCTATCCCAAGACGAAGTCGATGCACTGCTGGCCGGTGTTACCGGCGAAGGCGCTGACACCAAGCCCCTGAATGAAAACCTGTCAGGTGTGCGGGCCTACGACCTGACCTCGCCAGACCGGGTGGTGCGCCACCGCATGCAGACGTTAGAGCTGATCAACGAGCGCTTTGCCCGTCGCCTGCGCTCGACCATGCTCAGCTTCATGCGCCGCAACGCTGACATTACTGTCGGCTCCATTCGCATTCAAAAATATTCGGATTTCGAGCGTAACCTGCCTGTCCCCAGCAACCTGAACATGGTTGCCTTAAAGCCCTTGCGCGGCGTGTCGCTGTTTACCTTCGACCCGAACCTGGTCTTTTTGATTATCGACAGTCTGTTCGGTGGCCATGGCCGCTACAACACCCGCGTCGAAGGCCGCGACTTCACGACCACCGAGCAACGCATCATTCAGCGCCTGCTGACGCTGACGCTGGAGAGCTATTGCGGAGCCTGGGAGTCCATTTACCCGCTGGAAGCGGAGTATATGCGCTCGGAGATGCACACCAAATTTGCCAGCATCAGCAGCAGCAACGACATCGTGGTGGTGACCTCCTTCAATATTGAATTTGGCGCCCAGGGCGGCAATCTGAACATTTGCCTGCCCTACTCCATGATCGAGCCCTTGCGCGATCTCTTGACCCGACCCCTGCAGGACAAAGGCACCAACGACATTGACCAGCGCTGGACGCAACAATTGTCACGCCAAGTACGCAGCGCCGAAGTCGAGTTGATTGCCAACTTCGTCAATATCGACATGAGCATTGCCCAGTTGTCCCAGCTAAAGGCCAATGACGTATTGCCGATTGAAATCCCAACCCTTATTGAAGCCCACGTGGATGGCGTGCCGGTTCTGGAATGCCACTACGGCACATCCGGCGGTCGTTACTCCCTGCGGGTAGAAAACATCTTGGCCACCAACGACAGCGATTTGACTAAAGGTAAGTCCCTATGAGCGACCCTCACAACCCTAACGACCGGTCTGCGCCCGAGGACGATTGGGCAGCCGCCATGGCTGAGCAACAAGCTGGCCAAAGCAGCAATCAAGCCCAGGGACTGGAACAGCCCCTGGATGATGACTGGGCCGCGGCATTGGCCGAGCAAAGCGCTGCTGCCCCCGTACACGAACAAGCCGCTCCCGCACCTGCCAGCAATCTGTTCCCGCCCATGGAACACGCGCAGACAAGCACCAGCACCGATATCGACATGATTATGGATATCCCCGTCCAGTTGTCGGTAGAGCTGGGGCGCACCCGCCTGACGATCAAAAACATTTTGCAGCTGGGCCAGGGCTCGGTGGTGGAACTGGACGGTCTGGCCGGTGAACCGCTGGATATATATGTGAACGGCTACCTGATCGCCCAAGGCGAAGTAGTCGTAGTGGACGACAAATACGGTATTCGTGTGACCGACATCGTGACGCCTTCGGACCGCATCCAACGCCTGAACGGCCGCCGCTAAAACATGGAACAGGCCCAGCTCGTCAGAATCATGCTCAGCCTGCTGCTGGTCGTAGGCTTGATTCTGGCAGCAGCCTGGGCGGCCCGTCGTGGCGGGCTGCTGAAAAACAAAAACCAGCAACGCATCAAAATTCTGGACAGCCAACGCCTGGGGCCACGCAGCAGCGTGGCCTTGCTCCAGATTGATGACCGTGAAATTTTGATTGGCATTACCGCCCAGCAGATCAGCCTGCTCCACACCAAGACGCCCACTGAACCAGAGCCGGATTTCCAGGCCCATCTGGACCAGCATCGCGCGCCCCGCTGAACACATCATGACCGCCACCATCTCTCCTGCCCTGCGCACCGGCCTCTTGCTGCTTCTGGCTTTGCTGGGCTTGCTGCTCCCTGCCCAGCTCTGGGCACAGGCCGTCCCGGCCATTACCAGCACGGCAGGCCCGAACGGCTCGCAAACCTGGTCGCTAAGCATCCAGACGCTGGCCATGCTGACCATGATGTCCTTCCTGCCAGCCGCCCTGCTGATGATGACCGGTTTTACCCGCATCATTATTGTGCTGGGTCTGCTGCGCAACGCCATGGGAACGGGTACGGCACCACCGAATACCGTATTGGTCGGTCTGGCCCTGTTTCTGACCTTCTTTGTCATGTCACCAGTGTTTGATCAGGTGTATCAGGACGCCTACAAACCCTTGTCGGAAAATAAGATCAGTTTTGAGGCGGCCCTGGAGCAAGGTGCCCAGCCCCTGAAAACTTTTATGCTGCACCAGACTCGCGAAGCCGACTTGAAACTGTTTGGCGAGATGGCGGGAGTGGGCGAACTGGAAAGCCCCGAAGATGTGCCCTTGCGCGTCCTGGTCCCCGCTTTTGTCACCAGCGAACTGAAAACAGCCTTCCAGATCGGCTTTACGATTTTCATCCCCTTTCTGATTATCGACCTGGTGATTGCCAGCGTCTTGATGTCACTGGGGATGATGATGGTCCCGCCGGTGACCATCTCGCTGCCCTTCAAGCTCATGCTGTTTGTGCTGGCCGATGGCTGGCATCTGCTGCTCGGTTCCCTGGCACGCAGTTTCTACCAATAAAGGACCGCCATGACTCCCGAAACCGTCATGTCCATGACCTACACCGCTCTGAAACTGGCCCTGTCCATGGCGGGGCCTATGCTGATTGTGGTGCTGGTAGTGGGTTTGGGCATCAGTATCTTTCAGGCCGCCACACAGATCAACGAGATGACACTGTCCTTCATCCCCAAGCTGCTGGCCATGGGTATTACCGTGGTGCTGCTGGGCCCCTGGCTGATCAACAATATGGTCGATTACATGCAAGGCCTCTTGCGTGGCATTCCAGGGCTGGTGAACTAGGTTATCCGTGCTCGACCTGAACTCAGCACAGCTCACAGCCTGGCTTAATGCCTTTTTGTGGCCCTTTATCCGCATTCTGGCCACGCTGGCGACCGTTCCCTTTTTCAGTGAATCTGCCATTCCCAAACGCGCCAAGATAGGCCTGGGTTTTGTGCTGACGCTGATTATCGCCCCTTCACTGCCACCCTTGCCCGATCTGCCCACAGCCTCTTACGAGGCTTTGCTGATTGCCGCACAACAAGTGCTGATTGGCGTGGCCCTGGGCTTGACCATGCGCATTGTGTTTGCCGCCGTGCAAACCGCAGGGGAATTCATCGGCCTGCAAATGGGCTTATCCTTTGCGTCCTTTTTTGACCCGGCCACCGGCTCGAACACCGCCGTGCTGTCACGTCTGCTGAACGTCATTGCAGTACTGACTTTCCTGGCCCTGAACGGTCATTTACTGGTCTTGGGTGTACTGGTGCGTACCTTCCATGTCTTGCCCATAGGCACAGACTTAAGCCAGAACGGCTGGGGAGCCCTACTGGATTGGAGCAGCGAGTTGTGGGTATCGGGCATGCTGCTGGCACTGCCCCTGATTATTGTGCTGCTGACCATCAACTTAGCCTTCGGGATCTTGAACCGTACCGCCCAACAATTGACGATTTTTGCGGTGGGTTTCCCCATTACACTGACGATCGGCCTGACCTTGCTAACAGTGGTTATTCCACAGACCACACCCTTTCTGACTCAGCTTTTCAACTCAGGTTACGAAGCCATGATGCGGGTTGCCTGGGGTCTTGCCGGTTCTTAAAAGGCGTTGGCCTGACGTTGTTTGTGCGTCTGTATCAAACGCCGCGCCTGCCCAATGGTCAGTACGCCCTTTTGCCTGGCGCGCCCGATCAACAACTGCAATAACTGCGCGCTGACCAGCGCATCGCCCAAAGCGTCATGACGATCAATAACGGGCAGGCCGCAATATTTCAGACAATCATCCAGACCCAAGCGTCGGCCACGCCATTCTGGCAGAACACATGCTGCCAAATCAGCTAGATCCAATGCCAGAGGGCGAGCTTGTTCCAAGCCAGCTTGCGGCCAGGCACGGTCCAGAAAAGCCAGATCAAAGTCCGCATCCCACGCTATCCATACGGTGTTTTCGGAATAGCGAGCGAAGTCGCGCATCAGCTTCGGCAAGGGCTCGCCCTCCTCTTGCTGCTGCGGGCTGATTTCATGGATCAACAAGCTTTCAGGGCTGCGTTCACCCTGATTACGAACCAGTCCCGACCAGATATTACCCAAGGCAATCGCACCGTGTTCCAGCCGCACCGCGCCCATCTGCACAATGTGATGGCGCTTGGGCTCCAAACCACTGGTCTCCAGATCCAGCACGGTAAAGGCGGCCTGCTGCAAAGGCAGCTCGTCCACCCCGCTCCAGGATAAAGAAGGGCTGCGTGCGGCAAAGGAGGAACGACGCCAGGGAAGCCAGGAAAGCAATTTCATAAGCGATACCGGAAAGCCAAAATTCGTTGTGCACGACGCACTTGCGACAAAGCTTCACGTAATACCCGTGCGTCCAACGCGCCCAAGCTGTTCAAACGCACCAGATTGTTGGGCTCCTGCCCTTGCTGCAGCTGAGTTTGATGGTGCTGCAAACGCAGCAATTGCAGATAACGGTAAGCCTCACGCAAGCCCTCGGATTCCTCAGCGGTAAAGACGCCTCGCTGGGTCAGAACGGCCAAGCGATCCAAAGAGGACGGCAGCTCGCAACCATGCGCCAAGGCCAGTACACGCAGTACGTCCACCATGGGTGCCAAGGCTTGTTTCTTGATATCAATTTTGTCTTCGCCCTGCCCCATCAAGGCTTCCAGACGGCTACGCCGCTTGCCACTGGGAATACGGGTCTGACAGGTGCTTTGCGCCAGCATGCGCTGGAATACGTGGTTGTCGTTCACCATGGCCAGAACCCGACGCTGCATGCGTTGCAACAAACTGCTCTGGCCCCAGATGGCACGACAATCAAAATAGATCGTGGATTCTAGCAATTGCTCGGGCGCCGGCCGTTCAATCATGATCTGAAAACGGTGCAACCATTCGGCCTCTGACAGACAAAGTTCGGGGTTGCTGGCCATGATATTACCTGTACACCAGGTCATACCACAGCGGTCCAAAGCTTCGTTTACCCGGCGCGCAAAAGGCAGGAACAGGGCGCGATACGCCTTACTCTGCTCAGGCGAATTCGCCAGAAACAAAATACCATTGTCTTGATCCGTATGGCGGGTTTGCTCTCCACGCGCTTGACTGCCGAAGGCCAACCAACAAAACTCGATCCCCTCCAGGCCCGAGCCGGGCAGTGTCAACTCAATCGTGCGCTGCACGGTGTGATCGTTTAAACGGGTAATGACTGCCGTCAGCTGTTCCGAGCGGGCGCCGTGGGCCAGCATGGCATCCACCAAGCGCCCGATATCCGACTGCAAACTCACCAGCACCGAAACATCCTGTGCGCAGCGCAAGGCGCGGGACAAATGCACCAGATCCACGCGCTGCAAGGAGAACACATCGCGTTCGGACACCATGCCCACCACTTTATGGTCCTGCACCAGGCAAATATGGCCGATCCGGTGCTCGACCATCAGCAAGGCCGCATCAAAAGCAGAGGCTTGGGGGCTGAGCCAAACCGGATCCGACGTCATGATCTGAGACATAGCCTGGGTGGGGTCGTACTGCCCGCCCGCCACCAGACGGCGCAAGTCGCGCAACGTAAAGATACCTAGCAGATGGGTGTCCGAATTAACCACCACGATGCTGCTGACCTGACGCTCGTGCATATCTTTCACGGCCTGCTCAACCGGGCAGTCCGGCAAGCAGCTCAGCAAACCACGTTCAGTCAGGGCTTGCAGGCTCATGTCCAGCGTGTAGCTGGCACCCAAATCCGCGCTGGCGCTTTGCTGAGCACTACGCCAGACGGAGGCCAGCAAACTGCTGGTGCCGCGCAGGCAATAGTCCCGAAAGGGTTCACTATTAGTCAGTAGATGCGCGACCGCCTCGCCAGCCACACAGAGCGCAAAGCAGTCTTCCTGAACTTCGTAGGCGGTAGCCAAAGGCTGGCCAGAGACTAGCTCCCGCACAGGCAGTAAATCGCCTTCCACGTATTCACGGGTTTCGCCTTGTTCCTGACTGGAGACTTGGCCCTGGCGAATAATGTAGAGCTGGTCTACCCGCGCGCCTTCTTCGAACAAGCGCTGCCTGGCTGAAAAAAAACGAAGCTCACTGTGCTCGATCAAATAATCGCAGTGCTGCGTCTGCATCTGATCAAAGGGCGGGTAAGCAATCAACCAGGCCAAGATGCCGGGCGCCTTTTGGCGCACCGCCGTCTTGGCCACGGATTCACCGGGAATCGCGAAGGACATGGTCGTCTCTGCTGGCTATTAGGCAAAGAATTATTGTGCCATGCAGCATGACCTAGGCCGAGCCCCTTTTTCTAGGGGATTTCAACTATAGGCACTAGCCCTTTTTTGCCCGCAAAAAAGCTTAATGCAAACGCTCGTAGTCACGTTCAGACATATCGATGACATCGCCTTCTTGAACCTTGAACTGGGAAACAGCATCGGCCAAGGTTTCAGATTGCGTTTGCAAAGAGCCTGCCGCAGCGGCAGCTTCTTCCACTAGTGAAGCATTTTGCTGCACCACAGCATCCATTTGCGCCACAGCGGTATTAATTTGCTCGATACCAGCGGTTTGCTCTTGGGAGGCGGAGGAAATTTCGCTCATCAAAGTGGTCACGCTATTGACCGCACGCACCACTTCTTGAATGATATCGCCCGCGCTAGCCACTTGTTGTGTACCGGTTTTCACTTCGTTTTGCGAAGCTTCGATCAGGCCCTTGATTTCCTTGGCTGCTTGCGCACTGCGTTGTGCCAGACTGCGCACTTCACCGGCCACGACGGCAAATCCCTTGCCCTGCTCGCCAGCTCGGGCCGCTTCCACAGCCGCGTTCAAGGCCAGAATATTGGTCTGGAAGGCGATGCCGTCAATGACATTAACGATATCAGCCACCTGACCGGAACGAGCCGAAATCTGGTTCATGGTGTTAACCACGGCACCCACCGATTCGCCACCCTGACGGGCCACCTTGGCCGCATTATGGGCAAGCTGATCCGCTTGGTGAGCATTGTCCGCATTCTGGCGCACCGTGCTGGCCAGTTCTTCCAGACTGGCGGCCGTTTCCTGTAAGGCGGCAGCCTGTTGCTCGGTACGGGAGCTAAGGTCCGTATTACCGGCAAAAATTTGCGAAGAACCCGATGCAATCTCGTCCACACCTTGGCGCACCGTCAGCACAATACCTTGCAGGCTTTGCTGCATGCGACGCATGGCGTCATACAGAACACCCACTTCATTAGCGGAGCGGTAGGTAATTTTCTTGGTCAGATCGCCATTGGCAATATGGTCAAAATGCACGCCTGCTTCACGCAGAGGCGTCAGAGCAGTACGACCCAGCACCAAACGCAGGACAACAATAATAATCAGCCCAAGCAATAAGCCCAGAGCAATCGCAGTGTTGGCAACACGAGTTTGCAACTCGGCCTGTTCCAGCAACTGGTCGGCCAGGTCGTTGTAGAACTTGCTCAGCTCTTCAATACGGAATTGGAAGGTAGCAGCGCGCAGCACCCCAAAACCTTCACTGACAAAGTAAAAAGTACTGTAGTCGCGTGTTTCCAGGGCCTGGACCATAGGCTCGACGCCATCATCCAGATAAGCCTGATAGGAGGCCACCAAACCCATGGCCAGACGACGCAACTCCGGCTCAGTCGGCATATTGCTCCGAATGTCCGCAAAGGCCTTACGCACCTCGTCCAGTTTTTGGGTCGCCATGATCACGGCATTGTCGGCGCTTTGTACCAGATTGGCATCGTTATCAATGCCCGCTTCCTGATAAAAACGCGCCGCACTCATCAAGCTGACACGGGCTTCCATCATGTTGTTGTTCAGCTGCAGTACCTGCACGGAACGATCGGCCTGACGATTAATCGTACGCAGCGAATCACCGCTTTGCTGCAGGTAGTAAGCGGCCAAGCCACCGACAGCCACGATCAGCAACAGGAGCAGACCCATGCAAATCATCAGCAAGGTGCTGATCTTCAGACCCGAGGCGGCTTTCAGGTTGGGGCGAAAAGATTTGGAAGAACGACGTTTAGAAGCGCGGGACGCGGACGGAAGACTGCTTTCAATACCCAGCATTTGCTAAATCCAAAGAAAACTCTAGTGGCTGACCGGCAAGATGGTGATCATGTCCGTGCCAGGGTGTTCAATCGTGACCGAGCCTGTGGTGGCGCTGCGCGCCTGCTCGCGATACATAGAAGGAATATGGCTGCGTTTGACCACTTGCTGGAAACGCCCCTGGGCATCGAATTGAAGCCACAGTTCTTGTCGGAAGTAAACCGCATCGGTAGCCAGGGTCGTACCCTGGAACCACACGGCCATTTCACTGCCATCGAGCTGTCGGTAGACCTGATGAGGACGGCCTTGCAAGGACAGCTCGGCATCGGCACGGGTACTTTGGCCCAAGACCAAATCATTCAGTCCCGATGACTTGAAGGAAGAACCCTGGGTGGCGCAGGCCGCCAGGCTTAGCAAGCACAAACCGATCAGCGTCTTACGTCCCAGCCCGACCCAGGTACTCAGTCGGGTATACGACATTAAAACTCCTCCCAATCATCATCCGAAGATGCGCTACTGCTCTTTTTGCCGCTCAGATCGGGACGCAACAGGCGTTGGCTATCGTCCTGCTCAGCAGCGGTTTTAGTCGCTGGAGCCGCCTTGGCGGGTGCCGACAAACCTTTGGTCGGGCTGTTGGTTTTTACCGCCGACGCACCGTTTTTCAAGGTGGAGCTACGGCGATGCTCAGATTCGGGCTTGCTGGCAGCCACACTGCGGCGGTTCGCCACACGGCGAGCACTGACATCAATGACTTCAGTGCCGGGGGAGCGGAAAAAGCCAATGGCCTGATTGACCTTGGTGACCTGTTCGCTCAAGCCCGACGAAGCCAAGGCTGCCTGTTCGACCAACCGCGCGTTGTACTGCGTGGTTTCATCCATCTGAGACACCGCGCGGTTCACCTGATCAATCCCGGAAGACTGCTCAATTGTGGCTGCAGTGATTTCACCCATGATGTCAGTCACACGACGCACAGAGTCCACAATTTCCTGCATGGTGGCACCGGCACGCTCGACCTGCGAAGAGCCTTCGGTGACTTTACGCACCGAGTCTTCAATCAGGCCGGTAATTTCACGAGCGGCCTGGGCACTGCGCTGAGCCAAGGCTCGCACTTCAGCGGCCACTACCGCAAAACCCTTGCCCTGCTCACCAGCACGGGCGGCTTCAACGGCCGCGTTCAGCGCCAGAATATTGGTCTGGAAGGCAATGCTGTCAATGACGCCAACAATGTCGGAAATCTTGTTGGAACTGGCCGAAATCCCTTGCATGGTCGCAACCACTTCATTGACGGCACTGCCGCCACGATGCGCCACATCCGAAGCCGTTGCTGCCAACTGGTTGGCTTGTTGGGCGTTGTCGGCGTTCTGGCGCACGGTGCCGGCGAGCTGTTCCATGCTGGCTGCTGTTTGCTGCAAGGAAGCGGCCTGTTCTTCTGTACGGCTGCTGATGTTGGTATTGCCCTGGGCAATTTCCTGAGCACCTGCGTGGATCTCTTCCAGGCCCAGACGCACCGTAGTGGTGGTCTTGACCAGGGATTCCTGCATGCGCCCCAGAGACTCAAACAAGTCGCCAATTTCATTGGCGGTCAGCACGCGGATACGCTGAGTCAAGTCACCTTTGGCAATCGCGTCAAAATACGCGGCAAAGTCGCCTAAAGGACGCACGACACGGCGAAAGAAGTAGCTAATTGCCGCCAGGCCCAGCAAGACAGCCAGAACCAACACCACGATCAAAATAATATTGAAGGTGCTCTGCTGCTCCTGCAAGGTACGCATGACCTTGTCGCCCGAACCCAATGCCAGCAGGCCGTGAAAGTAATACAGCGCCCAGCCTGCCATGGCCACTGTCAATGCCATCAAAGTAGCGATACAAAAGGTCATACCGACCTTCAGACTCAAATTCTTAAAAAGCATAGAAGATTCCTGCACGTGGTGCTTGACTGCCGGTTAAGGAAAAACCACTTAAAAAAGGAACTCAGTCCTAGCGATTCATATTGAACAAGCTCATGCTCTGAATCGTCTGGAACGCCAGGGCCGACATTTCCAGGGCCGCTTTACGCAGCTGCAGCTGGGTGGAGGCATCAAACGGGTTCAGATCTTCCAGACGCGAGAGTTCATTGGTGTAACTCAGGGCACGGGCTGCACCGTTGGCGCTCAAGGCATCAATCTCGTTCATGCGTGTACCGACCGAGGAAATCACCGTCTGCACGTTATCGAAGTTCTCACCAATACGTTGCATGGCCGAGTTCATGACGTTGCGAAACTCTGCTTGAGCGGCGGGATCTCCACTCACCGGCTTTCTTAAGGCATCAACAACGGATTGCAAAGTATTAAACAGGCTCATTTCATCTGAGCTGGCACCGTCTACCGAGCTGACCGTAAAGCTGTCACCCACTTCAGGCTTGCCTTCAATCTGAACGCTCACACCACCGGGCAAACTAATACGCTGACGCTCGTTTTCATCCAGTACGCCCTGGCTGACCACCGCGCCGTTGACCTCGATGTCATACTCGGTTTCCGAAGTAAAGCGGATGGTGTAATTGGCTTCTGCACCGGGCAGGGTGGAGTTCCCATTGGGGCTGCTCACTACGGCTGTGCCAGCATTACTGTTGGCCTGAGTGAAATACGACGCGGAGCCCGGATTAGCACGTTCGAACACTGTGCGGCCATGGTCTGCAACGTCCAGCTGACGGGTCTGCTCAACCTGAACATCACGGCTATTACCGTCGCCTTTATAGGAGTAAGTGTTACCCGTACGCTCAAAAGCCTGGGTTGTACCTTGAGAGCCAGAGAACAAATACTGGCCCGAACCGTCTTTAGTATTGGCGAAACCAAGCAGGGTCTCTAATGAGCTTTCCATGACCGTCGCCAACGTACTCCGATCCGCATCGGACAAGGTACCTGTAGCAGCTTCCACCAGACGAGTCTGAACCCCCTGCAACTGCAGATTCACCGCATTCAAAATATTTTCCTCTTCACCCAGCGAGCGCATGGCCACTTCCCGGTTTTCACCGTAGCGCTTGTCCATAGCCTGGGCTTGCGCCAGGTTGATGGTCTGAGCAGAGGCCAAGGGATCATCGGAGGGAGTGATCATCCGTTTTTGCGTGCTCATTTGCTGAAAAACGCGCATCAGATCGGACTGCTGCTTGTTAATCGAGTTCAGGCCCGTCTGAAAGAAAAGAGAAGAACTAATACGCATAGCAAGGTTCCAATTTCAAGACTAAAGAGCCGTACTCAACTACGGAGGCCTAAAAGGGTGTCAAACATCTGCGAGCTGACATCAATCAGGCGGGCAGCCGCCTGGTATTGCTCCTGGTAACGCTGGAGCATGATGTATTCCTCGTCCTTGTTCACGCCGGACAAGGATTGCTGAGCCGCGTAGTTCTGCTCGATCAGTTTCAATTGCGCTTTGGCAGCGGTACCGTTTTGCTGTGTTTGCACGGCAATGCGGTTCACAATCTGGCCAAAGGAATCATTCAGGCTCAAAGAGCCATCGGCCAGCACTTTGGTATTACGCAGATCTGCCAGTTTCTGGGCGATCGCACCGTTAGCCGAACCGGTATCGTTATCGGCGGCAGCAATGTCCTGGGGACGCTTGATCTCAACCTGCAGGCTGCTACCGGCGTTGGCGGTAGGCTGAACCAGCCAGGAATCGCCATCCTGGGATTTGGTTTCCAGGCTGGAAACATCAATTTCCAAGCCATCAACACGCGTAATGCCGCCATTCTTGTCGGGGCCGTTCAAGGGGGTGACATCATTACTGCTCAAATTACGCAGCTGAAAGCGGCCATCCACTCGTTCGATACGGTAGTTATCCCCTGTCAGTTGATCAACCGGCTGGGTGTAGCCTTTGCTGAGGTCTGCAGGATCAACCGGGTCTTTGTAAAACGACACACCGGGTATACCGCTGCTGACCGGGTTATTGCCATTGGCCAGAATTTTCGGACCACTGACGCTGAACAAGTCTTTGCCGGGTTCGCCCTTCAAGTCCACGCCTTGACGGTGAATATCGTTCACCGCGTGAGCCAGGCCCACGGCCAGACGGCCCAGGCTACTGATAGACGGTTCCAGACTTTCCTGGCGGAACTGCAACAAGCCACCCAAGGTGCCGCCCTTAATCGTTCCTTCGCGGAACTCGGACACCACCATCTTGCCGTCCACGTTCAAGGCAGAGGTAAAGCCGACAACGATACGCTCGGGGTTCTCCGCCGAACGCACGGCGTGCAAGGGGTAGACGCGCTCGCCACCCAGAAGCATCTGGCCGCCTGCGGTGGTCACACTTAAGCGTCCATCCTGCTCAACCGTACGCACATCAATCAGTTGGCCCAACTCGGCCACCAGCTGTTCGCGCTGATCCAGCAAGTCGTTAGGCTCGTGACCGGGCGTAGTGCCTTTGGCGGACACAATCTGCTTGTTGACGTTATCAATACGTTCCAGATAGCTATTAATCTGGGTAACCGTGGTGCCTACCTGGGTATTGATGTTCTCGCTGACGCGGTTCATGTAGGACGTCGCGTCACGAATCTGGGTCGCCAGACTTTCAGCGCGGCCCAGCAGTTCCTGGCGCGCCGAGGAGTCAGCAGGCTGCGAAGCGACGGCTTCCAGACCATTAAAGAAGTTCTGCAAGGCGGGACTGATCCCTACCGTGCGGTCCGAGAACAGATTGTCCAGCTGGGCGATTTCCGTACCATAGCTGACCAAGGCTGCACCGGCCGTTTGCGAACGTACCAGTTGCTGATACAGAAAGTTGTCGTGGGAGCGTTGTACGGTAACGACCTGTACACCACGGCCATAGTAACCACCGCTGCCCCCTACCGAGCCGGCCGTCTCAACCAAGACCGATTGGCGGTTATAGCCAGCGGTATCGATATTATTAATATTGTGGCCCGTCACCTGCATGCGCTTTTGAGCAGCATACAAGCCGGTAATACCAAGGTTGGCGAGATTCATATCAAATCCTTTCTGTCCTGCCCGGTCCGTAGTGTCCAAGGCGAAAAATGAACATGCTGCTTTTTAACGGCTACCTTGGTGCAATATTTAGACCTGTATCAATAATTAAGACTTGCCACCATCGAAGTAAGCCATGATGGAGATCAGTTTTTTTGCGTAGGAGGGGTCAGTGGCGTAGCCCGCGTCCTGAATGCGCTGTGCCGCCTCTTGAGGCGATGCCGCTTGTTTTACGCTTTCATAGCGCTTGTTATTACCAATCAGGCGGGCGTAATCAGCAAAAGAATCCGCGTACGAATCGTAAGCACGAAAGGTTTGCGTCATTTTGCGGGCCACGCCATTTTGATATTCGGTGGTCATCACCTCCACCGTTTTCCCTTTCCAGGACGGTGTGGCTTTGATCCCAAACAGGTTATGGCTGGTGGAACCATCGGCATGCATAATTTCACGCTTGCCCCAACCCGACTCCAGTGCTGCCTGGCTCAAAATCAGCTTGGCAGGTACACCACTGTCTTCGGCAGCCACTTTGGCCGCCGTATTCATACGGTCCACAAACTGGCGAATATGGTTAGGCGCACCCTGAATCGAGGAATACACGCGCTGAATCGTAGTGTTGTTGCTGAGCTTGTCGATCAACTCAGCAATCGACGCCGCATCGATGGAGCGGTCGTTGGGCATACGCGAACGCAGGTCCGGACGACGCGAGCGGGCTGCTTCTGGATCATGCGAAGCGACACCAAAGGGCTCACTATCTTGCCCACTCATTTGAGCTTGCAAAGCCTTGGCCAGCCCAATACCAGGGTCAGCCAACTGCATCGCCAATTGCTCATCGCCCAGGCTTTGCGCCATACGCACGGACTGCGTGTCAAACATGCCGCCTTCAGGATTGGCCGCTCGCGCCTGCTTCAAAATATTCTGAATAAACAGGGATTCAAACTGACGGGCCACTTGCAGCTGGGTGTTTTGATTCTGACTGTCCTGCCCGGCTTGCCGACGTAGCTGAGCCAGTTGCTGAGGGTCAAAAATCGACACCTGGGAACTAGCCCCCGGACGTGGAAAGTACTGCACCGTCATTAGATGATCTCCAGATCAGCCCGCAAAGCGCCCGCGCTTTTCAGGTTCTGCAAAATGGACAACAAGTCTTGAGGGGTCGCACCCAAGGCATTGAGCGCACGCACCACATCGGCCAGATTGGCGCTGGTTTTCACACGTTGCAGCGAACCACTATCACTGCGCATTTCGATCTGCGTGCTATCGGCCACCACAGTCTGACCACCACCAAACGGCGTGTCTGGCTGGCTGACCTGCGGCTGGCGACTGATGACCACGGACAGATTGCCGTAGGCAATGGCGGCTTCATCAATCGTCACCGTGCGGTTCATGACCACCGAGCCGGTACGCGCATTGATCACCACACGAGCCCGTGCCGGCGGCAAGTTCACTTGCAAGTTTTCAACATGGGAAATAAAAGCGGTCTGGGCCTGCGGGTCCAAAGGACCACGAACCTGAATCAGGCGGCCATCCAAGGCCGTAGCGGTAGAAGGACCAAACTGTTTATTCAAGGCGGCCACTACATTCTGGGCAGAACCAAAATCTGAAGAATTCATTTCCAGATTGATCACGCCATCCCGCGCATAGGTCGTGGGCACACTTTGCTCGACCGTGCCGCCGCCGGGAATCGTGCCGCCATTTAACTGATTGACTTGCACACTAGAACCACCGGCTTCCGCCCCTGCCCCGCCCACCAGCAAATTGCCCTGTGCAATGGCGTAGACCTGACCGTTCGCCCCTTTCAGGGGCGTCATCAGCAAGGTGCCGCCCCGCAGGCTTTTGGCATTCCCCATGGAGGACACCACCACGTCCACGGCCTGACCGGGACGGGCAAAGGCAGGCAGACGCGCCGTCACCATGACGGCAGCGACGTTCTTGAGCTGCATATTGCTGCCCTGGGGAATCGTCACCCCTAACTGGGACAACATATTGGTCAAGCTTTGCTGGGTGAAGGGCGCCTGACGCACCTGATCCCCACTGCCATCCAGCCCTACCACCAGGCCGTAACCGATCAGCGGGTTATCGCGCACACCCTGAATGGATGCCAGATCCTTGATGCGTTCGGCCTGGCTGACGGGTGCCAGCAGCAGACCTGCCGCCAGCAGAGCCGCTTGCAGCACAGAGCGATAAGAGAAAAAACGAGTACGACTCATGGAGAACGCCATAACAAGCAAAAGGCTCAGAACGGGGAAATATTCAGGAAAAAACGCTGTAGCCAGCCCATGGTCTGGACTTCGTCCATAACCCCTTTGCTACGAAACTCGATACGCGCATCGGCCACCTGGGTGGACGACACCGTATTGCTGCCCGTAATGGAGCGCGGGTCCACCACACCGGAAAAGCGGATATGCTCGCTGCCCCGGTTAATAGCGATTTGCTTTTCACCCGCCACCTGCAAATTCCCGTTGGGCAAGACACCCACGACAGTGGTGGTCAAGGTGCCGCTAAAGGTGTTGTCCGCACGGCTGGAGCCTTTGCCTTGGGCCTTGTTCGAGCCCGAGACTTCAAAGTTCTGCTTGCTGCCCACTTCATTAGGCAGGAAGGATGGGACACCCACAAAATCCAGGCCACCACTGCCCGTCCGATCCGTGTTGGTTGACACGTTCTTCGCAGCGTTGGTTCGCTCCTGGATCATGATGGTGACAATGTCGCCTACATTACGAGGCCGTCTGTCTTCAAACAGTGGATAGCTGCCATAGGCCGAGGGTTGGTAGATAGAGCCATTGGCCACAACCGCTGCGGGAATGGCCGGTGGCGGCGCCGCCGTCAAGGGGCCAGTCACCACATCTTCAGGCGGCACCAACGCACAACCGGACAGGGCCACAACCGCACACAGCGCAAGACGGCTCATCAGAGCTTGGAACATTGTCACGATCTCTTTAGATTTACATCTGTGTCAGGCGAGCCAACATCTGGTCCACCGTCGACACGGCCTTGCTGTTGATTTCGTAGGCACGTTGGGTGCTGATCATATTGACCAGTTCCTCGGCCACGTTCACGTTGGACGTTTCGTTGTACTTATGCATAACCAGACCGGCACCATCCATGCCCGGTTGCAGGAAGTTGGCCGCGCCCGATGCATCCGTTTCGATGTACAAGTTCTCGCCCTTGCTTTGCAAACCGGCCGGATTCACGAACGTGCTCAGTTGCAACTGGCCTACTTCCACGCTGGCACCGGCTGCGCCGGGTTGTGTCACCGACACGGTGCCGTCCGGGCCAATCGTCAATTCCAGGGCATTGTCCGGAATGTTGATGGGGGGCTGAATCGGATAACCGCCTGCCGTCGTCAGCTGACCATTCTGGTCACGCTGCAAACTGCCATCACGGGTGTAGGCAAACGTGCCGTCCGGCATCTCCACCTGCAGGAAACCGCTACCTTGAATGGCGATGTCCATATTGTGACCCGTGTGCTTCATATCACCCTGGGTATGGATACGCTCGGTTGCCACCGTGCGCACACCGGTACCGATCTGCAAGCCGGTAGGAAGCTGGTTGGCCGCACCCACTTGGGCACCTGGCTGACGCAGGGTTTGATACATCAAGTCTTCAAACAAGGCACGGGTACGTTTGAAACCGACGGTATTCACGTTAGCCAAGTTATTGGAGATGACATCCATATTGGTCTGCTGAGCTTCCAGACCAGTCTTGGCAATCCACAGAGAGCGAATCATGTGTGCAATCCTTGAACTAAAACACGCGCAATCAGCGCGGCTTAGCCGTTAAATGAAAGAAGAGAGTTGGCCCGATCTTCGCGCGCAGCGGCATCCTGGATGATCTTCATCTGGTTTTCAAAGCGGCGGGAATTGGAAATCATGGCCACCATCGCTTCAGCCGGGTTCACATTGCTTTTCTCAATAAAGCCCGAGACCATGCTCACCGATGGGTCTGGCTGGGCCACACCCCCATTACTCAAGCGGAACAAGCCATCCTGGCCGCGCAACAAATCGGCTGAGGGAGGATTAACCATTTTCAACTGGCCCATGACCTGGATGTCTCGCGGGTTATCACCTGCGCCCAGAGCGGTCAGTTGACCGTCGCTGGAGAAGGTGACCGTGCCGCGATCCGGGATTTCCATGACTTGCCCATCGGTGCTCAGAACAGGTAAACCTGCCTGCGTCACCAGCTGGTTCTGGGCATTCACGAGCAGATCGCCTGCTCGTGTATACGCTTCCTGACCATCAAGCGCACGCACTGCAAACCAGCCCTCGCCAGCAATGGCGACATCCAGCGCATTGCCGGTTTCGGCCATGGCGCCCGGCTGGAAACGGCTGCCCGGTGTCACCGTGGCAGTTGCCACACGGGTTTGCGAGCCCACATCACTGCTCACCGGCACGGAGCGGTAATACGCCAACTGCTGGCGAAAACCGGACGTGTTCACATTGGCCAAGTTGTTGGTAATGACGTCTTGCTGTTCCAGCGTGCGCTGGGCGCCATTCATGGCGGTATAAATCAGGCGATCCATGTCAGCTCTTAACGCAGATTGACCAGGGTTTGCAGAACCTGATCCTGCGTCTTGATAGTCTGGGCATTAGCCTGGTAGGTACGCTGGGCAATAATCATATTGACCAGTTCCTGCCCCATATCCACGTTGGAGTCCTCCACCGCCTGCCCTTTAATGGACGCCAGACCGTTCTCGCCGGGACGACCCAAAATAGGTTGACCCGATTCCCCTGTTTCCGCCCAAGCGTTACCGCCCACGGGACGCAAACCTTGCAGGTTGCTGAAGTCAGCCAAGACCAGAGAACCCAAACGCTGGGTCACACCGTTGGTGTAGGCGGCGACCATGGTGCCGTCCTTGTCGATGCTCATGCTGGCATATTCACCTGTGGCGTAACCATCCTGATAAGGCTTGCCCTTGGCGAACTCACCACCGAACTGTGTGGTACCGGTGTAGCGCACGTCAAACACCAGATCATCCGCAGGCGACGCATTCCCGCCTGGGTTCGCCAAGGTCACATTGACGGTAGCCGGATTAGGGCTGGTCATCACGCCTGAACCATTAAAGGTCATGGTGGCGCTGGCGGGCGACAAGGGTGTGCTGCCTTCCATGTAGTACACGTCCCACACGCTTTCACCGGCCCCATTGGAGGGGCGTTTGACGAAGTACTGGGAAATTTCGTGGCTGTTGCCCAGCGAGTCATAAACCGAGTAGCTGAACGATTCGCTATAAGTGGTGTTGTCTTTGGGATCGAAGGTATTGATGGGATTGCCACTCGCATCTTCTGTCGGAATCGCTGCGGCACCACCGGGCAGATTAGGTTTGAAGTCCAGGGCTGTTGTGGCTTTGGGAGGCACGTTGGCCGATGGCACTTGCATGCGCTGCAGCTCGCTGCTGCCCACGCCGTAACCTGTCAGATAGTGCCCTTGGGCGTTGATCAGATAGCCAGCCTTGTCCGGGTAGAACTGACCATTACGCGAGAACAGCACCGCACCATTGCTTTGCTCCAGACGGAACAGGCCTTTTTCACCGTCAATCGCCATATCGAACTGATTGCCCGAGTTGCTGACGTTACCAACCGAGAAACGCTGGCTGACGCGCGATACCTGCACACCCAGACCCACGCGCGAGTTGGCATATACGTCCGCAAACTGCACTGTCGAGGCTTTGTAGCCGACGGTTCCCGAGTTGGCGATGTTATTGCCAATAGAATCCAGGTTTTGGGAGGCGGCGTTCAAGCCACTCAATCCTTGTCCGAAGCTCATGAACTTTCCTTTTAATGTCGTGTTGGCCCAGCCCGCTTATGGGGCACGCGGCACTTACATGATTTTGCGTATATCCAGCAGGGAGAATGAACCCGCCAGGCCAAGATCCAGCATCAAGCCGCTGGAGGTGTACGCCACGCTATCGACCTTTCCATGGGTCAATGGGCTGGCTGTGACGGCCGTGCCATCATTACTGGCCAGCACACTGACGGTGTACGCACCATCGGCCAGGGGTAAACCATCGTTATCCAAGCCATCCCATTCTTTGGAATAGACCCCGGCTTGCATCGGGCCTTCATCAAACTCGCGCACCACCTTGCCGCTGCTGTCTTTAATAAAGATCGTGGTCGATGTCGTACCGCTCACCAGGTCAATACCAAAAGGCATCGCAACTTTCTCGCCCTCACTACTCGTACCCAGTGCGACTTTCTCGCCCGGCACCAGGACTTCCTTGCCAATCAGATTGGCAGCCTGCATGGACTGGCTGACATCCATCTGCCCGGCTACTGCCATCAAGGTGGTATTCAATTGCTGAATCCCGGCCACCGTGGACATCTGCGCCATTTGGGTCGTGACCTGGGCGTTATCCATGGGATTTAAGGGATCTTGATTGCGCAGCTGCGTAATCAACATGGTCAGAAAACGGTCTTCCGTTTCGGCCATTGCACTTTTGTTGCGGGCATCTATCCCGGCCATCGCCCCTGAAGTAGGGTCCAGAGCGGTGCGATCGTTATTAACTGTGCTCATGCTTTATCTTCCGTAAACCGGCTTACTGACCAATGGTCAAGGTGCGCAACATCAGATTCTTGGAGGTGTTCACCACTTCCACATTGGCCTGATACGAGCGCGAGGCGGCCAACATATTGACGGTCTCGGCCACCACATCCACATTGGGCATCGTTACGTAGCCTTGCTCGTCGGCATAGGGATTGCCGGGGTCATATTGCAAACGGCCGGGTGCATTGCTTTCTTGCACGCCCACCACTTGCACGCCACCGATCGGACTATTGCCCTGGGGGGTCATCTGAAACACAACTTGGCGAGCTTTATAAGGCTGGCCATCTGGCCCAAGCACGCTGTCGGCGTTAGCCACATTGCTGGCCGACACGTTCAGGCGCTGTGACTGCGCCGTCATGGCAGAACCGGCAATCTGGAAAATACTGAAACTGGACATGGGGACTCGCTATTACTGTTGCAGGGCAGCCATCAAGCCTTTCAAACGCTGGGACGCCAGGTTGATCGTGCTTTGATAGTGCAGGGTGTTATCGGCAAATTGCATGCGCTCCACATCCATCTCGACCGTATTGCCGTCAAGGGAGGGTTGCACAGGGACGCGATACAGCAACTCGTCACTACTAGGCAGACGCTCCGCCTGGGCGGGAATATGGCGAGCCGACGTCAGGGACAAATGGGTATTGGGCAATGCCATCTGGCCCTGCCCCCCTAAAGCAGCCTTCAAGGTCGCCGTAAAGTCCATATCCCGAGCTTTATAGTCAGGCGTATCGGCATTAGCAATATTGGAGGCCAACACCTCCTGGCGCTCCTGGCGTACCGCCAAGGCCGTCTGGTAAAACTTCAGGTGCTCACCAATGCGATCAATCATGGAGTCAAGCCAATTCTGTGTTCAAGTTTGAGATCCAGTGAACGCGCGCACGCCCTTTCACCGCCATAACAGAATGGTAGCCAGAGCAGCCCCATCACAAACCCGGGAACAAAACGCTATTTATCGGCCAGTTCAGCTCTTGACCTGGCGGCTGAGTCCGTAAAATTCAGTCATGACCTTATATAGACTCCTGATCTGCGTGTGCGTGTTCGCCCTGGGCGCAACGCTGCCAGCGCGCGCTCAAGAGAGCGCCAGCCCCCTGAGCGTTCAGGCTATGCAGGACCAGGCGCAGGACTATTTACTCAAGCACGCGCAGATGTATCCGGGCATCGCCACGATCACCTTGGACTCGACCCGCTTGAACGCCATGCCGGCCTGCACTCAAAGCCAGGTTTTTCTGCCCAGCGGCCAGCGCCTGCGATCCCGAATGAGCATAGGCATACGCTGCCTGAGCCCACAAAGCTGGAGCACCTCTCTTGGAGCCACGCTTTCTGTTCAGGGTCTTTATTACGTCACCAATCGGCGCATCAATCCGGGCGAGACCATCAATCAGGACGATCTGCTGGAGCGCGAGGGCGATCTACTGAGTCTGGCCAATGGTGTAGCGATTGATCCCAACCAGATCATCGGCTACGTTGCCAGCCAACGCATTCCTTTAGGCAGCCCGGTTCGCAGCTCGGCCCTGCGCGACCCACAGTCGGTGATGCGCGGCCAGACGGTGCGCACCATTGCACGCGGCATGGGTTTTATGGCGACCGGCGAAGGCCAGGCACTACAAAGTGGCGCACCGGGTACCCAGATCCAGATCAAGGCCAGTTCGGGGCAAGTGATTTCGGCCACCGTATTGGATGCGTCCACGGTCCAGGTCATTCTTTAAACTAAATCTGATGAGCATGCTAAAGTTTGCGTCCAGAGCGCCGTTACAAGATCAACGCAAAGAACAGGCCGCACGGAGGAAAACGTGAAGATCAGCCCATCCCCCCTCAAAACACCCCTTGCTGAAACGTCTGCTACTGAACGCAGCACGACAGCCCATCGTGCGCGTCACGCGTACAGCAATAGCAGCAGCACTAGCGAAGTGGACTTCAGCGCTGCAGCACGCCAGCTCAATTCGCTGCAAGACAGCAGCGCCGACGTAGACATGAAAAAAGTCGAGGCCTTGCGCGAGGCCATTGCAGCAGGCGAGCTCAAAATTGATACCAGTCGGATTGCCGACTCCCTGATTGCCTCTGTGCGCGATCTTCTCAAGTAATTCATCTAAAACGGCCATGTCTTTGCAAACCTGCCTTGCCGATCAACACCAAGCCCTGCTCGATTTTGAACAACTGTTGCTAGAAGAAAGCACCCTGCTGCTGCGCGCCTTTGAGCCACAGGAACTGGCCCAGATTACGCTGCGTAAATATCAGCTAGTGGAACGTATCGAGAAACTGGATCTGGCCCGTGCCGACCTGTTGCAAGCGCGCGGCCTGAATAATGACGGTCAAGGGCTGCGCCACGCGGCAGAAACCGATGAGCTGGAAGCCGAACTGGAACAGCTGATTGATCTGAGCGAGAAAGTGCGCAACGCCAGCGACAACAACCGTATTTTGGTTGATACCTTTTTGACTGACACCCAGCAGAACCTGGATGCCCTAGAGGCTTTCACAGGCCGCAACACCTTTTACGATGCGTCGGGCAAGACACAGAGCACACAATCATCGCTCAGCCTTAAGGTTTAAGGCTAGATAGATAAAGGCGCTGAACCAATAGAAAAAAGCCTGCCGCAAGGGCAGGCTTTTTTTACTTCGTGGGTTTTTAGCTCATCGCCTCTTTCAGCACCAGCATCTTCACCAGCGCATCCACTGATTGCCCGGACTTCAAGCCCTCTTTACCCAAGAGGCGGGCACACAGCTGGCGCACACCCAAATTATCCGGAGCTTGCAGCAAGTCCCAAGATGCCAAGGTCAATTGCGCGGCGGCCAACAAATTGAGCTCTTCTTCAAACTCGGAATTGCTGGCGGGCAAAATGGCACGCACCGCCCCTAAAAGCCGAGTCATTTCCTGCACTTCGCTACGCAGCATCATGTAGCAAGCCAGGCTGGCCGGAGCGATGGCCTCCGAGCCTGCACGCTGATGCATCAGGGCAAAACGGGTTTTCAACACTTTGCCATCATGACGACGCACGGTACGCAAGACAATCAGCTCCAGATGCACCGGCTCGGCATTACGCTGTCGCAACTGCACAGGCTCTACGGCGTACCACAAGGCGATTTCACCCAAGCGGGCGCGACCCAGCGTTTCCAGATGCAGGCGAGCGGCCAGATCAGGAATGGCATGAAACGCCAGCTGCTTGTCCAAGGCATTGGGCGTGGTTTTGCCGTCCTTATGCCACAAAGACGTTGCCCCCGGAATCAAGGCCAACCAGTCGGCTTCCACATCTGCCCATTGGCGCCACATAGTGGGCGAACCACCTTCAAAGATATGCAGCAAACTCACGGGCTGAGCCTGGGTATTGAGCACTTGCATGGCCTGATTCAGGGCCTGAGTGGCACTGGGCCGCTCCAGACTGCGAACGCCTCGTACATCTGACCATTGAGATGGCGTCTGGCGCTGATAATACGGAACGCTTAGCGCCTGCCCTTTGGGGCTGAACAGAAAGCTGAAGGAGCATTGTTCCTGGCTTCCCACAGGCTGATGGTCGGCATGAATGACCAGCAAGCGCGACACATTACCTTCGCTGACTTCCTGGCAGGCGGCTCGCATCAAGCCTTCGGCGCGTTGCGCTGCGGCGCCATCTTGAACCGCCTCATTTTGGGCATGCAGATCACGCCAGAAGTCATAGGCTTCGGCGCAGGCCAGACGCTCATCCAGATCAGCCGCTGCACGGCGTGCTTGCTCCAGAGCGATAGGACCACCCGCCGAAGCGGCGGACAAGAGGCGCGGCAAGACGCGAGCACGGCGTTCTTGCTCCGCTTGCTGTTCTTGAACCGATTGCCCACCCGTTTCCAGCAGAGCAGCCAGGTCGCCTGATGTGGGAGCGTACAACGGCCGTTGGCTCTCGCGCACCTGCAAAGCGGAATCGACCAGTTCAGCTGGGCTCATGAAGCGTAAATCTTCAGGGACTTTTTGTCCGTTGGAGACGTAATGAATGGGGAGCTTGAAGCGGATGGCAGTATCCAAAGGCCCGCCCAGCTTGATCGCCTCATCCACTTTAGAGATGATGCAACCGCTTAATGGTGTACCGCCGTCCTGGGTATAGCTACGCGCGACTTCGTCCAAGGTGTCGCCCTGGCTGGCAGCATTCAGAACCAGTAAACGTTGCACCCGGCGTCCGGCACCGGCCAGCAAAGCTGCCTGCTCACGCACATAGCGGTCACGCTGGCTGATACCCATATTGTCGATCAAGATAACTTGATCCGGCCGCACGCCCAGCATCACACTACGCAGCTGGGCCACGTCTTGCACGATATGAACGGCCACCCGCATCAGGTCGCCATAAATTTTTAACTGTTCGTGCGCACCAATCCGGTAGGTATCGGTCGTCAACAAAACGACTTTATCGGGACCAAAGCGGCGCACCGCACGAGCAGCCAGCTTAGCCAGGGTGGTGGTTTTACCCACGCCCGTCGGCCCCACCAAGGCCAGAGCCAGACCGGGCTGCCACAACGTATCCTCGGCCCGCAACACCGGCAAATGGGTTTCCAGCTCGGTACGCACCCATTGCAAAGCCGCACGTGCACCCAGTTCTTCGGGCAAGCGCTTGAGCATGGCCCGTAACAAGGCGGTACTGAAACCTTGTGCCAATAAGCTCTGGAACAAATTCACCGCTACTGGCGAGCGGCGCATCTGGTGGCTCCAGACCAGATCGTCCATGCGCCCTTCCAGGGCACCACGCAAAGCGCCAATAGCCCCCATGACATTGTCACCAGCCGGTGGCGCTGTCATTTCCTGCTGACGGATGCCCGCCGCTTGATGCGGCACATTACCCGGCACGGGAGCACGCTCGGTGGCACCGCCGGGCACCGAACTTGAATCGGTAGCCAAAATTTCCACCCCGCCATTCACGCGACGGTTGGACACAATCAAGGCATCAGGGCCCAGCGCAATGCGTACCTGACGCATGGCTTCACGGCTGGTACTACCAAAAAAGCGACTTATATTCATTCAGACTGACCAATAATGGTGGTGACCCGAAGGATGCGTTCTTCAGGGATTTCAGCGTTAGACAAGACACCCAGTTGTGGGATGTGGTGACGCAAGAAACGGGACAAGGTGGCCCGCAGAACCGGCGGCACCACCAGCACAGGCGGGTCCCCGTGCTCTTCCTGGAACTGGGCGGCACGCATGGCATCGCTAAGCACTGACTCGGCCAGCCCCGGCTCCAGGGCGCCGCTACTGGTCAGCGCCTGCGTCATAACCCGTTCCAGACGCGCATCCAGACCAATCACTCGCAACTCGCCTTCACCGGGGAACCACTGCTGCACAATGGCGCGACCCAGAGCGACCCGCAGAACCGCCAGGAGCTCGCCCGCCTCATTCCCTGGAGCCACTGCTCCGGGTGCCAGAATGCGCGGCGCATGTTCTGCCAGTGTTTCCACAATGCTGCGCATATCTCGGATCGGTACATCTTCTGCCAACAGACCGCGCAAGACCTTAAGCAAGAGGCTAAGGGAAAGCGTTTGCGGCACAAGATCTTCGACCAGTTTGGGTGCTTCGCGACCGACGTGATCCAGCAGTTGTTGAACTTCCTGACGACCCAACAGGTCCGCGCCATGGCGATGCAATAAATGATTGATGTGAGTCGCAATCACCGTGCTGGCATCCACCACGGTGTAGCCCGCAATCTGGGCCTGTTCACGCATACTCACATCCACCCAGACCGCAGGTAAACCAAAGGCGGGGTCGGTGGTAGGCGTACCCGGTAACTTCATGGTGACGCCACCGGGATCAATCGCCAGCCACTGCCCTGGCGTAGCCGTACCACGACCAATTTCCACCCCCGCCAGCAAAATGCGGTAGTCGTTGGGTTTCAGTTCCAGATTGTCGCGAATGTGAACCACGGGCGGCAAAAAGCCCACTTCCTGAGCAAACTTTTTACGCAAGCTGCGGATGCGATGCAGCAGCTCGCCATTTTGCGCATGGTCCACCAGGGAAATCAGGCGATAGCCCACTTCCAAGCCCAAGGGGTCCACCATGGACACATCATTCCAACTGGCTTCACTGGCTGCTGAGTCAGCGGCAGCCAGAACTTGCTCATTCGGTTCACTGTCCTGCTGTACCTGCTCGGCCTGATGCTTTTTCATCATCCAGGCACCGGTAGCCAGAATCGCCGCCAGCAATAGAAAGACCAGATTGGGCATGCCAGGGATCAAACCCATCAGCCCCAGAATCCCGGCGGTGATATACAGCACCAAAGGATTGCTGAACAGCTGGTTGACCATTTGCTGGCCCACGTCTTCATCGGTGGCGACGCGCGAGACCACCACACCGGCGGCAGTAGAAATAATCAGGGCTGGAATCTGGGCGACCAGGCCGTCACCAATCGTCAGCAAGGTATAAACGCGGCCGGCTTCCGAGAACGACAAATCGTGCTGCAAGACACCGATAATCAAGCCTCCGACGACGTTGATGACCATAATCAGCAGGCCAGCGACCGCGTCTCCTCGTACGAACTTACTGGCACCATCCATGGAGCCGTAGAACTCGGCCTCTTGCGACACCTCGGTACGACGACGCCGTGCATCGTCCTCGCCAATCAGACCAGCATTCAGGTCGGCATCAATCGCCATCTGTTTGCCCGGCAAGGCATCCAGGGTAAAGCGTGCACCCACTTCGGCAATACGGCCCGCACCCTTGGTAATCACCACAAAGTTGATGATGACCAGAATCACAAACACGATCAGGCCGACCGCAAAGTTGCCACCCACCAGAAAATGGCCAAAGGCTTCAATCACCTGCCCGGCCGCATCCGGGCCCTTGTGCCCGTTCATCAGCACTACACGCGTGGAGGCCACGTTCAAGGCCAGACGCAACAGAGTGGCAAACAGCAGCACCGCCGGGAACGCCGCAAAATCCAGCGGCTTTTTGGTAAACATGGCCACCAGCAAAATCATGACGGCCAAGGCGATGTTAAAGGTGAACAGCAGATCCAGCAGAAAGGGGGGCAAGGGCAAAATCATCATGGCCATGACCATGAGGATCAGCACTGGGCCCGCTAACAGCCGGGCGTGTTGACCACCATTTTGTTTCAGTAAGGCAAAAAAATTGTTCATTGCTTTTAGTGTTTGCGCGAACGCAGTGGACCTTCATCCATGCCTGTCGGCACTTTCAATCGGGTGGGCATGATCGGGCGCTCGCCCTGCCTTTTATTCCAGTTGCGAAGCTGATAAACCCAGGCCAGCACTTCAGCCACGGCCGCGTACAGGTCTACGGGAATCTCACGCTCCAGTTCGACATTGAAGTACAAGGCCCGCGCCAGTGCGGGTGCCTCCAGAGTCGCCACTTTGTGTTCCGCCGCCAGGCCACGGATCTTGGCGGCAATCAAACCTGTGCCCTTGGCCACCACACGTGGCGCAGCGCTCTTGCCATCCTGATACTTCAAGGCCACCGCATAATGTGTCGGGTTGGTGACCACCACATCGGCACCCGGCACCTGCGACATCATGCGCGAACGAGCCATAGCCCGTTGCTGCTGCCGGATACGCCCTTTCACATGCGGATCGCCTTCGCTTTCCTTATGCTCTTCTCTCACATCCTGGCGCGACATACGTAGCTTTTTATAAAAGCTCCATAGCTGCCAGGGCGCATCAATCAACACAATCACCAGCAGACTGGCGGCGATCAAGGCACAACACTTGATGATCAGCGTCATCCCCGTGGCGATGGCTGCCGTGGGATGTACATACATCAGGGCCGTCATCTGCTCGCGCTCGGTCCAGATCACATAGACCGCTACCGAGCCCACCAGTCCGGCTTTGGCCAGGGTCTTGACCAGTTCAACCACGGTCTGCATCGAAAACATGCGCTTGATGCCCTTGGCCGGGTTCATGCGCTCGAACTTGGGCTGTATCGCCTTGCCGCTAAAGCTCATGCCGCCCAAGGCAATCGAGGCAAAAATCGCCACGACCACCAATAATAAAAATAGCGGCGCCAGCCCTTTCAGGGCCTCTCCGGCCAAACCTGCTGCCTGCACCACCATCGCGGTGGGATCATGCGCAATACGCGGATCAAACCAGACGCTACGGCGTACGATGCCGCCAAAGGTTTCATACAAATAGCTAGCCCCGGCCCAAATCCCGCCAATGCCGGACAACAGCATCAGAAAAGTCGTCAGCTCTCTGGAACGCGCCACCTGCCCTTCTTCCCGCGCCTTTTCCAGGCGCCGGGGTGAGGCCGGTTCTGTTTTTTCGAGATCGCTGTCTTCTGCCATGGACTGCCAAGACGCAGGAATTGAAAGAGTGGATCGCGCGCCCAGCACGAATATCGCGCTCGCACTGCAGGCCGCGGGGTCATTCTAAAAGAGCAGGCAAGCTCTGATAGCGCGGAGAAAGCCGGATAAAAGCAGGCTGTTCCGCACAAGCAAAAAGGCGCTGCAATGTGCAGCGCCTTTTTGAAGCGGGTTAAACGGGCAATCGCAAGCGAAAACTAAAAGCCCAGATTAGCCAGCAAATCGTCCACCTGATCCTGGCTGGTGACCACTTCCGAGGCCACTGGCGAGACGACAGGGCCGTTAAGCAGGCTTTGCGTCTCTTCGCGTTTTTCCGTGGGCACATTATCAACCAGCACCTGGACCAGCTCTGTCTCAATAGTGCCGACCACCCCCAACATACGGGTGATCACCTGCCCCGTCAGATCCTGAAAATCCTGGGCCATGATAATTTCCAGCAGGTTTTCCTGGGTCTGCTGCGCCTTGACAGGCACATCACGCAAGAAACTGCGGGTGCGTTTGACCAGTTCGCGAGCCTGATCTTGGTCCAAAGGTTGTTCAAACCACTGTTCCCATTCGGCATCCAGTGCCTGAGCATCCTCTTGCAAGGATTCCTGCAAAGGACGCACTTGCTCGGCCGCATTCAACACCCGGTTGGCGGCCTGCTCGGTCATGCGAGCCACATAATGCAGACGATCTCGGGCATCCGGAATCGCGTGCGCGGCATCTTTAATGGCCTGATCCAGACCCAGTTCGCGCATACTCTCCCGCAGCAAGCGGGTCAGGTTGGCGATGCGGTAGACCAGATCAACCGGTACGCTTTGGGGGTCAGGCTGAGTCGGTGTTTGCTGTGGATCCATGACGTACTCCGTATTAACCGCCCATTTTCTCGAAGATCTTGTTCAGCTTCTCTTCCAGTGTTGCGGCGGTAAAGGGTTTAACGACGTAGCCATTGGCGCCCGCCTGGGCGGCGGCAATAATGTTCTCTTTCTTGGCTTCGGCCGTCACCATCAGCACCGGCAAAGAGGACAGGTTGGCATCGGCACGAATCTGTTTAAGCATTTCCAGCCCATCCAGATTCGGCATATTCCAGTCAGAGACCACGAACTCGAAATTGCCATTACGCAATTTCTCCAGGCCCATCTGACCATCTTCAGCTTCGTCTACATTCTCGTATCCCAGATCCTTGAGCAAGTTCTTGATGATCCGGCGCATGGTGGGAAAGTCATCGACGACGAGAATCTTTATATTTTTTTGTACCATTTACATTCTCCAAATGAGTAGCATGCCAGTGCGTTCAGGTCCGCTTATACGCGGTGCCCAAAGGCCCCCACACTAGCTAGAATTCGTTCGCTAATCTGCCCCAAGGGCAAGGCGATGTCAGCAGCGCCAATTTGCAGGGCCTCACGGGGCATACCGAACACCACGCTGGTGGCCTCGTCCTGGGCAAAGGTCATGGCTCCGGCCTGTTTCATGGCCAGCAAACCCTGCGCGCCGTCCTTACCCATGCCGGTCAGAATCACGCCTACGGCATTACGACCAGCCAGCTCGGCTGCAGAGTGAAACAGCACATCAACCGAAGGCCGGTGGCGGTTGACGGGCTCGCTGTCCACCAGCTTGACCACATAGTTAGCACCTGAGCGGGCCAGCTTCATGTGGGCAACACCGCCAGGAGCCAGGTAAACGTGGCCGGGCAGAACGCGCTGACCATCTTCAGCCTCGTGCACCTGCATGGAGCACAGACCATCCAGCCGGTTCACAAAAGAGCGTGTAAAACCGGCAGGCATATGTTGGGTAATCATGATGGCCGGACAATTGGCCGGCAAAGGCTCCAGCACCTGGCGGATGGCTTCCGTGCCACCGGTGGAGGCACCAATCATGATGAGCTTTTCGGTGGTCGAGAAGTTATGCGTCAGGCGACGTACGGGTTCTGAGCCTGCGCTGGCCGGTGCCGCACGACGCGGGCGCGCAATCGAAGCGGCGCGAATCTTGTCCGCAATCAGGTCTGAATAGTCCAGCAAGCCATCGCGCAGGCCCAGCTTGGGCTTGGTCACAAAGTCTACTGCACCCAGCTCCAGAGCACGCAAGGTCACATCCGAATTGCGTTCTGTCAAGGAAGAGACCATCACCACCGGCATGGGACGCAAGCGCATCAGCCGTTCCAGAAAGTCCAGGCCATCCATGCGGGGCATCTCGACATCCAGCGTCAGCACATCCGGATTGTGTTCTTTGATCAGATCGCGCGCCACCAGCGGATCAGGGGCCACCGCCACCACTTCCATATCCGCATGACTATTGATAATTTCCACCATCAGGCTGCGCACCAGGGCGGAATCGTCTACACACAAAACTCGAATTTTCTTCATGCTACTCATCATCCCGATTTCAAGCGCCAACAGAGCTTAGTTCCGCACATACACCGTCTGACCCAGCAAGCGAAAGGCTTTGGTCAAGTAGGAGAAGTTCTCGGAGTGCCCAACAAACAGCAGTCCGCCCGGCTTGGTCACGGCGGCGAATCGCTCCAGGATGCGTGTTTGATCGTCCCGGTCAAAATAAATCATGGTGTTTCTACAGAAGATCACGTCAAAACGGCTGGACGATGGCCAAGCAGGCCCCACCAGATTGAACTCTTCAAACTCCACCATCTTGCGCAGCACGGGCTTGACGCGTGCCAGTCCCTTGCGAGCCCCCACACCGCGCTGAAAATAGCGCGGCAGCCACAAATCGGGTACGGGCTGGATACGCTCCAGGGTGTACATACCCTGCCTGGCCTTATCCAAGGCGGCCGAGTCAATATCACTGGCCAGAATAGACACATTGACGTCGGGCGAAGGACAGTGCTCACGCACCGTCATGGCAATGGAATAGACTTCCTCGCCCGTTGAGGCGGCACTGCACCAGATATCCAGCGGCTTGCCGCGTGTACTGACAAATTTGCCCAAAATATCGAAGTGGTGCTGCTCACGAAAAAAAGCGGTGTGATTGATCGTGAAAGCGTTGACGAAGTCCTGCCACTCCTGGCTATGGGTGTCCTGTTCCAGAATATCCAGATACTGCCGGACCTCCCGAACCCCCGCGTTCTGGCTGCGCATCCCCAATGTGCGCGCCACCATATCTTCTTTGTGGGTCCCTAAAATGATGCCCGCATACGACTTGAGCAAGCGCGCAGCTCGCTCACAGTCGGCCCTCGAGGCTTGCGGGATCGAGGGCAATGTATAAACAAAAGGTTCCACAGATGTGCTCATATAACTACAGGCTGGCCAAGGTCCCGCTAAAAGGCCCCGCCGACAAGCGTTCACCGGAACGTAACCGCTCTGGCTCGGCCGAATCAAACGGATCATCAATAATGTCTTGGGCACCAACCTTGAAGGCCGATACCGCATCGGACAGACGGGTAGCCTGATCCTGTAAGGACCCAGCCGCTGCAGTTGCCTGCTCTACCAGGGCCGCGTTTTGCTGCACAACCACATCCATTTGTGCAACGGCCCGATTTACCTGTTCAATACCTTCGGACTGCTCGTTCGAGGCCGAAGAAATTTCCGCCATGATGGTGGTGACACTCTGCACCGAGCTCACCACTTCCATTACGACCTTGCCCGCCTCATCCACCTGACGAGTCCCTTCTTTCACTTTCGCCAGCGATTGCTCGATCAAGCCTTTGATCTCGCGCGCGGCCTGGGCGCTGCGCTGGGCGAGGCTGCGCACTTCGCCTGCCACCACGGCAAAGCCCTTGCCCTGCTCTCCGGCACGGGCCGCTTCCACGGCCGCATTCAGGGCCAGGATATTGGTCTGAAAGGCAATGCCATCAATGACGTTCACAATCTGTGCAATCTGCCCCGAGCTGGCCGACAAATCTTCCATGGTCTGCACCACGGTAGAGACAGCCTGACCACCCCGCATCGCCACTTCAGAGGCGTTCTTGGCCACCTGATCAGCTTGCTGGGCGTTATCCGAGTTCTGGCGCACGGTGCTGGCCAACTGCTCCATACTGGCCGCGGTTTGCTGCAAGGACGCGGCCTGCTCTTCGGTACGACTGCTTAAATCGGTATTGCCCACATAGATTTCATGCGAGCCAAAAGTAATTTCTTCCACGCCCTGCCGCACGGTCATGACCATGGCCTGCAAGCTGTTCTGCATACGGCGCACAGCGTCATACAGCACACCGATTTCATTGGTGGAGCGCACTTCCACACGCTGCGTCAAATCTCCGCTGGCAATGCGATCAAAGTGCGCACCGGCCTGACGCAAGGGGCGCAAGACCATGCGATTCAAGAACACATACACCGCCAAAGAGATAAACAGGCAGAACACCATGGCCAGACCCACCAGACGGATCACCATATTGTATTGATCGTTTTCTTTTTGAAACTGCGTGTCGATAGAACGCTGTTGGGCAGCCTGCAAGGTGCTCAAGGCACTGTACAAGTCCTCTTCCAGAAACTTAGTGGTGGTCGCTACATAGCTGCGGAAACCGGCAATATCACCTTGCTCCAGGTAAGCGATCAGGGGCAGCACACCGCCTTGCATCAAGGACATGAAGGATGCATCTACACGCTGGTAGTAGTCGTTCGTCCCTTCCAGCTGAGTCGCAACGCCCTGATACTCAAAAAAAGCTTCTTGCGCCTGCTCGAACTGCTTACGGGTGGCCTCCAGAGCCTCGCGGGTAGCGGTGCTGATCGCCGAACCCTCAGGAGCCGCATCGCTCCATTCCGCCATCAGGTCCTGGTTTTGCAGGTCGTTGCTGACCACATAACTGATGGCCGCTCGCCCAATCAGGGTTTGAGTCTCTTTGTAGCGCTCGATCGCCTGATACATGGCCGAGCCTACACGCTGGTTGACCACGATGCTTTGCAGCGCACCGTTATTGGCGCGCAGGGACAAAATCCCCAAGGCCGCACCCGCCACCAACATGACTAAAAAAAACACCAGTACCAGAATCAGACTGGTCCGCACCTTCAGATTGGTCAAACGTAATCCATCCAGCATTGCAAGCACCTTGTCTAGAGTAGATCCGAACATCAGAGGCGCTCGTGACGCCTCCCCCGACCCGAAAAATCCTTAAAGGACCCCTTTTGTTCAGCAAGTCCCCGTCTGGCGAGTCCCTGCAGACTCAGGCGATCAGGTCACTGCGCTGTCAACCAGGGCCATCTCTTCGCTGGTCATCAGTTTTTCAATATCCACCAGAATCAGCATGCGCTCGCCCAGGGTACCGATACCGGTCAGGTACTCGGTCGAGAAGGCGGTGCCAAAGCTGGGGGCCGCACTGATCTGGGACGACTGCAAGACCAGCACATCGGACACGCCATCGACCACTACGCCGGCCACGCGATCATGCAGATTCAGGATCACCACCACGGTCTGATGGTCGTACTCCACGCGTTCCATATTGAAGCGCACACGCAAGTCCGCGATAGGCACAATCACGCCACGCAAATTGGTAACGCCCTTGATGAAATGGGGTACGTTGGCAATGCGGGTTACGGTCTGGGAGTCGTAGCCCCGGATCTCCTGAACTTTCAGAATATCGATGCCGTATTCCTGGTCGCCCAGAGTAAATACCAGATACTCCTTGCCGCCAGCCTCGGCAGCTTCGGAGTGGGAAGTAAAGTCGTTGGACATAAAAATCTCCGAATAATCAGGCCCACGTCGAGGCGGGATCACGCGCCAGACGTTGCAAGGCAAAAACATCAACAATCAGGGCTACGCTGCCATCACCCAAAATGGTGGCGGCGGAAATACCCGGAATTTTTCGGTAGTTGGCTTCCAGGTTCTTGACCACGACTTGATGCTGGCCAATCAGGTGATCGACCAGCAAGGCAAAGCGCATGTCTTCGGCCTGCAAGATAACGGCAATGGCACGGGTTACATCCTTTTCGGCTTCTTCCACCGAAAAGATGTCCCGCAGGGAAATCAGGGGCAGGTACTCGCCACGGACAAACATCACATGATCGGTATCGGACACGCGGCGCAACTGTTCTTCTGTTGGCTGCATGGATTCGGTCACGTGGGCCAGCGGCAAAATAAAGACTTCATTGCCCACCTGAACCGACATGCCATCCAGAATGGCCAGCGTCAGCGGCAAGACAATACGGGTGGTGGTGCCCTTACCCGCACGCGAGTACAGCTGCACATGGCCGCCCATGCTTTGGATATTGCGTCGTACCACGTCCATGCCCACGCCGCGCCCGGAAATCTCCGTGACTTTGTCAGCGGTCGAAAAACCAGGGGCAAAAATCAGTTGCCAGACTTCGTCGTCCGGCATGGTCTCGGTCACCGGTAGGCCCGAGGACATGGCTTTTTTCAGGATACGTTCACGGTTCAGACCGGCGCCATCGTCCACCACTTCAATAATGATGTGGCCGCCCTGGTGCTGAGCCGACAGAGTCAGCACGCCCTCTTCTTCTTTACCCGCAGCCAGACGATCCTCGGGCATTTCAATACCGTGGTCGATACTGTTGCGCACCAGGTGAGTCAGCGGGTCAATAATGCGTTCGATCAGGCTCTTGTCCAGCTCGGTGGCCTGGCCTTTGGTGACCAGACGAATTTTCTTGTCCATACGCGCGGCGCTTTCACGCACCACACGCGGAAAACGGCTGAACACGTAGTCCATAGGCATCATGCGGATGGACATCACGGACTCTTGCAGATCGCGAGCATTACGCTCCAACTGCTCAATCCCGTTAAGCAGACGATCATGCACAACCGGGTCTAGGGTCGAGGCAGTTTGCACCAGCATGGCCTGGGTAATAACCAGTTCCCCCACCAGATTGATAATCTGATCGACTTTTTCTACGCCTACGCGAATCGTGCCCGACTCTTTGGCGGCTGCCGGTTTAAGGGGTTTGTCTGCCGCTTTGGGAGCAGCAGGTGCTTCAGGTTTTTCTGCTTCAGCAGCCACAGGCGCCACAGCAGGAGCAGCGACAGGAGCGGGAGTTGCCGCAGGGGCAACAGCGGCAACTGGCTCAACAGCCGCCGTAGCAGCAGGTGCTACTGCAGCCTGCCCAGGCACCGCACCGGGCTGCACAGACACCTGATCCGCATTCAAAATGAAGCAGCACACCGCCAGGATATCGTCAGCCGACCCTGTGGTTTCCAGCCAGATATCCAGGCGCTCGCCCTCGCGGCTCTGATGGACAATCGTGCCCATCAACTCCATTTCTTGTTGCAGCGCTTCGGCATCCTTATCGGATACCGGCCCCATCGACACCCACAGCGGCAAACCATCCGCACTGGCGACCGGTTCTGGCTCGGGTTCCTCTTGCAGGATGGCCTCGGTCCCTTTGGTGTCGGTCGCCAAAATGCCCTTTTGCTCCAGGGCCAACTGCCTTAATTGCGCGCAGATACGAGTGTAGGCTTGCTCATCAGGCTCCTGTTCCTCGCGGTAGGCATTGACTTGTCCGGTTAGCACGTCCTTGGTTTCCAGAAAGAGGTCAATCATGTCCTTGCGCAATTGCATCTCGCCATTACGGACCAGATCGAGCAGGTTTTCGAGTAAGTGGGTGGTCTCAGCCAACTGGCCAAAACAACCAAAAGTGCCTGCCCCGCCCTTGATCGAGTGCGCGGCCCGGAAGATGGCATTGAGCTGATCGCGATCAGGCTCATCCAGATCCAACTCCAGCAGCAAGCGCTCCATGTCCGCCAGCAACTCATCGGCTTCATCGAAAAAGGTTTCGTAAAACTGACTCAGATCTACGCCGGAGCTCATGAACACTTCCTTCTTGGTTATGGCTTAGAACAACAAAACAAAAAGCACAGCCCAAACACGTAGGCCTGAAGGGCCTGTTAACAGGCCCTAGGGCACTACTGGCAAGGCAGAAGGCATTTCAGGCAGACCCGGAATATGAATACTGATGGGCCCCTCGGTCTCCTGCATCGCTTCGCGCAAATCAAACTCTTGCGAACCACTTGCCGCTTGCTCGTCCATGCGTCGTTCTGCCCGGCTATTGAGCACGAGCAGGCTGATACGTCGATTTACGGCTGCGGCAGGGTTATCTTTAACAAGGCTCACACTATCGGCCAAACCCACGACCTGCTTGACCTTGGCCTCGGCCAGACCACCGGCCACCAACTCTTGACGGGCCGCATTGGCGCGGTCTGCTGACAGTTCCCAGTTACTGTACAAACGCTCGCCACTGGCATACTGCAAAGAATCCGTATGCCCGGAAATCAGGATGCGATTGGGCATCTCGTTCAAAGACGAACTCAGCGAGCGCAAAATGGCCCGCATGTAAATCTGCACATGCGCGCTGCCCGTAGAGAACATGGGGCGGCTTTGGCGATCAATAATCTGGATGCGCAAACCGTCCTGAGTCATGTCCAGCAGCAGTTGCGGACGGAACTCTTTCAAGACGGGATCGATACGAATCAGCTCTTCCAGAGCCGATTTCAAATCCTCCAGGCGCTCCACATCCAGACGGTCATCCGCCGCCTGACCGGGGTTCGCACCGGGGTGGGGGTTGGGGACCAGGCTGGGCTGGCCGCCCGGAATGACACTGCGCGAATAGTCTGCCTGATAGCCGCCCGACACAGCATCCATCAGGGGCATGCGAAAGTAATCGGCAATCTCTTTCAAGTCCTGTTTGGGAACCAGGGAAAGAATCCACATCACCAGGAAGAAGGCCATCATGGCCGTCATGAAGTCCGCGTACGCAATTTTCCAGCTACCGCCGTGATGCTCGGCATGCGCCATCTTCTTGCGACGGATAATGACTCGGTCCTTATGGTTGCTCATGGACGCGTCCGCTTAGGCCTTGCGACCAGCACCCGAACGGGCCTGACGTACATGCTCTTCCAGTTCCTGGAACGAAGGACGATCCGAGGAGTACAGCACCTTACGGCCAAACTCTACCGCCAGCTGGGGTGGGTAGCCGTTTAAGTTAGCCAGCAAAGTGACCTTAATGCATTCCAGTACTTTGACCGAATCGGAAGTACGGCGCTCAATCGTGGCCGCCAAAGGAGCCACAAACCCGTAGGCCAGCAAAATACCCAAAAAGGTACCCACCATAGCTTTGGAAATCAGGTCTGCCAGCACAGCAGGCGGCTGATCTACAGAGGCCAGGGCCTTCACCACACCCAGCACCGCCGCCACAATCCCGAAAGCGGGCAAGGCGTCAGCCACTTCACGCAAGGCACGCGCTGGCACGTTGCGTTCATGCTGGTGGGTTTCGATGTCCTGGTCCATCAGCGTTTCGATTTCAAACGAGCTCATATTGCCGCTGATCATCAAACGCAGGTAGTCGGACACAAAGTTCATCAAGGCCGGATCTTTCACCACATTGGGATAATCCGCAAAGATGGGACTCTGCTCGGGGTTCTCGATATCAGCTTCGATGGACATCATGCCATCGCGGCGCGCCTTGTTCAGCAGCACAGACAGCATCCCCATCAGTTGCATGTACAACTGCTTGTTATAGGGACTGCTGCGAAATGCAATCGGCAAGGCTTTAGCCAGCAGCTTGATGGACTTGCCGCTGTTGGACGCAAAATAGGCCCCCAGGGCCGCGCCACCAATCAGTAGTAATTCAAAAGGCTGGTAGAGCGCACCTAAATGCCCGCCCAGACCCACAAAGCTCCCAAAAACGGAGACGAAAACAATGATATATCCAAGGATGATAAGCACGGATACGCCTTCTTCTAATTCACGCTGCTAATGATGGCGGCAAGCAACCGGGCTAAAACGACGCGTTAATGGCCTTTTTCCAGCCTAGATCGACGCTTCCAGTTGCCTTGACACGTTCAGATTCTTATCAGATCGACATCAAAAACCAGCATCTATCCGGCTTTGCTGCACACTGACGATACAAGTACGACTTAAACGGGCACGTCTACAGAAGTGCTGACGTGCCCGCCAGCCCTGGCTTGAGGCTCCTTGGCCGGCTCTGATTTTCGACTTTTGCTGGCAGGAGATTTAGGAGTGCTGCGAGCTTTGCTGGCGCGTGTCTTGCCTGCCCGAGGTGGCGGGCGGCAAATGGCACAAATAAAGCCTGCTTCCGGGTCGTGCGCATGGGCCACAAAGCCCCCTTTGCAACGCTCGCACTGAGACAACTGCAATAGGCCGCTATCGAAAAAGCGCAGCAGCATCCAGGCACGGGTAAAGCTCAGCACGGGTTCCTCGTCCGGCCCCACCTCCAGGCGGCCTGCCGACGATTGCTCCAGGTACAGACGGTAGGCCTCGACCAGGGCACGGCTTTTGTCGCACGGCGTATGCGCGGCCATAAACTGGTAAATGCTGTAGAACAGGCTGGAATGGATATTGGGCAGCCAGGTCATGAACCAATCAACGGAAAAAGGCAGCATGCCCTTGGGCGGCGAACAACCTTTCACCTCGCGGTACAAACGGGCCAGCCGGTCGTAACTCAGTGATGTTTCTGCTTGCAGGACCTGCAAGCGCGCCCCCAGCTCAATCATGTCGGAAGCAAGCCCAATTTCCTGGGCTTCTTTGGCGACGCTTTTTATAGCCATAGTTCTTGGTGGAATGAAATGGGTGTCGGTTTAGCCGACTTGTTCTGCTGTCGCGCGTTGGGACAGAAGAATGGTGGAGTGAGCCTGCTGCAATACCCCTCCCAGCACATTCTGCGTCAAGGTGGTAAGCAGGTCGTAGTCATTGAAGCGAAAGCCGCAGATCAACGAGCTGGAGCTGGCCAGCTTGACCAATTGGGCGGGCGACAGACGCAATAAGGTCTCAGCCACATCGGTATCGAAGCCCAAACGGAACATACCTGCCGCAAAATTTTCCCGCAGCAGGCGCTGCGCGAGTAACAAGTACGACAAATTGACTTCCTGAATATCATTCAGCAGCGAATTTTCCGATACGGGCATGTCAGCCATCCTTGTAAAACTGTTAATCAGCGAGTTTCTTGTAACAAAACACATTTAAAATAGTCAAAGTTACATAAATATGTATCATGCCTTGCAATGTATTGCCTGAATATATTTTTTACATTATCAACGCTTATGACACAGTATGTCTATAAATGCTCTAAAAACATGAAAAACGTCTGATACATGCAATAAATGCATCAAGACACAGCAGAATATTATCAGATGCTCACTTAATGTTGTAGATATAAACTAGATGTAACATGACAAAGATCAACACGACTGTGCCAAGAATATGTTTTGTTGCATCTATTAAGCCTGATTTAATGCATATCTAGCAGCCTCAACACTCAGGCTCTGCCTAAAAAGAGGTCAAATATCGGATATTCTTCTGCTTGTTGGCTTCTTCTACCCCCCATCCGTTTTGTAACAGCCCATGGTTCCTGCTGCTTTTACGCAACGTCTGTTTGCCCTGTGCCTAAGCGTGCTTCTGGCCGCGTGTGCGCACACGCCCTCCTTTGCGCCGACGGCAGGCAAAGCAATCACGGTAGACGATCAACGCCGTTCAGCCGTCGTCCTGTCTGCCCTGACCTTGCTGGACACCCCCTATCGCTACGGCGGGCGCGAGCCCTCCACCGGCTTTGATTGCAGCGGCTTGGTGCACTATGTTTTCAGCCAGGAGTACCGCTCCCCTATTCCACGCCGAACGAGCGATCAGGCCAGCGCGGCCCGCCGTGTCAGCCGTGCGCAGCTACGCCCCGGCGACCTGGTGTTTTTCAATACACTGGGTGCGCCCAACTCGCATGTGGGTATTTATATAGGCAAGCAGCAATTCATCAATGCGCCCTCCAGCGGCGGGCGGGTACGCATTGATTCTCTGGATAATCCCTATTTCGCTGAACGCTTTGAAACGGCTCGAACTTTCTTTGATTAATTGATTGTCGAGCCGGCAAAGGGATTAATTCAAACAAGGCCCCGACTTCATACCCCAAAAAACTGAGCATAGCGCCATGCTTAAGGGTTCAGGGGGCTTTATCTATTTACACAGTGGGAACCGTGGCGTATTGCTCGGCCAATTCAAGAAAGGCTTCCAACTCGGGTGAGCGGCCAGTTTCTTCTTGCATGATGGCCGCCACAGCAGGTGCCACCGATTGCGCCAGACGCGCATCCAGAAACAAGAGGCGTGAACGACGCGCCAACATATCCTCTACCGTACGCGCATATTCAAAACGGCAGGCAAAGCGCACCATGGCGGCACTTAAGCCAGGGGCCAGTTCCTGATCCGATCCCGGCAAAGTTTGCACCCAGTCAGCCTCACTACCATAGGCATCCAGGCCTGCTGTGCGCCCTAAAGAGCGCCGATCACCCACATAAGAGGCCCCCACGAGACGCTGATCCTGAGTGCGACAGGCTGGCAGCGGCCCTAATAGACCAGACTGCTGACAGCGCTCCAACACATCCTCGGCCATGGCGCGATAGGTTGTCCATTTGCCGCCAGTGACGGTCAGCAAGCCGTTCGCACTAACTGTAATGCTGTGTTCCCGACTGATGGATTGTGTCTGTCCTGCCGCCGACTCAGCTGCCGGACGCACCAAGGGACGCAAGCCTACCCAGATACTGCGCACATCCTGCACACCCGGTGCTTTTTGCAGATAATTGGCAGATTCTTTCAAAATGAAATCCACTTCTTGCGCCAAAGGGCGTGGCTCCAAAGGAATATCATCTCTAGGCGTATCAGTCGTACCCAAGATCAGTTTGCCCAACCACGGCACGGCAAAGAGCACGCGGCCGTCCTTGGTACGCGGCACCAGCAAAGCATGTTCACCGGGTAAAAACTCCTGATCCACCACCAAATGCACACCTTGGCTGGGTGACACCATAGGCCGCAGCTCACGCCCCGCCTCCTGGGCATCCAGTTGACGCACCTGATCCACCCACACGCCCGTAGCATTGACCACACAGCGGGTATTGATCTGGTAGCTCTGGCCGCTTTCCTTGTCTTCGCAACGCACCCCGGACACTTTCCCATCACTGTGCAGCACTTCCACCACGTGACAGTAATTGACCAGCAAAGCGCCATTCAAGGCGGCGGTACGAGCCAGGGCCAGGGCCAGACGGGCATCGTCAAACTGGCCATCCCAATACTTGACGCCGCCTTTCAGGCCACTTTGTCGCGCACCGGGTAAAAGCTGTCGAATTTTGGAGGCACTTAAAAATTGGGTATGACCCAGTCCTTCACGCCCGGCCAGGCCGTCATATGCCATCAAGCCCACCCCATAGAATGGGGTTTCCCAACACTTGTAACTGGGCATCACAAAAGGCAGACGTTGTGCCAAATGCGGCGCATTGTTAAGCAAATGCATGCGCTCACGCAAGGCCTCACGTACTAGGCTGACATTGCCCTGGGCCAAGTACCGCACGCCACCATGCACCAGCTTGGTCGCCCGCGAGGACGTGCCTTTGGCAAAGTCCCAGGCTTCCAGAACTACCACGCTCAGCCCGCGCAGGGCGGCATCCACGGCAACACCCAGGCCGCTTGCCCCACCACCCACCACGACCATATCCACGTGCGTGGTGCGCGCCAAGGCGCCCAACATCTGGGCTCTATCGGTCAATAAGGGGGAACTTAATGTAGTCATAAGATAAAGAATCGGACCTGAAATTAGCAGACACCCGGAAAACACAGGCTTGCTCGGGATTTACCCTGATTTTAGCCCCTGGACTTTTACCGTCCAGTGAAACTTGTTTGCTTGCGTATCAACGCCCCTGCGCGGCCACACATCGCCCCTATAGAGCCGGTACACTGTGACCTGCTTTGATCTTATTGCCTCATTCGCATGACATTCATACTTGCTCTTGATCAGGGAACTTCCAGCTCGCGCAGCCTTATTGTGGCAGCAGACGGCCGCATTCTGGCGCAGGCGCAGCAGGAAACCAAGCAATACTATCCGCGCACGGACTGGGTGGAGCACGATCCCCAGGAAATTCTGGACACCCAATTCCAGACCGCCCGACAAGCGATCGAACAGGCCGGTCTGCGCCCTCAGGACATCCATGCCATTGGTATTACCAATCAGCGTGAAACCACGGTGCTATGGGATAGGCGCAGCGGGCAAGCCTTACATAAGGCCATCGTCTGGCAGGACCGGCGTGCCGAGGACTTCTGCGCCCAGTTACGCGAGCAGGGCCACGAAGCCTCCATCACGGCCAAAACCGGTCTGCCTATTGATGCCTACTTTTCGGCTTCCAAATTGCGCTGGTTGCTGGACACCATCCCCGGTGCCCGCGAACGGGCACAGCGCGGCGAACTGGCCTTTGGCACCATAGACAGCTGGCTGATCTGGCATTTAAGCGGTGGCCAAGTCCATGCCACGGATGTCAGCAATGCCTCGCGCACCCTGCTCTACAACATTCACACCCAGCAATGGGATGAAGAACTGCTGGATTTGTTCACGATTCCCGCCAGCGTCCTACCCAAAGTGCAAGGCTCCGCGTCTGAGTTCGCCCGGTGTAGTCCCGATATTCTGGGCAGTGCCATTCCGATTTGCGGTGTGGCCGGCGACCAACAGAGCGCCCTGTTCGGCCAGGCCTGCACCACACCCGGCATGGCCAAGAACACCTACGGTACCGGCTGCTTCTTGCTGATGCATTGTGGCTCGCACATTCCCCAGTCCCATAACGGACTGATCGCTACCTGCGCCGCCCACCATGATGACACCCCCGCCTACGCGCTGGAGGGCAGCGTTTTCATTGGTGGTGCGGTCGTTCAATGGCTGCGCGATGGGTTGGGCGCCCTGGAACACAGCGCTCAGGTAGAGGCCTTGGCCCGCAGCGTGCCCGATGCCCAAGGCGTGCGACTGGTACCGGCCTTTACCGGCTTGGGCGCTCCCTACTGGGACGCGCAGGCTCGCGGCACCATTACCGGCCTGACACGCGCCTCCACCATGGCCCATATTGCACGCGCTGCCCTGGACAGCATTGCCTATCAAAGCGCAGCCGTACTGCAAGCCATGAACCGCGATGTACAAGCCAACGGCGGGCCCGCCCTGCAAGAGCTGCGCGTCGACGGCGGTGCCTGCGCCAATAATCTTCTGATGCAATTTCAGGCTGATTTGCTGGGCCTGCCCGTCGTGCGTCCCGTTACTATTGAAACCACCGCTTTAGGAGCGGCGTATCTGGCTGGACTAGGTAGTGGCCTGTATGCCGGGCTGCCTGAAATTGCAGCGCTATGGCAATGCGACCGCACTTTTGAACCCGCCATGTCGCGCGATGAAGCACAAAGCCTGATGCTTAGTTGGGAACAGGCTGTGCGTCAGGCACGCACTTATTGAACTTGCTGTTTTTTTGACGGACACACCATGCTGCAAAAAATCATTCTGGGCATTGCCATCTTTTTAATCGTGATGTTGGGCCTGACCTTTGGCGAGGCCATCTTCACCTACCTTTCCTCGTATCTAGGATTTCTATTCCATGACTTCATCTCGCTGATGAAAGACATTCAGGGATACCTGATGGTCCATTGGGGCAAAGCACTGATTGCACTGCTGATCACCGTCCCACTGGTCATCTGGATTTCCAAGAACAAGAAAGATGAAATGTCCAAGCCCAACAGCCATCGCAAGATTGCCATTGTGCTGGCGATCTTCCTGGGCTGGCTAGGCGTACACCGCTTTTATCTGGGCCAGATCGGCATGGGTTTGCTGTTCCTGGTGCTGTTTGCCATCTGGGCACCACTGGCCTACTTCCTGGCCCTGATCGACGCCTTGCGTTACGCCTTTATGGGCGATGACGACTTCAAGCTGGTACGCTGATCCACCCTCCGGCACAGGCCCCCATAACAAGTAAAAACGGGGCCTGACGCTGGGCAAGCAGAAACCTTTGCTGGGTCACCCAAACCCATGGTTTACATGGTGGACCGAGCCCCCGCCACTGCGCAATCCACACACTTTCAGGCCCCATCAGGGAAAACCACAGCCCGGCTTTCCGGCGCACTTAGTTCCTTGATTTCCAATACTTATATTAGCCCCCATACCTTTTAAGTATTCAAGTAAACCTTTTTAGTCTTGGAAAGAGCAAAGCGGCTTCGGGTTCAATTCAGGAAGCAGCCCCATGGCGCTCGCTTCCACGGTTTTATGTGATTGCACATCTCTGACTTGCATCAGAGTCCCGGCAGAAGACGAGTGTCACTACAAACAAAAAAATAGTGAGACACAAGAAAATGCGACCTTCTACCCATAGCTATTTGCTACGTAGCCTGCTCGGCTTAACTCTGGCTGCCTGCACGCTAAGCAGCCACGCCGCCACAGACACAAAACGCCCCAATATTTTGCTGATCGTGGCCGATGATCTGGGTTACTCCGACATTGGTGCCTTCGGCAGTGAAATCTCCACCCCTAATCTGGATGCTTTAGTGAAAGACGGGGTGGCACTGACCGACTTTTACGCCTCGCCCTTCTGCTCCCCAACCCGTGCCATGTTGATGTCCGGGGCCGACAACCACCAGGTTGGCTTTGGCGGCATGGCCGAACTGATGACACCCCAGCAGCGCAGCCTGCCCGGTTATGAAGGCTTTCTAAGCGATCGCGCCCTGCCCTTTCCCCTTGTCCTGCAAGATAATGGCTACCGCACTTATATGGCCGGAAAATGGCATTTGGGCGTGAAGGAAGAAGTAGCGCCGCCCAATCGCGGTTTTGACCAGTCTTATGCCTTGATGCATGGCGGTGCCAGCCATTTCGACCAAAGCGGCATCATCACCTTTGATGCCAATAAAGCTCCAGTCGCCCTGTACCGTGAAAACGGCAAGGAAGTGCAACTGCCCAAAGACTTCTACTCCAGCGAGTTCTTTGCCTCACGCCTGATGTCGTATATCGATGCAGACACCCGCAAGGATCAGCCGTTCTTTGCCTACCTGGCGTTTACCGCCCCCCACTGGCCCCTGCATGCCCCCGACGAATACATCCGCAAATATGAAGGCCGCTACGACGTAGGCTATGACGTGCTGCGTGAGGAGCGTCTGGCCCGCATGAAGCAACTGGGACTAGTGCCCAAAGATATGCAGGGCTATGTCGGTAATCCCGCCTGGCCACGCTGGAAAGAGCTCAACCCCGAGCAGCAGCGAGTCGAGAGCAAGCGCATGACTATTTACGCCGCGATGGTGGACGCCATGGATGCGCAGATTGGCCGCGTCATCGAGCATCTGAAAAAAACCGGTCAATATGACAATACCGTGGTGATTTTCCTGTCTGACAACGGGGCCGATGGCAACACGGTGCTGGATGAAGGCGAAACCCGCGCCTGGGCCCACAAGCATCGCGACAATAGCTACGAAAACACGGGCCGACCCGGCTCCTTTGTTGAGTACGGCCCAGGCTGGGCACAAGTCGGCTCCACTCCCTTCAACCTGTACAAGGCCTTTATGTATGAAGGCGGTATTTCGGTGCCCAGCATCATGCGTGTACCCGGTGGCAAGCGCCAGGGCGAGTTTGTTCGTGCCCCCGCCCACGTCACTGATATTGCACCCACCATTTTGGCTTTGGCCCAAGTCGAGCAACCCCAAGGCGAGTACCGTGGCCGTGACGTCATTCCCATGCAAGGTAATTCCATGGTGGATCTGTTGACAGGTCGCAGCGAGCAAGTCCATGAAACCTTCCGCCAAGGCTGGGAGTTGAATGGTCGCCGCGCCATGCGCCTGGGCGACTGGAAAATTGTCTACGCCAATGCGCCGTGGGGGAAAGATCGCTGGGAACTGTTCAATGTGGCCCAAGACCGCTCCGAGCAGACGGATCTGTCGGACAAACACCCCGAAAAGCTCAAGGAGCTGATTGCCGAGTACGAGCAATATGCCAAGCGCAACGGCGTGGAAGATTTTGAGGGTCTGGCTTCACGTCCTGGTTACAGCAATAGCCTGAACTACTACAAGGATCTTGATGAAGTCCTTTAAGCTCTCCCGAGCCAAGGTGCTGCTGACGGTATGCGGGCTGCTGACAGCCGCCCCGCTGCCTGCCGCAGCACAGGGCACCGACGCACTCCCAAGCCCCGCTCACGACTGTCAGGCCTATAGCGGTATCCCGGCTGGATTTAGCCCGGCCAGCAAGAAGGCGGCCAATCGAGCCGGTTTGATCGCCATTCCGGGGGGACGCTTTCTAATGGGTTCCGACGAGGGCTATCCAGAAGAAAAACCAGTACACGCCGTGGAGGTTCAAGCATTTCAGATTGACCAACACGAAGTCACCAACGCCCAGTTCGCCCAGTTTGTGGCGGCAACCGGCTACTTAACCCAGGCCGAACGGGTGCCGCAATTTCCGCCCCATGTTCAGGTCCCCGAGCAATACCGTCTACCCGGTTCGGCCGTCTTTACCCCACCCGCCGCGCAACATGATCACGATCCGCATGAAGGGCACAGCCAGCACGCCTCAACCCCACCCAGCAGCTACAACTGGTGGGTATGGGTTCCCGGTGCAAACTGGCGTCACCCTGGCGGGCCAGACACAACTCTGAATGGACGGGATAACCACCCGGTCGTCCATATTGCCTATGAAGATGCACGCGCCTATGCCCATTGGCTGGGCCGTGACTTAGCGACAGAAGAGCAATGGGAGTTTGCGGCTCGCGGTGGTCTGGAAGCCGCTAGCTACCCGTGGGGCAATACCCCCGAGCTACGCGGTCGCTTAATGGCCAATACCTGGCAAGGCAACTTCCCCACCAAGAACCTGGTCCGCGACGGCTACGAGGGCACGGCTCCGGTGGGCTGCTTCCCGGCCAACAACTATGGTTTGTGGGATGCGGTCGGCAATGTCTGGGAGTGGACGCGTAGTGAGTGGCGACCTAATCATGAATCCTTAACATCCAAACGCCTTATAGAGGCGGCGACTGATGCCAAGGGGAATCCGGCCACGGGCGTCATCAAAGGCGGCTCTTTTTTGTGCGCAGCCAACTTCTGCGTACGTTACCGCCCTGCCTCACGCCAGCCACAAGAAACCACCGTGTCTACTCAGCACGTAGGATTCCGAACGGTGCTTAATACCACCGAGGCCCCTTAAGCAGAACCCAAAAAACATCCCCTCGCTTTTGACGAGGGGATGATTCAAACCCAGCGTTTGGTAGCGATAAGCCGTGGGAGAACCTGCTTAAATAACCGCTTTCGCTGCAGGCTGGGCAAGATCTTTCATCGCCTCGCTTGCCCGGTAATCCAGCGTTTCACCCACACTGTCCCAAGCTGTCTGCAAACTATCAAAGACCCGTTGCGCATAGATATGCTTGGACAAACCCATACGAATCAGTTTACGAGTAACTTTCTCATTGGCTTCGCATAGTGCCACCATCACATTGCGCTGCTCCAGCTCCACCAACACGGTTTCCAGCGCCTGCATGGCCGTGGCATCCACAAAAGGCACGTAATTCAAGCGCAGAACAATCGCTTTGACTGGCTCTGTCACGCTCAACAAAGAGCGATTCACCGCCTCCACGCTAGCAAAGAAATAAGGCCCTTCCAACGTCAGTACCGAAATGTCCTGACGCAGCTCCTGGCTAAAGGACAAATCCAATGCCCGTTGCAGGCGGCGTCCTTCCAAGGCCCGCACCTGCACCCCATCCGAGGTGCGCTTGAGCACATAGAGCATGGCCAGAATCACACCAATATTGACGGCCACCACCAGATCGGCAAACACCGTCAAGGCAAAGGTTACCCACAAAATAAACAGATCAACCACGGGCATGCGACGCTGCAAACGAATGACCAGCCCCGCCTGACTCATATTCCAGGCCACCATGAACAAGATAGCCGCCAATACGGTTAAGGGGATATAGGCCGCCAACGGGGCCAAAAGCAGCAAAACCAGTACCAGAAAAATCACATGCACCACACCGGCAATGGGGCTGTTACCCCCATTACGGATATTGGTAGCCGTACGGGCAATTGCCCCAGTCGCGGCAATCCCGCCAAACAAGGGGGACAGTACGTTGGCAATCCCTTGGCCCACCAGCTCCTGATTGGAATCGTGGCGAGAGCCCGTCATGGAGTCTGCCACGACGGCCGAGAGCAAGGACTCAATCGCCCCCAGCATGGCAATGGCGAAGGCTGGGCCTATTAGTTCCACCACGCGGGTCAGGGTGATTTCCGGCCATTGAAAAGAAGGCAAACCGCTGGGCAAGGCGCCAAAGCTGGAACCAATCGTGGCAACCGACTCGAAGCGGAAAATGGCTTGGATCAGCGTAATGATCACCAAGGCGACCAAGGGGCCCGGGAGACGGGCCAGGGCCGGAATCTTGGGAACAATGATCAGAATGGCCAGAGACAATGCGCCCAGCAACGTGGTGGCCCAGTCTAGGGAAGGCAGGTTATGCAGCAAGAACCAGAGCTTTTCATGAAAGTGCTGGCCTTCAACAACGGGCAGCCCAAAAAAATCCCGCCACTGGCCCACCCAGATAATCACGCCAATCCCAGCGGTAAAACCCACGATGACCGGATCTGGAATAAAACGGATGACCGCCCCCAGGCGCAAGAGGCCCAAGAGCAGCAAGATAAACCCAGCCATCAAGGTAGCGATTTGCAGCCCAGCCACACCGTGCTGCGCCACTACCGAGGCCAAGATCACAATAAAAGCGCCCGTCGGCCCGGCAATCTGAACCCGACTACCCCCAAATAGGGAGACGGCCAGACCAGCAATAATGGCAGTGTACAAACCCTGCTCAGGCTTGACCCCGGAAGCAATGGCAAAAGCCATTGCCAGTGGCAAAGCCACCACCCCCACCACTAAACCAGCCAACAGATTATTAAGCCAATGCTTTCGCCCCAGGAGTCCGGCGCGACCCGCTTCCAGCAGTGCAATCATTGCGCGTCCTTGTCATGCCCGGCCTGCTCAAAACCCATGAGCAACAAACCGGACTTCAAGTCAAATGAAGCCTTCATGATACTACTGCGTGTCCCCCCAACTTCACGATAGTGATGGGCTACTTTGATGAAGCATAAAAAAACTCCGCCTCAAAGAGGCGGAGCATTCATGCCAAGCGAGCATCTATCAGGGGTTACGACTTCGCAATAAACGCAGGCTGTTCAGCACCACCAGCAAGCTGGCACCCACATCGGCAAATACAGCCATCCACATAGTGGCTTGCCCGGTCAGGGCCATGACCAGAAACACGGCCTTGATACCCAATGCCAGACTGATGTTCTGCCACAGCACAGCGTGCAAAGCACGCGACTGACGCATCAGCACAGCGATTTTGCCCAGATCATCGTCCATCAAGGCGACGTCGGCCGTCTCAATGGCAATATCCGAACCCAAGGCTCCCATGGCAATCCCCACATCGGCGCGCGCCAGAGCAGGAGCATCGTTAATGCCATCGCCCACCATGGCAACCAGACCATTACCCAGTTTTTCCTCGATACGGTCGAGCTTGTCCTGAGGCAGCAAGCCGCCCCGGTAGTCCTTGATGCCGGCCTGCTGAGCCACATGACGCACTGCCTGTTCGTGGTCACCCGACAAAATCTCCACTTGCACACCCTGCTCTTGCAAATGACGGATCGCCTGTGTAGTCGTAGGGCGCAAGGTGTCCATCATGGCGAACCAGGCTAGCAAGCCTTGTTCATTACCCAAGTACACCATGGTGGCCCCGCTCTCGACGGCCTGTTGCTCGGCCTGACTGGACTCGGCCTGATTCTGGCCCAATACCCAGCTACGTTTACCCAGGCGCAACAACCCGTCTCGACCCTGCGCTTGCACACCATTGCCGGCCAAGGCTTCAAACTGGTCCAAACGCACCAGACCGGAAGCCACTCGACCACGGGCAATCGCTTGCGAGGCGGGGTGATCAGAACGCTCGGCCAAGGCAAGCGCCATGTCCAGCACTTCCTCTTTGCTCAAGTCGCCCCGCAAACTACCGTATTCGTTCAAAGAAGGCTGGCCCAAGGTTAATGTGCCGGTTTTATCAACCGCCAGATAACGCAGCTGACGAGCACGCTCCAGATACACACCGCCTTTAATCAGGATGCCGGAGCGGGCGGCACTGGCCAAGGCACTGACCACGGCAACCGGAGTCGAAATAACCAGGGCGCAAGGGCAAGCAATGACTAGCAGCACCAAAGCACGGTAAACAGAATCGGACCAGCTCACACCCCAGATCAACGGCAAGGCTACCGCCATCAGGACGGCTACAACGACGACCAAGGGGGTGTAAATGCGGGAGAACTGATCCACAAAACGCTGAATGGGCGCTTTATTGGCCTGAGCTTCCTGCACAGAACGGGTAATCCGGGCCAGCAAGGTTTCATCGTGACCGGCCAGAACCTGGTAGACCAACTCACCCATGCCGTTGATGGTGCCGGCAAATACTTCGTCACCGGGGGCTTTGTCTACCGGCGCACTTTCACCTGTGATGGGCGCCTGATTAACCGTGCTCAAACCTTGCAACACCTTGCCGTCCAGACCAAATCGCTCGCCCGGTGCTACCCGTACTTGCCAACCGGCCTGTACCTGACTGGCGGGCAGACGCTGCCAATCTGTGCCATCGGCACTGACCAGCACTTCATCCGGTACCAGTTTCAAGAGACTATCGACCGCATTACGGGCGCGATCCAAAGAACGGGCCTCGATCCATTCAGCTAGACTGAACAGGGACATCACCATGGCCGCCTCAGGCCACTGCTGCAGAATCACCGCGCCCGTTACCGCAATACTCATCAGCGCATTGATGTTGAGCTGACCATTGCGCAGTGCAATCCAGCCCTTCTTATAGACCTGTACGCCGCCCGACAAGATAGCGGCGACAGCCAATGCAATGACCAGCCACTCAGGGGCCGCCAACCAGTGGCTGACTTCAGCCCCCAAGGCCAGTACCACCGCACCGGCAATACGCAATACGCCCTGTTTGGCCGACACCGGCTTAACGGGCTCTTCGTCTGCCATGCGCGGCTCAAAACCCAGGCCACGCAAGGCGCTCAAAACCTTATCGCGAGCCCCCTCGTTGTGATCGACGGTCAGCACACGCTGCATCAAATCAAAGCCCAGGCTCTGTACCTGATCCAAGCGTTTCAGGCCGGAACGAATCATGTTTTCTTCGGCCGGGCAGTCCATATCGGCAATGCGCACCACCAAACGAGTCGATGTGCTGGTTGCCAAGTTGACGCTAGGCGCGAAAGCCGGAGCCACGCAGCAAGCCGAGCTTTCGGCATGCTGGTGGCTATGATCGTGGCCCTGGCGGTGATCATGGTCGTGGCTATGGTCATGGCTATGTGGCTCGCCCGCCACATGGTCATGCTCGTGGGCGTGCTCATGCACCTCAGTCTTGGCAGTATCTTGCCCCATGTCTGGGCCGTCCTTGGAAGGGTTTCTAGCTAATGTCATAGCGGTTCCTTGCTTCTTGCATGAGATCAGTAGAAAGCCTAAAGTAACTACAAGGTCAAGCCTTATGGAGGCACTGCAATGAAAATTGGTGAATTGGCGGAAAAAAGCTACTGCAACACAGAGACGATCCGCTATTACGAGAAGGTTGGCTTGCTGCCCGAGCCTGAACGCAGCGAGGGCAACTACCGCCTGTACCGCAGCATCCACCTAGAACGGCTACGTTTTATCCGTAACTGCCGCAGCCTGGACATGACCCACGAAGAAATCCGCGGCTTGCTGGCTTTTATGGACGGCCCAGCGCAAGACTGTGCCCCGGTCAACGATTTGCTGGATGAACATATTGAGCACGTGGCCGTACGAATTGCCGAGTTGCAGCATCTGCAAAAACAACTGACGGAATTGCGACACCGCTGCGGCCAGGCCGGAGGGCTGGAGCACTGCGGTATTTTGCAAGGTTTGGTGAATATGGAACCGGATCAAGTTCCGCCTCCCAGCACCCACTTGGGCTAAGGTTTGGGTGCGTGGTTCTTAGCGACGCACCCTTCCGGCTAGCCACATTCCAATGAGCATCGCGGCCAGAAACAACAGGGCCAAAGGCGCCCCCGAAGCGGCCAAGACAATCGCAGGCCCGGGACAAAAGCCCGCTACTCCCCAACCTGCGCCAAAAATCAAAGCACCGATCACCAAAGGGCGATCTATTTGACGCTGCTTGGGTAGATTCATGGGCTGCCCGGTCACATAGGCACACGGACGACGACGCGCCAAACTGAACGGCACAATGGCTACGGCAATGGCAGCAGCCATCACCAAGGCCAAGGACGGGTCCCACGCACCGGCAAGATCCAGAAACGCCAGCACCTTGCTGGGGTTAGCCAAACCCGAAATCAACAAACCCAGGCCAAAAATCAAGCCAGAGACTAAAGCGATGACATATTGCATGGTGGGCTCCTTAAAGCAGATGGCGCAAAACAAACACGGTCAGAAAACCGCTGGCCATAAACATCAGCGTCGCCACCAGAGAACGAGGCGACAAACGCGACAAACCGCATACGCCGTGCCCACTGGTACAACCTGAGCCCAAACGGGTTCCAAAGCCCACCAGCAAGCCCGCCACCACGACCCATACCCAGGGCTGGGACTGCACCACCGGTACGGTTTCCCCCGCCAGTCGGTAAACCCAAGGTGCTGCCGCTAAACCCAGCAAGGCCATCCAACGCCAGGCTTTATCCCCTGCCGCGCCACTCCAGGTGCCCGACAAAAGCCCTGAGATACCAAATACACGACCATTGAAGAGCACCAGTATTGAGGCCGCCAAACCAATCAAGGCGCCCCCAAGCAAAGCGCTCCACGGGGTAAAGGAATTCCAGTCAATTGCGATCATCAGTGCCTCCGGGGGCGCAAAAGATGCCGTATAAAGTTTGCATAACCGCCAGCACGGCTGGATGCTCCAGACGGTAATACACGTATTTGCCCTCTTTGCGGCTGGCAATCAGCCCTTCACGACGCAGCACGGTCAATTGCTGGGATAAAGTAGGCTGAGCGATACCGCTGCGCTGCGCCAACTCCCCCACATTGCATTCACCCTGCACCAAGGTGCAAAGAATCATCAGGCGGTCGGGATTGGCCAAGCTGCCCAGCAGGCTGCTGGCTTGTCCAGCCACCTGCCGCAAAGCGTCCAGTTCAATTCGATTCATATCGCTCTACAAAAATACAATATATATTATTATATAATATCTTTTCATACTTTATAAGCAACAAGAGGTCTGACATGCTCCAACCCCAGGTCGCCAGCTTCTTTCATCCGGACACTGCCACGTTCTCCTACGTGGTCTACACCGCTGGCCAGAGCGAGTGCGCCATCATCGACTCGGTACTGGACTATGACGCAGCGGCGGGCCGCAGCAGCACAGCCAGCGCCCAAGAGATTGTGGATTTTGTACGTCAGCATCAGCTGCAAGTGCAATGGATACTGGAAACCCACGCCCATGCTGACCACCTGTCTGCCGCGGTCTGGCTGCAAGAGCAAGTCGGCGGAAAAATCGCCATTGGCGAACACATCAAGCAAGTACAGTCCACCTTCAGCCGTATTTTCAATATAGAGGCCGAAATTCGAGCCGATGGAACGCCGTTTGATGCCCTGTTCAAAGATCAGGAGTATTTCCAAGTTGGTGCCATCCAGGTGCAAGCCTTGCATGTACCCGGCCATACCCCGGCAGACATGGCCTATCAGGTCGAAAATCTAGGCGTATTCGTGGGCGATACCTTATTCCTGCCCGACGTAGGCACGGCACGCTGCGATTTTCCAGGTGGCAGCGCCAGCCAACTCTATGAATCCATTCAGCGCCTGCTGGCCTTGCCCGCTGATACCGTCTTGTTCATGTGTCATGACTACCCGCCTGAAGGACGGGAGCCCAACTATCACAGCACCGTCCAAGAGCAAAAAGACGGCAATATTCATGTGCGGGACGGGATCACCCAGGCACAGTTTTGCCAGCGCCGCACAGAACGAGATAAGACCTTGGGCATGCCCCGCCTGATCTTGCCCTCCATCCAGGTGAATATCCGGGCGGGCCACTTCCCTGCCCCCGAGAGCAATGGGCAGGTCTATTTGAAATTACCGGTCAATCAGCTTTAAACACGTTTTTTGCGTCTGATGACGTCCCCGGTCAGGCGCAGGACAAACTTTTAAGGCCCAGCCTGCGTATACTGCCTTTTTCTGCCCCCCTGAACTTCAGAAGGAAACAACAGGCATGACTTACATGGCCCTCAAACATCTGCACATGACAGCCGCCGGGCTGAGCATTTTGTTTTTTATTATTCGGGCCTTTTGGTCAGTTACCGGATCAGCCTGTTTGCAGAGTCGCTTTGTGCGCATTGCACCGCATGTCATCGACACGATTTTGCTGGTCTGTGGTTTGGCCCTGGCCGGGATGTTGGGCGCAGCGGCCAATCAACCCTGGTTGTTGACCAAAATTGTGCTGCTGGTGGTCTATATCGTGGTGGGCAGCTTTGCCATCAAACGCGGTAAAACTCCTTTCAGCCGAGGCGTAGCAGCCCTGATCGCCATTGCCATCTTTGCCTATATCGTGGGCGTTGCCTTGAACCGCAGCCCGGCTTCCTGGTTCGTCTAAACAAGTAGCTCGCTCACAAAAAAGCCCCTGGCAATGGAAGTTCTCTTCCACTGCCAGGGGCTTTTTGATAGACCCGTCTTACCAGACGCCTATCCAGCGCTGCACCAACAAGCTGCTGACCGCTACCGCTATCCAGACTCCCAAGCCCAACAAGGCGGGCCGTGCTCCGGCTCGAGCCATGACTCGCAAATCCGAGCACAAACCAATCGCAGCCAGAGCCAGAACCATCAGGAACTCGGCCATGAAGCGCAGCGGCTCCAGCCATTCCATAGGCACCCAACCCAGCGAACGCAAGCCCGACGCCACCATGAACCAGACGATAAACCAGGGAAACACGCGCATCAGATCAAAATCCCGCCCTGCCTGACGCGAGCGCCACATTTCCAGACCAGCCAGAATCAAGCAAATAGGAATAATCAAAGTGGCACGGGTCAGTTTGACGATAGTGGCGTGATCCCCTGCCTGACGGCTGTAGCTGTAACCCGCGGCTACGACCGACGAAGTATCGTTAATTGCCGTCCCTGCCCAGACCCCAAAGCCTGCATCCGACATGTTCATCATGTGGCCGGCCAGCGGAAAAATCAGTACTGCCACAATATTGAAGATAAAAATCGTGGAAATCGCCAGTGCGGTTTCATGCTCTTCCGGTTTCAAAATGGGCGTCACCGCCGCAATGGCCGAGCCCCCACAAATCGCGGTCCCCACACCAATCAAGGTACGCAGCTTGGAAGGAATCCCCAGAACCCGGCCCAGCACCATCGCGGTAACAAAAGCAACCGTCAGCGTCACCAGAGTGACAGCCAGCGAATCCATGCCGGTGCGCATCACTTGCGGCAGGCTCAAGCCAAAACCCAGGCCGATAATCGACCACTGCAACAATACTTTGGACGAGAAACGCAAGCCAGGCTGAAACACCGCAGCCACTCCCATGCTGTTGCGTATCACCATACCCAGCACAATGGCGAACACCGGGCCGCCAATCAAGGGCCAAAGTTTGCCCAGACCCATTGCCACGACACCCACAGCCACCGACAATAAAAAGCCCCACCAGCGCGATGGCTTCAGCGAGAAACCGGACTTACCCTGCGCCTTCAGGGATGTGCTTGCTGCCGACAAATCGGTCACACTGCTCATCTCGTTTTTCCAGATATTTAATAAGTAAAAGTAATTTTAGATTGACCCTGAGTATTAAAAAATTCATTATTACTTATCGTAAGTATCAATTTTATTTATCATGAACGCGATCAGCATCAGACAACTGGAAGTGTTTGTTGGCATTGCCACCTTGGGTACGGTGCGCGCCTGCGCCGCCCAAATTCACTTATCCCAACCCGCCGCCAGCATGGCCTTGGCCGAACTGGAAAAGCAGCTGGACTGTCCCTTGTTTGAACGCACGCCAGGGCGCATGCAGCTGACCAGTCGCGGCAAGCAGTTGCTTCCCCACGCACGCGAGATTCTGGAGCGCCTGCGAGAGATGCAAAGCCAGCAAGAAGAAAGCGAGCTGCGTGGCGAAATCCGTATCGGGGCCAGCAATACCGTCGGCAACTACTTGATTGGGGATCTGGTAGGCCAGTTTGTCCGCCAACACCCGCGTGTGTCCTTGCATGTGTCGGTAGACAACACGGCAAACATCATTAATCAGTTGCTGGAACATAGTTGCGACATTGCGTGCGTAGAAGGCCCAGTTAACCACCCGCAATTGGAAACCTGGATCTGGCGAGAGGATGCACTGGTCGTTTGCGCCGCCCCCGATCACCCGCTGGCCAGCAAAACCACACTGGAAAAAGAAGACTTTGCTGGCATGAGCTGGATTATGCGCGAGCGCGGCTCGGCCTCGCGGGCACTGACAGAACAAGCCTTGAATGTCCTGCCCGGTGGCCATGTGCTGATGGAGCTGGGGCAGGTGGAAGCCATCAAACAAGCAGTTATCGCCGGCTTAGGTCTGGCCTGCCTGCCACAAGCCGCCACTTTGGACGCTGTGGCCAATCAGCGACTATGCATTTTGGACACCCCTTTTCTGGATTTGAAGCGTCGCCTGTCCCTGGTGCTGCACAAAGAACGCTATCGCAGCCAGGTATTAAGCGCCTTTGCCGATCATCTGCAAAGTCCCGAGCAAGGTCCTACTGCCTTGAAAAATTGACGCAACTTTGCATTTTCAGGATGGTTGAGACCCGCAGCAATGCTATTCTTGCTGCAGTGCAGCACAAACAGAAGGGATCATAAGTCCCGATCTCCTGCCCACCTCTTGAACCGAGCGATGCCATGAACACTTCATCTGTTCCTACGCCACAAGCGCAAGACGCCCCAGACTTTGCCCGTCCTGCCTATTTGCCACCTTACGAAACCGTGGCATTAGTTCTGCAAGGCGGCGGCGCTTTAGGTGCCTATCAGGCTGGGGTCTACGAAGGTTTGTTGGAAGCGGGTATCGAACCTGATTGTTTGTCCGGCATTTCAATTGGTGCCTTGAATACGGCCATTATTGCGGGCAACCCACCCGAGCGTCAGGTCGAGCGTCTGCACGAATTCTGGGACACCATTTGCGAGCCTTACTTTGGTTGGTCAGCTCCGGCTTGCCTGGAACACGCCCTGTTTGGCATCAACGACATGATGCGCGAAGCCATCAGCGCATTTAATGCCAGCAATGCTCTGGTTCTGGGACAACGCGGCTTTTTCCGCCCGCGCTTTCCCCCACCCATGCAATCGACTCCCGGCGTTCCTGAAGGGGCTAGCTATTACGACACCAGCGCCTTGAAAGACACCTTGGAGCGCCTGTGCGACTTTGATCGCATCAACGACAAGCGTCAGCGCATTTCCGTAGGCGCAGTCAATGTAGGCACAGGTAACTTTGTTTACTTTGACAACCATCGCACCACTTTGCGGGCCGAACACTTCATGGCGTCTGGCGCCCTGCCCCCGGCTTTTGCCCCTGTGGAAATTGATGGCCAATATTACTGGGACGGCGGTCTGGTTTCCAATACGCCCCTATCCTATGTGCTGGACCAGTCCCCACGTAGAGACACCCTGGTCTTTCAAGTGGACTTATGGAGTGCGCGGGGCGCGGTACCCAACAATATGGGCGAAGTCAGCGATCGCTTGAATGAAATCCGCTACTCCAGCCGGACCCGTATGGTGACCGAAGATATGCGCCACTCGCAGTACATGCGCCATATTCTGTCGGAGCTGCTGGAGCTGATTCCGCCCGAGCAGCGAAAAGATTTGTTGCCTTGTCGTCTGGCCGAGGAATTGGCCAGTAGCAAACGCTACAACGTGGTGCACCTGATTTACCGCAACCAGCCCTACGAACAGCATTACAAAGACTATCAGTTTGGTCGCATCACCATGCGCGAACACTGGCGCAGCGGTCTGGACGATATCCGTCAGACCCTGATCCACCGCGATAAACTGAATATGCCAGAGAATCTGGCCGGTTTTACCACCTACGACGTACACCGCGACGAGATCGAAAAACGGCTGGCTAACGGCAAGTAAGCCAGCCCAAACGCCCGACCTTAGCGGCGGCTGAGCACCATCGCGCCGCTAAGTACAAAGGCCGTACCCAACAACTGCATGACCGTAATCGGTTCACCCAGGAACCAGTTCGCCAGGAACAAGACCGAGACCGGGCCAATCAGGCCCATTTGAGCGCTCATGGGAGCCCCAACGCGCTCCACCGCCCACATGGTCATGAAGGTCGGCAAGACCGTATTGAAAACGGCGTGAATCATGGATAAGCCGTATACCGGTGCGGGTTGCACCAGTCCTTGCCAGCCAAAAACAGCAAAAAAGTGAATCAGGGTATAGACCGCTGAGAACGACATGGCATAGGCCACCAGACGGGTGGAACCAATCGCCTTGAGCAACTCGCCCGAACCAATCAAATAGATGGCATAGGAAATGGCTGAGCCCAGCACGCACAGCGCGCCCAGCAGCACATCATCCCCCGTCAGGCTCAAGTCCTGCATAAATACCAGCCCTACCCCCAGATAAGCCAACGCCAAGGCCAGCCACTGCTTGGGTAGAATGCGACGTTTCAGGAAGATGGCAGAAAAGATCAGCACAAAGGTGGGCGACAAGAACAGAATCAGCCGCTCCAGCCCCGCTGAAATATATTCCAGACCAATGAAGTCCAGCAGACTGGCCAGGTAATAGCCCAGAAAACCCAGCACAACCAGCTCCAGCTTCTGTCGCCCCGTCAGGGCACGCAACTTGCCTTGACGCACTTTCTGTATCTGCCATAGGGCAATGACCAAAAAGAACGGCAGCGACAAGAGCATCCGGAACCCGATCACCGTTAGCGCGGTGACATCGTATTGGTAGGTCAGCTTGGCAACCACCGCTTTGGCGGAGAAAAGAATAGAGCCGCCCCCCGATAACGCCAGTCCAATTAAAAAGGAACTGCGCTGCGCACTGGGGCCTTGACTAGCTTGCATGGGGATTCATCACTTTGCAGGGCAATATGGTCAGCAAAAAAACCGCTGGCCCTGACGGAAAAAGAGTCGATAAGGGCAATAAGTGTTCGATTCTACTCTTTGCTCCAGATGGCGACCATGGTACTCACGTACGCACGCAGTCGGGCAGCCCCATCAAAACGGCAGCAAATGCTGGTCAGATCAGGCAGGACAAGCAACAGCGCAAAAACAAAAAACCACACCTCACCTTGCAACGACAGAACTAATCCAACAAAGACAATAACTTAGCGCCCCCTCGCCAGAAAACAGCCCAGATCGGCCAAGAATTTCAGGCACTCCCCCTATGAGGGGCTTGCACATTCCCTAAAATACGTGCTATATTCTTTTTCTCTGGTCCCCGATAGCTCAGCCGGTAGAGCGACGGACTGTTAATCCGCAGGTCCCAGGTTCGAGCCCTGGTCGGGGAGCCAAGAAAACCATTGAAAACAGCCCAAGGCATTTGCCTCGGGCTGTTTTTTTTTGTCCCTGCAAAATGCGCCCATCACACCAATTAGAAACGGCGCTATTAACATTTGGACAAAAGATGGAGAGTGCCCAAAAAAAGACAGCGGGACTGCATGTTGATGCAGCCCCGCTGTGGCTCTTTTCTCCTGACCTAGCCCCTGCCTGAACCGGCGCCGCCGCTGCTAACGCACTACACCGGATCAGGGCTGGCAGAATCAGTCAGCAAGATCAGAAACGGTGTGTCACGCCCACTGTCGCCACCGTGCTCTTCAGATCGCTGTAGTAGCCGATGTTACGGGCATAGGAACCAATGGCGTACAGATTGGTGCGCTTGGACAGGTTGTGCAGATAACCAGCGCTAAATACGTGCTGGGTCTTGGCATCATCCGTGCTGCGTGGTGTGGAACGTGGGTCAGCCATGGTCCAGGAAGCCAGGACGGAACCGGCCTTGCCTGTCGGTACCGTTACACCCAAGGCGTAGGTATTGACCTTCAGGTCTTTATGCAAACCAGGGCCGAACTGTTCGGTTTGCAGGGAGCCGCCGATATAGCCATTACGGCTTTGACCAAAAGCAGCATGCAGGGTGGCGAAGCTGAATTTGTAGCTGGCCGCCAAGTTCCAGGCGCTGACATTGCCATTTTCAGCTGCCACCAGGCTACCGCCTTGCTCGCGAGCAGAGCCATAACGTGCTTGGTCAAAGCTCAAGGCTGCTTTCAAAGGGCCATTGCTATAACGCATGGCAACGGTAACGGCCTTCACGTTGGCTTCGTCGCTATTGATGGCATTGCCAGGCAAACTGCTACGATTCCAGTTTTGTTTGCCATTGGTATTGAACGAATAGCCAGCACCAAACTGGAAGCCCGAGAACTCAGGGCTCTGGTAGGCCACCATATTGTCATAACGAACCGTGTTGGCCGAATCAAAGGCAGCGCCAACGCCATACTGGTAGCCATTACCGCCAAAGGGGCTGGCGACACCGGCCACGTACAGAGACGTGACGGTTGTTTGACGGCCCAGGTCCACACGGCCCCAGGACTCGCCGCTCAGGCCTAAGGTCGCTTGACGGCCAAACAAACGGTTCTGACGCGCCGTACCGTCGCTCAGATCAAAGCCGCTTTCCAACATGAAGTTGGCTTTCAGGCCATCGCCCAGATCTTCGCTGCCCATCAGGCCCCAGCGATTACCCATCCAACCCTGGTCATACAGACCAAAACGGCGTTGTTTTTCTGCGCCGCCTTTCAGATCGCTGCCCTTCCATTGTTCGTAACCCAAGCCAGTATCGACCACGCCATACAAGGTCACGTTCGATGCGGCGTAAGCAGGTACCGCCAAGACAGGCATCAACAAGGCTGCCAAGATAGTTTTTTTCATGTTCTCTGTTCTCTGTAAACGTCTGAATGCCGGATTTCTTATGTTGTCCGGTTCCTGTCCAAGTGCTGGGCCACACACCGTCAGGAATAGTTCCCGGATGCCAGGCTGGCGCACTCCCTCCTATTTCTTGAAGCAAGACTCCTCAACGGATCAGCCCTGAAACAGGGATGGAAAGGGGCTTGATAATTGAGGCACATATACTGCAAGCATTTATATTTCAGACATAAACAATATTGATGTCAATAAACCGCATTCCGCGTGTTTACTGGGTTTCATCCGCATTTTCCCTAGTTTTCCAGCAGCAGTCGTTTCAGCAGAGAAAGCCCTAAATCAGCGCAAAGCCAATAAACTAAAGGCTTGCAACCATTTGCAACCAAACAGGCCCTCCCCCTTATTGACCAGACGGTATGTTCCCAACAAAAAACTCGGGATTTACGCCTATTGCCAAGGCCGCTCACCGTTTTGCTTATATGAAAATAGAGTTTTTAAAAAAATACTGCTTTACATTATTGATAGCTTCACCCTATAATCATTTTCTTTGCTGGTCCCCGATAGCTCAGTCGGTAGAGCGACGGACTGTTAATCCGCAGGTCCCAGGTTCGAGCCCTGGTCGGGGAGCCAAAAATACAAAAGCCCAGCTACGCAAGTAGCTGGGCTTTTCTACGTCTGGTCGCTGGACATCGCCTAATTTCCATACGCGTGCGCCCAACCGCTCCAAGACCTCGCCGCTTCTGAAGACAGCAGGCTAATCGCCCACAGCCCCCCCATTCTCCCAGGCTCTCCACAAAACAAAGGCCTCTTGAATACCCAAGAGGCCCTTATCCACAAACCACATTAAGTCACATCCTGCGCCTTGCCCTCAAACCGCACAATGTCTTGAATACCTCTTAGTGTTGTGGCCGGATGCGATCGTGGTAAAGATACCCGACCTGCCCGGTAGGCGTACACACCTGCCACCAATTGCCTTTCTGCTCAAAGGTGAAAAACACCTCTTTCTCGAACAGCTTTTCGATGACAACACTTTGGGCATTAGGCTGGGCGCGCACATTGCTGTAGCCATCTTTATCCTGGATCACAGCCTGAACGGTAAATTTTGAGGCTAGGCACGCATCAGGGCGTTGAGACTGCGTCACACGCGGTGCCTGAATGGTAATTTCATAGGGAACAAAAGGGCGTATTTCCAATTCCCGCTTGGCCAACAAATCAACACGCTCATCCTCGATGACTGCCTGAGCCTGGGTGACAAGCAAACGCAAATCCTGATCGCAAGCGATATCACTGTGCCAATAGCCTGTCGCATAGCGATCCGCATTCGAGCCACCAAACTCATCAACCTCGATCACGTCCTGGGCCACCACCTTATTGTTTTTTTTATCCAGTACTTGAATATGCACTTTCAATTGCTGGACACGGTCCAATCCGCTATCAAAAGTAAAATTTGCCGCGCACATTCCTTGATTTGCCCACACCGTATCGGAATGCCACATTTGAATGGCCTGGGCCTGACCCGACATCAAGCCACCCATTAGCAAGGCAACACTCGCCAGCTTTACGTATTTACGAAGAACCACATCACTCTCCCTCTTGCGATATAAACCAAGCGCTCTTATACACAAAAAAATAGCCGGCCGGTAATTTTGCACTTGACTTACCCCGCCCCAAAGCAGAGCCGTTCAAGAAATCCATTCCAAGCACGCAGGAACTGGCGATAATGCACAGTCCATACCCTGCCTACCCAAGAAGTTTTTCTTTTCCGGGCAGGCCAAGCCCCTATTTCCTCGCGCGCTGATATGTTCGATACTCTTTTCCCCTTTCTGGGAGGACTAGGCCTTTTCCTGATTGGCATGATGTTGTTGTCCGAAGGCCTGGTGGCATTTGCGGGCGGCTCTCTCAAACAAATTCTGCTCGCTTTTACAGGCAAGCCCATCAAAGCCTTTGCCTCTGGTGCGCTGATTACCGCCCTGGCCCAATCCTCTACGGCCACCACGGTCACCTTGATCGGTTTTGTCAGCGCGGGGCTTATCTCTTTTACCCAGGCGATTGGCGTCGTTATTGGGGCCAGTCTGGGCAATACCGCAACCGGCTGGATCATTTCCGGTTTGGGTCTGAAGGTGAATCTGGGCTTTTACACCTTGCCCTTGATTGGCTTGGGTGCCTTGATCAAGCTACTGGCTCCCGGTCGTCAAAAAGAACTGGGCCGGGCCTTGGCGGGCTTTGGCATCCTGTTCCTGGGTTTAAGCACACTCCAAGAAGGTATGCAGGGCTTAGCCGCCAACTTCAGCCTGGCCCATATGCCAGCGGGTGGGTATGGCTCCCATCTGCTGATTATGCTCACCGGTCTGGCTCTGACCGCAGTGCTGCAGTCCTCCACCGCAGCCATTGCCATGACACTGACTGCATTGGATGCGGGAGCAGTCAGCTTTGACCAAGCGGCCGCGATTGTAGTGGGTGCCTCCATCGGTACGACCCTGACCGGAGTGCTGGTCGCCATTGGCGGCACCATTTACGCCAAACGCACGGCTATTGCCTACATTCTGTTCAACGTCATTGCCGGTCTGCTGGGCTTGCTGATTCTGCCCCTGTTCCTGAAGGCCATGTACGCCACTGGCTCCTATATCAACGTTCCTCCCGGTGCCCTGGGACTAGCCGCCTTCCATAGCCTGTTCATTGGCCTGGGCGCGGTCTTGTGCCTGCCCTTTACCCAGCAATTTGCCCGATGGGTGCAACGCCTGGTCCCCGACCGAGCTGCACGCCCCCAACACCACCTGGATGACAGCCTGCTGCAAGTACCCGCCCTGGCCCTGGAAACGACACAACGCACACTGGAAGAACTGGCCCAACGCCTACTGAATCTGTATCAACACAGTTTGAACATGAGCCGCCCCAGCACTGCCACCGAAGATCTACAGCAAATTGAAACCGTACTAGATCAGGCCTACGAGTTCGTATTACGTATCCCCAGCACTACCGATACCCCTGCCATCGCCACCCGCATCAGTGCCTTGCTGCACGCCATCGACCATATGCAACGCCTGCGCAGCCGTTTGCAGCATCAGCCTAGTGCCGATTTGCACGATAGCCGCTATCAACAAGCCCACGCACTGGCCACTGAACTCAATACCTTGGCCCAACAAGGGCTGCAAGGACAGGCGCCAGAAGATTGGCTGGATCAAATACAAACCCGCTCCCAGGCCTTGGCAGAGTTGTTAAGCGACGTACGCAGCCATCTGCTGGCCGTCCCACAAGACCAAGGCGATGCCTCGCGAACCCTGCGCATTACCGACGCCCACCGCTGGTTTGAACGCAGTAGCCAGCATGTGTGGCGCAGCAGTCACTATTTGCAGCAAGCTCGACAAGCCCGAGCGTGAGCAAGGTCTTATTCGCCCCAATATCACCATCACACACTTGATGCTTCAAGCGGCCTTTTCTACGCAAGCAGGTCAGCAAAACTCATATAACAAGAATATGTAAAGAGCGAGCTTTCTAAAGCCGATAGAAACCGCATAAACAGATACCAAGATTCACGCTCTTCCTCAGAATTCCCCCTTACAATCGGCACAAATTCACGCTAATGGAAAAATTCCATGTCCACCCGGCCAAAACTACAATTCCATACTTTTTTACTGTTGCTGGTCGCCGTATCCATCGCTTTTATCTGGATACTTCTCCCTTTTTATGGCGCGATATTTTGGGGTGCCGTGCTGGCTATTCTGTTTGCGCCCTTGCAGCGCAAGCTCCTAGCTAAAACCAAAGGCCGACGCTCCCTGTCTGCCCTGATCAGCTTGCTGATCATCATCCTGATCGTGATTATTCCGGTCATCCTGGTTTCCATTTCGCTGGTTCAACAAATCGCCTCACTCTACGATTTGATGAATAGCGGCCAGTTAAATCCCGGCGCGTATCTACAAAAAATTCTTAATGCCCTGCCCCCTAGCGTGAATGATTTTGCGGCCCGCTTTGGCCTGCACGACTTTGCCTCCCTGCAAGAGAAGTTCTCCGAATTTGCAGTGCAAGGCGGACAGTTCCTGACTAAACAGGCGTTGAATGTAGGCCAAAACACCTTCCAGTTTCTGGTCAGCCTGGGCATCATGCTGTACATGCTGTTCTTCCTGCTGCGCGATGGCGTCGAACTGGGTCGTCATTACCGCCAGTTGATCCCCTTGAGCGAGAACCAGAAGACTCACCTGTTCCGCAAATTCACGACCGTGGTGCGCGCCACGGTCAAAGGTAATATTGCCGTGGCAGCCACCCAAGGCGCATTGGGCGGGGTCATGTTCTGGTTCCTGGACATTCAAGGCGCACTGTTCTGGGGCGTGCTGATGGCGGTACTGTCCCTGCTGCCTGCCGTCGGTGCTTCCCTGATCTGGGCCCCTGTCGCCATCTACTTCTTTGTATCGGGCCACTATGTTCCCGGCATCATCCTGACCGCCTTCGGCATCTTGGTGATTGGTCTGGTCGACAACCTGCTGCGCCCCCTGCTGGTAGGTAAAGACACCAAGATCCCCGACTACGTGATCCTGATCTCGACCCTGGGTGGCTTGTCGATTTTTGGCTTGAACGGCTTTGTAATTGGCCCGCTGATCGCCGCCATGTTCATCGCCTGCTGGGATCTGTTCCCCTCTGCCGTCAGCGCCCGCGTTGAGGCTGAAGAGCAGGAAAATCACAGCAACTAAAATCAAGCAGGCCGGATCAATGCATAGGCCGGACCGGCCTGCTTAACTGGTGATACAAACACACTAAAAAGGGGCTGGTTCTACTTGAGAAGGTAGAACCAGCCCCTTTACTTTTCCTGCAGGCTTACGCCACTAGCACTGGCAAGCACAAAATCCAGATATTGACGGCCAAAGCCAAGAACCAGACCAGCGAGCGCAACGCCGCCTTGTTCATTATGTACATCACCAGATACAGCACGCGCAGCACGATCCAGGCAATCATCAGGCTTTGCACTTGCAAGCCGTCCACCCCCGACCACAGGGCCAGCAACACCGCTGCATAGAAAAAAGGCAAAGCTTCAAACGCGTTGGCCTGAGCCGCATTAGCCCGAGCGCGCCATCCCGTCAAACCTGCCAGCCACGGGCGAGGATCGTGATTATCAAAGCCCGGACTACCCGCTTTGGCACACACCGTCGCTAACCAAGGCAAGAAAGCCGCTACAACAAAACCAATCTTGATCCCCAGCATCATCATCCCCTTAACAGGCTGAAACAACCAACATAGCACGTCACCCTTTAAAAGCGCGCGCAGAATTTACAAACCCGAAAAAAACAGGATATACTTATTGTCTTAGGTTAGCCGATGTAGCTCAGACGGTAGAGCAGCTCATTCGTAATGAGAAGGTCGAGGGTTCGATTCCTTTCATCGGCACCAACTAATCTAAATCCATTGAAATAAAACAATCAATACTATTCAAATCAATGGTCTAGCTTCCTTACACTGGAAGCATTTGATAGCTTACTTTCAACTACCCCACCCAAACGGCCCCAAAAAAGCCACCTAAGTCGCTATTTTTTGTACAGTCTCACGGCCCAACAACTTGGCTGACATGCTCCGGAATATCCCAGGCGCCCCCAGCTCGAATCAGAGCGCAACGTCCTGTGTCACCGCGCTCACTTTCAACAAAGTCGGTTCCGTCCCAGACCGATGCCTCATAACTCCAGCAATCACCCAGCCCACGCCCCTTCATTCTGGAGGAGATGACTCCATTATCGTAATCGCTAGCGCTAGTACTCACCAATACGGGAGCAGACTGCATACGATTAGCGATAACAAAATAAGCGTCTCCCCCGTTGTAAGCGGCTAACCAACAAGGCACGCTAACCAGGGAAAACTGCTGATTAAGTTGTGCGATTCCCCACGGCTCAGACAATCTGTCATCAGTGCAGGATTGCTCTGCATCAGCGGCAAGCACCTGCAAAAGCACGGGCCTTATTTGTGCATCCTCCTGCCCCGTCATGGGGCGTAGGTTTTTATCCCGTACCGGTGCACGAGTGACAACTGGCGCAGCAATAGGAAGTTTTACCGAAGACTCACTCTCTTTTCCTTTGCGCAGAATAGCCCCGGATGTATTAATTCGCCCTTGAACATCGTCCATTTTCAATAAGACCGCACTTGAACCCGCAGCAGAGAACAAATATATGCTGCCATTCTCACGAAAAGAAATGGCTTCGTCTTTTTTCAAGGCTGTCAAAAACCGGCTTAACTGCGCCTGACTCATTTGCCATGACTCATCGCCCGAAAAACTTAATGGGCCTGCTGTACGGCCAGCAATAATAAGTTCTGGTGGCGATTTCTCTTGCCACTCAGCATCACTATAGTGCGCCAGCATGACTCGGTTTACCACCGGCTCCCCACTACCCGCCTTACGAGTCAACAACACCGTTGAACCCTGCTGCTCAGCCTCATCGGCATAACCTGCAGCACGGCAAGTTAGCGTGTTATCGCAGCTCAGATCCCAGTCCTTATGAGAAAACGTCACTGCCGCTGCATGAGCTGCTGTACTTCCCATACATAGCGCTAGCAACATGGCCAAGGTTTGCCTTGAAAAAAATGCACTGCAATATTGTTTCTGCCTACCCATTTCCTCTACTCCCTGCCGTTTGGTCTCGCATAATTTACTCGACTGTATGTAATTCAGCACGTCATCGACATACCTGTGCCATCGCTGCCATCAAATATCACCGCAGCAATGTCGCTAGCGGCCTGAAGGACAGCACTATAGAGCGCGCATCATGGCAATCGCCACCGTAACTGCGTGAGAAATACGTAGTAGTAAATTGGGAAAAGAAGCGACAAATGACAAAGTCCCTTACAGGACTTTTTTGTTGAACATATACACCAGCATTCGTTATGCCAAAGCAGCGTATTAATGTACGTCAATGACAAGCTAGCTACCCGTACGAAATCTTGATTTATACGCTAAGCTTTCCCGGTCACGGCAACAGTCTTGCAATCTGCATGCCGCATGTTCGGAGAGAAGAGAGAATCATGTACTACGGTGAACGTTTCAATGCCTGGTCACATCTGATCGGCGCGGTTCTGGCTGTTGGCGGCGTATCCTGGCTGCTGGTCATGGCAAGTTTTACCGGAGACCCCTGGCGCATCACCAGCACGGCAATCTATGGCGCCACACTGATTCTGCTTTACCTGATCTCCACCCTGTATCACTGCTTCAGGGGACGGGCCAAGAATGTATTTCGCAAGATGGATCACTTTTCCATCTATTTGCTGATTGCTGGCAGCTATACGCCGTTCTGCCTGGTCACGCTGCGTGGCCCTTGGGGGTGGAGTCTGTTCGGTGTGGTCTGGGGTTTGGCACTGATTGGCATTCTTCAGGATATCCGTCCTCGTTCACCTGCACGCATATTGTCGCTAGTGATTTACGCTGTTATGGGATGGATTGTCTTGCTGGCACTGGGGCCGTTGGCATCCGGCCTGGGCTCGCAGGGATTTTCCTGGTTGGCGGCAGGTGGAGCAATTTATACCGCCGGAATTGTATTCTTCGTGTTTGACGAGCGCTTTCGACATTGGCACGGTATTTGGCATTTATTTGTGCTGGCCGGCAGCGCAGCGCATTTTCTGGCCATATCCCGCTATGTCGTCATGTAAAGCCTAGTACGTGGCATCGCCCTATTGAATCAGTCCCTCATGGGGCTGTTACTTGGTCCATACCATTAACAGCTACCTCAGCCTTTGTACAATTGCGCTCTTACTGACCCTCCATATAGAATGCAGACGAAAAACCATGAGATTTCTGTCGTCTGATAGATAATCAAACCACCCCCACGTCGAGTAAATTCTGATGAGCAAATACCTGAATCCTATTGCAATTGGCTTGCTCAGTCTTCTCGCTGTGACCAGCCACGCAGCCTCCCCAAATCTATCCGTCACCGCTGACGATCTTAAAAATCTACGTTCAGCGTCTACTTTGCCGCGCGAAACAAACATCGCGCCGACCAAGTCGAGAGACCCCGCCCTTGATTCAGAGTTCAGCCGAAACTTCCAAAAGGCTTTGAGTAACGAGGAAAAGACACGCCAAGCGGCACGGGAACAACAGCTGGAGCACAACCACCTGTCCTCACTTAAGCAGCACAATAAAGCGTCAAATCGCTTCGGCCCACCCGACAACAAAAATGAAAATGTGGGGATTTATTTTGATGCCAACGGCTCTGCCACCACGTCTTGCCGAGAAAACGAACTCGGGAAAACACGTTGCAAAGTTCGTGAACTGCGTTAGCTTCCCAAATTCAAACGTATAACCCGCTCGCCCGAACACTCGCTCCGGGAATGAACGTGAGTGCCAGCTCGACACTCATGGATTAGCCCGAAAAGTACTACCTGATTTGTCTTAAGCACTATGACAACAAGTTCATTCCTTGTCGGGCCCGCGCCAGCGTCGTGGCGGGTCGCTCCCCAAACATCTGCTGGTACTGGGCACTAAAGCGTCCCAAATGAAAGAAGCCAAAACGCAGGGCCACTTCGGTCACACTGCCCTCTCTTTGTTCCAGACTGGTACGCACGCGCTGCAAACGGATGTCCCGCATACGCTGCACGGGTGATCCCGCTGCCGTCTCTCGGAAACTGGCCTGCAAACTGCGCACACTCACTCCCGTTGCCGCCGCCACCTCTCCCACGGTCAGCGTACTCTCACAATGCTCGTAGATATACTCTTCCGCCCGCATCACCATTGCCCGTGACAGCGACATACCTGGACGACGCAAAGCCTCGCTGAAATTATGAGGATGACCATTGAGCAGCATCCCATGCAGAAACTCGCTCAAGGAAGCCTGCACAGCAGGTTGCAAGGCAATCTTGTCAGCCACCACCAACATTTGCACCGCCTGATTCCAGGCCGCTGACAAATCCGCACTGAACGGGCTCAGACGAAAACGCACCGGGCACTCCAAAGGGCGGCCCAGCCAATCACTACACAATTTACGTAAAACCCGCACATCCGGCCGAAAAGACAGCTGATCAAAGCCATCACCAAAATGGAAATCGGTACGCACATTGGCTGACACAGGCAGCGTCACTCCAGACACCCAAGCAGATTCACTATTCCCCTGCCGCACACGGCCCTGGCCGGCAATGCAGGTCATGATCAAGTACAGATCAGGCAAATCCGCCGCATCCACCATGATATCGGCGTCGTAGCGCAGATTCACCACGCAGCCTGCTGTCTGGGCATCCAGCACACCCAAACGCATATCAAAGAGGCGTGACGCGCGGCGCGATACACGCAAGTGATGCGCCGCATAGACACGACTAACCTGGCCAATGGCCTCGTCCATATCCCGGGTCCGAAAGGAATCTTCTCGCATTCCTGCATTCATGACTTACACACCCTATTTGGCTCTGTAAATTGTAGAGCCCACCAAGCCGCCCTGGATCAGGACTTTCCCTTGGGCCCGCTTTGCGCAATCTGGCTAGAAATGCCCTTTGTGGATAGCCCTCAGCCTTGACCGTGCGCACTATAAGTAAAAACAACCCAGCCGCCCCCCGTCAGATTGTTGGCAACCCCACACTTTTCTATTACTTAAGGAAGCTAGCCATGAGCACCCCTCAAAACTACCCTGCCTATATAGGCGGTAAAACCATTTACGCCCAAGACACCTTTCCAGCCATCAACGCATCCACCGGTCGTCCCCTTGGGCAATTGGCTCGCTGCGGAGCCAAGGAAGTGGATCTGGCGGTGCAGGCCGCCACGCAAGCCCAGCAACAATGGGCACAAACCGCCTATGAAGCCAGAGCCTTGCTCCTGAACCGTCTAGCCGATGCTCTGGAGCAAGCCACCCCTCATCTGGCCCGTATAGACGCGGAAGATGTAGGGCGTCGAGTGTCCGAAGTCATGATCGATTACCAGATTGCCGTTGCCCAGTATCGCTACTTTGCTGCTGCCATCGTGGCACACGAGGATTTCGGTCGCCCCATCCCTGATGGCTACCTGATCGCTAAACGCGTCCCATTGGGCGTTGTGGGCCAAATCATTCCCTGGAACGTCCCGGCCATTATGGTGGCATTGAAAGTGGCACCGGCCATCGCCGCAGGCAACGCCGTCATTCTGAAACCCGACGAGAACGCCAGCCTGTCCACTCTGGAGTTTGCCCGCATTGCCAATGACATCTTCCCTGCCGGACTCATTAACGTTCTGACCGGCTTTGGTGAAGAAGTCGGCTCCGCGCTCACCTCCCACCCTGGAGTCGCCAAACTGGCCTTTACCGGCAGCCCGGAAGTGGGCCGCATCATCAGTCAGGCCGGCGCCAAGCGTCTGGTCCCTGTATCACTGGAACTGGGCGGCAAAAGCCCTAATATTGTGTTCCCGGATATTGACGATATGGACGCCGTCGTCGACAACGCTTTGTTTGCAGCCCTGTACTGCAATGGTCAATCCTGCCTGGCCGGCACACGCCTGTTCGTACACGATGCCATCTACACCCAATTTGTTGAAAAGCTCGTCGCTGCCGCCCGCCGCGTACGCATAGGCGATCCCTCCGACTCCAACACCCAACTAAGCTGCCTGATCAGCGCCTCGCAAGGTGAAAAAGTCCTGAAATACATCCAGACTGGCCGAGACGAAGGTGCCAACGTGCTGACAGGCGGTCAGCGCGTCACCGTCGCTGGTCACGAACATGGTTACTTCATTGAACCGACAATCCTGGAAACCAATAACCGCATGCGTGTGGCTCAAGAGGAAATCTTTGGCCCGGTCTTGTCCCTTATCCGCTGGAGCGAGGTGGACGAGATGATCAAGCAAGCCAATGACGTGTGCTATGGCCTGGCGGCTGGCATCTACACCTCCAACCTGAAAAATGCGATGGAAACTGCTGACCGCCTGCAAGCGGGCAATGTCTGGATCAACCGCTATTTCAACCTGACAAGTGGCTCGCCTTTTGGGGGCATGAAGGAAAGTGGAATTGGCCGCGAGCATTGCCGCGAGACCTTGAATATGTATTCGGAGCTGAAGGCTATTACGGTGCAAACAACCGTGCCACAGCCCTGGTTTGCGCCTTAACCATATCGAGTTCTACGATTGCCAACTCAAGCTAGACGCTTTCCCATAACGACGCGGTGACACCCGCGTCCACTCCTTGAAGGCCCGCGAAAAAGTCGCCGTATCCGAATAGCCCAACTGTTCGGCAACGGCCGACAAGGGTAGATCCGCAGACTGCAACAGGGCCTGCGCCCGGGCTTGTCTGACATCCTGTAAAACATGGCGAAAGGAGCTTCCCTCCTCCATCAAACGTCTGCGCAATGAACGTGCAGACAGATTCAATACCAAGGCGATCGAATCACAGTCAACCGGTGCCCGCCCCAAGCGCCGAGATATAATATCCGCGGCCTGATCACAGGTTCGCCTGACCGGCAGTGCTTCAGGCCCCAGCAAATCCAGAAGATGACACTCCAGAACCGACTTCAGCTTATTGTCTTGAAATCCTTTGTTGTTAGAGAGCTGGCGATCCAGATCGCTATTACGCATCACAAGTTGATTGGCCGCTTGATTCCCTAAAACTGGCGCTCGGAAAAACCGCTCCAGCGTTTTCTCTCGGCCCACAATCGAATGCTCGAAATGCACCTCTATCGGCCCCCAGCTGGGGGTCGCCAATTGCTTGAGCATCAAGGCCATACCAGCCATCGTAAACTCTGCGTCCTGGCTACGAGGCCAAATAGCACGATCCTGAATCCGATAACTCAGCGTGGTTGTTTCAGCCTGAATCGTCACATCCAACAAGGTATTCGTCTGCCAACGATCCTGAAACAAGCCGAATGTATCCAGTGTGGCCCGCAAACTGCCTGCTGCCACAAACAGAGCATGGAAAGGCCCCATCTCCTCCAAACCGAACTGGGCTCCCATTTCCAAACCCAGGTCTGGACGCCCAAACTTCTGGGCAGCATGCTCCAGCAAGGAGACATAGCGATGCAAAGGCACCCGCTCATACGGTGTTGATGTCTGCGTTCTGTAAAAACCATACTCGCGCAGCAAAGCGTCTACTTGACGCCCTTGATCAGACAAGGCATTGACTAGGGCACTGAGATACAAAGTCCGTATTGTCGCGCACCCACGCTCGTGTAAACCGACTGTCTCCAAGCCGCCATTTTCTGCTCCTGGCGGATAAGCGATCCGTTCATTCATGCCCTTATTCATCCTCACCCTCACTTCTTTTCCCGAAGAAACGCCCCACGCTTCATGGATAGCAAACAGGCAAAAACTTTATATCTAAACAATTTTAGTATTCGAAGGTATACATCATTTATAAAATCGCCACGGCACAAAATCGGGATTTACCCGTGTCTGCTCTCCATGCCAAGGTATGGCTGCATGCGGGCTGGCCTATTCTGCAAATTCCTTATCCCGCTTTGCAATTTCCACCAGTTCGAGGCTGAGTCACCATGTAGCTGCAAATAACGCACTACAAGGATATGAGACATGAGCACCTCGACGAAGATCGACTTTATCTATTTGTCCGAGCCGGACATGGTTCGCGCAGGCGTCACTGATATGGCGAGCTGTGTGGACACGATGGAGGAGATGTTCAGCCTGCTGTATCACAACGACTACCGCATGGCAGGTTCAAACAACAACTCGCATGGATCGATTGTTGTGTTTCCCGAAAACTCACCCTTTCCCGATATGCCCAAGCCCACGCCGGACCGGCGATTCATGGCGATGCCCGCTTATTTGGGAGGACGTTTTCGTACCGCAGGGATGAAATGGTATGGCTCCAACATTGAAAACCGAGACAAGGGACTACCTCGCTCCATCCTGATGTTCGTCCTGAATGATGCGGACACTGGAGCTCCGCTGGCATTTATGTCGGCCAACCTCTTGTCGGCTTACCGCACAGGCGCCATTCCGGGGGTGGGGGCACGCCATCTAGCACGCAAAAACTCCAAAGTCGTCGGTATTCTCGGCCCTGGCGTCATGGCACGAACATCCTTGTCGGCTTTCATGGCTGTCTGTCCGCAGATCGACACAGTCAAAATAAAAGGGCGCGGCCAGAAGAACCTGGACGCATTTCTAGCCTGGCTAGCCGACACATTCCCGCAGATCGCCAATGTCCAAGTTGTCGATACCGACGAAGCCTTGGTTCGTGACAGTGACATCGTGACATTCTGCGGCTCCGGCGCGGTGGGCGACCCCTCGAAGTACCCAACGGTCAAGCGTGAATGGGTGAGCCCCGGCACATTCCTGTCCATGCCAGCCCTGGGCAATATTGATGAGGGTATGGAGTCACCTGAGATTCGCAAGGTGCTCGATCACACCGGCCTGTATGACGCCTGGTACGACGAAAACCCTAAACCTGTTCATGCCAGCGTGCCGGTCGTGGGCATCCGTTTCATGGATCTGATCGCAGAAGGCCGTATGTCACGCGATCAACTGGAAGACCTGGGAAAAATCGTCGCCGGTGAGGCTCCTGGTCGCCAGAATGATGACGAAATCATCATCATGTCGGTAGGCGGTATGCCCGTCGAGGACGTGGCCTGGGGCACGGTGGTGTACCGCAACGCGCTCAAACAGGGAATTGGCACACGTCTCAATCTTTGGGATGAGCCCGTCTTGCGCTAATCAGCGCCTATCGCAAACAAGCCCGTATTACGGGCTTGTTCAGCGTCACATTACTCACTCTTTTACAGGGACATATTCCCCATGACCTCTATCGTCAAAGTCAAAACCGGCTCCAAATTCGAAGAAATGGGTAGCTACTCGCGCCTGGTTGCGGTCGACAACCTGATTTTCATGTCCAATACCGCAGGCCGCAATCCCAAGACCAAGCTGATCTCAACCGATCTGCGCGAACAAACCTTGCAAGTGCTGATCAATATCGAAACCGCATTGGCCTCTGTGGACGCCTGCCTGGCCGATATCGTTGCCGCTCGGGTGTTTATCCAGTTTCCCGAAGATGTGGATACCATCATGGCCGTCTATGGTGAGAAAATGCGCAATATCAATCCAACCCTGACCATGACCAGCCCTCCGCTAGGATCACCTGAATACCGGGTCGAGATTGAAGTGACTGCCTACCGTGGTGCCTCCAAAGCCGACATCAAAGAACTGACGATCACCCCTTGAGTGTCGCGCCATGCGAATGACGGTGGCCGGAGTCGCGTCGCATGGAACGCTCTCTCCGGCCTACTCTATCGTCCAAGGAGACAAGCTGTGGCTCCCGTCATTACTCCTGTCAGCAGCTCTACTGAGCTGCCTGCTTCTACAACCGTCGTCATCATCGGTGCGGGCATTGTTGGTCTGAGTGCCGCACTGACATTGGCCGAACGCGGCATACCCGTGGTCGTGCTGGAAAAAGGCCGGATCGCGGCTGAGCAATCTTCGCGAAATCTGGGTTGGGTTCGCAAGATGAGCCGCTCGGCCCCCGATGTGCCGCTCGCTCTGGCCACCGATCAACTCTGGGCTCAAATGCCCGAGCGTGTCGGGGCCGATGTGGGCTATCGTCAGGCGGGCATCATGTATGTCGCTCGCAACCCGGCGGAAATGCATCAGCATGAGCAATGGCTGAGCAGCGTACGCGACTTGCCATTGGACTCGCGCCTGCTCAGTGCGGCCCAGATCAATGAAATGGTGCCCGGCGGACAAGGCCGCTGGGTCGGTGGCATCTATACGCCCTCTGACGGCCGTGCCGAGCCCACCTTGGCTAACAGTGCCATCGCGCAGGCAGCCATTAAAAAAGGGGCGCTGATCATCGAAAACTGTGCCGTACGCACCTTGTCCCTGTCAGCGGGCCGCGTCAGCGGCGTGATGACAGAACGCGGCGAAATACGCTGCGAGCAAGTGCTACTGGCCGGCGGCCTGTGGTCACGTCGCTTCCTGAGCAATCAGGGCATATCGCTGTTGACCCTGCCCTTGGTCGCCTCGGTGATGCGCACTGCCCCCATGGAAGGGCCGACAGACATTGCCGTAGGCGCACCCAATTTCTCGTTCCGCAAGCGCCTGGACGGCGGTTTCACCATTACCCAACGCGGCGCCTTGTATGCGCCCTTGATGCTGGACAGCCTGTTGCTGGGCATGCACTACCTGCCCACACTGCGCGCCCAATGGAACAACGTCCGTATTTCCCTGGGGCGCGAGATGGTGTCTGACCTGATGCTGGCGCGTCGCTGGAAGGCTGATCGAATCTCTCCCTTCGAGTACCTCAGAACCATGGACCCACCCTGCGTGCCCGCCCTGAACAAAGAGGCCATGACCAACCTGATCGCAGCCTGGCCTGTTTTCAAGAACGCCGTCATCCAGCAATCCTGGGGCGGCATGATTGATGTCACCCCTGATTCTCTGCCCGTCATCTGCCCGATCGACAAGATTCCCGGTCTGACTCTAGCCAGCGGATTCTCCGGCCATGGATTTGGCACCGGCCCGGCCGCTGGTCAATTGGCCGCCGACCTGATACTCGATACCCCTCCCCTGGTGAACCCTAGCCCGTATCGACTGGATCGCTTCCAGAAATAAAAAAATTGCGGCGACCTGTGTTTTCAGAACAAGTCGCCGCGATCGTCTTCACCCACTACCTCAATAAAACTTAGTACCCTGCCATCGCACCCGTGTCCAGGCGCATGCATATCGCCTTGGGTTCGGTATAGGCATGGATGGCTTCACTGCCGAATTCACGCCCTACGCCAGAGAGCTTGCGCCCGCCAAAAGGCACCGCCAGATCAAGCACATTGTGCGTATTCAACCAGACGGTTCCCACATCGATCCGATCCGCCAGCAGATGGGCTCGCTCCAGATCGCGCGTCCAGATACTGGCCGCCAGACCGTAGGGAGTATCGTTGGCCAAGTTGACCAATTCCGAGGAGTCATCGATCCGCATGGCGCACACAACAGGCCCGAAGATTTCTTCGCGCATCACCGTCATATCCGTCGTCACATTGCCCAGCACCGTCGGTTGGTAGAACCAGCCAGCCTCACCGGCAATATCGCCCCCGGCCAATGCCACAGCACCTTGATCCAGCCCGGAGCGCACCAGACCAGCCACTCGTTCGCGCTGGCGCGATGAGATCAAAGGACCGACCTCCGTTGCAGGGTCCATGCCCGAGCCCAGCTTCAAAGTACGGGCGATTTCGGCTACGCCGGCAATCACCTCATCGTAGACGGCGGACTCAATCAGCAAGCGCGAACCGGCGGTACAAATCTGGCCTGAATTGGCAAAAATAGCGGCTGCCGCACCCGGTATCGCCCGCGTCAAATCAGCATCGGCCAAGATAATGGTGGGCGACTTGCCGCCCAACTCCAATGTGACTCGTTTCATGGTGGGTGCTGCTGCCATCCAGATATGCTGACCCGTCGCCGTAGAGCCGGTAAAAGAGATCTTGCGCACCACGGGATGCTCCACCAGAGCGGCTCCAGCATCATGACCATAGCCGGTCACAATATTGACTGCACCCGCTGGGAAGCCAGTCTCGATAATCAGCTCTCCCAATAGCAGGGTTGTCAACGATGTTTCCTCGGACGGCTTGAGCACGACCGTGCAACCGCAGGCAATGGCCGGCGCCAGCTTCTGAATAGCCTGACCCAATGGGAAGTTCCACGGCGTAATGCCGCCTACGACTCCGATAGGCTTACGCTCGGTATAGGCACGGTACATGGCGCCGTCCTGGACCAAAGGCGATAAGGCAATATATTCACCGGCTATTTTTGAGCTCCAACCGGCAAAATAACGCAAGGCCTCGATCGCAAACGGAATATCAATCATGCGCGTCACACTTAGCAGCTTGCCGCTGTCGAGCGACTCCAACTGCGCAAACTGCTCCGCATTTTCTTCAAGCAGCAGCGCCAGACGCTCGAGCAGGCGACCACGATCCAAAGGACGCATCGACTGCCAAGCCGTGCTCTCGAAACAGCGCTGCGCGGCCATGACCGCATGATCCACATCGGCGGCACTACACGCAGGTATGGTCGTAATGCGCTCACCGGTCGCCGGATTCAAGACGTCGATACGCCGTGCCGAGGGGGATACTCCACTTAGTTTGCCATCCAGCAACAGCAGGCCTTTCGGCATACGAATGACAGGCTCTGCCGGCGCTGCTGTCTGGACGGGTACAGAAGATTGCTTCATGGAAATCTCTACGTAATAGATAAAAAATGGATGCCTTGCGCAACTAGCGCCACCATCAAACCGCGTCGAACGCGTCCTGCTCCATGTAATGATGTACAGAACTCTTGATGCGGGTGTGGGCCAGAACGGATTCTTCGCTCAGGTCATGCCCCATACCGGAATTTTTCCAACCGCCAAACGGCAAATTGACGTCCAGCGTATTGTGGGTGTTGACCCAGACCGAGCCGGCCTGCAATGCACGCGTCATGTAGCGCACGCGATCCAGATCCCGGCTCCAGATACTGGCGCCCAAACCAAACTCGGAATCATTGGCCAGGCTTACGGCCTGAGCATCATTCTGGAACGATGCGGCCACCAGAACCGGGCCGAAAATCTCCTCGCGAACCACCCGCATCGTTGGGCTGACGCCCGCCAGCACCGTTGGTTGCACATACGCGCCCGGATGATCCAGACCTGCACCACCGGTACGAAGCGACGCCCCCTCGCGCACACCCTCTTTCACATAATTGAGCACGTACTCGCTGTGCGCCCGATTGATCAAAGGCCCCATTGCCGAGTCCGAGTCCAGCGGCGCGCCCAGCTTGATGGACTCGGCAATCGATACAATCCCCTCAAGCACCTGCTCGTATACACTGGCGTGCGCATACAGACGCGAGCCTGCACAACAATTCTGACCATGATTGGCGAAAATGGCCCAGGCCGCCTGCGGAATGGCACGCGACAGATCAGCATCCTGCGCGATGATGACGGGCGACTTGCCGCCCAGCTCTACGCTGACGCGCTTGAATGCGCCGGCGGCCTCACGCGCGACCAGTCGACCAACATGGGTAGACCCGGTAAAACTGACCATATCGACATCTGGGTGACGCACCATCGCTTCGCCCAGCCCTGGCTCGCTGCCAGTCACAATATTCAAAACGCCTTCGGGCACACCCGCCTCCAGCGCCAACTGCGCCAGATACAAGGCTGTCAGTGGCGTACTGGGTGCAGGCTTCAGGACAACGGTGCAACCGGCCGCCAGCGCAGGAGCGATTTTCCAGATGGCCAGTCCAAGGGCGACATTCCACGGAACAATCGCTGCAACCACGCCCACCGGCTCGCGAAAGGTATAGCCATCAAGTTCGCCATCAGTCACGTAAGGTACTGACAATCTTGTTGTACGCCCTGACAGCTTGGTCGACCAACCCGCCATATAACGCAAAACATGGGCCGAATAATTCACGTCCACGTCCAAGGTATTACGCAGCAAACGACCACTGCATATGGTCTCGATTTCAGACAGGGTGCGCGCATGCTCCTCAAGCAACTGCGCCAGGCGCAGCAAGCAGGCCTCGCGTTGATGTGGTCGGAAGCGGCCCCAAGACCCTCGCAATGCCCGCTTGGCGGCCGTCACTGCCTCACCCACATCCGATGCGCTTGCCTGTCCAGCATGTGCAAACACCTGGCCATTACTCGGATCACGCAAGGCATAAGTCGATGCCGTCTGAATCTGCCGCCCACCTATATGCAAGCCGTGTGGCAACTCCAGAAAAGTGCGTGTCTCCTGCCCCAACAATTCATAATTATTGTCCAGACCCAATTCAATCTCCACAGACGTGCTACCCCTGCACACTGCCTTATCAGTGCACATGGCAACATTCAAAACAAGGTTGATTCAATATCCCGTATGCGGCTCAAGCGCGTTAAACAAGAGCCGGACTAGCTGTAAAGGGTAACGATGTGAGGACTGTGGCAATAGGCTTCAAAGCGCAAGTGCTAGCCCTAAAGTGCAGCAAATCACAAAGCTAGGACCGCCGCCTTACGCGGCTTAGCGTGGCCGCAAAATTTCAGAGGGGCTCTGACCGAATCGAGCTCTGAAATCACGCGCGAATTTTCCCAGATGGAAAAAACCATATCGAGTCGCAATGTCGGTCACGTTCTCACCCGTCTCACGCGCATCAAGCAGGGCTATGCGGGCTGCATCGAGCCGCATCCGTTTCAACTGCGCACCCGGTGTGGTCTGACGGAAATTACGAAATCCCGCATGTAAAGTACGTCGACTAACACCGACCGCCTGCACCAAATCATCAACACGAATAGGCGCTGTCAGGTGGGCATGCATATACTCTTCGGCCCGCTTGATAAAAATTGGCGCCAGACAGGCCTTTGCCGATTCGGGGCGTTCGACCAAACGACGGGGCAAGGCACGTACCGCATTGACCACTATTTTTTCAATCGTGTGCTGAAAAACCGGCAAATTCAGTAAGGACTCACCACTGATCGTATCCTCGCAAATTGCCTGCAAAATTCCTGAGAATGCCCGCGCATGCCCATCGGCATTGATACGAGCAATCTCGAAAAGCGCCTTGCGTCCCGATTCGTCAACATCCTGTGAATCCTCCGGGCAGTCAATCGTTGCAGCATCCAACAGCAAAGTAAGGTGGGTATAGTCAGCCGACATGGAGGACTCAAAGCACTGGCCAGGATGTACAACGTGCATCATTCCTGGCCTGACCTCATAACAGGCCCCGGCCTGACGATACTGAGCAGTTCCGGTCAAAGGAATCTTGAACAAGTAATGGTCAGTTAGCTGTTCAGACTGCAGACAAACCACACCGGCAGGCACGCCGTACTCAATGAAATGCAAGGACAGTCCATCAAGCAACAGACGGTTATGCGTAAAACACACCGCTTGCCGAGTGTCCAGATCAAGTTGGTGCGGAGAAAGAATACTGCTTAAATGCTCCCGCGCCTGCTCAGCGAACCGCGTACTCATTGCTGGAAATCTTTCCAGTCTGAGTGCGCGATGGACGCTCTGAACACGCACTGCCGCTAAGTGTTGAACTGCTGCCTCGTATCTCATCCGACCTCCATGCCATCAGAAAAACGCATGTCTCCCATCAGCCCACCGAAGGCGCCAACACTTCCTGTTCGACGCTCGTAGAGCCTACTCTCTGATAAACCGACTGACGATTGCGCTTGAGCCAGCTACCATGCGAGTAACCCGCAATGACGACCAACAAGAACAAAAATGGCAGGTTATTGACTAAGACAGAGTCTGTGCCTGTCAATGCGGAGTAATTCTTCAACGACAAGAAGGTAGCCGCTGCCAACAACACACCCGCGACTAAGGGCGCCACGATAGTCGCCAGCGAATACTCACCACGTCGGGCGAAAAAAACGCACATGGAAAAGGAAGTGGTGGTGAGCAGACACATCAAACCGACTGCCCCCATGGACGACAGGCTGGTCGCAAGATTGAGCAAAGGGTCCAAACCGGCCAAGGCAAACGAGCCAATAACCACGACAAAAATACTCGTCAACGCCAGACAGGCGATATAAGGCGAACCGTGCTTGGGATGAACCTTGCCAAATACAGCAGGAATCAACCCATCACGCGCTACAGCGAAGAAATAACGCGCAATATTATTCGCGAAACCCAAGGCAGCAGCAAACAGGCTAGTCACCACCAGCAAATTGAGCGCATTGCGTCCCCACTCACCCAAATACTGCTCGCCCATGCCCGTCAGCAAACGGCCAGGATCAGCGGCCGCTACCGCCTGCAGTTTTTCCGGGGTGACACTGAGAACCAGACACCAGGACGAAAAAACATAAAATGTACCCAGGATCAGGATGGCGCCGTAGGTTGCCCGAGGAACAGTCACCAGACTGTTCTTGGCTTCCTCGCGATAGATAGCCGTTGCCTCAAAGCCGACTACACCATTAATGGCGTAAATAATAGAAATGCCAAACCCGGGGGCCAGTATTGCAGCCGGCGTAAAGCTACTGAAATCCAGGCCAGGCCATCCGACATGGTACAAAATCAGCACATCCAGTATCAGGATGAACACGACTTCCAAAATCAACAGTACAGCCAGCACCTTGGCCGCCATCGTGATCTTCCGATAGCTCAGAAAAGCGATCAAACCCACGCTGATGGCCGCCCAAAGCTCCCAGCGCGTGACCACACCAAAAACTTCCTGTACAAAGTCCGTGGAGAAAAAGGCCATCGCCCCCAAGGTCGAAGTAGCTGCGCAAATATACGCAATGATGGCGACATACGCAGCCGCCACGCCGACCTGCTTATTCAAACTGATGGCGATATATGCATAAAAGGCGCCCGCATTGCGAACATGAGGGATCATGCGAACATAACCCACTGCAAAAATCAGCATCACTAGGCAAATCAATAGCATGGTGCCAGGCGTACCGACACCATTACCAAACGCAAATGCCAATGGCACCAGCCCGCCCAATACCCCCAGGGGAGCAGCACAGGCCAAAATCATAAAAATAATATCTGCTGTGCCCAACTGCCCAGGCATCAAACCCGGTGTGGATACAGACCGCGCATCAGTGTGGCTCATTTTTGTCTCCGTTTTCATATTTTGTGATGGATGCGCCATGTGCAATCAATGCTAGTTGGTCGTCTTGAAAGTAGGTATTGCCTTTTTTTCGCAAAAATTTGCAATTTCGGCCAAAGCCTAAAAAATAAGGCGCCGAATAAATAAGCTAATCAAGCAATCACGATAAGACTGAGCTCGCGACATGGCAGATTCGATCAGAAGTTTGCCGACAGTACCAACTGCGTATACACATTGGTCGAACTACTGCTCTGACTGCCGCCATTGCCCTGATCCTTGCGCGGCTTGTACAAGCCAAACAAAGGGGAGACAGAGATATGACGCGTCACCGCCCAATCCAGATACACCTCAACCGCGTTCGCGTCTGCATTCAGCACAGCACGATTAGCCACCGTTCGATAGTTATAGAAAAGCGCACCCACGGTCAGGTTTTCGTAGGGGCGGGCTCGCAGGGAAATCGCATGTACCGCCAGATTGCTGGCGAACGATCCACGTACATAATTCCCCGCCACTTCGCCAAGAGTCCATCCGTCATCCAGATAGCCACCAGTAAAAAAACCATCCCAATTTTTGGGGTAATAGCTATAGCGATAGCTGATTTCCGGCTTCCAGGGAAAGTCAGCGAAGGTATAGCCAGCCTGGGCGGACCAGGCAACTTCATTGCCGGACTTTTTATCCTGCAAAGCCACATCAAAACCAAACTTGGCATTGGGTATACCGGCATTACCTTCGCCCCATAAGCCATACATTTTGATATCTTTGCGCTCAATCGTTTTGGCGTCAGTGAACTGTTTATCCACATTCAATCCACGAATGTGAGTCATGCCCACTGTCCCTTCTGCTGCGGTGTACTCCAGCGTGGCGAGCGCCATTTCCGTCTTGCTAAGAGCCGGATTCTTGGACTTGATCCACATCGCACTGCCATGCAGGCCCTCTTTCCCCCCCAGCCGTAGCACAGCAGTATTTGCAAATGAATGCCGGGCGCCCAAGTAATACGCACCGCCGCGGTCATACTCAAGCCCCATGCCTCTGCCCGGATTGGCGGCGTCATCGTTGATCAGGAAACCTCGGCCAATCTTGATGGGCTGACGCCCAAACGAAACGTCAATACCGTCCTGACCTAAAGCAGGTAACAAAGAACCGGAGCGCCAACCAATATACGCATCCTCGAAACTGGTGCGCCGCTCCTTACCAATCGAGTAACCACCAGGATCACCGTCGCCCCAGGTGGCCGAGCTGATCAAAGCGAGACTACCGTAAACAGAGCCGGCACCAATACGGTCTGTTTCACCGCTGAATCCATACTTGGCAAATCCTTCCTGCCATCGGAAACTGCCTGAGCGGCCTATGTAATTATGTTTACTGCTCAACAGACCATAAACGACTGTCAGATCAGCATTAAGATGCGTACCTTCATCGCGATAAAGCTCATAGGCTTGCGCTTGAGGAACTAATGCATACAAAGGGCCCAGAAAAAGCAAGGTTGCGCGAATCGCCGAGTGCATAAAGCAACTCCTTTCTTATAAGTGCTACTGCCTGAAATCATCCTGTGGATGTCAAAGTGAAAGGACCAGCACCGGCTCCCCATAGCCGTTTTGCCTGCGCTAGCTCCTACCCTTACAGGCTAAAGAGTCCGTGTATCTCGTCGCTATCCCATTCACGCAGATAGCAGCCCTTTCTTGCACTTATTCTTGACAAAACACTAAAACCTATGGTTTGCCCTAATGCTTCCGTGGCCTGTAGACACTGTTAGCCGCTCTGGCGCCAAGCCCACATGCCTGCAAAATAAGGGATGTGCTGAGCACGCTTTATGGACATACTCTGGCAGCCATCCATCTCCTTTTCGCTGGAACACAAATAAAAAAAGCCCGCTATATCAGCGGGCTTTTTTCAAAACTTGATCGGACGGGTACACCTTTATCCGATCAGATACTCATCCACCAACTCAATCCAATGCTTGACCGAGGTCCGCCCCGCCCCATTTAAATGATTCCCACAAGCCATATTGGCGGTAACAATCAAATCTGGTTTGCTGCTTTCCAGCGCATCCATTTTCCGATCTCGCAGGCGTCCTGCAATCTCTGGCTGCGTCAACGAGTAGGTCCCGGCTGAACCACAACACAGGTGACTATCCGGCACCGCCCCCAGATCAAACCCAAGACGGGTCAAGGCGGACTCAACCCGGCCACCCAACTTCTGAGCGTGCTGCAAAGTACAAGGACAATGAAAAGCCAAACGTGGGCGGGTTTGCGAGTTCAGGTACTCCTCCAAAGGCTGGTCTTCTAGCACTTCAACCAGATCTTTAGCTAAGTCGCTAACTCGACGAGCACGCTCGGCATACACAGGATCATTCCTGAACAGGTCCACGTATTCTTTGATGAAAGCCCCGCAGCCGCTAGAGGTCTGCACAATCGCCACCGCTCCTTGCTCGATCTGCGGCCACCAGGCATCGATATTGCGACGCGCCTGGTCCAGGCCCTGTTCCTGCGCACCTAGGTGAAAGGACGAGGCACCGCAACAGCCTGCCTGGGCAATCGGTGTCACGCTGATTCCTAAACGATCCAGCACCCGCGCGGTAGCCGCATTAATCGACGGCGCCATGGCGGGTTGCACACAGCCCTCCAGCATCAAAACCTGCTTGCTGTGGCGTTGTGCGGGACGGCTCAAATCTGCACTACGTTTAGGCGGGATTTTTTCCTGCAGCGAAGACGGCAGCAAAGGACGCAGGGTTCGCGCCACACCTAACAAGGCACCGACTCGCCCCGGTTCAGGCAAGATTTGTGTCAGTGCGACTCGCATCGCCCTATCCTTCAAAGGCCGCTTCACTTTAGGCTCCAGGGCAGCCCGGCCTATATCCAGCAGATTGTGATATTTCACCCCCGACGGACAGGTGGTTTCACAGTTACGGCAGCTCAGGCATCGATCCAGATGATGTTGAGTCAGCTCCGAGGTTGCCTTGCCCTCCAGGAACATTTTGATCAGATAGATACGGCCGCGCGGGCCGTCCAGCTCGTTGCCTTGGTCCAAATAGGTAGGACAAGTCGCATTGCAAAATCCACAATGCACGCAGGAGCGCAAAATGGCCTGGGCTTGCTCAGCTTGCGGCAGCTGCTGAGCCCATTGGGTCAGTTGTGTTTGCATGTGGACTCCACCGAAGTGAATAAACGACCGGGATTAAAAATGGCCGCAGGATCTAATTGCTGTTTCAAGCGCTGATGCCAGATCAACAAGGACTCGGGCAATTCATCCTGCCCTGCTCCCGATCCCGACCAACAACGAGCATGACCGTGCAAGGCGCGAGCTTGCGCGTGAATCTGCTCAGCAGGGGCATTGGACTTAAGCCACAACTGCGTACCGCCCCAATCCACCAGGATCTCACCGGGCCATGTTTGTACCGGCGCATCAACCGGTAAGGCAATCCGCCACAAAGTACCAGTCTGGTTAAAAAAGGCCAGACGCTGCTCGCACAAATCATCCCAATACGACACCTCCAGCACATCTCCACCTATCTGCTCTTGCGCCAGCCGCACCGAGCTATCGCCACCTTCCAAACGCAGATGCAAACGACCATTCTGCCAGGCAGCTCCCGTAATAGGACGGCTTTGATCGCGCCATGCACGCAACAAACCAGCCACCTCTGACTGTGTGACATCCAAAGCCAATGTCGCCCGGCTACGTGGGCGCGGCAAGACTTTGAAGGACACCTCGGTAATCACTCCCAATGAGCCCTGTGCGCCTACCATCAGTCGCGATACGTCATAGCCTGCGACGTTCTTCATGACTTGGCCGCCAAAGCGCATATGCGTGCCCATGCCACTGATCAGACGACAGCCCAACACATAGTCACGCAAGGCGCCAGCCCAAGGGCGGCGCGGCCCTGACAAACCACAGGCTGTCGCACCACCGACTGTCGCCTTGCCCTCGAAGACAGGCGGTTCAAACGGCAGGCATTGACCTTGTTCGTTTAAGACAGCCTCCAAAGCCTGCAAGGAGGTTCCAGCGCGTACCGTGACAACCAGCTCTGCCGGGTCATAGTCCACGACACCCTCATGGCCGGCCAAACACAAGTCCTGTCCTTGAACCGCTTTGCCAAGAAAGGCTTTCGTGTTTCCGCCAACAACACGCAATGGGGTTTTCGTGCTCAAGGCCTGCTGAACCTGTTCCAGCAACTCGACGCTGCGATCCTGAGTTTTATGTTCTACCTTGCTCATCAGAAGCGCTCCAACTCAGGAAAAGGCAACTGCCCATGATGGATATGCATCCCGCCCATTTCGGCACAACGATGCAACGTGGGGATGTTCTTCCCAGGATTCAACATGGTTTTGGGATCGAACGCAGCTTTAATGGCATGAAAAAATTGCAGTTCGTCTGTATTGAACTGCACGCACATCTGATTAATTTTTTCTCGGCCCACACCGTGCTCGCCGGTAATCGTGCCACCCACTTCCACACACAATTCCAGAATCTTGCCACCCAAAGCCTCCGCACGTTCCAGCTCGCCTGGCTCATTAGCATCGAACAAAATCAAGGGATGCATATTGCCGTCCCCCGCATGAAAGACATTAGCCACGCGCAGACCATACTCTTCAGACAGCTCTGCTGTTTTCTTGAGGACATACGCCAGCTGACGACGCGGAATAGTCCCATCCATGCAGTAATAGTCAGGGGAAATACGGCCTACCGCCGGAAAGGCATTTTTACGCCCAGCCCAAAAGCGCTGCCGCTCCTGCTCATCGCGGGCCACCCGTACCTCTTGGGCACCGGCTTTGAACATGACCTGTTCAACACGCGCCACATCGTCCTGCACGTCTTCCAAAGCGCCATCAATCTCGCAGAGCAAGATCGCTTGGGCATCAACAGGATAGCCAGCGTGAATAAAATCCTCGGCAGCACGGATGGACATCTGATCCATCATTTCCAGCCCAGCGGGCACAATCCCTTGGGCAATAATCTGCGCCACCGTATCCGCTGCTTTTTCCACATCATCAAAACTGGCCAGCAGTACCACCGTGCAAGGTGGGCGAGCCAGCAGCTTGACCGTAATTTCCGTGACAATGCCCAGCATCCCTTCAGAGCCGGTAAATAAAGCCATCAAGTCAAAGCCGGGCGTATCCAGGGCTTCAGACCCCAGAGTCAGACGCTCGCCTGTGACGGTAATAACTTCCAGACGCAAGATATTGTGTACGGTCAGGCCGTACTTCAGGCAGTGCACCCCGCCCGCATTCTCGGCCACATTGCCGCCAATCGAACAGGCGATCTGTGAAGAAGGATCCGGCGCGTAATAAAGCCCAAAAGGCTGGGCCGCCTGAGAAATAGCGATATTGCGTACACCGGGCTGGACACGTGCAATCCCCGCTACGGGGTCCAGATCCAGAATCTGATTCAGACGAGCCATTACCAACAAAATGCCTTGCTCCAAAGGCATGGCACCGCCCGACAAACCGGTACCTGCTCCGCGGGCTACCACGGGCACACCCACTTCGTGAGCCAGCCGCATCACAGCTTGCACCTGCTCCACATTACGCGGTAGCACTACCAACAAGGGCTTGCTACGGTAGACACTTAAACCGTCGCATTCATAAGGGTGCAGTTGCTCATCTGTGTGCAACACATCCAGGCCGGGAATGTCATCGCGCAAACGGCTGAGTAATTGCATCTTGTCCACGCGGGGCAAGACGCCGTCTAATTTTTCGTCATAGAGCAAACTCATCGACGTCTCCTATTTTTATAAAGTCTTCTAAACCGGATAGTCTTTGATGAGCACCTGCTTGTCCAGCGCATCCATTACTGGTCAGACCAGTTTTTACCCTTAGTCCCGCCTAGGGTTTATCTTTATACTGATAAAACAGATAGATAGCTATTTAGTTTGTTATTATTTTCACAGGTACAAAACTGGTCAGACCATCAATGAAAATGCAGGAACCCAAGCGGCTGGATACGTCCGCCGAGCTGGTTGCCCAGCGCATCGAAACCTTGATTATGGATGGCGTCCTGAAACCAGGACAAGTCTTGCCGTCGGAACGACAGCTGACACAAAGGCTGACGGTCTCCCGTTCTGCCTTACGCGAGGGCCTGCAAATCCTGCGTGTACGCGGCTTGATTGAAACCCAGCATGGCAAAGGTTCCTTCGTTGCCAATCTGATTGATTCCGCTGCCAGCAAACCGCTGGAGCACCTCTTGCAAGCGCAGGGGCGCACCCTTTACGACTTGCTGGAAGTGCGCGAGTTACTGGAGAGTGAGGCCGCCCAACTGGCTGCCTCCAGAGGGACAGAAGCAGATCACATTATGATCCGGCGACGCTTTCAGGAACTGGAAGATCTGCAAGCGCAGGAAGGTGCGCCTGAGCAGATTGCTCGGGCAGATCATGCTTTTCATCAAGCCATTTGCGAGGCTTCTCACAATCCGGTCTTGGTGCACATGATCAGCCTGTTCAACGATTTGATGCTGTCTACCGTGCGGGTGTCCGTGCAGCATCTGTATCCCGATCAAGACTCCAAGCGCAAGCTGGATAGACAGCATGCTCGTTTATGCCATGCCGTCACCCAGGGTCAAGCCGATCTGGCGCGACGTGCAGCCAGAGAACATATTGATGGAATACGCAGGCAGCTTCAGGAGCTGGAAGCCAGGCAATTACGCCTGGAACACGCCCGCCAGCGCCTGAATGGGTTATAAACCTAGGCTTACTTAGCCAGGATATTGGCCAACATATAACCTGATCCAGCACCCGTTCCCGCCCCTGGCCAAGTCGATGCACCACACAAGTACAAGTCCTTAATCGGCGTCTTGTATTGTGAGTAACCGGCAACAGGGCGGAAGAAGAAGTTCTGATCCAGATGATGACTACCTGAAAGATTGTCCCCCCCAATCAGGTTGGCATTGAACTGCTCCAGATCTTGGGGCGACATGATATGGCGGGCCAAAATCATGCTCCGTAAGCCGGGAGCATAGCTTTCCAGCAGATCCAATACACGCTCTGCATAGGCGTCTTTCAGCTGCGACCAATCCCCCGCTGTAATCTGTCCCAAGGCATCACCCTTTACTTGAGCAGGTAAAACACGGACCTGAACCCACAAGGTATGTTTGCCTTCAGGTGCACGGGATGAATCCAAAGCAGTGCCCTGCCCAACCACCAACACAGGCTCTGCTGGCAACAGGCCAGCGGCGGCTTCCGCATACACGCGGCTCATCATGGCCATATCGGGAGCCAAGTGCACGTAAGAGAAGCGCTGCAAGTCCGCACCGGCTTTCCAGTCAGGCAATCCATCCATAGCCAAATGGATCATCATGGTCCCCAACCCAGGGCGGAAGGCATCCACTTTTTTCTGATAGTCGCTAGGCACAGCTGGGGACTGTACGAGACGGCCAAAAACAAGCTGAGGATTCAGGTTAGCAATCACCGCTTTGCGCGCTTTCAGGCGTCGACCATCCGTTAAAACAACACCGGTGGCGCGGCCATTCTCTTGTTCAATCGTCTGCACAGGAGCATTCAACAACAGCTCCCCACCCAACTCCTGCAATAGACCGGTCATCGCACGGATAACCGTGTCTGCCCCACCCTGCCCGATCACCATCCCAAAGGCCTGATTAGCCATAGATTCCAGATAAGGGAACAAAGCACCACCGGCGGTATCAGGAGTGAAATCCACATGCAGGCCCCAAGCTGCCATCATGGCTTTCAGGGAATCGCTTTCAAAGTGACGATCCAGAAAGTCACGCGGAGTCGCCAGCAGCAGTTGCAGTAGCTCGACTACTCCATCCTTACCCAGCTCACGCCAGCTCTTCCAGGCACCTTTCAACAGGCTCCAAGAAGGCATAGGGCTGCCAAGCACAGCAAATAGATGGGGGGCTTTACGCTGAAAATCATCCAGCATAGCCTGCCAGGCAACAGCATCCTTATCGGAAATAGCCCGGATACGCGTCAACGTCGTTTCCAGATCCGTGCTGACGCCCAAATAAGTATGATCACGAAAGATGCTGGCAAAGCAATGTTCAGCAGGAACAAAGGCCAAACCATGCCGAGTTAGCGCCTCTTTATGGCGCTGATAAAAAGCAGAACCGGCGAACGAAGACAGATTCATCGCGCAGACATCATGCCGGAAGCCAGGTAAGGTCAGCTCCTGAGTGCTGACCGCACCACCAGCCGAACTCTTAGCCTCTACGACCTGAACCTTCCAGCCCTGGCTGGCCAGTTCCACCGCCGCCGCCAAGCCATTGTGCCCAGCTCCAATCACGATCGCATCCACTACTGTCTCTGCACTCACGGCCAACTCCTTTAGCTCTAAAGTATTTATCCATATTCTACGGCTCAAACAAAGAACTGAGTAGGAGTTTAAGAACGGAAGTTAGAAGTTCTAAGAAGAAATAAGGAAGAAGCAGAGAGGGGTGGCACAGAGTGCGAAGGGACAATCTCGGCCTGATGCCTAGATCAGCAGCCTTGTCTAAGCCGCTCAAGCACGTCATCGACAGACAGACAGACAGACAGACAGACAGACAGACAGACAGAGGAGGATATGAGCCCAGAGAGGTATGCAATACGGGCCGCTCACCCCGAGCGAAGTAGAGACGAGCTCTTGTCCTTGCCCCGGTTTACGCCGCCTATTTTCTGCGACATAAAAAACAAAACCCCCACAAGCAATGCTTGCGGGGGTTTTGAGGAATAAGAGCTTGACGATGACCTACTTTCACAGACGTCCGTCCACTATCATCGGCGCAAAGGCGTTTCACAATCCTGTTC
>NZ_BMZN01000005.1:0-2301 GCF_014652815.1 Alcaligenes pakistanensis
CGCGTCTTCAGTCTCAACCTTGGCTTTAACGTTCGTGTCTTGAATCAGCTCAGAGCCAGGAACGTCTACGTTCCAGGTCTTGCCGTCAGCGTTAACGGTCGTGGTGTAGTCCTTACCGTTCACGGTTACCGTGACCGTGTCACCAGCCTTCACATCCTTGCCAACGGTACCGGTAATGGTCACGTCGGACTCAGACTCAGCCTTGTTGATCACGTCGTCTTCAGCGATCACATTGATCGCGATCTCGGCTTCGGGCAGCGTGGTGTCAATGCCGTAGTCACGGTCAGCTTCAGCGCTGGCTGGGTTGCCAGCGGCGTCTTCGGTCTCAACCTTGGCTTTAACGTTCGTGTCTTGGATCAACTCAGAGCCAGGAACGTCTACGTTCCAGGTCTTGCCGTCAGCGTTAACGGTCGTGGTGTAGTCCTTACCGTTCACGGTTACCGTGACCGTGTCACCAGCCTTCACGTCTTTACCCACCGTACCAGTGATAGTGACATCACCTTCCGATTCGGCCTTATTGATCACGTCATCGTCAGCGATCACATTGATCGCGATCTCGGCTTCGGGCAGCGTGGTGTCAATGCCGTAGTCACGGTCAGCTTCAGCCGAAGCAGGGTTACCCGCTGCGTCTTCGGTCTCAACCTTGGCTTTAACGTTCGTGTCTTGGATCAACTCAGAGCCAGGAACATCCACGTTCCAGGTCTTACCATCAGCGTTAACCGTGGTCGTGTAGTCCTTACCGTTCACGGTTACCGTGACCGTGTCACCAGCCTTCACGTCTTTACCCACCGTACCAGTGATAGTGACATCACCTTCCGATTCGGCCTTATTGATCACGTCATCGTCAGCGATCACATTGATCGCGATCTCGGCTTCGGGCAGCGTGGTGTCAATGCCGTAGTCACGGTCAGCTTCAGCCGAAGCAGGGTTACCCGCTGCGTCTTCGGTCTCAACCTTGGCTTTAACGTTCGTGTCTTGGATCAACTCAGAGCCAGGAACATCCACGTTCCAGGTCTTACCATCAGCGTTAACCGTGGTCGTGTAGTCCTTACCGTTCACGGTTACCGTGACCGTGTCGCCAGCCTTAACGTCTTTACCCACCGTACCAGTGATAGTGACATCACCTTCCGATTCGGCCTTGTTGATCACGTCGTCTTCAGCGATCACATTGATCGCGATCTCAGCTTCGGGCAGCGTGGTGTCAATGCCGTAATCACGGTCAGCTTCAGCGCTGGCAGGGTTACCCGCTGCGTCTTCGGTCTCAACCTTGGCTTTAACGTTCGTGTCTTGGATCAACTCAGAGCCAGGAACATCCACGTTCCAGGTCTTACCGTCAGCGTTAACGGTCGTGGTGTAGTCCTTACCGTTCACGGTCACCGTGACCGTGTCACCAGCCTTCACGTCTTTACCCACCGTACCAGTGATAGTGACATCACCTTCCGATTCGGCCTTGTTGATCACGTCATCTTCAGCAATCACATTGATCGCGATCTCGGCTTCGGGCAGATCTGTATCGATGCCGTAGTCACGGTCAGCCTCAGCCGAAGCAGGGTTACCTGCCGCGTCTTCCGTCTCAACCTTGGCTTTCACGTTCGTGTCTTGGATCAGCTCAGAGCCAGGAACATCCACGTTCCAGGTCTTGCCGTCAGCGTTAACCGTGGTCGTGTAGTCCTTGCCGTTGACCGTGACGGTCACGGTATCACCAGCCTTAACGTCTTTACCCACCGTACCAGTGATAGTGACATCACCTTCCGATTCGGCCTTGTTAATCACGTCATCTTCAGCGATCACATTGATCGCGATCTCGGCTTCGGGCAGATCCGTATCAATGCCGTAAGGACGGTCAGTCGTAACTGTAGTGCTGTTGCCAGCCTCGTCCGTCGTCGTGACTTTAGCGTCAACCTTGTCGTTGTTGACCAGTTCGGAACCAGGAACGTCCACGTTCCAGGTCTTGCCGTCTGGGTTAACGGTGGTTTCATATTCTTTGCCGCCAACCGTAACCGTGACTTTGTCGCCAGGTTTAACGTCTTTACCAACGGTACCTGTGATGGTCACGTCGCCGTCAGACTCACCCTTGTTGATCACATCGTCGCCCGTGATAGGGTCGATGGTGATCTCGGCTTCGGGAGGTGTTGTGTCTACATCGTAAGGACGGTCAGTCGTAACTGTAGTGCCGTTGCCAGCCTCGTCCGTCGTCGTGACTTTAGCGTCAACCTTGTCGTTGTTGACCAGTTCGGAACCAGGAACGTCCACGTTCCAGGTCTTGCCGTCTGGGTTAACGGTGGTTTCATATTCTTTGCC
>NZ_BMZN01000005.1:2498-197074 GCF_014652815.1 Alcaligenes pakistanensis
AGTGATAGGGTCGATGGTGATCTCGGCTTCGGGAGGTGTTGTGTCTACATCGTAAGGACGGTCAGTCGTAACTGTAGTGCTGTTGCCAGCCTCGTCCGTCGTCGTGACTTTAGCGTCAACCTTGTCGTTGTTGACCAGTTCGGAACCAGGAACGTCCACGTTCCAGGTCTTGCCGTCTGGGTTAACGGTGGTTTCGTACTCTTTGCCGCCAACCGTAACCGTGACTTTGTCGCCAGGTTTGACGTCTTTACCAACGGTACCCGTGATGGTCACGTCGCCGTCAGACTCACCCTTGTTGATCACATCGTCGCCCGTGATGGGGTTGATGGTGATTTCAGCTTCGGGAGGTGTCGTGTCTACGTCGTAAGGCTTCTCGGCTGTAGCGGTCGTGCTGTTGCCAGCCTCATCCGTCGTGGTGACTTTCGCGTCAACCTTGTCGTTATTCACCAGTTCGGAGCCTGGGACGTTCACGCTCCAGGTCTTGCCGTCTGGGTTAACGGTGGTTTCATATTCTTTACCGCCGACGGTAACCGTGACCTTGTCACCAGGTTTGACGTCTTTACCCACCGTACCGGTGATCGTGACGTCGCCTTCGGACTCTTCCTTATTGATGACACCGTCTTCGGTAATGGTGTCGATGGTGATTTCGGCCTCTGGAGGCAGAGTGTCAACCGTCGTCGTGTCTTCGCCACCGGTACCGGGTGTGCCAACTTCGTTGGTGTAGGTGCCGTCAGGTACGGTGACAGTGATGTCGCCTTCGTAGTTCGGTGGGGGAACCAGCGTACCCGTCCAGGTCTTGGGATCTTTATTGTCGGGCGTCAGGCCCTCGATACGACCACCGCCGCTAATCACGATGTCTTCGATGTCGAAGCCAAAGGGCACTTCAGTGAAGGTGAAGGTAACGGTGCCGTCGTCGTTGATTTTGACGGTAACGGATGGAGGAACCAGAGGACCGGCCTCTTCTTCGCCTGTACCGCTGTAGCCACCCAAACGCACGTTTTCAACGTTAGGTACGCCAGGACGCGGGTATTCCAGCGCCAATGGGCGAGTGGTTTCCACAATGCTGACCAGACGGGTGAAGCTACTGCCACCGCCTTCGCCACCGCCGGTCAATACGGCAGCGGTTGGGTCCAGTTGGGAGAATGGGTCATTGCCGGCTTCCAAAGCGGCCAACACAGCAGTAATAGCTGGGTCATTGGGATTGGCCAGGGCGGCTGCCACTGGATCCACATCCGTTTCTGCGATATCGCCGCTAACCAGGAAGGTCCGGTTATCGGAAATCGTCATGGATGGGCTGCCTGGGATTTCGAGTTCGACGCTGGCGCCGGTCTCGGTGATGATCTCGGCATTAACAGGGACGCGCATCCCTTCTTGTACAGCTACTTTTGAACCATCGCTGGTACGAATCCATGCCGTACCTTCAACTCGGGTCACTAAAACAGTATCCAGTGCCATGACTGTCTGATTCCTAAAAAAAGACTGCTGCCGCGCAGCAGTCAGAAATTGGCTTTCTTTGATCAGAGAATAGCGAGTTGCCCCGCCAATCGATATTGGCGTCGCCGCCAGTTCGCTGTTTTATTTATTATTATTGACCTAACTTAACAATACGAACGAGACGGCGAACACGGCCTTAAGCTATGCCGTGTACTTTTAGCGCCAACATCAAACGATCTGTTACATCCAGCTTCTCAAAAACAGCTTGAAGATGGGCGCGGACCGTTCTTTCGGTAATTCCAAGGTCAGTTGCAATCAGCTGATTGGAGTGACCCAGCGAGGCGCGTTGCGCAACCTCGGCTTCACGGCTGGTCAAGGTGCTTTCCCAACCGGCTTTAGGTTCCAGGCGACGGGTAACATCGCTAAGCAGTCGGCTCAGCAAAGATTCTCCGACCCAAACCTGGCCGCTGGCCACATGATCCAGCGCCTGAACCAACAAGGCCGAGGAGCTATAGGCGTGAATATAGCCACGGGCTCCCAAAGCCAGCACCGCTTGACCCTCAGTGTCCAAAGGACGTGGGCTGGCAATAATGACTTTCATACCCTGTACCGCCTGGGCCCACTGAGGGTGGGTCCACAAAGCCAGGGCACTATCAATGACCACCAGTTCGCGCTGCTGTTGTTTCCAACGCAATAAATCGTCCATGCCCTGTCCTCTGGCAGGCAGCCAGGTCACGGAATCCAGATGACGCCAATGCTGCCACAACGCCTCATCGGCAGTCAGAAATAAAACCGAATTTACTTGTCGCATACCGCTTTTCCCTTACTGGTAACACGAGCTATAAGCCATCAGCTCTTGGTCTGACTCGGGTGTTACACCTCTATCGTCAGCGCTACTCCCCCAACGGACCGATCGACCTTAACGCTCCCTGAAGGCGTTGGATCTGGCCCTGAGAATAGGTTTTAGCAAGTACTGCATCACCGTTCTCTTACCCGTCATGATGTGCACGTCGGCCACCATACCGGGCAAGATAGGACGATTGTCGTCACCGACATACACCGTATCAGTACGTACTTTAGCTATATAGAATGAATTGCCTTTTTCATCGGTAATGGTGTCGGCACTGGTCTGTTCCAACACGCCGGGCAAGCCGCCATAGACCGCAAAGTCGTAGGCTGTGAACTTGACCTCAGCAGCCTGTCCCGAGTGCAGAAAGCCAATATCGCGTGGGTTGATGCGCACTTCCAGCAACAAGGTGTCGTCGGTAGGCACAATTTCCAAAATATCTTTGCCGGGCTGCAGCACACCCCCCACCGTATTGGCGGCCAGAGTTTTGATGGTGCCGCGCACGGGCGAGCGTACTTCTGCCAGTCGTACTCGATCGGCCAGGGCGCGTTGGCCCTGTTCCAGAGAGGCCAACTTGGCACTTGTTTCAGCCAACTCAGTACGGGCCTGGTTGCGGAAGATAATTTCCACTTCACCAATACGGTTCTGGGCTTCCTGGATGGAGGCCTGAATACGGCTGATCTGCGCGGTGGCGGCTTTTTGCTCACCACAATAACGCGCGACATCGCGTTGCAAACGCAACAGATCCACTTCCGACACCGCTCCGCTCTTGAGCAAAGGACGAGTCATCTGCAATTCTTGCGAGGTCAGCCCGCAACTGGAGGCTGCCTGATCCCGATTAGCCTGCGTTTCACGCAGTTCCTGCTGACGCTGATTCAACTGCTCTTGAGCCACCGAGATATTGGTGCGCAGCTCTTCAGTCCGAGCCAACCAGACACGACGCTCCATTTCAGCCAGATCAGGGGCTTTTTCCAAAACCTCATTGGGCATATCAAAAGGCTGATTCGCTGCAATAGCTTCCAGACGGGCAGCCTTGGCCTTCAAGGACAAGGACTCCGCTTCGTTTTCGCCCAGAGAGGACGAAGCACGCGTGGGATCAATCCGCAGCAGCACTTCACCCACCTCGACAGACTGGCCTGGTCGCACAAGAATCTCTTCGACAGCCCCACCATCCAGACTTTGCACAATCTGCACCTGGCGCGAAGGCACCACTTTGCCCTCTCCCCGCACAACTTCATCAATGCTGGCCAAGCTGGCCCAGACAATCAGCAAGCTAATTGCCAACAGGGTTAACCAGATCAATAAAGTGGAACCACGCACTTCCTGGTAACGCGCCGTCCAGGAGGCATTTTTGACCATATTGCTGCCAGGAGGCGGCGCACTGGAATCGTCGAGCTGAGCACGTACCCAAGCGATCAGGTTTTTTATCTTCATGCTGCACTCCGGGCTTTACCAATCTGCCCACTACGCAAGGCGGTAATAACTTGGTCTTTAGGACCATCGGCCACAATGCGGCCCATATCCATCACGATCAAGCGATCCACCAGTTCCAGCAAGGCTGTGCGGTGTGTCACCAGCACGACTGTTTTGCCCTCACACTCTTTTTGCAGACTGCGACGCAATGCGGATTCGCTTTGGTTATCCATATTGCTGCTGGGTTCATCCAACAATAAGATAGATGGGTTCCCGATCAAGGCCCGAGCAACAGCAATGGCCTGGCGCTGGCCGCCCGACAGGGACTCGCCGCGCTCACCGATCATCATGTCGTAGCCATCAGGATGGCGCCGTGCGAAATCGTCCACACCCGCCTGGCGGGCTGCTGCCAACATTTGCTCATCGGTGGCATAGGGTGTACCCATGAGCAAATTGTGTTTCAACGTGCCGTAAAACAGCATGGGATCTTGCGAGACATAGCCCATGGAACGGCGCACGTCCGCCGGGTCAATCTGCAAGCTATCGATACCGTCGAGCACCACTGTGCCGCCAGTCGGTTTGTACAGGCCCAGGATCAACTTGGACAGGGTAGTTTTACCGGAACCGATGCGGCCAATAATGCCGATCTTCTCGCCCGCCTTTAAGGAAAAACTGACCTTGTCGAGCACGTTCTGAGTAGCACCAGGATAGGTAAAGCTGACGCTGCGAAACTCGATGGAGCCTTCCAGATAAGGGCGCGGCACAAAGTGACGCTCTTCGGGATGCTCAACGGGCATCTGCATATAGCTATCGACCGAACCCAACGATGTACGTGCATTCTGGTATTGCATCATCAGGCCTGCCACTTGCCCCAAAGGAGCCAGACAACGGCCAGCAATCATGGAGGAAGCAATAATCCCACCCATGGACAGCTTGGTTTCCTGAACCAGATACACCCCGATAATGACCACGCTGATGGTGACCATCTGCTGGAGCATTTGCACCGTGTTGACGGTAAGCGTTGAGGTCATCTTGATCTTGGCACCCTGACGAGCCAGATACTCCGTGGACTGCTCCCAATCCCGCTGAGCATTGCTTTGAGCATTCAAGACTTTCAGTGTTTCCAGACCCGCCAGAGACTCGACCAAACCTGCATTACGCTGGGCAGCCGCCTGGAAAGTTTGTTTGGTCAAACGTTCCATACGTGCCTGGGCAAACCAGGAAATACCCAAAATAATGAAAATAGCCACGACTGGCGGGATCAGCATCCAAGGCGAGATCCACGCCAAAACGGCCAGAAACAGAAGCACAAATGGCAAATCGACCAGCGTAGTCAAACTGGCCGAAGCGATGAAATCACGCACGGATTCAAACGAGCGCAAATTGGCAGCAAAAGAGCCCACCGACGGCGGTCGGTTCTCCATGCGCAAGTCCAGTACTCGCTCCATAATTCGGGCTGATAACTGGATATCCACGCGTTTGCTGGCGGCATCGACCACATAGGCTCGAACGCTGCTCAGCACCATATTCATGATTAAAACCAGCCCAATCCCAATTGAGAGCACCCACAGGGTTTCAATTGCTTTATTGGGCACCACCCGGTCATACACGTTCATGGTGTAGAGCGGAATGGCCAAGGCAAACACGTTGATCAGGAAGGCAGCGCCAATGGCATCGCGGTACAAACGCCAGTTTTGCACCACAGCGGCCCAAAACCAGTGCTTACCTTTAATAGGCGCCACACCATCTTTAGCACGCGCTTCCACACGAAAATCGGGCTGTATAACGGCCAACAAGCCTGAATATTGAGCTTGCAGCGCATCCAGGCTGATTTCACTAGGACTGCCACTTTCCGGAAAATGTACTCGCGCCTGCTGATCCTCCAGACCCAACAAGACACATGCCCGATTATTGTTCAGCAACAAAATAACCGGGAACAGATTGGTATCCAGTTCGGTGAAGGCACGACGCCAGACCCGCGCCGTGCAGTGGCCACGCGCTGCCGCCCGGCTCAGTAGAGCAGGTGTCAGGCGTCCCCGCTGCAGGGGAAGACCGGCAGACAAGTGCTGCGGCGTGCAGGGATTACCGTGAATACGGGTAATCTCTGCCAGGCAGGTCAGAAGCGGATCATCATGAGTCAGATGAGGCGGGATACTGAATTCCCCGCTTGTTGGTGTCGTGTTATCAGATGAGTGGTTCATCGTCATTAATCAAATCCAGCGAATCTCGCAGGCGCTGGCGAGTCAGCTTACGCTCGTTTAACTTAGCCAAAGCCTGGGGAGGCAGATCAGTCATGCGAAGAACACCGTTTGCAACCAGTGCATCAATCAAATCCTCCAGCACACGGATAAAACTAGCATCCGAGACGGAAAGCTCTTGTTTGTAGCTATCTTCGTTCTGACTCATGCTTGCCTCCCTTCACAATCAAATACGCCAAGAAGCAGGTGCTTAAAGCCCAGCTGCTTTTTCGCGCAGAACTGGCGGAGCCATACCGTCACGGTAATCAACCGCAACAGGCGTCAAGTTCGACGTATCTGGAACAGGCATCATGCATGCCTTGAAAGCTTCTTCGGGGAAATCCAGCTTAGAAGCTTCTTCGGGCTGTTCCGAGTACGGCTGGGACAGGCCAACCGCCGACACCAGACGGTGCGACAGAGTCAACCAACGGTATTCCGCTTGCTGCAAATCGTAGGTGGCGTTAGCCAGTGAACGACGGGCATCAAACAATTCGTTTTCAGTATCCAACAAGTCCAGCAAGGAGCGCTGACCAATCTGGAACTGCTGCATGTAAGCAACGCGAACCTTGGAGGTAGCCAGTTCGTGCTGTTTCAGGAACGGCAGCTGAGCACGCAGGCGCTCGATGTTGTTCCAGGCGACAGCCAGATCCTGCTGCACATTACGGCAGGTGTAATCGCGGACATCACGAGCAGCATATTGCTGAGCGGTGGTCTGACGGATACGGGCAGCATCAGCACCACCACGGAACAGGTTGTACGACAGCATCAGCTGTACGTTGCTGCTTTGCGAATCGCGGTAAGCGGAACCGGGAGGATCGGTCTTGTCTTTGCCCGTAGCAGCACGAAATTCCAGCGTAGGCGACATGCGGCCTTGGGCCACGTGTTTGCCGGACTCAGCAGCTTGGTACAAGGCTTGCTTGGCCAGAATCATTGGGCTGGTGCGCAAGGATGGCAAGAAATCCGTGGTGCTGGCGGGAATGGACTCGCTCAGGCTAGGAGCGACTTGCATCACTTCAGGAGCGGCCACGCCAACAATGCGGCGGTAGCGCTGCAGCACGTCGTTCAGGTTGCCGGACTCGGTCATCATGTTGCTTTGAGCCAGAGACTGGCGACCATACGCCTGTTCCAGATCCACGCCACGACCCACGCCTGATGCAGAACGCTCCTGAATTTGGCCCAGGATGTTCATGTGCATGCCGTAGTTTTCACGTGCCAGCTTTTCCATTTCGCGGTAACGCAGCACATCGATGTGCGCATTGGCCGCTTCCAGCGCCAAGGAGTCTACCGAAGCCAGCAACTCGTAGTAGGTAGCCAGTTTTTCGTAACCCAGCTGACGAACCTGGTTGATCGAGGAGAAACCATCAAAAATCAACTGACGCAATTGCAGGCTGTAGCCATTGCGCGACCAGTTTGTGGACGGCGCACCCGAGGTGCTGCCACGCCATTCTTTACCCACCCAACCTTGGGCATTAATTTCTGGCATCAAAGCGCCACGGCCAACATTTTGGCCTTCAAGCGCAGATTGGAAGTCCTGGAAGCGAGCGCCAAGTTCAGGATTGGACATGATTGCCCGCTCAATACTGTCCTTGAAGCTCAAGCTATTTTCCTGGGCAAGCGCTGGTTGCGCCAGTAGTAACGCTGTCAGCAGCGAACTTACCGTTAAAGTTTTCTTACCACGCACGTCGGCCTCCGTAAGATCCTTGCAACGTTCCACGACAGACGTCATTACGCCATCGTTGCAACGCATTGCCAGATCAAATTTAAGTACAAAAATGAAAAAAGAATGGGTTCGGTGTGCCGCTTAAACCAAGCAAAAAGAACACCTCCCGAGGGCCCAACACCTAGGTATTGCACATAGGCTTTACATCTAAGGTTGGCAAGCACATCGCCAACCGCAGCAGTATGTTCATAATGGACCGGGGCAAGACAAGGCGGAGCTACAGGCTTCTGGCCTGTATTCTTGGAGCATAACCTTGTGTCTGATTGTGACCTTTGACGTGGTGTAGAGTGCAACTCTTCACGTGGATCACGGAACAAATTGTATCTTAGATCACAAGGGTTCTCGTCGATCACAATGTTAAAAATGATAAATAGCCTGTGACAAAAACAGCAACAATGCTCTGAAATTAAACGGTTTTGGGAAGTTAGCCCCTTAACTACAGATTATTGTGTCACACCTCCATTTTAAAACCGTTGGTAATAATCTACAAAAAAGTTTCACCTTAACAAGCATTTAGGTTACATCCGTTAAAAATCAAGTTACCACCAAGTGATAAAAACAATCTCTTTGCTATGAACATAACAATCGTTCGCATCAAGAATGATGCACTTGTAACGTTTCCTTATTGTTCCTTGATGTCTCTTTCCGTTTCTTTGTGATGTTTTCAAAAAGAGATTTGAAATCAAAAACTTATAACGATCGAGCAAATTTCTGTTTTCCTGATACTGGTTTATTACTTCTCTGAACAATCCGTTGCTGCAATAACAGCCACCCACACTTGTCCCGCTTTCGCTCGCCCGATACCATCGAGAGGGTACGTATTTAGCAACACAGACAACTTGGAGGCCGCACATGTATCAACACTTGGCCCTGTATATCAATGGTCAATTTCTGGATGGGCAAAGTCGCCAGACCCAGCCAGTCATTAACCCTGCCAACGGCAGCACCATAGGCCAGTTGCCCCTGGCATCGCAGGCAGACCTGGACGCCGCCTTGCAGGCCGCCCACACCGCCTTCCAAAGCTGGCGTCACAGCTCGCCCATGGACCGCAGCGCCATCTTGCGCAAGGTCGCAGAACTGTCCCGCGAGCGCGCCCAGGAAATTGGCCGCAATCTGACGCTTGACCAAGGCAAACCGCTGGCTGAGGCAGTAGGCGAAATTTTGTCCTGCGCCGACCATGCGGATTGGCATGCCGAGGAATGCCGCCGTATTTATGGGCGCGTTATCCCCGCCCGTAATCCCAAGGTGCAGCAGTTGGTATTGCGCGAGCCCATTGGGGTCTGCGCCGCCTTTACGCCCTGGAACTTCCCGTATAACCAGGCCATTCGTAAGATCTGTGCGGCTATCGGAGCAGGCTGCACGATTATTCTGAAAGGCCCTGAGGACTCCCCCAGCGCCGTAATGGCGATCGCACAAGCATTCCATGACGCAGGTCTGCCTCCCGGCGTACTGAATATTGTTTGGGGTGTACCGCAAGAGGTCTCCGACTACCTGATTCGCTCGCCTATCGTTCGTAAAGTTTCCTTTACTGGATCTGTCCCGGTGGGCAAACAGTTGGCGGCTCTGGCCGGTGCGCATATGAAACGCATCACCATGGAGTTGGGGGGACACTCTCCCGTCTTGGTACTGCCAGATGCGGATGTCGCACGTGCTGCCCGTCAACTAGCCCGATTCAAGATTCGTAATGCCGGACAGGTTTGCATCTCGCCCACCCGCTTTTATATCCACGATGATATTTACACCGCCTTTGTGGATCGCTTCACCGAAGAGCTGGCCAATGTGAAGGTAGGTGACGGTCTGGACCCCGATACCCAAATGGGGCCATTGGCGCACGAACGCCGTATCCCCATGATGCAAAAGTTCGTGGATAACGCCCGCTCACTGGGTGGCAAAGTCGTGCTGGGCGGTGAGCAGATCAAGCGCGACGGTTTCTTTTTCTCGCCCACGGTGCTGACAGATATCCCTGACGATGCCCTGGTCATGACCGAAGAGCCTTTCGGCCCCATCGCTCCCTTGACCCGTTACAACAATCTGGACGATGCCATCGCCCGGGCCAACAGCCTGCCTTTTGGCTTGTCAGCCTATGCCTTCACGCAATCCTTACAAGATGCGCATCGACTGGGCACAGAGCTGGAATCAGGTATGGTCAATATCAACCACTTTGGCAGCTCCCTGCCTGAGACCCCATTTGGCGGTGTCAAAGACAGCGGCATTGGCAGCGAAGGCGGTGCAGAAACCTTTGATGGATACTTAGTCACCAAATTTGTGACGCAGATCTAAGACTGGCTCCTAGCCCCGCTTTGCGGGGCTAGGGTGAACCCCTACTGTACTAACTACGCATTACCGTTACATTATTCAAACACTCGTTTGAAATTAGGAATTAACGGTGAAACGCTCTGATCGGACACAGTCCTCTATCCTCGATGCAGCCGAACATTTATTCGCGCTGTACGGTCACGAAAACACCTCCATGCGCCAGATTACGGCGCAAGCCAAGGTAAACCTGTCAGCTGTCAATTATCACTTTGGCAGTAAAGACGGACTGACGCAGGCCGTGTTCCAGCGCCGCCTGAACAGCATCAATCAAGAGCGTCTGGAAAAGCTGGCCTGTTATCGTCAACAAGCCGGTGATGGTGCCCTGAAAGCCTCCCAAGTGGTGGACGCTTTTTTTGGACCACTGATCCGCCTGGCGGGTTCGGGAAACGGCGCGCCCCGCTCCTTTATTCCTTTGCCTGGGCAAGACCGCCCAGCGCCACAAGACTTCATCCAGTCCATCTGTTGGGATGAGCAAGTCGCCATCTTCCTGCCCTTCAAGCAGGCTTTGCACGAAGCCCTGCCCACGGTGCCCGAAGAAGAAATCATCTGGCGATTCCATTTCATGCTGGGTGCCACGTCCTACGCATTAATGGGCACCCAATCACTGCGTCGGGCCTTGCAATTACCCCTTAGCGACAGCCCTGAAAGTGAACAACAACTGCAACACCGTTTGATGAGTTTCTTGTTGGGTGGATTACGAGCCCCTTTACCAGCGAGCGCCTGAGCTGAGTGGTCCCAACCGCCGAGCCGCACCAAGGTGAACCGTGCCCCCGGCAAGCCAAAAGTCAGCGTGGGGATATTTTCACCGCCGGGCCGCTCCCAAGGTAAAAAGCGCCCCCTTTAGGGGCAGCAAGCCGAAGGCGCAGCGTGGGGGTATTTTTTACCGCCGGGCCGCCCCAAGGTAAAAAGCGCCCCCTCGGGGGGCAGCAAGCCGAAGGCGCAGCGTGGGGGTATTTTTTACCGCCGGGCCGCCCCAAGGTAAAAAGCGCCCCCTCGGGGGGCAGCAAGCCGAAGGCGCAGCGTGGGGGCCTTCTTTTCTTTTTCTTGAGCTAGTCCGGAGTTTCTATGTTTGTGACCTTGCTATTAATAGTGCTGGTGCTTGGCTGCGTCTACGTTCTCAAAAACCGGAGTCTGCGCAGCAAGTGGCTAAGCCGCCCAATTTACCGTGCCTTTTCGCGCGTTTTACCCGCCATGTCCCAAACTGAGCGCGATGCGCTGGAAGCGGGCACAGTTTGGTGGGAAAGCGAACTGTTTCGCGGCAAACCCAACTGGAACACCCTGGCCTCGTACCCCGCTTACCGACTGAGCGATGAAGAGCGTCAGTTTATGGACAATGAAGTCAACGTGGCCTGCGCCATGATTGACGACTGGCAAGTCAGCCAGGAGGACTTCGACATGCCTGTCGAGGTCTGGAATTACCTGAAAGAAAACCGCTTCTTTAGCCTGATCATTCCCAAGGAATACGGAGGTCGTGGTTTCTCTGCACAAGCTCACTCGGCAGTGGTCGCTAAACTGTCTACCCGCAACTCGGCATTGTCCGTGTCTGTCATGGTGCCCAACTCTTTGGGTCCGGCGGAATTGCTGCTGCACTACGGCACCGACGAACAAAAGCAACATTACCTGCCCCGTCTGGCCGATGGACGTGACATCCCCGCTTTCGCCCTGACCAGCCCGTGGGCCGGTTCCGACGCCGCCTCTATCCCAGACATCGGTATTGTGTGCAAAGGCGAATGGGAAGGCCAGGAAGTACTGGGCATGCGCGTCACCTGGGACAAGCGTTACATCACACTGGCTCCGGTTTGCACCTTGCTGGGCTTGGCCTTCCGCCTGTATGACCCGGACGGTTTACTGGGCGGTGAAAAAGACATTGGCATTACCTGCGCCCTGGTCCCTAGCGATCACCCCGGCGTGGACACTGGCCGCCGCCACTTCCCCTTGAACGCCATGTTCATGAACGGCCCCACCCGCGGCAACGATGTGTTTATGCCGCTGGAATTCATTATTGGTGGCCCGGACATGGCCGGCCAAGGTTGGCGCATGTTGATGGAATGTCTGGCTGCCGGCCGCTCCATCTCCTTGCCCTCCTCGTTTACCGGTATGGCCAAGCTGACCAGCCGCGCTGTCGGGGGTTACTCCGCTGTTCGTACACAGTTCCGCAGTGCTATCAGCAAGTTTGAAGGTGTGGAAGAAGCTCTGGCTCGTATCGCTGGTCACACCTACGCCATGGATGCCGCCCGCACCATGACGGCAGCAGCAGTTGATCTGGGCGAAAAGCCTTCCGTGGTGTCGGCCATCGTTAAGTATCACGTAACCGAGCGTGGCCGTATTGTGGTCAATGACGGCATGGACGTGATTGGCGGTAAAGGTATTTGCCTTGGCCCGTCAAACTTCCTGGGCCGTGCTTATCAGCAAATTCCCGTCGGTATCACAGTAGAAGGCGCCAACATTCTGACGCGCAGCCTGATCATCTTTGGGCAAGGTGCCATCCGTTGCCATCCCTTCATTCTGGAAGAGATGACCGCCGCCCTGAATCCCGACCGCGAAGCTGGTCTGCGTAAATTCGATGAGTCCTTCTGGGCGCACATTCGTTATACCCTGGCCAATACCGGCCGATCTTTCTGGCTGGGTCTGGGTGGCTGGCGCTTGCTTAGTGGCCCCACCGGCACCTCCAAGGCCATGCACACCTACTACAGTCAGGCCAGCCGTTACAGCGCCGCTTTCTCGCTATTGGCCGATGCCTCCATGCTGGTCTTGGGCGGTTCCCTGAAAATGCGTGAACGCCTGTCCTCGCGCCTGGGTGATGTGCTGTCTGAGCTCTATATGCTTAGTGCCGTCATGAAGCGCTATCAAGATGAAGGTCGCCAGCAAGAAGACGCTCCTTTGGCTCATTGGGCTGCTCAAGATGCCTTGATGCGTGCTCAACACGCCCTGGACAAGGTACTGGAAAACTTCCCCAATCGTCCTTTGGCTGCTGTGCTGCGTTTCCTGGTCTTCCCAATCGGGCAACGTCGTCTGGGCCCCAATGACCAACTGGACCACACCGTCGCGAAACTGCTGACCAAGCCCGGCCCCACTCGTGATCGCCTGACTTATGACACTTACCTGCCTGAAGACGATCAAGAGCCCGTCGGTGCAATTGAAGCCGCTTTACTGGCTTCGCTGAGCACCCGCGACATTGACGCCAAAATCCGTCAGTTCGAGAAAAGCGGTCAGTTGCAGGACAACCCCAAAGCCAACGTGCGCGATCTGGCCGAAGCCGTCTTCCAGGCTGGCGGCATCACCGCTCAGGAATACGAGCAAATCCAGGCACGCGACATTGTGCGCGACCGGGTTATTGCGGTGGATGATTTCCCCTTCGATCTGCGTCGGGAAAAGCCTGCCGCTGAAACCGCCAGCGGGAGCCAAGCATGAGTTTTCAACCGGTCTATATTATTGACGGCGCGCGCAGCCCGTTTCTGAAAGCGCGTAATGCGCCCGGCCCTTTCTCGGCCGGAGATCTGGCCGTGCAAACGGGCCGCGAGCTGCTGCTGCGTCAACCCTTTGACGCCCCGCAGCTTAGCGAGGTGATTCTGGGTTGCGCCGCCCCCTCGCCCGATGAAACCAATATCGGCCGGGTTTTGGGTCTGCGTCTGGGCACAGGCCACAAAGTGCCCGGCTGGACGGTGATGCGCAACTGCGCCTCGGGCATGCAAGCCCTGGACTCCGGCATTCAGGCCATTCAAACCGGACGCTCGGATTTAGTGCTGGCCGGTGGCGTCGATGCCCTGTCCCACGCCCCCATTTTATTTAGCGATGAGATGGTGCGCTGGCTGGCAGTGTGGGGCAAAGCCCGCAGCGTGGGAGCACGTATCAAAGCCCTGCGTGGCCTGCGCCTGTCCTATCTAAAACCTGTCATTGGCCTGCTCAAAGGGCTGACTGATCCGGTAGTGGGTTTGTCCATGGGACAGACCGCTGAAAACCTGGCGCATGAGTTCGGTATTACTCGCCAGGATATGGACGAGTTCGCAGCCCGCAGCCACCGTCTGACTCTGCGTGCTCAACAAGAAAATGCTTTTGAGGAAATTGTGCCGCTTAGCGATCAGCGCGGTAACAGCTACCCCCAAGATGACGGCGTACGCGAGGACTCAACCCCTGACAAACTCGCCAAGCTACGCCCGGTCTTTGACCCTCCGTGGGGCAACGTCACGGCCGGCAATAGCTCCCAGGTCACCGATGGCGCTGCCTTACTGATTCTGGCCAGTGAAGCAGCTGTCCAAGAACACAAACTTACCCCTATTGGCCGCATTGTGGATGCGCAATGGGCAGGCTTGGACCCGGCCACCATGGGCCTAGGCCCCGTGTTTGCCGCCACCCCTATTTTGGAACGCAACCGACTGAGCCTAAATGGCCTGGACTTGTGGGAAATCAACGAAGCCTTTGCAGCGCAAGTGCTGGCATGTCGCGCTGCATGGGACGATCAGGAGTGGTGCCAGAAGCATCTGGGTCGTGATGCCTTGGGACTGCTGGAGATGGACAAGCTCAATGTGGACGGCGGTGCCATTGCAATCGGCCATCCGGTGGGTGCTTCCGGTGCCCGGATTGTGCTGCATTGCCTGAACGCCCTGCGTCGTCGCAATTTACGCCTGGGTATGGCCGCCATTTGTATTGGCGGCGGTCAAGGTGGCGCCATGCTGATCGAATCGCTGCAAGGAACAGAATCATGATGCCCGTCACTACCTTGAATTTGCAAAATTTCACGCTCTATACGGACGATCAGCAGATTAACTGGCTGAAAATCGATTGTGTCGGCAGTTCGGTCAACCGCTTATCGGCTGCCGTTCTGCAAGAGCTGAACCAAGCTTTGGATTATCTGAGCAGCCATCAACCTAAGGCGCTGATTATTTACTCCGGCAAGACCGCCGGTTTTATCGCTGGCGCTGATATTGACGAATTTTCCGAGCACAACAACAACCCTGAAAAAGGGCTGGCACTGGTGACTCGAGGCTGGACGGTTTTCAACAAGCTGGCTAAACAAAGCTACCCCACTCTGGCGCTGGTACAAGGCCATTGCCTAGGCGGTGGTTTGGAACTGGCCCTGGCGTGCCGATACTGCCTGGCCGTGGATCAAACCGATACGCGTCTGGCACTGCCTGAAGTCATGTTGGGTATTTTCCCCGGCTGGGGTGGCATGTTGCGCCTGCCGGAATATATCGGTCCCGCCGCTGCCATGGACTTGATGCTCAGTGGCAAAAGTGTAGATGCCCGTAAAGCCGCCCGCCTGGGTATGGTCGATGCTTGCGTTCCCGTCCGGCTGGCCAAGCAGGCTGCCGTCAAGCAGGTGCTCAGTGGCAAGAAACCACGCCGCGTCAGTGGCCTGCCACGTCTTATGAATACCAAACTGCTGCGCCCCCTGGTGGCTGGCCAAGTACGCAAGCAGCTAGAGAAGCGCGATCCGTATCAGCACTACCAGGCACCCCGAGCGATTCTGGAGATCTGGGAGAAGCACAACGGCAATGCCTTGAAGGCCCCCGAGCTGATTGAGCAGATCACCCGTTCTGACACTGCCGTCAATCTACTGCGTGTATTTCATCTGCAGGAACGACTGAAAAGCGTAGGCAAGCATTCGAGCACTCAGGAAGTGGGGCATGTCCACGTGGTGGGTGCGGGCGTTATGGGGGGTGATATTGCTGCCGTATGCGCCCTGAAAGGCCTGCGTGTGACACTGCAGGACCAGGATAGAAAGCGCATCGCTCAGGCCCAAGGCCGCGCTGCCAAGCTGTTCCAGCGCCGTCTGAAAGACCGCAGGCTCGTGCAGGCCGCCCTGGACCGCCTGATACCAGACCCGGACGGCCACGGCATCCCTTCTGCGGATCTGGTTCTGGAAGCCATCTTCGAGAACGTTGAGGCCAAACGCAGCCTGTACGCCAGCATCGAACCTAAGTTGAAACCCACTGCGGTCCTAGCGACCAATACCTCCAGCTTGCCCTTATCCGAACTCAGCCTGAATCTGGCCAAACCGGAGCGCTTGGTGGGTATTCACTTCTTCAACCCGGTATCTCGCATGCCGCTGATTGAAGTTGTGGAAAGCGAACTCCTGGCCCCCGAGGTACGCAGTGCCGCCTACGCCTTCGTGAACCAGATTGGCAAGCTGCCCCTACCTGTCAAAGACAGCCCCGGTTTTCTGGTCAATGCGGTGCTAGCGCCCTATATGTTGGAGGCCATGCGCTGCGTCGACGAAGGGCTGGACCCCGCTACCGTGGACAAAGCCATGCTGCAATTCGGTATGCCGATGGGGCCACTAGAGCTGGCCGACACCGTGGGCCTGGATATTGCCCGTGACGCCGGTGCCCAGTTAAGTCAGCAAGCCGTCATGCCTGCCTGCCTGAAAACCCATTTGGATCGCCAGGAACTAGGCCGTAAAACAGGCCAGGGTTTCTACACCTGGAAAGACGGTAAAGCCCAGAAACCCCCAGCGGGAACAGTTTCAAGCGGTCTGGCAGATCGACTGATTAAACCCCTTATCGAACAGACCGAACACCAAGTCCGTATCGGCGTGGTGGAGGACGAAGACCTGGCCGATGCGGGTGTGATTTTCGGTACAGGCTTTGCCCCATTCCACGGTGGCCCCCTACATTACAAAGCAACACAAAAACAACGCAATTAGCCCAGATTGGCACAAATACCTATACGCCGATTGGCCTAGGTCATGCACCATAGAAAACAAACAGGTGTTTTAAAACCTGTCCCAAGCCTCTGTCAGACGTCACCTATACCTTGGAGAAGAGACATGAAAAAGACGGTTGTAGCTTTGCGTACCATTCCCGCCTTGCTGATCCCGCTGGGAATGAGCATGGGTATGGGCCAGGCCCACGCGGCTGGTTTTAACTTGCTTGAACAAAATGCGAGCGGCCTGGGCAATGCCTACGCAGGTTCGGCCGCCATTGGTGAAAATGCCAGCACCATCTACTTCAATCCGGCTGGCATGACTCTGCTGCCCGAGAGCAACTTCTCGGCTGGCTTTAACGTCATTAAACCTACCTTCAAATTTTCCGATAAAGGCAGTACTGACCCTCTCGCGCTGACCGGTGGAGCCAGCCGTCCAGCCACCGGTGGTTCGGGTGGAGATGCCGGTAAAGTGGCGGCTGTTCCCAATATTTATTTGTCCCACCAGCTCTCTCCCAAATGGTGGGTGGGCCTGGGTATTGGTGTGCCTTTTGGTCTGACAACGGAATATGACGAAGGCTGGGTTGGCCGTTACCACTCCGAAAAATTTGCGATTGAAACCGTCAACGTCAACCCGTCGGTGGCCTATAAGGTCAACGATCAGTTGTCCTTCGGTGTCGGTGTGAACTGGCTGCACATTGATGCAGACTACCGCCTGGCTACCCCCGCTGGCTATCACCCGGTACTGGGCCCACTGGACCTGGACACCCGCGTCAAGATGAAAGGCGACGCCTGGGGCTGGAACGCCGGTTTGCTGTATCAAATTACCCCCAGCACACGTCTGGGCGTCTCCTACCGCTCGCAAATCAAAGTCACGGCTGACGGCGACACCAAGCTGCGCAACCGCAACGTACCAACTGGCGCTCCCAACATCAACTGGGATGCTGAAGCCACCATCAAACTGCCTGACACCGCCATTGTCAGCTTGGTGCACGACCTGAATTCGCGCTGGCAATTGCTGGCCGACGTGTCCTGGACAGGCTGGAGCAGCATTCCACGTCTGACCATTGAAAACAGCGGCCCCGGTGCCAAGGATTCTGGTCTGGAACTGAAATTCAAGGACGCATGGCGCGTGGCCCTGGGTGCCAACTACCACTACAACGAACAGTGGACCTTCAAGGGTGGTGTGGCTTGGGACCAATCGCCTGTACGCGACAAAAACTACCGCCCAACCGCCCTGCCTGATAGCGACCGCTACTGGCTGTCCCTGGGTGCCCAATACCGTGCCAGCAAGAACGCCACCTGGGATATCGGCTACACCCACTTGTTCCTGAAAAACACGGACATGAACAACAACACCGACCTGAACGGTCGTGGCCTGACTCGCGGTACCTACAAGAACAGCGGTGACATTCTGGGCGTGCAGTTCAGCTATCGCTTCTAAGGATGCACTATGGCCCGCAGTCGCCGCATGGAGCTGCTCGCACGCCTACCCCCTACATGGCGTGCGCGCTTTTTGCAGCTGGGCTTTAACTGGCACCCCGCCTTCCGGGCAACCGGGGGGCGGGTTCATAAAGTTTCAGCCAACTTGCAACACATCGTCGTACGTCTGCCATTGCGTCGTCGCACCCGCAACATCAATGGCTCTTTATTTGGCGGGTCCCTATTTGCAATTACAGACGGCGTTCACGCCACCATGCTGTTGGCCGGTCTGCAACGCGCTGTGATTGTCTGGGACAAGAATGCAGAAATCCAGTATCGCCGCCCTGGCTATCAGACCCTGTACGCCAGCTTTGACATTCATCCCGAAGAACTGGACGCAATACGAGGACAGCTAGACCAAAACCACGAGGCCGAGGCCACTTTTACAGTGCAGATCCAGGACCCTGAAGGCCAGATCTACACCACGGTAGAACGCACCATATATATCGCCGACGCCCACTTTTATCAGCAGAAATCACAATCACGCTAATTTGCAGGAGGACCGCTTCATGTTTACTCCCCGCTGTGCCGCCCTGATTTTAAGTCTGTCCCTAGGGCTACCCGCCGCCCAGGCTGCTACTGTTGCCAATGTCACCGTGCCAGACACGGTCATGGTGGAGCAGCAGAGCCTGAAACTGAATGGGGCAGGCCTGCGCAAGAAAGTTGTTTTTGATGTGTACGTTGCCGCGCTCTATACCGCGTCCCCCTCCCAGGATGCGACAGCCATCATCCAGTCCTCGGGTCCGCATCAAGTCCGCCTGGTGCTCAAGCGTGACCTGGACGCGCAAACCCTGATCGATGCCTTGAAAGACGGCATCCACAGCAATCTGACTGATCCTGAAAAGCAAGAGCTGGATCCCACCTTGAAGCAGTTTGAAGACCTGATGCGTCAAGTGGGCGAGGCTAAGGAAGGCGATACCGTTGTGCTGAATATGGACGCCCAAAAGGTGACCATTCTGTTCAACGACAAAGTCTTGGGCGAGCTCTCGCACCCTGATCTGACCCCCGCTTTGCTGAAAATCTGGTTAGGTCAAAAGCCTGCCCAAGAGTCGCTCAAAAAGGCCCTGCTGGGACTGTCTTAACCTACACGCCTCGGAGCGCTTTATGGATAAAGTCTGGCTGCAGCACTACCCCACCGGTATTCCTGCCACTATCGAAGATCAGGCCCAGCAGTACTCGTCCTTGCTGGATGTATTTGAACAAAGTTGTACCGAATTCGCGCAGCGCACTGCCTATATCAGCATGGGCAAACGTATGAGCTACCGCGAGCTGTCAACGAATGCCATGGCCTTGGCCAGTTGGCTGCAAAGTGCCGGAATCAAGAAAGGGGACCGTGTCGCCCTGATGATGCCCAATATGCTGCAATACCCCATCAGTCTGTATGGGGTATTGCGCAGTGGGGCTACCATTATTAATACCAACCCGCTGTACACGGCACGCGAGCTGCGTCACCAACTGCAAGACAGCGGCGCGGAAACCATCATCATTGCGGAAAACTTTGCCCATGTGCTGCAGGAAATCCTGCACGAGACGCCGATCAAGCGCGTCATCGTGACCAGCGTGGGCGATTGCCTGGGTAGCTTTAAAGGATGGCTGGTCAACCAAGTCGTGCGCCATATTAAAAAGGGTGTGCCTGCCTGGTCTTTGCCCGGTGCCATTTCCTTTAAAACTGTCTTGGCCAAAGGGCGCACCCGCCCCCCCAGCCCCGTTACACTCACCCATGATGACATTGCCTGCCTGCAGTACACCGGCGGTACCACCGGGGTGGCCAAAGGCGCCATTTTGACTCACGGCAATCTGGTCTCTAACCTGAGCCAGGCCCTATCCTGGATTCGCCCTTATCTGAAAGAAGGCCAGATCGACTGCGTGGTCACGGCCTTGCCGCTCTACCATATCTTCGCCTTCACCGCGAACCTGCTAGTCTTCCTGCGCCTGGGCGCAGAAAACTTGCTAATCATTAATGCGCGCGACATTCCGGCCATGATCAAGGACATGTCCAAGCTGCGTTTTACCGCCATTACCGGGGTGAACACGCTGTTCAATGCCATGCTCAATAATGCAGAGTTTCGCAAACTGGATTTCTCCTCGCTGCGCTTTACGCTGGGCGGTGGCATGGCGGTTCAAGAAGTCGTGGCCAAACGCTGGCTGGAAGCGACAGGCAAACCCTTGGCCCAGGCTTACGGCCTGACCGAAACCTCGCCCGCTGCCACCATCAACCCGCTGGATAAGCTCGAGTTCACCGGCTCAATTGGCCTACCCGTTCCGTCTACCGACATACGCATACGCGACGAAGACCAGAACGACCTGCCCTTGGGTGAAACCGGCGAGCTCTGCATTCGTGGGCCACAAGTGACTCCCGGCTATTGGCAACGCCCCGATGAAACCGCTAAGGCCTTTGACCGAGACGGTTTTTTACGCACGGGCGATATCGGCTATATGGACGAGCAAGGGTATGTATTCCTGCTGGACCGCAAAAAAGACATGATTCTGGTCTCGGGCTTTAACGTCTACCCCAATGAAGTAGAAGCCGTGGCCGCACAGCACCCGGATATTATCGAGGCCGCTGCCGTCGGTGTTCCCGATGAAAAAGCGGGTGAAGTCGTCAAACTTTATGTCATCAGCCGTAATCCTGAGCTGACTGAAAAAGACGTCATTGCCTTCTGCCGCAAGAATCTGACAGGCTACAAGACCCCCCGCATGGTGGAGTTCCGCGAGGACTTGCCACGCACTAACGTCGGTAAAATTCTGCGCCGCGAGCTACGTCCCTAACACGTATTCAAAGCGCGCTTAGACCAAGAAGAAAGGGGCTTATGCCCCTTTTTCATTAACCGGAGTATTCATAAACAAATAAGAATCGGATCGTTCGTAGCCCTGATACCGCTCTTTAGAATGGAACGAACTATTTATATAAGCGAGTGTCAGAATGCACGCCCTGTCCCGCCTCTCGGAAGCCAATCGCACCGCGATTGCCCAAATCACCGACGAGCTCGATCCGCTGTCCCTGAACTGGCTGTCCGGCTATCTCGCGGGTGTTGCTCAAGTACGCCATACCGGCCTTCCTGCCCAAGCGCCCGCCTCCCCCGAATTGTCTTTGGTACCCGCCGCCAACGCTCCTGCACAACGGCCGGCCACGATTCTCTTTGGCAGTCAGACAGGCAATGCCCAACGCGTTGCCGAAGCCTTTGCCCAACGCTGCGATGCCGCCGGTATTCCTGTGCGTTTGCTGCGCGCCGACCGTTACCCTACGCGCGAACTGAAAGACGAGCGCTTGCTGTACGTCGTTATTAGTACTCAGGGCGAAGGCGATCCACCGGATGACTCCATTGCCTTTTTCGAGTTCCTGTCCGGTGCCCGCGCCCCTAAACTGCCCGAACTGAAATTCGGCGTATTGGGTCTGGGTGATTCCAGCTATCCCCTGTTCTGTGGCATTGCGGAAAAAATCGATCAACGCCTTCTGGCCTTGGGTGCAGAACGCATCGTAGACGCTGGCTTGGCCGATCTGGATATCGACACCGTCGCCGCCCCCTGGCAGGAAAAAGCGTTTGGTTTGCTCCAAGCCGATCATCAAGCCCATGCTGTCGCAGTTCCTGCTGCCCAAGCCAGCAATATCACCGTCCTGGAGACACAAGCACGCAGCAGCTATACGCGCGACAACCCTTTCCAGGCCACCGTTCTGCAAAATCAGAGCATTACGGGCCGCGAAAGCACTCGCAATATCTACCACTATGAATTGTCCCTGGAAGGCAGCGGCCTGACGTATCAGCCCGGCGACGCCTTGGGTGTATGGCCCACACAAAACGAGAAACTGGTTGAAGCCCTTATCCAGGCCCTGAAGCTGGACCCACAAGAAGTGGTCACCCTTCAGGACAAGACTCACAGTGTGCAAGAGTGGCTGCGCCACTACCGCGAACTGACTCAGCTGACCAAGCCCTTCCTGGTCGAGTTGTCCAAACGTAATTCAGACACGATTCTGCAAACAGCGGTCGGTCCAAACGGCTTGAGCACCTTGCAGGAACTATTGCAGACCCATCAGGTTCTGGACGTCGTGCAACGCTTCCCTGCCACCTGGAGCGCGGCCGAACTGGTGCAGGCTCTGCGACCCTTAACACCGCGTATGTACTCAATTGCATCCAGCCAATCCGAGGTGGATGAAGAAGTCCACCTGACCGTGGCCAATGTGCAGTATCAATTCAATGAACAGGATCGTTGGGGCGTTACCTCCGACTACCTGGCCCGCCTGAACGAAGGCGATACCGTACCGGTATTCATTGACCCCAATACGCGTTTCCGCCTGCCTGAAGACAGCAGCCGTGACGTGATCATGATTGGACCTGGCACAGGTGTTGCCCCGTTCCGGGCCTTTGTGCAAGAACGCGGCATCAAGGGTGGGGAAGGCCGCAACTGGCTGTTCTTTGGCAACCCGCATTTTCACTCCGATTTCCTCTACCAGACCGAATGGCAACGCGCCTTGCAGGACGGTCAGTTGCAGCACCTGGATCTGGCCTTCTCACGCGACCAGGAAAACAAAGTCTACGTTCAACACCGCTTGCTGGAAAAAGCCGCTGAGGTCTACGCCTGGATTCAGGGTGGCGCTCACATTTATGTGTGTGGCGATGCGACCCACATGGCCAAGGACGTACACCAGGCTCTGCAAGAAATTGCCCGTAAAGAAGGCGGACTGGATGCCGATCAGGCACGCAGCTGGTTGGAAGAACTTTCGGCGCAGGGCCGCTACGCCCGCGACGTTTATTAAGAAGCAAAGACATGACAACAAAGAAAATCGCCGCTATCGAGCAAGTCAAAATTGATAGCCGCTATTTGCGCGGCGGCATCACCGAGGGTCTTGCCGACCCGATCACTGGCGCGATCAGCGAAGACGACAACAAGCTGCTGAAGTTTCACGGCAGCTATCAGCAAGACGACCGCGATCAACGCGAGGACCGCCGCAAGCAAAAACTGGAGCCCGCATTCAGTTTCATGATTCGTGCCCGCTTGCCCGGTGGCGTAGTCACACCCGCCCAATGGCTGGCCTTTGACCAGATCGCCTGTGACTGGGCCCAATTTGGCCTGCGCATTACCACCCGCCAGACCTTTCAATGGCACGGCGTTCGTAAACCGTTTTTGAAACCCACACTGCAAGCCATTAATGACGCCATGTCCACGACACTGGCCACTTGCGGCGACGTGAACCGTCAGGTGGTCAGCGCGACCAACCCGTTGCTGTCCGAACAGCATGGTCTGGTCCAGGAGTGGGCGGACAAGATTTCCGAGACCTTCCTGCCCAAGACCCGCGCCTATGCCGAGATTTGGCTGGACGGCAAAAAAGTCGAAGACGCTATCGATGGCGAGGACTTTGAGCCGCTGTACGGCAAAACTTATCTGCCCCGCAAATTCAAGATTGGCATTGCCGTGCCTCCTTTGAATGATGTGGATGTGTTTGCCCAGGATATCGGCCTGATTGCCATTATTGAAAACAATCAGCTGCTGGGCTTTAACGTCGCCATTGGCGGCGGTATGGGTGCCACCCACGGTGATGACACCACCTACCCGCGTCTGGGCAGCGTGATCGGTTTTGTACGCCCCGAACAATTACTGGCGGTTTGCGAAGCAGTAATCACCACTCAACGTGACCACGGCAACCGCGACGAGCGCCGCCATGCCCGTTTGAAGTACACCGTGGATAAGCTGGGTGCCGACTGGTTCCTGGAAGAAGTACAAAACCGCAGTGGCCAAACCCTGGAGCCGTCCCGTCCCTACCACTTTGACCACAACGGCGACCGCTTCGGCTGGACCCAAGGCACGAATGGCCGTTGGCACTTGAGCCTACGCGTGGACTCGGGGCGCATCATGGATACCGAGGTTGGCCCCTGGCTGACAGGTATGCGCGAGATTGCCAAGATTCACCAAGGGCAGTTTCGCCTGACCTGCAACCAGAACCTGATCATTGCCGATGTTCCCGAGGCCGATAAGGCTGCTATCGACAAGCTGGTTGCGGATCACAAGCTGGACGTATACCAGACGCAAAGCGGCATACGCAGCAGCACGATTGCCTGTGTGTCTCTGCCTACTTGCGGTTTGGCCATGGCGGAAAGCGAACGTTACGCCCCCATCCTGCTGCCCAAGCTGGAAACCTTGTTGGACAAGTATCAGCTGCGCGACGAGCGCATTGTGCTGCGCATCTCCGGCTGCCCCAATGGCTGCGCCCGTCCTTATCTGGGGGAAATTGCCCTAGTAGGCCGTGCCCTGGGTCGTTATGACCTGCGCTTGGGCGCCAATTTCAGCGGCGAACGCCTGAACGTCATCTATCGCCAGAACATTGCCGAGCCTGAAATCTTGAGCATTCTGGACGAGCTCTTTGGCCGCTTTGCTGCCGAGCGTCTGGAAAGCGAACACTTTGGGGATTTCCTGGTTCGTACAGGCGTTGTTGCCGAGCCTTCAAGCCGCTTGATTCCCTTGGTTTTACAACCGGCCTGACTATGAACCTCTTTCCTTTATTCGCCAATTTGAAACAGCGCGCGGTGCTGGTGATCGGCGGTGGAGAAATCGCCGAGCGCAAGGTCCGTCTGGTACTGGCTGCCGGAGCTCAGGTAACGCTGGTCGCCCCCTACGTGGTGGACAGCCTGGAAGAGTTGGCCCGGCAAGGACGCATCACCCTGATCCGGGAGCGCTACCAAACGCAGCACCTACAAGGTGCTTGGCTGATTATTGCCGCGACCGACAAGCGGGACGTGAACCAGGTCATTGCCCAGGATGCCCAAGAGGCGCGCATTCTGGTCAATGTGGTGGACGATCCCGAATTGTCCAGTTTTCAGGTACCGGCTATTGTGGATCGCTCTCCGCTGATTATTGCCATTTCGTCAGCAGGTTCGGCCCCCATGTTGGCACGGCGAGTCAGGGAGCAACTGGAAACCATGTTGGACCATAGCTTGGGGGCAATCAGCCGTCTGGCTCAGGAATACCGCAGTGCCATCCGTCGCGCTCGCCCTGAATTGGGTGCCCGTCGCCGGTTTTATGACTGGCTGCTGGATGGCCCGGTCGGTGCTGCCCTGCGCAGTCATCAAACCGAGCAGGCTCGTCTAAGCCTGGAAAACGAACTGCAACAGCCTGAATCTTCCAAAGCTACGCAAGGACGCGTGATTCTGGTGGGTGCCGGTCCGGGCGATCCTGGCCTGCTAACACTGCACGCCTTGCGCGCCCTGAACCGTGCCGATGTAATCCTGTACGATCGTCTGGTTTCCGATCAGGTAATGGAACTGGCACGTCGCGATGCTCACCGTATTTTTGTCGGCAAGCAATTGGGCGAGGATCACCATCAAACCCAAAACCGCATTCATCAGCTGATGATTGAACATGCACGAGCCGGCCAAACCGTCGTGCGCCTGAAGGGCGGTGACGGCTTTATTTTTGGCCGCGGCGGTGAGGAGTTGGAGTATCTGGCTGAGCACGGCATCGCGTTTGAGGTAGTGCCCGGCATTACTGCTGCCATCGCGTGCGCCGCTTACAGCGGTATTCCGCTGACCCATCGCGATCATGCTCAATCCGTGCAATTTGTGACGGCACACCGCAAGAGCGGTCATGGCATTGAAGATTGGAATCCCTTGCTGGATACCAGCCAAACCGTAGCCGTATACATGGGCCTGCAGCAAATCCTGGGCTTTAGCCATGAGCTGATGCAGCGTGGTCGTAGTGCCAGCACGCCCTGCGCCTTGATTGAAAATGGTTCACGCCCTGAACAACGCACCTTGCTGTCGACACTGGAAAATATTGCCCAGGATGCGCAGCAACATCAATTTGCCAGCCCCTGCATTTTGGTGATTGGTCAGGTGGCCACCTTGGGTAGCACTTTGTCCTGGTATGGCGAGTTGATTGATCAACTCAGTCCACGGGCAGCGCTTGAACAAGAGGTGGACAGTACGCTGGTCGCGGCCTGAACGCGATTTCCCAAAGGCATGGACTAGTACCGCAGCAAAGTGACGGTTCTACGCATACAACACAGGCTCCAATCCATAACCTCAATGCATGTAGTAGCAGCAATTTTAAAGCCCCTGCATTTGGGTGATGAGAAAGACGGCCGCTTTAAGCTGCACTTTCCTCCCTCATTGGTTTCTTTATTAGCTACGTCAAAGTGAACAAAAAAGGCCCTCAACAACACATGTTGAGGGCCTTTTTGTTAGATATTCTGATGCTTCTGCATCAGTAGCCAAACACGCACACCGCCGTCAGCGGCCTCTACAGAAAAAGTGTGAAACAGAAAGTGGCATGGTCATTTTCTATAAATTGAAAGTGCTGAGCAGCCGGCAGCCTCCTCCTCCCTGAGCCCGGACGGCCGGCGGATCTCTTTAACGCTGCCCCAAAGCCGCAAACAAGGCCCGCAAAGCACTATCCAGCAGGTAACCAATCAGACCAATCAAGACAATCACCGCCATCAGCTCGGAATACGCCATGCGATCACGCGTATCCAAAATCAGGTAGCCCAAACCAGCGGACACACCCAGCATTTCGCAGGGCACCAACACAATCCACAACACACCAATCGCCAAGCGACTGCCCGTCAGCACCGAGCCAACAATGCCCGGCAGAATCAAATACAAAAGCGTTTCCAGCTTGGTCGCTGCCAGACTACGGCCCAGCATCAGCCAACGCGGATTCAAATGGCGTACGCCCGAAGCAGTATTGAGCAAGACGGGCCAGACACCGGCCACACCCAAAAGAAAATAGATAGGCGCGTCTCCAATCCCAAACGCCATGACAGCAATCGGCATCCAGGATAGGGGCGAGATCATGCGCAGAAACTGAAACAAGGGTGTCAAAGCGGCATGCGCTCTGGCAGACAAGCCCAGCAGCAAGCCTGCCGGCACACCCACACCCAAAGAAATCGCCAGCCCAACAAAAATGCGCTGTAGGCTGGCGCCCACATGCATCCAGGTCTCTGACCAGCCCAATATTTCCAGCAGGCTAGGGAAAGCAGCGCTTGGGCCAAACTGATGCATCAAGGGACTGCTGGACCAGGCTGTTGCCAGCCACCACAGCAGCACCCCGGCCAGCAAACCGCCCAGCCCCCACAGCGTGCTCGAGACCCAGGCGTTCAACTTGGGCCGCTGCACTGACACCGGCCTATCAGACTGCACCACCTGTGGCACGCTGGAGGACGAAGCGGAAGCACTTAGACTCATACAACAATGCTCTCGTTACGGGTGTACTGCTCAGGCAAGCCAAACTGCGCCAGACCACCCTGCTTTTCCAGAGCCGCACGTACAAAACGGTCATCCACCAAGTCGCTGGCGACATGTTGCGGAGACAAGCCCTCCAGAAAACCACGCTCGCCCTGAATTAAGGTGCCTTGCAGCATTTGCACCAAAGACTCTGTGTAGCTGGGGAAAGGATAGGGTTGAAAATCGATACGCTGGTCATCCCAATCCGGGTGACGAATCACGCCCGACTCCAGGTATTCAGCGCGGTCTGCTGGATCTGGGGACAGGACTTTCAACAGGTTTTCCTGAGTGTGCGGGGTGTAGCGATTGCCACCTTCACGCGACAAGATTTGGGCCGCTTCGGCGCGGTTGCTCCGTATCCAGATCTGCGCCTTGACCAGACCGTCCACCACACCTTGTGACCACTGAGGCCGCGTCTGCAAGTCCTGCTCATGCATAAAGGCCACGCAACAGGCATGATCGCGCCAGACATCGCCAGTGAAACGCAAAATGCGACCCATACCCTGCGTTTCAGCCAAGGCATTGAAAGGCTCGGCCACGGTAAAACCGGCAATTCTTCCCGAAGCCAGCGCAGGCGGCATATCGGCAGGTGCCATCACCACCAGATTGACCTCATTGGCGGCTGGCTTACCAGAGCTTTTCACCACGGGGGTCAAGCCATGTGCTTTCAGCACATGCTGCAAGACCACGTTATGAACGGAATACCAGAAAGGAATAGCCACTGTCTGCCCACCTAACTGCTCGGCAGAACTGATGTTCTGTGCCACCGTAATGGCCGAACCACTCATATGATTCCAGGCGACGACTTTCGCAGGTACTTTGCTGCCGTAACGCGCCCAGACCGTCATGGGCGAGAGCAGATGCACCAGGTTAACCTGTCCGGAGATAAAGGCCTCGATCAGTTGGGCCCAGCTGCGCACCATCACCGGCTTTTCAACCGCAATGCCCGCCTCTTCAAAGTAACCATTGTGATGTGCTACCAACATGGCGGTGGCATCAGTAATAGGTAAATAGCCAATGCGCAAAGGTGCATCCGACTCGCTTTGCGCACGGGCATTACGCTGTGCCAGCAAGGGAGCAGCACCGGCCACCGTCAACAGAGACGCCAGCTTCAGCAGGTCACGACGGGTTCGGGACGTAGGAGATTCAATCATGAAAGGCACCTTACAAAACAGTAGCGTGAACCGTCTGATACAGGCTTTGCTCAAGACAGGCCACAATTTCCAGGCGTATGGCCTGAAGCCAGTTATCCAGATGAGAGCGGGGGTGAGCCGGACAGGTCCATTCGCGTTGTAAGCCTGCAGGACGGCCCCCTAATAGAAGCACCCGGTCGGCCAACAAGAGGGCTTCGTCAATATCGTGCGTAACCAGCACAATGGCGCAGCCCGTCTGGTCACGAATCGACAAAATCAGCTCCTGCATCTGGCGACGGGTCACTTCGTCCAATGCGCCAAAGGGCTCATCCATCAACAAGACCTGGGGGCGTCTGGCCAGACAGCGAGCAATGGCAACGCGTTGCGCCATCCCACCCGACAAAGCACCGGGGCGTTGATAGCGGCTTTCATACAAACCCACTTGGCGCAAAGCCTGCTCTACACGCAGACGGCGCTCTGCCGCAGGCAAAGAGGGTTGGCGGGCGAAGCCCAGACCAAAGCCCGTATTGGCCTGCACGTTCAACCACGGCAACAAGATAGCTTCCTGGAAAGCCATGGCCAGGGCAGGATGAACCCCGCGCACGGCTTGTCCTAGAAACGAAACTTCGCCCTGGGTGGGCACCTGCAAACCAGCCAGTACCCGCAACAAGGAGGACTTGCCCACTCCGCTAGGGCCTAAGAGTGCGACGATCTCGCCAGCCTGCACATCCAGGTCCAGATTCTGCAAGATAGTCTGGCCACCGTAGGCCAGACTGATACCACGCGCGGATAAAAGCCCGGCCTCTTCAAAATTGCGATGAGAGGGGGCGGTGAAACTCATGGAGCATCCTGCCCAAGCTCAGCTTTCAGCTGAGCTACTGTGGGGGAAATCAAAGGCACCAGCATGGCTTCGCGATAGCGGCGCAACAGTTGGGGATGCTTGCCTTGCATATAGGTCGCACCACCAATGGCAGAGCTTTCCAAAGCAACAGCCTGAGAAGCCAGACTGCTCAGTTCAATACGAACTTTGAACAGATCAGGCGGTGTGGCCGAGCCAGGTTTACGAACGGCATCAACCAGCACATCAGACAGTTTCTGGACACGATCCAGCAAGCGACGAGCAGGCTCTTCCTGCACCCACTGGCAGCGCGGCGCAGCTAATACTTGCTTCAGGGACCGGCGTGCCAGACCCATCGTCATGCCACATTGCAGCGCCATGAATCGTGGCCGTACCGAGCGTACAAACTGGCCTGCATCGGGATGCATCAAACGCTCCGCGCCTAGACGCACCGCATCGAACTGCAAGGCGGCCGTATTACTGCCACGCAAGCCAACCAGATCCAGATCAGCAGAGCGCTCCAAACCGGAGTCACCCAATTCCGCAACCCAAATGCCCGCTTGATCCTCTGGCATGGCGGCCACGACCGCAACCAGACATTTTCCGGGGCGCAGATTAGTAATCCAGGGCAAACGGCCTTCAAACTGCCACTGACCCTGCTCGGGTTGAGCGCGTACTTGCAGCTCTTCGATGCCACCCAAAAATTTGATGGCATTGGACAGGCCAGTTGCACCGGCAATCGTGCCGTCCAGCAAACCGGGCAGGTAACGCTCGCGCATGGCCGGGTCCTGAACATCCCGCAGATATTCAATAAACGTGCGCTGGCTCCAGAGAACAAAGCCTGCCGTCAACGAATGTTCGGCTACGGCCACAATGGACTGAACAGCATCGCCAAAGTCAGAAAAGTCCGCTTCCAGGCCCAGGCTTAACAAGCCGTCCTGCGCCAGCCGTGGCAGCAAGGCCTGTGCCTGGGAGGCATCGTTATCCAGAGACAAGGCATGCTCTTCCAGCCACTGGGCCAAGTGGGGCGATAGAACAGGCTGCTCTGAGGCCAGCACAGCCTGCTCAGCGCGCTTTAAGGCGTTTCCCATGCGTAGGCCTCCAGCTGGCTATTGAGGGGCGTCTGGGCCAGATTATTGGCAAAGTTGCAGATCGTCGCCAGACCAATGCCGGTGATCACTTCCAGCGCCTGCTGATCGCCATAACCCGCAGCACGGAAATCAGCCAATGCCTGATCGGAGACCTGGCCACGGGTATCAATTACCGCACGGCTGAACAGCGCCAAGGCTTGCAAGCGTTCATCATTGATCTGGTCAAAGCCACGGGCACGCAAGGCGGCCAGGATTTCTGGGTCCAGCTTGGCTTTGTTGGTAGCGATTGCAGTGTGACCCGCCACGCAGAAGCGACAGCCATGGGTGGTACCGGCGACCAGTTGCACGACCTCGCGCTCGATCAGGGACAGGCTGGCTGTAGCGTTCAAGGCGGACATATCCTGGTAGGCTTGCAGCGCAACGGGGGCATTAGCCAAAACCGCCAACAGATTGGATAAAAAGCCGCTACCGCGAACCGCTTTTTCAAGGGCAGGTTTGACCGCGTCAGGAGCGGAGTCCACAGTATGTAAAGTTAAGCGGGTCATGATCGCGTCCATTCCTTAATTAATCTGGAAAGGTTTTATTGTCGATCGTATGAGCCCTTATCTCCATGTGCGAACATAGCGGTATTCATATTAAAAATATCCACGAAAAGAAATAAGCATATTTTCTGCATGAGCGATTCTGCCCTCCCTGACAGCCATTGCGCTGTCGACTCTAAAGACACAGGACACCGCCCTGTGGAGGAGCTGCTGTTATCCGGGCTGGAGATCTCGGCCAGCCTGTTTCACTTGGGCCAGTACTGCAACCAATGGGAAAGCAGCCTGCACGGGCATCAACGGGCGGGTTTCCATGTGGTTCTGCATGGGCCCTGCTGGCTGCATATCCAATACCAGGAAGCCTTGGTCTTACAAGCGGGCGATGCAGTCTTCTTCCTGCGAGATGTGCCCCACCGCTTAAGTTCGTCCCCGAATCCACCCGACTGGAATGCAGCTATGCAGCGGCAAACCATGCAGAGCCTGGAACATCAGGTGCCACAGAGCACCGGATTGCTCTGTGGTTTTCTGGATCTGGGTCGTGGCTTGAGCGAGTTGCTGTTGGCAACCGTGCCCGATGTTTTACTGATTGATAGCTCCCAAGCGGATGCAGACACCGGCCGTCCTTTACTGGACTTGATCCAGGCTGAAATGCGACGTCAGCCACAGGCTAATTCCACCCTGCTGGAGAAGCTGGTGGAGCTTTTATTGTTCTATACCTTGCGCCAGAAAATCGGGCAGACACCCGCCGAAGGTGCACTGCCTGCTGGCCTGATTCATCTGGCCAGCGATACTGCTTTTGGCGGTTTGATCGAGCAACTGCTACGCGAACCGGCCAAGGCCTGGTCAGTGGACGAGATGGCGGCCTATCTGAATATGTCCCGCGCAGCCTTTCATCGACGCTTTACGCTGCTGTGCGGCATGGCCCCTGCCCAGGTTCTGCTGCAACTGCGTATGCAACTAGCCAAGCGCCAGCTAGAGCAAGGTCTGACCATGGAGCAGATCGCAGAGCGTATCGGCTACAGCTCGGCAGCCGCCTTTAGCGCCGCGTTCCGGCGCAGTGTCGGTGTCAGCCCGGCGCAGTGGCGCAAGCAAGAGCCGCGCCGTTAAATCCATAGTAGTGGCTATGCCCTCGTAATGATGTCGCACAGCCCATTCAAATGCGCAGAAAAAAAAACCGCTTGTCATACCTACACAGCGTTTGGACATAAAAAAACCCCCGACCTGTAAACAGATCGGGGGTTTTTTTGACCTACCAGGGCCAAGCCTAAGCCTGGCACCTGAGCAAGCGTTTAGATCACGCGGGCTGCTTCGATCAGACGCACAACAGTCCAGGACTTGCTGCGGCTGATAGGACGGCCTTCAATAATCTCAACGGTATCGCCTTCGTTGAACTGGTTGGTCTCGTCGTGCGCTTTGTATTTATTGGAGCGGACGATGATCTTGCCATACAAAGGATGTTTAACGCGGCGTTCAACCAGAACGACGACAGTTTTGTCCATCTTGTTGCTGACAACTTGACCAATCAAGCTACGTTGACGTTTTGCTGGAGTTTGAGTTTCGCTCATCTTACTTTCCTGCGGTCTCAGCCATGACGGTACGGACGCGAGCGATGTCGCGACGTACTTTACCGATTTGGCTGGTGTTGGAAAGCTGTTGAGTAGCACGCTGCATACGCAGGTTAAATTGTGCTTTCAACAGGCTCTCGAGCTCAGTTTGGAGCTCGGCGGCATCTTTAGTACGGAGTTCGCTGGCTTTCATGACGTCTCCTTAAGCACCGATCTGACGCGTTACGAACGTCGTCGAGATAGGCAGCTTGGCGGCGGCCAGACGGAATGCTTCGCGTGCCAGCTCTTCGCTAACACCTTCCATTTCGTACAAGACCTTACCTGGTTGAATCTCAGCGACCCAGAACTCTGGATTCCCTTTACCTTTACCCATACGAACTTCAGCAGGTTTCTGCGAAATCGGCTTATCGGGGAAGATACGGATCCAAATTCGGCCACCACGTTTGATGTGACGGTTAATTGCACGACGAGCTGCTTCGATTTGACGAGCAGTCAGACGGCCACGGTCAGTGGCCTTAAGACCAAATTCGCCAAACGAAACTTGCGCACCACGCGTAGCCAGACCGGTATTACGGCCTTTATGCTCTTTGCGAAACTTTCTGCGAGCTGGTTGCAGCATGTTTATTCTCCTTCGGACGTAGCAGGAGCTGCGTCTTTACGAGGCGCGCGACCACGACCACCAGGGCGACGATTTTCAGGACGATCGCCACGTGGACGACGTGGGCGGCGCTCATCAGGGGCCACGGTATCTACAGGCATTTCGCCGTTAGGCAACATGTCGCCCTTGTAGACCCAGACCTTGATACCGATAATTCCGTACGTCGTATGTGCTTCAGACGTGCCGTAATCGATGTTAGCGCGCAGAGTGTGAAGAGGCACACGACCTTCGCGATACCATTCGGTACGAGCGATTTCGATGCCGTTCAAACGACCCGCGCTCATGATCTTGATGCCTTGGGCACCCAGACGCATGGCGTTCTGCATGGAACGCTTCATCGCACGACGGAACATGATGCGCTTTTCCAATTGCTGAGCAATGGAGTCGGCGATCAGTTGAGCGTCGGTTTCAGGCTTGCGGATTTCTTCGATGTTAACGTGCACTGGCACGCCCAACAGACGCTGCAGGTCAGCCTTCAGGCTTTCGATGTCCTCGCCGCGCTTGCCGATCACTACACCAGGACGAGCCGAGTAAATAGTGATGCGAGCATTCTTGGCAGGACGCTCGATGACCACACGGCCAACGGACGCGCTTTTCAGCTTGCGTTTCAGGTATTCGCGCACACGGATGTCGTCAGCCAACATCGCACCGAACGCAGCACCGTCGGCGTACCAACGCGAGCTCCAGTTACGGTTAACAGCCAGGCGGAACCCAATTGGGTGGATTTTCTGTCCCATTGTGACTCCTTAAGCGCCGACTTTGACCACAATGTGGCAAGTCTGCTTCTCAATACGGTTACCGCGGCCTTTGGCTCGTGCAGAAAAACGCTTCAACGATTGGCCCTTGTCCACAAAAATGGAGGTGACTTTCAATTCGTCGATATCGGCGCCGTCATTGTGCTCAGCGTTGGCAATTGCCGACTCCAGAGCTTTCTTGATGATGCCAGCGGCTTTCTTAGGAGTGAAAGTCAGCGTATTCAGAGCGTGAGCGACGGACTTGCCGCGGATCAGGTCCGCGACCAGACGTGCTTTCTGCGCCGAAATATGGACTCCACGAATAATTGCTGTAGTTTCCATCACTTATCTCCGCGCCTTTTTATCCGCAGCGTGACCCTTGAACGTACGGGTCATGGCGAACTCACCGAGCTTGTGGCCAACCATGTTCTCGTTAATGTAAACGGGAATGTGTTGACGGCCATTGTGAACGGCAATGGTCAGCCCAATGAACTCAGGCAGGATGGTAGAACGGCGTGACCAGGTTTTGATCGGCCGTTTATCGTTACCCACGACGGCTGCATCCACCTTTTTGATCAGGTGAGCATCAACGAATGGGCCTTTTTTGATCGAACGTGACATAGTGTTCGCCCCTTACTTGCGCTTACGGCGCGAAACAATCATGTTGTCTGTGCGCTTGTTACGACGGGTGCGGTAGCCCTTGGCAGGAGTACCCCATGGGCTGACTGGCTCACGGCCTTCACCCGTACGACCTTCACCACCACCGTGCGGGTGATCGACTGGGTTCATTGCCACACCGCGAACGGTAGGACGAACACCACGCCAACGCACAGCACCAGCTTTACCGATCTGACGCAGGCTGTGATCGTGGTTGCTTACTTCGCCAATCGTAGCGCGGCAGTCGATGTGAATGCGGCGAACTTCACCGGAACGCAGACGTACTTGAGCGTACGTGCCTTCACGAGCCAACAACACAGCGGAACCACCTGCCGAACGAGCGATTTGAGCACCTTTACCAGGCAGCATCTCGATGCAGTGAATGGTTTGACCCACAGGAATGTTGCGGATAGGCAAGGTGTTGCCGGAACGGATAGGAGCATCCGCGCCAGAGAACAACGTTGTACCCACTTCCAAACCACGGGGAGCGATAATGTAACGACGTTCGCCGTCTGCGTAGCACACCAATGCGATGTGAGCGCTGCGGTTAGGATCGTATTCCAGACGTTCTACTTTCGCAGGAATACCGTCCTTGTTGCGACGGAAGTCGACAATACGGTAGTGCTGCTTGTGACCGCCGCCACGGTGACGAACCGTGATGTGACCGTTGTTGTTACGGCCACCGCTGCTGGATTTTTTCTCGAGCAGCGCCGCGTGAGGAGCGCCTTTGTGCAGTTCAGGGTGAACTACTTTGATCATGCCACGGCGACCTGGCGACGTTGGTTTAACTTTTACCAATGCCATGTTAGTTCACCTCAGAAAAGTCGAGTTCCTGACCGGGCTTGAGCGAGACATATGCCTTGCGCACACTGCGGCGGCGACCCATGAAACGGCCAAAGCGCTTTTCTTTGCCTTTCTGATTGAGCACCTGCACCGATTCCACTTCTACTTTGAACAACAGTTCAATAGCAGCTTTGATTTCAGGCTTGGTAGCATCAGGAGCGACGCGGAAAGCGATTTGCTGATTTTTTTCGGCAACGAACGTGGCTTTTTCAGTCACGACAGGAGCCAGAATTACTTGCAATAGACGTTCGGCGTTCATCCCAACATCTCCTCAAACTGAGCGACAGCCGCTTTGGTGACCAACACTTTTTTGTAGTGGATCAGGGACAGCGGGTCTGCGTAGCGTGGTTCAACCACAGCAACGTGAGGCAGGTTACGCGTAGCCAAGTACACGTTCTCGTCCAGCGCGTCGGTGATGATCAGCACGGATTCCAGGCCCAGGTCTTTCAGCTTGTTGGCTGCCAGACGGGTCTTGGGTGCTTCCAGAGTGAAGGAATCAACAACCAACAGACGCTCGTCACGGACCAACTGAGACAGAATCGCGCTGATACCGGCGCGGTACATCTTCTTGTTGACCTTGTGCGTGTAGTTTTCTTCACCAGTGTTCGGGAATGCACGACCGCCTCCACGCCACACGGGCGAGGATGTCATACCAGCACGAGCGCGGCCGGTGCCTTTTTGGCGCCATGGCTTCTTGGTGCTGTGGTTGACTTCGGCACGAGTCAATTGCTTGCTATTACCGCTGCGAGCATTGGACTGGTATGCAACAACGATCTGGTGAACCAGGGCTTCGTTGAATTCACGACCGAAAACGGTTTCGTTGGCCTGCAATGTGGATGCAGCTTGGCCTTGTTCGTTCAGGAGCTTCAGTTCCATGGATTAGGCTCCTTTCACAGCAGGGCGCACAACGATATTGGCATTCTTGTGACCTGGGACAGCGCCCCGGACCAACAACAAGCCACGCTCGGCGTCGACGCGGATCACGTCAAGATTCTGAACCGTACGGGTAACGTCACCCATATGGCCCGACATTTTTTTACCTTTGAACACACGGCCTGGATCCTGGGCTTGCCCAATGGAACCGGGTACGCGGTGCGAGCGCGAGTTACCGTGGCTGTTACGCTGGCCGCCAAAATTATGGCGTTTGATGGTACCGGCAAAGCCTTTACCAATCGTGGTGCCTGTAACGTCAACCTTCTGACCCGCTTCGAAAATGCTTTCCACAGCGACTACAGAACCGGCAGCAAGCTCGGCTATAGCAGCGGGATCGAGGCGGAATTCTTTCAGGATGCTGCCAGCTTCAACGCCAGCTTTTGCATAATGCCCTGCCTGGGGCTTGGTAACACGCGTTGCACGACGGGTGCCAAAGGCAACCTGTACAGCGGCGTAACCGTCAACAGCGGGCGTCTTGACCTGGGTGATGCGGTTGTTGGACACGTCCAGTACGGTCACAGGGATGGACTCGCCTTCCTCTGTAAACACACGGGTCATGCCAACTTTACGCCCAACAAGGCCCAGCCGCCATGCGGCAGGCGTAGGTGTCGAGTTCGACATCGTTTTCTCCATTCCCGACTACGATTGGTCGGGGCTAACTGAGAGTACACGCAATAATTTGCGCGACGACCATAACCAAAACTTTTTGGCTAAGCTAGTAAATATAGCACGGCGCTGTAAAGCCAAGCAAGATTTACTGCAAAAATCTGCCCTAAACTGCTTGATTGACAACAGTTTTTTTGAATTCAGGGGGATTGACCTGCCAAGCCACATCAAGAAAACTGATACTAAAATCGGGTTTTAATTATGCGGACTTATTTACAAAACGCGCGACATACTCGTTCACGGGCTCGTCCCGAATTTGTGTTGGCGTGCCACTTTGCTCTACCCGTCCTTCGCGCAAAACCACAATATGCTGCCCCAAACGCAAAGCTTCATCGATATCGTGAGTAATGAAGACGATGGTTTTCTTCAGGCTCTGCTGCAAGCGCAATAACTCGTCCTGCATCTCGTAGCGAATCAAAGGATCCAGCGCCGAGAAAGCCTCATCCATCAACAAGATATCGGCATCCACGGCTAGCGCTCGAGCCAATCCTACCCGCTGCTGCATTCCGCCCGACAGCTCGTCAGGGTAATTATCGGCATAGTCTTGCAAGCCCACTCGCTCCAGCCACTGCTGGGCCTGTACACGCGTTTGCTGGGGTTTGTCGCCACGGACCTCAAGCCCAAACCCCACATTCTCGGCTACCGTCAGGTGAGGCAACAAACCAAAGGCCTGGAATACCATGCTGATTCCATAACGCCGGAACTGCCGCAGGCTGGCCATATCCAGTTGCAGGATGTCCTGCCCGTCCACCCATACTTGCCCGGCACTAGGGTCGATCAAACGATTGATATGTCGTACCAAGGTCGATTTGCCAGAACCCGACAAACCCATGACGCAGGAGATCTGCTGCGCGGGAAAACAAGCATTCACTCCGGCCAAACCCACAATGCAATCGGTCTGCTTTTGTACGGCCTGTTTATCAAGTCCCTGTTTCAGGAGCTCCACCGCCTCGGTAGCGCGATTACCAAAAACTTTATAGACGTCTCGCAGTTCGATCTTGCAGGCGGTCTGCTCGCTACTCGTGCTCGATACCGTACTCATGCTTGCCTCCTGACCCGACGACGATGACGCTGGGAGCGCCCAAACGATTGGGAAATGCGGTCAATGACAATGGCCAGAATCACAATCGCCACCCCGGCTTGTAAACCACGGCCTATATCCAGTGTCTGAATCCCGGCCAGCACATCCTCACCCAAACCTTGGGCGCCGATCATGGAAGCGACTACCACCATGGACAGCGCCATCATGGTTGTTTGATTGATCCCAGCCATGATGCTGGGTCGCGCCAAGGGCAAGGTAACTTTAGTCAGCATTTGCCAGCGCGTGACGCCATATGCCTGCGCGGCTTCCATCACGTGTTTGTCTACCTGCCGCAACCCCAGACTGGTCAGGCGGATCAGTGGCGGGACTGCATAAACAACCGTCGCCAGGACAGCGGGCACTTTACCCAATCCGAATAACATCAGCACCGGAATCAAGTACACAAAGCTGGGCATGGTTTGCATTACGTCCAGCACGGGCGTTAATACCTTTCGCAGCAGACGGCTGCGGGCACTGAGAATCCCAAGTGGAACGCCAATCAAGACGGAAAACACCGTAGCGACCAAGACCAGTGTGAAGGTCTGCATCAGCTTGTCCCATAAGCCCATCGCACCAATCAGATACAAGCCGGCAACATAAAGCAGCACAGGTACAAAGCGGCGTTGCCCCCACCAGGCCAACAAACCCGTCAAGGCCAGAATCGCCCAGGCAGGCACCTGCTGTAACACTCGCTCTACCGGCAAAATCGCATGCGTCAGGATCCAGGCACTGATCTGACGGAACCCCGTGCCCCAGTCTTGTACTGCGGCCAACAACTGGCGATTCACCCAATCTGCTGCCGACCACTGTGGGAAAAAGCCGGACTGTACCGCGCGCACCGTTTTTGTTTCTTGAGGTGCTAGGGTCGCCTGCAGACGATCGGCCTGAGCCACCGGCATCCAACTACGCCACTGCTCAGGATTCTCCTTCAAGAACTTCTGTACCTGCGTGCTTGCGTTCTGCCCGCCTTCCGTCATACCCAGAATGATGGTGTTCATCTGTTCGGGTTCCAACCGGATCTTCTCAAACAGAGTCACCAGATCGGGATGAGACTGAACAAAGGGAGTCGAGGCGGCTACGCCAATCTGCGCCAGGATGAAGTCTGTCGGACAGATCTTGCCTTTACCCGAGACGGCGGCCTCCCAGCAGCCCTCATTGAAAGGAGCGCTGACCAGTTTCTTGAAAGAATACTTGGCCATCAAGCCCGCGGGCTGCCAATAGTAGAAGAGGATAGGCTCACGCCTGTCATAGGCAGCGCTAATTGCCGCGTCCAGAGCCGCGCCGGTGCCGGGCCGGAAATTTTGATAATGCTCGCCCAGGCCATAGAGATCGAACAGACGGCTATTAAAGGTTTCACATACCCAGCCAGAGGGGCAATTATAAAAGCGGCCCTTGCCAGGCTGCTCCGGATCACTAAAGACCGTGGCATAGCGTCCCAGATCCTCGACTGTCCGCAGATCGGGGGCTACTGGCTTGATACCTTTTGCCGGGTCGCCATCGACCACATAGTCCGGGACATACCAGCCCTGCTCGGCCCCACCCATCAAGGTATTGCCAATCACCTGCACCTGACCGGCTTTAATTGCCTTTTCGATAATCTCGGTTCGCCCGGACCAGATCTCGCCAATTACTTGAATATCATTTTGCGCCAGTGCACTTTCCAGAGCTGCCGAGGAACCTGGCACCCGTTCGGTCTTGCAACCGTAGGCCTTCTCCAGGATCTGTTGATACAGCTCAGTGCTAAATGCCGCACTTTCCCAGCTCAAGTCGGCCAGCCGTATGGGTTGATCATCCACACACGCTTGCGCTGATGCACTGCTCCCCCACAGACATAGCCAGAGTGCCAGGAAATACCATAGGGCCAGGAAAGGCTTTCGTCTCCGATTTATCATTTTTGTCCTCCTTCAACCCTGCCCATCGTCGCATTTGTTCCCGGGTCAAAGTGTGTCCGGTCGTAAAAAACAAACCAAAACCCGCTTTATCCAAAATCAACGCCGTGATGAACCAGCCGTGAAGGGCCAGAAAGCCAACCTCTTGCTCTGTTCAGGGAAAACGAGCAATCGCCGTATCATCATCAACATCAAAAGCAAATTTACGGACAAAAAAAAACGCCATGCTATTGCATGGCGTTTTCTTCAATGTATCTCGAACAGCTAAGCAGAAATTACTGCAGAGCGATTTCGACGTCTACACCTGCTGGCAAATCCAGACGCATCAGAGCGTCGACGGTCTTATCGGTAGGATCGACAATGTCCATCAAGCGCTGGTGGGTACGCATTTCAAACTGATCGCGCGATGTCTTGTTGACGTGCGGCGAACGCAGAATGTCGTAGCGACGGATACGTGTTGGCAGTGGTACTGGACCACGAACAACAGCGCCGGTGCGCTTAGCGGTTTCTACGATCTCAGCAGCAGACTGATCGATCAACTTGTAATCGTAAGCCTTCAGACGGATGCGGATTTTCTGGTTTTTCATGGGTAATCCTAAAGAACGATATAAGTGGGGCTTTTTAGCAATGACATCCAGAATTCCGGATTAACTCACTGTAAAAAATCCCCTTTTTGGGGGTAGTGAAGCAAAGTTGCAGCGGTAAGGCTTACACCTTCCCGCTGCAATCTAGGCCTATTACTTCAGGATCTTAGCCACAACACCAGCGCCAACGGTACGGCCGCCTTCGCGAATAGCGAAGCGCAGACCTTCTTCCATGGCGATAGGAGCGATCAGGGACACTTTCATCGAGATGTTGTCGCCTGGCAGAACCATTTCTTTGTCTTCTGGCAATTCGATCGTACCGGTCACGTCAGTCGTACGGAAGTAGAACTGAGGACGGTAGCCCTTGAAGAAAGGAGTGTGACGACCACCTTCTTCTTTGGACAGAATGTACACTTCGGCGTCGAAGTCTGTGTGTGGCTTGATCGAGCCGGGCTTGGCCAAAACTTGACCACGCTCAACGTCTTCACGCTTGGTACCACGCAGCAACAGACCGACGTTATCGCCAGCTTCGCCTTGGTCCAGCAATTTGCGGAACATTTCAACGCCGGTACAAATAGTCTTGACCGTGTCTTTGATACCCACGATTTCGATTTCTTCGCCGACTTTAACGATACCGCGCTCAATACGACCGGTCACAACCGTACCACGACCGGAGATCGAGAACACGTCTTCCACAGGCATCAAGAATGCACCGTCAACGGCACGCTCTGGCGTAGGAATGTAGTTGTCCAGCGCTTCGGCCAAAGCCAAAACAGCTTGGCTGCCCAATGGGCCTTCGTCGCCTTCCAGAGCCAGCTTGGCCGAACCCTTGATGATCGGGGTGTCGTCGCCGGGGAAGTCGTACTTGGACAAGAGCTCGCGCACTTCCATTTCGACCAGTTCGATCAGCTCTTCGTCATCCACCATGTCGGCCTTGTTCAGGAACACGATGATGTAAGGAACGCCAACCTGACGGCTCAGCAAGATGTGCTCACGAGTCTGGGGCATAGGACCGTCAGCGGCCGAACACACCAAGATCGCGCCGTCCATCTGGGCAGCACCGGTAATCATGTTTTTGACGTAGTCAGCGTGACCGGGGCAGTCAACGTGTGCGTAGTGGCGAGCAGGCGTCTCGTACTCAACGTGCGAGGTGCTGATAGTGATACCACGTGCTTTTTCTTCAGGGGCGTTGTCGATCTGCGAGTAATCGCGCGCTTCACCGCCGAATGCCTTAGCCAAAACCGTGCAGATTGCAGCGGTCAGAGTGGTTTTACCGTGATCAACGTGACCGATTGTGCCGACGTTAACGTGCGGTTTGGTCCGTTCGAATTTACCTTTTGCCATAGCAGACTCCTGAAGGGAGAAGCGATATAGAGATGAGGGGTGTGGTGCCCATGACGCGGATCGAACGCGTGACCTCTCCCTTACCAAGGGAGTGCTCTACCACTGAGCCACATGGGCATTCAACTTCGACTAAGAAAAGCCAAAGATTTTAAAACCTGGAGCGGGTGAAGGGGATCGAACCCTCGTCTTAAGCTTGGAAGGCTTCTGCTCTACCATTGAGCTACACCCGCAGACTTTTCTTCACCCTCTCCTAAAGTTGCCTTGCTGGCGAACTTTAGAAAAATGCTGGTGGTGGGAGTTGGATTCGAACCAACGTAGACGCAGGGTCAACAGATTTACAGTCTGCCTCCTTTAACCACTCGGACATCCCACCCTGAGCGAAAATCGAATTATGGACATGTTTCCGTAACTCGTCAAGCCTTTTGGGTCAAAAACTTAATAATTCGATGATTTTTTTTGAAAACCCAGTATTTGAGTGATTTTATCCCTGTTTTATGAGGAATTTCCACTCAGTTTTGAACACTTCAAAAACAGGTAAATTCGAACGAAATCCGGGTAAACACATAGTTTTTTCTGTATTTTTATGCCTTATTTTTGTAAGCAAACGATACCAATAAGAATTTCGCCTGATTTTCTGCTCGTCCGAGCATCCTGCCCCTCCCCTTTTAGGACTTGGCTCTGCAATCCATTTTTCTAGCTGGTAGGGATTTACTCGCAAAAAAACCGACTCAAGGTCGGCTTTTTTGTCTTCTTGCGCTTACGTTGGTACAGCTTAATCGTCGGTTTGTTCCAGCAAAGACGACAAGCCCTGCTTTTCCAACAAAGCATTGAGATGTTCCCAACCATGAAAAGCGATCTGCAGCTGCCCTTTATCCTTGGCACCGACCTTTAAAGTCACTTTAGTACCCAGGTGGTCAGACAAAACCTTTTCAAAGCGCTGTACATCACCATTCCGGCCAGCTTTGTTTTGCGCTTGTTTGCTGGCAGGCTCATCATCCTCGTGCAAGGCACGGGCGACCAGCTTCTCAGTTTCACGTACCGACAAACGACGAGCAATCACCTCGTTAGCCAACATGATCTGACGCGCCGCATCCATGGCCAGCAAAGCACGGGCATGGCCCATATCAATATCACCGGCCAGCAGCATGATCTGCACAGGCTCAGCCAGGTTGATCAAACGCAGCAGGTTGCTGGTGGTGGACCGTGAGCGGCCAATCGCCTGGGCGGCTTGCTCGTGCGTCAGACCGAATTCGTCCAGTAAACGCTTGACCCCTTGCGCCTCTTCCAGCGGATTCAAATCTTCACGCTGGATATTCTCGATCAGGGCCATGATGGCGGCGTTCTCGTCGCCTACCTCGCGCACCAGGACTGGCACTTCTTCCAGACCTGCAATCTGCGATGCGCGAAAGCGACGTTCACCGGCGATGATTTCGTACTTGCCTTTATCCTTGCCCGACAAAGGGCGCACCAGGATAGGCTGCATCACACCTTGTGCGCGGATGGACTCGGCCAGCTCGTTCAAGGCGCCCTCGTCCATGCGAGTACGCGGCTGATACACCCCGGCTTTAAGCAGTTTGACGGGCAAACTGGAAGGCGGGCCATCATCAGCCCGAACTTCGCCCTTTTTCCCTATGGTTGCGATAGCGCCTGCGTCCGCGCCGAGCAAGGCATCCAAGCCTCGACCTAGACCTTTGGGTTTTCGTGTAGCCATGCTTACATTCCTATTGATTCTTGTGTGCCTTACGCCTTATCGCTGCGGGAGTCTTTCTTCAAGCGCTTGATCAGCTCTTTGCCAAAGTCCATGTAAGCCTTGGCGCCCCGGGAGTTTTTGTCATACACAATACCTGGCATACCGTGGCTTGGCGCTTCAGCCAAACGCACATTACGTGGCACAACTGTCTTGAACACCTTATCGCCAAAGTGCGTCTCGATCTGATTGGAGACTTGCTGCTGCAAGGTAACACGACCATCAAACATCACTCGCAGCAAACCAATCAACTGCAAATCCGGGTTGATATTGCGATAGACCCGCTTAACCGTATTAACCAAGTCCGACAGCCCTTCCAGCGCAAAGTATTCGCACTGCATAGGGATGATGACCCCATGCGCACTGGCCAGGCCATTAAGCGTCAGCAGTGACAAGGTAGGTGGGCAATCAATCAGGACAAAGTCGTAATCGTCCAATACTTGAGCAAGCGCCTGTTTGAGTTGTTGCTCGCGCTCCTGCATCTGGATCAGATCGATTTCGGCGCCTGACAGCTCCCTATTGGAAGGCAATACGTCATAACCACCTGTTTCAGAACGTATCTTAACGTTAGAAATACTTTCATCACCAATCAGAACTTGGTACAGATTGCCGGACAGGTTGTTTTTATCAATACCACTACCCATAGTGGCATTACCCTGGGGATCCAGGTCAATCAATAAAACTTTCTTCTTCAGTATCGCAAGTGCAGCTGCCAAATTGATAGCTGTGGTTGTTTTTCCGACCCCGCCTTTCTGGTTAGCAATACAAAACACATAGGCACGGGGAGATTTTTCGTCGTTTTTACTCATGATTATCCTTGCTGCACCAACCACACTAGACAACGCTGTGCTTCTAGCTCCGGTACAGTTAATGATTCTATTCGCTCGACCTGCCAATTACTTTCAGATTGCAATGCGGCTATTTCCATATCGGGCACTTTACCCTTCATAGCTGCAATGCGCCCACCTGGGCGCACATGCCTACCTGCCAAATTTACAAAATCAAGCAGCGAAGAAAAAGCTCGGGAAACCACAATATCAGCCTGCATGGGTTCCTGCTGCTCTACACGAACGTGCATTGCCGACAAATTGGGCAGGCTCAATACCCCAACCATTTGCCGAACAAATGCCATTTTTTTCTCGACAGCATCAATGCAGGTAATGTTCCACGTGGAACATGAAGCTGCCAAAACAACTCCCGGCAACCCAGCTCCTGAACCCACATCCACAATCCGCACAGATTTTTGAGCTGTTTGAGGGGCGCTATCCAGGTACTGCTGGAAAGGTCGAACAATCGACAGACTATCAAAAATATGTTGCACCAGCATTTGATCTGGGTCACGCAGAGCGGTCAGATTATAAGTGCGGTTCCAACGCTGCAACTGATTTATATAATCCAGCAGCTTGCGAACCAAGTCTGGGTTCTGACTCAGACCCAAATCCAGCAAGGCCTGATTCAGGCGTTTAGAAAAAATATCGCTCATGCCGTATGTTTATTTTTTTGCCTGCGTTTCAGATGTACCAACAATAAGGAAACCGCAGCTGGTGTTACACCCTGAACACGCCCAGCCTGGCCAACAGTCAAAGGCTTGGCCGCCTTTAAACGCTGGCGCACTTCAATCGACAATCCTTTGATGTCGTCGTAGTCCATATCTTCAGGGATAGCCTGCTCTTCCAGAGCCGCTTGGCGAGTAACCTCATCCTGCTGACGCGCCACATAGCCCGCATACTTGACCTGAATTTCCACTTGCTCAACGTGCACTGGATCATCTAGCCCAGGGCCAGCAACAGAATGGCCTTGATCGTTCAGTACCGCCATCAGTTTCGAGTAGTCCACCTCAGGGCGCTTCAACAAATCAAAAAAGGAGTACTCGCGTTCAATATTTTTACCTAACAATGCTTGTGCCTGTTCAGCAGGCAGGCTACGAGGATTAACCCAAGTGCCTTTCAAGCGTTCTATTTCACGTGCGACAGCATCACGCTTACGGTTGAAATGATCCCAACGGGCGTCATCCACCAGGCCCAGTTCACGCCCCATTTCGGTCAGACGTTGATCTGCATTATCTTCGCGCAAGCTCAGACGGTACTCAGCACGAGAGGTAAACATACGGTAAGGCTCGGTCACCCCACGGGTGATCAAATCATCCACCAAGACACCCAGATAGGCTTCGTTACGACGGGGATACCATTGCTCTTTTTCTCGTGCCAAACGCGCTGCATTCACCCCGGCCAGCAAACCTTGAGCAGCCGCCTCTTCGTAACCAGTTGTACCGTTGATTTGACCAGCAAAGAACAAACCACGAATCTGTTTGGTTTCCAGAGTTGGGTACAAGGATCGAGGATCAAAGTAATCGTATTCAATCGCGTAGCCCGGGCGCATAATGCGCGCATTTTCTAAACCAGGCAGACTGCGCACCATCGCTAATTGAATATCAAAAGGCAGGCTGGTGGAGACGCCGTTTGGATAAATCTCAGTGCTACTTAAGCCCTCGGGCTCCAGAAAAACCTGATGGCTATTCTTATCCGCGAAACGATGAATCTTGTCTTCAATAGACGGGCAGTAGCGCGGGCCTATACCTTCAATCGTCCCCTGGTCGCTATACATAGGCGAACGGTCTAAACCGGAACGAATGATTTCGTGAGTACGCTCATTGGTATGGGTTACCCAGCACGGCATTTGTCGGGGATGCATGGATACATCCCCCATATACGAAAAGACCGGAATAGGATCGCTATCCCCAGGCTGCACTTCCAGCTGGGAAAAATCAATCGTATTGGCGTCGATACGTGGAGGCGTCCCCGTCTTTAATCGTCCTTGCGGTAACTTCAATTCACGCAGACGATGTGCCAGGCTAATGGACGGTGGATCCCCTGCCCGGCCGGCAGAGTAATTATTCAAGCCCACATGGACCAGACCGTTCAAAAAAGTACCCGCAGTTAAAACTACAGACTTGGCTTTGAACTCCAATCCAATTTTAGTTACCGCACCAACAACACGATCGCCTTCCACAATCAAGTCTTCAACCGACTGCTGGAACACCATTAAATTAGCTTGGTTTTGCAGAACCTGCCGGATCGCCTTGCGATACAAGGAACGATCAGCCTGGGCACGCGTAGCCCGAACAGCAGGGCCTTTAGAACCATTCAAGGTGCGAAATTGTATGCCTGCGTAGTCAGTGGCCAGCGCCATTGCCCCGCCCAGAGCATCGACCTCTTTAACCAGATGCCCCTTGCCAATGCCCCCAATAGAAGGGTTGCAAGACATCTGCCCAAGGGTATCCATATTATGGGTTAGCAGTAAGGTAGACACGCCGGTTCGAGCTGCCGCTAAAGCCGCTTCGGTACCAGCATGTCCGCCGCCTATGACAATAACGTCAAACTCTTCGGGATAAATCATGTCAGAACAGCTTAAAAGTAAAAACCAATTATACGATTACCAGCGGCGTATGTTCCACGTGAAACATATGGAACCACTATCTGTTCCACGTGGAACACAGTTTTTTGCGTAAATACCACTGTGGATAACTTTGTGGAGAAATAGACCATTTTTTATCCCCAGGTCTTCCCATAAAACCCAACAAGCGCTTCTACCACAAAACTCCGGCCTACCACCGTATCTGATGGAAGCCATAAAAGGCGCGCTTATAGCCCTTAAATACCGTAAAAGCGACTATCTAGGCACGGTCTCCAGACATAGGGCTATAGAAGCTGTTTAACAGGAGGCAAAATTGTGGATAACAGAGCAATAAAAAGAAATACTGCCTGATGGACAGGAATATTGCCTAACAATCTGGCGATAAGAAAATTTCTAGGAAATTCACAGTGAAAAATGCCTTCGCTTCTTTACTCAAGGCAGACACTTAGCTACTCACGCCCTTCACGTAGACACAAAAATGGGCACAATCATGCGCCCAAAATTCCCTGCAGTCTGCTACTTAAAAAGAGAGACCACTTCGCTGATCGGAGCAATCACAGCGAGACAACTGCCCTTCCCTTCAATGGGTGGACAAGAAGGCCAAAGCACAGGTCCTAAGCTATAGGGAAATCAGCATTCTTTTTACGGGGTTAATCAAGACCACCTTGGCTCTAAATAGGAAATAGCTATATCGATGTAAAAAAGCATCCTATTGCTGTGGTTCCATGACCAACAGGCAAGAGAGCAATCTATGGTATTTTCGACAGGAATTCGTCTGTTACTTCGCCACCCAACTTTCGCTTAAATCTGAATAGTGGGTGCATTTTTATTATTCATGCCAGTAGACCCATGCAGATCAAATCCAAGCTCCCCTCTGTGGGCACCACTATTTTTACAACCATGAGCCAATTAGCTTTGGAGCACAAAGCTATTAATCTGGGCCAAGGCTTTCCAGATTTCAATCCCGACCCTGCTTTGATCCAGGCGGTACACCAGGCAATGCTGGACGGCATAAACCAGTATCCAGCAATGGCCGGCTACCCGGCCCTGCGAGCAGCCATTGCCGACAAGACTCAGCGGCGCTATGGGCGTCTCTACGATATAGACTCAGAAATTACAGTGACCAGCGGCGCCACTGAAGCCTTGATGGCGAGCTTTCAAGCCTTTGTTCATCCTGGCGATGAGGTGATCGTCATTGAGCCCTTCTATGACCTATACATCCCTGCTATCCAGTTAGCCGGCGGTATCCCGGTTGCCGTACCCATGACTGCGCCTGACGCGGCGGTGCCTTACTATCGGGTCGACTGGGATCGTGTTGAAAAAGCGATCAGCAGCAAAACACGTATGCTGGTCATTAACTTCCCTCACAATCCAACCTGCACCATCTTGTGTCCCCAGGACCTGGATGCCTTGGAACAGATCGTTGATAGACATCCCTTGATGATTTTGTCTGACGAGGTCTATGAACATCTAACCTTCGACCAAAAAGAGCATCTAAGCCTTGCTAGCCGCCCTAAACTGGCAGAGCGGGCCATCATCGTATCGTCCTTTGGCAAGACCTTTCATGCTACAGGCTGGAAGGTAGGTTATTGCTGCGCACCCGCCTACTTGAGCACCGAAATCCGCAAAGTGCATCAATATACTGTTTTTACCGTTCCTAGCCCCCTACAGGCGGGTTTAGCAAGCTATATGCAAGATCCCGCTACCTGGGAGAGCCTGCCTGCGTTCTACCAGGAAAAACGCGACTATTTGCACCAAGGGCTGCAACAAACCCGTTTTAAGCCTATGCCCAGCGAGGGAACGTTTTTTCTGCTGGCTAGCTATGAAAATATTTCTGACTTGCCCGAGCTGGACTTTGCCAAGCACTTGAATCAGGCCTACGGTGTAGGCGCAATCCCGGTCTCTGCCTTCTACCTGAATCCCAATTCTGAACAAGCCAATCATCGGTTGCTGCGCTTTTGTTTTGCTAAGCAGCCTAGCACCCTGGACCAAGCCATAGAACGCCTACAAAAGGTCTAAAACCTGGTTTCAGAGCTCTAATCCAACCGCCGACAGGCGGTTTTTTTTCGCCCCAATTTTTGTGGACAAGTCACACCTCTGTCTTGCCTGCCGTACTTGCCGCCTTGGCTGTATTCTTGCGCTGCAGCACAAAACAAAACAAGTGGATCGCAATACATCGAACACAAACCACGAAACCCTTGTTTTGTGCACCGCGAGACGTCGGATGTAAAACAGCCACACCAGCCTCTAAAAGCCATCCTGTTGATAACTTTGGGGGCAACCCTGATTTTTTGCCCAGTTATCGCTTCTTTTTCCTTAAGAAAACGGAAAGAAAACTAAATGACCTGATCTCCTCGGTGTGCCTGCCCAGCAAGCAGACAGCTCGGTTTAAATGTTAAAACCACAAAAAATATATATATAAAACAAGTACTTATTTAAACATTACCTACTTTAGCTATCTACCTGAACTGTGAAAAAACACAGCCCATAACGCACAGCAAAGCTAGACAAGCGAATCACCGCAGTAAGCATGCGCTTTACCCACAAAATGTGGATAAGTCAAAAATTCAAATGAGATTGACCTAGTACAAGTTCCTACCTCAGTGCCCTCTGGGGTAATCACCTGCTTCAGCCAGTCAAGCCGTTCAACAAGAACCCATATCTTTTGCCTGCCGTCCCCTTGTTTGAGTTTTTCTCATACTGAAAGAAAAGCCCGGGAGAGCGTAGCAAACTCGATCTTGCCTGGTTCTGAAAATAAATTTTCAGTTTCTGCGGCGTGGATTTCCGTATGCAAAAGATGCATAAGCCAGCTTTGAGCGAGATCGTGATTTTTGTTCATGGACTGCATCTTAGTCGAGAACATTTGGCTTGCAAAGGGTTGAGCCCTGCCAGGTAGGAGCTTGAACTTATCTTATATAACAAGCACTTAAATATTTTATTAGAATTACTGGATGGAAGGCTGTTGATAAGTCGAACAAGTACCTTTAACCATGTAAAAACAAGAGCTTAGTCGTATTTTTTACGGGGATAGATCTACTGCTTACCGGTGGATGGTTTAGGTACAACTTTCAAGCTAAACAAAGAAGTACCTACTTATGCCTTATGTATCCACACCCTGTTCACAATGGGCTTCCTAGAGCTTATCCACAGGAAAGAAAATTGTAACAGTGAAGAAAAAAGAGGGATTAACGTACAGCCTGGGTAAAACCGGTGTCCGTCATGATGATTTTCTCTGGCCAACGTAATGCAGCCAGGTGAAAAGCCGAGTCTTCAGGGGCTTGTTCTTTGCGGCGATCACGCCAGCGAGCTCCAACGGAGAAGTCCACGCAAAAGGTATTTTTCTTTAGACCATGCCAGGAAAATGGATCTATATCCTTGAATAATAAGGAATATTTAGACATTTTTGCTACTGGTTGAGGGAATAGCTGACGCCAGTAATGGCCAAAAACTACTGGAATATCGTCTTGATAGCTGTTCCACCAGGGGGTGCGATCCGAAAAACGCCAACGGTTGCCGGCAAAAAATGGCTGACTGGCAGCCCCTTCAGTTCCTGAGGTCAACAAACGGATCGGGTTGAAGTCATTTTTGACTAGATCGTAGTCAATGTAGGCCTGCAATAGAGGCATCGTAGTTTTTGGATCTTCAATTTTTTCTTTCCATTCTTCTTTAGCTCTCAGATATTTAGTCAAAATTCCTTTTTTTTCTGCATAACTATCTGCTTTACGCTCACATTCAAAGAAAAATTCAAAAAAATCTTCAGTTTTTACAGATCGAATAGCATCAATTGATGAATTATTCCAAGCTGCATGCACGATTCTAAGGTCGCTTCTTTCTAATGCAATGGGTAGTGAGCTTAAAAATTCTTGTAGTTTGTCTCTATTTTGAGGTTTTACACGCTTAAATGGTGCGTAATTCTTTAAATCAGACTGATAACGCTGTTCAAAGTACCAACCTGAACCATCTTTTGCATCGTCTATTAGAAGATTTATTTCATGATTACCTAAAATTCCTTTAGCTTTATTATTATTTATCAAGGACTTAAGGTATTCAATAACACCAGGGCTGTTTGGACCTCGATCACAATAATCTCCAACGAATATCAAGCTTCGTTGATCTGGGTGTGAGCCATCTTCCTGGTATCCCAGATTTTGGATCAGTCGTTGTAGGGCTTCAAGCTCTCCGTGTACATCACCGATGATGTCTAAAGAACCAGTAGGTAAAGCTTGTACAAGAAAGTTGGGCATGGGTGACTAGATCTTTATTTAGTAATAACTATATATATAACTAATAATGGATAATGGATGTCTGTGGATAAGTCGAATAGGTTGAAATTTAGCTTTGATTTCAACTATTTACAGGACATTTTTGCCTGTGCAGCATCCCTCTGGAGCCGGTGGACCAAAACTGGACAAAATTTGAGGTCCCGAAAGACAGGCGACTTATCCCCTTTTCATCCACAGCACGTCCACAACAGGCCTACTTGGAGCTTATCCACAGGCCCCAAGAGCCAGAAGCAGCCCTAAATATAGCTTTTTTGTCCAGACCTTGAGCTGTTTTCTGGGCTAACTTGGCCTGCTTGCAGCGTCTGCCTAGGGGAAGACGCATGGGCTCATCGGATCCACGTTTTAAGCCGGATTAAGCCTTTATAATATCCACAACTTATTCACTTTCTTATCAACCGCCAATTCTTCCTGAAATCATATTTCCATTTTTGGTTTAATCGGTTCTGTTAGTAAGTTTGTGGATTTCTTTCTTATTCTTTTCTGTGGATAAGTCGTCTTATCACGACCGTAATTTGTTTTCTGGAAAAAACAAACTCCTTGTTTTGTTTTTCAGTCATGGCGTTTTGTCTTTGATTTTCATTAAATATCTTATTTTTAAATTAATCTTTGAAGAAAACTTAATACAAACGTCAATTTGATATAAATTATTTTTATCTTTTTATTCTGATATTTCATAAAAATTAATTTCATTAATTGTTTTTATTTTTTATTGAAATGAAACTAAAAATAGATAGAGATAGACCGTTTTATTAAATAGTTTGTGGATCTATCTAGAGATCGGAAAAATCGTTACCAGAAAAAAATTACCGATAGCAGCATTGATACGATCAATGATTTTGATTGGGACAGTAGTGCTGACGTGAGCTATATCCACTTGTCTGTGGATTCATCCGGCTATCGTCTTGGTGGGCTCATGGACCAGCCACTCAAGCTAATCAGAGCCTTGCTCTGTCCTTGGGTAGCTTCTGCCCGACCCCTAATCGTGGCTTTTTGGCCATAGCCCCCGATTCACTTTGTCAGCCACTCGCTTTGATAGGAGAATCAGCAAGTGCAGGAACTTTAACGGTGTTTCAGCCGACAAAACCCTGTGCTTGGATTGCAGATGCGTGTCTGGTTGCGTCGATGTCAGATGTTGGCTTGGATGCAGGAACTGCGCTTGTCGCTGTGAGCCGGTGCAATCATCCACTTATCTTTAAGGGGTATGTTTTTACCCCGTGGACGACAGGGGTATTCTCCTGCTTGCCAGTGGCCTGGATCGCTATAAGAAATAGCGCGAAATCTCCCCCCATGTAACAATTGCCGCCAAGGCTGTTTAACCCTTAAGTATCGTCTCGCTACCCTCCCCGTACTTCATGCCTCAACCGAATATCGAAGAAGCCGCTCAGGACTGGCATGGCTTGCTTCAGAAAGTGCCACCGGCGGTCCGTGCTCATGTACTGACTATCACTCAAGATAACCAGGACGAGCTTGCGACTCACTTTTATACGCATATGCTCAAGCACCCTGCCGCGCAGGTGTATCTGTCGCATGATCAGGTGCACAAGCGTTTGCATCGTTCCTTGCGAAGTTGGCTGATACAGCTGTTTTCGGTGGATGAGCATAGCGATATGCAGGATCAGGTGAAGCTGCAGAACCAGGTAGGCGAAGTCCATGCCCGAGTGGGGGTGCCGGTTCATTTGGTCTTGCGTGGGGCGCGTTTGCTAAAGGGACGCTACGCGCGTTTCTTTTTTGAGTCCCCTGACATCACCCCCGAGCAGGCCTGGGAGTGCTTTCACTATGTACAGAATTTTATTGATTTGGCGATGGAGCTGATGAGTCATGCCTATGCCAATTCACGTGAACGAAAATCCCGTGCCGAGGAGTCGTATCGTCTGTTTGCCATTGTGCAGAACGTAGCGGCCGAACGGGGCCGGCAGCGCGCAGCCCTGCTGGATTGGGAAAATTTGTTTATGTTTGCGATGGCTGTTAATAATGAAGCAACGCCCGCTCCCCGTATCGGGGATTCGGATTTTGGGATCTGGTTCAAACATAAGGGGGCACATGCCTTCCAGGGAACCGTCGAGAGCCGGGAAATCCTGGATTTGATGGGTCTGATCGACACTGAATTGTTGCCAGCCTTTGAGCAAGATGGGCCTAAAGGGCAGATCCAGCGTCTGCATGAGCTGCGTGATCGAACCCGGGCGATTGGTTTGCACCTGGATCGCCTGTTTGAGCAACAAAACGAGCTTGAATCCGGCCGTGACGTGCTGACCCGCCTGTTAAGCCGTAAATACCTTCCTGTGGTGCTTAGCCGGGAAGTGGGCTACGCCCAGCAGCGGGGTTCGCGTTTTGCCTTGCTGGCGGTGGATATCGACTTCTTTAAGCGTGTTAACGATACCCATGGACATGATGCGGGTGATCGGGTCTTGCGACAGTTTGCCGAGCTGCTTAGTAATAGTGCCCGCGCAGGGGATTATGTGTTCCGTCTTGGGGGCGAAGAGTTCTTGCTGGTGCTGGTGGATGTCGATGCGGAAGGTGCCATGCGCGCCGCGCGTAATTTGCGTCTGCGCATTCATGCGGAAACCTTCCGAGTTGCTGATAGTGAAAGTTTGAATATTACGGCCAGTATTGGTGTGGCTTTGTACGATGCTCACCCGGACTATGAACGCACACTGCGCCGGGTAGACCGAGCCTTGTATCAAGCCAAGGAAGAAGGACGCGATCGGGTCGTGTTTGTCTGACAGGACAAGCCCGTCAGCGCTTTTATGTCGTATGGCGGCAACCTGTGCTACAAGTGCGTATTGTTTTGTTCATGCCAGTGCTTTGCGCCCGATTCCTGGCGCCCTTGAGACCGGAAGTACTGGGTACTCAGGCATGATGTGGTGCGAGAGGCACATCTAATTTGAATGGCATAGACGCTTTAGCCTGTGGCTGAAGCGGGTTTTGTTTGCGAGCTGATTTTATGCATCCCCGTTTTGCTGTTCTTCCCCAGTATCTGTTACCTAAACAGGCGCTGACCGCATTTTCTGGCCGCGTGGCCTCCAAACCCCTGGGTGGGCGTACGACCTGGCTCATCAAGCGCTTTATTGATCGCTACCAGGTCGATATGAGCGAGGCTGAAAACGCTGATCCAGGCAGCTACGCGACTTTCAACGAGTTCTTTGGCCGCGCGTTGCTTCCGGGTGCCCGCCCTATTGCTGATACGGCGCTGGTTAGCCCTGTCGATGGTGCAATTAGCCAGCTTGGGCCTATTGAAGGCGCTGAAGTCTTCCAGGCCAAGGGCCACAGCTACTCCACCACGGCTTTATTGGGAGGCGATGCCCAGGAGGCTGCCCGCTACGAGAATGGCCTGTTTGCGACCCTGTATTTGAGTCCTAAGGACTATCACCGGGTACACATGCCTTGTGCGGGCGTATTAAAGCGCATGATTCATGTGCCGGGTGATCTTTTCTCAGTTAATCCCACGACGGCGCGTGGTGTGCCGGGCCTGTTTGCCCGTAACGAACGCGTGGTTTGCCTGTTTGATTCCGAGCAAGGGCCATTTGTCCTGGTGCTGGTGGGGGCGACGGTGGTGGGCAGCATGGTGACTGTCTGGCATGGTGTTGTGAATGCGTCCCGTGATGGCAAGATCCGTGAGTGGAACTACGAGAACCAGCATATCGCCTTGGATAAAGGCCAGGAAATGGGGCGTTTCTTGTTGGGTTCTACGGTGGTGATGCTATTTCCCAAGGAAAGTGGCTACCGTTTTGACTCTAGCTGGCAGCCGCAAGGCCTTATTCGCCAAGGGCAGGCGATGGGCTATCAGGGCTAAACCCTGTTTTCTAATGAATAAAACCTGTGTTCAAGTGGACACAGGTTTTTTTTTGATTGTTCATACGGTCAAATGCAATTTGTCCTTAGGATGTGTGTGGAGTGTGTATGAAAAGGTGGTGGACAATGGTGATCAAGATTTTGCTCTTGTTGCTGGTCTTGGTGGTTGCGGCCTGGGGGACGCTGGCCATAGAGTTTCAGCTGCAGGCAGGCCTGGGACGTTGGGTCGCACTGGCCGGATGGCTAGCTGTGGCCGTGCTAAGTCTGTATGCGCTGAGCAAGGGTAAAAACTGGCTGTTAGTACCGCAGGCTTTGAGTTTTCTTGTGTTGGTGGGATGGTGGAGCAGCATTGCACCGAGCAATGATAGGGAATGGGCTGCTGATGTCGCAAGAATGAGCCATGGCGAGATCCAAGGCTCGGTAGTGACGCTGCACAATGTGCGGGATTTTACCTGGCGTAGCGAAACTGACTTTGATGAGCACTGGGTAAGCCAGGATTACGATTTACAGACCCTGAAATCAGTGGATATGTTCTTGTCTTATTGGATGGGGCCGGTCATTGCTCATACTTTGGTGTCTTTTGGTTTTGATGATGGGCGTCATGTGGTGTTTTCCGTAGAAATACGTAAGGAAAAGCAGGAGTCCTTTTCGGCGATAGGCGGGTTTTTCAAGGAATTTGAGCTAAGCCTGATTGCTGCGACAGAACAGGATATTGTGCGCACCCGTAGTAATGCTCGTGGCGAAGATGTGTATATGTACAGCGTGGAGTTACCAAAGCCCGCCATGCAGGCGCTGTTTTTATCGTATGTTGAGCAAGGGCAGCGTTTGCAGACCAGCCCCCGTTTTTACAACACCTTGACGGCTAACTGCACCACCATTGTTTATGACATGGTGTCCAAGATTGTAGATGGGGTGCCATGGGACTGGCGGGTACTGGCTTCGGGTTACTTGGCCGAGTATGTGTATGGCCTGAACGCTTTGGCGCCGGGCTACAGCTTTAAGGAACTGCAACAGCTGGGCTATATCAACCCGCGTGCGATAACGCAGCATCCAGGGCAAGATTTTTCTAGCGTGATTCGTCAAGGCTTGCCTTTGGTAAAACCACTTTAAGCCTTGTTTTTAGCGGTTTTGAACGTGTTTTGTTCCACGTGAAACATATGTTTTAATTATATCGATCTTAAATTTATAACGAATATAAGGCCAATAAAATAAACAGAAACCCCATCATATTAAAATAATATGATGGGGTTTTTTTATAATTATGGTTTTTTTCGGTGCTGGGGATTGCTATAGAGGATCTGCTTTTTTGGAAATGCTAGGGCGCTTGTTAAGGTGTCGCCCGCCACTGCACCAACTGCTCCAGCGTCATGGTGTTGCCACCACAGACAATAACTAGAATGTTTTGGTAGGGAGCTAATGCTTCGTGATCCAGGTAAAGGGTCGATAAGGCAGCGCCACAAGCGGGCTCCACCAGCACGCGATGGTCAGTCAAAAAACGCAGACAAGCGCTGACCGCCTGGGCGTCGCTTACCTGCACGCAAGTGGTGGGGTGAGACTGGCTGATCGTATACGCTTGATCGCAGACTCGTGGCGCGGCTAAAGAGGTCGCCACGCCACTGACCTCGTCCAGGGTAATGTGCTGACGTTGTCGTACCGATTCGCCTAAGGAGGCCGTCCCTTGGGTCTCGACCGCAATAATATGGGTCTGGTTCCAGGCGTGTTGTTGTAGACCCTGCGCCACACCGCTTAACAGTCCCCCGCCACCGACGGCCAACAACACTGCGTCCGGCTGTATGCCCAACTGAGCGACCTCGCTAATCATGCTGGCGTGGCCTTCCCACAGCAACGGGTCGTCAAAGGGATGGATTAAAGCATCATCTTCTTGCACCAGGGTGAGGGCGTATTCGTGGGCTTCCTGCCAGTTGTTGCCAATGACATGCAACTCGGCTTTTTCTCGTTGAATCAAGCGTCTGGCATGTTCGCTGGTGCTCTCGGGTACGACAACCAAAGTGGGAATATTTAAGCGACGACCAGCATAGGCCACAGCAATGCCGGCGTTACCGCCCGAAGAAATGATGAAGCGTTTTTTGCCCTGATGGGCGTGGTGCTGGCATAAGTGACCAATCCCTCGAATTTTGAATGATCCGCTCGGTTGCAGCGCATCCATTTTCAACCATATTTTCTTACCCAGTTGATCGCTTAAGGCGTGTGAGTAAATAAGTGGTGTCTCAAGATGAAGAATCATTTCTTATTGTTCCAGATTTTAGAGTGATCTGAGGGGGCGCATTGGGCGATCCAGGCCCGGTTCATTCCATTTTATAGGTCTGAAACACAAGTGGCTAAAGATCAGGGCTAGTGTTTTTGGCTGCCAGAGCAAGTGGACGGTAAAACGGTTGGAAAAGGATGCTTATATCGCCATGGCCTGCATTTTGTAACGAACCTTGCGCCTGCCGTTAAGTCCTCTAATCAGCGTTTAATGTGAGGCAACTTACTACTTATCTTCCTGTCTGCACCTTCTTACAATTTCGCTTCGCCAGAGCCACAGTGTTCAAGCTAAATCAAGGGCTTATCTGCTAAAATTCCAAGAAATTCGCCCGACTCAAGACCCTTTCCGACTAGGAATGAAGACTGTGTCTTAAGCGTTTAATTTTATGTGCATGATAAGCACAAAAACTCATTCCAATCACTCGGGCCATAAAGCAGTGTTGTTTTTTGCTTTGCCTGAACGGAATAAAAACAATAATAACCAGAACTTATTTCTAGAAAAGACGCTGTTGTAGCGGCTCTTAAAGGAATAAAGATTTTGTTATGAAAACTGCCACCAGACCTGCTGATATTTATATGCGTTTTTTGCAGCTCGCCGATACGCTGCATACCCTGCCTTGCTTGCCGTGCCTGGACCCTCTTGAAGAGCGTATCTTGGTGTTGGTGGCCAAGGCGTCTAAAGACTGTTTGCGTTTGTCGGTACGCGATGTCATGGCCGTAGAACGGCTAGGATCGCCCGCGACCATTCACACCCGGCTTAAATCTATGCGCGAAAAGGGCTGGATTGTCTTGAGCGACACAGAAGACACCCGTCGCAAACAGGTTGATCTCAGTCAGGCCGCCCTGCTGCATTTTGATCGTCTTTCGGCCTGTCTTTTAGAAGCGGCTAATGTGTGATTGCCCTCAGGGCCGAGGGTGCATGGTGAGCATTTTCTGAGCCGTAAAAAATAAGCCTCGTCTTTCGGATTAATAAGCTGAGCATGCTTAGGCCAGCTGCTGGATCAGAAAAAGCGATAAGCCAAAACATGGCCAGCGTCGGGCGCTTAAAAAAGAGTGAGAGGATCGAGGGCATTAAAAGAGTGCCTAAATTACAGCGGTTTATCTGCCTTCAATGAGTCTATTTTTCTATACTGAGGACTCATGTTCAATCCCTTGCCTGGAGGCAGAATGCGATTACCTATTTATCAGGTTGATGCCTTTACCGATACCTTGTTTGCAGGTAATCCTGCCGCTGTGGTGTTGCTGTCCGTGTTTCCTGACGATGCCCTGCTGCAGTCCATTGCACAGGAAAACAATCTGGCTGAAACGGCTTTCCTGGTCCCTCACGGCGAGGATTTTCGCCTGCGCTGGTTTACGCCCACAGTAGAAGTGCCCTTGTGCGGTCATGCGACTTTAGCCAGTGCGGCAGTGGTGCTTCAGCATCTACGTCCGCAGGACAGCCAGGTTGTGTTTCATACCTTAAGTGGCGCCTTGACGGTGCGACGTGATGGGCTGGGCTATGTGATGGATTTCCCTGCTCGTCCTGTCACGCGTGTGGAGGATAGCCCACTGCTGGAACAAGCCTTGGGAAGCAAGATTACGCAATTGTGGCGTAATGATTTCACCCATTTGGTTGTTTTCGAGTCCGAAGAACAGGTGCGTCAGCTACAGGTTGATTTCGCCGCTATGCTGGCCAGTGGTTGCGACGGGTGTATTGTTACCGCGCGGGGTACGGGACAATTTGATATCGTCAGCCGTTTTTTTGCGCCCGGACACGGTATTGAAGAAGATCCGGTGACGGGTTCGGCCCACTGTGCTTTGCTGCCTTACTGGGCACCTATTCTGGGCAAGAATCATTTGTTGGCCTATCAGGCTTCCGCCCGTGGTGGTGTGCTTGATTGCACCTTAAGTGGCGAGCGAGTCTTCTTGAAAGGCCAGGCCGTCATGTATTTGGAAGGCCATATCACGGTAGCCTAAGAGCACTGGGTATGTTGTGGGCAGGTGTAGCTAGTTGCTGCGCCTGTCTGGTCTCTGGACATTCCTTTGCCGTCCCTTTGTAACAGTGTTTCAATCAACAAGATGAGCCCTGTTTTCTTCCGGCTTTTTTGTCGTGACTTTTAAATGATTTTCAGGCTCTTATGATCCCTGTCGCCCCGTTTTCTTTGATTTTCTTATTGCTTATTACGCTGGGGCCGCTTGCGCTGATTATCTTGCTGGTCTGGGTGGTTTTGCTTTTTGTACAGCCTCGACGCCGTACAAACTTTAAGAAAAATCCTTGGCCGCGAATACTGTGTTTAGTGCCTTTGCTGCTTTTGGCGGTTTACTACAGCATTTTTCAATGGGACGCCTATCAGTACGGCAAAAGCCGGCAGGAAGAACTAGCTAGTCGTCAGCATATTTTAAAAGAGCCAGGCCGTTTTGCCGGAGTCGAAATGCCGGTGGGTACCGAATTGGAATTGAAAGTTTGGGGTGATCCGGATAGCGTATCTTGGGCCCGTTTTCCGCAGGCTGTAATGGTGGGCGATGCCCCCGTGATGTCCTTCCAGCGCCCTCGCCCGGATCTGGCTGATTCCAATTGGCAGCTACAGCTGGCCGCGGATACAGAATTAGAAGGTTGGCAATGTGATGGCCGTCAAACACTTGAAATGCAACAGGATTTCTCGGTAGAGAGTGGTTTTACGTTTGTTAGCTGCTTTTTGGCCAAGGGCAATCAAATTTCTGCCTGGAGTCCGTATGCAGCAGCTTCCAATAGGAGTGCAGCCAAGGATTTTGTGCTGGATTTGCCTGCTGGTACCTTGATTCAAGCTCGGCCTGAGGGCACGCTCTATACCAATGGAGAGCGTGATCAGGATCGCTGGATAGTTCGTATAGAAGCCGATGGTTTGCAGGTTCGTGCCTGGGGCTTACCGTTGGAGCGTGCTTATTTCTCAGTCGATAAAAATAAAGAACTGCTTTATTTGTCGAGGGCCCAGTTAGCCCAGGAAATCCAATTAGGTGGTTTCAACTATTTGGTAGGGACAGAACTGTCCACACCCAATTATCGTCTTTTCCCGCAGTGGCCTTTGTTATTGAGAATGCAATTACCGGCGGGCGAGAATCAGGATCAAGTGACAGCACGCTTCCATGATCTGCTAAACGGTCAGGTTTTGGACGCTTTTCACTAGTTAACGGCCTGCTCCTGGCTTTTTTTACCTGTAATCTGCAATTTTTTTGTGGTGAGTGTAATTAAATAAGGCGAATTTGTTTTGATTGGCTCAATTTGAGTTAATGTAAGCATTTGAAGCGATTGTATAAAATAAAAACGCATCGTTTTCAAAAGCAGACAGCTAGAGAGTGCTTGCTACTGATTTTGTTTTCTAAGGTTTTGGCATCGGGCGGAAGGGGCTCTCCGTCGTACTGAAACCGTCCTATTGCTGGCTTAACTGAACAAGGTTAGATGCCGCTATGACTACCTATCAAGGGGAGCTGCCGGAACATACGCAGGCTCATGCGCAGGCCGCATATTGGTTTACTCGCTTGAACTCCGGCGAGGCCACGGCCGCCGAATTGCGGGAGTTCGAGGATTGGCGTCGTGACAATCCTGAGAATGAACGTTCATATCGATACATTTGTTATTTTTGTGACGCTAGCCTGGATGCTCCCGAGCATGAAATACGCCGTTTATTGGCCGACTCGGATGAAAAAACCGTTTTACTGAAGCCTTATCACCGTGGCTTGCTGGCTGGTTTGCTGGTACTTGCTCTTGGTCTTACTGTATTTTTCTCTTGGCCTGAACGGGTACTGCGACAAGATCACCTGGTCTCTGGCACACAGATGCTGGAGCAACGCTTCCCGGATGGCTCTGTACTGCAGTTAAGCCCTGACTCGGAAATTGACGTGCGTGAATACGATGACAGATTGAATGTGCAGTTGTTACGTGGCCAGGTGTTGTTGCTCTTGTCTGACCCAACCCAGAAGAACGTAACGGTTTTCACCAGCTTTGCTCAGGCACGCAGTAATAAAGGGCAGTTCACCGCTTTTCTGGACAGCAACCAAATGAAGTTTGTCGTGGATACCGGCTCCGTTGAAGTATCCAGCGGTACTTGGTGGCGCAGGCAGACTCGAGTATTGATCCCAGGTCAGCATATTGATGTGGATCGATGGTCTGGAATGAAACGGGTCCAACCCGCCCCCGTTTCTCCTAATGAGGCCGACTGACAGTCGGCCTCTTACATTTTGGGCGCTTAGAACGTCCAGTTCAGGAACAATCTACCGTTTATCTCGGCGTGGCTATCGCCTAGTAAACGAAATCCCATTCTTATTAATTCAAGGTGGTAAAGACCTGCCTGGTTTCAGCCGTAACCACGGTGGGATGACTTGTTCAAGAGGGAAAATTATGACCATAGAGATCAATGGGCAGGGTTTAGTTCATAGTCAAAACTTGCCCATAGCCGAGCCTTTACACGCTGCCATCACTCCCCCTGTGTTGCCTGAGCAGGAAGCGGGGGGCAACATAGACTCATCAGGGCGCATCAAGGTGAGCTTGTCGGCTCTAGGAAAAGAGTTGTCATTGACTAGTCAGCAGGCTAGTAAAAATGAGCGTGATAAGGACATTGATGACAGCTCCTTGCCTGATGGCATTAAAGACATACTTAAGCGCATCCGCGACCTGAAAGAGCAGATTCAGCAGAAATTGATGGAGCTGCAGCGAGTACAGGCCAGTGATAAGGGCAGTGAAGCCGAAAAAGCGCAGGAACTGGAGCGTGTTCAAAGCGAGCTGACCAGCCTGAACGGCGCCCTGTCCAGCGCGTATGCCATGCTGAACAAGATCATGGACGACATCGAACTGGATGGTGATGCCCGTATGGATGTCGCGAATTTGTTGATGAAGTAAAAGCTGTTCGGCTGGTTTGGTGTGTTGGGGCGCAGAGGGTTTATTCCGGCGTTATACGCCTGGTTAAGCCTTAGGGCTGAGTAGTCACCGTTAAGGCCTGGGTAATCTTGTGGTTGAGCTGGTGGAGCGACATCAGATCCGCGCTGACTTGTGCTTTGCTGAGGATGATGTAGGCCGTCGAGGGGTTCAGGCCAATGCAATACACCACCAGCGAGCCGCCCCCAAGGGGTGCTGCGCCCATATATACCGCTAATTGATTGTTGCTGGCGTCAGTCTCATTACGTTGCTGATACCCCTCCCCGGCGGCCGTTTGCTTGACCGTATCCAGGCACTGGGACACGTTTAAACGGGAGATGGAACGCTGCTCGGCTTCCAACTCAATCGGCCCTAGATCCTGGGCCTTTACTGCCCAGGCCGGGTGGATCAAGCTGGCCATCAAAACCCACTTGCTTAGTGTGCGCATGACGCCCTCCCGCAGGAGACGATGGAAAGCTCAGCATAGTCCTGATCCCGGAAGCCGGGCTTTGATAGGACTTAATTCAGGGCTAAGTTTCGGGTTTTTACTGAGGTGGGGGCGATGTCACTGGCAGCAGTCATCTGATTGAATAATTTTTGAACCTGATTGCTTTGAGCTCGGAAGCTTTCCAGTTTGCTTAAGCAATTTCTTTTCTTCGGTTTTAACGCGGCGCTCCAGCTTTTGGATATCTTCCTCAGCGGGAAGTTGTTCGGGCTGGATACCGCGTTGACCGACCATATCGCGTACGCTGCGGTTATTCTGCTCGTGTTCGCGGGGGATTGGGGTTTCGGCATGCAATTGCTCCTGCATGACGTTGTGGTTGGTCATTTCGGTAGCAAGATTCTATAGCCCGATCAATAACGATTTTGACGTTCTCTCAGCGAACGTATCCCAAGGCCAAGCGGCAAGGCGCTGAGGGGCGCCTCGGTGTTCTGTATCACTTCCCAATACAAAAACTGGAAAAGATCTCTCCCAGCAAATCATCGCTGCTGAATTCGCCGGTAATCGAGCATAAATCCAGATGAGCCAGGCGTAGCTCTTCTGCAAACAGATCCAGCACCTGATCGCTGTGTGTGGCGTGCTCTGCGGCCATACCCAGGTGATACTCCGCCCTTTCCAAAGCCCGCAGATGACGTTCTCGCGCCAGCCAGGGGGATTCACTGCCGGGGTTCCAGCCCGCGATATCCAGCAAAGTACGGCGCAGCGTATCCAGCCCTATGTCTTTACGAGCAGAAATGGGTAGTACGGTTGCCCCACTTTCCTGTGCGGGCAACGCAGCCTGTTGCTCAGGTGCTAGCAAGTCTATCTTGTTATAGACACGTAGAACGGGCACATGTGATGGCAGGCGGCTGGTAATGGCGCTGTCCAACTCGTCTTGCGGGTTGCGGGCATCCAGCAGGTGCACGATCACGTTGGCTTTGGCAATTTCGTCCCAGGTGCGGGCGATGCCAATACGCTCGACTGTGTCTTCTGTGTCTCGCAAACCCGCTGTGTCCACGATATGTAGCGGGATGCCGTCGATATGGATCAGTTGCATGACGCGGTCGCGGGTGGTGCCTGCGATGTCAGTCACGATAGCTACGTCTTCACCGGCCAACGCGTTGAGTAGGCTGGATTTGCCCACGTTGGGTTGGCCTGCCAGGACGACGTGCAGGCCTTCGCGCAAGATTGCCCCTTGGCGCGAGTGTTGCAGGATTCGTTCCAACTCGTCCTGTATGCCTTGCAGCGTCGCCGCAGCTTGGTATTTTTCCAGGAAGTCGATTTCTTCTTCGGGAAAGTCCAGAGTGGCTTCTACCAGCATGCGCAGGTGGATGATGCGGTCGGCCAAGGCGTTGACGTTGTTGGAGAACACACCGGACAGGGAGGCGACGGCGCTGCGGGCGGCGGCCTCCGATGAGGCGTCGATCAGGTCAGCCACGGCTTCGGCCTGAGCCAAGTCCAGTCTGTCGTTCAGAAAGGCACGCTGGGTGAATTCACCCGGTTCGGCCAGGCGCAGGCCCAGGTCTTTACCGGCTTCCAGACAACGGTCTAGCAAGCGTCGCAGAACGGCCGGACCGCCGTGGCCTTGTAGCTCCAGCACGTCTTCGCCGGTATAGGAATGTGGGCCTTTGAAGAATAAAGCGATGCCCTCGTCAATAGCCTCGCCGTGTTTATCTTTAAAGGGCAGAAAGTGGGCGTGGCGCGCTTGCAGCGTGCGGCCAAACAGGATTTGGATCAGTGTGGCAAGCTCCGTGCCGGACACACGGATGACACCAATGCCACCCCGGCCGGGGGCGGTGGCAATTGCCACGATAGGGGAAGAATTGGACATGGGCAGATCAATCAAAAAGGCGAAACAGAACCGTATTGTAATGGAGCCAACGGGCTGGTTTGGGCCTAGTGATTGTTCACGCAAACCACCAGAATCTCGACACTTTCTCCGTGCTCGCACAGGTACAGGTGGCCCAGATTGCTTTTGAAGTAGATGCTGTCGCGCGCTTGCAGGACATGGCGACGGCCGTCCTGGAACTGCATGGTCAGCTGACCTTCGATCACAAAAATAAACTCTTCGCCTTCATGCTGGCTGAAGTCTGTGGCGTCACGGGGTTCGCCCGACAGGACGCGGCCGTGCATGGGCGTCATTTTTTTGTTGATCCATTCCGAGGCCAGCATGCCGTATTCGTAGCGATGTGCATGGTACGTCACGGTGCGCGAAGCCCGGCCAACCAGAATATCCATGCCGGACTCGTTCTGATCACGGGGAGCCTTGAACAGATCAGATAAATCCATCTTCAGGGCACGGCTGACGGCCAGGAATTTCTCGTAGCTCAGGCCAATCAGGCCGCGTTCGGCCTTGGACAGGGTGGACAAAGATACATTGGATAAGCGTGCCAACATCAACAAGGTTAAGCCCTGTCGTTTGCGTTCATCACGTATGCGCGCCCCCATAGCTGTTTTGCTAATTAAGTTGGGGGCGGTGTTGGCTAAGTCTTTTGTCATAACCTAAAGAAGTAAGAAACCGTTTTCTTATAAATATTATTAATTTTCTTATAAGAAAATTCCGTCCTATTGTATAGAACTACACGCTTTACGCTGGGAGAAAGAAGGCATGACTGCGTTGTTTGATCCTACTGCTTATCCCTCTACCTCGGTGGAATGGATACAAAAACTGATTGCTTATGATACGACAAGCCGGGAATCTAACCTGGAACTGATTCACGATGTGCAGGCTTATTTGCAGCTGCAAGGACTGGAAACCGTGCTGACACATGACGCCAGTGGTCGCAAGGCCAATCTGTTTGCCACCATCCCGGCAGCCGATGGCACGCGCACTGGCGGAATTGTCCTGTCCGGGCATACGGATGTGGTCCCGGTGGACGGTCAGAACTGGAGCAGCGACCCTTTCAAGGCGGAGATCCGCGACGATCGCCTGTATGGACGTGGCACTTGCGACATGAAAGGTTTTGTCGGTGTGACGCTGCAACTGGTTCCCGAGATGTTGGCCACTAAGCTGGCTAAACCTATCCATTTGGCCTATTCCTACGACGAAGAAGTGGGTTGCGTGGGGGCACCGGTGATGATTGATGATCTGGTGCGCCGGGGCATTGATCCTGAAGGTTGTGTGGTGGGCGAGCCCACCAGCATGCGCACCATCGTGGCGCACAAGGGCATCAATGCCTACCGCTGTCGGGTACATGGCCATGCGGCACATTCGTCGCTGACGCCCAAGGGTGTAAATGCCATTGAGCATGCGGCGCGCATCATCACGGCGATTCGTGATCTGGCCGACGATTACAAGAGCATGGGGCCGTATGACCATGATTTTGATGTGCCCTTCACAACGTTGCAGACCAGCATGATTCGCGGCGGTATCGCCTTGAACACGGTGCCTGATCTGTGCGAGTTCGAGTTTGAATATCGCAATCTGCCTGGCGTAGACCCGGAACCCATCTTGCAGGAAATCCGCGAGTTCATCGACCTGAAGATCCTGCCTGCCATGCGTCGCGAGCACCCCGATGCTTTGGTGGAATTGGAGAAACTGGCCAGCGCCCCCGGCCTGAACCCTGAAGAGCAAGCGGCGATTACCAAGCTGGTGCGTGAACTGACGCGTGATGACACCGTGCGCAAAGTGGCTTATGGCACGGAGGCAGGTCTGTTCCAGCAAGCGGGGATTCCTTCCATTATTTGTGGCCCTGGCAATATCGAACAGGCCCATCGCCCTGATGAGTATGTGGAGCTAGCCCAGCTTGATCAGTGCGAGCAGTTCTTGCGCGCCCTGATCCGTAGCCAGGCTCTGGCCTCTTAAAAATAGATAAACAGGTTTCAACGCGAACCCATGACAACAGAAAAAGTTACCCAGGAAAATGTGGTGCAGGCGCATGAGCGTCTGCGTCCCTATGTGCGCCAGACGCCGGTGTTCGACTACCAAACCCGGCGTCTGGATAGCGCGGTCAATTTCAAGTTTGAGCATCTGCAAGCCTCGGGCACCTTCAAGGCACGCGGTGCGTTCAATAACTTGTTGAGCTTGTCCGAAGAGGCTCGCCAACAAGGGGTGACCTGCGTATCAGCAGGCAACCACGCCGTAGCAGTGGCTTATGCCGCCCATCAAATGGGTGTGAAGGCCAAGACTGTCATGATCAAGACGGCCAGCCCGGCGCGAGTGGCTTTGTGCCGCGAGTACGGGGCCGAGATTGTCTTTGCGGACAACGGTGAGCAGGCCTTTGAACTGGTACGCCAGATCGAAAAGGACGAACAGAAGAGCTTTATCCACCCGTTCAGCACCTATCCGACGGTGCTGGGAACGGCCACCTTGGGTTACGAGTGGCTGCAGCAAGCGGGCAAGCTGGATGCTGTGCTGATACCGATTGGTGGTGGTGGTTTGGCCGCCGGTGTGTCGGCGGCGGTCAAGCTGTGGCAACCCGATTGCGTGGTCTATGGCATTGAGCCGGTAGGTGCCAATGTGATGGCCCTGAGCCGCCAGGCGGGCGAGCCACAAAAGATCGGTGCCATGCAGTCTATTGCAGACAGCTTGATGGCTCCGCATACCGACGAATTTAGCTTCCGCGTGTGTCAGGACAATATTGACACGCTGGTTACCGTTAACGACGACCAGATCCGCGCGGGTATGCATTTCCTGTTTAACGAATTCAAGATGGCAACCGAGCCGGCCTGCGCGGTAGCAACTGCAGCCTTGATGTTCCCCTTGCGCAAGCATCTGGCCGGGCAGCGTGTGGGCGTGCTGTTTTGTGGCTCCAACACGGATACCGAGACCTTTACCCAGCACATCACGACGCCCTTGGCGCAAGGTTAATTATGCAGCCAACGGTATATGTAGCCAAAGCCCAGGAAGTCTATGAAGGGTTGGATCTAGGGGCGGCGATTGATCTGATGCGCAAAGGCTTCATCGCCTTGCAGCAAGGTCGTATTGATCAGCCTTTGCGCACGATTGTGCGCAGCAGCTTGTCCAGTGGGTTTTTGGGCATGATGCCCGCCTGCATCGACATGCCCGAGATTTATCCCGAACCTTTGTACGGCGCCAAGATGGGCACGCTGTTTCCAGACAATGTGCGTTTGGGTAAAGATCCTCATCAGGGTTGTGTGCTCTTAATGAGCGGCTTAACGGGCGAGACCCGCGCTATTTTGGACGCCAGCAGTGTTACCGCCTTGCGTACAGCAGCCGTTAGTGGTTTGGCCACCGATATGCTGGCGCGGGCCGATGCCAGCGTGCTGACTTTGTTTGGCGGTGGGCACCAGGCCCTGTGGCAATTGCGAGCGGTGGCACAGGTGCGTCGCTTGAGCAAAGTCTTTGTGATCACGCGCTCTGCCCAGTCGGCCCAGCACTTTATTGAAGAAGCCCAGGCGTATCTGGATTGCCCCTTGGTAGCGGGTGTATCGGCCCAGGAAGCAGTTTCACAGTCGGATCTTGTACTGACGGCAACCAGCTCGGCCACCCCTGTGTTGCAGCGGGAATGGTTGCGTCCTGGCACGCACATTACTGCCATGGGCTCTAGCACGCCGGCCAGCAGTGAACTGGACGGCCCCACCATGACGGCAGGCCGTTTGTTTGTGGACAGAGCCCAATCAACACGAAATGAGTCGGGTGAGTTTTTGAATGCCTGCAAGCAAGGTTACCTGTCCGCGGATACCGAGCTGAATGAGCTGGGGGCCGTTTTGGAGGGGCAAGCAGCTGGTCGTGTAAATGATGAAGAAATCACCATTTTTAAATCCCTGGGACTGGCATTCGAGGATGTACTGACGGCGGCAGCCTTGTTAAGCCGCCAAGCCATGCAAGGGAATGGACGAGTAGTAGAACTTTAATAGCGTCATCAAGAGGCAGGGAGAGGAGCAATGAAAAAGAAATGGGCGCAGGCTTTGCTGGGAACGGCATTGGCCTTGGCAACAGGTTTGTCGGTGGCCAGTAAATTGCCAGATACCGTACGTCTGGTGGTGGGGTATCCAGCGGGTGGCACTGCCGATGCGGTGGCGCGAGTCTATGCCGAGCAACTGCGTGAAAAGCTGGGTGTGAATGTGGTGGTGGATAACCGGGCGGGTGCGGGCGGGCAGGTGGCTGCACAAGGTTTTTTGCGCTCGCCTACGGATGGGTCTGTGCTGCTGGTGGCCAACAACCATATGATGACCACGCTGCCTTTAACGGTGAAAACCGTTACGTATGACCCTATGAAGGATTTTGCACCGGTCGCGGTTATTGCCAAATTCGAGCATATCTTTGTGGTGGGTAAAACCACGCCTGCCAATACCTTGCAGGAGTATGTGGAGCTGGTGCGCAAAGAGCCGGAGAAATACGGCCACTATGGCATCCCCGCCCCCGGTAGCGCGCCGCAGTTCATGGGCTACAGCATTGCCAAGAAGAACGATGTTCAGATGTCGCCCGTGCCCTACAAAGGCGGTGCGCCTTTAATCAACGATCTGCTGGGTGACCACATCCCTGCTGGTGTGGATGCTGTGGGCATGATTACCGAACACGTAGCGGCGGGATCGGTGCGGGTTTTGGGCATTACCGGAGCAGAACGTCTGCCTATCCTCAAGGATGTGCCGACCTTTGTGGAAATGGGCTATGGCGATCTGAAAGCCTCGGGCTGGATGGGGATTTTTGCGCCGCTGGGCATGGAACCAGAAATGGTGAAGCAGTTCCAGGACGCTTTTAACGAAGTGGCCAAGCTGCCCAAGATTGAAAGCGCCATCACGCCCATTGGCTTCCGACCAGAATCGGGTGACGCACAGGAGCTGTCTCGTATCGTTCAGGACGATCTGGATACCTGGGGTCCGATTATCAAGGAATCGGGGTATTTGCAGCAGTAAGGCTTAAGGTGTCTGTGCGGGTCTGATTCCAAATCAGGCCCGCTGCTTGTAGCAATTTTAATAATAGAACAAGCGATCTAAGGGGCTGGCGGCGTGCATCGCTAAGGTCTGACGATTCGGCAGGATAGCATCGTAAAAAAGAGGCTTCGCACGCCGGACAGAAAGGCGGTGATCGATCGCGTGGCTCATTAAATGCTGGTCGTTTTACCCGTATTCAAGTTGATAAAGCGGCCTTGAGTGCTGGGAAAAAACAGCTTGAAAACTCTCCCTGCTTGGGGCGGATGTGTGGGGAGTATCCGACAAACGCAATTCCCAGATCCCAAAATTATTCTAATAACTAGCTGATATTTAATGGAAAAATATTGGTTTAAGTTTATAGGGAATTCCCTATGTTTTATTTATTGGCTAGCCAGTTAATATATTTCAAACTCGAATTAACGAAGCAGGTAGTCAGAAAACCACGCAAGGAGAGACAGGTGCGCAAGACGATATTGACGATGGGGTTGCTCGTAACGCTGGGGGCTGTGGGGGCCGTACAAGCACAGACCATCAAAATTGGTGTGATTCAGCCTTTAACCGGTTCGGTGGCATACAACGGTGAGGCAGATGTGAATGGTTCCAAGCTGGCCGTCAAGGAGCGGAACGCTCGTGGCGGAGTGTTGGGGCAGCAGGTTGAACTGGCTATTGAGGATGGGGAATGCCAGCCCTCCAAGACAGTGAACGCCGCTGAAAAGTTAATCCAGAAAGACAAGGTCCCGATTATTTCAGGCGCCTTTTGTAGCTCAGCCACGATTGCAGCCATGAGCGTAGCGCAAAAATACAAAGTGCCTTTGCTATCGGGTGTGTCTTCCAAGAGCGATTTGACCGATCGTGGCAATGAATGGTTTTTCCGGACTGCGGAAACAGACGGTCTGTTGGCGCACGCTTTCGCCACCATCCTGGTCGAGCAGCTCAAACTGAAAAAAATTGCCTACATCGCGGTCAACGATGATTGGGGCCGCGGGGGGATGGAGGAGTTCTCCAGCCAGATCGAGGCACTGGGCGGTGAAACCGTACAGAAGCTCTACTTCGACCACGGCACAACTGACTTCTACACCTTGTTGACGCGTGTAAGAGCCGCTAAACCGGACGGTGTTTTTGTGGCTGCTGAAACTCAGGACGGCTCGATTCTTGTCAAACAGATGAAAGAAGTGGGCCTGGAAAGTTTGATCTTTGGCGTGGGTAGCTGGGCAACGGCGGATTTCGTGAATTTGGCTGGCTCTGCATCGGAAGGTATTCATGCAGCGGTTCCCTATGCTCATACTTTGCAGCGCCCTGAGAATCTGCAATTTGTGCAGTCCTATCAGAAAGAGTACGGCGAGCTGCCCGGCAAGTATTCGGTTGCGGGCTACAACGCACTAAACATCATCATGGACGCTATTGAGCGTGCTGGGGCAGCCGACCCGGACAAGATCCGACTGGCATTGCCAGCGACAGACTACAACGGTCCCAATGGCAACTTCAAATTCAACGAAAAACGGCAGGCCTATGGTTTTGATGCTGTGTTGGTACAGCTAAAGAACGGGCAACCGGACATTGTTGCCCAGGCAACGGTAACAGCAGACTAAGACGGCCATGAGCTGCGAGTTTTATCGTTTTATGAGGGGGCATTGTGTTTGATTTATTGCTGCAGTTCATTGCCAATGGACTGGTTAATGGGACGTTCTACGCGCTGTCGGCGCTGGGTCTCACCTTGATTTTTGGTCTGATGCGCTTGGTGAACTTTGCACATGGCGAGTTCTACATGATTGGGGGGCTGCTGGGTTGGTTAGTGACCCAGCAACTAGGACTGAATTTCTTTGTAGGCCTGGCGCTGGTCGTGGTGATCGTCGCTTTGTTTGGCTGGTTGCTGGATCGCTTCTTGATTGCGCGTATCAGGGACAAAGGCCCAGAGCCGGGCATTTTGCTGACTATTGGTTTGTCAATTTTCCTGACGAATACGGCCTTGATGATAGTCGGTACGGCACCGCTCAAAGTGATTGCGCCGGTACCCAATACACCCATGTTTATTGGGCCTATTTTCATCACCGAGGTGCGGCTCTTTGCGATTGGGATGTCCATTGCGGCGATCGTGGGGGCGCGTTTGCTGATACAGAAAACTCGCTTGGGTAAAGCCATGCGAGCGACGTTTCAGGATTCGACGGCCGCTAGCCTGGTAGGTATCAATACCGCCACTATTTACGCATCGACCTTCGCCTTGGGTGTGGTGTTGGCGGCAACGTCGGGCATGTTGCTCAGTTCCATTTACGTGGCGCAAGCCTCTATTGGGGGCTTGATCAGTCTGAAGGCTTTTGTTGTCGTCATTTTGGGGGGAATGGGTAATTTCGGCGGGGCCATTCTGGGCGGCTTGATCCTGGGAGTAGCAGAGGCTCTGTGGGGCGGGTATGTGCAAACGGGCACCGCAGACATGGTGGGTTTTGCCTTGGTCATTTTGATTCTGTTTTTCCGCCCCTATGGCTTGTTTTCGGTTCGAGCGGAGCGCGCATAAATGAAAATAGAACGTCACTTTATGGTGGGCTTTCTGGTCTTGTCGGCCTTGCTCGTTTGTTTTGTGCAGAACGATTATCTGCTGCATATCCTGGTGCTGGTGCTGATGTACAGCGTGTTGGCCAGTAGCCTGAATTTAATTATTGGATATGTGGGCGAGTTCCCGCTGGGGCACGTGGCATTTTTTGGTCTGGGCGCCTACTCCGTAGCCATTTTGAGTTCGCCTGCGGTGGGCTGGCCGGTCACGATAACGATTGTGGCGGCGGCCTTGATTGCTGCAGCGGCTGGTTATGTGATTGGTCGCGTCACCTTGCGGCTTAATGGGCCTTTCTTTGTGATTGTGACACTGGCGTTTGCCGAGGTCTTGCGCTTATTGGCCAATAACTGGGTGGACTTGACCAATGGCCCGATGGGCATCTCGGGTGTGGCTCATCCCGCGCTGCTGGATATGTCGCCTTGGTTAGCTGGCAAGCGTGGTTTTGTGGTGATGGGGATTGTGCTGGCGGCCATCACTTTCTACATCTGCTATCGCTTGGTCCATTCCAGTGCAGGCCGTGCTGCGGTCACGATGCGTGAAAACAATTATGTGGCCCAGTCGGTAGGTATTGATCCATTCCGCTATTCGCAATTTGTCTTTGTGGTGGCGGCTTTTCTGGCTGGGATTGCCGGTGCGTATTACGCCAGCTATATCAGTTTTGTTGGTCCCGAAGTGTTTGGCTTTCCATTCACAGCGACCATGATCATCATTGTTTTGCTGGGCGGTAAAGGCACTTTGCTGGGGCCTATTGCCGGAGCCATTGTGGTGGCCTTGCTGGAGGAATACCTGCGTGAGTTCAAGGAGCTGCGCCTGTCCCTCTTTGGGCTGATCGTCATGGCTTCGGTGCTTTTCGCCCCCGACGGAATCATGGGCTTTGTGCAGCAGCGTTTTCATCATCTGTTTGGGAGGACGCGTCATGCTTGAAGTGTGCGGTCTTAGCAAATCTTTTGGCGGTATTCATGCGGTTCAGGACATTGATTTTACCGTCCCCTCTGGGCAAATCGTCAGTTTGATCGGGCCCAATGGAGCAGGCAAAACCACCTGCTTTAACCTCATTACCGGTTTTTATCAGCCCACTCGTGGGCGGGTGCTGTGGGATGGGCAAGAGGTCACGGCCAGCAAGCCTTATCGCATGGCGCAGCACGGGGTGATACGCACATTTCAAAAGACTAATGTGCTGCGGTCCCTGAGCGCTTTCGACAATCTGGTACATGCCCATTATCTGCGTGATCGTGCGCCACTCTGGCGTACGTTCTGGCCTAGTAAAGAGCAGGCGCAGGTGCAGCAGGAAATCAGTGATTCGGCCAGCCGCATCCTTGGGCAGATCGGGCTGTCCAAGCGTGCCGATATCTTGGCGGGTTCATTGTCTTGCGGTGAACTGCGTCTGCTGGAGGTGGGTGTCGCATTAAGCGCCAAGCCCAGGCTATTGATGCTCGATGAGCCGGCGGCCGGCTTGAACACCCACGAGGCAGAAGGCTTGGCCGATTTGCTCAGGCAGCTGCCTGGGCAGTGGGTTGAATCCATTTTGCTGGTAGAGCACAACATGGGCTTGATTATGCGTGTGTCTGACCAGATCGTCGTCATGAACTTTGGCAAAAAACTGGCGACAGGCACACCCGCGCAGATTCAGGCCAATGAGCAAGTGTTGGAAGCTTATATGGGGAAAGCGGCATGAGTACACAGGAAATTCCACCGCTCTTGGCCTTGCATGAGGTAGTGGCGGGCTATGGCAATTTGACCGCTTTGCATGGCGTCAGCTTGCACGTGCAACCCGGTGAAGTCGTGGCGATTTTGGGTGCCAATGGTGCAGGCAAATCCACTACGCTCAGGGCGATCTCTGGCTTGATCCGCCCTACTGCTGGACAGATCACCTGGAAAGGACAAGTGATCAGTGGCCGTAGCCCTGAACACATCTTGAAGCTGGGGCTGGCGCATTGTCCTGAAGAGCGGCATGTATGGCCCGAGATGACCGTTGAAGACAACTTGGATCTGGGTGCTTACCTGATCAAATCCAAGTCCGAGGTAGAGCGGCGTAAAGGCATTGCCTTTCATCGCTTCCCTCGTTTGAAAGAGCGATACCGCCAGCTGGCGGGTACGCTTAGCGGTGGTGAGCAGCAGATGCTGGCTATCGCCCGGGCCCTGATGTCAGAACCGGAGCTGCTGATTCTGGATGAGCCCTCTTTAGGCTTAAGTCCCAAGATGGCCTTGGAGGTCTTTCAGGTTGTGCGCGATATCAGCGAGCACGGAGTGTCTATTCTGGTTGTGGAGCAAAACGTGCATAACGCCCTTAATGTGGCCAGTCGTGCCTATGTGCTGGAGACAGGGCGCGTCATTGCCGAGAAAGACAGTGCCAGCATGCTCAAAGACCCTGAGCTCTTAAGCGCTTATCTGGGGGGCTGATTATGGTTACGAGCAATACGGCCAGCCCTCCATCCAGATTTAGCTATGGCGGGCATATCAATGCCAATGGGATACGCCAGCATTACTTGCGTTATGCCGGTCCGGGGCCTGCTTTGGTATTGGTGCCAGGAATCACCAGCCCTGCCCCCACTTGGGGATTTGTGGCCGAGCGCCTGGCGCAACATTTTGATGTCTATGTACTGGATGTCCGTGGCCGTGGGCTTTCGCAGTCGGGAGCAGACCTGGATTACGGCGTGAATGCGTGCGCTGATGATTTGGTCGAGTTTGTCCGCGCACTTGCACTTGAGTCTCCCATTTATATGGGGCATTCCATGGGGGCGCGCATTCTGATGCGTGCTGTTACCCGAGGTTTGAGCAAAGCTGCGGCCATGGTGTTGGTAGACCCGCCAGTGTCCGGGCCGGATCGGCGGCCCTACCCATCAAAAATCGCCTGGTATACCGAGTCCATTGCACAGGCGCAAAAGGGTATGAGTGCTGAGCAGATGCGCCTGTTTTGTCCGACTTGGAATCCTGAGCAACTTCAACTGCGTGCTCAGTGGCTGCATACCTGCGATATCCGCGCAGTGACGGATAGCTATGAATGGTTCCATACCGATGATGCCTTTCCTGACTTCAGTCAGCTCGAGAGCTGGCAGGTGGCCCTGATGGTGGCTGGCAAAGGTGATGTCATTCGCAACGAGGACATCCAGGAGGCCCAGTCACTGAAGCCGGACTTGCAGATTTTGCGGGTACCCGGTGCCGGACACATGATTCCCTGGGATGACGAGGAAGATTTTTATCGTGTGTTAGGCACCTTCCTTAGCGTTACCTTTTAATGAGAAACAGGAGAGGAAGATGGCTGTAGCTGATCATCAAATGGTTCAGGCCTGGAATGAGGTGCTGACCCTTTCTGGATTGAAGGCGGGGCAGATGGTCACCATTCTGACGAGCCTGAATACGCATCCCCAAACCTTGGCTACGGCCAAGCTGGCTGTGGCGGCGTTGGGCGCGACCCAGATGCAGGTGGATTTGCTGCCGGTGAATGCCGAAAAGGCCTTAAGTCGTGATCTTTTGGCGTATCTGGGCACGACTCCGCTGACGGATAACCCCGCAGCGATTGCCGCCCTCAAAGCCAGTGACTTGGTGCTGGATTTGATGACTTTGCTGTTCTCGCCTGAACAGCATGAAATTCTTAAATCCGGCACCAAAATTCTATTGGCTGCCGAACCCCCTGAGGTGCTGGTGCGTATGGTCCCGTCCTTGCAGGATAAGGAGCGTGTTGAGCGTTCGGCGCAGGTGCTGCAGGGCGCTCGTGAAATGCGAGCTACATCCAAGGCAGGAACCGATCTGGTGATGCCTTTGGGTGAGTACCCGGTGATGAAGGAATATGGCTTTGTGGATGAGCCTGGGCGTTGGGATCACTGGCCCAGCGGCTTTATCCTGACCTGGCCAAACGAGAGGCAGGCACATGGGCGCATCGTGATTGATCGGGGTGACATTTTATTGCCCATGAAGTCCTATGCGGCCGATCCCATCACCATGACGGTTGAGAACGGCGTTGTAACCTCGATTGAGGGCGGTCTGGATGCCGAGCTGCTGCGCGAGTACATGGCCTCGTTCAACGACCCTGAGGCTTACGCCATGTCCCACATAGGCTGGGGTTTGCAGCCCCGTGCTCACTGGTCAACGCTTGGCCTTTACGACAAAGAGCAAACCTTGGGTATGGATGCTCGTGCCTATGCAGGCAATTTCTTGTTCTCTTTTGGCCCCAATAATGAAGTGGGGGGCGACCGCACAACGGCTTGCCACATTGATATTCCGCTGCGTGCCTGCACCGTGACCGTAGATGGCCGCGAGACGGTGCGGGAGGGCAAAGTCGTGGAGGAATTGGCATGAGCAGCCCGAGCGTTTACGAGCGGCAAGGGTTTGGACAAGGGCTTGAGCTTGAAGGAAAAGTGGGACTGTTAATTGTGGATTTCGTGAACGGTTTTGCAGATCCCCAGGCATTTGGTGGTGGAAATATTCTGGAAGCCATTGAGCAAACACGTACGGTTTTGGCGGATGCACGGGCACAGAACTGGCCTGTGGCGCACAGCCGCATCGTCTTTGCCGATGACAGTGCTGATCGCAATGTATTCGGTCTTAAAGTCCCCGGTTTGGTGCAGCTTCAAGAGGGTAATCCAGCCAGTGCCATCGTCGATGCCTTGAAGCCTGCACCTGGTGAGTTGCTGGTGCGTAAAACGGTTCCGTCGGCTTTCTTTGGTACTGCTTTGGCTGCCTGGTTGGCGGAGCGGGCGGTGCAGACGCTGCTGATTGCTGGTGCCACCACAAGTGGGTGTGTGCGTGCATCAGTCGTTGATGCCATGTCTTGTGGCCTGCGCCCTTTTGTATTGGCAGATTGCGTTGGTGATAGAGCCAAGGAGCCTCACGACGCAAGCTTGTTTGATATTCAACAGAAGTACGGCGAGGTTCGTCCGTATGCAGACTTGCGTCCCTTGCTGTTGATGTAGATCTATCTATTTTTTAAGTTATTTATTATTTATTTGTTTAATTAATTTGAGGGATTTGGGCTGATTGAGATCTGAATCCTGGGGATGTACAGCATGAAAAAAACGTTGAAAGTCGGTGTGATAGGCGGTGGTATTGGTGGCGTAACTTTGGCAGCTGCTCTGGAACAGCGCGGAATAGAAGTGCATTTATTCGAACGTGCGGCGGCCTTCGGAGAGGTGGGTGCTGGCATTCAAATGACGCCGAACGCCGTTAAAGTGCTCAAGGCTTTGGGGGCCCACGATGCCTTGGCCAAGGTAGGTTTTTTGCCCGAGGCCTTGGTAGGACGGGATTGGTCCACCGCAGAGGAAAGCTTCCGTATCCCTTTAAAGAGTGATTGCCCGCAACTGTATGGTGCTGAGTTCTTTCATGTGCATCGCGCTGACCTGCATCATTTGCTGACTGAACTGCTAAATACAACAAAGGTAACGTTCAATGCGCAGTGCACGGGAGTTACCCAGCAAGAAGGAAAAGCTGTTGCGCATTTTGCTGACGGGTCTTGTTTTGAAGCGGATTTGATTGTGGGAGCCGACGGCGTGCGCTCGGAGATACGCCGCTCTATTTTTGGTGAAGAGGAACCAAAATTTACCGGCAATATGTGCTATCGGGCAGTGGTGCCTTTTGATGAAATGCCCGATTTTGTGGCGCCCGAATCTTCTTTCTGGTTGGGCCCCAAAAGTCATGTCGTGACCTACTACGTGAACGGGGGTAAAGCCGTCAATATTGTGGCGGTCAACGAAACTGCCAGTTGGGTCGAGGAGTCCTGGAACGCCCGCAGTACTCAGCAGGAGATGTTGGAGGACTTTAAGGATTGGCACCCCAATATCGTCAAGCTGTTTGAGCGTGTGACGGATGTGTATCGCTGGGGCTTGTTTGATCGTGACCCCATGACTAAATGGTCGGCAGGCCGTGTGACCTTGCTGGGTGATGCGGCGCATCCTATGTTGCCCTTCCTGTCCCAAGGTGCAGCCATGGCCATTGAAGATGCCTATGTCTTGGCAGTTGCCTTGGCGGCTTTGCCCGAAGATTTGAGCACGGCCTTGTCGCTTTACGAAGCGGAACGTCTGCCACGTACCAGCCGGGTGCAGCTTGAAGCGCGTGAACGAGGCCGCACCTATCACCTGTCCGATAGCGAAGCCAAGGCCAAGCGTGATGCGGAATACCGCGAGCAGCAGAAGAAGAATCCGCATGCGGGCGGCATTAAGACAGATTGGGTTTATTCATATAATGCTACTGATTTTCAGCCTAAAGCATTACAGGTTTAACGGTTGGGGCCGGGGGAAGCGTCTTGCTGTCGATTCGTCAGTATGTTGAGAACCAGATTCACATCATTACCGGTCTGCAAGGCAGTCCGGTGGACTTCACTGTGCCACCGGGCGACCCTGGTTTGTTCGGCCCACAATCTGCTGTGTGGGAAGTTCACGCCGACTTTACCTCTATGATGCTGGGGGGGATTGCTGCATTGAGTTTGCAGATGCTGGACCCGCGTGTATTGGCTGGGGTCTGGGATCACTCCAGCTTCCGGCAGGATATGCAGGGACGGCTAAGTCGAACCGCGCAGTTCATCTCAGCAGTCAGTTATGCAGGTACTGAGCAGGCAGAGCAGTGTATTGCTCTGGTGCGGCGGGTCCATGAGCACGTGCATGGAGTTTTGCCCGACGGCACACCTTACGATGCCAATGATCCAGAACTGCTGCGTTGGGTGCACCACACGCAGGCGTATTGTTTTTTAGAGTCCCATTTGCGCTGGCGGAATGCCAAGCTGGCTCCTGAACAGCAGGATCGGTATGTGGCGCAGTATTCGAAGGTTGCAGTCATGCTGGGTGCGGATGGCTTGGTGATGGATGCACCCGCCTTGAGAGCATTATTTGCTCAACCAGCAGCAGAGTTACGGGTTGATGCGCGCACTCAGGAAGTGGCTACAATTTTAATGTCATCGCATACCTTGTTTAAGGGTGCCAAGGCTTGGGTTGCCAGGGTGTTCCTGTTAGCGGCGCTGGATATGCTGCCGCAATGGGCTCAAACCTGTTTTGAGCATCGCCCCAGCGCTGCATCCATGTGGTGGCGTCGCAGGGTAGTTAACAGCGCTGCTTTCGTCTTGCGTTGGGCCACACGTAATGGTTCTGTGCATCGGGCACGGCGTCGCGTAGCAAATCTGGCTTAGCTTGTAGATAAGAATGAATCAAATTTTGAGGCAAATATGGGCCGTGTAACTTTGTCGTCGGATAGCTCCTGGGTCAAGCGAGATAAGCCCGGACGCCCGGAAGGGGTGGGTGACAACACGTCAGAACGGATTCTGGACGCTGCCGAGGAGGAGTTTTCCGAAACTGGCTACGCTGGAACGACATTGCGGGTGATCGCTCAGAAAGCAGCCGTCACCCAAGCTTTGATTAATTACTACTTTGGCTCCAAGTACGGCCTGTTTGAAGCGGTGTTTATTCGCCGGGGTAAAACGATTTCTGATGAGCGTCTGCGGCGTTTGAATGCGCTTAGAGACAAGGATGACAAAATCTTGGTTGATGATGTCGTGCGGGCCTTTTTAGCCCCTACGATTGCGTTGCGGGAAACACCAGGAGGTCGGCGGTTTTTGCGGCTTCAAGCCCGTTTGCATACGGAGCCGGCCGAGATCTCTTATAAGCTGCGTAATGAGGCCTACGATGGCTCCACGCGTGCGTATGTGCACATCCTGGAAGAAATATTGCCCGAGTTGCAAGCCAAAGATGTGTATTGGCGAGTGGTCTTGATGATCGGGGCGTATATGTATGCTTTTTCAGATACACACCGGCTGGAAGAACTGGCCCCGGGTATCTGTGATCCCAACAATACCGACGAGATTCTTGAGCAGATCATTGCTTTTGTCTCGGCCGGTTTGTTGGCTGCGCCTGTTGTCTTGTCTGGCAAGACTTGATTGAAGCAGCCTTACTTTCTCGGTGTGTGGATACACAGGAGGGTTGTCGAGTATCCTGCTCTGAAATGACTCTTGCCCTGTTCTGCGATTAGGGCCGACGCCAGCCATTTTTGCTGGCGTTTTTGTTGCTGGGGGCTTTGCTCAGGGCGTCAGCAAAGGCTGCAAAGCCTGGTAAATGTCTTGAGTCAGATCCTTGCCGGGGAACATATTGGCGTGGACGATCAGACCTTCCAGGCAGATGAAAACTAGCAAAGCTTGTTGATGAGCCTTGTCGCCGAAGGGCTCCTGCAAAATCGCTTCGACTAAAGCCAAGATAGCCAGCTTGTGTTCTTGCGCAATCGCGCAAGGCTGCGGGTTTACAGCCCCGAATTCCTCCGATGCTTTGATGAACATGCAGCCATGAAAATCCGGCGACTGGAACCAGTTTTGATGCCACTCGAACAGCGCCTGAATCTTGCGCTGATAGCTGGCATGTGGCTCCAGATACTCAAGCAGATCTTCCATGAAATTGCGATGTCGCAAGTTCAGGGTTTCATTGATCAGGCCATCTTTGGTGCCGAACTGCTTATACACCGTCATGCGGGCGACATCGGACTCGGAGATGATGCGTTCAATCCCGACATTGCCGTAGCCATACTGGCTGAAAAGGCGCAAAGCTGTTTCCAAAATCGTATCGCGCTTGGTGTTTTTCATCGTCTTTGACTCAATAGTTTGACCCTGGAACGTTTGACAGCGTCAGCATGAGTGATTATTGTACACGTCAGTAGATAGACCGATCGGTCTACTTTTGTTTTGGAGCATCAGGATGCGCTTTCTTTTTTCTCGAATTCAAGGGGGCGGTGTATTGCCGCCACGGCCGCACAGCAAGCAGGTTCTGCTCAGCTTTCTGGGGGGAACCATAGGCATTATGGTGATCGCCTATTTGACGCAGCAGTTTGGTTTGCCCTTGATGATGGCGCCCTTCGGAGCGACGTGTGCCCTGCTGTTCGCCGCACCTGACTCGCCCTTGGCGCAGCCACGCAGTGTAATTGGCGGTCATTTCATTGCCAGCCTGGTGGGGGTGGTGATTGCGAAATATGTAGGCGCAGGACCCTTGGAAATGGGGCTGGCGGTGGGCCTAGCCATCGCCTTGATGCACATCAGTCGTACCTTGCATGCGCCTGCCGGAGCGGATCCTTTGGTGATCTTGTTGGCAGGCGAGGCCTCCTGGTCTTACTTGTTTGTGCCCGCTTTGCTGGGCTCTATCGTGCTGGTGGTGATTGCTTTAGTGATCAATAACTTGGGCCATCAGAAAGCCTGGCCCAAGTACTGGTATTAAGTGGCTTGTCTCGTGAAGGTCACGACGGGTGTTTAGGTTGATAGCGTGTTCACACGAACCGGCGGCCTATCTGATGTCTGCGATACAGCTAGGCATTCGCTGTCAATCCTGTCGATCTTATTTAACCGGCGTACACAACTCCACCACAATGCGTTCAGGCGTCTGCACATAAGACACAACCTGTCCCCAAGGCTTGTCTTGAGGCGGGGCCAGTTCGGTGCCCCCTTCCGCAAGCGCTTTGGCGTGGGCGGCGGGGACGTCGTCGCAGACCAGGGCAATCTCGATACCCAGGGGGACGTCCGAAGAATGGGGCGACAAATGGCCTTTGGGGTAATTCATGTAGGCCAGCATTTCGGCTGCAAAGGCCAAGGTGGTTTGGCCAGTTTCCAGTTCGCCATACAGCCCGGTTTCATGCAGCATTTTGGTGGATAACCCAAAAGCGCGGTTGAAGTAGTCCAGTGCCTGGCTGACATCGGGAACGTAGATGATCGTGTAGCCAAATTTCATAGTAGGGCTCGGTAGGAGAACGCAGGGCCAGTGCAAAAAAAATCGGCTCCCCGATTGTAGAGGGGGAGCCGATTCTGTGATGGCTTAAACAGCCCGGTCAGGGTTTAAAGCTGACCGCGTTTTGTCAGTTCCGCTTTCACACCGGCACCGTAAGCAGGGTCGGCTTTCGTGAAGTGGCCCAATTGACGTTCGATGGTTTCCTTGGGAACACCGGCCATGGCGTCGGCAATATTGCTGAACAGACGCTGTTTTTCCTCGTCGTTGAACAGGCGGAACAGATTGCCGGGTTGCGAGTAGTAATCGTCGTCCACGCGGTGATCCCAGTGATCCGCAGGCTGGCCATCCAGCGCCAGAGGCGGTTCGCTGCGGGGAGCCTGTTGCCATTCGCCCTGGCTATTGGGTTCGTAGTTCAGCGTGCCGCCGTTATTGTCGCCAGTACGCATGGCGCCATCGCGGTGGTAGCTGTGGAACGGGCAACGAGGCGCGTTTACGGGCAACAGACCGTGGTTCACGCCCAGGCGGTAGCGCTGTGTGTCGCCGTAGGAAAAGATACGGCCTTGCAGCATGCGGTCGGGCGAGTGACCAATACCGGGCACCAGGTTGGCAGGCGTGAAAGCCGCTTGTTCCACTTGTGCGAAGTAGTTGGTGGGGTTTTCGTTCAATTCCAGTGTGCCCACATCGATCAGTGGGAAGTCGCCATGCGGCCAAACCTTGGTCACATCAAAGGGATTGATGTGGTAGGTGCGCGCCTGCTCTTCGGTCATGATTTGGATACGCAGCGCCCAGCGCGGGAAGTTGCCCTTTTCGATGTTCTCGTACAGATCACGCTGCGAGCTTTCGCGGTCCTGGCCGACGACAGCGGCAGCTTCAGCATTGGTGTAGTTGGCAATGCCTTGCTGGGATTTGAAGTGGAACTTCACCCAGTGGCGCTGGCCCTTGTCGTTGATCAGGCTATAGGTGTGCGAGCCGAAACCATGTTGCTGACGCAGGTTACAGGGCAAGCCACGGTCACTCATCAAGATGGTGACCTGGTGCAGAGACTCAGGCGACAGGGACCAGAAATCCCAGGCGGCGCTCATGTTGCGCAGGTGGCTGCGTGGGTCGCGTTTCTGTGTGTGGATGAAGTCGGGGAACTTCAGTGGATCCCGTATAAAGAAGACAGGAGTGTTATTGCCCACGAGGTCCCAGTTTCCGTCTTCTGTATAGAATTTGAGGGCAAATCCTCGAACGTCGCGCTCTGCATCGGCGGCTCCTAATTCACCTGCTACGGTGGAAAAACGTAAGAAAACGGGAGTGCTGCTGCCAGGTTTGAAAACCTTGGCCATGCTGTACTGGCTGATGTCGTGCGTTACGGTAAAGGTGCCGAAAGCGCCCGAGCCCTTGGCATGCACCACGCGTTCAGGGATGCGTTCGCGGTCAAAGTGAGCCAGCTTCTCCAGTAACCAAAAATCCTGCATCAGGACGGGACCGCGAGGTCCGGCTGTCATGGAGTTCTGATTCTCCTCAACAGGGCGGCCGGCGGCGGTCGTCAGGGTTTTGTTGTTCATTGTGTATCTCCGTGGAAGCTGACCCAGCTCAGGGCAGCGGGTCGTTTTAAGAAGTTGAGATCAGTCTACTTGCCTTGGTCGAAATAGTTAAATCAAATGATTTTAGTGAAGACATAGCTTTTTGCTATGAATCGGATTTTATCCCGATCATAGCGGTAACCAGCAACGCTGCGGATGAAATTTTTGTGGATGGCACTTAGAAAAATCAAGAAATACCTTAAGTCTTGGTCGGTAGTGATGGTGGGGCAGAGCTAGGCGGGTGGTCGATCTGTGTCAGAGTGTGGTGCACGACTTTGGCCTGAGGCGCAGCTTATTGTTTAAATAAGTGGCGTGCCACGCCACTGACTTCAGGGTGAAGGGCGTATATATTGCCGGCCTGTGGGTATTGCTCCAACTCCGCGGGTGTCATGGCAAGGCGCGCCGTGGTGATGAACAAAGTGTTCAGGTCAGGCCCACCAAAGCAACAACTGGTGGGACGTGGCACCGGCATGGCGACGCGATCAATCAAATGCCCCTTGCTGTCATAGTGCAGAAGGCACGCGCCATTGAACTGGCAAACCCACAAGCCTCCTGCCTGATCCAGTGCGATGCCATCGGGACGGCCTAGTTCCACCGGAGTCCGTGCAAACAGGGTTACTGTCCTTAGCTCGTCGCTCTCTAAGGAGTAGTCAGCTTTAAAGATGGCGCAGGCGACCGAATCTACAAAAAACAACGTGCTGCCATCAGCTGACCAAGCCAAGCCATTGGGCAAGGCTATGCCTGTGTGAATCAGTTGGGCTTGGAGCGCGCTGTCATAGCGATAAAGCGCACCTGTTTTGCCGCTTCGTGTCTCATCCATCAGGCCGGTGACAAATCGCCCTTGCGGATCGCAGGCCCCATCATTGAAACGATAGCTTGCCGTCTCGTGCACAGCGGCACTCTGTCTGGAGATCGTGCCGGTTCTGGTATCCAGCATGCAGACACGGGTGTTCTCTGTAAAGACCAGATTACCGTGATCGCTTAGTGCCAGCGCGCCGATTCGGGCCGTGGATTGGTAGACAGTGCTGAGACTTGCCTGTGGTGTCAGGGCTTTGATTTGCCCTTGGGTGATATCCACGAAGTACAAAAGACCGGTGCTTGTATCCCAGACTGGGCTTTCTCCTAGCTCGGCCTGGGCCGGGGCAATCTGGCGCAAACCGTAGTCATGAGGCATCGCCGAACTCCCGGATGCTTGGCCAGTGGTGGGCTACGTCTTCTACGCTGGCACATTCGATGCGGGCCAGATTCGTTGGGTAAACGACGCCTGGGTTTTCCTTAAAACGGGTAGCGGTGAACTGGCCGTTGCTGGCGCGCAGAATGATGCCGCTGTCTTGGCATAGGAGGCTGGCTAGATACAGCACGCCCGGTGCGACCCATTCAGGCTTGAGGTTTTCTGGTGCTTCTGTGATCCCCCACATGCGCGTCTTGGCCACCGGCGAGATCGCATTGACCAGGATGCCATGTGCTTTACCTTCCATACTCAGGGCATTCATGATGCCTAGCTGAGCCATTTTGCCCGCGGCATATGCCACCAGACCGGGCTGAGCATATTGCTCATACATGGCTCTATCGGAGGTATTCAGGACGATGCGTGGGGAGGACGATTGTTTCAGATGCGCCCAGGCGTGCTTGCTTAGCCAGACAGGTGCATGCACGTTGATACCCAGGGAGCGCTCCAAAAAGTCATTTTCCTGCTCCTCGATGGACTGGTAGCCCACCCAGCCTGCGTTGTGAATCAGTATGTCCAGCGCACCAAAGTGGGAGACTGCCAGTTCAATCAGTTCCTTGCAGCCGGCTTCTTGATCCAGGCGACCGCTATGGGTGATCAGCTGTCCCTTATTGGCTTGCAGGTTTTGGGCCGCTTGGGCAATCAGGTGTTGGTTCTCCCCTGCGCCGCTGCGGTCCGTACCCAGGTCGCTGGAGACTACGTATGCTCCCCTACCCAGCAGTGCCTGAACGTAGGCTAATCCCAGCCCTTGGGCGGCCCCGGTGACAATGGCAACCTTGCCCTTAAATAGCTCTGTGTTAGTGGCTTGTCCTTGCTTCATGGTGAGTTTCCTTGAGTCTGGTTATCACGATGATGAAGCGTTCAGATCTATCCGTAAAATATATTATTTGTTAGCGAATAATATCTAAATAGTCTCAATTGAGGTTTCCAGTGGCATAGCCTGGCGCACCTCCTCGATCAGCCTGTCCCGGATGGCACAAGAGCGATGTTCGTTCCAGGCCATCAGTAATTCCACCGAGCGCAGGGAGTCGGGAGCATCAACCACAATGGGCCGGAAAACCACGTCATCCCGCTTGTCTTGGGCCAGCGAGGCAGGCAGCAGAGCAAGCCCGAAGTTGCTGGCCACTAATGCCACCAGAGTCTGAAGTTGCCGTGCCTGTTGAGTAATGTGCGGAACGAAACCTGCCGCTTCGCAAAGCTGGATTAACTGATCATGAAAGCCTTGGCCCAAGTGTCGGGGCGAAGCGACGAAGGCTTCATCCCGCAGCGCAGCCAGTGGAACGGTTTGCAGATTTGCCAGATGATGCGCGGCTGGCAAAGCCAGCAAGACAGGTTCACGTAGGATGGAGACAAACCGCAGGCCCGGAGCAGTTCGACCCGGTGGCCGCATAAAGCCCAGATCGGCGCGGCCCTCTTCCAGGGCTTGGATCTGCTCCTGTGTGGTGGCCTCTTGCATGGTGAAGGACACGGCGGGGGACGCAGAGCGAAAGCGTCGCAGGGCATGCAGCAAGGTGCGATAGGGGGCGATGTTGATGAAGGTCAGGGTGAGATTGCCCTCGATGCCTTGGGCGACACGCCGCGACTGTTCGATGCCGGCCTCAAGCTGCTGCACTATCTGTTTGGCTGAATCCAGGAAACTAGCCCCGGCGGGCGTCAGTGCAACGTTGCGGTTATTGCGCTCGAAGAGCGTCGCGCCGATCTCCTGCTCCAGCCGACGAATGGCCTGGCTCAGTGGTGGCTGGGCCATGTGCAGACGCTGCGCAGCACGGTTAAAGTGCAGCTCTTCGGCCACGGCAATGAATTGATAAAGCAGGCGAGTTTCGACCATGAGAGGACGTGATTAGGGTTATCGATTTTTGATACTAACAAACGATGGATTAGGGAGCGTTGCCATCAGTCCAGCATAAAAAAAACCCGCCAAATTACTTGGGCGGGTTTTTTGGTCTCAGTGCGAGATTAGCTATTAGCTGCCTTCGCGCTTTTCTTTTCGATCTGCACCATGATGTAGCGCTGCTGGGCGATGGACAGGATGTTGTTCACGCACCAGTACAGAACCAGGCCGGCGGGGAAGAAGAACATCATGCCACCAAAGACCAGAGGCATCAGCATCATGACCTTGGCTTGCATAGGATCAGGCGGAGTTGGGTTCAGCTTGATCTGCAGGAACATGGTACCCATCATGATGGCGGGCAGAATCATCCATGGGTCGCGTACGGCCAAGTCGTGAATCCACAGGATCCAAGGAGCACCGCGCATCTCGACGCTGCCCAGCAGCACCCAGTACAGCGCGATAAACACAGGGATCTGAACCAGCATAGGCAAACAGCCGCCCAGCGGGTTGATTTTCTCGCTGCGGTACATCTCCATCATGGCGGCGTTCAGCTTGGCTTTGTCGTCACCGAACTTTTCGCGCAGTGCTTGCATACGAGGTGCAAACTGCTTCATTTTGGCCATGGAGCGGTAGCTGGCAGCCGACAGCGGGAAGAACACCAGCTTGATCAGCACGGTCAGGGCCACAATGGACCAACCCCAGTTACCCAGCAAGGAATGCAGCCAGGTCAGCAGCTTGAACAGCGGCTTGGAGATGATGGTCAGCCAGCCGTAGTCAACGACCAGATCCAGGCCCGTTGCCAGTTGCGACATCGCTTTTTGATCCTGGGGACCAACCCACAGGGCAGCGTCCACTGCCTTGCTTTGACCTGCAGCAATCGTGCCTACGCTCTCCAGCGTGCGGGCGGCGTACAGATTGTTGCCCAACTTCAGGACTTCATTGCTGCGCTGCACGTTCTGGGCAGGAACCCAAGCTGTTGCGAAGTAGTGCTGAACCATGCCGATCCAGCCGTTATCCACATTGTGGGCGTAGGTGGCCTTGTTCTTGTCGATATCCGAGAAGGTGATCTTCTGGAACTTGTCGCCACTGGAATAGATCACAGGACCGGTAAAGGTGCTGTACAGACGCGAGGAGTCAGCCGGGTTGTTGCCATCACGGGTCAGTTGCAGATACAGGCGCGGATCAATGGTCTCGCCGGTATTGTTCTGGATGTCGTGACGAACGTGGATGTCGTAGCGGCCCTTGTGCAGTGTGTAGGTCTTGGTGACTTTAACGTCGTCCGAAGTCGCCTCAAACACCACATCCAGCGTATCGCCCGTCATGTCGCGCTGGCTCGAAACCAGGGTGAACGGGGTCAGGTGGTTAGGCAGGTTCTGGCCGGCAGCGCCCACAATACCGGACTGAGCCAGGTAGGTAGAGGCAGGCGAGTTATCCAGCAACACCATGGGTTGCTCTGGGTTTTCGGGCGAACCGTACTTCAGCAACTCGGACTTGATCAGCTGGGCACCTTCTGTGCTGAAGCTGAGCTTGTAGACGTCGGTGGTGATGTCGATGGTCTGGGCCGAGGCGGACACCGCGCTGTTGCTGGTCGGCAAGGCAGCAGACGTAGTCGGCTCTTGCGCAGCGGGGACTCCCCCATTGGTGGCCGGTTCGGAGGCTGCCTGCGTTTCTGTAGCAACGGGAGTGGAAGCGAACAGCGATGGCTTGCCGTTATATTCCTGCCAGTTGTTCCACAGCAGCAGCAGTGCAAAGGAGAAGATCATCCATAGGATGGTGCGTCGGATATCCATAGCGCCTGTATCACATTTATAAAGCTGAGCAAAAGCTTAGCAGTTTAACGTAGCTGGTCAGCAAACAGGGGGTTGCCTTAAAAAACAAGGCGCAGACCAGGACGGTTTTAGAAAGTGTTGCGGTCTTCGGGCGTGCGAGCGGGCACAGGATCATGCCCCCCCTTGCACCAGGGATTGCAGCGGCAGATGCGTACACCACCCAGCCATAGGCCTTTGAGCGGGCCATGTATGTCGATGGCCTGCAAAGCATAGTTGGAACAGCTGGGGGTAAAGCGGCAGTTTCTACCGATCCAGGGACTCAGAAAAAACTGGTAAAAGCGGATCGGTGCCGAAGCCAGTTTGCGCATCATGGCCGTACCTTGGAAAACAAGGTGTCGGCCTCGGCGCGAACCAGTTGCTTTAGGGCGGTCAGCGACACCAGAGGTACTTTGCTATGCAGCCTAAAGACATAGGCAGCATTGGGCAAGCCTTCGCGTTTGTGGCGGAAGGTTTCGCGCAAAATACGTTTGATGGTGTTGCGGGTGACGGCGCGGTTGGCAAAGCGCTTGGGGACGATCAGTCCCAAACGAGCGCCTTCGGTCTGGTGTGGGTCCTCGCCTCGGGAGCGAGTGACCACGAACAAAGCCCCGCGACCTACACGCTGTCCTTTTAATGACTGCGCGTATTCGGTGGGGCTATGTAAGCGAGCCGTAGCTGGAAAGGAGGCACGCATGATGCGTAACGTGGGAGTCGGGCTTTAGAATATCCATTACCCTAGGCCACGCATCCCGACATGGCTTATACAGCCAGACGTTTACGACCTTTGGCGCGACGTGCGTTCAAAACAGCGCGGCCGCCGCGAGTTTTCATGCGAACGCGAAAACCGTGGGTGCGCTTGCGACGTGTAACGGAGGGTTGGTAGGTGCGTTTCATGGTGTATCCAAAAAAATGAGCCGCCAGAAATCGCAGAAAAGCTCCACCCCGGCAGCGCAAACGCTTGGGATCTGGCAACAGAAAATCGTGTTAAGCCCATCATTTCAGCAAATTCTTTCTGTTGTGTCAATTATTTAGCCCGATATTACGCAACTATATTTGTTAGCCTGTGGATAACTTGGCACAGCTCAGGGTAGAATCGAGGTTTACAGAAGTGATGACCGATGAATGAATTCTGGCAGTCCTGCGTTCAGAAATTGGAGCAGGAGCTTCCCCCCCAACAAATAAGTGCGTGGATACGTCCACTGGTTCCCCTGGACTTCGACAGCGAAGCCGGGGTGTTGCGCGTTTCTGCTCCTAATCGTTTCAAGCTGGATTGGGTCCGCAAGAATTTCGCCACTCGCATAGAGGAACTAGCTTCGGATTTCTACGAATGTCCCGTCACCGTTCAGTTTGAGCTGCCTTCAGCCAGTGCGGCACCGCGTCGTGCCCTGGCCGATCGTGCGGCCCCTGTCTCTGCAGGCAGCCCCGGCAGTGATAGCTTGGCTCCGCTTGCGTCCAACCCGGCAACAGCAGCCGTGGTGGATGCGGTGCCGGATCGCTCGCGCTTGAATGCCGAACTGACTTTCGATAATTTCGTAACGGGTAAGGCCAACCAGCTGGCACGCGCAGCGGCCTTGCAAGTGGCTGAAAATCCCGGTGTCTCTTATAACCCACTCTTCCTGTATGGCGGCGTGGGTTTGGGCAAGACCCACCTGATTCACGCGATTGGCAATGCGCTGGTCGCCAATGGTAATGGTGTGCGGGTTCGTTATGTCCATGCCGACCAATACGTGTCGGATGTGGTCAAGGCTTACCAGCGCAAAGCGTTTGACGAGTTCAAGCGCTACTACCATTCGCTGGACTTGTTGCTGATTGACGATATTCAGTTTTTCGCTGGCAAGAACCGCACGCAGGAAGAGTTTTTCTACGCCTTTGAAGCGATGGTGGCCCAGCGCAAGCAGATCATCATTACCTCGGATACGTATCCCAAAGAACTGGCCAATATTGATAGCCGGCTGATCTCGCGCTTTGACTCCGGCCTGACTGTGGCGATTGAACCGCCCGAACTGGAAATGCGCGTGGCGATTTTGCTGCGTAAAGCCCAGGCTGAAGGCATTGCCATGCCTGAGGAAGTGGCCTTCTTTATTGCCAAGCATCTGCGCAGCAACGTGCGCGAGTTGGAAGGGGCCTTGCGCAAGGTCTCGGCCTACGCCCGTTTTCATGGCCGCGATGTTTTGACGGTGGAAGTGTGCAAGGATGCACTGAAGGATTTGCTGTCGGTCTCCAATGGGCAGATCACAGTGGAAAATATTCAGAAAACCGTGGCTGATTTTTATAAAATCAAAGTCGCGGATATGTATTCCAAGCGCCGCCCCGCCAATATCGCCATGCCGCGTCAGGTTGCCATGTACCTGGCCAAGGAACTGACCCAAAAGAGTTTGCCGGAAATTGGCGATCTTTTCGGTGGTAGGGACCACACTACGGTGCTGCACGCGGTGCGCAAAATCTCGGATGCACGCACCAAGCAAGCCGAACTGAATCACGCATTACACGTACTGGAACAAACTCTCAAAGGATGACCATGCAACTCGTTCAAGCGACCCGCGACGCATTGCTAAAGCCCTTATCCACAGTTGTTGGCATTGTGGAGCGCCGCCATACTTTGCCGATTCTGGCCAACATCCTGCTGCGTAAAAACGGCTCTGATGTCTCTTTCCTGGCCACTGACCTGGAAGTGCAGATCACCACCAACGCCGATTTTGGCGTCAGTGACGATAATGCGGCTACGACTGTTGCGGCGCGCAAGCTGCTCGACATTCTGAAAGCTCTGCCTGATTTTGGCGATGTGCGCCTGGGCCTGGACAGCGGCAAGCTGACCATCCAGTCTGGCAAGAGTCGTTTTCAGCTGCAGACTTTGGAAGCCGCTGACTTTCCAGTGCTGAGTATGCCCGAGCAGTGGGACGTGTCTTTGAGCCTGCCCCAGCGCACGCTCAAGCACCTGTTCAATACCGTGCACTTTGCCATGGCCCAGCAAGACATCCGCTACTACCTGAACGGTATGTTGCTGGTGTTTGAGCCCGGCCTGGTACGTACGGTTACCACCGATGGCCACCGCCTGGCGCATAATGCCACCGCGATTGACGGGGTGCAGGAACGTCACGACATCATCGTGCCGCGCAAGACTGTGCTGGAAATGCAGCGTCTGCTAGGCGATACCGATGAACTGGTCAACATTGATGTGTCCAGTCGTCAGATTCGTTTCCGCTTTGGCGATGTGGAGCTGGTCTCCAAGTTGGTGGAAGGCAAGTTCCCGGACTTTGCCCGCGTGATCCCTTCCAACTACACCCGCCACTTCGATGTCAGCCGTGAAGTGCTGCAGGGCAGCTTGCAACGTGCTGCTATTTTGACCACCGACAAACTGCGTGGCGTGCGACTGCAACTGTCGCAGAACCAGCTGAAGATTTCTGCTTCCAACGCTGAACAGGAAGAAGCAGTCGAAGAGCTGGATATTGATTATGAACACGAAAGTCTGGACGTTGGCTTTAACGTCAGCTACTTGCTTGATGTGTTGGCCAGCATCAAGGACGAAACTGTCCGCTGGTCTGTGCAGCCCGATGCCAACGCTTCTGTGTTGATGACGCTGCCTGAGCAAGAAGAGTTCAAGTACGTGGTCATGCCGATGCGCATCTAATGCGGCATGTTCGACAGGTATGGCCCGCCGGGCCATACCCGCTTGAAGCAGACAGGCTATTACAAGGTTTTATGCTATGACCGATCAAACCACGACCACCCAGTCAGCCGATTACGGCGCTGATTCCATCAAAATGCTTAAAGGCCTGGAGGCCGTGCGCAAGCGTCCAGGCATGTACATCGGAGACACTTCCGATGGCACCGGCTTGCACCACATGGTTTTCGAGGTGGTGGATAACGCGATTGATGAGGCGCTGGCCGGTCATTGCGACGATATCGTCGTCACCATCCACTCCGACAACAGTATCTCGGTGTGCGATAACGGCCGCGGTATCCCAACCGATATCCACAAAGATGACGAGCATCAGCGCAGTGCTGCTGAAATCGTTATGACCGAACTGCACGCCGGCGGTAAGTTCGACCAGAACTCCTACAAGGTGTCTGGTGGCTTGCACGGTGTGGGTGTGTCTTGCGTGAACGCCCTGTCCGAATGGTTGTTGCTGACCATCTGGCGCAACGGTAACCAGCACGAGGTTGAGTTCCGCCGTGGTGAGCGCACTGCGCCCCTGGCGGTAACGGGCCCGGCTGGTGAGCGTACGGGTACTTGCGTGCGCTATCTGGCGGACGTGGAAATCTTCAGCAATATCGAATATCACCACGAGATTTTGGCCAAGCGACTGCGTGAGCTGTCCTTCCTGAATAATGGTGTGAAGATCCGCCTGGTTGACGAGATCCTGGGCAAAGAAGAAGACTTTGCCTTTCTGGGTGGAGTCAAAGGCTTTGTGGAATTCATCAACCGCAACAAGACCCCGCTGCACCCCAACGTGTTTAGCGTGGCCACGGAGTCCAATGCGGGCGGCACGGCCATGGTTAATGTTGAAGTGGCCATGCAGTGGAACGACAGCTACGCCGAAACCGTGCTGTGCTTTACCAACAATATTCCGCAGCGCGACGGTGGCTCCCACCTGACCGGTCTGCGTGCGGCCATGACCCGTGTGCTGAATAAGTACATCGCCGATAACGAACTGGCCAAAAAAGCCAAGGTCGATACCTCGGGCGACGACATGCGCGAAGGTCTGGTTTGTGTTCTGTCGGTCAAAGTGCCTGAACCTAAGTTCAGCAGTCAGACCAAAGACAAGCTGGTTTCCAGCGAAGTGCGTCCTGCCGTTGAAGAAGCAGTGGGTCGCACCCTGGAAACCTGGTTGCTGGAGAACCCCAACGACGCCAAGGCCTTGTGCGGCAAGATCGTAGAAGCCGCCCGTGCTCGTGAAGCGGCCCGTAAAGCCCGCGAAATGACGCGCCGCAAGAGCATTCTGGAAGGTGCAGGTCTGCCCGGCAAACTGGCCGACTGCCAGGAAAAAGACCCCGCATTGTGTGAACTGTACATTGTGGAGGGTGACTCCGCCGGCGGCTCGGCCAAGCAAGGCCGAGACCGTAAATTCCAGGCCATCCTGCCTCTGCGCGGCAAGGTACTGAACGTTGAAAAAGCCCGCTTCGATCGTCTGATTTCCAGCGAACAGATCACCACCCTGATCACCGCATTGGGTACCAGCATTGGCCCGGACTTTGATATCGACAAGCTGCGTTACCACCGCATTATCATCATGACTGACGCGGACGTGGACGGTGCTCACATTCGTACCCTGCTGCTGACCTTGCTGTACCGTCAGATGCCAGCCTTGATCGAACGTGGTTACGTCTACATTGCTCAACCGCCCCTGTACAAGGTTAAGGTTGGTCGCGAAGAAATGTATCTGCGAGACGATGCCGAGGAAGCGGAGTTCATGCTCAAGCTGGCATTACGTGATGCGGTGCTGACTCCTAAAGAAGGTGCCGACCCGATCATTGGTGAAGCCCTGTCCGACTACGCCCACCGCTACGTGAAAGCCAAGGGCGTGATGGAACGCCTGTCGCGCCACATGGACGGCGATGCTCTGTCGGCCTTGGCCGAAGGCGTGAAGCTGAATCTGGAGACTCAGGAAGCGGCCGAGAAAAGCGCGCAGGATCTGCAAGAAGTCCTGTTTAATGAAGTCACGCCTAATGTCGTCAAGACATTTGCCGCCTACGACGAGGCTAGTGAGTCCTGGCGCGTGATAGTGCAGCGACTGCATCATGGCAATATTCGCGTGACCGTCTTTGATCGCAACTTCATGCGTGGTGGCGATCACCAGACACTGGCTCGCGCCGGTGAGATCTTCGCCGGTCTGATTGGTGATGGCGCAATGGTTGCCCGAGGTGAAGGCGAGAAGCGTCGTGAAACCCAGGTGGATGATTTCCGTGACGTCATGCAATGGTTGTTGACCGAAGCCGAACGCGGCCTGAGCAAGCAGCGCTACAAGGGTCTGGGTGAGATGAACCCAAGCCAGCTGTGGGAAACCACCATGGACCCCACCGTGCGTCGCCTGTTGCGTGTTCAGATTGCTGATGCCATCGACGCGGATCAGATCTTCACTACCTTGATGGGCGACCACGTCGAACCCCGTCGTGCCTTTATCGAATCCCACGCCTTGCAGGCAGGGAATCTGGATATTTGATGAGTGTTGGTTTTGAGAATAGTTGGCCAAAAGTCGTGAGATAAGTTGGCCAGTGTTCTGGAAGTAAAAAAGCGGTCTACTTTTTAGTGGCCGCTTTTTTTGAGAGTTGTATTTTATTTGCGAGAAATTTTGATTTTGCAAATGGTGGTTGGTCGTTGCAGGGGGCAATAGCAGTTACGAGAGCCCGAAAATAGCAAAAATAATATTGCAGGGGGAGTCATGTCAACAAAGCAAAAGACAGGTCGTACGCGGCCAAGCAATCGACTTGTTGCTAAGGGTGGTGTTATCGAGCCATCATCGCAGGTGCTTCTCTTCAATCCTGACCAGTGGGAAGAGTTCATTTTGGCCGCTACTCGACAACGTACCTTGTCGAACGGAGCTCAGTATGCTTTTGTGAAGCGCCTTGGTGGTGCCGGTGATGGTGGTCGAGATGTTGAGGCGCGTTTTGTTTCGGACCTCAAGCGAGATGAGTGGGACCTTTATCAAGCAAAACACTACAAGAGTGGCTTGACGAAAAGTGACGCATACCCTGAGATGGCTAAGTTCTTTAAACAGTTGGCGCTGAAAACATATCCTCGCCCCAAGACCTACTATATATGCTGTCCTAGAGCCATCGGTAATGAACTTCACAATGCAATGTCCGCTGGTGCTGAGCCTTTTAAGGCTGCGTTTGTTACTGCTTGGCAGAACGAAACTCATGGAATGACAGGACGAGCTGCGGAGCTCACGCCGGAGGTCATGGCTGCTATCAATGATTTCGATTTTGGAAGATTTGTTGAGTGCCAAGTCAATGAACTCCTAACGTGGCACAAGCGCGACCAGGCTGCTCACAACGAGCTTTTTGGTATTGTCGCTGAGCGTAAAGATGATGACGAGGTCCCAGCTACGCCTGCCTCACATGAGGGTACCTATATCGAAGAGCTCATGAAGGTTTATACCGAGCATCAGCAGTCCCCAGTAACATTGAGTGATATGGATACTGGTGATTACGCAGAGCATTTTATGGCGCAGCGCCAAGTATTTTATTGTGCTGAAGGCCTTCAGCGATTTAGTCGAGACATTTATCCGGATGAGCCTGAATTCGAAAAACTGCTCAAAATGGTGCACGATGGAATACGTCCAACGGTTGCTCAACTGAAGCTCAAGTCGGGCATGGATAGACTTGATGCTGCCGTGGATAAGGCATCCTCTTTACAAGTTCACGAGAGTCGCCTATCGCCTCAACTACGCGGTGGTGACCTTCCTGGAACCTGCCACCATCTTGTAAACAATGGCAAGCTCACATGGGTCAAAAAATGAAGAAGAAATTTAGGGACATCGAAACTTTCAACTCGCCATTTGAGCTTGGCGTTCGGATGGTCTATCTGCTCAACTCATTTCAGCCGATGGGTGCAGACCTTCAGAAGCTAGTGCTACTTGACTATGCCATTGTTTACTCTGATGACCTCGGCGGGCCGGTTAGTCTGCATACGCCTGTTCCCTACCGAGGTGGCGAGTACTTGAGTCGTCGTGACATTATTGCGCAGGGCTTATATCTCATGAGTACTCGTGGCTTGGTAGATGCTGAGATGGACGAGACAGGCATTACTTATTTCGCTGGTGATGCCGCTAGGGCGATGGTTGGTGCACTTACATCACCCTACTTACGTGAGCTGGAAATGCGTTGCGAATGGGCGGCGACTAAATTCGCAAAACTCGATTCGCTGCAGATGACGGAGATGTTCGCACAACAAGGCCATCTCTGGGGTGCTGAGTTTGAGGGGATGGTGTGAGGCAATGGCAATAACACTGCAAAAACTTTCTGTAAAAGGACCTGCTGTTGTTCCGGCAGAGGTATCGTTTAATCCTGTTCGAACGCTTATTCTAGGACCTAGCGACACAGGCAAGTCGCACATATATGACTGTCTCTGGTTCTTGCTAGGAGGTACCACTGCACTTGAGCAGTTTCCTGAGTCGAGTGGGTATGATTCGCTCGAGCTACTATTCACCGATGGCGAGCAAGAGTATATGGTTCGCAAGGGAATGGCTGGTGGCATCGGTAAAGTTTTCGTCCGTATATATGAGTGCGGGGATAGCGAAGATAAGACGAGTTCTTGGGAGCCAGTTGAGCAAGATTTGGGCCAGCTTTTGGTCAAGCTGTCTGGGGCTGCGGGGAAATTGATTCTTCATAACCGTAGCAAGAAGGGGCCAGTTACGGGGGATGACCTGCGACACTGGACGTTGCTGTCCCAAACTAGCATGATTGCTAAAGAGCTTGCTAGTGGACCAAAACGAGACTCTCCAAAGCGTCTTGCATCCTTTTCGCTTTTTTTGTCCGGTCTTGATGACTCCGCTATTGAGACCTACCTGAGCCCTTCAGAGAAGGACAATATTGAGGGCCAGCTCAAAACAGCACAGGAAAGTTTGGAGCGTACAGCCGCAGGTATACCTGTCGAAGCTGACCGTATCGCAACTGCTGAGGCGCTTGGTCGAGTCGATGACGGCTTAGATAGACTTTCTACTCAACATGAGGCACGGTCCTCGGTGTTACGGGAGCTCCGACAGCGGATTTCAGTCGAGGGAAACCTGCTCAGTGAAGCGTCGACTCGCTTGGCCAGTGCTACCTCCATAAAAGAACGCTTCTTATTATTGGAGCAGAAATACTCTAGTGACATAGAGCGTTTGGGCGCAACCGCCGAAGGTATCGCATTTTTCGAAATACTGTCGGAGATACCTTGCCCGCTTTGCGATACGCCGGTCAAACAGCATATTAATCCTGCTGATTTGGGCTCTAATGCGCCCAAGAAGTACCGCGCAGCCATCGCTGCCGAAGTCGACAAGATTCGTACGCTGCGTGCAGGATTACAGTGCTCTGTTCTGTATGAGACGGAGCGTATAGAGAGTGCGGCAGCAGACGTTCAGAGACTTTCCAAGTCTTTGGAGAGTCTCGAACGAGAGGAAGCCGCAGTTCTTGTCACCGCAGGGGGTGAGTTCAATGTCGACCCACGTCAACTAGCGGAGCAGCATACATACCTGTCGTCGCTTCTGGGAGCTTTCGACGAAGTCGAGCGTTTGAATCAGGAAATTAAGCGGCTAACGGAAGCTAAGAAGCAGAAGAGAACGCCCCTGAAGCGAAACATAGGCTCGAATGGCGATGAGGTCGGAAAGTATGCTCACAAGATTCTCGACGCGTGGGGCTTTACTTCGATTCAATCCGTTCATGTTGATGCGGAGTCTGGTGACTTGATGCTCGATGGTCGCCGCCGAATTAGTTACGGTGCAGGCAAGCGAGGTATCTTCAGGTCTGCTTTCTCCATTGCTTTGATGAAGCATGCGCTTGAGAACGGATTTCCTCATTTGGGAACCGTTGTTCTTGATTCGCCGCTGAAAGCCTATGCCCAGAAGGTGTCGGACGATACTGACCGCGATATTCCTCTGGCAACCGTGAACGAGTGCTTTTACTCTTGGCTTTCAAAATGGTCAGGCCCTGGGCAAATAATAGTACTCGAAAACGAGCAAGCCTCTCCAGAGGTTATTGAGATTCTCAAAGCTACCATATTCACGGATGACTACTCAGTGGGTCGGCAAGGGTTTTATCCGCCAAGACCTGGTATTGGACATGCGCCTAAACATGGTTAAGAAAAGTGAGCGACAGAGCATCTAAGGATGGTTTTGGCTTCGATGACGTTGTACCGTCTTTGGTTTTAGATGTAGTGAAGACGTTACATGTTTAGCTCAGAAGATACAGACTAAGAGGCCGCTCTTGCCTATTTCGTAATTGTTGGATAACTTAAACATTAAGTAGTTTAAGCAGGTAATTGATTTTACTGACTATTTTCACAGTATTTTCCCGCCGTTCTGGGAGGTTGCCCTATTTATGAGAGGGTACTGAACAGGACGGGAGGGACAAAATGCTGTCGAAACACGTCGTTGAGGTAGTCAATTCAGAGGCTTGCGCTATGTCGCAGGTCTTGACGCTTGCACAGTGCTGTGAATATTCTCAGTGCTCCGTGTTGTCTACTCCCCTGCCCCGTCTATGTTTATCTGAGCTGACTCAGATAACGCTCCTAAATCCACAATTTCAAAAATCCACCGTCAAAAAAGCGACCTTTTTCACTATACGTGCCTCGAGTAATATTTTTATCGAGGTTAGTGTGTCGTATTCGTGTGGGAAATCACCCGTCGTAGGGAATAAGTCAGAGCACCGTGCAAATGCCATGGGAGGTACCCCATGGTGAATAAACTACATATCGACCCGTTGGGCGCTACGCGTCAGCTGGGTAAACGCGGTGCATTGAAGCAAGCTACCTTTCTCCAGCTTAAGAAGAATCCAGAGCTGTTATCTGTAGAGAGTTCCTTTGAGGTTCTGCTGGCTAAGCTGGCAGACCTGTCTAATGCCGTCACACAGATTGATTACCAGCCGTTCACGGTAGATGTCGTGAACGAGCGGATGCTGCTCAATCACGCCCAGCTGCAAACTCACCGCCAGAAACTCAAAGAGTCAGGGATGGAGGGTGTGTTCTATACGCCGGATTTGCGCTTTCGGTGGCGAACGCCGAAGGGCAATGTTGATGAGGTGATAGAAGCCAAAGATGTGAACTGGGTGCCGTCGTTGGGGGATGAGTACACCGAGAAGCTGCTGCACACGCGTGCGCTCCTGGCGCAACGCGGGATTCAGTTTGGCTTATATGCGGCAGGCGTTACAGAGCTGTATCTGTGGGCTCTGGTGTCGAACGTGAACAAGCTTCATGCACTGATGCTGCGTCGTAAAGATGCGATGAACACCCTAAGCCCTGACTACCTTCAGTATCTCGAGCACCGGGATGCGTTGTTGGCGTGTGTGAAAGCAGAGCCTGCAATCAGTCTTGCACAGCTGGCCAAGCGGTTTGAAATGACGCTTTGGGCGACTTGGCATTTGTTGATTGATGAGCTGGTGAGTGTTGACTTGTGGTGTGCTCCGTTGGGGCCTCAAACTACGGTGGTGGATGCGGGGAATGCACCAGAGGAGCCAGCGCTATTTAGGCGCTCCATGCTTGCCATGAGAAACACCTCTTGGGAGGTGTTATGCAAGGACAACTGACTGAGCTAAAAGAGGGACAAGTGTTTGTACGGGGCGACGAGCGTTTTTTTGTTGTTGCTATTAACCGTGCTTTGAACCAAGTCCAATTGCAAAATGCCCACTCTGAACAGCGTGAGTTTGTGGACTTATCGCAGTTATACACAGCCGTTGCAGAGGGGCGATTGACCTACTTGCAGAGCAATACGGGCCAGAGCGCAGATGCGCCGATTGTGGCCCTGAGCGATGCGAGTTTGTCCGAGCTATCTAAAGCAGAGTTTACGTTTCGATTGCGTGCGGTGAAAGAGATTGAGCGCTTGCTTGAGCAGGGGCATTCCGCTTGTCAGGTATATGAGATGTGCAGTCAGTTGGTACCTGAGCCCTCTTCTGTACCTGTGCGCTGCGTGAGTGCGCGAACGGTTAGACGCTGGTATGCCGTATACCGACGTCGGGGGCAACAAGCCTTACTTCCGGGCCACAGCCGTAAGGGCCGTACGAAGTCAGTCTTGACCCTTACTCAAGAGGAGTTGATACGCAAAGTCGTTTACGACAACAGTGAGAAGCCCTACCTGAGTATTAAGGATTTATGCATTAAAACCAACCAGCGCTTATCGGTACAGGAGGCCGTTGACTGCCCAGCCAAGCCGATTTCTTACGCTCGGGTGCGAGACGTTGTCGTTCGACTGCCCTGGACTGTACGTCATGCGCATAAGTTCAATCCCAAACTACGCCGTGCGATTACCAGCTTTGGTGTGGAGAGCTACAAAGTGCAGTGGCCCTTTGAGCGTGTGGAGATGGATTACTGCAAGCTGCCTATTGTTGCCCTGTTTGGTCAAGGTGGTAAGCCGGTTGAAGTATGGGCTGCAGTAGCGATTGATGTGGCCACCGGCCACCTTTTGGCAGCTGAAGTATTCATGCGCCCGCCTAACGGTACAGATGCGTTGCAAACCTTCCAGCGGGCATGCTTTGGGTTGGATGAGGCTGAGTTTGAACGCCTAGGCATTAAGAATCGTTTGCAGGTGACAGGCGCTATCAGTGAGGTGGTTGTCGATAACGGTTCGGAGTTTCGTAACAGCGCGTTCACACAACTGACAAACCTGGGGACAAAAGTGACATTCGCCCCCGCGTATTCACCCTACCGAAAGCCCTTCGTGGAGCGTGGGATTGGAGCTCTGAAGTCTTTCGTTAGTAGCTTGCCTGGCTCTACCTTGAACTTAGCAGACCGCAGTGCAGCGGACTTGGAGGAAGGAGCACGTCAGGCATGCATTACCGTCGATACATTACGCGACTATATCAATGGTTTTATTTTTGATGATTACGCCCTGAGAACAATAGGACGCCATGCGCTTACGACGTGCTTGCTCGGTGAGACGACGGGTTTCACCCCTACCGCGCGGATGACGGCGACGCTAGCAAGTTTCACCCCTGCCCCGCCCCCATCAAATGAAGCGTTTCGCTTGGCGCGTATGGTGCGCCATGAGCGAACACTACAGAAATCAGGCATTGAGTATGAAACGCTGCCTTACTCAAGTCCAGAGCTTCATGCGCTCTACAACGAGATTGGTATCAGTACGCGCTCTCGGCTCGTGCCCGATAAGCTGGAGATTTTTGTCGACCCGCTGGATGTACGAACGATTCATGTTGTGCATCCCGTATCGAAACAGCGCTTACAGGCACATTTGAAATACAACTTGCCGTATGCCATGACACTGGAGCATTTTAAGGATGTTCGTGATTTTGCACGCACCAAATTCAAGTCTGAGACCTCAGAGGCTATCACGCAGGCTTTCCGTATTCGCGTGATGGGTGCGGCTGAAGAGCTGGAGCGGACAGTCAAAGTCTCGCGTGCCGATAAAAAGGCGAGGCGCTCTCAGGCGACATTTCTCGGAACAGCCCAATCAGCGCTTGAGCAGCCGGCGCTTAGACAGCATCGGTTCGAGTCGACAGCGTCGCAAGAGGTGTTGCCTCAGCCTCCAGAAATGGCTCTGGAACTGGCCGACATTACGCCTGTGAGTCGCCACAGGAGGCCTGGTAAATGAGCGCAGCAAACAAGCAGCTACGGGTGAGCGCTTTGCGAGCCTGTGTGCAGGAAGATTTTTATCACGACAGCTATGAGCGGTTTTATACGACGTTAAAGGCGCTGGTCGTTAGTAAGCTTCATGCGGATGCAGGGATGCGTGAGGTCATCATGTTTCTGGGGCCTGCACGTATTGGGAAGACGCGTATTTTGGAGGCGCTGGACTTGGGGTTTGGTCAGACACGTCATACCGGTGCGGGACGCAGTAAAGACTTGGTGTATGTCAGGGTGCCAGAAGGTGGCACGGCAGGTTCAATCTTAAGCGCCATATTGCGTGCTATGGGTGAGCCCTATCAGACAGCGATAAAGCTGAATGAAATGCGAAACCGCGTGCGGCAGCGATTCTTGAGTACAGGCCTCAGAGTGGCGATATTCGATGAGACTCAGCACATGGTCGAGGAAGGCAGAAAAACGGCTGTGCGTGCCGCATCCGACTTCATCAAGGGGCTGATAGAAGAAAACCCACAGGTGACGTTCATCTTTTCCGGAATTCCTTTGACTGCTCGGCTGCGTGAGGAGAATCCGCAGCTTCGTGGACGATGCGATAAGCCCATATATTTCCTGCCTTATGGCTGGCACAGTGCGCCGGAGCGTGAGTGTTTTGCAGCCGGTGTATTAGCGGTTTATCAAACAGTGTGCAGTGTCATGGATGGTGAGTCTGTGGATGCTATGCGGTTTATTAAGGCTTGTTATTTGCTGGGTGGCGGATGCTTTGGCTTTGTGATTAATTTTGTACGCAGCCTTGCGAATGCGTTAGAGCAGGATGCTCAAGCTTCGCATCTACAACCGCATCATCTCGCCCTCGCGTTTGAGAAAAACTCTCGTGATACCGAGTACAGCCTGAACCCTTTTGAGTCGGCTGATGAAATTTCCGATGAGATGCTTCTGCAGGCTTGGAAGCTTGTGATGGTGGAGCACGGGTTGCAACGCTTTATCCCCATCGGGGCATTGGTGGGGGCGGCATAATGCAGACGGTTTTTAACGTACTACCCATCCAGACGGATGAGTCGCTAGCCTGCTATTTATTACGCGTTGCGACGTCAGAGTCTGTGCCGGGGATACGCGGTTTAGTCGGACACCTCGACTGTGGGGTGAGTAATGCGGCATTGAATCGGAGTATTGAGCGCTTAGCCGATTTTACGAGGCAACCAGTGGCCGCCTTGCAGGCGGCGCAGGTGTGTCTACATCCGACGCAACGTACGCTACGCGAGAAGTTTGCACGCATGAGCCGTCATGCTTATTGCCCGCACTGTGTTAGCGAGTATGGATATTTTCGTAGCGCATGGCGTCATGGTTTAGTGACGGCCTGTACAAGTCACCGATGCCAGCTTGTGGATACCTGTTCTGCGTGCAGTAAACCGGTTGAGCTGTCACGAGCAAACCTACTGTTCTGTGACTGTGGACAAGAGTTGGCGGCTACACAGGCGCCCCCTGCTGAGTCGGCAGCTCTTTGGGTTGCAGCAGCGATTGGGGGCGAGGTCTCCCAAGAGCAAGACTGGCCAGACTTTGGAAATACGACTACTGAGCAGTGGCGAACCTTTGATGAACTGATTTTCTTGTTTGGCAGCTATAACCAATCTGGTTCGGCAGAGATTACACAGCCTAGAAGAACTGCAAAGTTTAGTTCGGTATCTGAGGCCAGAGACTTTCTAAAAACGGCGTGCGCGAGCTTTGTGAGCTTTCCGCAGGGGTTCGAGAGTGAGGTGAAACACCGCTTGGAGCATGGCGATAAGCGTAAAGCAGGATTGGCCAATCGCCTGGGGGCTTGGTTTCGAGCGTTTCGCAGCCTAACCGAAGGAGCCTACCCTGAGCTTCGTGCTGCCTTTGCGCGTAGTGTGGCGTCAAACTTTGATGGGCATGACTCAAAGAATGCCTGGATATACGAACTGGCACCGGCGCGCTATCTCAGCCTGACAGATGCTGCGTCAAAGCTTGGTGTGAAAACGTCGAGACTGCGCGTGATGCTGATGCACATGCCTAGTGCAGCGCCGGTTAAGGAAAACTCGTTCAACACGGTGACTCAAGAGCAGTGTGATGAGCTCAAACAGTATGTGGATTCAGCGCTTAACTTTTCGCAGGTCATCGACATCACCGGGCTGACAGAGTCCGTGCTCCGGCAATTAATACGTGTTGGACTACTGCCCAAGCGTGAGCGCCAGGCTTGGGATTTAAGTCTCTATAAGCCATTTGACCGAGCAGATGTTCAGGCTATGCAGTGTGCGTTATTTGGCTACATCGAAGCGGATGACAGGACTGATTTACAAACCGTCAGTATCAATGATTTGAACAAGCGTATGGCTACGAATAAAGCCGTATTGGATGAGGTGTTCGAGCAGCTTGCACAAGGCTCTTTAAAGGCGGTGAATGCCAACATACCTACGAAGCTGGGTGATTTGCAGTTTGACCGCGAGCAAGTGAGGCTTATCGTGGGTAATTCGCATGATGTAGCCATGCTAACGGCAGAGCAATTGTCGCGTATGACAGGCTGGAAATCAGAGAGTATTCGCCACTGGGTAAAGAGTGGTTTATTGGTCGGTGAAGAGGGACAACTGCGCGGGCGCCCCGTGTATTGGGTGTCAATGCGAGCGGTGCATCAGTTCATGCGTGACTACAAGGTGGTCAGTGAGTTGGCTGGTCACCTTGGGACAAGTCCAAAAGCGGTGAGCGAGCGCTTGAAAGCACTAGGAGTACCCATTCTTGGGACGATGCAGGTGGCACCGGGAGTGATGCGAGGAGGGCTGGTTGCGGTGAAGGATATTTTGTTCAGTGGGTTAAGCCCTAAGCAGGCACAACTGTTTGATTTGCCATCTAAGCCTACGCGCTCATGATGGTTTAAATAGTGTTTTTTGTTCTGTCCGAACCTCAGGAGGTTTTATGCAAGTAACTCTACAACGTCGCGGTGACGAATGGTTTGTGGTCGTACCCGATGAGTTCGTCAAACAGCAGCAACTGAAGAAAGGTGACCCTGTGCATCTGTTGGCACACAGCAAATCAGAAAGTACCGTAGGTCGTGACAGGCCAGCCCGTAGATACACCCTCAAAGAACTACTCGCTGAGATGCCGGATGAAGTACCTCGTGTTGAGGGCTGGGAGGAAATGCCTTCAGTAGGACGAGAGTTATCTCCGGACTAGGCTTTTGCGTAAACGCTGCTCTTGGCACATAAGGCCCTCGCTCTAGGCGAGGGCTTTTTTATGTCCCATGCTTTGTGGATGCCAGGTAAGGTGTCTTTGCACGAGCTCTGATAAAGGGGTGGCCAAGTTATCCATACATACTGTCCAACTATTTTGCACATATACCGGGTAAAATGGCTTATAAATCAAAGAGGCCCGTGGCCAACTTATCCGAATATCAACATGAGGTGTTGGTTCAAGAAATAGTGGGTTATTTGTTCTTCGATCGATTGACCCACTACGTCGGAAGTAAAAAAGCGGCCTACTTTTTAGTAGCCGCTTTTTTTTGTGTATTGGCTCTATAGTACGTAGTCTATTTGGCTTAGTACCTGCTGGAGCTCGACCATACCTTGCCAGTGGCGTGGACGGCTAAACCGCCCCCCATGTTGGTGGTGAACTCCTCTTCGCCTTAGCCTATGCTTTAGCTGTGTAGGCTGCAATTTTTGATCGTGATGCGTCCATGAACACTACCCGTCCTGTTGCTCTGGTCACCGGTTCTACTTCAGGTATCGGTGCCGCTATCGCCCGAAGGCTATCGAAGGATGGATTTGCAGTCATAGTTCATTCGCGTAGCTCCGCTGAGGCGGGACATACCTTGGCACAAGATCTACCCAATGCCACCTATGTGCAAGCCGATTTGGCTATTGAGGCGGACAGAGAGAGGCTTATTAGCGAAGCCATTGCTATCTGGGGTCGCCTGGATGTGTTGGTCAATAACGCTGGTATTAGTCGCGTCATTCCCCATGGGGACCTCTTGGCAGCAGCCCCCGATGTCTGGCAAGAGCTACATGAAGTTAACGTTGTTGCACCCTTCCGTTTGGTGGCTTATGCCGAATCTGCACTGCGTGACGCTGCTGCGCGGGGAAAGGCTGGCTGCGTTATCAATGTGAGTTCGCATGCTGGAGTTCGACCTAAGGGGGCTTCCATTCCTTACGCAGCGACCAAAGCCGCGTTAAATCATGTGACCCGCTTGTTGGCTTTATCCCTGGCTCCACATATTCGGGTGAATGCGGTGGCACCGGGTTTGGTCGATACGCCGATGACGGCGGACTGGGCTGGAGCGCAGCAGGTGTGGAAAGAGCAGTCGCCGATGCGTCGGGCGGCTAGCCCGGAAGATATTGCACAGGCCGTGGCCATGCTGGTCGCCTCAGACTACCTGACGGGAGAGATTCTGCTGTCTGATGGTGGCTTGAACCTTACTTAAGCTCCTTCCTCATCAAGGTCGTGCAGTGCTCAAAGCCCAGTTGCTCATACAACTTGATGGCGCCCGTATTGTTGCTTAGCGCCCCCAGCTCGATGTAATCCAGCCCTCGCACTTGGGCCCATTCCTGGGCTGCCTGCATGAGTTGCTTTCCTATCCCCATCCCCCGTGCAGACTCCGTCACGACAAGATCAATGACGTAAGCAAAGTCATGCGGCGCAATGCAGTTGTAGGTCGGGGTTTGCTGCTGCTGAACAATAATAAAACCCAGCACCCGGCTGTCCTGCTCAGCCACAAATAAAGACGCCTGATCCGATTCAATCATGGTTTTGATAAAGCTCTCGTCCTGGCGGGCTTGCAGATAATAGCCGGGCTGCAATGTGTGCATATGGGTGAACAGCTCGGCGTAGATATCTCCAATCGTGCCAATGTCAGCAAGTTCGGCGGGGCGTATTTGGGGCATGATCGGGCTCGTGGTCAGTGATAGGCAGAGGCTTTTGATGGTATGCCGAGCGGATGAAGGTGGCAAACCTTCTGGCTCTATTTGCCCCTCAGGCGTTAGGGGGCATCGGGGAGAGGCTGTCAGTTCGTCTTCATAGCTGGTGTGCCTCCTTCTCTTGCGCACCCATACTCTCTAAAAATCTCGCCTGTACATTTCTTTCGATTTTTGTAAAGTATTTGTGCACGTAGTTTACGACGCCCCTCATCCTGATATTTTCCCGTTTACCGACCTGAGAGATGCCGTTAAGCCCTTGTGGTTTATGGTTTTAAATTGATGATTAGTGGAAAACCCCAAGCTAAATTTTTTCAAAAAACTAGAGGTTTAAAGTAATATCACTCTGTTTTTGGGCAAATTTTGTGTACATTTAATGCACGAAATTTACACGAGGCACTGAAATTTACATGCAATGCCTATAAGAGGGGAGGAGATTGATGCAGACCCGTTTCTTGCGTCATGTATGCAGTTTTATGTTCGGGGTGTCCGCGCTGGCCATCCTGGCATTAATGATGGTGGCCTTTGCCGACGTCATGATGCGCAGTTTTGTACGGCCTTTGTCCGGGGCCTTTGAGTTGACGGAGGTGCTGGTGGGGGTGATGGTCTTTGCCGCCCTGCCCTTTGTCACTTTGAGTGGCAAGCACGTCAAAGTGTCTTTGTTGCGTTCCTTGGTGGGGAGCAGCACGCTGGTGCAGGGTTTGCTGCGCTGGTGCAGCCGTCTGGCAACGGGTGTGTTGATGGCCTTTCTGGCTTACCACTTGTGGGCCTTGGGCGTGCAATTTGCACAGACTAATTCCCGTGCTGTTTTTGCGGACCTGCCATTGGCGCCTTTTGCTTACTTTGCAGCGGTGATGTGCGCACTATCCACGCTGGCCGCACTGTTCAGTGCCGACGGCGACGAGCTCGCTGAGGAAAAATAATGACTGTCGTTGTCACTGGCATGATCATTTTGATTGTGCTCATGGTCTTGGAAGTACCCATCGCGGTGGCGATGGCTTTGGTAGGTATCGGTGGTTTTGCGTATGTGGTCGATTGGGGCCCAGCGGCGTATATGGCTGCCGAAACCTCGTATCGCCTGGTTCATAACTACAACCTGTCCGTGATCCCGCTGTTCATCCTGATGGGCAATCTGGTGACGCGGGCAGATGTCTCTAAAGACCTGTTCGATCTGGCCTATCGCTTTGTAGGTCACCGCCGTGGCGGCCTGGCGATTGCGACGGTGCTGTCAGGCGGGATGTTCTCGGCTGTGTGTGGTTCCAGCTTTGCTACGACGGCCACTATGGCGCGGGTTGCGTACCCCTCCATGAAACGTTATGGCTACGCCGATTCTTTGGCGGGTGGTGCGATTGCCTCGGCAGGAACCTTGGGCGCCATGATTCCGCCTAGCGTGCCCTTGATTGTCTATGGTGTGCTGACCAGCAATGACATCGGCAAGCTGTTTATTGCTGCGGTACTGCCCGGCATTTTGGGCATGCTGCTATATATAGGCGCCGTTATGGTGGCGACTCGCATGACGCCCGGTCTGGCCGGTGCAGGCGAGCGCAGTTCCTGGATGGAACGACTCCGTGGTTTGAAGAGTGTCGGTTCGGTCTTGCTGCTGTTCCTGCTCGTGATCGGCGGGATTTATGGCAACTTGTTCACGCCTACAGAAGCGGCTGGTATCGGTGCCGTGGGTGCCCTGCTCATCATGATTTGGCGTCGCAAGTTCTCCTGGCAGAGCTTGATGGGTGCCTTGCGTGAAACCGCCATGACCAGTGCCGCCATCTTCGTAATTATGGTGGGCGCACAGATCTTCACCACCTTTGTGAACGTGGCTGGCTTTACCGCCATGTTGTCCGATGCTGTGCAGCAATGGGACTTGCCGGGTTGGGGGATTCTGTTGGGCATCGTGGTGCTGTATCTAGTTTTGGGCTGCATGCTGGAAGGCATGTCCATGCTCCTGCTGACGCTGCCTATTGTTTATCCACTGATTATCAACCTGGGCCTGGACCCGATCTGGTTCGGCATTCTGGTGGTGACACTGATCGAGGTGGGCCTGATTACACCGCCCTTGGGGATGAACGTGTTTGTGCTCAATTCGGTAGTCCCGTCCATGTCGCTCAGCACGATTTACCGAGGCGTTATCTATTTTGTATTCGCTGATCTGGTGCGCCTGGTGCTCTTGATTGGAATTCCTGGCATTGCTTTGTTTCTGCCCTCATTGATGTAAGCCATTTTTTATTGAATCTGATTTTCTTGAAGGAATAAGCATGATTAAGCAAGTTAGCAAATGGGTGGGGGTAGCTGCAGTTGCCCTGGCAGCCAGCACCAGCGTGCAGGCACAGAACATCACGCTGCGGTTTTCCAACTGGTTGCCCCCTACGCATCCCATGGTTACCGAGATGTTGAACCCCTGGGCGAAAGATGTGGAAAAGGCTACGGAAGGCCGGGTGAAAATTCAGGTATTGCCGCCTTTGGGTACACCCGCCTCACACTATGATTTGGTGCGTAATGGCGTAGCTGATATGACGATTGGCGTGCACTCCTACACTCCCGAGCGCTTCAAGTTGACGGAAATGGTGGAGCTGCCCATGACTGCCGAGAACGCACAGGTGAACTCCCTGGCTTACTGGCGCACCTACCAGAAGTACTTCATGGGCAAGAACGAACATGCAGGCACCAAGTTGCTTGGAGCTTGGGTTCCCGGTTCGTATCAGTTGTGGACGGCCGCCAAGGTAGACAGTCTGGACAAGCTGGATGGCACCAAGATTCGTATCCCCGGAGTGCTGGTAGAACGTATTGCCAAGCTGCTCGGGCTGGTGTCGATTTCTTCCACGCTGACCGAAGCTTATGACCAGATATCGCGCGGCATCATTGACGGTATGTTCCAGAACTACACCACGGTGATTGACTTCAATCTGTCCCGTTTCATGCCGAACTTGTTCCTTTTACCCGGCGGCTTCTCGGCCTCCAGCCAGTTCTTGGTAGTGAACGAGCGTAGCTGGCAGCGTATCAGCGAGGCCGACCGCGCCACAATTGATGCCTTGTCGGGTGAAGCCCTGGTCAAGCGTTTCTCCGGTATCTGGCAAAAGAACAATATGGCCGCTTTTGATCGTTTGAGTTCTGAAGGTATCAAGGTGCACCGCATTGAAGGAGAGCAACTGGAAGCCATGAAGACCAAGCTGGCGGTGATTGAACAGCAGTGGTTGAGTGAAGCCAAGGGCGTCGATGCCCAGGAAGCGCTGAATTTTTACCGTGCAGAGCTGGATCGCGTGGCAGCCGAGCTGGGTGTTCCCAAGGACTAAACCGGCCATGACACAGCATCTGGAAAGTGAATACAACGCCAGTTGGCACGTGCCCGATCACAAGGAGATTGTTGCCTCGTGGTCGGGGTTGGCCGAGCAGTTCCGAGCCAGTTCGCGCCATGAGGCCAACCAGCCCTACGGCCCGAAGGCACGCAATGTCATGGACATTCACTTTCCGGCTGTAGAGCAAGCTGATGCGGCGGTGCTGATGTTCATTCATGGTGGCTACTGGCAGTCCATGGATCAGCGTCGTTTCAGCCATTTGGCACAAGGCAGCGTGGACAACGGCTTGATTACTGTCTTGCCAACCTACACCTTGTGTCCTGAAGGGAGTGTGGCGCAAATCATTGAAGAATTGCGTCTGGCTTGCGCCATTATCTGGCGTCGTTTCCAGCGTCCGATCGTAGTAGCAGGACATTCAGCCGGGGGGCATCTGGCAGCGTGTCTGCTGGCAACGGATTGGCCCGCTTATGCCCCTGATCTGCCCTACGATATGTTGTGTGCAGGCTTGGGCTTGTCGGGACTCTACGATCTGGAACCGCTGACGCATATCGGTATCAATGATGCCTTGCAGCTCAATGTTGAAACGGCTCAGGCATCCAGTCCCTTGTTTTGGACTGTGCCTGCTGCAGGTCAGCCTTTCGAGGCCTGGGTGGGCGGGGATGAAACTTCGGAGTTTCATCGGCAAAGTCAGGAGCTGGCCCAGTCTTGGTCCAGCCAGGGCGTGGACGCGGTGTATCGTGCCTTGCCGGGGACGAACCACTACAACGTGATAGCACCCTTGGCGGATAAAGAATCTGTCCTGTCAGAGCGCCTGTTGGCTCTGGCGACGAACTAAGTTATCTCTGTCTTTCTGTAGACGCCACTTTTACCGGGCCTTTGGGCCGGTAAAAGTGTTGATAAGCCCCCTGTTTTTGAGCAGAGGGGTTTATTTTTTGCCCATTAAGCTCACACAGTCGATGTAGCCATTAAGGCCATCATCGTTGCAGAGTCTTGATTTTCGTGGCGATCACGGCCTTAGCGAGGCCAGCCGCAGGGCAATGCCTCTGCCGCCACGCCGGTCGAAACTCCCCCTCTACTTGAATCATTCGAGCTGAATATTGCCATCTTGGGCTGCTTTGGCCCATTTGGCTGAATCAGCCTTGATCATGCGGGCGAGCTCTTCGGGAGAGGAGGGAGCTGCATCATGACCCAGTTGAGTCAAACGGTCCTGGACATCGGGCATGGCCAGAACACGTCCAATGCTTGCATTGAGTGTCTCGACCACGTTGCGCGGCGTACCGTGGGGGGCGTACATGGCGTACCACACGCTCATGCCAAGTTCGGGATGCCCTTGTTCGGCGACGGTGGGCACATCGGGCAGCTGCGTGCTGCGTTCCGGCGTCGTAATGGCCAGGGCTTTGACCTTCCCGTCGCGGATGAAGGCGAGTCCGGTAGCGATGTCCAGCATCATGAAGTCGACATGGCCGCTGGCCACCGCGCTCATGGCCTCGGGTGAGGATTTGTAAGGGACATAGGTGTAGGTGATACCGGTGAGTGATTTCATCTGCTCACCCAAGAGCTGGCCGTACAGCACGGCAGAGGCGTAATTCAATTGACCGGGATGGGCCTTGCTGTATTCAATCAGTTCCGTCAGGTTGTTGGCCGGTACTTTGGGATTGGCGACAAACAGTGCGGGTACGCGGGCCAGGAGCGATACAGGCTCGAAATCCTGTGCAGGGTCGAATGGCAATGAGCGATAGACCGCCGGCAAGATGGTCATGCTCATGTCAAGCGTCGAGAGCAGCGTGTAGCCGTTGGCTTGGGACTTGGCGACAGCGTTAGCGCCAATAATGGTGTTCCCGCCGGCCCGGTTCTCGATGACCAGCGGCTGCTTGAGGTCGTCAGCGAGCTTTTCAGTCACGATGCGCGTAATGATGTCAGTACCTCCGCCCGCGCCAAAGGGGACGATCACCCGTATGGGCTGACCGGGATAGGAGTTGTCGGCAGCGGTAGCGGCCAAGGGGGCTAAAGCGCTGGAAAGCAGGGTCAGAATAAGGGGCAGGGATCGCATGGGATTCTCCTTGAATGGGCCAGACACGAAAAAGGGATGGATTCAGTCATTGCGCCAGGTTGTGGCGGTCACTCCGCGCTCCCGCAGCTCGACTTTGCGGACCTTGCCGTTGGCGGTGCGCGGGAAGTCAGCAACGATGTCGATATAGCGAGGGACGGCGAAGTGGGGTAGGCGGGAGCGGCAAAACTCGACCAACTCGGCGGGGCCGACATGGAGTCCATCGCGCAGGCGGATGGCAGCCATCACATCGTCTTCGGCCAGTTCGGACGGTACTGGAAATACAGCGGCCTGCGCGATGGCCGGATGCTGCAGCAGCACCGCCTCGACTTCGTAGGATGAAATATTCTCGCCGCGTCGGCGAATGGCATCTTTGAGACGATCCAGAAAACGTATTGCGCCGTCGGATTCTGCGACTACCCGGTCGCCCGTGTGCCACCAGAGATTACGCCATGCGACCACGGTGGCTTCCGGCATGTTGTGATAGCCCAGGGCGAAGGTGTAAGGCTGGTCTGCCCGCAGCAATAGCTCTCCGGCGGTACCCGCCGGCAGGGGGGCATCGTCCTCATCCACGACGCAGGCGCTGAAGCCCGGACGCACCCAGCCCATGCGGCCATCGGGTTGGGCGGTCGCCGGCGTTGCGATGGCGAAATTGGTCTCGGTGGAGCCATAACCCTCGATCACTCGCACACCGGTGCGCGCTTCCAGCCGGCGGGCTGCGTCTGCTGGTGTACCCGGGCTCAATATCAATTGCACTCGGTGTTCGCGCTCGGCGGCCTGTTCGGGTTGGGCCAGCAGCATGGGTACCATTGCGCCCAGCAGGTAGGTGCGCGTAGCACCGCATTGCTCCATCATGGTCCAGAATCGCGACGCTGAGAAACGCGGGTAATACACCACATGCGCACCAGCCAGGCTGGCTTGGATGAAGGTGTGCAAGGCATTGACATGACAGAGCGGCAAGGTGGTGGCCAGTATGTCGTGGGAATGGATATCCAACGCATCCACGCTGTGAGCACCCCACCAAAACCATTGAGCTTGTGGACTTAACACGCCTTTGGATGGTCCGGTGGTACCCGAGGTGTACAGGATGGCGAACGGTGTTCCAGGGCCGTTTTCGGCGGGTTCGACAGGATCACCGAGATCCGGGCAATCCCGGCTGAAACCGGGAAGGTCCGGCAACGATGGGGGACCATCGTTCGCGTGCAGCCACCACACGGCTTGGACCTGGGTGCGTGTCCAATCGACAGTGAGCAATGAATCGGCCAGACCGGTGTCAGCCAGCAGCAAGTGCGCACCGCTGTTGTTCAGGAAGTATTGGACTTGCGGCGCTAGGGATGCCGTATTGATCGGCACGGCGATCGCCCCTAGCCAGGCGCATGCCAGTACGGTGTCGAGGATTTCCAGGCGATTGCGGCACAGCAGCGCCACCCGGTCTCCCTGGACGATGCCCTGTGCGGTCAGCGTTGCTGCTCGCCGGGCGACGTGGTAGACCATGTCGGCATGAGTCCAAGTGCGGCCATCTATGCTCAATAGTGGTCGCTGGCCGTAGCGGGACGCGCCATCCAGCAATATATTGGCGATGGTGCGTCGGGCAGGGGCAAAGCGGGCGGTCAGAATTTCGAGTGCAGACATAGTCGTTACGGGATCAGTAAAGAGGCCGGATCGTTTCAAGGCCTGATGGGATTCGGGTGTTAACGCATCGAGGGGCTGTGAAGGTTTTCCCTGATGAAGGAGAGCTTACAGACGGTTCTGCTGTGCTGGTATCATCCCGAAGGATGAGGGGCGTGGGGCTCCGTCAGGGATCAGCATGATGTTTTCTAGCAGCCAGATCAGGCAGCAGATATTCTCCGCCGTGCGGGCTGTCATACCCACTGGTCGACTCTGTCTGTACCGCACCGATGCCAATCTCGAGCCATGTGATTTCCGTTTTGATGATGGCGATACGCGATGGATACCGGTTTATCCGAGATTTGCGCATCTGGACCCTTTCCACCCGCGCCATTTCGGGCAGCATCGCAACAGCGTCTTCAGTAGCGCCCAGGGAGCCGGTACTACGGCGCAACGCGAAGCCTATCTGCGGGGGTTTCTTCAGCCCATGGGCATGTCGTTCAAGATGGAGGCTTTTCTGCGTGACCCTGAAGGTTGCATTGTTGGCGGAGTCCGCTTGTCGCGCCCGTCGGAAATGGGGGAGTTCCGGCTGGATGAGGTGGCGGTCCTAAGAGGACTACAGCCTTTGATTTCATCGGTATGGTGCTCTTCTATAGCCCGTCCCGAGCCCATGCTGCCTGATTTGACGCCACGCGAGTCCGAGGTTTTCCACCGGTTGCTCGTAGGGCAATCAAACAAGCAGATCGCCCTTGAGCTGAGCATGGCCTTGCCTACCGTGAAAACCCATGTAAAGAGTATTTTGTACAAGGCGGATAGACCTAACCGCGTGGCATTGATTGCGCGGTATCGCTGAGGTGTGATTCGTTCGACGGCTGAATGGCTTTGAACGGACGACAAAAAGCCCAAACCGAAGTTTGGGCTCAGAATGCAGACAAACTCTTCTGTAAAATGAACTGCACCCCAAAAGTCGGACTAGTGTCCGACTTTTGGGGTGCAGTTCAGAGGGGGGGCGCTTTTTACCTTGGGGCGGCCCGGCGGTAAAAAAACGCCCCTTACGACATGCGTAGAGGGGCGTATAAAAAGAGATAACGCGGAACAGAATCGCGCATCTACGGAAAAATACTGCAGCTAATCACGGACATCGTCCGTGATTCAAAAAACAGCCCTCCGACGAGGACCCCAGCACGTTTAGAACTTGTGGTTGAACGCGACGTACAACTGGGTGGCGCGCGCGTCAGGCAAGAAGGTCAGGTTCTTGGCGTAACCACCGTACACGTACACCATGGTGCGCTTGGACAGGTCGTACTGATAGCCCACCGAGTACACATGCTGACGTTTGGTTTGCGCATTGGGGCCGGTAATGCTCTCTGGCAAGTTGCGTGGATCAGCCATGTTCCAGCCTAGCGAGAAGCGGCCTCCGGCCAATGGCGTGGTTACACCAAAGGAGTAGGAGTTGATGCGCAGGCCCGGCACGGCAGCAAAGGATGGCAGCGGGTTGGTGACGTTGCTCAGGCCAAAGACCTGGGTGGCGAACAGACCGTCACGAGTCTGGCCGATACCGGCAAACACTTTGACCACATCAAAGTCATAGCTGGCGGCACCGGCCCAGGCGCTGACGCGGGTGGAGTCTGCAGCAGGACGCGAACCGCTGGCGGACTGTTTATTGATGTGCAATTGGTCGTAAACCAAGGCTGCACTCAAGGGGCCGTTGTTGTAGCGCAGACCGGTGGTGACTGCACGGATATTGCTGTCCTTGCTGTTGGTGCCGTCCGGGCGCTCGCTATCCCATTGCTGCTTGCCGTTGATATTGAAGGAATAGCCAATACCGAACTGAAAGCCGTTCAACGTGGGCGATTGGTATTGGATCTGGTTGTCGTAACGCACCGTGTTGGCCACGCTGAAGGTCGATCCAAAGCCCACAATCCCGCCACCGCCACCCAAGGGGTGAGCCATGCTGAAGTATTCGGTCGGCATATTGTTCTTCAGACCGAAATCCACCTGACCCCAGTCCTCGCCAGCCAGACCCAGTGTGGCTTGGCGGCCGAACAGGCGACCACCCTGAATGGATTGGCCGGTGGGCACATCAAAGCCGCTTTCCAGCACAAACTTGGCTTGCAGCCCGTTGCCCAGATCTTCCGTGCCGCGGATACCCCAGCGGCTGCCAAAGTGCACACCGCTATTGGGGCCCAGACGCGAAGTCTTGAACTCGGTAGCATCAGTCCGGTCCCGGCTGTAGCTGCTATTACCCTTGTTCATGTCGTAGCCAACACCCGTGTCCAGAATCCCGTACAGGGTGATGGACGCGTGGGCTGCCGAGCTGGCCATCAGTAAAAACAGGGCAGTACTGACGGCGGTTTTATTTCTTGTTTTCAATTCCTCTTCTCCTTCGTGGTAGATAAAAAAAACGTGCAGCAATCCCCCTACCGCCAGTGATGCGGTAAGAAACGGGCGCAACAAAACAGACAGGGCTATAAAGCCTGCGTGGTGTGTGCCAGCGAAGGGGGTAAGGGGGCGAGTGCCAGAGGCACCCGCAACAGGGGTCTTAGATCAGTTCAAGATCGACCAGGGTTTGGCGTATCAGTTCTATCTCGCTGTCTTCGACCTCCAGAATGGGGCGGCGTACGTAGGGTTGCACGGGCACGCCGCGCATCTTGAATGCAACTTTCAGTACCGCGGGTGAGGAGCCATAGCGGCCAATCAGCTCGGGCGTGTACCAGCTTTGCAAAATTTGTATGTCTTTCTGGCCGCAGGCACGGGCGGCGGCGATCTCACCGCGCCAGATGTGATTGTAAAAATCCGGCTGATAGCGGCCCAACACACCACCGGCGCCAATCGTGCCATCCCCATCCACGGTTTGCAGCAAGGACAGGCCATGTTCATCCATGCGAAACCCGTAGACGCGCACTTTGTCTTTGAGTCGGAACAGAGTCTTGATGAATTGTTCGATGCTGGGACTGGATTGCTTGATACCGACCACGCCATCAATGTCAGTCAGCTGTTCCAGCAGGTCGACCGACAGATCGATGCCGGTGCCGGCAGGCCAGTTGTAAATCACGATAGGCAGGCTGATGTCCTTGGCAATCTGCTGATAAAAAGCCAGGATTTCCTTGTCATTGGGGCGTACATACGGCGGCGGTGCAACCACCACTCCTTCGTAGCCCAAGGCCTGTGCCTGCTGAGCAAGCGCGATGACTTCGGCCGGTGTGTAGCCGGTACAGCCTGCCAGTAAGGGCAGCTTGCCACGCATGGCATCGGCACTGGCGCGGAACAGATCTACTCGTTCCTGGTTGGACAGACTGGTCCATTCGCTGGTGGTGCCGCCTACAAACAAACCGTGCATGCCCTCGGCATGCAGCCATTCCAGCATGCTGTGCAATGCCGGTACATCCAGCTGTCGTGCTTCATCAAAAGGGGTGATGATGGTCGGGATGTAGCCCTTCCAGTTCACCCTGTGTTTCTTACTCATGTGTGTCACTTGTATGGGTTAAAGAAAAGAGGGGCCTTATGGCAGACGAGCCGTTGCTTCGATCTCGACCAGCATGTCAGGCAAGGCCAGATTGGCGACGCCCAGCAAGGTGTTGGCTGCCGGTTCAGCCCCTTCATAAAATTCGTTGATCAGCGCGCAGATCGGGCCCAATTCTTCGGGCGTATGGCCGACCAGGTAGGTGCGTAAACGCACGACATCGTGGGCGCTGGCTCCGGCCTCTTTCAGGACCGTTTTCAGGTTTTGCAAAGCCTGGCGGGTTTGTGCAATGCGATCGCCCTTGCCCACCAGTTGCCCCTGGCCATCCCAGGCAACTTGCCCGGCCAGATGCACCGTGCGGCTGTTGTCCTGTACGACGGCGTGCGAGAAACCAAACTGGGTGCTGTTGTAGAGCGATGCAGGGTTGATGCAGTCGCGGCTTTTAGGTGCGTTCAGGGGCTGGCTGCGTTGAACCAGCTCAAAAATATTGCCCCAGGGGTCGGTGAAGTACTGGAACTGGGCGCCGGCGGTCGGGCCGGAATCAAAGGCGATGCGGTCCAATACTGTGCAGCCGTGCTGTTCAAGCTGTGCTACAGCCTGATCCAGATCAGCCACCAGAAAACCCAGATGGTGTGCACCCACATGGTTGGACTTCAGAGCCCGTTGGGTATCGCTGGCAGGCTGTTCGTAGGCGAACAATTCAATATGAAAACCATTGGGCAACACTAAAAAGGCCAGTTCCAACTTGGCATCAGACACATCCAGATGTGCATGAGTCCAGTCTTTGCCTAGGGCGGAACGAGGTAGATCCGCACTATTGATAGGCCCCAGACGGTAGAGCTGGCGGGCGTCAAACAAACGCTTGTAAAAGGCAATGGCCGCATCCAGGTCCGGCACTGTCCAGGCAGCGTGATCGATTTGTTCAATAGCCAGTGGCAAAACAGGCGATGTCATGAAGTCTCCGTTTATGCCCTTGCAGGGCCTGTACACAGGATTGTGCAATAATACTGCACATAATTTACAGGTCAATAATACTTTAGGCTTTTAGTTTTTTGTTGAAAAACCAGACTACGTATTTTCCCTAGTAAAATATTTGTTTATAAACAATGGCTTGTAATTATTGTTTGATGCTGTGATGTTTTTTGAAGGCATGAGGTGCTTGTGCGCACGTGTAAAGTCTGGAAGAATTCAGCACTGAAACTGCACGGTTTGTGCAGTTTCAGAACATGCATTTGCACACCATTGGGCAGCCTCTCATACCCTATAATTCGTGAAGTTCGGCTACACATAACTACACGAACATAGGACTTCAGAATGATAGGCAAACGACTTCATGAGCTGCGCGTGGCCAAGGGTCTGTCCCTGCGAGAGTTGGGACAGATGGTCAAGCTCTCGCCCACGCTGCTCAGTCAGGTAGAACGCGGTGTTACCACACCGAGTTTGACGACCCTGCGCAAGCTCAGCGGGATCTTTGGGGAATCCATGTCTTCCTTGTTCATGGATTCCAGCAAGGGACCGTCGGTATGGATTAGCCGCCCTGGCGAGCGCATGTTGTTGCGTGGCCCGCGCGGTGGTGTCGTCTATGAACGGCTGACCCGTGGCAATGGCGAGATGGAAGTGTTTCGGGCTGTTTACGAAGTGGGTCAACAGTCTATGGACGATATGTCGCACCCGTCCCTGGAAAGCGTGTACGTGGTCCGGGGTGTCATTACTGCAGAGATTGATAAGGTAAGTTTTGACGTCAAAGCTGGTGAGAACATCAGCTTTGATGCACGCCAGAACCACCGTTACCTAAACCGGGGGACGGAGGAGGCTGAAATCATCATGTCGATTACCCCGCCTGTGCCCTGAGTTGTCGTGATCTGGGGTGAAGGGTGTACCGCATTCCTACACTATGAGCCCCAACCCAGATCCTCTTTCCCCTATTTCCGCCTGTTCCCCCGGCACCCTGCCCGCCCGGACCGATGTTCTGATCATTGGCGGTGGGCTGCTGGGCTGTGCCGCTGCGTATTACCTGAGCCTGGCGGGCGTGCCCGTGACCTTGATCGAGCAAGGGGAGCTAAGCCTTCAAGCGTCTAGCCAGAATGCGGGCAGCCTGCATTTCCAGATGGAATACCGCATGATCGAAGCGGGGCTGCAGGCCAGTGCCCGCGCTCTGCAAGCCATGCCTTTGCATGTAGATGCGATTGCCCGTTGGCGCGCTCTGGAGGATCAATTGGGCGTGTCCGTGGGAGTACGACAGAAAGGCGGTTTCATGCTGGCTGAAACAGCACAGCAAGCTCAGGTTCTGGAACAAAAAAGCCGTTTGGAAAACCAGGCTGGTTTGCAGGTTCAATTATTGGATCGGCACGCTTTACAAGCCAAAGCGCCCTATTTGTCGGACTCCGTGTTGATGGGGGCGTTTTGTGCTGACGAAGGCAAAGCCGACCCGCGCCGCGCCAGCCTTGCGCTGGCTGCCGCTGCCCGTGCCTTGGGCGCACGCATTGTCAGCCAATGCCGTGTGGTGGACCTGAGGCGTGTGGGTTCAGATTGGCAGGCCGAAGTGGCTGGTGGTGCCCAATGCCGTAGCACCCAAGTGCTGATCGCTGCTGGCGTCTGGTCCGGTCGTATCGCCCAGATGACCGGCGCTCAACTACCTGTTACCCCCATTGCATTGACCATGACGGCCACAGCGCGCACGGCTCCCTTTATGGATTATTTGTTCCAGCATGTGGGGCGGCGACTGTCTTTGAAACAAACCGCTGAAGGCACCGTGCTGATTGGCGGGGGGTGGCCTTCCAAGCTGCACCACCGTCACGGCATTGCGGATCTGGAGCGTAAACCCAGTATTTGCTTGGATTCCCTGCAGCGCAGCGTGCAGACCGCCTGTAGCGTGGTTCCCCACTTAGCAACGCTTCCTGTCTTGCGTGCCTGGACAGGAGTGACAGCGCTGGTTGCGGACCAACTGCCCTTGCTGGGCCAAGTGCCGCACCGGCCCGGTTTGTTTATCGCGACGGGGGGTGCCGCTTTTACCCTGGGTTTGACCTACGCCCACCTGTTGGTGGAGCGTATGTTGGGTCAGCCGCCTAGTCTGGATATTTCTGCTTATGATCCCGATCGCTTTAGGAGTTTGACCTTTGCCTGACGCACAACGCTTGTTGCAAAAACGCCAGCGCTTCGAGCCTGCCGTGGTGACTATCAATGGTCGTGAGACATCCTGTTATTTGGGTGAAACCGTGGCAACCGTCCTGCTGGCAGCCGGAGTCGGTGCCTTTCGCCGTACCGCCAGTGGTGCGCCGCGGCGTCCGGTGTGCAATATGGGTGTGTGCTTTGACTGCATCGTGACCATTGATGGTATGCAGGGACTGCGCAGTTGCATGACGCCGGTGCGTACCGGCATGCAGATCGAGGTGGCTGACGATGTATGAAGTATTAGATTTGTTGATTGTCGGGGCAGGCCCGGCAGGACTGTCTGCCGCCCGTATCGCCAGCGCACAGGGTTTGACGGTGGCGGTGGTGGATGAGCAAGCACGCTTTGGTGGGCAGGTTTTCCGCCAGGCCCCCGGGGAGTTCGCGGCGGCTGATCCTGATTCGATGCACACCTACCCCTTTTCGCACAGCTTGTTTGAATGGGCACGTGGCTCTACAGCAGTGCAATGGCACTTCAGCACCTTGGTCTGGGGGATTTTTGATGACCAGCAGGATGAACATCTGCGCCAGGTCGGGATTGCGGGACCCAATGGGGCAAGTGTATTGAAAGTACGCCGGGTGTTGATTGCTGCGGGTGCGTACGACTTGCCCGTGGCCTTTCCCGGTTGGACCTTGCCGGGGGTGCTTACGGCCGGTGGAGTACAAACCATGATCAAAAGCCAAAGCCTGATGCCGGGACAGCGTTTCTTGCTGGTCGGCGGTCATCCCTTGCTGCTTTTGGTGGCTGAACTATTGTTGGATGCGGGCGCACAGATTGCCGAAGTGGCGATCTCCCGCAGCTTGCCTAAGATGCGAGAGATGCTGCGGGCTACGCGGGCACTGCCGGGGCAGTCCAGACTCGTTAAACAATTGATTGCCATCCTGTGGAAACTACGCCGTCACGGTGTGCCTTTACGCTTCGGTACAGGGATTGCGCGTGTAGAGGGAAAAGAGTCAGTACAGGCGGCCATACTGTGCCAGCTGGACCACAATTGGCAGGCCATTGGCGATACACAGCGCCGTGTAGACGTGGATACGGTGGTGGTGGGTTATGGCTTATTGGCCAGCACAGAGTTGGCGCGGCAGGCAGGGTGTGGCGTGTATTGGGACAGTGCAGCCGGGGGTTGGTTGGTAGAGCACGACGATAGGCTGCGCAGCTCTCAACCCGGTGTGCTGGTGGCTGGTGAGCAGACGGGTATTGCGGGCGCCTTCAATGCGCATTTGCAAGGAGAACTGGCCGCTTGGCAGTGCGTGCTTGAGCTGACTGAACAGGCGTACGAGCCTATCGAGCACACCTTGTTGGGCTTGATGGCACGCTTGAAGCGCAACCGCCGGTTTACGGATACCGTCATCACGCTGTCTGCTCCTAAGCTGGACGCACTGACCCAACGTATCACCCCGGATACCGTGGTGTGTCGTTGCGAAGAAGTGACCGCGCAGGAAGTGACTCAATTTCTGGATGCACACCCCTACGTGACAGATATCAACAGCATCAAACTGGCTTGCCGTACTGGCATGGGCATGTGCCAGGGGCGTTACTGCCAGCATACGGTGGCGCAAATGCTGGCCAGTCGTTTGGGCTGTGGCATGGAGCAAGTGGGGATTTATAAAGCCCAGGCGCCAGTCAAACCAGTGCCGGTGATGGCTTTGGCAAATATGGAATGAGACGGAAGTAGTCGCTTCTTGGCTCTACCGACGACAAACCGCCCCTGAAAAGGGGCGGTTTGTCGTTAAGTCTTTCTTTACTTAGCTTGGCTGTTCCAGGATTTCCTGTAAGCGGCTCAACAGTTTGTCGCTGGCATTATTCATGTGCCGTTCGCAGATAGCGATCGCGCCTGCCTCGTCGCCGGAGGCGATGGCAGCGGCCAGTTCTTCGTGTTCGTCCCAGATGGACATGCGCTGTTCGGCCGATTGCAGTACTGCGCCCATCACACGTCGCAGGTGAACCCAGTGTACTTGGGCGCTTTCGGCAATCATAGGATTGCCGGAGGCCTCGTAAATTGCTTTGTGAAAGGCTTCATCGGCTTCGATCATGGCGCGTACATCATGTCCGCGTGCCACTTTACGGCCCAGGCGGATCAGGTCCGGGTCCAGGATGGCACTTTGCTGGGCTGCCAGCTTGGTCGCAAGAGCCTCCAAGGCACCCCGTACTTGGTAAAGATGACCGATATGGTGCAGATTCAATGGGGCCACCATGACACCGCGGCCTTCGGCATCCTGCAGCAAACCATCTTTCTTTAGCAGTTGAATGGCTTGTAGTACGGGTGAGCGTGACACCTTGAGCTGTTCAGCGATGTCTTCCTGCGTAATCCGTGAACCGGGGGCCAGTGAACCGTCGCTGATGGCATCGAGCAGGATGCGATAGACCTCGTCAACATAGTGGGGACGGGCCTGCAACTTACCGGAAAGCTTGGCATGCATGAGGTCTGGAACTCCGATACAAACTAAAAACAGGTTGGTGCCGCGGCATCGCCGCGGCGATGGGTTTTACATCAAGGGCTGGATCGCATGGATTGTAATAACACCGCCATGGGGTCGTGATCCGAGCTCGCTTGTGCCTCAAAGGGATTGCTTAGCGGATCGTCTGCCCGCCTTGCATCCAGGGAATCCAAATCAGGTGCTGGACGGTTCAGCTGGAGCAGGATTTCTTCTTCGCTCAGGCTGACGGTCTTGTGTAAACCCCCTGTGACCAGTTGTGGGTAAGCAATGACGATACCGACCACCAGCAATTGTAGTACGACGAAGTAGGCCGAGCCCTTCCAGATCTGCTGAGTACGAACCCTCGGAATAGTTTGCTGGCTAACTGGATCAATATAGTCGGATCGAGGTGCCACGCTGCGTAAATACAGCAAGGCAAAACCGAACGGGGGGGTCAAAAAGGAGGTCTGTAGCACCAAGGCAATCACAATGCCGAACCAGATCAGGTCTATGCCCAGACTGTTGGCAACGGGTGTTAGCAAGGGCACCACAATGAAGGCAATCTCGAAGAAGTCCAGAAACATGCCCAGTACAAAAATGATGGCACTGACCGCAATGACAAAACCCAGTTCGCCGCCGGGAATGGCGTCAAACAGATGTTCTACCCACAGGTGGCCGTCCGCTGCACTGAAGGTAAAGCTAAAGACGGTGGAGCCGATCAAGATGAACATCACGAAGATGGCCAGCTTGGCGGTGTTTTCCAGAGCTTGATTGAGCAAAGACCAAGTCAGACGCTTGCGTGCCAAGGCTAACACCAGTGCACCAATGGCGCCCATCGCTCCGCCCTCGGTTGGGGTGGCAATGCCGAGAAAAATAGTGCCCAAGACCAGGAAAATCAAAATAACAGGTGGTATCAGGGCAAAAACAAAGCGCTCGGCCAGATGGGACAGCAATCCCCAGCCCGTGACGCGGTTGACTGAGGCAAACAGCAGAGCACTCAGGGAGGCCACGATAAGGGCGGTAATGGCGATTTGATCGCTGGGTGCGTGTGCCGGTTTGGAGAAAACCTGTGCCATGACTTCGTTATGCAGGCCAGCCCAGGTAAAACCGATGAAGGTACAGACCAGTACCAGCATTCCCAGTGAACGTCGTCCGCTGGCACCGGTGGCCGTGGTTTGGCTGCGCGCCTGTTCGGGCAGAGCGGGCATCCAGGATGGGCGTAGCAAGGCCAGAACAACGATGAAAACAATGTAGATGACCAGCAGCAAGAGACCAGGACCCAAGGCTGCCGCGTACATATCGCCGACCGAGCGTCCTAATTGGTCAGCCATCACAATCAGTACCAAAGAAGGAGGCAGGGCCTGAACCAATGCGCCCGATGCCGTGATGACACCACTGGCGATTTCCCGCTTGTAGCCATAGCGCAACATGACGGGCAAAGAAATCAGGCCCATGGAAATCACGACTGCAGAGGTCACCCCTGTAGAGGCGGCCAACAAAGCGCCGACTAGTACGACTGAGACGGCCAGGCCACCACGGACAGCGCCAAATAACTGGCCCATGGTTTCAAGTAGGTCCTCGGCCATGCCTGAGCGTTCCAGGATGATGCCCATCAAGGTGAAAAAGGGAATGGCCAGCATGGTTTCGTTTTGCATAATGCCAAAGATGCGCAGCGGCAAAACCTGGAACAGATTGGTGGGAAACAGCTCCAAGGCGATCCCCAGTACGCCGAACACCAGACCGGTGGCTGCCAGACCGAAGGCCACGGGAAAGCCGGTCAGCAAGAGCACAATCAGGCTCAGGAACATGATGGGGACGAAGTAGTCCGTAATAAAAGTGGCGATCATCGCGGCACCCCGCTGGTGGTGGTGGCGGAGAGGGCCTCAGTCGGTACTGCTATGGGGGTGTCCTGCGAGCCTTCTTCGGCAATGCTGTCTACGCCCTTGCCGATCAGGAACAGAACTCGTTTAGCCAGTTCGGCCAGGGCTTGCAGCAGCAGCAAGCTAAAGCCGGCCGGGATCAGTAGATAAGCGGGCCAACGCACTAACCCGCCTGCATTGCCCGACATCTCGCCAGAATGCCAGGCGGCGGTGAAAAAGCCCCAGCTGAGGTGGATAACGAATACACAGAAAGGGACCAGCACCAGAAGGATGCCCACGACATCGACCAGATTGCGGCCGCGCGCCCCCAGACGGGTGGAAATGAAGTCGATACGTACGTGGCTATTACTTAAGAAGCAGTAGCCGCCACCCAACAGGAAAACGGCTGCGTACAGATACCACTGGGCTTCCAGCATGCCGTTGGAACTCAGATCAAAGGCCTTACGGGTGATGGCATTGCTGGCGCTTAACAGGGTGGTGGCCAGCAATAGCCATTTGATGATGAAACCGATACCTCGGTTCAGGTGGTCTATGCCCCCCACCATGGTTTTTAATGCTGTCATTTTGTCTCCGCGAATATTGTTGTGATCCTTGTCGTGCTGCAAGGGAGTAATGCGTGAATGGCGGCGCATGGGCCGCTGACAGATAGCGTGTTGCTCCTTGGTCAACAAATGTGCTGCGTCAGTGTGCAGTGTCCTGGCGGGACCAGGACTGGCAGGATGGCTTAGAGGTCCAGGACCAGAACTCCCGAGCGGGCTCGGGACACGCAGGCCGTCAGGCAATGGGCCTGCTCGTCGGGACTAAGGATGTAATCCTGATGATCCACCTCGCCTTGCAGGTAATTGACGCGGCACGTGCCGCACAGCCCTGAGACGCAGGAGGTGGCAATGGGCACCCCGGCCTGGTTCAATGCATCGCTTAAGGTCTGCTCAGGAGCCACATCAATACGTTGGCCGGTACTGGCGATCTGGGCGATAAAGGCCCCCGCAGGCAAGCTGTGGGTATCGGCAGCCGGTTCGGGTGCTTTGAAGTGTTCGCAATGCACCGAGCCGGTGGGCCAGTGTGCGCTGGCCTGGGAACAGGCCAGCATGAAACCGGCAGGACCGCAGTAATACACATGGGTGCCCTCGGGAGCCTGGGCCAGCAAATCTTTCAGATTCAGGCCCTGTTCGGGGTTGCCATTGTCCAGATGGAGATGCAGCTGGCCTTGTGCTTGCCAGGCGGCCATATCTGTACCAAATGCGGCAGTGTCTGTGTTGCGGGTGCAGTAGTGCAGTTCAAAAGGCTGACCCTGGGATTCCAGAAAGTGGGCCATGGCCTTGATGGGGGTGATCCCAATTCCTCCAGCCAGCAAGATGGAGCGCCGGGCTTTGGGGTCCAGCTGAAAATGGTTGCGGGGGGGGCTGATGGTGATGATTTGCTGCACGTGAAGCGCATCGTGCAAGGCACGCGAGCCGCCCCGGCCGTTGGCGTCGCGCAGGACGGCGATCACGTAGCGGTGACGCTCATGCGGTGGGTTGCACAGCGAATACTGACGTATCAGCCCAGGCTGGATGTGTACGTCTATGTGGGCTCCCGCCTCAAAGGCGGGGAGCTCGCCACCGTGTGGGCAACTCAGCTCATAGGAGTTGATGCCCTGTGCTTCGTAGCGAATTTGCCTGATTCGCAGGGATAGTAGCCCGTCCTGAGTGGTGACCGCCTGGACGGGGGTAGCGGGTTCTGCAATAGCGTTCATGGCGCTCTCCGTGAGGGTACCCGTCCGCAAGCAGACGGGTGCGACTGGCGATCAGGATTCGGCAGCGACGCTGTTTAGCGACTGTTGCAGTTCTTGCATGCTTTGTTTGACGAAAGCTTCGCGCTCAGCCCCTTTCAGGCCGTCGGCGGAAGTCAGAATGCGTACGATTTCGCGTGTGGCATGACGGCGACGTGCCACTTCCTGAGCCAGATCCTCGGATTCGGGGATTTCCAGCACATTGCCCGAGCAATAACTGTTTGGTGCGCCCCCGCAGTCCCGCAGCCATTGGGCGAAGCCTTCAGGCGTGGCGGCCGGGTTGGTGCCACGCAAAGCATCGCGCAGCATCTTGCGGAACATATACAAGCCTGCGTCGAACTTGGTCGGGTTTTCCAAGGCATGGACGGCAATGGGGCGTTGGCTGATGATGGCCTCGTAGTCGCCGGGCGCCTGCTGGCATTCCTTATAGTTGTGACGGGCACGGTGATCGCCCGGGATAGGGGGGAAGTCTTCCAGCTTGTAGTCCCCAAAGCGTTCGGGGCGGCGCATGGCAACCTGCCCTTCCAGGAAGTCGATGGTCTCGTAACCCACCATGTCTTTATTGCCCACACCACGGGTATCAATGCCTGGGCCCATGACACGCCAGCCAATCATCTTGCTGTTCAGGTCGTCGACTGGAACAGTCCAGCGCACAATATGAAAGCGGCTGAAGAATTTCTGTTGTGAGCCATCTTCCGAGGTATAGGCGTGCAAGCTCAGGTTCGGCAGAATCTGGTGCTGGACCCGGATGAACAGATTGTCTTTGCTGGAACGGCGGGCACCTGCGCAGGCCAAACTGCGACCGTTGTGGACGGGGATGAACTGCATGTCCGGGGCCACTTCCATGGAGGCCGCACCGACTTCGTCAAATGTCGTCCCTTGGTAATTGCCGCCCACCACGTTTTTGGCTGCATGTAGTGCCGTAGGGTGGAAGTTGTCCGCCGAGTTATCTTGGACTTGCAGCCAGTTGCAGTGCTGAAAGTTGCTAAAGGCCACCAGCTCGTCACCGGGCAGAACGGTGAAGTTTTCCTCCCACTCGGGGAAAGGCGGTTCGGCATCGGGAGGGCCCATATAGGCGAAGATCAGGCCGTGGCGCTCGAAGGCTTTGTAAGCGCCCTGGCGAATGGAGCACGCGTATTTTTCGCCCTCGGCCTCTTCACCTTTGGGGTACGGCACGTGCAGACAGGTACCGTCCACATCGAACACCATGCCGTGATAGCAGCACATAATGCCCTTCTCTTGAATGGCACCGTATTCCAGCGAGGCGCCGCGGTGCGCACAATGGGCGTGCAGCAAGCCGATCTGGCCACTTTTGTCGCGAAAAGCCACCAGCTCTTCACCCAGGATTTTCAGAAAACGGGGGGTATCGGTCAGTTCGGCAGCCATGCAGACGGGATGCCAGAAGCGACGCATGTATTCGCCCATCGGTGTGCCTGCCCCTACTTCGGTCAGCTCAGGGTCGTGGTCAGGGGTGCGGTTGGTGTAGTAGCCGCCAAAGGGAATCAGTTTTTTCTCAATCATGTCGGTCCTCGTGTGCAGATCAATGGTGGAAGGGTCAGGCAACGTTGCGATCAACCAGGGCTTGGGCGTTGATCCAGGGCATCATGGCGCGCAGTTGCTCGCCAACAATTTCAAGACGGTGGCGCTGGTTCAGGCGGCGATGGGCGTTCAGGCTGGGCTGCCCTGCCCGGCTTTCCAGAATGAAGTTCTTGGCATAGGTGCCGTCCTGAATATCCTGCAGCAGTGCTTTCATGGCCTGGCGGGTGGCCTCTGTCACGATGCGCGGGCCAGCCTGGTATTCACCAAACTCGGCATTGTTGGAAATGCTGTAGTTCAGGTTGGCGATGCCGCCTTCGTAGAGCAAATCCACGATCAGCTTGAGTTCGTGCAGGCATTCAAAGTAGGCCATCTCTTCGGCATAACCTGCCTCGACCAGAGTCTCAAAGCCGCACTTGACCAAGTCCACCATGCCGCCGCACAGAACGGCTTGCTCGCCAAACAGATCGGTTTCAGTTTCTTCGCGGAAGTCGGTTTCAATGACACCGGAGCGGCCGCCTCCGTTGGCAATGGCGTAGGACATGGCCAGGTCACGGGCCTGACCGGAGCGGTCGGCATGAATGGCAATCAGGTGCGGCACACCACCGCCTTCCACGTAGGTGGAACGTACGGTATGGCCGGGAGCTTTGGGGGCGACCATGATTACATCCAGGTCCTCGCGGGGCTGCACTTGGCCGTAGTGGATGTTGAAGCCATGGGCAAAACCCAAGGTGGCTCCAGACCGGATATGGGGAGCGACATCCTGCTCGTAAACGCGGGCAATATCCTCGTCGGGTAGGAGCAACATCACAATGTCGGCTTGCTGGACAGCAGTCGGGATGTCAGCGACGGTCAGACGGGCGATGGCAGCCTTTTGACGTGATGCGCTGTTGGGGCGCAGGCCCACAACTACCTGCACGCCCGAATCACGCAGATTCAGTGCGTGAGCATGGCCTTGAGAGCCGTAGCCAATGATGGCAACCCGGCGTTGTTGCACCAGGCCCAGGTCGCCGTCCTTGTCATAAAACACCTTCATACTGTCTCCTTTTGGTGAGTTCTGTGTTCTGTATACAGAGTTCAGTATTGTGGGGTGTTATTCGAGGTGTCAAGCAAAAATCCGGAGAGCGGGGGAAATCCCTAGGGCTGGATGGAGCGGCTTAGCGCAGTGGGGTCAAGCTGGCTTCGCGCAGCAGCCAGTCGCGTAGATGTTCGATGCGTTTCAAGGTGTCGCGCTGGTTGCGATAGTAGAAAAAATGCATCTCGCGTTGCAGAGTGCGCTCGTTGGGCGCGGGCAGGATCAGCAGCTCACGGCTGGCCAGTTCGCGCTCCGCAAATCGCACTGTTTCCAAGGTCACACCCAGTTGGTCGACCGCTGCCGCCACGGCCATCGCGCCTCGGTCAAAAGACAGACGCGGCCCAGGAGGCGGCGCCATACCATTGCTGCCAAACCAATCGGCCCAGCTGACGGGGCTGATGGTGGAGTCGATCAGTGGCAGATGCAGATACCAGGGCTGGTGCAGGGCCAGCGTGGCATAGAGTTTGGGCGAGCATAAAGGCAGCAGAGGTTCCGGATGCAGGGATTCCACGACCAGCCGGGGATCATGACGCGGGGCATGGGCGTAGCTGATGACGCAGTCTATGTCGGTGGCTTGATGCAAGTCAGGCGGGGTGGCGTCGGTGCGCAGGTGAATGGCAAGACCCGGATGTTCGCGCATGAAGGCGTGCAAGCGCGGCCCCAGCCACTTTACGGCCAAGCTGGGTGCGCAATGCACTGTGAGTGCTGGGGTGGCACTAGCCTGGCCTTGGGTTTCTTCGCACAGTCGGGCTAGCTGGTCCAGCAGCGGTGCCAGTTCTCGATAGAACTCCTGCCCGTGGCTATTCAGGCTGACACGTCGGTTGTGCCGCACGAACAGGCTGCGGCCCAAATGGGTTTCCAGACTTTTGACTTGGTGGCTGATTGCCGAGGGTGTCAGGTGCAGTTCGTCCGCGGCCATACTGAAACTCTCTAGCCGTGCGGCGGATTCAAAGGCGCGTAACCAGGCGAAATTAGGGATGGACCGCATGGGGGAAATCCAATTAGATGAATATTTTTAATCAATAGCTGAAAAACCTTCGTTTGTCATTCATGGTTTTCGACCCCTACCATGAATTTACGTTTTACCCGTACGCTGCGCTGGATGGGCTGGCGTGCGGGCAACGCAATATCTTGCCGAACCCGAAGGAGTGCTTCCCATGAACGCAAAACCCAACATCAATGAAATACTGGCCATGACGGGCCGAAAATCGATTTATCAGCCCGAGCAACAGGGCCTGATCTACCCTGACGAGCCTGAGTTTGATTCTTTTGAAGAAGCTCGCACGCATTTGAAGCAACGCCTGGTGGCGGCCTGCCGCGCCTTTGCCTTGCATGGTCTGGACTATGGTTTTGCGGGTCACCTGACCGTGCGTGACCCCGAGCATTCTGGTCTGTACTGGACCAACCCGATGGCCGTCCATTTTGCCGATGTGAAGGTCTCCAACCTGATTTTGGCGGACCACGAGGGTAAGGTCATCGAAGGAGATTACGCCATTAACCGTGCTGGTTTTGTGCTCCATGCCGCCGTGCATGAGGAACACCCTGACATTGTGGCTATGTGCCATGCGCATACGGTTTACGGCACGGCTTTTGCCGCCTTGGGGCAGGAAATCCTGCCTATTACCCAAGATGCTGCCGCCTTTTTTGAAGACCATGTTGTCATTCGCGAAGAGGCAGGTCAGGTGGCAGTAGAAACCAAAGCGGGTCATAAGGTAGCTAATGCCTTTGCCGGCGTGAAAGCGGCGATTCACCAGAATCATGGTCTGCTCACTGCCAGCCGTCACAGTATCGAGGCGGCGGCCTTTTGGTTTATTGCCCTGGAGCGCTGTTGCCAGCAGCAATTGATGGTGGCGGCCACCGGCCTTACGCCCACACTGGTCACCCCTGAGCGCGCTCGTTATAGCCGTGAACACGTGGGCAGTGAATACATTGGCTGGCTGCACTTTCAGCCCATCTGGGAAAACTTGCTGCGCACCCAGCCCGATATGTTTGATTGATACGTCCCACTCGCAGCCTGATCCGTTGGGGGCAGGCTGCCTATACCCATAATCAGAACGAGGAGACATAACGTGGAACGACGAGCACTACTAAAACTGACCGGCCTGGCCGGCATTGTGGCCAGTGGTATGGCCCCGGCTGTGGTCAAGGCGCAAGAGAACCTGCGCTGGCGTCTGGCATCCAGCTTTCCCAAGCATCTGGATACCATTTATGGCGGTGGGGAGGTCTTTGCGCAGAAGGTGCGTGAGCTGAGCGACGGCAAGTTCAATATCTCTGTGCATGCCGGTGGTGAGCTGATGCCGGCTATGGGCGTGGTGGATGCCCTGGAGCAAAACTCGGTAGAAGCGGCGCATACCGCACCCTATTATTTCTTTGGCAAAAATGAAGCCTTTGCCTTGAGCTGTGCCATCCCTTTTGGGATGAACTCTCGCCAGTTGACGGCGTGGATGTACCACGGCAATGGCTTAAAGCTGACCCGAGATTTTTATGCCAACTACAACATCGTTAATTTCCCCTGTGGGAACAGCGGTGTGCAGATGGGGGGCTGGTTTCGCAAGCAGATCAATACGCCCGAGGACGTGCGCGGCTTGAAGATTCGTATTGGCGGCCTGCCCGGGAAAGTGATTGAAAAACTGGGCGGTATTCCCCAGAACATCGCGGGGGGCGAGGTGTATCAAGCGCTGGAAAAAGGCGTGATTGATGCGGCGGAATGGGTGGGGCCGTATGACGATTTGCGTTTGGGCTTTCATAAAGTAGCGCCCTACTACTATTACCCCGGCTGGTGGGAAGGGTCAGTGGGTCTAGATTTATTGGTCAACAAAAAAGCGTATGACGGCTTGTCACAGCATTACAAAGATATCGTCGCGGCTGCCAGCACGTATGCACACGTGGACATGCAGGCTAAATACGATGCGCGCAATCCCGGCGCCTTGAAAGAGCTGGTGGGTCAGGGCGCCAAAGTCCTGCCTTTTTCCAAGGAAGTGTTGGATGCCTCGTTTAAGGCCAGTCAGGAGCTGTATGCGGAACTGAACGAAAGCAATCCGCAGTGGCGCACTATTTATGCCGACTACCGCGCTTTCCAAAAAGATGAGCTGCTTTGGTTCCGCTTCGCCGAAGCCCGCTTTGACCAATACATGCAGACCGTGTCTTTATGATCCCAGGGCGGGGGCGGTATCGATTTGCTGTCTACGCAAGAAATACGAAGCCTCCGCCAACTTCAGAAAATCCACCATTTCACTCCGTGCACGCTCTGGATCGCCACTGGTCAGGGCCTTGCCCAGCTTCTCCAGCGCCTCCACGGTGATGTGATAGCTGTTGGTGTCGGTTGTATTGGCAAAGCGCACTTGGTTGGCGTGGTCGGCGGACATGGCGATGGCGTCCAGCAGGCGCTCGTTGTGTACGCATTGCAGCCAAGCCTGGCGAAAGCTGGCGTTGGCACTGAACATTAACGCCGCGTCTTTGTGCACCATGGCCACTTTGGCCAGATCTATCGCTTTACTAAGGCCTGCATTTAACTGATCGCGGTCCGCGATGTTGACAGCCAGAGCGGCGGCAGCGGGTTCCAGAATGCGGCGCAGCTCGAAGATATCGCGCACCATGGCGTCGGTCAGCACGGGGACCTGAAATCCCCGTGTGGTGCTGTTCAGTAATCCTTCGTTAACCAGTCGCAGCAGGGCCTGCCGCACGGGCATGCGGGTGCAGCCAAAGCGCTCGGCCAGCTCGTAATCCAGCAGGCGGTCTCCGGGGTGCCAGTCGCCCGCGTTCAAACGCTTGCGGGTGTCCCGATAAATGGTGTCCACCAGCGTTTCTGCTTTGCTTGCCTGGGTGGATTTACTAGTCGAAGTCGCCATACGAAACCGATCAGAAAAGAATGGATGATTGTATCGTACAGACCCCGCTGCGCTGACCGGGTTTGTGCCTAGAACTTGGTCCGTATCCCCACCCTTAATAAGGTCTGATTACGTCCCGTAGAACTGGGCATGCTGATGACGTTGGCGGTAGCGCCCTCGCCTTGTGCGTGCTGGATAATCGCCTGGGTATAGATATCCGTGCGCTTGGACAGGAAGTAGTCTGCTGTCAGGTTCAGCTGATGGTATTTGTTCGAACCCAGAGTCGTCAGCCCATAGCCCGGCCCCAATACCAGATTGGGTGCCGCGCGCCACGCAAAACCCAGCTGGTAGTTGCGGAAGGTGTGGTTCTTTTGCTGGCCATCGGGGGCCACGTACAACGCTTGAGAGAACACGCCATACACGGTGATTTTGTCGAAGGCGTAGTTGGCTCCTATGCCCCAGTCGCGCAGGTAGCGGCCACCGACCCGATTGGATGCACCACCGCCAGTCAGGGGGCTGATGTCCAGGCTGGCTTCCTTGACTTCGGTATAGGCGGCCCCCGTCGCAAAGTTGCCGTTTTTATAGTTGGCCGTAAAGCTGATGGTGCGTCCGGTTTGAGCTTGGCCTTCGCGTCGTTCCGGGAAGCCGTACATGGCACCCAACTCTACGCCGCCAAAAGAGGGCGTCACGTATTTAACGGATTGATTAACCCGTTGGCCGCTCATTCGGTCGTTATCCAGCGGGCTGTTGGAGTAACCGCCTGCTGACCAGGTCGGGGTGTAAAAGGCTTGCAGGGTATCGGTGAAGAAGTCGTACTGGCGGCCCAGTTTCAGGCTGCCTGCGTAATCGGACTTCAGGCCCAGCCAGGCTTGTCGGCCCCACAATGCCCCGCCCTGACCCATTTCGCCCGTTGCCATGGAAAAGCCGTTTTCCAGTTGGAAGATGGCGCTCAAACCATTGCCCAGGGATTCGGAACCGCGCAGGCCCAGGCGGTTGCCCTGCATCACACCGGTATCCAGCGTGGTTTTGGAGGGGCCATTGGCATTGCTGATCCAGGTCAGGCCCGCGTCCAGAATCCCATACAAGGTGACCGTGTTGCTGGTTTGGGCGATGGCGCTGGGGCTCAGCGTAGCCAAGCCAATACAGCCAGCAACAGCCAGTTTTAGGTGGCGGCGCATCATTGGGCACCGCCTTTGCTGGGAACGGCGTTCAATTTGCCCGCCTGATCCAGGGCGGTTTGTTGGCGAGCAGACGGTAAAGCAAAGACGCACAGCCCACCCAGCACGGCCAGACCGGCGATGGTCAGCACGGCGCTGCTGGTGTTGCCGCTCATCTCTTGAGCCAATCCCATGGCATAGGGGCCAAACAAACCACCTAATGCCGCTACGGCATTGATCAGCGCATAGCCGGTTGCAGCGGCGCGGCCACTCATGAAATTACCGGCCAGGGCCCAGACCAGTGGGGTGCCACCAATAAACATGGCGGTGGCGATGATGACGCCAATAATGCGGACCGTAGGATCGGGGGCCAAGGCGGTCAGCAGCAGGCCTATGGCGCCACCGGCGCAGGCGATGGCCAGATGCCAGCGTCGTTCGCCAAAGTAATCAGAGGAGCGGCCCAGAACCAGCATGGCCAGGGCTGAAGCGGCATAGGGCAAGGCGGCAATATAGCCAATATGCGTCAGGCTCTTGATGCCTGCTTCTTGAATGATGGTGGGCGTCCAGAAGATTACGGCATAAATACCCAGATTCAGGGAAAGCAGCACGCAAGCTAGCCACCACACATTGGGTTTGCCCAGCACTTCAGCAATTTTGTCTTTCCGGGGCAGTTCGCGTTGCGCGTCCTGGTTCAGCGTATGCAGAAGCGTTTTTTCTTCCTGGCTAAGCCACTTGGCGTCTTCCGGACGGTTGGGCAAGGTGACCCACAGCAAGGCGGCGACAAAGACGGCGGGCAGGCCCTGCAACAAGAACAGCCATTGCCAGTTATGCAGGTGTGCCGAGTCGGAAAACACGTCCATGATCCAGCCCGACAGCGGGCCCACAATCATGCCGCCCGCGGCGGCTGCCGTGACCAGCGTAGCCATGACACGGCCTTGGCGTTGCGGCGGAAACCATTGCGCCAGGTAGTACACCACGCCAGGCAGAAAGCCGGCTTCAGCCACACCCAGCAGGAAGCGGATGATATAGAACTGCGTGGGGGTGGTGACGAACATGGTCAGCACGGACAGGATGCCCCAGGTGATCATGATGCGTGTCAGCCAGGCGCGTGCTCCAAAGCGATACAGCAAGAGGTTGCTGGGGATCTCAAACAACAAAAAGCCCACAAAGAATATGCCTGAACCCAGGCCATAGACTTCCGCTGAAAAATTCAGGTCTTGCAGCATTTGCAGCTTGGCAAAGCCCACATTGACGCGGTCGATGTAGGCAACGATGTAGCTGATGAACAAGATGGGCATCAGCCGCCAGAGAATTTTGCCGAACAGCAGATCTTCGGCCTTGGAGGGGGCCGGGTCTGCGGGGCGCGATTGTTGTCTCATAGTAGTCCTTATTGGTAATCGCAGTAAGTGAATTCAGTTGAACTCAGTTGTGGTGAATATATTCATTTTCATACTTGATGGTCAATAAGAACTATAGGTATAAAGCAACTGCTTGATTTATTAGTTAATTGAATTTAAAGGAATTTATAAAAATAAAAAGGCAAATTTCTAGTACAAACACCTAGATGCGTTGACACTCGTATACCTGCTCTATAAACTGAATTCAGTTTTGAATAATAGCAATAAGGAGCAGGCATATGAGCAGTCAGGTGGCCCCCTCGGCCCAGGTGATTGAACACGTTTCGTCCCTGATTGGCTTTGATACGGTGAGCAGGAACTCCAATCTGGCATTGATTGAGTGGGCTGCCAATCGGCTCGAATCGGCCGGAGCACAAGTGCGTTTTGATTACAACGAATCGCGCTCCAAAGCCAATCTGCTGGCGACCTTTGGGCAGGGACCCGGCGGTGTGGTGCTATCCGGCCATACGGATGTGGTGCCGGTGGATGGGCAGGCATGGTCAGGCGATCCTTTCCAGGCCCAGATTCGGGATGGGCGGCTGTTTGGCCGTGGTGCCTGCGACATGAAGGGTTTTATCGGTGTGGCCATGGCGCAGGCGCAGAGCCTGGGCTCGATGAGGCTGCGCGAGCCCGTGCATTTGGCTTTGAGCTACGACGAAGAAGTGGGCTGTCTGGGTATTCCCGGCCTGATCGAAGAAATGCGTAAAGCAGGCATCCAGCCCAGTGGCTGCATTGTGGGCGAGCCCACCAGCATGCGGGTGGTAGCCGCCCATAAAGGTGGCCGTATTTACCGCTGCCGTGTCAAAGGCTGCGCCGCGCATTCTTCTTTGACACCGCATGGGCTGAACGCCATTGAATATGCTGCCAATCTGGTGTCGCACATTCAGCATCTGGCTGATGAGGAAGCCAATAGCGGTAAGCGCATCGAAGGGTTTGATGTGCCCTTCTCCACCATTTCCACCAACACGATTTCGGGTGGCAATGGCATGAATATCATCCCGGCCCACTGTGAGTTCTCCTTTGAGTATCGCTACCTGCCGGGCGTGGACCCGGACGGCTTCATCAGCAATTTGCGTCGCTTTGCTTTTGAGCAGGTCTTGCCGCGCATGAAGGCACGCCATGGTGATGCCGCCATTGAGTTCGAGTGTCTGGGCAGCATTCCTGCCCTGGACGATGAGGAAAGCCAGGAACTGAAAAAAATGGCTATGGCCTTGCTGGGTGAATCGGCGGCACAACGCGTGGCCTATGGCACAGAAGCGTCGTTTTTCCAGGAAGCGGGTGTACCCAGCATTGTGTGCGGGCCCGGCTCTATCACCGTGGCGCACAAGGCTGATGAGTACGTCAGCCTGGAGCAATTGGCGGCCTGCGAGTCCTTTTTGGGCAAAGTGATCCAGTCCTTGGCTGCTTAGGGCGGGATAGTTTCCGGCAGGCGCAGTGGCCTGCCTTATTCTGAAGGAAAATTTTTTCATGAAGCTAGCAAAACGTATTACCGGCACCTCTTTGAAATCCTTTGGCATGTACGAGCAGGCGGCTCGTTTGCAAGGCGATACCTCGGACTTGATTCATCTGGAAGTGGGCCGTCCGCATGCCGACACCCCCGTGGCAATCAAACAAGCGGCTGCCGATGCCCTGATGCGTGGCGAGGTGCATTACAGCGATTTGCGCGGTGTGCCCGCCTTGCGCGAAGCCTTGGCCGCCAAGCTGCGCACGCAAAACAAGCTGGATGTAGGCCCGGATGATGTGCTGGTTACCAATGGGCTTACCCACGCCTCCTTTGCCGCCTTTTTCGCTACTCTGGACGAGGGCGATGAGGTGATTTTGCTCTCACCGCACTACCCGCAGCACATTGGCAAAATCGAGCTGGCTGGAGCAAAGCCCGTGTTGGTGCCCTTGAACCGCGAGCAGGACTTTGCCATTGATCCGGCCGCCATCGAAGCCGCGATTACGCCGCACACTCGCATGGTGGTGCTGGTGAATCCGGCCAATCCTACCGGCCGCGTCTATCGCCGCAGCGAGCTGGAAGCGCTGGCGCAATTGGCCATCAAGCATGATCTGATCGTGGTGTCGGACGAAGTCTACGAAGACATTACCTACGACGGGGCCGAACATATCAGCATCGCCTCCCTGCCCGGAATGCAAGAGCGCAGCGTGTCCATGTTTGCCTTTACCAAGTCTTACGCCATGGACGGCTGGCGCATTGGTTATCTGGCCGCGCCTGCCTGGTTGATGCCCGGCCTGTTGAAGATCACCGCCAATGACGTCACCCATGTGAATACCTTTATCCAGGCGGGGGCGCTGGAGGCCGTGGTGGGACAAAAAACCGCCCTGCGCGAGATGATTGCCGAAGACGACACGAAGCGCCGCATGATGCTGCAACGCCTGAACGCCCTGCCCAATGTCAGCTGCGCCCATGTGGAAGGCACGATTTATGCCTTTGCGGATGTACGCGCTACCGGTGTGCCTTCGCAAGAGCTGGCCGAGCGGCTGCTGAATGAGGCCCGTGTGGTGGTTGAGGCAGGTAGCTTTTACGGCCCACAAGGCGAAGGCTTCTTGCGCCTGTGCTTTGGCTCCGCCTCGTATGAGCAGATCGAGCAGGCTATGGATCGCTTGCAGTTCTTTTTTGCTCAGCTGGAAACACAGGCCAGCCCAAGCGCTGCTTGATGCCTTAATTCTGTGGGACCAGAAGGCCGCTTTCTGTCATGGAAAGCGGCCTTTCTTTATGTCCGGTGTTTATGGGATGCTGTAGCGCCCCTCACTACAAATGCACGCCCCCGTCATTACTTTTTCTTATAAATATATAGGCTAAAGTCCGTACAAATAAGCCGACAGCGACTCTCGGTGTTTTCCCTTAAGTTTTAACAAATCCCCCTATAGATCAGCGTTATAAGGTCATTATCAATCCATATTTCCGTAGACAAGTATTGCCTCCTTATTATATTGTTCGTATCAAACAACAATTATGTCCGGTCAATTAATAGGAGCAGGTCCATGAAAAACGGGATTCGGGGTGTACTGGCAGCAGCAGGGATGGTGGCCGCGCTAGGCGCGCAGGCTGAAACGCTCAAGCTGGGTGTAGTGGGAGGCATGACAGGTCCAGGCGCACCGTGGGGTCTGGCCATTGATGGTGGCGTGAAAATCGCCGTGGACGAGATCAATCAGGCCGGTGGCCTGGCTGTGGGTGACAAGAAGTACACCGTTGAAGTGCTGACTTATGACGACCACTACAAAGCAGCAGACGCGGTCACCGCCACCAATCGTCTGATTGATCAGGATGAAGTGAACTACATCATCGGCCCGATTGGTTCGGCCTCGGTCATGGCCATGAAGCCGATTACCGAGCGCAACAAGGTCATCATGCTGTCCAACAGCTACTCGACTGAGGTGCTGGATGCGAACACGAAATATATGTTCCGCGTGCTCCCTACTCAGTACGAATACAACCGCCAGTTGATCGGCTGGTTGAAACAGGAACGCCCCGAGCTCAAGCGTCTGGCAATTTTGTCGCCTAACGATGCTACCGGCTGGAGCACGCAAAAAATCCAGACCGCCGCTTATAAGGACGCCGGTTACGACGTAGCCGAAACCAAGTTCTTTGAACGCTCGCAAAACGACTTCCGCACCTTGCTGACCAGCATTCTGGCCAAGAACGTGGACTTCATTGAACTGGATACGGTGCCACCCGGCCCGGCCGGCATTGTGATTCGTCAGGCGCGTGAAATGGGCTTTAAAGGCCAGTTCACCAAGTTTGGCGGCAATAACGTGGCTGAAACAGTGAAGTCCGCCGGTGCAGACAATGCGCAGGGCACTTTGGTGTACCTGTCAGCAGACCCATCCAGCGAGCCTTACCAAAAGCTGAGCCAGTCCTACGCCAAAATCCACAGCAACAGCATGGATGACTTCGTTTTCTACTTCTACGACGCCACCCATTTGCTGTTTAAGGCGATCCAGGAAGCAGGCACTGTGGATGATACCGACGCTGTTCGTGCTCGTATCGAAGCTAATAACAGTTTTGACGGTATTCAAGGCGCCATTGTCTGGGGTGGCAAGGACGTGTACGGCGTCAACCATCAGATCGCCACACCGGCCTATCTGGGCGTGATCGAGGGCGGCAAGGCCAAGGTCATCAATAAGTTCGACGCCCGCTAATTACCGGTTTTGTTTCAGTACGCACTCCGCCACGGCGGTGGAGTGCACCTTAATACGGTTAGCAATTATGCAGATCGCAATGCAAATCGCCATCATCGCCCTGATGTCCACCTTTGTGTATGCCCTGGTTGCCCTGGGTTTCACGCTGGTGTTTGGCATCTTGCGGGTGGTGAACTTCGCTCACGGCGAGTTCTACATGCTGGGCGCTTACGCCATGTATGTATTTTATGGTCAGTTTGGCTGGCCTTACCTGCCCTCTATCGCGGCCGCTGCCGTGCTGGTGGGGTTCCTGGGTTTACTGGCTGAACGTGGCCTGTTCCGTCGCTTTGTGGGTGACGAAATGGGCGGCATGATCATGTCCCTGGCATTGGCCATTACTTTGCAGGCTGGGATCTCGCTACTGTTCTCGGTGGATGAGCAGTCGGTACGTCGTCCGGTTGAGGGTGCCTGGCAGATAGGCCAAGCCTTCTTTGCCAAGGATCAATTGCTGATCGTGGGCATGAGTGTGCTGGCCTTGGCAGGCTTTTATTTCCTGATCGAACGCACCCGTGTCGGCATGACGATTCGCGCTGTGGCGCAGGATCGGGAAGTGGCGCGTCTGCAAGGTGTCAGTTCCTGGAAGATCATGGCCCTGACCTTTGCCTTGAGCTGTGGTCTGGCCGGTTTGTCCGGCGCCTTGATGGCCCCGGTCTACACCGTGCACCCCTATATGGGCGAAGCCGTGGTGGTGAAGGCCTTCATTATTGTGGTTTTAGGTGGTTTGGGCAGCTTGCCCGGTGCGGTCATTGCCGCCCTGATTCTGAGTGTTACCGAGGCCGTGGCGTCCACTTTCTATAACGCCACCGTTGCAACCATGCTGTCCTTCTTGATTGTGATGGCTGTGCTGTTGGTTAAACCCAGTGGCCTGATGGGGAAATCGTCATGAGCGCGATCAAAACAGCTTCTTTTTATCCGCGCGACGGTGCTTTGCAATGGGCCTGGCATCTGGTCCTGATCGTGGTCTTGTTGGGCTGGCCCGTGTGGGCCGGGCAACCGCGCTTCTTTCTGCATTTGGCCATTATGGTGTCCCTGTACGCCTGTCTGGCCATGAGCATGAATCTGGTTTTGCGCATTGGGCAGCTCTCGCTGGCCCATGGCGCCTTGTTTGGGCTGGGGGCGTATGCCTCGGCCATTTTGAGTCGAGATTATGGCTGGTCTTTTCCAGCCGCGTTTTTGGGCGCCGGAGTATTGACGGCAGCATTAGCTGTGATCACCGGCCCTATTTTTATGCGTATCAAGGGTGTGCATTTCGCGCTCTTGACCTTCGCCCTGGGCGAAGCCGTGGTGCTGTGCTTTATCGAGTTCCACGAACTGTTTGGTGGCAATAACGGCTTTGGCCAGATTCCATCCCTGCAAGCCAGCTTGCCAATTCCCGAGGGACGCTACGGCGTGTATCTGGTGACGGTCAGCTTTGCTTTGGTGGTGTATTTCGTGCTGCGGGCCCTGTACCGCCGCGAATGGGGCATGGTGGCGGACTCCTTGCATCAGAACGAACAGCTGGTGCGTTCGGGTGGGCTGAATGTGCTGCGTTTTCGGGTCAGCGTGTTTGTACTGAGCGCCCTGATTGCTGGCTGGACGGGCAGCTTGTACGCCCATTACCAGGGCTATATCTCGCCGGATTCTTTTGGCTTCTGGACTGCGGTGAACGCCGTCATCATGAATGTGCTGGGTGGTGTGGGTGCTTTGGCCGGTGCGGTGATTGGCGCTGCCATTTTGATCCCCTTGCCCGAGCTGCTGCGTGATTTGCAGCAGTACCAGCGCCTGATCTACGGCCTGACCTTGATTCTGTTGCTCTTGTTCATGCCGCAAGGTCTGGCTGGACTGTGGCGTAAGTGGCGCGGCGCGCGCAAGGAGGCAGCATGAGCGTGCAATTGAACGTCCAAGGCTTGAGCCGAAATTTTGGTGGCATCCGAGCGGTGGATGAGGTGTCTTTCAGCACCGCACCCGGCCAGATTACCGGCGTTATCGGCCCTAACGGTGCGGGTAAAACCACCCTGTTTAATCTGATTGCAGGCACGACCCGACCCAGCGCTGGTGCTGTCACCATGGATGGCGCAGCCATTACGGGCCGACCTGCGGCGTATCTGGCCCGTCAGGGTCTGGTGCGTACCTTCCAGATGACGCATGTGTTTGCCGGTCATACCGTATTTGAAAACCTGTACCGGGCCGCCCTGTTTCGTCAGTTTCCTTCGCCCTGGTTGTTGTTTAACCCCTGGGGTGTGCGCCGTGGTCGGCAGGAAGCGGCGCGGCAAGCGGAACAGGCTTTGGCCTTGATTGGTCTGGAGTCGGTTGCCAACGAGCAGGCCGATTCTCTGGCCTATGGTTTGCAGAAGATTTTGGGTGTGGGCATGGCCTTGACCGCCACGCCCCGCCTGCTGTTGATGGATGAGCCCGCCGCCGGTTTGAACCCGGTAGAAACCGTGGCAATGGCCGACCTGATTGAACGCATTCATGCCAGCGGTATTGATGTGGTGGTGGTCGAGCACGATATGGGCTTGGTGATGCGTTTGTGTCAAAAGCTGGTGGTGTTGGTCAATGGCCGCTTGCTGGCCGAAGGCCCCACTGCTCAGGTGCGCCAGGACCCACGGGTCATTGAAGCCTATCTGGGGGCCGACCTGGACAATGAGCCAGGGCTGGAACCGCTTGTTGAGAGCAAGGTGTATCAGGGCGGTATGGGCCGTGGGACGCAGGCGTCTGCTTCCCATCAGAATGGCATACCCGCCATGCCACCCAAGCCCGCTCCCATGCTGGAAATCAAGGATTTGAGTGTTTCCTATGGCGCAGTACGTGCCTTGGGCAAGGTCAGTTTTGCTGTTGAAGAAGCCAGTGTGTGCGCGGTCATTGGTGCTAATGGCGCTGGCAAATCCACCTTGATGAAAGCCATCAGCGGTTTGGTGCCGGTTGCCGGGGGCGAAATCCTGATGGAAGGCCAGCCCATTCAGAACTTGAGTGCCGAACGACGCGTGAATCTGGGCATTGCCTTGTCACCCGAAGGCCGCCGTTTGTTCCCCGAACTGACCGTGCGCGAGAACCTCTTGATGGGCGCCTATCTGCGTCGTGATCAGGCTGACATTACGGTGGATCTGGAACGTATTTACGCCTACTTCCCGCGCCTTCTGGAGCGCGAGCAAAGTCAAGGCCGTCACCTGTCCGGTGGGGAGCAGCAAATGTGCGCGATTGGCCGTGCCTTGATGTCCAGGCCCCGCCTGCTCTTGCTGGATGAACCTTCTTTGGGCCTGGCCCCTGCCGTCACCCTGGAAGTGGCCCGGGCGATTCGCCAGATCAGCCAGGACGGCACCACGATTGTGCTGGTGGAGCAAAACGCTCGTCTGGCTTTGAAGCTGTCCAGGCACGCCGTGGTGCTGGAAACCGGGCGCTTGAGCCTGGCGGGCGACAGCAAAGACATCATGAATAACCCACAGATTGCGGCGGCCTATTTGGGCCATGCCGCAGAGGCTTCGCATCATGCCTAATATTTACCAGGTCGCCATGTTTAACGCCGAGCGCTACCCCGACAAGGTAGCGGTCTCGGACGAGCGACAGGCTCTGTCCTTTGGCCAGTTTTGTGCCCGTACGCGTGCCTTGTCGGCCTATTTGAAAGGCTTGGGGGTGAAGCCGGGGGATCGGGTGGCCATCATGACACCTAACTCCATCGATTACCTGGCTCTGTTGCATGCCACTGCCGTGGGTGGTTTTTCGCTGGTACCGGTCAATACTCGTTACGGTGCGGCCGAACTGCGCTACTTGCTGGACGATGCCCAGCCCACGGTGTGTATTGTGGACCCGGCCTACCGCGCTTTGCGTGAGCAGATCGAGCAAGAAGGCGGTTTGAGCAGCGCTGTGCAGTGGCTGGAACACCTGCCGGAGTCCTTGCCCGACCATCGGGCCGATGACCCGGTACAGCACCGCTTTGGCCGTGTGGGCGATGAGGATGTGGCCATCATTATGTACACCTCGGGCACGACGTCCTCCCCCAAAGGGGCCATGCTGACACACGGTAATTTGTCGGCCAATGCCGTGAACTACATCATGGAGCTGGGCATTGATGCCAATAGCCGTTCGCTGCTGGCGACGCCGCTGTTCCATATTGGTGGTTTCGGGGTGGTGAATGGCCCCATTCTGTATGCCGGTGGCAGCCTGCATGTGGTGCCGCGCTTTGAAAGCGATGCGGTTATGGATGCGCTGCGCTTGTACCAACCTACGCATGTGTTTTTGCTGTCGGCCATGTGGGTGGGTTTGACGGATCATCCGGACTTTAAAGACCTGTCCCTGCCCGGTGCCCAGTTTGTACAAACGGCTGCCGCGCCCTTGGGCCAGTGGCGTCAGGATTTGATTCGCACGGTGTTCTCCAATGCGGAATTCAGCTGGGGCTTTGGTATGACGGAAAGCTGTGTCACCACCATCAAGAATCGCTATACGCAAGAGATTCTGGAGCATCCCGGCTCTATTGGTTATCTGTGGCGGCATGTGCAGTATCGATTGGTGGATGCAGACGGGAAGGTGTTGCCCGATCAGCGTGGCCCCGGTGAAATGCAGGTGCGCGGCCCGACTGTATTCAAAGGCTATTGGCGTCAGCCAGAGTTGACGGCCCAGGTGCTGGATGCAGAAGGCTGGCTGCACACGGGCGATCTGATTCGTGTGGACGATGAAGGCTTTGCCTATTTCATGGGCCGTAGCAAAGATATGATCAAGACTGGCGGGGAAAACGTGGCCGCGCTGGAAGTAGAAAACTGTCTGGCCAGCCATACCGATGTGCGTGAAGCGGCAGCGTTTGGTCTGCCCCACGAATATTGGGGCGAGGAACTGGTGGCAGCGATTGTGCCCGCCAATGGCCGCGAGCCGGATGTGGAATCGCTGCGCGAGTTTTGCCGTCAAAAACTGTCTGGCTTTAAAGTACCCAAACGCATCTTTATTGTGGATTCCCTGCCTCAGTCCTCGTCGGGCAAAGTGCAGAAGTTCCTTCTTCGACAAAGGTATGTCTGATGCAGACTTCGTTATCTCTGTTTGACCCTGCTGTGCTGAGCGCTTGGGCGCAACGCGCCAGTGCGGATAATTTTGTACAGCAGCACAGTGTGCTGGCTGATGTATGTGTGGCGCTGCGTAATACCGAAACGGGCGAGAAACTTTGGCTGGCCGTGTCTGAACAGGATGTGCAGGCGGGCACCGGCCCGCGCGAGGTGCCCTTCTGGCTGGAAGGCGATAGCGCCGCTTTTGCCGATCTGGCCCAGGGCTACCCCTTTAACCGTCTGGTGCGTCAGCATAGGCTGGTGGTGGGGGGCGATTTGCGCGCCTGCGTGCAGAACTGGATGTTGTTGTATGCCCTGACCCGTCTGACGGGCGAGCTGGAGGTCTGACCATGCCTTATGTGAAAACTGCGGATGGTATTCGTGCCTATTACGATCTGGCCGGTTCTGGCCCGGCCTTGGTGATGGTGCACGGTGCCAGCCAGGACAGCTTGTCCTGGCAATATGTGCTGGAGCACTTCGCCCCCTTTTACACGGTCTATGCGCTGGATCTGCCCGGTCATGGCAAGAGCGGCATGCCAGTGGGTGGGCCGCACACGGTCACGTCGCAAAACGCACAGTATTTATTGCAGTTTCTGGATGCCGCAGGCATTAGCGATCCGGTTTTGATGGGCCATTCCATGGGCGGTGGCGTTGTTGCACAGGCCGCTGCTATTGCCCCCGAACGTATTCGTGGCCTGGTGCTGGTGGATGGCGCCTCGGTGAACGTGGTGAAGTCCTCGGGCTATAACCCGCGCATTCTGGAGATGGCGCGCATCAATCCGGGCGACTGGTTTGAAGTGACTTTCCGTACCTTGATGGGTACTTTGTCTGATCCAGCCCGTGCGCTGGAAGTGGTGACAGACGCCCGGCGCTGCATCCCGGCCGTGGCCTTTGCAGATATCTGCGCCTTTGGCGGTTTTCGCATGGAACAGATTCTGGATGACATACGCTGCCCGGTGGTGATTGTGGAGGGCGGCGAGGACTGGTCTGTACCGCCAGAGTCCGCCAGAGAGGTCGAACGCTTGCTGCGAGAGGGCAAAGTTCCGGTGGAGTATATAGAATGGCCGGGCATCGGGCATTTTCCCCAAAGTGAATGCCCTGAACAGTTCACCCGTGACACCTTGGCAGCCATGCGCCGCCTGTCTCTTTAAGCTGAAACCCGTATGGCAAACAACGAATCCCAGTCCAACGCCAAACCTACTCTGTATCAGAACATGAGCGATCGCTTGTTGGAGCTGATCCGTTCGGGCCATTATCCCGTCGGTTCCAAGCTACCCACCGAGATGGAGCTGTGCGAGATGTATGGCGTGGGGCGGCATACGGCACGTGAAGCCATACGCAAGCTGACCGATCTGGGTTTGATCGAGCGGCGCCGGCGTGCCGGTACCACGGTGATTCGCCAGCATCCCAAGCCGCAGTTTGGTCTGGCGCTGGACACCACGGACCAGTTGCAACGCTATCTGGAGTTCACCGATCTGCACGTGCATAAAAAGGCCGTCTGTGTCGACAAGCAGCCGCCTGAAACCGCGCTGGACGGTGAACCGGGTGATTGGGTGAAGGTGGAAACCTACCGCAGTGTGCCGGGCAGCAAGCGTGGCATTTCCTGGACAGATATTTATCTGCGCAAGGAATACCAGGCCGTGGCCGAGCTGATTTCGACTCAGCCCGGCGGTGTGTATCCTTTGTTGGAAGAGCATTGCGGTGAAGTAGTGGAAACCATCGAGATGGAGATTTCTGCCTCGCGCTTTCCGCCGCATGTCGCTCGTTTTCTGGGCTACGAGGACTCTGACCCCGCTTTGCTGATTATCCGTACCTTCCGCAATCTGGCCGGCAAGGTTATGGAAGTGGCGGTCAGCTTTTACCCACCTTATGAATTCCGCTACCTCACACGCCTGTCGCGCAGTGATGGCAGCCATCGCTCGCAGAGCTGATTTTTCCGAACCTTTGGGGAGACATTCATGAAACGCAAATATGGCCGCAGTGTGACGGTCAAGGTGACGGGCGACCATGCGCTGGTGCGCTTTGATCGTGGCGTGAACCGCAATGCTATTGATCAGGACACCTTGCTGGCCTTGACGCAAGTGGCGCAGGACCTGGCCTTGTCGCTGGAAATTCACACCGTGGTGCTGACCGGGGCCAAGGATATTTTCTCGGCCGGGATTGATCTGAAAGACCCGCAAAAATGGAACGACGAACAGGCCGGTTTGCTGGAACGCCGCGATGTGGCCCAGCGCGGTGCTCGCCTATGCCGTTTGTGGGAAGAGTTGCCACAGCTGACTATTGCCGCCATTGAAGGCGCAGCCGTAGGTGGCTCGGTGGCGTTGGCACTGGCCTGTGACTGGCGGGTGGCCTCGCAGTCGTCCTTTTTGTATCTGCCCGAAGCTAAAGTGGGCCTGAACATGGGCTGGGGCGCGATTCCGCGCATGGTGAATATGCTCGGTGCAGCCCGTACCAAGCGAGCCATTTTGCTGGCAGAGCGCTTTGGTTCTGCCCAGGCGCTGGACTGGGGTTTGCTGGATGAAGTCTGCGAACCCGGCCAAGCTGTGACAGTGGCGCAGTCGCTGGCACAGCGTGCGTCGGAGTCGCCTGCAGCGATCATCCGCATGACTAAAGAGGCAGTCAATCAGGTCGCCAATGCCATGAACCGTTTGGGCATTTATATGGATGCCGATCAGGCCCTGGTGTGCCGCGACAGTGTAGAGGGAGCCCAGGCGCGTGCGGGCTTTTTGTCACCGAACCGCGCCTAGGTAAAGCGGCTTGTGGTCAGGCTGTTTGGCGCTCTTGTGCCAAACGTCCCATCGCCTGTGGCCATAAATCCAGCCCGGCAGTGGCCACCAGATCCCAGAAACCCGCAGGCGAGCTGGACACGACCGTCACGCCCAGCTTGTCTTCAACCTGACGCACGGCTTCCAGTGAGACCAGACCGCCACAAGACAGCAACAAGCCTTGCGCTTGACCGGGGGCCTGTTCCTGAGCCATGTCCCAGGTTTTCAGACACAGGTCTACCAACTCCTGCGTGCTGATTTTTGCCATGGCCGTGACGTCATTGACACCCAAGCCATAGGCGCACACGGCCTGAATCTGGTTCTGGCCCAGGAAGTGGACCAGACGCTGGTTCACGTCATCGATATAGGAAGATGCGACGGCCACCCGTTCGATGCCACTGACACGCAGGCCGCGCAAAATGGCATGGCTCATGGTGGAGCATGGCAGGCCGGTGGCTTCACGCAGGCGGGCCACCAGTTCCTCGTTAAAGTCCGTGCCACGGTAAAAGCTCAGTGAGGTTCCCATCAAGGACACCGCCTGGGCGCCACGGGCCGCCAGTTTCTGGGCCGCCTCGACCACTTGGTCGATAACCTGGTCATAGCCTTCCTTGTCCACCGAGCTGAGTGCCAGTCCTTGGGCGATGAAGTCAATTTCCGGGTACATTTCCGGGCCTTCCGGAGGCACCAGACCAGCGGCAGGTGGCACGATCAAGCCCAGTACGGGGCGCTTGGCGTCAGAGTTGTCAGTCGTCATAAAAGTAGCTGCTAGTGTCATTGTTTAAAGTCGAGCTGGGCGGTCTTGATGACATTGGCCCAACGTTCTGTTTCTTCGCCCAGCCATTGTTCGGTGGCCTGGGCATTTTTATAGCCAGCTACCGAGCCTTGGGCCAGGAAGGCGTCCTGTACTTGTTTTTGCTGCATGCTGTTTTCCAGCGCTTTGCTAACCGTGGCGATCAGGGCCGGGTCCACGTTTTGCGGGGCCAGCATGAACAGCGAAGGCGTTACGCTGTAGCCAGGAAGGGTTTCCGACACGCTGGGCAGGTCGGGCATGCCGGGAAAGCGGCGCTCGGACAAGGTAGCCAGCAGGCGGATGCGACCGGAGTTAGCCAGGCCAATCGATGAGGCCAGACTGGCAAAAGACATGGACACTTCACCCGAGGCCAAGGCTTGGCTGGCTGGCGCACCACCGCGATAGGGCACGTGGACCAGTTCGCTTTGTGTCTGCATGGCAAACAGTTCGCCACCCAGGTGGTGGACTGAACCTACACCCACCGAGGCAAAGGTCTCCGTCTGTGGGGGAGCCTTGCGAATGGTTTCGATCAACTCAGCCACGGTTTTAATCGGGCTGTTGCCGGGGACGGCCAAGGCTAGATCGGACTGGCCCACCATGCCAATGGGCGCGAAGTCGCGCTGCAAGTCATAGCGCAGGGCTGGGTAGATATAAGGGGCAACCAGCAAGGAGGTATCGGCAAACAGCAGCGTGTTGCCATCGGCCTGGGACTTGGAGACGTAGTCGGCTGAAATCGTGCCGCCCGCACCGGACTTGTTTTCCACAATGACGGTGCGGTCCAGCTCCTTGCTCAGGGCCTGGGCAGTGACGCGGGCCAAGGTGTCAACTCCGCCGCCGGGGGCAAAACCGACGACCAGACGAATGGGTTCAGCGGCGTGCAGCGCAGCCAGAGGGGTTAATGTCAGGGCGAACGCGGCCAGCGCCCGCCGTGTGAAACGGCTTGCAAACATGAGAAAGTCTCCTCGGTATGAGTGGTGGTTTTTAGCTAGTTATTTGTTCAGTGCCGCATGTAAAACCCGGCCAAAGGGTTGAGCTGGGCGTTGAGCCAGCTATAGCGCTCGCGCTTGTCGAACTCCCATTTCTCGGGATGGGCATGGGCGACACGGCGCAGAGACTCTGCACCGGACAGCACATGGCTGGCCGCCGCTTGCATGGCACTGGGGCCGTCGCGTTGGGCCAGGGCCTGAGTCAGTGCCTGATGTTCATGCCAGGACTGCTCCATGCGGTTTTCCTGATCCAGATGGCGGTGGCGGTAAGGGTTGGTCAAACGGCGCAGGTGTTCAATTTGCTGCACCATGAAAGTGTTGCCCGCAATGCTGTGAATCAAGGCGTGCAGTTCGGCGTTATAGGTGGCGTAATCGCTCAGACTTTTGTCCTGCAAGGCCTTGGCCCCACGCTTTTGCAAACGCTCCAACTCGCGAATCTGGGCATTGCTGATGCGGTAGGCCGCCAGTTGGGTGCAAGCACCTTCCAGCAAGGCCAGGGTTTCCAGCATTTCTTCCAGTTCTTCAATCGTATGCTGGGTTACAAAAATGCCAGCACGCGGGGCGATGCGTACTTGCCCGGTGGCCGCCAATTGCAGCAAAGCTTCGCGGACAGGAGTACGTGATACCCGGAAAAAAGTGCACAGCAAGGCTTCGTCAATGGCGCTGCCCGGCGGCAGATCACCGCTGGCAATGCGGTGCTCCAGTTCGATTCGTACTCGGTCGGTATTGCTTAGCGTCATGTCGGTCTCCGAAGCCTTTTACTATTTTTTAGGCTTAAATGATTCTATGTAGAGCTTTTTGATATATCAATTAAGGCTTGCCCGAGGGTAAAGAAATCTCGGCCCCGTTTTGATTCGGGTGGATTTCGCGGATAATCAATTTTTTCTACCGTTCCCAAGTCCCCAGGTGGGGGTTGGTGCAGACAGCGCGGTTTGCATGGGGACGGTTTCCTTGTTCAGGGCTGGCCTGCTGTTGGCGCAGCTCCCCGCGGGGCAAGGCACGATATTTTTCGGATAAAAAAACCATGAGCGAAGAACGTAAACCCCTGGACGCGCTGGCCAGCAGTGCCATGCTGGTCCTGTGCCTGATCTGGAGCTTTCAGCAGATTTTGCTGAAAGCCACGGCGGATGATATGGCGCCGATTTTTCAGATCGGTTTGCGCTCGGGCGTGGCCTGTTTGCTGGTGGCGATGCTGGTTCTGGTGCGTACCCACAGACTGGCATTTTCACCGGGGGCCTGGAAACCAGGATTGATTGCTGGCTTGTTGTTTGCGCTGGAGTATTTGCTGTTGGGTGAAAGCCTGCGTTTTACCTCGGCCGCGCACGTGGTGGTATTTTTGTATACGGCGCCAGTTTTTGCGGCCTTGGGTCTGCATATTTTGCTACCGTCCGAGCGTCTGGCTCGCTTGCAATGGGTGGGGATTGGTCTGGCGGTGGTGGGTATCGCGATTACCTTTTTAGGCCCGGCAAGCCTGAATGGGGCTGATTTGGGCCGTATGCTGATCGGGGATTTGATGGCGCTGGCTGCGGGTGCCTTGTGGGGCTTTACGACGGTGCTGATTCGCAGCACGCGCCTGTCTACCGTGCCGCCTTCGGAAGCCTTGTTGTATCAACTGTTCAGCGCGTTTGTAATCTTGATGGTAGCGGCGGTAGTGACCGGGCAAACTCAGGTGCATTGGTCTGGGCTGCTGGGGGCCAGTCTGGTGTTTCAGTCTGTGGTGGTAGCCTTCTTGAGCTTTCTGGTGTGGTTCTGGTTGCTGCGCCAGTATCAGGCCTCGCGTTTGGGGGTGTTCTCCTTTGCCACGCCGTTATTCGGTGTGCTGTTTGGTGCATTCCTGCTGGGCGAAACGATCGAACCGCGCTTTGTGATGGGCGCTTTGCTGGTACTAATGGGCATTACTTTGGTCAGTGCCTATAGCTGGTTAAGTCAGCTACGCAAACGCACCTCCTGAGCATGTATGTCCCCGTTTTTCAGGTAGACGGTATATGAAGACGCCTCAGTCTGCGCCCATTCCGGTCACCTTATTGACTGGCTTTTTGGGCAGCGGCAAAACCACACTGATCAATCGCGCCCTGCAAGAAGCGCAGATGGCCGACACCTTGGTCATCATCAATGAGTTCGGGCAAACGGCGTTGGACCATCATCTGGTGGCGCATAGTCAGGAAAATGTGATTGAGGCCATGGGTAGTGGATGCCTGTGCTGCACCATACGGCGCGATCTGGTGCAGACGCTGCGTGATATTACCTGGCGCTTTTCACGGGCAGGCCAGCGGCAGTTTCGGCGGGTGTTGATTGAAACCACAGGCTTGGCGAATCCTGCGCCTATTTTGCATACCTTGTTGAGTGAGCCTCAACTGGCCGGGAAATACAGTCTGGCTGGTGTGGTGACGGTGGTGGATCTGGAGCATGGACTGAATACCCTGGCTCGGCACGCTGAGGCACAACGGCAGGTGGCGGTGGCGGATTTGCTGTTGCTTAGCAAACGTGATCGGGTGGATGAGCAGGCGGAGGCTATGTTGCGTAAGCACTTGCTTAGTCTGAATCCGTTGGCGCAGCAGCAGATTTTGTCGGCCACACAGCCTGTCGCACCCAGCCTTTTGGGACTGGGCGAGCAAGCGGGGCAAGGACGGGCATGGAGCCTGGAAGCGTTTCAGGCTTTGGGGCAGGATAGTGGCGATCACGATCACGATCACGATCACGATCACGATGATGTGCATAGCCATAGCCATAGCCATAGCCATAGCCATAGCCATAGCCATAGCCATAGCCACGCCATTGGCACCCTTGTTGGCAACGGAACCAGCACTAGCAGTCCTGCGTCTGCTGACTCACATGACAAGACTGTCAGAACGTTTGCGAGCTGTGCTCCCGATATCTCCCGTCACGGAGATTCCATCTACTCTTTAAGCGTGCTTTTCCCTCAGCCTCTGCCTGCCGACAAGTTGCAATCCTGCTTGTCGGATCTCTGCCAATGGGCAGGCCCTCGCTTGTTGCGCCTGAAAGCCGTCCTGCCCGTGCAGGGTATGGAGCAGCCGCAGGTGATTCATGCTGTGCAGCACCAGTCTTACCCTTGGCAGGCCGTATCGCAATGGCCTTGGCCTGATCATCAGGGGCGTATGGTGCTGATTACTCAGGATATGGATTATCAGGAGCTTTGGGCTCGGTTGCAGGCTCTGGATAGCGCGGTGCGCAAGATAGATTAACGTTGAGATCAGCCCGATCGTTCAGGCGAGGGGTTTTGTGGGTGATACGGCGTTTTACCGTGGCGGTGGCTAGTTAAAGCACTAGAAGGTCTGGGTAGTAGCGAGCGGACTGCCCCCCCGAAAAAAAAGGACGCCGAAGCGTCCTTTTCAAAAGCCGTTGGGCTATCAGGTTTTATTGGGGCTCTACACCCACTTTCTTAAACAATGCGGCCCACTGGGGCACTTGTTGTTCCACCTTGGCCTGTAAGGCGGCCGGGTTGGCTTCTTTGTCCATCACCGTGGCCCCCAGGGTGGCCATGCGGTTTTGGAAATCCTTGTCGGCCATGCCGGTTTGCAGTGCCTTCACTAAGGTATCGACGACAGGCTGGGGCGTATCTTTAGGTGCCCACATGCCATGCCAGATACCCACTTCAAAGTCCTTGAAACCGGACTCCTGCATGGTGGGAACGTCCGGCAGGGTAGGGACGCGTGCTGGACTGGTGACGGCGTAGACCTTCACTTTGCCGGATTTGATCTGTTGGGTGGTGTTGGTGGTTTGGTCACACATGACGTCCACCTGCTTGCCCATCAGGTCGGCAATCGCCGGGGCCGTTCCTTTATACGGGACGGTCAGCAGCTCGATTCCCAGGGCTTCGGTGAGCATAGTGCCGCACAGGTGGCTGGCTGCACCAATCCCGGCGTTGGCCAGGGACACCTTGTCCTGATTGTCTTTCAGGTACTGCACCAGTTCCTGGATGTTGTTGGGCGGAAAGTCCTCGCGGGCAATGATGGTCATGGGTACATCGACTACCAGGCCAATGGGCGACATGCCATTGATGGCGTCATAACCGGGTTTTTTATACAGCGACGGAGCGGTGGAAAAGCCGATATGCATCAGCAGGATGTTGTAGCCGTCCGGCTTGGCGCGGGCGACCTGGGAAGTACCGATAGAGCCGCCTGCCCCGCCCTTGTTCTCGACCACAATGGTTTCACCCAAGACCGGTCGCATGGCTTCGGCCAGGGCGCGTGCCACGTTATCCGTGGGGCCGCCAGCTGCAAAAGGCACAACCATATTGATGGGGTGATCCGGGTAACCCGCTGCCTGTGCGGTGACTGAGCAGGCTAGCGCTGCGCCCAGACTGACAAACAGCTTGTTTAATGCAACAGCCATGATGCCTCCTTGATAAGGATTGCTTATTCTTTGGGAGATGCTTGGGTCCGGTCGCTTTGTGTTGCCACGCGCTGCGGGAGTGGCTTTTATTCTACTGAGGGTAGGCGCGTTTCTTTTTCAGGTCTAACCCTAGTAAGGGACCTAAATGGACTAGGGGAATATACGGGGGCGGGAGGGGGGCAAGCCGTCGCCAGAGGCCGCGGCTTGCCGGGATGACTGCTTAGGTGGCAGCCGGTTTATGCAGTACCGGCGTCAGGTAGGCAATGATGGCGACCGTCAGTGCGGCAATGGCGATCAGACTGCAAAACAGCACCAGCCCTTGATCCAGACCCAGATGGTCGGCGAGCCAGCCCAGCCCCAGAATGGGCAAAATGGCGCCCAGATAGCCGGTAATCAGATAGGTGGAGGTCAGCCCTGCCCGTTGGTGTGGGGGCGAAACGCGTTGCACGATGGACATGCCGCCGTACATGCACAGGCCATGACCAAAGGCGGTCAGCAGCACGCACAGGATGAACAGCAGCGAAGAGCTGGCCCACAGATTGATCAGCAAAGCGATACAGGCCAGGGTGAAGGCCAGCAGCCCCACAATGACGCTGCGCTTGGCAGGCCAACGACGAATCAGTAACTGGAAACCCGAGGACAGGAACAAGATGATCCCGATAGACAAGCCGCTGGTTGCCGGGCCATGCCAAGGCACCATTTGTGCCATGAAGCTGGGTGCCAGGGACGCAAACAGGCTGAACATGGCAAAGGCGCAACAGGCGGATAAGCAGCCAATCAGATAGGGGCGACGCAGATGGGTAGCGGGCAAAGTCAGGCGCGGCATCCAGGTGCGCCAGCTGCTCTTTTCCTGGGGTAGCGGCTGCTTGTTGGCGGGAGGCTTGATCTGAAACAGCGCGTAAATCGCCAGCACGCCCAGCAGCATGGACGGGATATAGCTGGAGAACAGCGGATTCGGTATCCATTGCGCAATCAGGCCGCCTACGACCGGGCCCAGGCCAAAGCCGAAGGCCAGCATCAGCGAGGTGGTGGCGGCCGCACGTTGTACGTCTCCGCCCCGGTTGACTTGCCCCAGGCCGATGGAGGCTGAGGTCACAATCATGCTGGAGGCCATCCCGATCATGATGCGGCTAAATACAAAGCTGCCCACGTCCCAGGCAAAGGCCGACAGGGTTACTCCACTGGTGACTAGAATCAGGCCTGTGCGTAGCACAGGCATAAAGCCCTTCAGGTCGCTCAAGCGGCCCAGGAACAGCAGGCCCGTCAGACCGGCGGCCATATAGGCCACGTACAGTTGGGTGATGTGGCTGGCGTTCAGGTCCCAGCGGTCCTGGTACAGGGGATAAAGCGGGCTGGCCAGCGCGGTGCCCATTACCCCGATACACATGGCGATGCTGATCCAGATGTAGGGGTCCCACTTGCTTTTCTTGCAGGCCGGTCGGGCAGCCGCAGGCTTGTCGGCGGCGGTCTGGGGGGCCGGGTGGCACAGGCTTTGCTCCACCCGTGCTTGTTGCAAGGCTTGGGCTTGGGCGCTGGCGTGAAAGTTTTTGCAGCTTTGCGAGTCCCGCCAGCTTTCGTGCAGTACCCATTGTTCTGGGGGCTGGTCTTTGCGCAATACATCAAAGCGTAGACAGGCGCTGTTGGCACGTGCTTGTTCAGTCAGCGTGCGTACATAGGCGTTCTGCGCCTGAGAGTCCAGATCGGAGAAATGGTAGTTTGTAGTGCGAAAGTACGTATCGCCCATGCGGCGCAATCCTTGACAGCGAAATCATTCGGGACCATCAAGGATACTCTTTCGTGCCTGCACTGACATGGCAAATCGCTGACACTAGGCTGGCTGGCGTAAATCCAGATGTATATCAGCCACACGCAAAATTTCGGCCTCGTGATCCGGGTCGCGCCAGGCATCCTGGCAGGCCATTTGATGCCAGCGCTGCATGGCGGGCAGCTCCAGCAAGCGGTTTACATAGTCCTGACAGGTTTCATCCAGCTTCAGGCCATAGGTTTGCAGGCGAAATACCACGGGGGCATAAAAGGCATCGACCGCACTGAATCGTTCGCCGGCCAGGAAAGGGCCACCAAAACGGCTCAACCCTTCTTGCCACAGAGCTTGCAAGCGTTCCAGTTCCCCTTGCAGGCGCATATCGTGTTGATGATGGTGGGCACGCAGGGCGACGGCAAAAGGGCAGAGGTTACGTAGATAGGAAAAATTGGCGTGCATTTCTGCGCTGGCGCTACGGGCCCAGGCACGAGCCAGGGGGTCAATGGGCCAGACGCCAGGGTGTTGTTCAGCCAGGTATTCGGCAATGGCCAAGCTGTCCCAGATGATTTGCCCATTGGCATGCAAGACGGGTACTTGACCTGCCGGAGCCATTTCATGAAAGACCAAGGTGCTAAAGGGGGGGCCAAAGTTGAACCAATGTATGTCAAAGGCTATGCCCAGGTGGCTCATCAGTAACCAGGGGCGCAAGGACCAGGATGAGTAGTGAGGATTGCCCAGAATCAGGGTATAGCTTTTGGAGGGTTTCATGGCGGCACGGTTTCACGAAGGTGATGGTGTTTGCACTGTAGTAGGCTTTGTTCTGCTTGGGTAGTACCAGAACTGGCTTGTCCTTTTGGTATGCTGTTTTTTTTGCTGATTTGTGGAGCTGTGCATGGCATATGACCTGGAAAAACGACTGGTGATTGGGTTGGCGTCGAGCGCCCTGTTTGATCTGAGCCAGTCCCATCAGGTCTTTCTGGAACAAGGCGAGGCCGCTTACCGCGACTACCAGTTGGCGCGCGAGCACGACCCCTTGAAACCGGGTGTGGCCTTTTCCTTTATCCGGCGCTTATTGGCCTTAAATGATTTGTCGCCAGATGATCCTCTGGTCGAGGTGGTCCTGCTCTCGCGGAACGACCCCAATACGGGGTTGCGGGTGATGAACTCCATCCGCCACCATGAACTAGACATTACGCGGGCAGTATTTCTACAAGGGGGCGATCCCAACCCTTATATCCAGCCGCTATCCATCAGTCTGTTTCTGTCGGCAAGCCAGGACGATGTGCACCGGGCGGTGCAGCAAGGGTATCCAGCTGGTCAGGTCTTGAATTCTTCGTATGAGGACGCCTACGATGATCAGCCCATCCGCGTGGCCTTTGATTTTGACGGGGTGATTGCGGATGACGAATCCGAACGCGTCTACCAGCAAGAAGGGGGACTGCCCGCGTTCTTTGAGCATGAAGTGCGTTTGGTGCAAAAGCCGCACAATCCCGGCTTATTGCAGGCTTTTTTGAAGAAGTTGGCGCACATTCAAACCGTAGAGCAACAGCATCGGGAGCAGAACGCCGACTATGTGCCGCGCTTGCGGATTTCGATTGTGACGGCGCGCAACGCACCGGCCCATGAACGGGTCATCAACACGATGCGCAGCTGGGGTATTGAAGTCAATGAAGCCTTCTTTTTGGGCGGTATTGAAAAGCGGCGTGTGCTGGAAGTCTTGCAGCCGCATATTTTCTTTGATGACCAGACCACGCACTTGATCCCCACGGCGCTGACCTTGCCGTCAGTGCATATCCCGTTCGGGGTGGTTAACCATCCGCGTACAGACGAGGTGGAGCCAGAGAAAAAGAAAAGCCGGAAGAAGACGCAGCCAAAACCAAAGTAGTAGATCAGGGGTTCAGATCCGCCAAAGACGAAGCCGCGAACTGATTCGGAATCAGACGCGGCTTTGTCGCAGTGGCACGGTGTCTTTAGACTTGCGCCAGAGATCGGCTGACGGCGCGGGCGGCGGGCTGAATCAAGCTGGCCAGCGCCTCGGGGTTGATGGCATCAAAACGTTCCAGGCTACCCAGCAAAGTCAGGCTGCCGAAGATACGTTTGGAATCGTCAAAAATAGGCGCGGAAATACCGCCGATGCCCGGATTGATCTGTTCTTTGGTGACGCAATAGCCCGCACGGCGCAGTTCCTGCATATGGGTGGAAAAGGCGGGCCAATCCTTGCCCAGTCTTTGCACATAATCCAGTTCCTGATTTTTCTCGTACAGACGGCGCAGGTGGCGGGTGGGCAGGTGGGCGGTCACGATACGGGCCGTGGAGCTGCGGAACATATCCATAGTGCGGCCTCGGCCAAACAACAGTTCAAATCGCTCCGGACCGGTTTCTTGATGGGTGGTCAGGATGCGTTCGCCATATTGTTGGCCGATCAGCACATCCAGCCCGGTCTGCTCCACCAGGGAGCGCAACAGGGGGCGGCAGCGGCTGACCAGTGGATCAAATTCGCGGATCAGTAAATCCATTTCTATAAACCGGGGGCCGGGCGCATAGCCTTCTGGGCTACGTATTAACAGGCCGCTATTGCATAACTCTTTCAGGTAGCGATAGGTGGTGGCGGGAGGGTAGCTTAGGCGGGTGCAGATGGTCTCCACATCCAGAACCGGCGTGTGTGCACCGTACAAGTCCAGAATTTGCAGCATGCGTCTTAGACTATTCATGTGCCCTCGTAGAAACGGAGTTGTTGATTCTCTATTCTAACCACGCTCTGGCCTGTCAGTGGGGCGCAACAGCGGGCATTGCCCTGACCTACTGGTTTATACCTAAACCTTCGGATTATTCGGAAATTATTCTCAGACTGCGGTAATAATCTGAAGCATCAACAGGTTCATCGTGCATTTTTTGCATATGAACGTTCCCTTTTTGCAGTCGGGCCATGCTCTTGCCTTGCCCGGCCTTTTTCGAGGCGGACATGGATCAGGCAGAACCCAGCCAGGTGTCTTCAGATATCAAGAATGTGCTGTTCATCATGTGTGACCAGCTGCGTGCGGACCACCTGTCCTGTTATGCCCCTGGCGGCGCATTAAAAACACCGAATCTGGACCGTCTGGCGGCCATGGGTGTGCGCTTTGATCGCGCCTATGTGAATTCCGCAGTCTGTGGACCGTCGCGGGCCTCGTACTACACCGGCCGCTATCCCTTATCGCACCGGGTGACCTGGAATCGCGTCCCTCACCCGATTGACGAGCTGTATCTGGGCGATTATCTGGCCCAGGCGGGGCGGGACTGTTATTTGTTGGGCAAGACCCATCATGTGCCGGACCCGGCAGGAGCCAATGCACGCCGCTTTGAGGTTCAGCCCGAGGGTGCCGAGCGTTTCTGGCAAGGTGGCTTTACTGCCATCGAACGTTACGACGGGCACTTTGAAATGGGGCCGGACAGCGAGTATCGCCAGTATCTGCAGGCCAAGGGCTACAACAGCGAGCGTCCTTGGGAAGACTATGTGATTGGCAGCCAGGACGCACAGGGGCAGTTTGCTTCGGGCTGGTATATGCGTAATGCCAATTTGCCCGCACGGGTGCAGGCGCAGGACTCCGAAACCGCTTATTTCACGCAGCGGGCCATGGACTTTATTACGGCCAAGGGGCAGGAACCCTGGGCCTTACACCTGTCTTTCATAAAACCGCATTGGCCGTACAAAGCACCGGCGCCCTACCACGATCGCTTCGGGGCGGAGGACGCCTGTACGCCGCTGCGCGCCGAGCACGAGCGCCACGATGCGCATCCGGTGCATGCGGCGTATCAGCAGCATGAAGAGTCCCAGTCCTTTGCCCAGGACGAGGTCTGGCGCACGATCAAGCCTGTCTATATGGGCCTGGTGCAGCAGATTGATGACGAGGTCGGGCGTTTGCTGGACATGCTGGAGCAGCAGGACCGTTTGAAAGACACCCTGATTATTTTCAGCTCGGATCATGGCGACTTGCTAGGCGACCACTGGTTAGGCGAGAAAGAATATTTCTTTGAGAATGCCATCCGCGTTCCGCTGATCGTGGTGGACCCGCGTGCGTCGGCCAATGCCACGCGGGGCCAGAGCAGCGACGCGTTTGTGGAATGCGTGGATGTCACCCCCACCATTCTGGATGCCCTGCACCTGCCGGCCCAGGAACACCGTGTAGAAGGCCGCTCCTTGATTCCTCTTTTAAATGGCCAGTCAGATTGGGCGCGTGAATACACGGTGGCCAGCCTGGACTATGCCTATCGGGAAGCACGGCAGATTCTGGGGCGTGGTGTGGATGAGTGCCGGGGCCTGATGCTGCGTGATACCGACTATAAATACATACACTGGCAAGGCTACCGCCCGCAATTATTCGATTTGAAGCAAGACCCTGACGAGCTGCATGACCTGGGCGCAGACCCGGCGCACGCGGCGGTATGTCGGCGTATGAAAGAAGGCCTGCTGGATTGGCACGACACCTTGAAAGGACGTGCCAGCGAGGGTTGGGCTGCGGTAGAGGATCGTACCAATGCGCACGAGCGCATGATGAATATCTTGATTGGACGATGGTAAGAGCGCTGCGGAGGCCACTTGTGGTGGCTGGCCGCAATCAATAACGATAAGGAGTGGACATATGAAGCAGCTAAAAAATACAACGCTGGCCCTGTTGTTGGCAGGCGTGGGAGCCTTGGCCCCGATGATGGCTCAAGCCGCCTGGCCGACCAGTGATCAAGTACGTATTGTGGTGCCCTACCCACCCGGAACCGAGCCTGACATCCTGGCCCGGGATCTGGGGGTGCATCTGAATAAAGCCACCGGCAAGGTCTTTGTGATCGAGAACCGTCCAGGTGCCAATGCCATTATCGGCACTGATAACATTGCCAAAGCCAAGGGTGATGGCGCGGCCCTTTTGATGGTCGATAGTTTGGCCGTTTCGACCAATCCGATGCTCTACAGCAACCTGCCTTACAAATGGGAAACTGATCTGAAGCCTGTGACGACAGTCGCGGGCGTGAACCTGTACCTGATTGTGCGCAATGATTACCCCGCTAAAGACTACAAAGAGTTCATTGCCCAGTCCAAGAAAGCCAATGGTGATACCAATGCGGGCACAGGCGGTCGCGGACACGTCACGCACTTGGGCATGGGCCTGCTGGCACGCGAGGAAGGGGTGAACTTCACCTACATTCCTTATAAGGGCATGGCCCCGGCCACTAACGCTATTCTGGGCGGCGAGACCGATGCCATGCTGGTGGGGGGCATTTTGGCTTCGCAACACATTAATGGCGGCAAGGTTCGAGTGCTGGCAGTGGGTTCAGACAAGCGCACCGAGCTCTTGCCAAATGTACCGACTGTGCAAGAAGCAGGCGGTCATGCCAATAGCATTCCAACCACGACCTTTGCGCTGTTTGCCCCCGGCACCACGCCTGATGAGACCGTGAAAGAAATTCAGGAACAGGTTGATGCAGCTCTGAAAACGCCCGAGATGCAGGCTGCTTTTAAGAACCGTGGTCTGGCCCAGTTCTTTACCACCCCTTCCCAGACCCTGGAGCGCGTCCAGAACGACTCCAAGGTCTATGCCGAGTTGATTCCTACCTTGGGTATCCAGCCTGAATAAGGCTTTGGTATCCCCCGGCGTGCACACCTGTCCTGTTGCGGGATCACAGGCGGGTGTGCGGCTTTTTTCAAAGCCTGGGGTAATCAGCTGGCAATAGATGATAGGAAAACACCACCGGCGTGCTGTGTAGTAGCACGGGTGGTGTTTGCAGATCAGGTAATGAGCAGAGCAGGCGAGAGGTCACCCCGTTCAGGGTTTGAACTGATAGTGTGGCCAGCCCCGCTGCGCTTTACTGTTCGTTGTAGTCGTGCTGCTCGGAGATCAGACGCCGCAAGGTGGTCTTGAGCGCGTTGACATCCAGCGGTTGCAGGCGCTGCACCACTTCTTGTTCGTGCAGGCGGGCCTTGGCAATCAGGCCGGAGATCAAGGTTTGGCCTTCTTCAGTGATGCGTACCAGCGTGATGCGACGATCGACATCGTGGGCCACGCGGCGCAGCAAGCCCTGTTTTTCCAGCCGGTCCAGCAAACGGGTCACGGTGGGTTGCTTGGTGGTGGCAATACGAGCCAGATGACCAATGCTGACCTCGCCCGCGCCGGACAAAGTGGACAGGACACGCCATTCGGAAATGGACAAACCGTTGCTGAGCACCACTTCGTGGAACTCGGCAGAGATCAGCTGGCTGGCCTGGGCAAGTAAGGCGGGCAGATAGTTTTCGACGAAGACACTGTCGTGTTCGGTGGGGCTCATGGTGCGTTATTGTCGTTACGGGCTAGTGGGTGCCGCGGGGCTTCATGGGCTTGAGGCAGGGGCGCAACATCTGGTTGAAGAGCCCCGCGCGGCGGCAACAGGGCTCACTATAACCAAGCTGTTCGTTTGCGTGTCGCAAATAATTTGCCGACTTTACTAGGGAAAACCATGAGGATGGATATGTTGAGATATAAACATATTCATATGAAAATAAATACCATGTTCACAATGAGCGGTAAGTAAGGAAAGAGAAATGGCTGAGCGATCGTTTGTCGAAGAAGTCAAAAAGCTGCGCCTGGGTGATGGAGACGTATTCAGTGGCGAAGGCATCCTGGCGGTGACCAAGGCCCTGCTGGAGTCGGGCGTGTCCTACGTGGCCGGTTACCAGGGTGCGCCTATCTCGCACTTGATGGACGTGCTGGCCGATGCCCAGGACATCCTGCAAGAGAACGGCATCCGTTTTGAAAACAGTGCCAGCGAAGCAACCGCGGCGGCCACCTTGGCAGCGTCGGTTAACTACCCGCTGCGTGGTGCCATCACGTTTAAAGCGACGGTCGGCACCAACGTGGCCTCGGACGCGCTGGCTAACCTGGCCTCCGGTGGGGTCAAGGGTGGTGCGCTGATCATTGTGGGCGAAGACTACGGCGAAGGCTCGTCCATCATGCAGGAGCGTAGCCACGCTTTTGCCATGAAATCGCAAATGTGGATGCTGGACCCGCGTCCTAACCTGCCCTGTATTGTGCAAGCGGTAAAAGACGGCTTTGATCTGTCTGAAGCGTCCAACACCCCTGTCATGTTGCAGCTGCGCATTCGCGCCTGTCACGTGCATGGTCAGTTTGTGGCTTCGGATAACCGTCGCGCCAAATTCACTATTAAAGAAGCCATGGAGCAGCCCACACGCGATATCAATCGCATTGTGTTGCCGCCCGCCAGCTTCATGCATGAAAAAGAAAAGATCGAACAGCGCTGGCCTAACGCCGTCAAGTTCATCGAGGAGCGTCAGCTCAATGAATTCTTCGCTGATGGTACCGATGACGTCGGTCTGATCGTTCAAGGCGGTGGCTACAACACCGTGATCCGTGCTCTGGAACACCTGGATATGGCCGATGTGTTCGGCGAATCCAAAGTGCCTATGTACGTCATGAACGTGGCCTATCCGCTGATCGAGTCCGAAATCGTTCGCTTTTGCGAAGGCAAGCGTGCGGTGCTGGTGCTGGAAGAGGGTCAGCCCAACTTTGTTGAGCAGAACATCTCCGACATCGTGCGTCGTCACAAGGTGGACGTAACGCTGCACGGCAAGGATCTGCTGCCTCTGGCCGGTGAATACAATACCGCCACCATGCTCAAGGGCCTGCGCGCCTTCATGGAAAAGTACGAGCGCGTGGAACCCTTGCCAGCTCGCAAGCCACGCGTCATCCCGATGAAAGTCGAGACTGTGGAGCGTCCTAAAGCCGAAGAAGCCAGCTTGGTGGAAGCGGCCGAGATCAAACCCATGGGCAGCCTGGATGAGAACGTCCACGCCCGTCCTCCTGGGTTTTGTACTGGCTGTCCAGAGCGTCCTATTTTTACGGCGCTCAAGATGGTTGAGCGCGAGTTGGGTGAACACCACGTATCGGCCGACATTGGCTGTCACCTGTTCTCCATTCTGCCGCCGTTCAATCTGGGTAACACCACCATGGGCTACGGTCTGGGTGGAGCCGGTTCAGCCGCATTGAACGTGAATTCGGACAAGCGCGCTATTTCGGTGATGGGCGATGGCGGTTTCTGGCACAACGGTTTGACCAGTGGTATTGCCAACTCGGTGTTTAACCGCAGCGATAACCTGACCATTGTGATCGACAACAGCTACACGGCAGCGACGGGCGGTCAGGACATCCTGTCCTCCAAAGCCAAGAACGAAACCCGTAGTACAGGTCACCTGATCGAGAAAGCCGCGCGCGGTGTGGGTGTTGAGTGGTTGCATATGGTCCGTAATACCTACGACCTGAAAGCCATGACCAAATCCTTGCGTGAAGCCCTGACGACCAAAGAAAAAGGTCCCAAGGTGCTGGTGGCGCAAAGCGAATGTATGTTGAACCGTCAGCGTCGCGAGAAAGGCCAGGTGCGTAAAGCCGTGGCTGCGGGCGAACGTGTGGTGCGCGAGCGCTTTGGTGTGGACCCGGACACATGTACCGGCGATCACTCCTGCATCCGTTTGTCGGGTTGCCCTTCCTTGTCGATTCGCCCCAACCCCGACGCTCTGCGTCAGGACCCGGTGGCAAACGTCATGAACAGTTGTGTTGGTTGCGGTCTGTGTGGCGAAGTTTCCCACGCTGCGGTTCTGTGCCCGTCTTTCTACCGTGCACAGGTAGTGAGCAACCCGACAGGCTGGGATAAGTTCCGCGAAAAAACCCGCCGTGGCTTTATCGGTTGGTTGCAGCGTCGTGACGCTGCGCGTCGTGATCGTCTGGCCTTCTAAGCACACCCGTAGAGATTCTTATCATGCAGATCAAACCAATCAAGATTGCCATTTTGGCCATGGGTGGCGAAGGCGGCGGCGTGTTGGCCGACTGGATCGTCAACCTGGGCGAACAAAACGGTTACTTCGCACAGACTACTTCGGTGCCCGGTGTGGCCCAACGTACGGGCGCCACGATTTACTACGTGGAACTGTTCCCGCATTCGGCGGTGCCGGATGGCAAAAAACCCGTGCTGGCCCTGATGCCCATGCCCGGTGACGTAGACGTGGTGCTGGCCTCCGAACTGATGGAAGCGGGTCGTGCTGTTCAGCGTGGCCTGGTCTCCGATGACCGCACCACGCTGGTTGCATCGACTCACCGTGTCTATTCCATCGCCGAAAAATCGGCCATGGGTGATGGCCGTGTGGATGACAATGCACTGATCGCTCACGCCAGCCAGGCTGCCAAGCGTTTTGTGTACTTCAATATGGAAAAAGCGGCCGAAGATTCGGGTAGCGTGATTTCCGCTGTGCTGTTTGGCGCCTTGGCCAGCACCGGTGTGTTGCCCTTTAGCCGCTCGCAGTTCGAGCAGACAATCGAACGCGGTGGTGTGGGCGTCAAGCCTAGCTTGAAAGCGTTTGGTGCAGCCTACGCTCGCGTGGCCGAAGGCGATGCCGGCAAGGCCGAGTCTGAAAACAAGCCAGTTGATATGGCCAGCCTGGCTCCGCGTGACCCTGCCGTGGCCAAGCTGATTGAGCGTGTGCGTGCCGAAGTGCCCGCACAGGCCCAGCCTATCGTGGTGGAAGGGGTGCGTCGTGTACTGGATTTCCAGGACGTGGCCTACGCCAATGTCTACCTGGACCGCCTGAAAAAGATCAGCCAGTTTGCCCGCCCTGACGATGTGGCCCTGATCCGCGAAACCGGCCGTTATCTGGCACTGTGGATGTCCTACGAGGACGCCATTCGTGTAGCCGAACTGAAAACGCGTTCCAGCCGTTTTGACCGTGTGCACAAAGAAGTGCGTGCGGCGGATGGCCAGATCGTGGCGATTAATGAGTACATGCACCCCCGTGTGGAAGAAATCAGCGAAATCCTGCCTTTTGCAAGCGTAGGCCGTTGGTTGATGCGTCCTACCTGGGGTAACAAGCTGGTCAAGTCCCAGACCAAGTCCGGTCGTGTGATTCAAACCAGTTCCGTGCGTGGTTTCATTCCCTTGTACCTGCTGTCCGGCTTTAAGCGCTGGCGTCGTCGCACGCTGCGTTACCAGGCTGAGCAGCAGCGCATTGAAGGTTGGTTGAAGCAGATCGAGCAGGCGGCTGATGCCCACCCGGCTCTGGCCCTGGAGATTGCCCAGTGTCAGCGTTTGGTCAAAGGCTATGGCGATACCCATGCCCGTGGTTTGCGTAACTACCAGACCGTGATGTCGGCGCTTGAGCGTAACGCCAGCACCATGTCGCCTGCCTTGTTGGGCACCCTGCGCGATGCGGCTTTGGCCGACGAGCATGGAACCAAATTGGAAGCGGCACTGCGCCAGTACGCACTGGTGTAAGGGGCTCACCAGGCCGCTTTCGGGCGGTCTTGGTGAAAACCCTTGAGGACGCATTTTTAACCCGCCAAATACTTTATTTCTAAAATATTCATAGTAGAATGTAAATTCGGATTGGCACTGCGCCCAAGGCCTTTAACGCCAGACAGCCTGTGTCTACTTGGCCACTTGTTCAAGCAAGCATATCCCGCCGGTTGGTCAAACGAATTAGCCAAAGTTTGGGGGACAAAAGAATATGAATCAAAGCGAAGCAGCACTTGAATTCCTGGTAGAGCCGGCCGATGCCGGGTTTGAGGGTCGTGTCGGCCCCAAGGACCCCGCCAGCCTGAAATTGTGGTTGCGCATGCTCACCTGCACCAAGCAGATCGAGGACGAAATTCGTCGCCGCCTGCGCCAGAATTTTGATATTTCGCTGGCCCGCTTTGACTATATGGCCCAGCTGTACCGCTATCCGCAGGGCTTGAAGATGGGCGAGTTGTCGCGCTATCTGATGGTGACTGGCGGCAATATTACCGGACTGACTGACGAGCTGGCCCGCGAGGGCATGGTGTCTCGCCAGAGCAGCCCCACCGATCGACGTGCTTGGGTGTTGCGTCTCACCCCCAAGGGCAAAAGCAGTTTCGAGGCAATGGCCCAGGCCCACAGCGACTGGATTGCAGAAATGTTTGAAGGTCTGGGTTCCGAGGAAGTCGTGCACATCCATCAGCACCTGGGCCTGTTACGGGTTCATCTGCAAAGCGCGGCTGGCTAGCATTCGGGGCATCTTGCCGGTTTTTTAACGCCGGGCAGGATGCGGATAGCGCCGTATAAAGGCGCACAAAACACTGGCTGAAAAGGTGTCTACAACATGGTTTCCAAGCTGTACGAACAAGAACATCGCATCCGTTTTTCGGAATGCGATCCAGCGGGTATCGTTTTTTATCCGCAGTACTTTGTGATGTTTAACGACCTGATGGAAGCATGGATCGACTCCATGACCCCCGAGGGTTTTCACAACATGATCACCAGCAAACGGGTGGGTATGCCCTCGGTGCACATTGAGGCCGAGTTCAAATCCATCAGCCGTATGGGTGATGATGTGGTGATGAGCCTGGGTGTGGAACGCATTGGCAACAGCTCCTTGAAGCTGCGTTTGCGTTGCACGGGTAAAGACGGTGTGTTGCGCATGCAAGTGCGCCAGACCGTGGTGACCACCTCGCTGGAGACGCACCTGGGTATTGCGATCCCTGATTTTCTGCGTAATCCCATGCAAGAGTATGTGATTGCCGAGCAAGAAAACAGCAATGCATAACGCAGTTTGATGTAGTGGCAGGCAGTATGCAGGTCGGCTATTTTTTTGACTTAAATAGTTGACTTGTATAATATTTATTAATAAATATACTATGCTCAGAAGCATGTATTCAGACCATACGGACATATCATGAATATCGTATGTATTGGCGGCGGCCCATCCGGCTTGTATTTCGGTTTGCTGATGAAGTTGCAGAATCCTCAGAACGAGGTTTTTGTGATCGAGCGCAACCGACCGTACGACACTTTTGGCTGGGGTGTGGTGTTCTCGGACGCGACCATGGAAAACCTGCGTGAAGCTGACCCTGTGTCCGCGCAGACCATCGGTGATGCGTTCAACCACTGGGACGACATTGAGTGCCATTTCAAAGGTAGCGCCGTGCGCTCCAGCGGTCATGGCTTTATCGGGATTGGTCGCAAGAAATTGCTGAACATCCTGCAAGCTCGCTGTGAAGAGGTCGGTGTCAACCTGGTCTTTGAAACGGTTGTGACTGACGAGGCCGAACTGGCCCGCAAATACAACGCCGATATCCTGATTGCTTCTGACGGCATCAACAGCGCGATTCGTACACGCCACGAAGACGTATTTCAGCCTGACATTGATACCCGTAACTGCCGCTTTGTCTGGTTGGGTACGGAAAAGGTGTTTGACGCCTTTAACTTCATCTTTGTTGAAACTGAGCACGGCTGGTTCCAGGCTCACGCCTACCGCTTCCAGGACGGCCTGTCTACGTTCATCGTGGAAACGCCTGAAGAGACCTGGCAGAAAGCCGGTATTGGTGAGATGTCGCAGGAAGAGGCCATTGCCTACTGCGAAAACCTGTTCGCCGACCACCTGGATGGCAACAAGCTGATCAGCAACGCCACGCACCTGCGCGGTTCGGCTATCTGGATCCGCTTCCCACGCGTTATCTGCAATAAGTGGGTGAATTGGCAAGATTACGGTACCGGTAAACAGGTTCCTGTTGTGCTGATGGGTGATGCAGCCCACACCGCTCACTTCTCTATCGGTTCCGGCACCAAGCTGGCTCTGGAAGATGCCATCACGCTGGCTAAGCACATGGACCACGAGTCCATGGAAGAAGCCTTGAAAGATTACGAAGCAGCCCGGAGCATTGACGTATTGCGCATTCAGAACGCTGCCCGCAACTCGACCGAATGGTTCGAGAACGTGGCCCGTTACGCCAATATGAAGCCCGAGCAGTTCACCTACTCCATGCTGACCCGTTCGCAGCGCATCTCGCACGAGAACATGCGTATGCGTGACGCCGCCTGGCTGGAAAAATACGAGCGCTGGATGGCGACCGAAGCTGGTCTGCAACTGGCCGACGGTGAAAAAGCCCCTTCGCCCATGTTCACTCCCTTCAAGCTGCGCGATATGCAGTTGAAGAACCGTATTGTGTTCTCGCCTACCCTGATTTACAGCGCTCAAGACGGCGTGCCCGGTGCTACGCACCAGGTGCATTACGGTAGCCGCGCTATGGGTGGTGCTGGCCTGGTGATGGCTGAAATGACGGCAGTGACGCCTGAAGGTCGCGTCACCCCCGGTTGTACCGGTCTGTGGAACGACGAGCAGGCCAATGCCTGGAAACCGGTCGTGGCATTTGCCCATGAACAAGGTGCCAAGATCGGTGTGCAGTTGGGTCATGCTGGCCGTCGTGGTTCGACGCAGCTGGGTTGGGAAAAAGCCAATAAGCCGTTGGCTGAAGGCAACTGGCCTTTGGTGTCGGCCTCGGCTCTGCCCTACCAGGCTGGCGTAACCGCGGTTCCTGCCGAGATCACTCGCGCCCAGATGGACGAGATCCGTGATGCTTTTGTGGCCGCTGCCAAGCGCGCTGACCAAGCCGGTTTTGATTGCATCGAATTGCAAGCCGCCCACGGTTACCTGCTGTCCAGCTTCATCTCGCCGCTGACTAATCAGCGTAGTGACGAATTTGGTGGTAGTCTGGAAAATCGCATGGCTTACCCGCTGGAAGTGTTTGCAGCTATCCGCGCCGTCTGGCCAGAGAGCAAGCCCATCATGGTGCGTATCTCGGCAACAGACTGGGCCGAAGGCGGCAACACGGCGGACGACGGTGTGGAAATTGCCCGCCTGTTCAAGCATGCCGGTGCCGATCTGATCGACGTGTCCTCGGGTGAAGTGGTGCTGGAACAGCAGCCAATTTACGGCCGCATGTACCAGACCCCATTCTCTGACCGTATCCGTAACGAGGCCGGTATCGCCACCATGGCGGTGGGCTCGATTATGGAAGCGGATCACGCCAACAGCATTATTGCCGCAGGCCGTGCTGACCTGTGCGCCTTGTCGCGTGGCTTTTTGGCCGAAGCGAACTGGCCACAACGTCAGGCTGCGGACTTGGGCTACACGGACCTGGCCTGGCCTGTTCAGTACGAATGGGGCAAGGACTGGTTGCAGCGCCAAACTAAACGTGCGCCAGTGGCCCAGGACGGCCCTGCTAAGTCATAAAACACGAAAGGAGACAGCATCATGTCGGAAGAACGTTTTGACTCCCACCGCGAAAGCGTGCTCGGTCGTGCGAATGTTGAGGACACGCCCGAATTGGTGAAGTACTACCAGGATTTGACTAAATTTGAGGCCGCCGCCCTGTGGACTGTTGCCAACAAGATTGAGCCCTGGGAACCCAAGTCCGAGTCCGTGCCGGTTGTGTGGCGCTATCGCGATCTGCGTGACTACGTGTTGCGTTCCGTGGATCTGGTCAGCCCTGAAAAGGCGGGTCGTCGGGTGATTTACCTGAACAACCCCGGTCGTCAGGATGTGGCAGCGGCAGTGGGCTGGTTGTACTCCGGTTTGCAGGTCATGAAACCGGGCGAAGCGGCTTCCGCGCATGCACACTCTGCGTCGGCCTTGCGATTCATTATGGAAGGCCGTGGTGCCTACACCATCGTGGACGGCCACAAGATGACGCTGGGCGCCAACGACTTCGTGCTGACGCCTAACGGCTGCTGGCACGAGCATGGCGTTGAAGCCGATGGCCTGCCGTGCGTTTGGCAAGATGGTCTGGATATTCCCTTGGTTAATGCCTTGGAAGCCGGGTTTTACGTTGTTCATCCTGATCTGTCGCAGGCAGTGACCCATCCGGTCAATGATGCAGTGGGTATCTGGGGTGGCCGTGGCCTGAAACCGACTTTGCACGACTGGCAAAAACCGTACTCGCCCCTGCTCAAGTACGAGTGGGAGCCAACCTACGAAGCCTTGTCGGCCTACGCCAAAGTTACCGATGGCAGCCCGTTTGATGGCGTCATCATGGACTACATCAACCCGCTGACCGGCGGCCCTGTCATGGCCACCATTGGCGCCAGCATGCAAATGCTGCGTCCTGGTGAGCACACCAAGGCCCACCGTCACACGGGCAGCATTATTTACCAATGCGCCAAGGGTGAAGGCTATTCCATCATCAATGGCAAACGTTTTGACTGGCGCGAACGCGACATTTTCTGCGTACCATCCTGGATGTTCCACGAGCACGTGAACGGGTCTTCGTCTGATGACGCCTGCCTGTTCTCGTTCCACGATCTGCCTGTGATGCGTGCCTTGAATCTGTACCGCGAAGAAGCGCTGGCCGAGAACGGTGGCCACCAAGTCTTGCTGTAAGACTACTTAATTAAGCTATGTGAACGGCCTGCTCCGGCAGGTCGACCTGATTTACTTAAGCCATCCGCATAGATGGCCCAATCTGGAGATAGAAATGCGTCTTGTAACGTACCGTAGTGAAGTTGCTGCCGCTGGCCGCCTGGGTGCCATTGTGGGCGATCTGGTGATTGACCTGGGTTACCTGGGTGATGCCACGGGCCACATGCTGCCTGACAATATGCTCGATTTCATCGACCTGGGCCCAGCTGCTGTGACCTCCACGGCTCGCTTGCTGGAAACCTACGCCGACGACATGCCTTTTGGTGTGGCTCTGCCCCTGGCTAACGTCAAGCTGTTGGCTCCTATCCCACGCCCACGCAAGAACATCTTTGGTATCGGCCTGAACTACGTGGAACACGTGGCCGAATCCAGCCGTACTTTGGACACCTCCAAAGAACTGCCTAAAGAGCCTGTGATTTTCTCCAAGCCACCAACCTCGATTGTTGGCCCTGGCGATGCCATCGAGCACAACAAGAACATCACTCAGCAAATGGACTGGGAAGTTGAACTGGCCGTGATCATGGGCACCCGTGCTCAGCGCGTGGCTAAAGAAGACGCCCTGAAATACGTGTTTGGCTACTCCGTCATGATCGACGTGAGCGCCCGCGACTGCCGTCGTGCCGGTCAGTGGATCTACTCCAAAGGCCAGGACACTTACGCTCCTTTCGGTCCTGTGATCGTGACCGCTGATGAGCTGACCGATCCGCACAACCTGAACCTGAGCCTGACTCTGAACGGTGTGACCAAGCAAAGCTCGAACACCAAGCACCTGCTGTTCAACGTGAACCACCTGATCGCTGACATCAGCGCCGGTATCACGCTGGAGCCCGGTGACATCATCGCAACCGGCACCCCAGAAGGCGTGGGCGCTGGCCGTACTCCTCAAGAGTGGATGTGGCCTGGTGACGTCGTGCACGCTGTGGTTGAAGGCATTGGCGAACTGCGTCACCCCATCGTGGACGTGACCCCCCAAAACTAAGTAAAGGAGAGCATGATGCTGGAATTGCGTCAGTTCAAGGCCGCCGCCGTTCAGGCAGCGCCGGTGTTCCTGGACACGAATGCGACTATCGAGAAAGTGTGTCGTCTGATCAATGAAGCTGCCGACAACGGTGCTGAGCTGATCGCCTTCCCCGAGGTTTTCGTATCCGGTTACCCCTACTGGAGTTGGGTGATGAACCCGATCGAAGGCAGCCCGTGGTTCGAGCGCCTGTGCAAATCGGCCATCGAAGTTCCCGGTCCCGAGATCCAGAAGGTTGCGCAAGTTTGTCGTCAGCGCAAGGTCAACGTGGTGTTGGGTGTGAACGAGCGCAGTCCCGTTGGCATCGGCACCCTTTACAACACGCTGGTCACCATTGGTGCCGACGGCCGCATTCTGGGCCGTCACCGCAAACTGGTTCCAACCTGGGCTGAAAAGCTGACCTGGGCCAACGGCGACGCCTCCTCGATGCGTGTTCATGACACCACGATCGGCCCGCTGGGTGCCTTGGCGTGCGGCGAAAACACCAATACGCTGGCTCGTTTCAGCCTGTTGGCTCAAGGTGAACTGGTCCACGTGGCCAGCTACATCTCTTTGCCCGTCGCGCCGAAAGACTACGACATGGCCGAAGCGATTCGTCTGCGTGCCGCTGCTCATTGCTTTGAAGGCAAAGTGTTTACCGTTGTGGCGTGCTCCACCGTATCCGAAGAAATCATGGATGCGATGTCTGCTACCCACCCCGAAGCACGCGAGTTGCTGGCTCGTCCCAACAGTTCGTTCTCGGGCATTATTGGCCCCGACGGCCGCGTTCAGGGCGAAGCACTGATCGACAAGGAAGGCATTGCCTACGCCGACATCGATCTGTCGCGCTGCATTCAGCCTCGTCAAATGCACGACATTACCGGTCACTACAACCGTTTTGACGTGTTCGACCTGCGTGTGAACCGCAAGGCTTTGACGCCTGCCCGCTTTTACGAAGGCGATGCAGCGTCCCAGCCAGACCTGAATCCTGCCGAGTTCTCCGTTCTGGACGACAAGGAAGTGTAAGAAGGTTCAAGACGGTCCCTTTCCAGAGATGGATCGGGACCGTTTTTTGACAGGCCCGGCGGTATCGGGTCTGCCAGAATCGCCATTGCAGCCTGGCTGCCGTGGTTAAGGATGCAAGCTGCTCGTCTTAGGCCGGGCAGTACCGGACGAGGGACCGGGCTGTGTAAACAGCAGATCCCTATCCTGCAGGGCGCCATGCGCACCGGGCAGGCAACGATAACGATGACATAAGATCCACGTAGGAGATGAAATGAGCGACAAGCACCCATTGGCAGGCCTGATTCAGGCGATTGACAGCAAGCAGGTCCGTTTCGTAGACCTGACTCAGACTCTGTCCCCCAGTTTCCCTGCTTTGCAGTTGCCCCCCCAGTTTGGCCAGACTGCTGGCTTCTCGATTGAGCGCATCAGCCAATACGACGAAAATGGCCCAGGCTGGTACTGGAACAACTTCACCTGTGGCGAACACACAGGTACCCACTTTGATGCGCCTGCGCACTGGATCTCCGGCAAGGATCATCCAGACAATACCGTTGACACCATTCCGGTTGATAACTTCCTGCGCCCGGCCGTTGTGGTCGATGCTTCCGCTGAAGTGGCCCAGAATGAAGACTTCATCCTGACTTCCGAGTTCCTGTTGAACTGGGAAGCCAAACATGGCCGTATCCCTGAAGGCGCCTGGGTGCTGTTTCGCACCGATTGGTCCAAGCGTGTGAACGACGCTGAGGCGTTCCTGAATATGCGCGAAGACGGTGCTCACACTCCTGGCCCAGCCCAGGAAGCGGTGGAGTGGATGATTCACGAGCGCAAGGTTCACGGTTTTGGCGTTGAAACCATCAACACCGATGCAGGCCAATCCTACGCCTGGCCCGTTGGCTACCCTTGCCACACCCTGATGCACGGTGCTAACCGTTACGGTTTGCAGTGTCTGTGCAATCTGGATCAGTTGCCCCCTCAAGGTGCACTGATTATGTCGGCCCCTCTGAAGATTGAAGGCGGTTCCGGCAGCCCATTGCGCGTGGTTGCACTGGTCGCCCAGTAAGCTGAAAATGGTGGGAAAGTGGCAGAACGGTGCGCAGCACGGTTCTGCTGTTTTCTCACCTAGTGGTTTTCCATTATATTCAGCGGTATATATTGATCCGTAAACTATTCATCAATAAAATAAATTTACAAGAATGAATAGAGATCCAGCCGTACAGCCAGTTTTGGTGTCAGACAGCCGGTTTTAGCGGAGACAGCCGACGAGTCACACGCAGCCCTTTGGGCCCGCGATACCGTCCCCTTGCCGCACTAGGCGTTACATCATGACATGGCTTGGCCTTTTCGGCTGGGTAATTGATGTAGTCATGCTCAATGGTAGGCACATGATGGATACTTTTGAACTCGTCATCCGGGACATCCAGAACGCATCCCCGCTGATTCGCAGTTTTACGCTCGAGCCTGCCCAGGCTGGTTCCTTGCCCGCGTTTGCTCCCGGCTCGCACCTGCAGGTGCAGATTCCGGATCTGAACGATCACCGCTGTTATTCCCTGATTTCGCTGGAAGCAGACACCGAGTCGGGTCCGACCCGCTACCGTCTGGGCGTGCGTCTGGAAGACAATAGCTCGGGTGGTTCGCGCTTTATGCACGGCCTGAAAGTGGGCGATACGCTGCGCGTGGCTGGCCCCAAGAACGACTTCCCCCTGCATGCGGCTGCAAATGGCGAAACCGAAACCGTGCTGATTGCCGGTGGTATCGGTATCACCCCAATTGCCAGCATGGCGGCGGCCCTGCATCACCAAGGTCGCCCTTACCAGCTGCACTATGCCGGTCGTAGCCTGGAACAGCTGGCTTTTCTGGATGAACTGAGCGCCCTGTCCGGCCCGGCCCTGCGCCACTATGCCGACGACAGCGACAGCCGTTTCTGCCTGAATACCTTGCTGGATGGTTTGTCCAAAGACCAGCATATCTATGTGTGTGGCCCCAAAGGCATGATTGATGCCGTGATCGAGGCCTGTAAACAGCGTAGCTGGCCAACAGACCATGTTCACTTTGAGCTGTTTATTACGGCGGCTCCGCAGGAAGGCGACCAGCCTTTTGAAGTGGAACTGCGCCAAAGCGGTGTGACCCTGCAGATTCCTGCCGACAAGACCATTGTGGATGTGATGGAAGAGCAGGGCCTGGACCCCATGATCGACTGCAAGCGCGGCGAGTGCGGCGTCTGTACCTGCGATGTGATCGAAGGCGAGGTTGACCACCGCGACTACTTCTTGAGTGACTCGGAAAAAGCCAGCAACAAGGTCATCCAGATCTGTATTTCCCGTGCCAAGACCCCGCGTCTGGTGCTGGATCTATAAAGCCCAAGGGCGACGGAGAACATGATGGAAAAATATCGTGAGAACCCCCAGGCCATCCGCGAATTAGTACGCGAGGCCGAGGTCCACAAGGATTTGTACATCAGCCAGGAGCTGTTTGAACTGGAGATGGAGCAGCTGTTCGTCAATACCTGGGTCTACGTTGGTCATGCCAGCCAAGTGCCCAATAAAGGCGACTTCTACACCACCACGGTTGGTAATGAGTCCGTCATTATGGTGCGTCATACCGATGACAGCATCCGCGTGCTCTACAACCGTTGCCCGCACAAAGGCGTGCAAGTGGCCGGCGAGACCTGTGGCAATACGGGCAAATTCTTCCGTTGTCCCTACCATGCCTGGACCTTTAAGACCGACGGCTCCCTGCTGTCCATCCCCTTGAAGAAAGGCTACGAGAACACCGGCTTTGAATGTACCGAAGGCAGCAAAGGCATGGCCGCTGTCCAGAACGTGCAGGTGTACCGCGATTTCGTGTTCTGTCGTCTGGCTGACGAAGGCGTGAGCTTTGAAGACTTCTTTGGCGAGTCCCTGAGCACTATCGACAATATGGTGGATCGCTCGCCTGAAGGCCGCCTGGAAGTGGCCGGTGGTGTGATGCGCTACATGCACCAGTGCAACTGGAAAATGCTGGTCGATAACCAGACCGATACCTGTCACCCCATGGTGGCGCATGAGTCTTCGGCGGGTACCGCCGTGAAAGCCTGGGAAGCCGCCCCTGCGGGTACCCCCAAGCCTATGGCTGTGGAATTGTTTGCCCCTTTCATGTCGCCTTACGAGTTCTACGAAGGCATGGGCATTCGTGTCTGGGAAAACGGCCACGGCCATACCGGCGTCAGCAATTCCATCCATGCTGATTACTCGGAAATCCCTGGCTACTGGGATCAGATGGTTGAAACCTATGGGGAAGAACGCGCCAAAGCCATTTTGGGCGATACGCGTCACAACACCTGTTATTTCCCCAACATCATGGTCAAAGGCCCGATCCAGACCTTGCGTTTGTTCAAGCCCATTGCAGCGGATAAAACCCTGGTGGAGTCCTGGACCTTCCGTCTGGTGGGTGCGCCTGACACCTTCCTGGAACGTACCCTGATGTACAACCGCCTGATCAACGCACCGACCTCTATGGTCGGCCACGATGATCTGGAAATGTACGAACGTGCCCAGCAAGGTTTGCAGTCGCGTGGTCGCGACTGGATGAACCTGGCCCGTTTGGTGGAAAAAGACGAAGACCAGCAAAAGAACGTGGTGATCAACGGCACCAGCGAAATGCAGATGCGCGCCCAGTTCCGTGCCTGGTTGAAGTTCATGCTGCCCGAGCAGCAGGCTAAACAAGAAGAGGAATGACCATGAGCGAAATCAGCCGTCAGGCCCTGATCGATTTTGTGTATGCGGAAGCCCGCCTGCTGGACGAACAGCGCTACGAGCAATGGCTCGACCTGTTCACAGAGGATGGCTACTACTGGATGCCCTTGGTGCACGATCAGCAAGACGCCCGTTTGCATGCGTCTCTGATGCACGAGGACAAGCTCTTGCTGCGTATCCGTGTGGAACGTCTGGCAGGCCGCCGTACCTTTTCTCAGCAGCCCAAAAGCCGCAGCCATCATTTGATCCAGCAGCCCACTGTGGAAAGCATGGACGAAGAAAAAGGCGAATACACGGTGCGTTGTGCCTTCCACTACACGGAAACGCGCGGCGACAACCAAGACATTTATGTAGGTTGGAATACCTATACCCTGGTGCGCCAGGACGACGCTTTGAAGATCCGTCTGAAACGGGTGGATCTGCTTAATTGCGACGCGCCTTTCGGCAATATCCAGTTGTTTATGTGACAGGACAGGAGAATTTTTGATGGCCAACACCACGGTCTACCAGGCTTTTCGAGACACCGCCCAACAATGGGGCGACAAGCCATTTGTATGTACCCTGCCTGAGACCGCCGAGATCTACGGTATTGAAGCGGGCGAGCTGACCTATGGTCAGGCTCTGGAGCGTATCGACGCCTTGCGCGCTGGTTACGCCGCCGCTGGCTACGGCCACGGCCACCGTGTCGGTATCCTGCTGGAAAACCGCCCGGTGTTCTTCCTGCACTGGTTTGCACTGAACAGCCTGGGTGTGTCTATTGTGCCGATCAACCCGGATCTGCGTGCTGCCGAGCTGGAATACCTGATCGGCCATTCGGAAATGATCATGGCGATTGCCCTGCCCAGTCGTCACCAGGATCTGGTGGAAGCGGCTCAGCGTGCCGGTCAGCCGTTTGCCATCATGGCCGATGGTGATGTGCCCCCTATGGTGGAGCGCGCCGCCTCCCGTTCCTGTGACATTCCTGATGAAAACAGCGAATGTGCCCTGCTGTACACCTCTGGCACCACAGGCCGCCCCAAGGGCTGCATGCTGGCCAACCAGTACTTCCATTACGCCGGTGAGTGGTATCGCGACATTGGCGGCCTGGTTTCGCTGGAGCATGGCAAAGAGCGCATGCTGACCCCGTTGCCTCTGTTCCACATGAATGCGATGGCCTGCTCGACGATGGCCATGATTAAGACCGGCGGTTGTCTGATCTCTCTGGACCGTTTCCACCCACGCAGCTGGTGGGATTCGGTGCGCGATTCCGGAGCAACCGTGGTGCATTACCTGGGCGTGATGCCAGCCATTCTGATGAAGGCGGCCGCCAGCGAAAAAGACCGTGAACACAGCGTGCGCTTTGGCTTTGGCGCCGGTGTGGACCGTGGTCTGCATCCTATCTTTGAAGAGCGCTTTGGTTTCCCCCTGCTGGAAGCCTGGGCCATGACCGAAACCGGCGCGGGTGCCAGCATCATCGCCAACCACGAGCCACGTCACATCGGCACTTCCTGCTTCGGCAAGGAAATGCCCGTCGTGGAAGTGCTGTTGCGTAAAGACGATGGCGAACCGGCCCAAGCCGGTGAAAACGGCGAGCTGCTGGTGCGCTCGGCGGGTGACAACCCACGTTACGGCTTTTTCTCCGGCTACTGGAAAGATCCAGCAGCGACTGACGAAGCCTGGGAAGGCGGCTGGTTCCACACGGGCGACATTGTTTGCCGTGACGAAGAAGGCTACCTACACTTTGTGGACCGCAAAAAGAACGTGATCCGTCGCAGTGGCGAGAACATCGCTGCCGTGGAAGTGGAAAACATCATGCAGCAGCACCCACTGGTGCGTTCCATTGCCGTGGCCGCCGTGCCTGACGCGATCCGTGGCGACGAAGTGATGGCGCTGGTGGTACCCCACAATCCAATCGAAACCCAGGAACAGCGCGAACAGGCTGCCCAGGAAATAGTGCAGTGGGGGTTGACCCAGCTGGCCTACTTCAAGGTGCCCGGTTACGTCCTGTTTGTGGATGCCCTGCCGCTGACCTCGACCAACAAGATTCAGCGCGGTGAGCTGAAAACGGTTGCTCTGGCCGCCTTGGAAAACCCAGCCTGCGTGAACACGAATCACCTGAAAAAACGTCAGGAGGCCTAAGCCCATGGCCTTGCCGCAACAAGCCCGCCTGGGCTACGACGATGTGGTGCTGGTTGCTCCGGTAACCATCCCTTACGAGCGCCATTCCGAGCAGACTGCCCATTGGTGGCTGGGTGCGGCATTGGGCCAGTTGCTGGCCCAATCCGGCCTGAAGAAAGCCGATGTAGACGGCGTGTGCGTGTCCAGCTTCACGCTGGGCTCGGACACTGCTGTAGGCGTCATGCAGCATTTTCAGATGAGCCCGCGCTGGCTGGACCATATTCCTATGGGTGGGGCCAGCGGCGTGGTAGCCATGCGTCGTGCGGCTCGCGCTGTGCAGTGTGGTGATGCGTCGATTGTGGCGTGTATTGCCGGCGATACCAATCAGCGTGAGTCCTTCAAGAACACGGTGTCGGGCTTTTCGCGTTTCTCGCAGGATGCCGTCTACCCTTACGGTGCCGGTGGTCCCAATGCCAGCTTTGCGCTGCTGACGGACTACTACATGCGTCACTACGGTGCCACGCGTGAAGACTTCGGCAAGCTGTGCGTCGCCCAGCGCGACAATGCGCTGCGCAACCCGCACGCCTTGATGAAAAAACCGCTGACGCTGGAACAGTACATGGAGGCACGCGTCATTGCTGACCCTATCCATCTGTTCGATTGCGTGATGCCCTGCGCCGGAGCCGAAGGCTACCTGGTCATGCGCCGTGAGCAGGCTGAAGCACTGGGCCTGTCTTATGTGCGTATCCGCTCCACCATCGAACGTCACAACGCCTTCCCGGAAGACGCTGTGCAGCATCGCGGTGGTTGGGCCATGGATAAGGACGCCTTCTATGAACACGCGGGCCTTAGCCCGGCAGACGTGGGTTTCATGGAAACCTACGATGACTATCCCGTTATCAACGTCTTGCAGTTTGAAGACCTGGGATTTTGCGCCAAGGGCGAAGGCCCTGAGTTCATCCGCAAGAACAGCTTTACCGTGGATGGCAGCTTTCCCTTCAATACCAGCGGCGGCCAGCTGTCGGTAGGCCAAGCCGGTGCAGCCGGTGGCTATCTGGGTCTGGTTCAGGCCCTGCGCCAATTGACCGATACCGCAGGCGACACGCAAGTGGCTAATGCCCGCATCGGTCTGGTGTCCGGCTTTGGCATGATTAACTACGACCGTGGCATTTGTACTGCTGCGGCCTTGCTGGAACGGGGGCAGTGATGAGCGATACCCAAATCTTGCCACCGGGCGCACGCAGCGCCACGGCAATCGGACTGACCGAGGCCGCCCAGCGCGGCGAATTCGCCCTGCAAGTGTGCCCGTCCTGCGGCACGGTGCAATACCCCGCACGCGATGTTTGCGGCCATTGCCTGCACACCACGCTGAACTGGAAAACCGTAGCGGATACCGGCGTGCTGCGTGCCACGACCACCTTGCATCACAGCAACGAACCCTACTTTCAGGCACGACTGCCCTGGCGTATCGGCACCGTTCAGCTGGACTGCGGCCCGTTTGCCATCGCCCACTTGCCTGAAGGCGGGCAGGCCGATGAGAACGTGCGTCTGAGTCTGGAACTGGATGCCGGTGGCGTAGCCGTGCTGGTGGCGCGCCCTGCGCCTTGAATTTGCCTGGAGACAATCAAGATGACACAAGCTCAATACACCGCCATCGTGACGGGCGGCAGCACCGGTATTGGTGAAGACATTTGCCGCAAGATGCTGGATCAGGGTTACACCGTGGTGTGCATGGCGCGTAACGTCCTGCCCTGGACGCACGAGCGTCTGCACTGCGTGCAAGTAGATTTGCTGGATGCCGTGGCAACTGAAAAAGCCGCTAAAGATATTGCCGCACGCTTTGAAGTCACCCACTTCATCCACAACGCTGGCGTGATTTGGCCTGCCTTGCTGGATGAGGTTAAATTGGAAGACTTGCAGGGCCTGACTCAGATTCACCTGGGCGCTGCCTTGCAGATTACCCAGGCCGTGGTTCCCGGCATGCGCGAGCGCCACTTTGGCCGCATCGTATTGATGTCCTCGCGTGGCGCGCTGGGTCTGCAAACCCGTACCGCCTATGCCGCGACCAAGGCAGGCATGTTGGGCATGGCCCGCACCTGGGCGCTGGAATTGGCGGACCAAGGCATTACCGTTAACGTGATTGCCCCCGGCCCCATCACCACCAATATGTTTTACGACGTGGTCGAAGCCGGCAGCGAACGCGAAGCCAAGCTGGCCGCCTCCATCCCTGTGAAGCGTTTGGGCCGTGCGGATGATATCAGCCGCGCCACCATGTTCTTCTCGGACCCTGAAAACAGCTTCATCACCGGCCAGACCCTGTATGTCTGCGGTGGCGCCAGCGTGGGTACGCTGACAATCTGATCAGACCCGATAGTGCGGTGATCCTGTTCTGATCGTTATGCACGGCATTCAACCCCTTGGGAAATGCACTGGATTTCAACAGTTAGACACTGCTCTAACTTCGGGACCAGTTCATAACCAAGGGGTTTGTTGTTTGGGACCTTGGATGGCCCGCCAGGGGCTGCCTTAATACAAGGATGTATCTGAGCGACTCCACAAACGGTGGGCTCTATGCCCAACTATCGAGAGGCCGTTCCATTACGTACTCTTTTTTTGTTGTCTGAAAGAAACTGACTTCACTCTTTCTACGTGAGTTGCTAGGGGTCTAAACCGGCCTTTTAGTGGTTTTTTGTCACTTTCAAGCGTTAATCTCATCCTGCTTGATAGGGGCCGAAGCCAATGTGCGCGCCGGTTCCACCGGGTTTACCCCAGCTCTTGAACAGAGTGATAGCGACACTTTGCGACCGTATTTCTTGCCATGTGAGACCGCAACCCCGAATCCATGATTTTGGATGGAATTAAGGGTTTCTTTCTATTTACCTGGATTTGTTCATCTATAAACTATTTAGAACAGAAATATAACAATGCGTCCCTGTTTTCAGGGGCGCATGATGACCCAAAAAACTGGCCTGTCCGGGCCGAAATGAGTGGAGCTGTAATGAACGACGATCTGCCAGGAATGGAGCTGGTGCGTTCACGTGGAGTGGTACGAGTTGTAGAGACAATTCTGGATACTGCCTGTGTGGTCATCTTGGTCCTGATGACAGGGATCACAACCGTGGATGTAATAGGCCGGTATGTATTCCATGCCCCTTTATTGGGTGCGTATGAAGCCAGCGAACTCTTGCTGGGCGTGCTGATTTTTGCGGCCTTGCCGCGTGTCACCTGGCACCAGCAGCATTTAACCGTCAGTCTGATTGATGCCTGGCTGGGCCCTATGGCCCGTCGTATCCAGCAATTCGTGATTAATGTCACGTCCACGGTCATGTTAGCTGTGCTGACTGTGTACCTGTGGAATCACGCCAATGAGCTGGCCGGCTACGGTGATATGAGCAATGCCTTGCAAGTGCCCATCGCCCCATTCGCCTACATCATTGCCATCATGACCGGCATCGCCACTCTGGCTGCGTTGCTTCAGGTTTTTCGCTCTCCCCGCCGATAAAGACGGAGTTTTTTCATGTTGATTTCTATTATCGGACTGGCTGTCCTCTTGGGTAGCTTGTTTTTGGGTTTGCCCATTGCCTGGGGCATGCTGCTGGTTGGCACGCTGGGTTTTGCTTTTTTCACAGGCATGGAAGCGGCCTTGAGCATGGCGGCGCAGACCAGCTATGACACCGCAATGAGCTACAGCTTTACCGTTTTGCCGCTGTTCATTCTGATGGGCAATCTGGTGAACGCCTCGGGCCTGTCCAAAGACCTGTACAAAGCCGCTAACGCCTTTATTGGTCATTTGCGTGGTGGTCTGGCCATGGCGACTATTGTTGCCTGTGGTGCCTTTAGCGCGCTTTGTGGCTCCAGTATGGCTACTACAGCGGCCATGGGTCGCGTGGCCATGCCCAATATGCGCAAGTACAACTACGACGACCGCCTGGCCACTGGCAGTATTGCAGCGGGCGGCACCTTGGGCATTTTGATTCCGCCCAGCGTGATGATGGTGGTCTACGGTATCTTGACCGAGACCGACATTGGCAAGCTGTTTGCCGCTGGCTTTTTGCCCGGCATGGTCGCCATGCTGATGTATCTGATTACGGTCATGATCATTACCGCGATCAACCCCAACCTGGGCCGTCCTGGTGAAAAAGCCAGCTGGCGCGAGCGCTTTGAGGCCACCAAAGGTGTGATGGCCATCACCGTGCTGTTTGTGGTGATCATGGGTGGTATCTACGGTGGTGTTTTCACCCCGACCGAAGCAGCGGGTATTGGTGCTGCAGCGACCTTCTTGCTGACCTTGAAGCGCCGTGGCTGGCAGCCACGCATGTACCTGACGGTGCTGATTGAAGCGGCGCAAACCACGGCCATCATGTTTGCCCTGGTGATCGGTGCTTTGGTATTCACCAACTTCCTGACGGTAGCGGGCCTGCCCAATCAATTGCTGGGTTTCATCCAGGGCATTGATGTCTCGCCCATTGTGGTGATCCTGATTATTTGTGCCATTTACCTGGTTCTGGGTTGCTTCCTGGAAACCATGTCCATGGTCATGCTGACCGTGCCGATCTTCTACCCGATCGTAGCCTCCTTGGGCTTTGACCTGGTGTGGTTCGGAATCATCGTGGTGGTGGCGGCTGAAATCAGCCTGATTACCCCGCCCCTGGGCCTGAATATTTTCATGATCAAAAACGTGATGCCTGATGTTCCTTTGGGCACCATCATCCGGGGTGTTACACCCTTTGTCATGATGGATATCTTGCGTTTGTTGTTGCTGGTGTTTGTCCCTTGGATTGTTCTGGTCATCCCGAACAGTATGTAAACCTGGCCCGGATGCAGGTGTGATCCAGGCAGCAGTAAAGCCGCTGAGCATGCAGGCCCAGTCCTGTTGTCAGTCTTTCAAGCGGCCAAGACGTCGGGTTGTCATGGCCCGGCAGCAAAATAATTTACGAGGAGTCGAGATGCGTGTTTTTAAGAAATTGGCCTTGAGCCTGGGCCTGGCAGCCGCCGCCCTGGCACCGACCATGCCTTCGGTTGCCGCTGAAGTCACTACCCTGCGTTTTTCCCAGTGGATGCCCCCAGGCCACTTTATCGTGACCAATATGTTCGAACCCTGGGCCCAGGAAGTGGAAAAAGCCACCGAAGGCCGTGTGAAAGTTGAGTTCATCAACGCGCTGGGCAAACCTCAAGCTCACCTGGATCTGGTGCGTAACGGTATTGCGGACATGGGCATGTCGGTGCACAGCTACACAGCCAACCGCTTCCCGCTGATCGAGATTGCCGAACTGCCCTTCACCACCGATGACGGTGGCGTGAACTCGGTCGCCTACTGGCGCACCTACGAAAAATTCATGATGGGTGCGGACGAACACAAAGGCGTGAAGTTGCTGGGTATGTGGACCAGCCCTGCCACCGTAATTTTCACCAGCCAGGACAATGTGCAAAGCATTGAAGACCTGAAAGGTAAAAAACTGCGTTCGCCTAGCCCCCTGTTTGATGCCATCGGCAAAGCCCTGGGCATCGTGACCGTGAACGCACCGGCATCGGACAGCTACGAAATGTTGTCGCGTGGCGTGATCGACGGCATGTACTTCCAGTACGACCAGCTGGATAACTGGAAACTGGACAAACTGGTCAAGACCGCCGTGTCCGTGGAAGGTGGCTTTGGCAAATCCAGCCAGTACATGTTCATGAACGAACGCAAATGGAAGAGCCTGTCTGAACAAGACCGTGCTGCCATCGAAAAAATCAGCGGCGAATGGATTGCCAACGACTTCGGTACCAAATGGCAGGTTGCCGAACAGCAAGCCATTGAAAAGCACACCGCAGCGGGCCTGAAGACCCTGCGTATCGAAGGCGAGGCCGCCACCCAATTGCAAGAGCGTCTGGCCTTTGTTGAAGAAAACTGGATTAAAGCCGCCGACAAGAAAGGCGTAGACGGTAAAGCCGCTCTGGCCTATTTCCGCGAGCAGATCAAAGAGCTGAGCGCTGCCAAGTAATAAACCGTTAGAGGCGAGCTATTGGCCTAACCCCGCTCTCCAAAAGGAGAGCGGGGTTTTTTATTGGCAGTGATCGATGCGCAGCAAAGCCAGGCTACCCGCCATCAGCCATTAAGGCTTAGCAGGCGCACCAGACTCCAAATCGTAATGTCGACTCACCGCATACTCATTAATCACCGCCTTGCACCGGTGATAATCCGCCATCGCCTTGCGATTGAAGTGCGTATCAAAACGATCCCTGGACCGTAACGTAGGCAAGAAAAAATACTTGGGTAGATCCACATGCTGCCGATGGTTCTTGCGCGCATCGGTCAAGAGAGCAAGCCGCACCTTATCCTGCTGCCAGGCCGCATGATAACTACGCAACATAAGTGTGCTGGACAGCAGCCAGATCGAACAGCCAGCCCCCAACATCACTAGGAGACAGCGCTGCATCTGCACGGAGCGCTGCGCCAGCAGATCGTGGCCATAAATAGACAAGGCCACCAGCAGATACATCAGGCCGCCATTCAAGGCCCGTTTGGGAATATTGGGTGCCAAAACCAGAATGGCATTGGCCAACAGCGAAGCACCAATCAGCAAAAAAATAGCTCGACGCACCGGCGCGGACGATGCTGGCCCGACCGCGAAGCGCCAAACCAGCATGACCAGAATCACCCCCCAATAACGCAACACCGCGTCCGGAAAACGACGGCCAAAATGCTCCCCAATGCGCCATAACAAAGGCTGCTCGTACCAGTGGGCAAAGACCTCCGACCGCACCTGATTGCCGGGAGCCAGAACCAGAACGGTAACTCCCAACCCCATGCACAGCAGCCAAACCAGATGCCACTTGCTTAACGATCCCGTGCGCTGAATATGCCTAAACCCCAGATACGCCAGTAAACACCAACTGATAATGCCGGTGTTCTCATTCGAGCAACCTGCCAACAGTGCCAGCACGCACAGTGCCAATCCCGCAATCACCGAAGGCCTGCCTTTTTGCAGATACCAGACAAACACCAGCGCAAAGCCAAAATTAAACAGATTGGGCCATAGATAATTTGCTGCGCCTACCAGCCAGAAGGTGGTTTGCCCCAGATCGGGATTCACCAACCAATACAGCATGAATACCAGCACTAGCAAAGACGGCCGCAGCACCTGCCCGGCCAGACGGGCTCCCAAAGCGGCTAACACGGTGATTAGCCCAAACAACGCTACCGTATTCAGTGTGGCTTTCAGCCAGCCTGGAGCCAGACTGAGCATGCCGCTGGAAATCGTGTCCGACACCAGACGACCACTCCAGTTCAAGTAGTGATGCTTGATCGACGCCCAGGCAATGCCCTTATTGGCATAGCTGAAGTCATCAGAGCTCATGGGAGTCAGCCAGTAAATCGCCCAGCTGGCACCCAGCGCCAGTACCGCAAACAAGAGAAAAGCCCAGGCACCCGAGCGGCGGCTGAGCCAAGGCTGAACCGATCGGGGTTCAGCAAAGAAAAGAGTAGAACTCATCGTAACGAAGAGGCGGTGTGTGGTCAGGCCCACGAAGACGACATTTCATATCGTTCATGGCGCCCGAAGTTGATGCCCCGGTGATATCGCGTATTTACCGGGCGTGAAGGGTGGAAAGTATCTCAGATACCCGTTGAAACGCTGCGTTTAACCGCCTTGCCAACCGTCATCCTTTAAATCTAAACCAAATCGGGGTTTTCCCTGCTTTTGCGGCTTCTTGCGCTTATTGGCTAGGCACTGCGCAAAGTGGATATACCGACCCAAACAGCACTTCTACCATTGGCTCCATCGTCATACCTAAAAAACAAAAGGAGAAGGACGTGGGGGACATCAATAAAAAAATAGCAGCCGTTGTATTGGGAGCAGGTGCATTGGGCGCTGGTCCGGCCTATGCCATTGAAGGTAATGGTTTGCCCATTTATCCCGACGGTTTGGAAAACTTCATGAGTGGCGCCCTGCCACCACCTGGTGTGCATTTGCTGATGTACGGCGGTGCCATGCGCTATGACTCGGTGCGTGACAAGAATGGCGACAAATTGCCGATTCCGGACTTCAAAGTCGATGTCGCCATGGTGGCTCCGCGTCTGGTGTGGGTAACCGATCAACAGGTCTTTGGTGGCCAGCTGGCTTTCCATGCTCTGGCTCCCTTGTTGACCGTTAAGGCTCAAGCGGCAGGTCAGTCTCAGCGCCGCAGTGGCCTGGGTGATGTGGTGTTTGGACCGGCTCTGGGCTTTCACCCCAGCGAAAAAATGCACTACGTGCTGGGTGTGGACTTCGTGGCCCCGACTGGCCGCTACAAAGTCACCGACAGCGCCAACCTGGGCCGCAACTACTGGGCTATCCAGCCCGCTGCCGCATTTAGCTATATGCAGCCCAGCGGCATCAATTTGGATTTGAAGATGATGGTGGACTTCAACTTCCGCAACAGCGATACCGAAACCCGTACGGGTAAAGCCATACACGCGGACTACGCCGTGGGTTGGGGCTTTGGTAACGGCCTGGTGCTGGGGGTTGGCGGTTATGCCTATCAGCAGATTGAAAGTGACCGCGGCCCGATGGCAGGCGATAGCAAGGCACGTGCCTTTGCCATTGGTCCTAGCCTGCGTTACGCCAACGATAAGGGCTTGTTGATTACTGCCAAGTATCAGCAAGACCTGGGCGTACGTGGCCGTCCTGAAGGAAAACAATTTTTTGTAAAAGTAGCGGTCCCCTTCTAAGGGCCCGCGGCAGGAGATCGACATGAAAGGACTGAAAGACAAGGTAGTCATCGTGACCGGCGGCGCAACGCGTGTAGGTGCAGGCGTGGTCGAGGTTCTGATGGGCTACGGCGCACGTGTGGCGGTGTTCGATATTGATGCAGCCGGTGGCCAACAGGCTGTGGGCAGCGATGCCGCCAAAGCCAAATTCTGGCAAGTGGACATCACGAACGACCCAAGCCTGAATACCGCTATTGAGCAGGTCAAGGCGCACTTTGGCCGCCTGGATGGTTTGGTCAATCTGGCCTGTTCCTATCTGGACGAAGGCATGGTCTCCAGCCGTGCAGACTGGCTCAAGGCTTTGGACATCAATCTGGTCAGCGCGGTGCAGGCTGCTAAGGCCGTGCGTCCTTTGTTGCCGCGTGGTGGCTCCATCGTCAACTTCACGTCCATTTCATCGTCGATTGCACAAACCGGGCGCTGGTTGTACCCGGTCTCCAAAGCCGCTCTGTTGCAACTGACACGCAGCATGGCTCTGGATTTCGCTCCTGACGGTATCCGCGTCAACTCGGTCTCGCCCGGCTGGATCTGGTCGCGGGTGATGGACGAGCTGACCGGTGGCGACCGCGCCAAAACCGACCGTGTGGCCTCGGCATTTCACATGCTGGGCCGCGTGGGCGATCCCCAGGAAGTGGGCGAAGTCGTGTCCTTCCTGCTCTCGGACTCTGCCAGCTTTGTGACCGGTGCCGACTATGCCGTGGATGGTGGCTACTCGGCCATGGGTCCCGAGCAAGGTGTCCCTGCCATTCCTAAATTGGCTGAATAAGAAAAACCGGGACGCCGGCTGGCGTCCTTAGCTCCCTCAGAAGGAAAAAATCATGCGTAAAGTTGCTATTGTGGGCGCCGGCCAGGCTGGCATGCCCGTTGCATTCGGCCTCTTGGCCCAGGGCTACGAAGTCGCCATTTTCACCAACCGCAGCCCCGACGACGTTCGTGGTGGCCGCGTGATGTCCAGCCAGTGCATGTTTGCCGAGGCACTGGATGTGGAGCGCCGCCTGGGTCTGAACTTCTGGGACGACGAATGCCCACCTGTACAAGGTATTGGCTTTGCCCTGCCCAACCCCGACCAGCCTGATACCAAGGCCGTGGATTGGAGCGGCCGCCTGGACCGCGAAGCGCAAGCGACCGACCAGCGCGTGAAAATGCCTTACTGGCTGGAGCTGTTTGCTCAGCGTGGCGGCAAGCTGATTATGGAAGATGTGGGCGTGGCCGAACTGGAGCGCATCACCCAGGAATACGACCTGACGATGCTGGCCGCCGGTAAAGGCGAAGTGGTCAAACTGTTTGAGCGTGATGATCAGCGCTCCATGTACGACAAGCCCCAGCGCGCCTTGGCTCTGACCTATGTACACGGTCTGGAGCCTACGCCTGAGTACTCGCGTGTGTCCTTTAACTTCATCCCCGGTGTGGGCGAATACTTTGTGTTCCCGTCGCTGACTCTGTCCGGCCCTTGCGACATCATGGTGTTTGAAGGTGTGCCCGGCGGTCCACTGGATCGTTTTCGTGATGCCAAGACACCTGAAGCTCACCTGGAACAAAGCGTGTCCTTCCTGCGCGAATTCTTGCCGTGGGAAGGCGACCGTGCCCGCAATGTGGAACTGACCGATGCCCAGGGTTACCTGTCCGGCGCTTTCCCTCCCACCGTGCGCAAGCCGGTGCTGACACTGCCTTCGGGTCGCATCGTGCTGGGTCTGGGTGATGCCGTGGTGGTCAACGATCCCATTACCGGCCAAGGTTCCAACAACGCCGCCAAAGCTGCCCAGGTGTATCTGGACAGCATTTTGCAGCATGGCGAGGGTGCGTTTGATCGCAACTGGATGCAGGCCACCTTCGAGCGTTACTGGGATTACGCCAATCTGGTGGTGCGCTGGACCAACTCCATGTTGAAGCCGCCTACCGAGTCCTCGTTCGCCTTGTTGACCTCGGCACAGCAATCGCCTGCCCTGGCCCACTTTCTGGCCAATAGTTTCAATCACCCACCAGTTCTGTTCCCTGCTTGGGAAGATCTGAACGCCGCCCAGGCACTGATCGAGCAAACGCGCAGCCAGTCTGTGGCTGCCTGATAGATAGTATTTAAGGAGACGTATCATGACCCCCACCGCAACGCTGCAAGACTCCCCGTCCCAAACCGCTGCCCAGCGGCAGGCCGTGTCTGCCCAAGCGTTGGCAGCCGCTGACGCCAAACCCACACCGTCCAATGTGAACGTGGTCGATAGCCGTGCGTTTCGCCAGGCGCTGGGCCATTTTCCAACGGGCGTGGCCATTGTCACGACCCGTTGCCCCGATGGTCGGGCGGTGGGTCTGACCATTAACTCCTTTACTTCCCTGTCGCTGGAACCGCCTTTGGTGATGTGGAGTCTGGTGAATCATTCGCCCAGCCTGGAAATCTTCCAGAACTGCAGTCATTTTGCGATCAACGTAATCAGCCAGGAGCAGATTCCGGTGGCAATGGGTTTTGCCAGCTCCCAGGTGAAAGACAAGTTTGCGCTGGTCTCACACGTGGATGGCGACGAAGGCGTACCGCTGCTGGACGATTGCGTGGCGACTTTTGTGTGCGAGAACTACCGTCAGCACGAGGGCGGAGATCACACTTTGTTTATTGGGCAGGTGGTGCGCCACACCACGCTGACCGAGCACGAACCTGCGGTGTTCCACCGTGGCCGCTTTGCCAACTTGAGCACACCGGACGGAGATCGTTGAAATGAGCGAAGCGCACAGCGCGGATGTAGTCATTGTCGGCAGTGGGATGAACTCCCTGACCTGCGCCGCTTTGTTGGCCCAGCGAGGCTTGTCGGTGACGGTGCTGGAGCGCAACGCGGTGGCCGGGGGCTGCATCCGTACGCAGGAGCTATTCCCCGGTTTTACGCACGATGTCTTGTCCAGCTGGTATCCGCTGTTCATGGGGGGCGCGTCGTATGCGGCCCTGGCTGAACCCTTGGCCAAAGCCGGTCTGGAATTTGCCAAAGGCGAGTACAGCACCGGTATCGCCATTCCTGGTGGGCCAGCCCTGGCTTTGCGCCAGGACATGGACGATACCGTACGCCGTTTCAATGCCTTGATGCCGGGTGAAGGCGATGCCCTGGGGGCGATGGCTGCTCGTATGTTCGGCCCGGATGCGGGTCTGGTGTTTGGCCTGTTAGGCGGTGAGCCTTATCGTTGGCCCATGGCTAAGCTGGCGTTTGGTGCCTGGCGGGAGCGGGGCCTGGATGGCTTGATGTCTTTTGGCTCGCAAGCGCTGGAGAGCTTCCGACGCTGGGCCATGCGCGAACTGCGTAGCGATCTGGCACGTGCCATGATTGCCCCCTGGGTACTGCATAGCGGCCTGGGCCCAGACGAAGCCAGCTCGGCCCTTATTGGCAAACTGACTTTCAGTGCGGTAGTGAGTGGGGGTATGCCGGTAGTTAAAGGCGGCAGTTACCAGATTGTGAAGGCTTTTACCCACATTATTGAAGAAGCAGGCGGTGCAGTACTGACAAACTCCCATGTGGATCGTGTGCTGGTGGAAGGCAATAAAGCCACCGGCGTGTGTGTTGGGACGCAGCGTTATCTGGCTCGCCGTGCCGTGGTGTGCAATGTGACACCGGGCCAGTTGTATGGTGATTTACTGCCGGAAGTGGAACCCGATTTGTTGAAGTCCGCCCAGGATTATCACTATGGCCGGGGCGGCATGCAGATTCACTTTGCCCTGAATTCCCCACCCGACTGGGTGGACCCGGAACTGCGCCATGTGCCTATGGTGCATGTCACGGAAAGCATGGAGCAGGTGTGCTCGTCTGTGGTCACGGCCAGCAATGGCTATCTGCCTGCCAAACCAACCTTGGCCGTAGGCCAGCCTGTGGCAGTGGATGTGAGCCGTGCGCCGGAAGGACATTGGATTTTATGGGTGCAAATGCAGGAGCTGCCGCGCCATATCAAAGGAGATGAGGCGGGCGAGATTGCTGTGCCAGCCGATGGGCGCTGGAACGAAGCGGTGCGTGAGGCAATGGCCGACCGCGTGCAGGCGCGTCTGGAAACCGTGATGCCCGGCTTGGCGGCCAAGATTATTGGGCGTCGCAGTGTCAGCCCGGCGGATCTGGAAGCCTTGAATATGAATCTGGTGGGGGGCGATCCGTACAGCGGCGTGTGCTCGCCGGATCAATTCTTTTTTATGCGCCCTTTTGCAGGACATAAGAACGCGCGCGGCGGCACCACGCCCTGGCGCAATCTGCATCAAATTGGCGCGTCGGTGCATCCCGGTCCAGGCCTGGGTGGTCAGTCCGGCTATCTGGCGGCGCAACGCATTTTGAAGGGGTGAGAGGACGGGGTGGGCGGTCCGGCTTAATGCTGGCCGCCACGCACTCGTATCAGGGTCTCGCTAGGCGTTTCGCCAAAGCGGCCGCGGTATTCGGCGCTGAAACGACCTTGGTGTGCAAAGCCCCAGCGCATGGCGAGGTCGGCCAGTGTCAGAAAGGGCTCGTTGGAATGGATCAGTTCATGACGCAGCCGGTCTAGCCGGACTTGACGCAGGTACTGCATGGGGCTGACCCCATAATGATCCCGAAAGGCTTGCTGCAAGGTGCGCGAGCTGACGCCTGCAATCGTGCTGAGCTCTGCCACCGTCAACGGTAAATGTGCGTGTTCGTGCAAATGGCTGGCCACTTTTTTCAGATGGCGCGGCAGCACGCGTGTGGCGTTAAGGGCCTGGATCTGAGCTGGTGGATGCAAGCCCAATAAGGTGGTGACTGCCAACTGCTCCAGTTGGCTGATGATCAGGGGCGAGCGCAAAATATCTTCGTAGTTGCGGGCGCAGTCCAGCACATAGCGCAGCATGATCTGCCAGGATGGCTGGGTGTGCGCTTCCAGTCGCACCGGAAAGATCAGCCCTTGCGGCCCTACGTCCAGACCCATTCCTTTCGCCGCTTGCTCCACCAGATTGCGGTCTATCTTGAGCATTAATTGCTCATTATTGGCATGCCAGACCATATCCACGTCTTCATTGGGATTCAGAATGGTGGCAGCGTAGGGTGTGGAGTCCACGGTTTGGCCACCGCAGCGAATTTTGGCGGTGCCGTACTGGGGCATCTGAACCAGGTAAAAACCGGCTAGGTGTTCAGGTTGGATGTGTACGTCGGCGCCATAGCCCAGGCGGCTCAAAGCGACCTGACCAAACTCGGCATGTCGCAGACGGGTTTGCAGGGCCTGATCGGCACGCAGCTGTTTGAGCTGGTGCGACTTGAACATATCGCTGACAGATTTGCGCACGTGCTCTAGGTCAGCAGAAGCTACACGTGCCCAGTGATCGGGCTTATTTTCCATGTTTCATGCGCCTAGATGGTTCTGAAAGGTAGGAAGGATACGTAAAACCTTGAGTTTCAACGGTTTGCAGCGGCTTTATTTTAGTTGTAAAGTATATCAGTGGGCCACCGGGATTTCCCGCAGTCCTGTTTAGTTTGTTGTGTTTAATAACAGAGAGAACCGTGCAGAAAGACTTTCATTTTTACGAGCCCACACAAGGCCATGGATTGCGCCACGACCCGATCAGCTCGATTGTGGGTCCCCGTGTCATTGGCTGGATCGGTACCAAAAGCACGGACGGCGTGCTGAATCTGGCCCCGTACAGCTTCTGCAACGTGTTCAACTACCGCCCTCCTGTCATCGCTTTTTCCAGCGTAGGTTACAAAGACAGCGTGCGCAATGCCATTGAAACCGGCGTGTTCACCTGGAATCTGGCCTCCCGTGATCTGGCTGAGCCCATGAACATGACCAGCCTGGAACAGGACGTGCGTGAATTTGAAGTTGCTGGCCTGACGCCCGTGGATTCCCGCCTGATTGATGCACCCCGCGTGGGCGAGAGCCATGCCTCGCTGGAATGCAAGGTCACCACCCATTTCCAGTTGAAGGATTCGGAAGGCAAAGACCTGAATACCTGGATGGTGTTGGGTGAAGTGGTAGGCGTGCATGTGTCGCCCAACAGCATTGTGGACGGCATTTACCGTACCGCGATTCCACGTCCTATTTTGCGTGGTGGTGGCCCTGGCGATTACTTCGAGATTACGGAACTGGCCTTGTTCGATATGCCGCGTCCCAAATCCTGATAGCAGGCCCATAGTCAGGAGCGCTGATTGGCAGCTCCTTGCGGGCGACTGGAAATGCACAACGGCGCCAAAAGGCGCCGTTTGTTTTATGTCCGTTTTGTGCTCTGGTGGCAGCGCCTTACTGGGCTATCACGCTGTCCTGTGCATCACAGGCGCAGGTAAAACGGTTTAGCCTTTATGCGACGAACCGCCCGCCGCCAAAAACTGAGCCAAGCGGGGGCTGCGCGGAGACACCAGTACTTCTTCTGGCGGGCCTTCTTCTTCGATCAGGCCTTCGTGCAGGTACACCACCTTGCTGGAGACGTTGCGCGCAAAGCTCATTTCGTGGGTAACAACCACCATCGTGCGGCCTTCTTCGGCCAAATTCTGCATAACGCGCAGAACTTCGCCCACGCGCTCCGGGTCCAGCGCCGAGGTGGGCTCGTCAAACAGCATCACTTCCGGTTCCAGTGCCAGTGCACGGGCAATGGCCACGCGTTGCTGCTGACCACCGGATAAAAAGGCGGGATATTGTTTGGCCAGATCGCGCGACAGACCAACTTTGTCCAGATACAGCTCGGCTTTGGCAATGGCCTGGGCCTTGTCCATGCCCTGCACATGAATGGGGGTGGCGGTAATGTTTTCCAGCACCGTCATGTGGGACCACAGATTGAAGTGCTGGAACACCATCGCCAAACTGGTACGCAGGCGTTTGAGTTGTTGTTTGTCTACCGCAACCAGCTCATCCGTTTTCGGGTCCAGACGGGTTTTCAGTTCCTCGCCCTTGATGACGATACGGCCGGAGTTAGGCGTTTCCAGAAAATTGATGCAACGCAGGAAAGTACTTTTACCGGAACCGCTGGAACCGATCAGGCTGATGACATCGCCCGGCTCTGCGCTCAAAGAGACGCCCTTGAGTACTTCCAGGGAGCCATAGCGTTTGTGAATGTTTTCGATGAGCAGGTTGGGCATGGAAAGCGGTATCGTATTGAAAATAAAAAAGACCGGCGCGACGCGGAAGAGAGGATTACAGCACAGACTGGCCGCGAGGCAAATCATTGTGCTTGTGGTTTTCCCGTACAAATCTGTGGGTCTAAACGGATTTACGCGTGTTTCTGGGTTTATGATGCAGTCTTTCCCGTAGCCCTGACGGGGCTAGGGATAGCGCGCTAGCAGCGTTGTAGCCAATGTTAGGTGTCCGTTTTGGCGGACCCGTTTCTAGAGAGTGTTGTCATGAAAAAAGTGGTCCGTGCCAAGCTGCATGGTATCAAGGTGACCGGCGCCGACCTGAACTACCACGGGTCGATCACGCTGGACCCTGAAATCTGCGAACAAGCGGGCATTTTACCCATGGAGTTCGTGGAAATCTGGAATAAGGACAGCGGTGCCCGTATTTCTACGTACGTGATCTTCGGTGAACCCGGCTCGCGCTGCGTGGTCCTGAACGGCGCGGCGGCACGTACCTGTCAAAAGGGCGATACCGTCATCATTTGTGCTACCGAATACGTGATGAACTCCGAAGATCTGTATTCCCTGCGCCCTACCGTACTGACCTTCACGCCTGAAAACGAAATCGACGAAGTCATGCATTACGAAGTGGCCAAAACGGCCCAACGTGATTACGACTTCCGTGTGGTGCGCGACGACCGTCCTCGTGGTGCCGAACGCCCATTGGCCCGTGTTGACGTGGATGCGCTGTCGGCTGATCTGCGTGCCCGTGGTCTGGATGATCGTGCCATTGCCGACATCCTGTCCTGCCATTTGGCCGATTTCGCGCCTGCGACTCAAAACTGATGTGTCTGCGCCGGTTCGTTTAAGAGCCGGCTGCTGCTCAGAAGATAAAAACGCTGCGATCACTGCTCTAAAGCAGTGATCGCAGCGTTTTTTTATATCAGGGTGATGGTTGGCGGACACTACATCTGATA
>NZ_BMZN01000005.1:197211-237588 GCF_014652815.1 Alcaligenes pakistanensis
GCCCGACCAGGAGGCTCCCAGAGCGGTCCGATAGTGCCGGTCAAACAGGTTATCCACGTTCAGCACCAGATTCATCTTGGAGTTCACTTGGTAGCCCGCCATCAGGCCCACTACGGCGTAGGTGCCTTGATAGGCATGGAATACGCCTTCATCAATTTCGATGGGGCTTTGCATATAGACCGAGGCACCCACATTCCAGCGATGCCATTGTCCGCCAGGCCGGTAGTTGGTGAACATCTTGAACAAATGGCGGGGAACTTCGTTGTTCAGGCGTTGGCCAATGCGGGCGGCATTGCTGTCCTTGGTGTAGCGCGCCAGATTGAAGGTGTAGCCACCCCCGACTTGCCAGCGCGGGGTCAGCGCACCGCTGATTTCCACATCAATCCCTTTGCTTTCAATCTCGCCAGCGGCACGCGAGCATGACAGCGGGCCACCAGCCGGGCAGTTTTCCTCGTCGGAGACGGCGCGGTTACGTTGCTTGATCTGGTAGAGAGCCAGATTGCTATTCAGGGCGCCGTCAAAGTATTCCCCCTTGATACCCACTTCCAGATTGGTGCCTGTCATAGGATCCAGCTGTTTGCCGTTATAGTCCACGGCCCCTTGTGGCTGGAAAATCTGCGCGTAACTGGCATAGACAGAGTGCTGCTCGTCCAGATCCTGCACAATGCCCGCAAAAGGTGTGAACTCGGCATTTTGGCGTACCGCTTTACGCCAGTTGCGCTGACCAAAATACCAGCCTGTGCCCTGTTGCTCGTACCAGCCCAGTCGGCCACCCAGAATCAGCTTGGTGGAGTCGGCCAGATTCAAGCGCACGGTGCTGAAGACGCCCGTGTTTTCAGAACGGTTGGCCCAAAGCATGGGGTTCGTTGTAGGCGTCATCCCGGAGTCGGGGCTTTGATTGGGGTTGAAGTTATGAGGGTCAAGAATGTATGTCCCGCCGCCTTCCCAGGGGTTGCCTGCTTTAGAAAACTCCTTGCGGTAGCTGGCCCCAACGACCAGTTCATGGTCGCGCCCCAACAAGGGAAAAGTGCCGCTTAAGGTGCCTTCCAGATTGGTTTGGCGCGTATCGTAGTCCCACCCTGTGCGGTCGAATTTGAAGCGGTTCGGGTCGTTGGCAATGCGCTGAATGTTGGGGTAGACCGAATCGGTCTCGCCGGTGGTGTGCATGGCGGCCAACTTGGCTTTCCAGCCATTGTCGAATTCGTGGTTCAGGTCCAGGAAATACGTGGCGGTTTCGCGATACTGGTGTGACCAGGCCTGCCCCCAGAATGCACTGCGTGGCATGTCCACGGGCGAGCCGTCCAAATACGACGGTTTGCCGCTGTAAATGCCGTTGGCGCGATAGCGCTGGTAGGAGGCACCCAGGCCTAGCGTAGTGCGCTCTGCCAGATCGACTTCGACAACGCCGTATAAGCTGCGATTATTGCTTTTGGAGACGTCTACAAAGCCAAGTTCTTTCTGATAGCTGCCGACCAGACGACCCCGTACCCGCTCAGTAGGGCCTATGGCTCCGCCGCCGTCAAAGGTGGCCGAGTAACGATCATGAGTTCCTACCCCCACAGATAGATTTAACAGTGGGTCCACCGTAGGGCGTTTGCGTACCAGATTCACGGCTGCCGATGGCGCGCCCACCCCATAGAGCAAGCCCGCCGCACCGCGCAGAACTTCCACCCTGTCGTACATATTCATGTCGGCAGAAATGGTGCGCATATTGAAGTTGGTGCGATCGGTGGCCTGCCCGTCAATCATCAGGTTATCCACCCCGAAGCCGCGTGCCTGGAAGGCGTATTCGTCGGCGACCCCTTCGGATTCGACCACGTACATGCCTGGCGTGTAGCGCATCACATCGCGCAGCGTATTGACGTTGTAGTCATCCAGCTGCTGACGCGTGATGACGCTGACGGATTGCGGTGTTTCGCGCGAGGACAGGTTCAGCCGGGTCGCGGTGCTCATGGACCGGGTGGTGTAGCTGCCTGTGCCTTCAGTTAGCGAGTTGGCTGCTTGTGCCCGCACAGTGACTGCACCCAGCTGTGTGACGCCAGTGGACGGTCCGCTTACTTGGGGCATCTGACGCAGCCTATAGGTGCCGTCGGTATCCGCCACAGCCGTCAGGTCCGTGCCAGCCAGCAGAGCATCCAGGGCGGCCCGTGGGGACAGGGTGCCGGAAACGCCAGGGCTGGTTTTGCCCTTCGCCAGTTCGCCGGCTCCCGCCACTAACACGCCGGAGGCACTGGCAAATCGGGCCAGCGCGGTGCTTAACGGTCCGGCAGGAATGTTGTAGCGCTGGGTGATTTGTGGGGCTGCTTGTGCCATGCGCAAGGGTTCGGCCTGGGCCTGATTGTGCCAAATGCCCAGGCTCAGTGCGCTGCTGGCTAAGGCCAGTTGAATCAGGCAGGCCAGAGGGCTTAGGCGAAAGCGAGGCTGGAATACGCGCGGGGCCTGTGAAGGGATCGCCTCACGGGCGATAGGCGGGGAATAGCCGGACATAATGAATGCTGCTCCTTGGAAGCGGGGTAAACGGCGAGAGCAGACCGGTCTGCATATGCCCTAGTCAGCCTCTGGCACAGCGACACGGGACATGATGAAACGGAGCCCTCTTTAGCTATATCGAATAAGCCAAGGAAAAGCGGAACTCGAGTTGGAGAAAATATCGGTTTTTGGCAGCACGCCGCCCAGAGGGCGGCCCTGCCTGTCCAAGGCACGCAGAATTAGCGGCCCGTTTGGGCCAGTTCAATGCTGATCCACCAAGGCAGGGTTCGTTTGATGCGGATGGGCAGCACGCCTTCCAACATACTCAGCGCCCGATCCGGTTCGGTGGCGGGATAACTGCCGATAACGGGTAGTTGCGCAGCCTCGGGCGATACGCTGAGATAGCCGCCGCGATAACGCTGCAATTCGCGCACCACATCCAGCAAGGGCGTGTTATCGGTGACGATCATGCCTTTTACCCAGTTTTGCCGTTCGGGGGCGACAGCGGCCGTATCTGCAATATGCGAACGGCTCAGGCGAGTTTGTTGGCCTGCATGCACAATACGGCTGGTCTGGCTGGAGACGGTATCGATTTGAACGGCCCCTTGATAGACGGCCAATAAGGTTTCCTGGCCATCCAGCCGTACCGTAAAACGAGTCCCCAGCGCACGTAGCTGCCCTTGGCGGGTGTTGACCAGGAAGGGGCGGTTGGCGTCGGCAGCGGTCTCGATCAATATTTCACCGGCCACCAGAGACAGCAGGCGCTGATCGGAGCGGAAATCGTGGTTCAGTGCTGTTTCAGAACTGAGCCAGACCGTTGACCCATCCGGTAGCAAGAGCTTGCGTACCTCTCCCTGCGCGGTGCGATGCTCGGCAGACCAGGCCAGTACCGTATTGGATAGCGAGGTATGTTGCCAGGCAAGCCAGCCACCCAAGCCCCCGCCAGCCAGGGCACCCAGGCCAAGCAGTAGTTGACGGCGACGCCCCAGGCGCTGGTTGGCCAGGCAGTAGCTTTGCACCGCCGTCTGTCGGCTGCTGCTGTTCTGTATGGGCTCAAAACGGCCGCTGATGCGCTCTACATACTGCCAGGCGTGACGATGCTCGGCGTGGGCTGCCAGCCAGCCCTGCCAGTTGTTCTGATCTACGGGCGAGGCCTCGCCCGAGCGCAGCAAGGCAAACCATTCCGCTGCCTGCTCCAGTGCCTTAAAGGAGGGTTCGTCAGGATGAAGTTCAGAGGAGCTCATGGGATAAAGGTTAGCTGCGGTGATCAGCGTGGTGGCTGGGACAAGCAAGGCCTTGGGTAGACCGGCGTTTCTGCTAGGGTCTGGCGGGCCTCTAGTTGTAGGCAGCACAGCATGGCCTGACTGATGTATTTGTGCACCATGCGGGTGGAGACACCCAGTGCATCTGCGATTTCCCGGTTGCTCATGCCATCGGCCATGGCCATGAAAAACGCATTGCCCACCTTGGCGGGTAACGTGCGCAACATGCTGTCTATCTCGTGCAGCGCCTCCAGCACCAGGGCCTGATGCTCGGCTGAAGGTGCCAGCGCTGCCGGACGGTTAGCCAGTTCTTCCAGCCAGGCCTGTTCAATTTGACGACGCCGCCACAGGTCTACGCACATGCCATTGGCCATCAGCCGTAAATAGACCCGTGCTTCGGGTTCGCTGCCGAAATGGCGGGGTTTTTGCAGTAGTCGCACAAAAACGTCTTGTGCCAGGTCGGCAGCGTCTAAGGAATTACCTAACCGTCGTCGCAGCCAACCGTGCAGCCAGCCATGGTAGTTCCGGTACAGCGATTCCGTGTCTGGCGAGAAGGAGGCGTTGTGCATGATGCGGTCCAGTGGTGCCTGCTCGACCAGTAAAACGGTAGAGGTTCGGGCATTGATAACTGAGAATAATTCTCAATTATCAGAAAAAACCGCCCATTCGGCAAGCTGCCGTGGGCGGTTTCACTGTTGCATCATCAGCGATCAGGGCTGATCGCGCCCTTCTTCTACCGCGTGGCAAGCTACTTCATGCTCGTTTATTTTCAGCAAGGCAGGCGCCTCGCGGCGGCAGCGATCATTGGCCAGCGGGCAGCGTGGATGGAAGGTGCAGCCCGATGGAGGGTTCAGCGGGTTGGGCACTTCACCGGCTACTGGGATGCGACTTTTGCCCGCTCCGCTCATGTCGGGAATGGCTCCCAGCAGCATGCGCGTATAGGGATGGCGAGGCTGCGCGAATAAATCGTCGCGTGGCGCAATTTCCACAATCCGGCCCAGATACATCACCCCGACCCGGTCGGCCACGTGGTGCACCACCGCCAGATTGTGGGAAATGAACAGATAGGTCAGGCCCAATTCGCGCTGCAAATCCTTCATCAGGTTCAGCACCTGCGCCTGTACCGACACGTCCAATGCCGAGGTTGGTTCGTCGCAGACGATGAATTCCGGTTGCAGGGCCAGGGCGCGGGCAATGGAAATACGCTGGCGCTGGCCGCCGGAAAACTGATGCGGGTAGCGCTGTGCATCGTTGGCGTTCAGGCCCACTTGCGTCAGCAGTTCGGCCACTTTGGCGTCTTGCTGGGCGCTGCTCATATTGGTGTGGGTGACCAGCGGCTCGGCAATGATGCGGCCTACGCGCCAGCGTGGATTCAGGCTGGCATAGGGGTCCTGGAAAATCATCTGACGGCGCTTGCGCATGGCTTGTTTGCTGGCTTTATCCATGGACTGCATGGATTGGCCGTCAAACAGAATTTCGCCGCGCGTCAGCGAATACAGACCCGTTAGCAAACGGGCCACCGTGGATTTACCACAGCCCGATTCGCCTACCAATGCCAGGGTTTCACCTTTGTTCAAGGTGAAGCTGACGCCATCGACGGCGCGCAGATTCACTTTAGGTTTACGGTAGACCAGACGTTCCAGCAGAGGCGGGGAAACATCAAACCAACAGGCGGCGTCCTTGACCTGGACCAGGGCTTGTTTAGGGGCGCTCATGCGGACTCCTGTGCATGCAGCCAACAGGCCGCCTGTGTCTGGGGGGGAACGGGCATCAGCTCGGGGCGTTCGGCCAGACAGCGATCAAAACGGCGGTCACAACGCGGATTGAAAGCACAGCCAGCGGGAATCGCGTTCAGGCGCGGCATGCTGCCGGGGATTTGCTCCAGCCGTTCCAGCCCGGCGTGCAGGCTGGGAATGGAGCGCATCAAACCACGGGTATAGGGGTGGCTGGGCTTCTGGATGACATCTTGTACCGGACCAATCTCGATAACGCGACCGGCGTACATGACGGCCACACGGTCTGCCGTTTCAGCAATGACTCCCATATCGTGGGTAATCAGCATGACCGAGGTGCCTTGCGAGCGACAGAGCTTTTTCAGCAGATCGATAATCTGCGCTTGAATGGACACGTCCAGCGCAGTGGTGGGCTCGTCGGCCACGATCAGCTTGGGCTCGGCCGCCAGGGCTAGGGCAATGACCACACGCTGGCGCATACCGCCGGAGAACTGATGCGGGTAATGGTTGATCCGTTCGCGGGCAGCCGGGATGCCGGTGGCCTCCAGCAGTTCGATGGCACGCTCCTGGGCCTGTTTCCAGGACAGGGGCAGGTGCGTCACGATGGTTTCAGCCAATTGATGACCCACGGTGTACAGCGGGTTCAGCGAGGTGAGCGGGTCCTGGAAGATCGCACCGATCTGGCGGCCGCGAATCTTGCGCATCTGATCCTGGTTCAGATTGTCGATGCGTTGGCCCTCCAGCAGAATTTGCCCGCCGCTGATGCGGCCGGGGGCATCCAGCAAACCAATAATGGCGGAACCTGTCAGGGATTTACCTGCGCCCGATTCCCCCACCACACCCAGTACTTCACCGGGGGCAATGGAAAAGGACACCTGGTCCAGGGCCTGGAGCACGCCACGCCGGGTCGGAAATTCGACACAGAGGTCTTGAACAGTTAAGAGTGCAGTCATGGCTCAGCTCAGTTTGGGGTTCAAGGCGTCACGCAACCAGTCGCCCAATAAGTTGACCGACAGCACCAGCAGCACCAGCATCAGGCCGGGGAAAATCGTGATCCACCACTCGCCCGAAAACAGGAAGTCGTTGCCGACCCGGATCAGCGTACCCAAAGAAGGCGAGGTCGCCGGCACGCCCACACCCAGAAAGGACAGCGTGGCTTCGGTAATGATGGCGGTGGCCAGATGCACGGTGGCCAGCACCAGTACCGGCCCCATCACGTTGGGCAGCACATGGCTGAACATGATGCGGGACGAGGACACGCCAATGACGCGGGCGGCCTGTACGTATTCACGGTTTTTCTCGACCAGGGTAGAGCCGCGCACGGTACGGGCATATTGCGGCCAACCGGCCAGGGCAATAGCCCCGATCAGCACCGGGAAGGCGACCACATCATGCATGTTCAAAGGGAACACGGCACGGGCGACACCGTCGATCAAGAGCGCAATCAGAATGGCAGGAAAGGACAGCTGTACATCGGCCACACGCATGATGAAGGCATCCACGCGGCCACCGGAGTATCCAGCCACAAGGCCCAGCACAATGCCCACGATCATGGACAAGGCGACGGAGGCCAGACCAATCAGCAAGGAGGTACGGGTGCCGTACAGCAGGGCCGAGTATAGGTCGCGGCCCTGGCTGTCTGTGCCCAGCCAATATTGGGACGAGCCGTTTTCGGACCAGGCGGGCGCCAGCAAGGCGTCCATCAAGTCAATCGAGGTCAGGTCAAAGGGATCAAAGGGGGCGACCCAGCGTGCACCCAGTGCGCCGATAAACAGCAGCAAGGCCATTATGGTGGCCACAATGGCGACGGGGGAGTGACGCCAGGACCAGATCAGATCGCTATCCCAGGTGGTTTTTAATTTAGCGAACATATTAGTGCCCCTTGGCGCCCGACAACTGGGTGCGCAGACGTGGATCGACCAGGAAGTACAGCAGGTCTACCAGCAGGTTGATCACAACAAATACCAGGGCAATCAGACAGAGGTATGCGGCCATGACGGGGATGTCGGCAAATTGCACGGCCTGTATAAACAGCAGACCCATGCCAGGCCATTGGAAAACGGTTTCCGTCACGATGGCAAAAGCGATGATGCCGCCCAGCTGCAAACCCGTAATGGTGATAACTGGCACCATGGTGTTTTTCAGGGCATGGCCAAAGTGGATGGCGCGTTGCGACAGGCCGCGGGCGCGGGCGAACTTGATGTAATCGGCGCGCAGTACTTCCAGCATCTCGGAGCGCACCAGACGCAGGATCAGCGTGAGCTGGAACAAACAGAGCGTAATAGAGGGCAGAATCAGGTGTTTGATGCCGTCCCAACTAAGCAGACCGGTGCTCCACCAACCCAGTTTCATGACCTCGCCCCGGCCATAGCTGGGCAGCCAGCCTAGCTGAACCGAGAAGATCAGGATCAGCAAGATACCGATCAGGAAAGTGGGCAGTGAAATCCCCAGCAGGGAAAAGGCCAGAATGCTTTGTGCCATGAAGCCATTGCGTTTCAAGGCGGTGTACACGCCTAGTGGCAAACCAATCAGCAAGGCTAGTATGGCGGCCACCACAGACAGTTCAACGGTGGCGGGCAGGCGGTCTTTGAGCAGGGTGGAGACAGGCTGGGCTTGCCGTAACGACAGGCCAAACTCACCTTGGGCGGCTTGGGAAACAAAGCGCCCGAATTGAACCGGAGCGGGTTGATCCAGGCCAAGGCTGGCGCGCAGTTCCACGCGATCTTGTTCAGTGGCGTCCTGTCCCAGCATGATGGTGACCGGGTCGCCAATATAGCGAAACAGCACAAAGGCCAGCAGGCTAACCGTCAGCATCACCAGAACAGCCTGGATCAGACGGCGAATAATAAATACCAACATAGGCGGTCTCCTGGTGCAGCGCGAGGATCACTCGCGACCAGTGTCGTCCTTAATGTGTAGAAATGGCCCGGCAAGGGGGCTGGTGTAGAAGTAATGACTACAAGGTGATTGGAACCCGCCCCGCGTGTAGGCGGGGACGGGTTCTAAGAAGGCTTACTGAATGGTAGTCCACTGAGCCAGCATGCGGTTGTCCGCACGGTGAATCACGTTAACTTTCTTGGCCATGGCCCAAGGAATGATCTGGTCATGTAGCGGGATATGGCCCACTTCCTTGGCGTGAATCTCCAGAACCTTGTGAATCGCGGCATCGCGCTTGGCGGTGTCGGTCTCGGTTTTGATCTGGTCGATCAGGGCGTCCACTTCGGCGTTTTCGTAGCCACCAAAGTTAAAGGAGCCGTCAGCGCCCTCGCCCTTGCTGTGCATCAGGCTTTGCAGGGTGTACAGCGCATCAAAAGTAGGCACGCCCCAGCCAAACATATAGGCGCTGGAGTCATAGCTTTGGACTTTGGGGAAGTAGGTGGCGCGTGGCATGGCGTTCAGATTGGCCTTAACGCCGACCTTGGCCCACATGCCCACAATGGCTTGGCAAACGGCTTCATCGTTGATGTAGCGATCGTTCGGGCAGTCCAGTGTGAAGGTCAGGGAGTTGTCGTAACCGGCTTCTTTCAGCAGTTCCTTGGCACGGTCCTGGCTGTAAGGAAGGCGTTGTGCCAGTTCCTTGGTGTAGCCGTGAACCTGAGGGGCCACCATGGTGCCGGTGGGGGCGGACGAACCGCGCATTACGGCTTTCTTGATGGCTTCGATGTCGATAGCGACGTACAGGGCCTCGCGCACACGCTGGTCAGCAAAAGGGTTCTTACCCTTGATGCTGCTGTATTTCAGCTCGGGGTTCTTTTGGTCCAGACCCAGGTAAATGGTGCGGTATTCGTTACCTTCCACAATCTTGGTTTGTTGGCGCAGACGCTGCAAATCTTGTGCAGGGGGGTCCAGAACCAGATCCACTTCGCCGGACAGCAAGGCGGCGGTACGGGTTGCGTTTTGCTTGATCGGAACGTAGATCACTTCCGTTACGTTGCCGACTTTATTGCCCTTGTTCCACCACTCTTCGTTTTCCACAAAGACGGTGCGCACGTCCACTTCACGCGATTTCAGCTTGTAAGGGCCAGTGCCGTTAGTATTGCGGGCCGAGAAGGTTTCTTCATTCTTGTTGAAGTCCTGCGGCTGGGTCACATTGTTCTTTTCCGACCAGGCCTTGTTCATCATGAACACGCTGGTCAACTGACGCAGCAAGACAGGGTTGGGGGCGGAGGTAATGATGTCGACGGTCTTGTCGTCAATTTTCTCTGCTTTGACGACACCGTTGACGTAGGCTTTGAAATTGGAGGTGGGAGCCATAGCGCGCTGGACGGAGAACACCACGTCATCAGCCGTAAAGGGGGCGCCATCATGGAATTTCACCCCTTCGCGCAAGGTAAAGCGCCAGACGGTGGGCTCACGCTGCTCCCAGGAAGTGGCCAGGCCCGGCACAATCTGGAAGTCCTTGTCGTAATCGACCAGCGCTTCATAGATATACATGCTGCCGGTAATCGTCAGGTTTTCGTTTTGTGCGTGCGGGTCCAGGGTCATGAAGTCGCCCTGGCTGGACCAGGTAAGCGTCTTGCTGTGGCCCACCATGGGCAGAGTGACCAAGGCTGCCAGCGCAGCAGCCATTACTGTTTTTTTCATGAAAACCTCCTGATGGGGTAATTGAGGTCGCTGATAGTGAGGCTGCATAGTAACCGGGCGATTGGCACCGATTCAATACGTAGTTTCAGCCTGCTGTCAGCTTAATGATGTTTTGTGATTTATATCATCCTGCCGCTTATTCAGCGGCCCTCAGTAGATAGCCGACTTGTCGCTATAATGGTGTATGCATATACAGTTATCGGGCTAATTAACGTCGTGGCGCAAGAAGAAAAACCGTTGGAGCGGCGTATCGCTCACGTGGATATGGATGCGTTTTACGCATCGGTGGAGCTGCTGCGCTACCCACATTTGCGTGGCAGCCCGGTGGTCATAGGCGGGCGCAGCGCCGATGCCCCGCGTCAGTTGCCCGATGGGAGCTGGCAGCACTCACGTCTGGCGGATTATGTGGGGCGCGGCGTTGCCACCACGTCTACGTACGAAGCCCGCCAGTTGGGGGTGTTCTCCGCCATGGGTTTAATGAAGGCCGCTCAGCTGGCCCCCGAAGCCATCTTATTGCCTGCTGATTTTCAAGCTTATCGTCATTATTCCCGATTGTTTAAACAGGCTGTAGCGACTATCTCGGACTATATCGAAGATCGCGGCATTGACGAGATCTACGTAGACCTGAGCCGTAGAAGTGAAGACAGCCACGATTTGGCCGAGCAGATTCGTCAGGCGGTGAACCAGGCCACGGGGCTGACCTGTTCGGTGGGCATCACGCCCAATAAGCTGCTGTCCAAGATCGCCTCGGAACTGAACAAGCCCAATGGCGCCTGTGTGCTGACCATGGAGGATGTCCCTACCCGCATCTGGCCGCTGGCCGTGGGTAAGATCAACGGCATTGGCCCCAAATCGGTGCTGAAGCTGACAGAAATGGGCATACAACATATTGGGGAACTGGCTGCCACCCCCGCTGAAAAACTGCAGGACCACTTTGGCCTGCGTTACGCACAGTGGTTGATGGCCGTTGCCCAAGGCCAGGACGAGCGGCCCTTGTCTACGGATCGCACGCCCAAGTCCATCAGCCGAGAAACGACGTTTGAGCGCGATTTGCATGTACGCATGGATCGGGCGCGTTTGTCGGCCGTGCTGGAATCCCTGTGCGAGAAGCTGGAGGAGGATTTACGCAAATCCGCCATGTGTGCACAAACCATAGGTATCAAGCTGAAATTTGAGGATTTCAAAACCGTGACGCGGGACTTGTCCCTGACCGCCCCGGTGCTGGCTTCCGACGCCATCCTGGCTGCTGCCCGTCAGAACCTGAAACGCGCCGTGCTCGATCGACGCTTGCGCCTGCTGGGCGTCAAAGCCAGCGCGCTGTTGCCGATCAGCGAAATGCCACAGGAACAGCCCCGACAACTGGATCTGGATGGCTTGTTCTGATTAGTCGCTGCCACTCCACGCACGGATAGCAGGCTTGGTAATCAAGCGGTTGCTTACGTTAATACCAGCCTTCAGGCCTCAAGCAAAACAGCGCGGCTCCCTTCGATAAACCAGGAGCCGCGCTGTTTTGGCATCAACTTGTACCAGAAAAGGGACAATCCATAGTCAGATCGTCATTGTCCCAGGCATAAGCGTCCTGCAGGGGGTGTGCTGCGTTAGAATTAATTGTCCAGCCGCCGGGCTGGTTTCTTTTTTCTTTTTTCATCAAGGTTTGCCGTTATGGAATTCGATCGGGCCGGTGTACGTGCATTAATGGAAATTACCCAGCGTCCGGAGTTGGTCTTTGTGCGAGGAGAAGGTTCCTGGCTGCAAGATCACAACGGCAAGCGATACCTGGACACTGTCCAGGGCTGGGCCGTGAACGCGCTGGGCCATAGCCCTGCCAATGTCATCAAGGCCATCACCGAACAAGCGTCCAAGCTGATCAACCCCTCGCCTGCGTTCTACAACGAACCGTCGATTGAGTTGGCCAAGCGCATTGTGGAACACTCCTGCTTTGATCGCGTGTTCTTTGCCAATAGCGGTGGCGAGGCCAACGAAGGCGCCATCAAGCTGGCTCGCAAATGGGGTCAGATCAACAAGAACAACGCGTTCAAGATCATCTCCTTTGAGCACTCTTTCCACGGCCGTACCCTGGCAACCATGTCCTTGTCCGGCAAACCGGGCTGGGATCGCATGTTCGCCCCTCAGGTCGACGGTTTTCCGAAAGCCAAGTTGAATGATCTGGAATCCGTACGTGCTTTGATCGACGATCAAACCGTGGGCATCATGCTTGAACCTATCCAGGGCGAAGCGGGTGTTATTCCTGCGACGGTGGAATTCATGCAAGGTCTGCGTGCCTTGGCGGACGAGCACAAATTGCTCTTGATCGTGGACGAAGTGCAAACCGGCATGGGCCGCACCGGTACCCTGTTTGGTTACGAGCACTCGGGCATCCGTCCTGACATCATGACCTTGGGTAAAGGCATTGGTGGTGGCGTGCCGCTGGCCGCCCTGTGCGCTCGCGAAGAAGTGTCGTGCTTCCAACCGGGTGATCAAGGCGGTACCTACAACGGTAACCCCCTGATGACTGCCGCTGGCGTGGCTGTATTCGACGAACTGATGGCTCCTGGCTTCATGGAGTCGGTCAATGCGCGTGCCAAGCAGTTGTCCGAAGGCTTGCTGGTGATCAGCGCCAAATGGGGTATGAATGGCGAGCGTGGTGAAGGCCTGCTGCGTGCTTTGATGCTGGACCAGGATGATGGTCCAGAAATCGTGGCTGCCGCTCGTGACCGTGCGCCTGAAGGCATGTTGCTGAATTCACCACGTCCTAACCTGCTGCGCTTCATGCCTGCCCTGAACATCACGGCCGACGAAGTCGACCTGATCCTGGCATGGCTGGACGAGATCCTGGTTAAGGTTCGCGGTTAAACGACTAGCCTGTCTTAAAGAAATCCGCCTTCGGGCGGATTTTTTTGGTCGTCAGATGCTGCAGGGATGGGTAGCTCAAGCCCGTTCTGCTAACTCAAACGCGCATGAAATATCACAGAATCCATCTTTTGGAGTACTAAGTTTATTTTTAAAAATTATATAAATATCAATAACTTGGGGTAATTTAAATGAGTAATTAGCCCGCATAAGTAAATGATTGTTCTGTTGTGGTGCGGGGGGCATGGAGTCGATGTAATAGAAGCTTCTAAGATTTGCCTGTCTCAGCAGGCCAACTATGTGAGGCACTGTTTACCATGCTCCAGCATCTGTCCAAATTCATCGTAGCGAGTGCCCTTGTACTGGCTGTTTCCCCTGCCTCTGCCGCTGACTCTTTACGCATTGGTGTCGTGCCCGGTGCTTATGCCGACTCCATCAATGCCGCCGCTAAAGACGCCAAGGCGCAAGGCATTAATGTCGAGGTGATCGAGTTCACCGATTGGACCACCCCTAATGTGGCGGTGGATAACGGCGACATTGATATCAATTACTTTCAGCACCAGCCTTTCCTGAATAACGCCATCGAGAAAAACGGCTACAAGCTGGCCAGCGCCGGGACGGGAATCTTGGCGAACGTGGGTGTGTATTCGCTTAAACACCAAGCGGTGGATCAAGTGCCTCAAGGTGGCAAGGTTGGCATTGCCAATGATCCGGTCAACCAAGGCCGTGGCTTGTTGCTGCTGCAAAAAGTGGGGCTGATCAAGCTCAAGCCCGAAGTGGGCTATTTGGGCAGTCTGGATGATATTGTCGAGAACCCCAAGAAGCTCAGCTTTGTCGAGGTTGAAGGCCCGCAGCTGGTGCGGATTACGGGCGATGTGGATATTGCCCAGGGATACCCGCATTTTATTGTGGCGGCCAAGGCCTTTGATCCCTCCAGTGGCTTGGCGTATTCCGGTATTGAAGATGCGCAGTTTGCGATCCAGTTTGTCGTGAAAGCCGACCGCGCTCAGGACCCTGTCATTCAAAAGTTCATTTCCATCTATCAAAACTCCCAGTCTGTGCGTGATGTGTCGCGTGCGGCCTTTAATAATGACGATCGCCTCTACACCCTGGCCTGGCTGAATGCGCAAGGGGGGGCGAAGTAATGGCTGCCACTTTCTCACGCCGCTTGCAGCGCTGGGCGCTGGGCTTTCTGGTCGCGGCGGCCGTACCTCTCAGCAGCTCTGCCGCTGTCATCAAAGTGGGCTCCATACCGGGCGCAACCTCGGATGCGGTGCAGGCCTTGATCCCGGAAGGCAAGAAGCACGGTCTTGACATTCAGCTGGTGGAATTCACGGATTGGACGCTGCCTAATGAAGCCCTCAATAACCGCGATATTGATGTGAATTTCTTCCAGCACGAAGCGTTTTTGCAGAATGCCATTAAAGAGCGTGGCTATAGCCTGGAGCTGATTGGGCTGGGCTTGCTGCAGAACATTGGCTTGTACTCGAACAAATACCAGTCCTTGGACCAGGTGCCCAAGGGTGCCACGGTTTCTTTACCTAATGATCCCGTCAATCAGGGACGCGGCCTGTTGCTGCTGCAAAAAGCAGGCTTGATCACGCTACGCCATGGTCTGGATACGGGTGCCACGGTCAATGATGTGGTGGACAACCCCAAGCAGATCAAGCTGGTGGAAATTGAGGGCCCGCAGCTGATTCACTCCCTGCCGGATGTGGATTTGGCGGTGGTCTGGCCCAGTTATTTTGTCAGCGCAGGCCGTAAGGCAGACGCGGGCAAGGCACTGGCGTATTCCGGAATTGCAGACACCTTTTATGCGATGGGTTTTGTGACGCGCAAAGATCGCATCAATGACCCGGCCCTGAAGCAGTTCGTGGAACTGTTCCAGCAGTCGCAGGCGGTGCGCAACACCATTGCCGATCGCTTTGATCACAACCCCCATCTGTACACCTTGCCCTGGCAAGGCAGCCGCGCAGCGAGTCAGTGATATGGCATATACATCAGCACTACGGCGTAACGTAGACGATTTGCGGGATACCGCCGAAGAGGCAGCCGGTCACCGCGAGGTTCAAAAGGCTAGCGCGTCCGTCAAAACCGGGCAGGCTGTGCCGTCCACGGCCGCAAAAGCAGGCAGCGTGGCCTTTCGCAATCTCTCCAAAACCTATCAGTCCTCAGCAGGTGCAGTACCTGCTTTGCAGGACATTGATCTGGACATTGAACCGGGTAGCATCTTCGGCATTATTGGCCGTAGCGGCGCGGGTAAATCCAGCTTGCTGCGTACCATTAACCGGCTGGAGCGCCCCACTGGCGGTCAGGTGCTGGTTGATGGCGTGGATATTGCTCAGCTGAGTGAATCCGAACTGGTGCAGCTGCGTCGCCGCATTGGCATGATCTTTCAGCACTTCAATTTGCTGTCCGCCAAAACGGTCTACGAGAACGTGGCCCTGCCGTTGAAAGTGGCTGGTGTGTCCGCGCAGAACATTGCCCAGCGTGTTCAGGAGTTACTGCAATTGGTGGGCTTGCAGGACAAGGCGGACACCTACCCCAGCCGCTTGTCGGGCGGGCAAAAGCAACGCGTCGGTATTGCGCGTGCCCTGGCAACCGGCCCGGAGATTTTGCTCTGCGATGAGGCCACTTCCGCCTTAGACCCCGAGACAACGCAATCCATTTTGAGTCTGCTTAAAGACATCAATCGTCGCTTAGGCATCACCGTTGTGTTGATTACGCATGAGATGAGCGTCATCCGTGAAATTGCGGATCGGGTATTGGTGCTGGAACAAGGCCGCATTGCCGAGCTGGGCGAAGTCTGGCGGGTATTTGGGAAACCGCAGCATGACGCGACCAAGGCCCTGTTGGCCCCCCTGCAACACAATCTGCCCGAAGACTTGAAGGCACGCTTGGTGCAACAGGCCCCCAAGAACGGCGTATATAGCCGCATCCTGCAATTGAGCTATAGCGGTGAAGGTGGCTGGGAGCCCGATTTACTGCGTATTGCCCGCAGCCTGCCAGGCCAGCCGCAATTGGTACACGGCGGAGTGGACCGTATTCAGGGCCATGCGCACGGCCGCTTGCTGGTGGCTATTGAAGGGCACGTCACCTTGCCTGATTTGAAATCCCTGACGCAAGGCCCGGCGGCTATCGCGCATCACATTGAGGACATTGGCTATGTTGTGGAATCTGAGTATCCCCGCTGAACGTTATTGGCAGGCTTTTCTGGATACCTTCATGATGGTGGGCGTGTCCGGTGTGGTGGCGTTCTTAGCAGGTATTCCGCTGGCGGTGCTGTTGATCGTGACGGCGCCCAATGGTTTCTGGGAGTCGCCCAGAATCAACCGCGTGGTGGGTGGAGTGGTTAACGGTTTTCGAGCCACTCCTTTCATCGTTTTGCTGGTCGCGCTGATTCCGTTTACGCGGCTATTAGCTGGCACCACTATTGGCGTCTGGGCGGCGATTGTGCCCTTGGCGATCAGCGCTACGCCCTTTTTTGCCCGCATTGCCGAGGTCAGTCTGCGCGAGGTCGATGGTGGCCTGATCGAAGCAGCCCAAGCCATGGGCTGCAAGAAGTGGGACATCGTGCGCCACGTTTACTTGCCCGAAGCCCTGCCCGGCATTATCGGCGGCTTTACGATTACCTTGGTGGCCCTGATCAGTTCTTCGGCCATGGCCGGGGCAGTCGGTGCCGGTGGTCTGGGTGATTTGGCTATCCGCTATGGCTACCAGCGCTTTGATACGCAAGTCATGGTGATTGTCATAGCCGTGCTGATTGCCTTAGTCACCGTGGTGCAGTTTGCGGGCGACCGTTACGTGCACTGGTTGCGCGCTCGATAAAGCCCAGGTGCAGGCTCCTTACGCTGCACTTACCTCTACCGTTTTTAGTCATTGAAAAGAGTACCGTATGAACGATCGGAATACTCAGGGCGGAGCTTTGCCTGACGCTCTTGCAGGACAGCGCTTGCCGCTGCCGCCCCAAGCACCTTATGTGATCGCCAGCGAGGCTGAAGCCCTTGTCATTGCGCAGCAATTGGCTGATGAATTTGCCCAGACTGCCGCCGAGCGTGACCGCCTGCGCCAGTTGCCGTGGGATGAGATAGAACGTTATACCGCCAGCGGCCTGGGTGCCATCACCATTCCCAAAGCCTACGGTGGTTTGGAAGCCTCTAACGAAACCCTGGTACAGGTCTTTGCCATCCTCAGCGCTGCAGATCCTTCGCTGGGCCAGATTCCGCAAAACCACTTTGCCTTGATCCAGAACCTGAAAGATACCGGCACCGACGCACAAAAGCAGCGTTGGTTCACGGCTGTGCTCAACGGGGCGCGCTTAGGGAATGCGGGGCCCGAGAAAAAGGGCAAGGCGGCGGTGATTACTGACATCACAGCGCATCTGCGTCGGGTAGCCGATGGCAGTTTGCGTGTCAGTGGCACACGCTTCTACTCCACCGGCGCTTTGTTTGCTCATTGGATTCCCTTTCGTGCGGCGGATGAGCAAGGTCGTGGCGTGCAAGTCTGGGTGCAGCGGGATGCGCCAGGAGTGCAGGTCGTTGATGACTGGAGCTCCTTTGGTCAGCGCACGACAGCCAGCGGTAGCGTGCTGTTCGAGCAGGTTCCGGTAGAGGAAGGCGATGTTGTCGAAAGCTGGCGTTTTGTCGATGTGCCTTCGCTTTCCGGTCCTATTTCGCAACTCATCCAGGCCAGCATTGATGCGGGTATCGCGCAAGGGGCTTTGCAGGATGCGCTGGATTTTCTGCGAAACCGGGCGCGCCCCTGGATCGACTCGGGCGTAGACAGTGCCACGCAGGACCCGCACATCATCCAGGAAGTGGGCGCGCTGCAAATTGAGGTGGATGCCGCCCAGGCCGTCTTGTTGGAGACGGCTCGTTTGCTGGATGCGTTTGCCGCTCAGCCTATTGATGCGGCCATCAGTGCCCGTGCGTCTGTAGCAGTGGCCGAGGCCAAGATTCTGACGACTGAAGCGGCGCTGAACGCCAGCGAGCAGTTATTCGCGCTGGCAGGCTCGTCGTCCACGCGTGCCGCCCATAACCTGGATCGCCATTGGCGCAATGCCCGCGTGCATACCTTGCATGACCCCGTGCGCTGGAAATATCACCTGCTGGGCAATTACCTGCTCAATGGCGCATCGCCGCGTTACCACCAATGGAATTGAGGCCATGACGACACAGATCTCCCCATCCGTACACATCATCCAGTCCGAGGCCCAGGCGCTGCAAGCTGCTGAACAATTCGCACAACTGATTGCCCAGAATGCCTTGGAGCGCGACCGTGACCGCATTTTGCCGTATCAAGAGGTCGAGCAGTTCAGCCAAAGCGGTTTGTGGGGTATTACGGTCCCCAAAGAATATGGCGGCGCAGGCGTTTCTACCGAGGTGCTGACCCGTGCGGTGCTGCGCATCGCACAGGCCGATGGCAACTTCGGCCATATTCCGCAGAACCACTACTACTCATTGGAAGTCTTGCGGGTGGGTGGCACGCATGAGCAAAAAGCCTTTTTCTACGATCAAGTGCTGCACGGAAAACGCTTTGGCAATGCCCTGGCTGAGATCGGCAAGAAGGACTTTGTACGCCGCACGCAATTGCTTAAAGAATCGGATGGCTGGTTTGTGGATGGCCAAAAATTCTATTGCACCGGTTCCCTGTTCGCGCATTGGATTCCCACCCTGACAACCTCGCCGGACGATGGCCGTCTGTATCTGGTTTTTGTACCGCGTGGGGCGGCTGGCGTGTCGCTGACGGACGATTGGGATGGCTTTGGTCAGCGCCTTACCGGCAGTGGCTCGGTGGAGTTCAAACGCGTCAGAGTTGAGCCGCAATGGGTGGTGCCGTTTACCGATTCCTTTGAACGTCCAACCACCATTGGCCCCTATGCCCAGATTATTCATGCGGCCCTGGATTTAGGCATTGGTCGTGGTGCTTTCGAGGCCACCTTGCCCTTTATCCGCGAGCATAGCCGTCCCTGGATAGCAGCGGGCGTGGATACGGCGGCACAAGACCCCTTGCTCTTGCAGGAGCTGGGCAATGTTCATGTACGTTTGCGTGCGGCTGAAGCCTTGCTGGCGCGCGCCGCCCGCTTTGTGGATGCCGCCCAGCGATCCCCGGATGAGGACAGCGTGGCGCAGGCGTCAATTGCCGTCGCCCAAGCCAAAGCCTTGGCGACCAGTGCCAGTGTGCTGGCTGGCAGCAAGCTGTTTGAACTGAGCGGCACCAGTGCCACGCAAGTCCAACATGGACTGGACCGCTATTGGCGCAACGCTCGCGTACATACCTTGCATGACCCGGTGCGTTGGAAGTACCACGCCATTGGCAATTACGCGTTGAACGGTGTGCGCCCGCCACGCCATGGAGCGTTGTGATGCTGATCAAAAGGGTCGTGTGCTTAGACACGGCATCCGCCCTAGCCCCTCATAACTAATTAAGCACAAGCAGGCCAGTTTTTCCCATGACGGGTCTGCCTTTCGCCTTCCTCTTTTTTGACTGGATTTTGATTTATGAATGTCTCGCAATTTCTGAAAAAACTGACTGTTCTAAGCGCCGTCGTAACGGCTGCTTTATTGACGGGTACGGTAGCGGCCGCCCCTTTGAAAATTGGTGTAGTCCCCGGTATTTTTGCGGATTCGGTTGAAGTCGCAGCCCAGGAGGCCAAGAAACAGGGTCTGGACGTTGAGGTGATCGAATTCACCGATTGGGCCACGCCCAATGTGGCACTAGATGCGGGCGATATTGATCTGAATTACTACCAGAACAGCAATTACCTGGCTAATGCCGTGCGGGACAAGGGCTTCAAGCTGGTCAGCGTACAGCCGGGGATTTTGTCCTACCTGGGGCTGTATTCGTTGAAGCATTCCTCGCTGGCTGATCTCCCCGAGGGGGCCAAGGTGGCGATTGCCAGCGATGCCGTCAATGTGGGGCGTGGGCTGCGTTTGCTGGAGCATGCCGGCCTGATCAAGTTGCGCCCAGATACGGGCTTGCTGGGAACGCCGGCCGATATCGTCGCCAACCCCAAGAATCTGAAGTTTGTGGAAGTGGAAGGCCCGCAACTGGCCCGTGCCACACAGGATGTGGATCTGGCCCAGGGTTTTCCGTATTTCATTCTGGCCTCCAAGGCTTTTGATGCCACCAAGGCCCTGTCGCTGACCAGTTACGAGGATGATTCCTGGGCGATTCAGTTCGTGGCCCATAGCGACAAGGCGGCCGACCCACGCATTGCCCAGTTTTTGCAGGTCTATAAAACCTCGCCTGCCGTGCGCGCAGCTATCGACCAGTTCTACCAGGGCGAACCCAAGCTGTATCGCCTGACCTGGTTGAAAAATTAAGCAAGGAGATGACCCATGACGCAGCCCAAGAAACACATCCATATCAACGCCTTCAATATGAATTGCGTGGGCCATATCCATCATGGTTTGTGGACGCACCCGCGTGATCGCTCGACCCAGTATCACACCCTGAAGTATTGGACAGATCTGGCACAGACCTTGGAAAAAGGCCTGTTTGACGGCATTTTTCTGGCCGATGTAGTTGGTTATTACGACGTGTACCAGCAAGGTGTGGATCTGACGCTGCGTGAAGGCATTCAGTTGCCGGTAAATAATCCCTGGCTGCTGGTGTCGGCCATGGCAGCGGTGACTGAACATCTGGGGTTTGGGCTGACGGCTACCGTAGCTGCACATAATCCCTACACCTTTGCGCGTGATGTCAGCACGCTCGATCAGCTGACGAATGGCCGCATCGGTTGGAATATTGTCACCGGTTATGTGGATAGCGGAGCGCGGGGTTTGGGTCAGGATGGCCTGGACGCGCACGACAGCCGCTACGACCGTGCCGAAGACTTTCTGCAATTGGCCTACAAGTTGTGGGAAGGCAGTTGGGAGGACGCTGCGGTCATTGCGGATAAAGAGCGCCGCATCCATACCCTGCCCGAGAAAGTACATACGGTGCATCATGAAGGGCCGTTTTACCGCAGCAATGCCATTCACATGAGCGCGCCTTCTCCACAGCGCACGCCCTTGTTATTCCAGGCGGGAACCTCGGCGCGTGGTTTGCAGTTTGCGGGGCACCATGCCGAAGGTGTTTTTATTGGTGCTGGTAATCCGGAGGCAGCCAGAGAGTCGTCCCGCAAGTTGCGTCAGGCGGCCGTGGACGCAGGGCGGCAGGCGCAGGATCTGAAGATTTACGCCGGTGTGGCGGTCGTCACGGGGACGACCGAGGCCGAGGCGAAAGAGAAATACGCCGACTATCTGGCCCATGCCAGTTCCGAAGGCGGCTTGGCGCATTTTGCCGCCAGTACGGGCGTGGATTTTGCCCAGTACGACCTGGATGAGCCCATCAGTTTCGGGCCCAGCAATGCCATTCAATCGGCAGCGACAGCCGCACAAAAGCAAGGCTGGACCACGCGCCGCAAACTGCTGGAGCAATTCACCTTGGGCAGTCGCTACAAGACCATTGTGGGCGACCCCCAGCAGGTGGCCGATGCACTGACGACCTGGATTGATGAGGGCGAGATTGACGGTTTTAACCTGACCCGCATTGTCGTACCCGAAACCTGGGAGGACTTTGCCAGCCATATCGTTCCTGAACTGCAAAACCGTGGCCGCTACCGAACCGCTTATGAAGGTGGAAGCTTGCGTCATCAGCTGTTTGGCCAGGGCGATCGCTTGTCGGCGCAGCATCCGGCGGCGCAGTGGCGGCATCCCGTGGCGGGCTCGTCCCATGACTCGGGATCGGTATCAGAAGAAGCTGTTTCTTCTGCATTGCAGGCGACCTGATAAAGCCAGAACAGAGAGTACATAGCGTGCTTCAAGCACGCCCGTTTACGAGCATTTTTATAAGGTCCAGACCATGTTGTTTGCCCGTCTTTCCTTTCGTCTTTTGTCCGCTGTGGCTGCTTTGGGTTTGGCGGGCAGCTTGTCTGCCGCGCCATTGAAAATTGGCGTCACACCCGGCTCTTTGGCTGACTCCGTAGCTGTTGCCGCCGAAGAGGCTAAGCAAGTGGGCCTGGAGGTGCAGGTGATCGAGTTCACCGACTGGACCACTCCTAATACGGCCTTGGCATCGGGTGATCTGGATTTGAATTACTTTCAGCACCAGGCCTTTTTGGACCATGCCGTAACGGAGCGGGGCTACACCATAGCAAGTGTGGCTTATGGTCTGCTGCCCAATATCGGTCTGTACTCCAAGAAATACGCATCGCTGGATGCTGTGCCTGATGGCGCTTCTGTCGGTGTGGCGAATGATCCCGTGAATCAGGCGCGTGGCCTGCTGTTGTTGCAAGCGGCTGGCCTGATTCAACTGAAAGATGGGGTGGGTGCGCAGGCCTCGATCAATGATGTGACGGGGAATCCCAAGAAATTGCAGATCGTGGAAGTGGAGGGGCCGCAGTTAGTGCGTGCCGCTGACGACTTGGCACTGGTGCAAGGCTACCCGGCGCACTTCGTCAATGCGGGTCAGGCGGAGTTGGCCAGCAACGCTTTGCAGTACTCCACGGTGGATGATCTGTACTACGCAATCCGCTTTGTGTCGCGCAGTAGCCATAGAGATGATTCACGCATCCGCCAGTTTGTCGATATCTATCAGAACTCCCCCGCGGTGGCAGCGCAGATCGACAAGTCTTTTGCGGGGGATGCAAAGCTGTATTCCCTGCCGTGGAGAAGTGCGAAATATGCCTCCATCACACAGGCCCCTTGACGCTTTGCACCTAGGCGCCTTGTCGTTTTACCGCCTAAGGTCCAGCCGCCCTCCATCTTTGTTTTGATTTGCGTCGAGCCGATACAAGGCCATCCAATTTGACCCAAGCTGATCCAGTCGCGGTCGACAGCTGTATGGGGATTCCCACCAGGAGCCAGACCATCATGATTAGTGACACCGCCTTTCTTGCCCATGACCATGCTCCGGCTTCGACCCCGCTAAAACGGGGTGAGGCTGCGGCATCTGCACCTACCCCTGGGGCCGTAGCTGCATCAGTAAACGCCCCAGCCCCTGAACTAGGTATCTTGCGCGAACGTTTCAGCGCCCTCTTTCAGCGTATTGCGGATACCGCGGCTGAACGCGAGCACACACGCACCTTGGCCTACGCCCCTATTTTGTGGCTGAAAGACAGTGGTTTCACGGCCTTGCGCGTACCGCCTCAATGGGGGGGCAGTGGTGTGTCCATCCCGGTGTTCTTTGAGCTTTTTCAGGATCTGGCGGCGGCGGATTCCAACGTCGCACAGATTTTGCGGCCACATTTTGGTTTTATCGACCGGCTTTTGATTGACCGTGATGCGGCCACGCAAGCGCATTGGTTACCTCTGGCAGGCCAAGGCGCGGTGTTTGGAAACGCCACGACCGAGACAGGTGTGGGGGCCGTAGGCCACTTGCAAACTACCTTGGAGCCGGATGCCGAGCACACGGGCCAATGGCGCTTGAATGGACGCAAGTTCTACAGCACGGGCACTCTGTATGCAGATTGGGTCATTGTGGTGGCCCGCAGCACTACGCCGGGGCAAGCCGATGACGTTGTGAATGCGATAGTGCCAACGGAGCTGGCCGGCGTGGAGCGTCTGGATGACTGGCATGGGTTTGGCCAGCGCCTGACCGGATCGGGCAGCACGGTGTTTACCGATGTGCTGGTACCCGAGAGCAGTATTATTCGTTTCCCACGCCAGGAGCCCACGCCTTTGGTCGCGTATTTTCAGCTGGTGCATTTAGCCACTTTGGCTGGCATCGCCCGCGCCGTGCAGCGTGATGCCGTCACTTACGTGCAGGCCCGTAAACGGGTTTTCAGCCACGGCAGTGCGGCTCTGCCCAAGGAGGACCCTCTGGTGCAACATATTGTGGGCGAGCTGGCCAGCACGGCTTACATCGCCCACTTGGCGGTGAACGATGTGGCAACACATCTGCAAGCCATCGCCGAGCAGCGACGGGCGGGCGTGGAGGTTTCACGGGCCACACTGGATGCGCTGGAACTGCGTACCGCACAGGCACAGGTTGCCGTGGTGGAGCCAGTCTTGCGTGCAGCAACGCGTTTGTTTGATGTGGGCGGCTCTACCGCTTTGGAAGAATCGCGTCGTCTGGATAGGCACTGGCGCAATGCGCGGGCCTTGGCCTCGCACAATCCAGTTATCTACAAAGCCCGTTCGGTGGGGGATATCTTGTTGAACGAGGCCGAGCCTGTGTATTACTGGCATGTGGGGACAAAAGCCAATTAAGCCGATGACGCTGAGCCACTGCGTTAACACGCTAAAGGGCACGAATACAGCGTGCTCTTTAGCGTGGGAGTTTTGAGCGTGTAGATGTCGTACAACTTGACTGCTTTGGCCGTCGTGGCTTTAGGTGTGAAGCTGGATTGCAGTTATCAAAGCCACCCGCGTGGATGGTTTGTGGAGTGAACCAAGCCGATTCTCTCGGCTTGTTTATCTATAGGTTTAGTCCACAGGGATCGGCTGCATTGAGATCAGAGTTTGTCAGGTCCAAACTACGAGGGCAGTTGAAAGAGCCTGGCCGCATTGCCATAGAACAGTTTGTCCAGAATCGCATCCTTGAACCCCAGCTGCTGAAAGTCCTCAATACTTTGACTAATCGGACGGAAGGTATAGGACGAGCCAAACAGCAACTGCTCGGACAGGAAGCTATTGGTTGCTTGCACATACCCCTCGTTTCCAGGCTGGAAAATGTACATATCCGGCACCAGATGCACGTTCTCGTGCAGAAAGGCCAGGCCTATGGCCTGCTGCACATTGGGCCAATAGCCGTGGTAGACCACCAAAGGCAGGTCTGGAAAGGCTTTAGCCACTTTGGCCAAGCCAGCTGGGTCGTTAAAGCGAGGGTCTGGCGTGGTGGGGCCACTCATCAGAAAGACGGGCACGTTCAAGTGGCGGGCCAGTTCGTAGATGGGCCAGTAAATCGGGTCATCCGGGTGACGTGCCGGAACACCAAAACCGGGCTCGATATCGATGCCAGACAGGCCCAGTTCCTTGATGGCGCGTTCGGCCTCCGCCAAGGCTTGCTGTTCGCCCTGCAGAGCCGGATCAATACCGGCAATGCCCAGCAATTCCTTATGCCCATGGACGATCTGGTGGATGGTGTCGTTGGGCAAATGCTGCGATGGCGTGTGGCGGCCTACCACGACGGCTTTGCTTAAACCCGCCTGCCGTACTTCGTCTAAAAACCCCTCTTGAGTCAGCGATTTTTCAAAATGGGTATCGCTGCCTAGGGTGCCCACGCGGCGGTTTAGCCAACGTGCTGTTGCGTGTTCAGGCGAACCGGGCTCTGCCCCAAAGAATTTGTGCAGGAAAGCGGGTCTGCAACGCAGGTCTATGATTTTCTGGCTCATGATGCGGAAGAAAGTTGCTGGTTTTGAACACCGCGTGCGTCAAACGCACCACCGGTCTGGGCGCGATCACTGACGGTCACAGCCCGTTTACCCAGAAGCGGGAAGACCAGTTCGGCAAAGCGTATGGACTCTTCCAGGTGCGGGTAACCCGAGAGCACAAAGGAGTCGGCCCCCAGGTCTATGTACTCCTGCAAGCGCTGGGCCACGGTTTTGGCGTCGCCTACCAGGGCCGTGCCTGCCCCACCCCGTACCAGGCCTACACCTGCCCACAAGTTGGGCGACACTTCCAGTTGATCGCGACGGCCACCGTGCAGGGCAGCCATGCGTTTCTGGCCCACCGAATCCATCGTGGCGTAATTGGCTTGTGCCTTGGCAATGTCCTCGTCAGTCAGTTTGCTGATCAGGCGGTTAGCCTCGGCCCAGGCTTCTTCATTGGTTTCCCGCACGATGACGTGCAGGCGCACGCCCAGTTTCAATGTGCGGCCCCGCGCGGCAGCACGGCGACGGATATCCTCAAATTTTTTGCCTATTGCAGCAGGGGGTTCACCCCACGTCAGATAGGCGTCCACATGCTCCGCAGCCAGATCGTGGGCGGCGTCCGAGGAACCGCCGAAATACAGTGGGGGATAGGGCTTTTGCACGGGAGGAAAGATGTTGCGGCCGTTCTCTACCTTGAAGTGTTTACCCTGGAAATTGACGGTCTCGCCGGATAGCAGTTGACGCCAAATGCTCAGGTATTCATTGGCGTATTCGTAGCGGGTGTCGTGATCCAGAAAAATCCCTTCGGCAGCCAGCTCGGTGGCATCGCCGCCAGGCACCACATTCAGCAGCAAGCGACCATGCAAAGCCTGGTCCAGCGAGGCGGCCTGCCGTGCGCTGGCAACGGGCGAACCCAAGGAGGTACGCAGTGCCACCAGCAGCTTGATGCGTTGGGTAACCGGTACCAGACTGGCTGCCACCACCCAAGGGTCCAGGCAGGAGGCACCGGTGGGAATCAGCAGGCCGTCATAGCCCAGGTTTTCGCTGGTGACGGCAATGCTGCGCAGGTACTCGTTGGTCGGTGCACGGCCAAAGTCGGATTTGCCCAGATAGCGGGTATCGCCCGAGGTGGGCAGGAACCAGAAAATATCAGGTGTGGTGGAGGTGATTTGGCTCATGCTGCCTGGGCCTCCAGAAGGGTGGCGCGTTGTGGCAGGCGCGCCTGTACGCCTTGCAAGATGGGTATGGCCAGATCCACGCTGCGCTGTAGGTGTTGCTGTAGGGCTGTGCTGCTGATTTCGCCGTCCTGTATGTCTTCGGGCGTGGCGTATACCCCGATTGGCAAGGTTAGTGCCTGGAAGAAACTGAACAGGGGCCGCAATTGGTGCTCAATCACCAGAGCGTGGCGTTGGCTGCCCCCGGTAGCGGCCAGCAGCACGGGCGTGCCGTTTAAGGCGTTCATATCGACCAGATCGAACAGGTGCTTGAGCAAGCCCGGAATGCCTGCACGGAAGATGGGGGAGCCCACAATCAGAAAGTCTGCCTGTTCAATAGCGCGGATGGCTTGGTGAGCATGGGCTGGCAAGGCGTCCGTGGACAGGGCTGCGCCCAGTTCGGGCAGCAGGCTGACCAGTTCGATGTTTTGTACGTCCAGTGCCAGTTGATCGTTCAGTGTGTCGCGCAAGGCATCCAGCAATACTTGTGTGCGGGATGGACGGTGCAGGCTTCCATTCACAATGACGGTTTTCAGGGGGCGGCTCATGGCAATTCCTTGCAGTGAAATCAGGGCGAGGTGCCGCCAGGAAACGGGGGCACCCGTGCGAGTCAATGTCTTGTATTACATGCCTGTTCACCGCTGCCGCGAAAGACAATTAGCTCATGTGTTTATGGGGGTAGCGGGCCCTTACGCTTTTGATTTGCATATGAAAAGTAGTTTTATTGAATGTGAAAAAATGAGCCCCCGAATAGCAGAGGCTCAAAGCATTGCGATAGGCAAATAAGGTTCAAAAAAGAGTGCCATGCCAAAACTGGATAGTCCGCGCTGCTGTTGTGCCAGAGCTGGATAGTTTGGTGCCAAATGGATTCATAGAATGAAAGCAAGCCAATCCGGGGGATTGGCATCCGACTGTGTCGCAAGCACGGCGGTTTTATTTCTATGAGAGAGACAAGTCATGACTCAAAACAGCACCCCACCCTACATCGAGATCGAAAAACGCATCGACAAGGTACGCGACGAATACGCTCTGGTTGAGGGCCATTTCGATACATCGGAAGAAACCTCTCCCTGGATTCCTTTCGGCCCCAATATCTGGCTGCGCCACCTGAGCTTTGATATCCGCAATAACACCTCGGTGCATATCATGCGTGCGGACAAGGGCGGCTCCTTGGGGCGTCACCGCCATCGCGCTGTGGTGACGGGCTATATCCTGTCTGGCAGCCTGCGTTACGAGGAATACGACTGGGTCGCCCGCGCAGGTCACTACATCCATGAAAGCCCCGGCCGCACTCACACTCTGGTGTCCGACGAAGGTATGGAAACTCTGTTCCATCTGGGCACGCCCATCGAGTTCCTGGACGAGAACGACAACATCCTTGAAATCATTGATGTGTTCTGGATGATCGACCACTACACCAGCTACTGTAAGCAGCACAATCTGCCCATCAACCAGTCCATGTTCATCTAGGACTGTTTGAGGCTTGTGTGCCGTGTCTGCCCCGTTTGATGGGGCAGTTCCTTGAAGCGTTGCTGGTAGTAAGCAGAGAAGCGCCCCAGATGTCCAAAGCCATGCGCCAGTGCCACCTCGGTGACGTTGGGGCGGGGGTGGCTTTGCAGTACCTGATGCGCGGCGTCCAGACGCAGATTGCGTACCCAGGTCATGGGGGACTGCTTGTAGTGACGGCGGCACAGCAGATGCAGGAAGCGGGGGCTCACACCCGCTGCCTGAGCCAGATCATCCAGTGAGAGGCTGGCGTGCAGATGCGCCAGCACATAATTCTTGGCCTGGAGCAGACGCATTTGCCCTGCTCGGGCAGCGGCTCCCATGGATTCATCCATCAGCGCTTGCACGGCCTGTTCATCGGCTGGATGACACAGCAAAAACAAGGCCAGACTGCTTTCAATATGCTGCGTCCAGCTTGTCGGGCGATCGCTGTTTTGCGCTGGTAGTAGAAGCAGATGCTGGATGAGATTGGCCCATTGCGGGCTCATACAGGGGGCCAGCTTGTAGACGCAGCCTCGGGTCATACCCTCTTGTCCCAGAGTCTGATGGCCCACGCCATCAAATAGGCTGTAAGGGATTTTCACGATCAGCTGTTCGCAACCGGCTTGCCATAAGGTGCGTACGTTATGGCGGGGCGAGACCACGGCAATATCACCGGGATAGGCCGTTAATTTGTGGTGACCATCGCTGATGAATTCCGCGGTGCCCTGCAGGGGCATTTGCACTAGACAGAAATCCCCGAAAGCGTCGGCCTGAATTTCTACCTCGGCACCGTAACCCAGCCGCATCAGGCTGATCTGATCAATATCGCGGCGGTACAGGCTGGTATTGATGCGCCCTCGACCCCAATGCAAAGCATGCCGGGAAATAGCCCGGCTTAGCGGCTGATGAGACAGCTCGGCGCTGTGAGATTGGAAGATTGGATGACGGTACAACACCGACAGATCCAAGCCATTTTCTGCCGACATTGGGAACCCCCGTTCCAGAGCATAACGATGCGCGTGATCAGCTCGTAGTGTAGGAGTTGTGCGGCTTGGCGTGCATGGGGGCTATCCCTGATCGTGGCTTTGATCTGGATAAATATCCTTTTTTTACAATAGGATAGACGATTTATTTGTTTGCTTGAGGTTTAAAAGAAGCAGCCTGAGTTCAGGTTCTGTCCTTAAGACATGAGCACATGACGAATTCTGAACTTTTAGCGCCCTGCTGCATGGTCTCCATTGAGCGTCATGATGGCACTTTCAACCGTGCTGACCATGCCGTTCTCTGTCTTAGATAAAGGGCCGGATAATCAGCTGCAAGCCCAGTACAGCCAGAAACAGCAGCAAGCATTGTTTGAAACGGCGCGGGCTGATGTGCACGCGGATTTTCTGCCCCAGCCACATGCCTAGCAAAGACGGCAAAATCACCAAAGTGGACATGCCTAGCTGATTAAGCCGGAACACATCGTGCATGAACAAGCCGCCTGCCAATGCCAGGGTGGAAACAGTAAAGGACAGCCCCAAGGCTTGCACCAGTTCATCCTTGTCCAGATTCAGGGCTTGCAGATACGGCACGGCGGGCATCACAAAGACACCGGTAATGCCTGTGACGATACCGGTCACCAGACCAATCAGGGGGGATAGCCACGGCTCCAGGCGAGGCGGAATGGTCAAGGCGGGAGCCAGTAGTGCATAGCCTGCGTAGATCAAGAGGGCAATACCCAAAGCCATGCCCGACAGTTGCGGGGCGGTATTGGCCAGCAAGGATGATCCCCATAAGGTGCCCACCACAATGGTCACAATCAAAGGCCAGAGTCGACGCAGCAAAGAGCCTATTGCTGGTCCTGAAAAGCATTGCCAGACATTGGTGACAAAAGAGGGAATCACCAATAAGGCAGCGGCAGAGGCGGGAGACATCAGCATGCCCAGTAAGCTCATGGCCACAGTGGGCAGACCCATGCCCGTAATGCCTTTGACCATGCCAGCGACCAGAAAGATGAGGCTGATCAGGGAGAGAAGAAAGAGAGATTCGTGCATGCCCGTATTGAAGCGTGGCGGTTAGCTGGGCACAATGTGGATTTTAGGGCATATCCTTCGGTTTATCCGAAGGGTTTAAGGGTGGTGGCATGCGATTGGGTTTAGCGGATCTTCATTTGTTCTTGAGCATTGTTGATGCTGGCAGCATCACGCAGGGAGCGGTACGCGCCAATCTGGCACTGGCTTCAGCCAGCGAGCGTTTACGGCGTATTGAAGAGGATGCAGGCGTGCCTTTGCTGGAGCGTTTGCCGCGCGGTGTGGTCACGACGGAAGCGGGCGAGGCGCTGGCCCACCATGCACGCCTGATGATGCGTCAGCATGATTTGTTGAAGGGAGAGTTGCAGGATTTTGCGACCGGGGCGCGGGGGACTTTGCATTTTTACGCCAATACGGCGGCCTTGACGGAGTTTCTGCCGTCTCGATTGGCTCCTTGGTTGGCGCAGCGGCCGAATCTTCACATTGAACTGAAAGAGCGCACCAGCGCGGATATTGTGCGCACAGTTGTCGCTGGTTTGGCCGAGGCCGGTGTGGTGTCGGATGCGGTACAGGCTGCAGGGCTGGTGTTGGAACCGGTTGCTAAGGACTATCTGGTGCTGATTATGGCGGCGGCTCATCCTTTGGCGGCGCACAGCAAATTGAGCCTGCCTGATGTTCTGCATGAGCCCTTCGTGGGTTTGATGCCCGGCAACGCTTTGCAAGACCATATCGACGAACATGCGCGCGCTGCCGGTCATGCTCTGGCCCATCGTATCCGCATGAAAACCTTCGAGGGGCTCTGCCAGATGGTGGCCCACGGTGTGGGTCTGGGGATTGTTCCGCAAGGCGTGGCTGGCCGCTACAAGCGCCGCCACGGCTTTGTAGCGCGGCCTTTAAGCGACATCTGGGCCAAGCGCTCCTTGTGCCTGTGTTATCAGGAGTGGGACGCCCTATCCAAACCCATGAAGAGCTTGCTGCAACATTTGGGGGCTAAAGCTGAGGCCTGAACTCCAAGCCTTTTGACTGGAAATCATTTCCTGCCCGCTCGTGTTGCAAGCAGCCAGTGGGGGAATGATAGGCGTACGTCGCGTGCTGGTTTCCGCATTTTCTGTCGGATTAAGCGGCTCGCCGGTATCGTTATTCCAGCCCTTCCATCTTGGTCGCCACAAGTGGTTCTTGCGATGCTGCGGGCTCAGTCAGGCTAACCTTTACCCCAATATCAGCCGGTTTCGCGTAGTGCAGGCTGCTGGTTACCAAGGCATTGACGCCCGTTGCAGCATACGCGGCGGCATTGCCTGCATGAATCCCGCCCGCCGCCAAAATTGTGATGTTGGGATGTGCCTTGCGTAGAGCAGGCACGATGTGTGCCAGCGTTTCAGGTGGTACTTTGTCGAACTGCACCACATCCGCGCCAGCTTGGGCCGCACTATAGGCTTCGTCCAGATCTGCCGCTTCGATCACGATTTTCTTCTCGCACAAAGCGTATTTATGGCGGGCAATGGCACGGGCCACCTCTTCCCAACCGCCCATCAGGGCGCGGTGCTGAGGGAAGATCAAAATGGTTTCACCCAGGCCCAAGCGGTGCGGCATGGCTCCGCCCGATAGCGTGGCTTTTAAAGCCAGCTTGCGTACACCGGGGGCATGTTTGCGGGTGGTTAAGACAGCAACGGATGCATTCACGGTTTGCACGGCCTGCACGACTTGATGTGTCAGGGTGGCAATGCCGCAGGTAAATTCCAGCAGGTTTTGCCCTACTTTCCAGGCCCGCAGCAAGGTGTTTGCCGGGCCTTGTGCCTGCAAAATAGTTTGGCCGGGCATGGCCGCCACACCGCTGGGTGTGTAATGCTGGGTTTGCCCGCCACAAGAGCGCACAATTTCTGCCACTTCTTCTGTGCCGGCGATGCGGATAGGATCACGCGCCACATAACGTAGGGTGGTGTTCTGGCTGTGCAGGCCCAGCATATGGCTGGTCAGGTCCAGATAAGAGGCGTCTTCGCCAATCCACTGATCGAATTGGCTTTGTTCAAAAAAGACCGTCATTTTTGACTCCCGTAGCGCCGCAGCGCCCAAAAACAGGTCAGTGCTGTCAGTCCCAATAGCCAGGACAGAGCATTGGCACAGCCTGTGTCGCCATCCAGGACGGCGTTGTAGATCGATAAAGACAGGGTTTCGGTACGGCCCGCGATATTGCCACCCAACATCAGCGAAATGCCGACTTCGCCCATGGCTCGGCCACCAGACAGAATCAGGCCAGTTGCCAAGGCAGGCCGTAACAAAGGCAGCTCTACCCGGAAGAAGTAAGACCACCTGCCGTGGCCCAGCGTGGCAGCGGCTTCACGCAGCCGTGGCGACAAGCTGTTCATGCTGTTCTGCACGGGTTTGACCATTAAGGGCAAGCCCGCAATAAATGCCGCAATCAATAAGGCCACAGGCTGGAAAACAATATTGGGCGACCAGCCGGTGGCATTGGCCAGCCAGCCTTGCCGCCCCAATGCAAGCAACAGCAAGTAGCCAATCACAATGGGTGGAAAGACCAACGGCAGGCTTACCAGCGAATCGAGCAACCCATGGCCTGGGAAGCGGGTTCTGGACAAGATCCAGGCCAAGGCCACACCCAGAACCAGTTGAGCGACCAAAGTGGCGGCCAGCACAGTCACACTCAGGCCCAGCGAGCTGCTGGTGCAGCTCATCCAGGCAGGCATTACAGGCCGTGGCGCTCAAGAATGGACTTGGCCTGCCCGGAGCCCAGGAACTGTGTCCAGGATTGCAAGGCGGGGCTGTCAGGCCGATCCTTGAGTACCGCCAGGCTGAGATCAATCGGGTCATGGCATTGAGCGGGCATGGGCAACATAGTGCCTAGCTTGTCCTTGTGGGCCAGTGCTTCGCTGCGGTTGATGAAACCCGCATCTACCTCGCCGTTCAGCAAGTAAGCAGACACTTGCGGCAGCATGGCGACCTCGAGCGTGCGGCCATTAGCCTGGATTTTTTCACGCTCCATGCAGGTGGTGGCAGCTCGGCCATAGACCGTTTTTTTTGCATCGCCAATCGCAATTCGGGCATAACCGGGCTGCTGCAAATCCTGGATGGAATCAATGGTCTTGCCCTTGGGCACGGCCAGCATCAGGGCACCCTGACTGATGTTTACAAACTGCTGGGCAATGCCCATGGGCTCCAGGAAAAAGCGGTCACCGATGATGGCGGCAATCTCGGGGTTTTGTTCACTCTGGGCACGCACTTGTTGCATATTGCCAAAGCTGCTTTCCACGGTCAGGCCGGTTTCTTTCTTGAAGGCATCCATCAACTCAGTGACGGGTTTACGGTAGCCGGCGCCAGTGGCAATCAAGAGGTCGGAAGCATGGGCCGTGGTGGCAGCCGCCAGCAGGCAGGCGGCGGAAAACAGCAGAGATTTCATGGGGGTTCCTGACGATCAAATTCGTTATAAGCTTAAGTTTATAACGAGAAAGAACAGACAGGGACTTACTGAATGTTTTTAGAGTGTGGGCTTGGAAATCTGTGTCAGGTGCTGCGGTCCGATAAGGCGTGTGAGGGCTTCCGGGAGGACGGTAAACAGCGGTCAATTAGACGGGGTTCCGGAGCATGGAATAACGGTATAGCTGTCGTGTGAAACTGATGTTCCCATCGCTTGGCTTACGGCTTACGGCTTACGGCTTACGGCTTACGGTTCAAGGTCCAGAGCTCAGGACTTAGGGTAACAATCCCGCGTCTTTCAGCGAAGGCTCTTCATACACAGAATCTTCCGCTGGATAGCGTAGGTTCGGCATGTTTTGAGCCTTGGCTAATGCCCAGATGATGCTTTCCCCGGCAGGCAAGGTATCGGGTAATTGTGCGTAGAGCGGGTCTTGAAATGCCGCCTCTGTAGAGGTGATAGTCCAGCCTTCTGCGGTGAATGCCGCGATTACATCCGACAGCGCAGCCGCATTGAGTTGGTTGGTGTGCAAGAGGATCACATGCGCTGGGCTACGCCCCAAAACCTCCTTGGCCAGTTGTTCGTAATAGCGGGCGCGTTCAAGCAGGTGGCGGATGTAGTGTTGTTTGACACGTTCGGCCTTCGCGCTATCGCCTGCCTCTACATGTGCGGCAAAGATCCGGCTGTAATACCAGTCGCTGGCATCAATAGACACGGGCGCGCTCTTGTAGCCATGCGCCGCCATCCATAGACGGAAACCGTCCCGTTTGGCGGCGGTATCGCCTTCCTTCAAGTAGGGAAAACGCAGCATGGGGGTGAAGGTGGGGAGGTCTTTGAATGCGGTATCCGCCAGCTCCACATCAGCAATGAACTCTTCCAGGGTGAAGGCTGGATCGGCCAGACTTTTATGGCTGGCGGTATGGTTGCCGACCCAATGTCCTTGTGCTGACCAGGAAGCGACCAGTTCAAGCCCATCCGTGCCGCCCAGGCGGGCCAGCGAAGGGAACAGCGTGGCCTTGATCTTGTGTTGCTGCAAGCTCTCCAAGAGCTGTGCGTTCCATTGAGCCGCTTGCGGTTGCGTGGTGGGGTTGAAACCGTCGTCAAAGCTAAAGGCCAGGGTCTGGGCATAGGCCCAGGAGGTAGAGGCAGTCAGGACGGCAACAGCCAGCAAGCGCAGGGGAAGGAAACGGAAAGCCATGTAGAGAAGTGGACTGCGTAAAAGTGGTGGCAGAAAACGAGCGGTAGACGGCCTTGTTCAGGTGTCTACACGCATGGTGGTGGCGGAATGCCTAACCTTAAACGAAAAAACCCCCATCCTGAACCAGCAAGATGGGGGTTTTTCGGGCACTTGCCACCCGAAGCTAGGCTCCGGGCGACAGTGTGTGCTTTAGGCTTGGGCGGCTTTGAACGCCAGACGCCACTGATGCAGCAAAGGCTCGGTGTAGCCGTTGGGCTGTACCAGACCTTTCAGAACCAGATCCTGCGCAGCACGGAAGGCAAAGGAACCTTCAAAGTTGCCGGCCATCTTGGTGTAGACGGGGTCGCCAGCGTTTTGCTGGTCCACCACCGCCGCCATGCGCTGCAGCGTTTCAACCACTTGTTCGTGGGTGACGATGCCGTGCAGCAGCCAGTTGGCGATGTGCTGGCTGGAGATACGCAAGGTAGCGCGGTCTTCCATCAGGCCAACGTCGTGGATGTCCGGTACTTTGGAGCAGCCTACGCCCTGGTCAATCCAGCGCACCACGTAACCCAGGATGCCCTGAGCGTTGTTGTCCAGTTCTTCCTGAATTTCTTTGGCGGACCAGCTAGTGTCGGTCGCGACAGGAATAGTCAGGATGCTGTCCAGGTAGTCGTTGGTGTCGCCTTCCAGACCTTTCTGGACGTCGACCACATTTACTTGGTGGTAGTGCAAGGCGTGCAGCGTGGCAGCGGTAGGCGATGGCACCCAGGCGGTGTTGCCACCGGCCTTCACGTGACCAATCTTTTGCTCCAGCATTTCAGCCATCAGGTCAGGCATGGCCCACATGCCTTTACCGATTTGGGCACGACCACGCAGACCGCATTGCAGGCCAACCTGAACGTTGTTGCGTTCGTAGGCAGGCTGCCAGTCAGCTTGTTTCATGTCCGCTTTACGCACCACGGCGCCAGCTTGCATGCAAGTGTGAATTTCGTCGCCAGTACGGTCCAGGAAGCCGGTGTTGATGAACACCACGCGCTCGGTGGCTTGGGCAATGGCGGCCTTCAAGTTCACGCTGGTACGGCGCTCTTCGTCCATGATGCCCAACTTGACGGTGTTGGGAGCCAGGCCCAGCAGGTTCTCAACACGGTCAAAGATTTCGCTGGCAAAAGCCACTTCGTCAGGACCGTGCATTTTGGGTTTGACGATGTACAACGAGCCGCTGCGCGAGTTTTTCTTCAGTTCCAGGTCACGCATGCCGATCAGGGTAGTGATTACGGCGTCCAAGATGCCTTCAGGAATTTCGTGGCCCTCGCCGTCCACAATGGCGGGGTTGCTCATCAGGTGGCCGACGTTACGCACGAACATCAAGGAGCGGCCAGCCAGAGTCTGGGTAGCGCCCTGTAGGTCGGTGTACTGGCGGTCTTCAGCCAGACGGCGGGTAAATACTTTGCCGTCTTTCTTGATTTCTTCGGTCAGCGAACCGGTGACCAGACCCAACCAGTTGCGGTAGGCCAGGGTCTTGTCGTCGGCGTCCACAGCAGCCACGGAGTCTTCGCAGTCCATGATGGTGGTCAGGGCCGATTCCAGGGCAATGTCTTTTACGCCAGCCGGGTCGGTCTTGCCGATCGGACTAGTGGCATCGATCTGCAGTTCAAAGTGCAGGCCGTTATGCAGGAACACAATGGCTTCAGGCGCATCAGGCTGACCACGGTAACCCAGCAGGGTTGATGGATCTTTCAGGCCAGTGGTACCACCGTTTTCCAGGGTAACGCGCACAGCGCCGTCAGCGATGGTGTAGGAAGTAGCCTGGTCGTGGCTGCCTTGAGCCAGAGGAATGGTGTCGTTCAGGAACTGACGGCCAAAGGCGATAACCTTGGCACCGCGCACGGCGTTGTAGCCACCGCCACGCTGGGCACCGTCGGTGTCAGGAATGGCGTTCGTGCCGTACAGAGCGTCGTACAGGCTACCCCAACGCGCGTTCACGGCGTTCAGAGCGTAGCGTGCGTTCATGATAGGCACGACCAACTGAGGGCCACCTTGTTCGGTGATTTCTGTATCGACGTTGGCGGTGTTGACCTTAACGGCGGCAGGCGCCTCTTTCAGATAGCCGATGGAGCTCAGGAAGCTCTTGTAGGCGGTCATATCGCTGATGGGGCCTGGGTTGGCACCGTGCCATTTATCCAGCTCAACTTGCAGGCGGTCACGTTCAGCCAGCAAGGCGCGGTTTTTAGGTGCCAGGTCATGGACCAGCTTATCGAAACCAGCCCAGAAGGCTTCGGATGAGATACCTGTGCCGGGCAGGGCTTCTTGTTCGATGAACTGATGAAGCACCTCGGCGACTTGCAATCGCTGGCAGGAGATTCGAGTGGTCATGTGTACCCTTGCTGATAGTTAAAAGTGATTCGGTACAGCGACGGCCAATAGGGCCGGGTCGTTGCAATAACCTGGTCAAGAGCACATTCAGATCTTGCTGAATCGCGGGCATAAAGGCCCACGTGGCGCCAGGACACAAATGACATCAGAGGGCAAGCAGCTTACTTGAAGCGAAAATCACTAAAAAACGCTAACCCATTGTAAATTAGCCTAATTACAAGCTAATTTGCGCGATGACGAGCTATGTCTCACACGCATGCCGAGCACACTGCCAGGTTGGATAACTTAAATTATGAAGGACTGACGCAAGCTGAATTTAATACTAAAAGTATTAAGACTACATACTTAATGTATTTACTGGTTTTGGGCAAGTCTTATATATGAGGTAGAAGACGTGCCCGGCTTCAGATTGCCCTCATAAGCCACCGCATCAGGCGCCTGACGAAATATCGAACAGGCCCGCCAAGCCGCTTGTATAGCGCCATTAGTATAAAAACAAGGCTGTGGAGCAGTCACTTGGAAATGGACTGCAGGCAGTCGAGGTGTCACAAATGGAATTTGCCCAAAACGGGGATAAAGCCGTTTGTTCAGATGACGTCTGTGAGTGAATTCAGTCTCAAAACCACAGATAGTCGTGTCCATTGTGTGGACAGCGGGGCTTGTAGTTCAGTCAAAAACCAGTAACGACATTTGCACAAACGGGTTGGCCGTCATCCGCTTCTTGGGCAAGGGCTGGAAGGTGATGGCGTTGGAGTGACGAACGTTGTCAGTGCGCTGTTTTCAGGTCTTGAATCCAGATGGATTGCAGGTGTGGAGACAAAGACTAGGCCGCTGTTCAGTTAAAAGGCCGTGCGAAGGCAGAGAGATTCCAAAGGTATAGGGACGATGACATTAGGTGCAAGTGCCCAGGGGCGTCTTGCCTGTCCGTTCAGGTGGGGTAATTCGCGCAAAGAGGGGTGGGCCAAGGTTTGTGCTGCCTGTGTGGGATTGGCCGGTCTGCAAGCTGCGGCTGAATTTGTCATAGAGCCGTGTAGGAGCGAGAACAATAAACAGCTTATGATGCTTGCAGATCTGCTTGTCTTTGTTTCCCCTTGGAATACTTGTTATGTCTGATCCCAGCGGTTTTTCCCGTATCACGTCCACGCCTGAATTAATGCCCTTCACGGGCTATCTGGATGCCGCCCAGGCTTTGGAACAGTTGCGCGTCATTTATGACCGAAACACCGCCTTTTTGCGCGACTCCTTTGCCCAGTGTCTGGAAACCGGATTTCCTCGCGGACAGCGCTTTAGAGCCTGCTATCCGGCTGTGCGTTTGCGAGTCGATACATATCAGGAAGTTGATAGCCGTCTGTCGTATGGGCACGTCGTGGAACCCGGTGTGTATATGACCACCCTCACCGCGCCCGGCCTGTATCACGATTATCTGCTGGAGCAGTTGGAACTGCTGCTGCGTAATCACGGTGTGCAAGTGGAAGTGGGCGAGTCCGCCGTGCCGATCCCGCTGCACTTCGCCTTGAATAATGGGGTGCAAACGACGGTTACCACCGTGCCCGAATCGCCCGGTGATACCTTGCGTGATCACTTCGATGTGCCCGATCTGGCCTATATGGACGATGCCATCGTCAACGGTACATGGGAGCGCGTGCATAACGAACCCTTGCCGCTGGCCCCCTTTACCGCGCCGCGTATCGACTATTCCTTGCATCGTTTGCAGCACTACAGCGCCACCCGGCCCGAGTATTTCCAGAACTTTGTACTGTTCACCAATTACCAGTTCTATGTGGACGAGTTCTGCCAGTGGGCGCGTGAAGTGCTTCAGGCGGACGATCAGGGCTATATCGATCTGGTGGAGCCGGGAAACATCATCACCCCGGCAGGAGCCAATGCCGCCACGACAGGCTCGCCCCTTGCTCGTGCGCCGCAAATGCCCTCCTACCACCTGCGCCGTGCCGATCATTCCGGTATTACCTTGATCAATATTGGTGTGGGGCCGTCCAATGCCAAGACCATTACCGACCACGTGGCGGTGTTGCGTCCGGCGGCTTGGTTGATGCTGGGTCATTGCGCTGGTTTGCGTACCACTCAGCGTTTGGGAGACTACGTGCTGGCTCATGGCTATGTGCGTCAGGATCATGTTCTGGATGAAGACCTGCCAACTTGGGTGCCTATCCCTCCTTTAGCCGAGATTCAGGTGGCTTTGGAGCAAGCCGTGGCCGAGGTGGCCGGCCTGTCTGGCTGGGAGCTGAAACGAATCATGCGTACCGGCACCGTGGCGTCCATTGATAATCGGAACTGGGAGCTGCGTGACCACCACGAGCCTGTCCGGCGTCTGTCCCAGTCTCGGGCAATTGCGCTGGATATGGAGTCCGCCACGATTGCGGCCAATGGCTTTCGTTTCCGGGTGCCTTACGGAACCTTGTTGTGCGTGTCGGACAAGCCCTTGCATGGCGAGCTGAAACTACCGGGCATGGCCAGCGAGTTCTATGCGCGTCAGGTGGGCCAGCATTTGCATATTGGGATTCGGGCCCTGGAGTTGCTGCGCGATATGCCTAAAGAACGATTGCATTCACGCAAGCTGCGCAGTTTCCTGGAAACGGCGTTTCAATAGGCGCGAAGGCATCGTTGCTGCTGGCTGCATGTGTCAGCGTGAGCCTATTCCGCTTTTTAGAGGGCAAGGCTCAAACGCCCTTGGTACTTACTGTGATCTGGCGGTCGCTTAAAGCCACGGCCTGAATGTTGAATGCTCTTATCTAGCCTTGTATTGGTTTTGATATAGACATTTTGTCGGGGACAGGAATAAGAGTTTTTGAGGCCGTGCTTCCAGACGATGCACGGCCTCCTGATTTCTTTGGGGAAGCAGACACGGATATGGATAAAGCATTTCAAGATTTTTATGCCGACAACTTCAGCCATTGCTACGGTTGCGGCAAACATAACCCCGATGGCCATCAGCTAAAGAGCTATTGGGATGGCGACAATACCGTGGCTCGCTACACACCTAAACCTATTTACAGTGGTGGTGTGCCCAAGCATGTGTATGGTGGCTTGATTGCTTCGCTGCTGGACTGCCACGGCACTGCCTCTGCGGCTGCGTTCATCTACCGGGATTTGAATTGCGAGATGGGCACTATTGAGGAGCCGATTCGTTGCGTGACGGTTTCATTGAAAGTGGAGTTTCGTCGTCCCACGCCGATGGGAACGGAGCTGACGGTTCAGGGCACGCTGCGTGAGCTGGACGGGCGCAAGGTCTGGGTGGATCTGTCGTTAAGTGCGAATGGCGAAGTCTGTGCAACAGGTGAAATGCTGGCGATTCGTTTTAAGGAATAGCAGGCTCCTTGCCGAGCTCGCCTCGCTGGTTGCAAGTTCCGTTTTGGTGGATTCAAGGCTTAGTGTTAGGCCGTGGTGTTGCTCTGTCCACAGGCGTCTCGTTTTCTACTTGAAACCGCTGGCCCAAATAAAAACGCCGAGCCAGAAATGGCTCGGCGTT
>NZ_BMZN01000005.1:237719-265885 GCF_014652815.1 Alcaligenes pakistanensis
GGTCTTCACCAATAGTTTTGGTCCATTTCTCGACCACACCTGCGGTTGCTTCGGCAAAAGCGGCATGCTGCTCGGGCGTCAGGGTGGTGACTTTCACACCGTGGCTCTCAATCTCTTTGAGCAAGGAGGGATCTTCGGCGGTGATCCCTGTACGGGCAATCACAATTTCACGTTTACCGGCTTCAATCGCCGCGTCGCGAACGATCTTTTGATCTTCCTCGCTCCAGGATTTCCACACATCGCGGTTCACCACAAACACCAGTGGGTCGGAGACGTAGTTCCACAAGGTCAGGTACTGTTGTTGCACGTCGTACAGCTTGGCACCGGCGTAAATGGACAGGGGGTTTTCCTGGCCGTCTACGGCTTTATTGGCCAGAGCAGGTTGTGCATCTGCCCAGCTCATCTGGGTGGGGTTGGCACCCAGTGCGCTGAAAGTGTCCATGTACAAGGGCGAACCCACCACACGCAGTTTCAGGCCCTTCATGTCTTCCGGTTTGGTCACTTCGTGCTTGGAGTTACTGATCTGACGGAAACCGTTTTCACCCCAGGCCAGAGGCACCACACCCGCTTTCTCGATATAGCCAAACAGGTCTTTACCCACTTCACCCTGAATTAAGGCGTCGGTGGCTTTGGCGTCGGGCTGCAGGAAAGGCAGGGAGAACAGGTTCAGCTGTTTGATCTGGGGGGACCAGTTGATGGTGGAGCCCACGGCCATATCAATCATGCCCTGGCGAATCGCGGTGAACTCGCGGGTCTGGTCGCCTTGTACCAGCGAAGTACCGGGATAAATCTTGATGTTGATGCGGCCATCGGTACGCTCGCGGACCAGGTCGGACCAGATGACGGCGCCCTGTCCCCAGGGGAAAGTCGTGCCCACCACGATGGACAGTTTGTACTCGGATTTATAGGCGGCTTGGGCAGCCGGAACCACAGCCAGGGTGGCAGCTGTACATGCCAAAGCGGCCAGAATGTGACGTAATTTCATGGGTCAGGTCTCCCTTTCTAGGTGTTGTGTTGCAGTCTTGTTTTAGTTAAAGCCCAGGTAGCGTGGCAGCCACAGGGCAATTTCGGGTTCAGCAATAACGATCAGCATGGTGGACCCCATGCCCAGCAGCAACCAGCCTACCCAGCGTAAGGTGCTTTCCATCGGCACACCCGCGATACGGCAGGACACCATCAGGTTCACGGCTACCGGTGGTGTGAACTGGCCCAGGGCCACGTTCAAGGTCAGCAGGACTCCGAACCAGACGGGGTGCCAGCCAAAGTTGTAAACGATGGGCATGAACAGCGGCACAAAGATCAGGAAGATAGAGATGCCATCCAGGAACATGCCCAGCACAATCAGCATGACAATCATCAGCGCCAGAATGCCGTACTCGCCCAAGCCGGAGTTGATGATGGCATCGGTGACCGGGTCCACAATACTGAGCGTGGACAATGCCCAGGCAAAAATACCGGCCAGTGCAACCACCATCATGATGACGGCTGATAATTCAGCGGCTTCCCGCAGGATCAAAAATAGATCTCGGAATTTGATGGTGCGATGGATGACCATGCCCACGAACAGGCCGTAGAACACCGCAACCACGGCTGCTTCGGTAGGAGTGAACAGGCCAATCCGCATCCCGCCCAGAATAATGACCGGGGCGATCAAACCCCAAGAGGCCTCACGCAGGCTGCGCCAGAATGGCGGGCGCGGCAGATCAGCTTCGGCCATGCCCAACTTGTGGCGACGCGAGAGCCAGACGGCTGGAATGATCAGGCCAATGCCGGCCAGAATACCGGGGAACATGCCGGCGGCAAACAGGGCAGGCACCGAGGCTTCGGGCACCAGAACCGAGTAAATAATGAAGGCAATCGACGGCGGAATCAGAATGTCGGTAGCAGCGCCTGCGGCCACAATACTGGCGGCAAAGGGACTGGGGTAACCGGCGCGTTTCATGGCGCCGATCATGACGGCACCCACCGCTGCTGCGCAGGCGGGGCCAGAGCCAGAGATGCCGCCCAGAAACATGGCTACGCCAATGGCGACCACCGGCAACATGCCCGGTCCGCGGCCTACCAGGGACACTGCGAAATTGACCAGACGGCTAGCCACGCCAGAGCGGTCAAAAATCGAGCCGACCAGCACAAACATGGGAATAGCCAGCAAAGGATACTTGGCCAGACCGGCGTAAAAGCTTTGCGGCACGGCCATCATGCCAAACCAGTGCGTGTCCAGATTGGACATCAATATGGCAAAGGCACCGCCTATACCCAGGGACACGCCTACGGGCACGCCCACCAGCATCAGGGCGATGAAAATGACGAATAACAGGGTCGCGATCATGATTTAGCCTGCCAACGACGTACCCACATGCCCAGCAAACGCAGGCTTAAGGTGACCGATAAAATCGGCAGCCACATGCTGTACCACCAGGTGGGTACACCAATCGATGGCGAGGTATCGCCCCATTCGAATTCATCTAAAGCCATGCGCCCGGACAGGACAGCCATGCCAATAAAAAACAGCAAGGTCATGCCAATGCCGAACAAGGCCAGACGGCGCTGGCGCAGCAAGGTGCCCGCATCGGCAAAGACTTCAATACGAATATGCAGGTGGCGCACACAGGCGCTGGCACCGGCATTCATGGTCAGGACCACCAGTAGGAAGATGGAAATTTCCTCTGTCCAGGCAAAGGAGCTATCAGTCAGATAACGCACTACCACGTTGGCAAAGGTAATCAGCGCTAGGGCCGCCATGATCAGGACCGAAGCCCAATCCTCTATTTGAAGAGGAATACGCAAGCCTGCTTCAGCAGGAGGGGCGGGGTGATTATCAGGTCTATCTGTAGAACTTGAATCCATGAGATCTGTCAGATTTGGCAATAAAGCTACATGCTAGCGGTCAAAGACGGGGCTGGCAGTGAGTAATTTCCCCCGGTGCAGACGCACCAGCGGGCCGTCGTCGGCCAAGGGGAAAGCGATAAGGGTAGAGCGCGAGCGCACACACAATATGGGGGTTGGTGCTTCGTGTCGCAAAGGAGGTATGAACCTGGCCCGGCACGGCAGATCGACCGGTGATGCGGTCTGTTGCCTGAACCCGGCGGGGGTGTTGCCGGGTCTGTGCGGGCAATTAGCAAGGGTAAATAAGCTGCCCCTGGGGGCAGCTTGGGCTAAGTGCGAGCTGTGGGGAGCTTACTCTTTTTTGCGACCCTTTTTCTCTTTTTTGCCTTCTTTGTCCTTTTTGGACGCCTTCTTGTCCTTATTTTTATCGTGTTGCTTCTCTTTCTTTTTTTCTTTGGATTTTTCTTTTTTCTTATCCTTTTTATTCTTTTTGCCCTTTTCAGTTAAGGGCTCCTGATCGTTCTCAGATTTGCTGTCCTGATCCGATTCGTCCTTTTCCGTCTTTTTACTTTCTGCCGTCTTCGGATTCGCGGCGGCTTTTCGTTTGGACGAGACGGGGGCTTTACGGGCCTGCTCCATTTCTGCATCCAACTCAGCGGCCACTTCACGCATTTCATCCGCAACGGCTTGCGAGCGGTCTGGCGGCAGGGCAATCATGGTGCCACGGCACTGGGGGGCGCCACACAAGCAGCGATAGCTTTGTTTGAGCTCGTCGGTGATTTCATCATCGATAACCAGCGAGTAGTCGTACAGCAGCTCTTCCCCGGCGGCAATATGACGCATGGCCACAATAAATACACGCGAGCCGTCCGCATTTTCGTGGCCTTCACAGTTGGGCGCACAAGAGTGGTTGATCCAGCGAGAGTCGTTACCGCCTTGGCCGCCGTCCACAATTTTGCCGTTACTTAGCGCAAAGAAGAAAGTGTGAAATGGTTCGTCCGGATTCACGGGGAAAAGTGCATCCGCCTGTTCAGGCGTCAGCCGTTTACCGGCGTATTGCAGGATGCGAGTTCCTTCTGGAATATCGCGTAGCGCAAACACGCCATTGCCATGCAGTTTGGATGGTTTAACGACGTGCCAGGGTTGGCGTTGAGTGACCATGGGGAATCAACCTGTAAAAGGGGATAAACTGGACGGCGATCTCTATCTTACAAAACATGCAGGGCTACGCAACCATGTCACTTGAAACGACCGCCCATAATGGCGCGCAAATCTTGCTCGAAACCTTGATCGCTCAGGGTGTAGATACCATTTTTGGTTATCCTGGCGGAGCGGTGTTACCGCTCTATGATGCTCTTCATGCGCAACCGCGAATTCGTCATATTTTAGTTCGTCACGAGCAAGCTGCTGTACATGCGGCTGAAGGTTATGCCCGCAGCACCGGTAAAACCGGTGTGGTGCTGGTGACATCGGGGCCCGGTATGGCCAATACAACCTCCGGTTTGCTCGATGCCTTGTGTGATTCTATTCCTGTCCTGTGTATTAGTGGGCAAGTGGCCACCACGGCGATTGGTACGGCCGCGTTCCAGGAGTGCGATGCGATTGGCATTTCGCGCCCTGTGACCAAGTGGAATGCTCAGGTTCGCCGTATTGAAGATGTGGCCTCCCTGACGGCCAAAGCCTTGCGCCTGTGTACACAAGGTCGTCCCGGCCCGGTGCTGTTGGATTTCCCTAAAGATATTCAGATGGCGACTTTGCCGAAGGCCAGCGCTGAAACGCCTGCCCAGGAAGAAGCCGATAGTCTGCTGGCCCCCGCCGCCCCGGCCTCCGCCCAGGAAGCGGCCATCAAACGTGCCGCCGCCATGATTGCCCATGCACGTCGCCCTGTGTTTTACGGTGGTGGTGGCCTGATCAACTCCGGTACGGATGCCAGCCACGCCTTCACCAGTCTGGTTCAGGAAACCGGCGCGCCTTGTACCCTGACCTTGATGGGTTTGGGTGCCTACCCTGCGCGTAATGAGCAGTTCGTGGGCATGTTGGGGATGCACGGTACGCTGGAAGCCAATCTGGCCATGCACCATGCGGATCTGATTATCTGTGTGGGCGCTCGTTTTGATGACCGCATTACAGGTCGTCTGTCCGATTTCTGCCCGCATGCCAGCAAGATTCATATCGATATCGACCCCGGCTCTATCGACAAGGTCGTGCGTGCCGATGTGGCTTTGGTGGGCGATTGTTATCCCTTGTTGCGCGCTTTGCGCAAAGAGCTGTCCCATCACGAATTGCCCGAAGGTCGTCTGGACGACTGGTGGCAGCGCATTGGCGTATGGCGTGCGCAGGAGTGCCTGAAAGTCACTCCTCGCAGCGATGCAATTTTGCCGCAGCACTTGCTGCAAAGCCTGGATTCGCACCTGGAAGGACGCGATGCGATTGTGTCTACCGATGTGGGTCAGCACCAGATGTGGGCGGCTCAATACATCAAATTTGATCGCCCTCGCCGCTGGTTGACTTCGGGTGGGGCAGGCACCATGGGCTATGGCGTGCCGGCCGCGTTTGGAGCGCAGATTGCGCATCCCGACAAGCTGGTGGTGTGCGTCAGTGGGGACGCATCAGTCTTGATGAACATTCAGGAACTGGCCAGCGCCGTGCAGCATCGCGCGCCGATCAAGGTCATTCTGTGCAATAACCGCCACATGGGCATGGTGCGTCAGTGGCAAGAGTTGATTCACGATGGCCGTTACAGCCACAGCTATAACGAAGCCTTGCCCGATTTCGTGGCCTTGTCGCGTGCTTTTGGTTGGGAAGCCGAGCGTGTGGAGCATCCTGATCAACTGGATGCGGCTCTGGAACGCTGCTTGGCCCACGATGGCCCGTTCTTCCTGAACGTGGAAGTGCTGGCGCTGGAAAACTGTTTCCCCATGATGCCAGCGGGCTATGGCCATCAACAGGTCATGTTGTCCGAAGATAACTGGTACGTAGAAGAATAAGGTGCAAGGCGGGACACGGGCGTAAAAACCCCTATGTCCCCGCCTCAGTACTACGCATTAAATACACTGATCCATTCAGACAGGAGGGGCATGCATGATGTACCGTCACATGAAAAACCGTCTTTTGGCCGCAGGTTTGATGTTAGGCTTGGGCCTGACTGCGGGAGCTGCTACGGCGCAGACTCCTCTGAAACTGGCTTACGCTTTGTCCACCAGTTCCCACTATGGGGCGGGTGCCAAAGCCTTTGCCAGTGCGGTGGAAAAGGATGGCAATTACACCATCGAAGCTTTTCCCAACAGCGCCCTGGGTGGCGAGCGCGAAGTTATTGAAGGCTTGCAGCTAGGCACCATTGATCTGGCTATTGTGTCGACCGGTGCGACCCTGAACTTTGTGCCGCAAACCGGCGTGTTTGATATCCCTTTCCTGTTCCGTGATCTGCAACATGCCCGCCATGTGCTGGACGGCAAGATTGGTCAGGACATGCTGGCCGAATTTCCTAAGCGTGGCATTGTTGCCTTGGCCTGGGGCGAGCAAGGCTTCCGTCATCTGACCAATAATGTGCGACCCGTTACTACCCCTGCCGATGCCAAGGGTCTGAAGATCCGCACCACGGAAAACCCGATTCACATCGCTGCATTCCGTGAAATCGGTATTCTGGCGACGCCCATGGCCTGGCCTGAAGTGGCCACAGCCTTGCAACAAGGCACCATCGACGGTCAGGAAAACCCCCTTTCGGTGATTGTTTCGGCCAAGTTGCCCCAGGTGCAGAAGTATTTGTCGCTGACCGCGCACGTATACGGCCCGGCGCTGGTGCTGATGTCGCCTGCGGTGTACGACGGCCTGTCTGATCAGGACAAGCAGTTGATGCGCGATGCCGGTGTTGCTGCTGCGCAGTCCATGCGTGACTACGTGGACGATATCGAGAAAACCGGTGTGGATGCCGTCAAGGCCGAAGGCATGCAGGTTAATGCCGTAGACCATGCCGCCTTTGCCAAAGCGGTCGAGCCGATCTATCCCAAGTATTACAAACAGTTCGGCCAGGAACTGGTCGAGGCCATTCGTCAGACTCAGTAAACGGCGTTCATCATGAAAGCACTGCTGTCCTTTCTGGATAAGGGCGTGTTCCGCCTGGTGTCCTGGGTGACGCAGTTGCTGCTGCTCTCGGCAGTGGCTGCTGCGTTTTATCAGGTGGTGGCCCGTTTTGTGCTCCAGTCGCCCGCCGACTGGAGCGAGGCCTGGTCGCGTGCCGCCTTGATCTGGACCGTCATGCTGGGCCTGTGTCTGGCCTTGCGCCAGGGCGCCATGCTAAGCGTGGATGTGGTGCGGCTGTGGGTCGGGACGCGGACTCAGCAGTGGCTGGATGTGGCCGTGCTGTTTTCGTGTCTGGCCTTTTTTGGCTTGCTGACCTGGGTGGGAATCCAGATGACCTGGCGGGTGCGCTTTCAAACCATGCCCAGTCTGGAATGGTCTATTTCATGGGTGTATATCGCCATTCCGATTGGGGCTGTGCTGGCCATGCTGGGTTTGCTGGCCCGTTGGGTGGAAAAGCCCGCGCCCGCTGTGGTGGACAACACGCAGCTCTAATTCAAGACCTGATTCCGTGCATATAACGCACCACCGAACTCTGGATGCCTTACGGGCATCTGTTTAGACCGGAGACCGTATCGTGTCCCAGATCATGCTTGTGTCCATGCTGCTGTTTTTTGTATTGACGGTGCCGGTGGCGATTGCCGTCGGGCTGGCCAATATGGCGGGAGTGGCCTGGGAGGGGCGCATGACCTTTTTGGTCATTGCCCAGCAGCTGTATGCGGCCCTGGATAAGTACCCTTTAGTCGCGGTGCCCTTCTTTATTCTGGCAGGCAATCTGATGGAATCGGGTGGCATGTCCGGTCGCATGGTGGAGTTCGCCAAAAGTCTGGTGGGGGGTGTGCAAGGTGGCCTGGCCTGCAGCTGTGTGCTGACCTGCATGATTTTTGCTGCCGTGGCTGGTTCTAGTGTCGCCACGACCTTTGCGGTGGGTGCGATTTTGATTCCGGCCATGGTCCGGCATGGTTATCCGGCCCCTTTTGCGGCGTCTTTACAGGCTTCAGCGGCGGAGCTGGGGGTCATTATTCCCCCCTCTATTCCCATGATCTTGTTTGCTGTGTCTACCGATACGTCGGTGGGCGAGCTGTTTGTGGCGGGTGTGGGTCCTGGCCTGCTGATCGGCGGCGCTTTAATGGTCTACGTGTGGTTTTACGCGCGTCGTCATGGTCTGGGTTTACAGGATGGTGTGGGGCGCTTGTCTGTATGGCCAGCGTTCCGTCAGGCGTGGTTGGCCTTGCTGATGCCTGTCATTATTTTGGGTGGCATTTACGGGGGTATTTTCACGCCTACAGAAGCCTCGGCGGTGGCGGTGGTCTATGCCCTGGTCGTGAGTATATTTATCTATCGCAGCGTTAAATGGCGCGACCTGTCCAAGGTCTTGCATCGTTCGGTGGTGTCCACGGCGGTGATCATGTTCATCATCGCGAACGCGGGGGTGTTTGGCTTTTTGCTCAACCGCACTGGGATTCCAGCGGCGATGGGACTGTGGTTAGGGGATTTGTTCAGCAGTCCCATGACGTTTCTGCTGGGTATGAACGCGGCTTTGTTTGTCGTGGGCATGTTTGTCGAAACCTCGGCGTCGATTGTAGTCTTGGCGCCGCTGTTATTGCCGGTGGCGATGCAGTTTGGCATTGATCCGGCACACTTTGGCATCATCATGGTGGTCAATCTGGCTCTAGGAATGGTGACTCCGCCTTTTGGGGTGAACCTGTTTGCGGCGTGTTCGGTGGCCGGGATTTCCTTGGAAAAACTGATACGACCTTTGATTCCCTTTGTGCTGGTGGTGGTGGCCTGCTTGATGCTGATCAGCTATGTGCCAGAAGTCAGTTTGTGGGCGCGTGACCTGGTGTACCGTTGACGGATTGTCTGCTTTCTTGAGCGGTATTCATGAGCTATTTTGCCCTGTTGTTGGTCCATCTTTTAGCGGCTATTTTCTTCATTGGCACGGTGTTTTTTGAGGTGCTGATGTTGTCGCCTTTGGCACGTCAGGTGTCACGCCCCGCCATGCGGGAGTTTGAGCATGCACTGGGGCGGCGGGCGCGCCGCATCATGCCTTGGGTCTTGTTATTGCTCTATGGCGCAGGCTTGAGTCTGGCGTGGCAGCATCGGGCCTTGTTTGAGGTCGGTGGGGCCAGGGCCTGGATCTTAGGTTTGAAAATCGCCTTGGCTTTAAGTGTGTTTGGGCACTTCTTGTCAGTGATGGTGATGAGTCGGCGCAAGACCATGACCGGGCGGCGGTCCCGGATTATCCATCTCAGTGTGTTTGCGCACGTATTGTTGATTGTGGTGCTGGCTAAGGCTTTATTTTATTTGCCGCTGTAGTCGCGGTTTTCGACGCTGCTGCATTGATGTTAGAGGGGCTTTGGCTGGAGTAGTGCTTGAGATAGAGCCATGGCGGAGCAGAGGCTATTAAAAGCCAGGCGCTATATCCTGCCCGCGGCAAGTCCTCTGACTCGCCTATACCCAGCACCCCACGAACTCGCGCCTTCACCTCGTTTTAATACAGCGGCCTCCCAAAAAGGGAGGCCGCTGTCCTAACAAGCAGAAGTTGCTTATTCCGCTGTGCCAGCTGTCTTTTTAGCCGCCGTTTTCTTAACTGCTGCCTTTTTAGCCACCGTCTTCTTGGCGGCTGTTTTCTTCACAGCCGTCTTTTTAGCTGCTGCTTTAGTCGCTGTTTTCTTGGCTGCCGACTTGCGTGCCGGCTTTTCAGGACGAGGCTCGAACTCAAAACCGATCTTGCCGTCTGGCTGACGCACCAGGAAGGCCTTGAACTTGCGGTTCGTGCGCGACGATACAAAACCATCCAGCAAGTCCGTTTTGCCTGCTCCCAGCAACTTGCCCATCTGCTCGCGAGTGATCTCTTGCTGCAAAATCACTTTGCCGCTGCGGAAATCGCAGCTCTTGGATGGGCCAACTGACTTCTCGCACAAATAACGCAAACCGTGCTCAAAGACAGAGGACTGACACTTGGGGCATGGGCCCACCGGCGTCTGACCACTGAAATCCAGGGTCTCGTCCTCATCGTCATCATTCTGACCAAAGTCGAACTCTAGCTTGAACTCATCCGTGATGCGTAACAGTGCGGCAAAGGGGCGGCCCATTTTGCTGATGAAACCAGGCAAGGGACCCAGCTCCTTCTTGGCCAGCAGCTCTTCCACTTCTGGCAGCTCAAACGTACGCCCGCCAGGGTGTTTGCCAATCGAAAAATCGCAAGCTGTGCAAGCGTAACGACGGTAGTTTTCTTTGACCACCGCGCCACATTTGGGGCAAGGCGTCTGCAAGGTCGCGTAATCGCCCGGTACCGTATCGCGTTCATACTCTTTAGCGCGTTTGACGATCACTTGCGTCATCTGCGCGATCTCGCGCATGAATACATCACGATCCAGCTGGCGCTGCTCAATCTGCTTGAGCTGATGCTCCCACTCGCCCGTCAGTTCAGGCGATGTCAGTTCGCTAACACCCAGGCCGGACAGCAAGGTCATCAATTGACGCGCCTTGGCGCTAGGCACCAGTTCGCGGCCTTCACGACGCAGATATGCCTCGTTCAGCAAACCTTCAATAATGGCCGCACGCGTGGCAGGTGTACCCAACCCGCGCTCGGACATGGCTTCACGCAAGGCTTCGTCGTCCACCAGCTTGCCCGCGCTTTCCATGGCCGACAGCAAGGTCGCTTCCGTAAAGCGTGCAGGAGGCTTGGTCGCCAAGGCTTTGGTATTCACATCTTCAGTGCGAACCTTCTCGCCATCGGCAACCGGCACCAGGGAAGCATCTTCACCTTGCGCATCGCGGCCATAAATAGCCAACCAGCCCGGCTTGACCAGCACCTTGCCTTCCGTCTTGAAGTGATGCCCCGACACCTGCGTAATACGCGTGGTGACGCGGAATTCCGCAGTAGGAAAAAACACCGCTAGGAAACGGCGACTGATCAGCTCGTAAATTTTGTGTTCGGCATCGCTCAGCTCCCGAGGCACCTGCATGGTGGGGATGATGGCGAAGTGATCCGAAACCTTTTTGTTGTCAAAAATACGACGGTTGGGCTTGACCCATTTTTGCTCGACCACTTCCTGCGCAAAAGGCTGCACCGAAGCGCTGGCAGGCGTGCCGCTATCAGCCAGGGCAACCATGGTGTCCTGCACCGTGCTGACATAGTCTTCGGGCAGATAGCGTGAGTCGGTACGAGGGTAAGTCAGGGCCTTGTGGCGTTCATATAGCGTCTGCGCCAAGGACAAAGTAGTCTTGGCGGAGAAACCGAAGCGCGAGTTGGCTTCGCGTTGCAGCGAGGTCAAATCAAACAGGGCAGGCGACATCTGCGTGGTGGGCTTGGATTCCTCGGTGACCACACCGGGCTGCTCACGGCAGGCCGCCACAATCGTCTGGGCGGCCGTCAAGGACCACAGACGCGAGTCTTTTTTCTCGGCATCGTGCTCGTCTTTGGCGAATTTGGGGTCAAACCAGCGACCGGTATACAAGCCAGCTGCTGCAATAAAGTCCGCGTGTACTTCCCAGTAATCGCGCGACACAAACTGACGAATGCGGTTTTCGCGCTCGTTGACGATAGCCAGCGTGGGAGTTTGCACACGACCCACGGGTGTTTTGAAAAAACCGCCATCCTTGCTGTTGAAAGCCGTCATGGCGCGGGTGCCGTTAATGCCCACCAGCCAGTCAGCCTCGGCGCGCGAACGGGCCGCCGCTTCCAGCGGTTTCATGTCCTCGTCATCGCGCAGATTCTCAAATGCTTCACGGATCGCCGATTGTGTCATCGAACGTAACCAAAGCCTTTGCACCGGTTTTTTCGCCCCGGCGTACTGCATAATGTAGCGAAAAATCAGCTCGCCCTCGCGCCCCGCGTCACAGGCATTAATAACAGCGGTGACATCTTTTCGTTTGATCAGCTTGACCAGCAGTTTCAAGCGCTCAGTCGATTTCTTGTCAGTCGGGTTGAGTTCAAACTGAGGGGGAATAACGGGTAGATGTGTGAAGCTCCATTTGCCGCGGACCGGATCATTAGGGGCCACCAGGCCCAGCAGATGGCCGATGCTGGAGGCCAGCACATAGCGATCGCTTTCAAAATAATCACCTTCTCGAGTGAAACCGCCCAGTGCCCGCGAGATATCTACGGCGACAGAAGGTTTCTCGGCAATGATTAGTGTTTTATCCATATGATTCCAGTGACAGCAATTGCGCTGCAATGCGCGAAATGATACGAGGTGCTTATCCCTCTATGCAAGTTATGAACCCTGACAAGACTAACGTATGGCCAACGGACTGGCGAGTTTTTCTAACAAAACTGGCCTGGGGCCTGGCTGTTTTGCTGCTTGCCAGTGGTCTGGTGACCTGGATCGCAGCCAACTGGGCAAACTGGGGGCATGTCGTCAAATTTGCCCTGGCCCAAGGTGCCGTGCTGATTTCAGCCGGGCTGGCCTTGGTGTTTCGCCGGCGTGCCGGTGGCTGGGGACATGATCTGGGGGTGCCTGCTGCATTGACCGGCCTGGCCGCCGTTGCCACAGGCGGTTTGCTGGCGCTGATTGGCCAGACTTATCAGACTGGTGCCGATCCCTGGCAGCTTTTCGCATTGTGGACTGTGCTGATCATACCTTGGGTGTTCACGGTGCGCAGTGTCTTTCTGTCCGTATTGTGGCTGGTGCTGATTAATACCGCCTTGTACTTATGGATAGATGTCACACGACTGGGCTGGTTTGATCGCACCTATACCTCGCAGACCTTGATGGCCCTGGGTGCCAACGCCATTTTATTGCTGGCCGCCGAGACGATCTGGCGTGCCCGCCAGGACCCGTGGCGTATTTTGCCGCGCGTGGCCGCCATTGCCGTGGGCTTTTTCATTGGCACGCAGCTGATGGAAGGCGAGTTCCTCTTGAGCATGGTGCTGTTCCTGGTTCTATATGGGATTTACCATTTCCGACGCCCCGATTTGCTGATCATGTCGCTGGCCTCGTTGGGGGCCTATCTCTCCTTGAGCATATTGATTATTGAGCACGCGGGCGACTCCTTCCTCTTGATCGTGGTGGTGATTGTGGGCCTGGGCCTGGGGCTGCTGCGTTTCTTGCAGCAGCAGGTCGTTAAATGGCGACGTACGCATGGTGGAGGCTCGCTTACCACTCAGGAAACGAGCCCTGCTGGTGCTACAAGGCACGCTGACGAAGGGCCTCAAGAAGCGGCCAAGACAGAGGCTACTGCCGCCTCTGTAGCGAGCACAGCAGCGAACTCCTCAAACAAGGCGCAGGCAGAAGCCGCAGAGGCGCAAGGCAGTGATGAGCATCACCCTTGGTATCTGCGGCTGATCAAGCTGTTCTTGTTCTTGCTGCTGCCGCTGATCATCCTGCTGTACCTGACGGTGTCGCTGGATTTAAGCTTGGAAGTGCTGGGGGTTCTGGGCGCGATCATGGCTCTGGTGTCTCCGGTGCTCTCTGCCAAGGCAAAAACTGTGCCCAGCCGGGATATGGTGGGCGGCTGGGTTGCTTGCGCAGTGCTCTTATTAAGTGCGCCGGTCGTCGATATGCGTTATCCCTGGCCGCATGAAGTCAGCGCGATGCTGGCGGTGGTCATCAGCACCTTGTTGTACAGACAGGCCAAGGGCCAATTTGTGCTGCGTATGTTGCTGGTGATTTGGGCCTTGGCTGCTATTGAGTTTTTGGTGATTGAGCGCTTGTTTGATCGCTGGACCATGATGCCCTATTGGGTACTGGAAATGCCGGCCGCCTTCATGTTCTTTGCGGCCTTGTTGCTGGGACATTTTTATTTGCGCGATGGTAAAAAGTCCTCCTTCTGGCAGCCCCTGTTCTGGTCCCTGTTGCTAGTTGCCCAAGTTCACATCGTTTCTGCAGGGACGCTGTTTTTCTCCATGCCCTTCTGGGATGAAACGCGCCCTTATTTGACCCCCACCGGCTCCTTGCTGGCGATGGCCCCTGTTGCCATTCTGGCCTTTTACTGGCGCGGTTGGCGCGAGCAGCCACTAGTTTATGGCCTTGCTTTGCTGGGGTTGGCCGCTCTGTGCGCGGTTTGGACGCCCTATCCGCCTGTAGCTCTGGCCTTGAGCTGGATTCTGGCCGCTTACGCCTGGCGCTATCTCAGTTTAATGGCGGTCGCGGTGGCAATGGGCTTGTTCTGCTTGTGGCGGCTGTATTACATCCTGAATATCAGCTTGTTGGACAAGGCCGAGCTGTTGCTGGCAACGGGTGTTGGATGCTTGGTCTTTGCCTATCTGGGTCAGTTGGGCCGCAAGAAGGCAGTTACTGAGTCGACTGTGAAGGCAGCGCCCAAAGGGATCGTCGCCAGTGTCTTGCTGGGTACCGTGCTGATCTTGGGCGTGGCGAATACGGTGATTGCGCAGAAAGAACGCATTCTGGCCCAGGGTCAGACGGTGCTGTTAGAGCTGGCTCCAGTGGACCCTCGCTCGTTGATGCAGGGCGACTATATGTCCTTGAACTTCGCCTTGTCTCAGGACTTGTCCTATTTGGCGTGGCGCTTGCCTGGAGAGGTTGTGTCGCAGATCGAGTCCCAGCGTTGGGTGATGGCTGGTGTGCAATTGGATGAGAACAAGGTTGCTCATTTGAAAGGCATTTATGCCAAGTTCAATGGTCAGGAACACCTGATGGGCGAGGAAGGCCCCATTGCTGAACAGGCAGGTGTTCTGAAACTACGTATGCGCCGTCACCGCAATAGCTGGGCACCCGGCACGGATGCCTGGTTCTTTGCAGAAGGCTCGGCAGAACGCTATGAGGCAGCGCGTTATGGGGAATTTGCCGTTGTTGAAGATGGCCAAAGCCTGTTGCGCGACATGCTGGACAAGGATAGGCAGGAAATCAAATAAGCCTGCAGCCGGATTGCTTCGTGCAGGAGTAATCCGGCTTTATGTCATTTGTGTATGGGGGCTGTGTGAGGGCTTAGTCTCGGCCTGGTCCCAATGACGGCAAGAGAAGTCAGAAAGGCCCGAATCCGATGTGCTGCCGGATTCGGGCCTTGGTTTTTTGGTTTTGAAGGACCCTCTTTATTGGGGCCGTTTCCTAAACAAAAATACGGTTCCTGTGTACGTGCTTAGTGGGACTGACGGGTGGAGTCGTCGCTGAGCAGTTCTTCAAAGATCAGGTGATCGATCTCGGCTTCGTGGCTCCAGAGAACCATCAGGGCAACAATTTTTATTTTGTCCAAAGACACGGGGCTTTCATCCACCGTCATGGCGCTTTCAATCAAAATTTCGCGCAGGTGGGCGGTAAGAGCGCCGGAGTTTTGCAAAAAGGTGATGAAACCCATGGCATCAGCGCCCAGCACATGTTGCTCGTGCTCAGAAAAAATACGCTGACTGATGGGACTGAGTTGAGCCGTAGGCTGACACTGTTGCGAGGTCTCGCCCAGTGCATGTAGCCAGCCTAGTGCGTCGTTGATGTCCTCGTCTTCAAAGCCAATAGCGGCCAATTTGTGGGCCAGAACCTCCGCCTTGGGACAGGACTGGGGGTTGTAATACGTCTCGAATAGATAAACCAGGATATCAAACATGGATATAAGGTTGCCGTCCTAAGTGATTAAAAAAACTGCGTGATTTCGGTAACCAGTGACCAAACTTTACGCTGATTTGCGATAGGGGGCAAATGGGGGGCTCAGGAGATGAAAGGGTCTTGCCTTGCGTTTTCAGGCCGTTTTTTGCCTGTTTTTGCTCTGGCTGGGGCCGGTTAGGGCCGAGTGTCTTTACGATTGAAACATAAATCGATTGTTGGGGCAGAAACTGTCGTTTATTTGAAACCCTGTTAATGGGCTTGTAGAGCCTGCTGGACGTCTTACACTCGCTGGCATCCAGCATCCAGCATCCAGCATCCAGCATCCAGCATCCAGCATCCAGCATCCAGGTCAGATGTGCGGGCTTCAGGGCCCAGGCAAGGGGAAGCGTTGTGCCCAGGCACTGATGGCCTGGCTCCAGAATCCGTCCGGCGAGTTCGCTACCAGAGGCGCAAAGCCTAAAAAGGCCCAGACCCGGTTCAGGGTATCCAGCGGGTGCTCCAGATCAAAGGCCGGGGCATGGTTCTGTTTGGAGAGCTTGCGGCCCTGGCTGTCGCAGGCTAATGGCACGTGCAGAGTTCGGGGCAGAGGCAGGCCCAGTATCTTTTGTAGAACACGCTGGCGGGCGGTGGAGCTTAGTAGGTCGGCACCCCGGACGACATCGGTGATCTGGCTATCGGCATCGTCAATGAGCACCACCAACTGGTAGGCCCAGCGTTTATCGGCCCGTTTCAGTATGTAGTCCCCCACTTCCTTGGCAACGTCCTGTTGCTGTGGCCCCATCCAGCGATCCGTGAAATGTTCTATACCTTCGGGCACTCGAAGACGCCATGCGCGCGTGGCACGATTTGCCGGGATGCCGTGACGGCAGGTGCCAGGGTAAGGGTGTTCGTGCGAGTCCGGGGCGACGGGCAGCGATGCGGCCAGGATTTCCTGACGGGTGCAAATGCAGCCATAGACCATGTTCTGCTCACGCAGGCGGTCAAAAACTTCCTGATAGCGGGCCAGCCGCTGACTTTGCCACAGTACTTCGTCGTCCCAGTGCATGCCCAGACCTTGCAATTGTTGCAGGATGATCTGGTCGGCCCCGGTCACGACCCGTGGCGTGTCTATATCTTCAATACGCAAGAGCCAGCGCCCGTGTTGAGCGCGTGCATCCAGGTAACTGGCCATGGCGGCGACCAGCGAGCCCTCGTGCAGGGGACCACTGGGACTAGGCGCAAAGCGACCGCAGTAAGGGGTAAGAGGCTGGGCAGTCATGAGTCGTTCTTAACGGCAAGAGCCCCTGAGGGGGCTCTTGTTAATGCGACTTTACGCCTGTTTTTTCAGCCCGGCAATACGTTTTACGCGGGCTGAAACGCTCGGGTTTTAGCTCTCCATAGTGACCAGTTCTGCGCCTTCGGGTACCTGATCGCCCACCGCAAAAAATAGTTCGGCGACGATGCCATCGGCAGGAGCCTGAATGGAGTGTTCCATTTTCATGGCTTCCATTACCAGCAGCACATCACCCTGTTTGACGCTGGTGCCGGGCTCCACATTCAAGGCAATGATCTTGCCCGGCATGGGGGCCGTCAGGCGGCCGCCGTGGGCTTCCTGACTGTTGGTGCCGGCGCTGGCCAAGGTGTCGACCACGACCAGGGTCCAGTCTGAACCGGCCTGGGCCACTTGCAGTTGGTCGCCATCCTGCAAGACTTGGGCACGGTATTCAACTTGATCCAGCCATAGGCGCAGAGTCAGGGTGTTGGCTAGAGCGGCAGTTAGCTCGGCTTGCCAGCGCAGCGTATGTCGCGTGTCTCCCAGCGTGATCTGCCATTGGTTTTCGCGACGTTGCAGCAGCACTTCGTAGGCTTGCTCACCCAGTTGAAGAGCCACTTTCTGATCGTAGTCCCCACTGAGACGCCATGCATCATGCACAGCCCACGGGTCGGATTTTGCCGCCTGTCCGCTCAGTCCCTGGTGAGTCAGCACGGCGCAGGCCGCAAAGGCCAGCACCGAGTCCGGAACGTCCTGATTGCTGGGGAACAACGCATCGTGACGGCGTGGGATCAGACCTGTATCCAGATCGGCCTGGGCAAAGGCTTCATCACCCAGCAAGCGCTGCAAGAAGGTCTTGTTGGTGTGTACCCCGGCCACCTGGGTGTCTGCCAGCGTGCGAATCAGACGACGACGAGCCTGCTCGCGGTCTGCTCCGTGGGTAATGACCTTGGCGATCATGGGATCGTAGAAAGGGCTGATGAGGCTGCCTTCACGCACACCACTGTCGATACGCACATCACCGGAGGTGAAAGACGCATGGGCGGGATACTGCAAGCTGCGCAGCGTACCGATGGAAGGCAGGAAGTCCTTATCCGGGTTTTCGGCGTAGATACGCACTTCAATGGCATGACCATTGATGCTGAGTTCTTCCTGTTTGGCGGGCAAAGGCTGGCCATCGGCCACACGCAATTGCCATTCCACCAGATCGTGGCCGGTAATCAGCTCGGTTACCGGGTGTTCCACTTGCAGGCGGGTGTTCATTTCCATGAAGTAGAAACGCCCGTCTTGCTCGGCGATGAACTCCACGGTGCCTGCACCTACATAGTTGACGGCACGGGCGGCGGCAATGGCGGCCTCACCCATAGCCTGACGACGTTCGGGTGTCATGCCGGGTGCGGGAGCTTCTTCAATCACTTTCTGGTGACGGCGCTGTACTGAGCAATCGCGCTCGAACAGGTACACGTATCCGCCGTGCTGGTCACCAAAGACCTGGATTTCGATATGGCGGGGTTTGGTGACATAGCGTTCGATCAGCACGCGGTCGTCGCTAAAGCTGCTGGCCGCTTCACGCTGGCAAGAGCGCAAGGCTTCCAGGAATGCGCCGGACTCTTCCACAATGCGCATGCCCTTGCCGCCACCGCCGGCACTGGCTTTGATCAGCACGGGGTAGCCGATCTGGTCGGCTTGCTGGTGCAGGAAGTCCGGGTCTTGATTGTCGCCGTGGTAACCGGGTACCAAAGGCACACCGGCTTTTTCCATCAGGGTCTTGGCGGCGGATTTGCTGCCCATGGCCGCAATGGCTTGTGCAGGGGGGCCTACAAAAATAATGCCGGCTTCTTCACAAGCACGGGCAAAGTGCTCGTTCTCGGAAAGAAAACCATAGCCAGGGTGGATAGCTTGAGCGCCCGTTGCACGGGCGGCTTCCAGAATGGCGTCTATCTTTAAATAACTGTCGCGTGGCTCGGGGCCACCGATACGCACGGCTTGATCACAAGCACGTACATGCTGGGCGTCGGCGTCCGCGTCGGAATAGACGGCAACGGTACGCAGCCCCAGTTTCCGGGCGGTAGCGGCCACCCGGCAGGCAATTTCACCGCGATTGGCTATCAGCAGGGTCTGAAACACAGGGTCTCCTTGTCTTACATGCGGAACACGCCAAAGCGGGTGTCTTCAATAGGGGCGTTCAAGGCGGCGGACAGGCCCAGGGCCAAAACGCGCCGGGTGTCCGAAGGCTGGATGATGCCGTCATCCCACAAACGCGCGGTGGCGTAGTAGGGGTGGCCTTCATGTTCGTACTGATCACGGATGGGGGCTTTGAAGGCTTCCTCTTCCTCGGCGCTCCAGCTTTGACCACGGGCTTCCAGGCCGTCGCGGCGCACCGTGGCCAGCACGCTGGCCGCCTGTTCACCACCCATGACCGAGATGCGGGCATTGGGCCAAAGAAACAGCAGGCGCGGGCTGAATGCGCGACCACACATGCCGTAGTTACCGGCACCGAAAGAGCCTCCCAGAATCACGGTGAACTTGGGCACAGCAGCGGTAGACACGGCGGTTACCAGCTTAGCTCCGTGGCGAGCAATCCCTTCGTTCTCGTACTTGCGGCCCACCATGAAGCCGGTGATGTTCTGCAGGAACACCAGAGGCGTCTTGCGCTGGCAGCATAGTTCGATGAAGTGTGCGCCCTTCTGTGCCGCTTCGGAGAACAGAATGCCGTTATTGGCGATGATGCCTACGGGCATGCCGTGAATGTGGGCAAAGCCGGTCACCAGCGTCGTGCCAAAACGAGCCTTGAATTCGTCAAAGTCCGAGTCGTCCACAATACGGGCGATCACTTCGCGCACATCGTAGGGCTTGCGGGTATCGGCAGGAATAATGCCGTTCAGCTCTTGCGGGTCGTAGCGTGGCTCGCGCACTTCTTTCAGCGGCCAAGGCAGTTTCTTTTCGCGGTTCAGGCGACCGACGCAGCGGCGCGCCAGTTCCAGCGCATGCAGATCGTTCTCGGCCAGGTGGTCGGCCACGCCGGACAGGCGTGTGTGCACATCGCCACCGCCCAGATCTTCGGCGCTGACTTCTTCGCCTGTTGCGGCTTTCACCAGTGGCGGGCCACCCAGGAAGATAGTGCCTTGGTCGCGCACGATGATGGACTCATCGCTCATGGCGGGTACATAGGCACCGCCAGCGGTACACGAGCCCATCACCACGGCGATCTGGGCAATACCCTGGGCCGACATATTGGCCTGGTTGTAAAAGATACGGCCAAAGTGATCCCGATCCGGGAACACGTCTTCTTGATTAGGCAGGTTAGCGCCGCCCGAGTCCACCAGGTACACACATGGCAGATTGTTCTGTTGCGCAATTTCCTGGGCACGCAAATGCTTTTTGACGGTCAGCGGGTAATAGGTGCCGCCTTTAACCGTGGCATCGTTGCAAACCACCACACATTCAATGCCTGCAATGCGGCCAATGCCCGTGATGACGCCCGCGCCCGGAGACTCGTTGTTATAGACATCGTGAGCCGCCAGGGGGGATAACTCCAGAAAAGGAGTGCCGGGGTCCAGCAGGCGCTCGACACGCTCGCGGGGCAGCAGTTTGCCGCGTCCAATATGGCGTTGCCGAGAGGATTCCGATCCGCCCAATGCGGTTGTCTGTAGCTTTTGGCGCAGATCAAGGATCAGGGCCTGCATGATCGAGGCGTTGTCCTGAAATTCTTGGGAACGCGGATTGATGCGGGATTCAATAACTGACATGGCGTGCCTGGAAAGAGAACAGAGAAAAGCCCATGTAATCAGCCGGGCCGCAGCCCGGCTGATGAGCTTGCTTTAAACCAGCTCGACGGCCAGGGCGACGGCTTCGCCACCACCAATGCACAGCGAGACAATGCCGCGCTTGCCGCCGGTTTTGCGCAGTGCGCCGATCAAGGTAGCCAGCAGGCGAGCACCCGATGCACCGATGGGGTGGCCCAGGGCAGTGGCACCACCGTGGATATTGACCTTGTCGTGCGGGATGTTCAGGTCTTTCATGGCGGCCATCGTGACTACGGCAAAGGCTTCGTTGATCTCGAACAGATCCACATCGGCCACACTCCAGCCGGTTTTATCCAGCAGCTTCTGAATAGCGGCCACCGGAGCGGTTGTGAACCAGGCTGGCTCCTGAGCATGCTGGGTGTGAGCCACAATGCGGGCCAATGGCGTTGCGCCCAGTTCTTTGGCCTTGTCTTCGGTGGTGATGACCATGGCGGCGGCACCGTCCGAAATGGACGAAGCGTTGGCAGCCGTAATCGTGCCGTCTTTCTTGAAGGCAGGACGCAGAGTCGGGATTTTCTCGGGCATGGCTTTGGCGGGGGCTTCGTCCTTGGCAATGACGACATCACCCTTGCGACCGGCAATGGTCACCGGGGCAATTTCCCATTCAAAGCTGCCATCGTCGCTGGCTTGGCGAGCGCGGCGCAGCGATTCCAGTGCGTAAGCATCTTGCTCTTCGCGGCTGAACTCGTATTTGCTGGCGCAGTCTTCGGCAAAAACACCCATGGCGGTGCCACGGCTGTATGCGTCTTCCAGGCCGTCCATGGCCATGTGGTCATATACAGTGGAGTGGCCGTAGCGGTAGCCTTCACGACCTTTGAGCAGCAGGTAAGGCGCATTGCTCATGCTCTCCTGACCGCCAGCCACCACCACATCCACGCTGCCCGCTTTGAGCAGGTCGTGGGCAAACATAGCGGCTTTCAGGCCCGAGCCACATACTTTATGAATGGTGGTGCACGCCACACCCTGGGGCAGTCCGGCACCCAGCGCCGCCTGGCGAGCGGGGGCCTGGCCCTGTCCGGCCTGCAGCACGTTACCCATAATCACTTCGTCGACCTTATCGGCCTGGATGCCCGAGCGTTCCATCGCCGCCTTGATGGCGACGGCGCCCAGCTCGTGGGCGGCAAGATCAGACAGGCTACCCATCATGCCGCCCATAGGCGTGCGGGCGATCGAGACGATGACAACGGAATTAGTCATGAAAGACTCCTGGTTGCAAAGAGGAGACCGGCGCGCGCTTGGCAAACTCATGCAGCTGCCGATCTTTGTTGTATGGAAAAATATTTTCGATCCGACCTTGCGTTACTCGCAAGCGGCACTGAGTCCACCATTCAGGTTCCAGCAATTCTGCGTGGTGGGCCATGAAAGCTTTGCGGATGCGCGGGTCGGTCAGTAGAAAATAGCCGAATTCTTCAGGAAATACATCGTTCGGGCCGATGGGGTACCAGGGCTCGCTGGCCATTTCGGCCTCTTCATTGGGCGCAGTCGGGATGACGCGAAAGTTCATCTCGCGCATGTGCTGGATTTCGTCATAGTCATAGAACACGACGCGGCCCAGACGGGTGACACCAAAGTTCTTGAACAGCATGTCGCCGGGAAAAATGTCGGCGGCGGCCAGTTCGCGAATTGCCTTGCCGTACTGCTCCACGGCGGCATTCAAGGCGGGGTCGCTGGCTTTGTTCAGGTACAGGTTCAGCGGGGTCATACGGCGTTCGATATACACATGACGCAGCAAGATGGTGTCTTCAGACTCCTCCAGCAAGCTAGGTACTTCGCGGCGCAGCTCTTCCAGCAAGGCTTGGGAGAAACGCGCTTTGGGCAAGGCAACCTGAGCGTAGTCCCAGGTGTCCGCCATGCGCCCGACACGATCATGCTTTTTGACCAACTGGTATTTGCTGCGCACGGTGGCGTGGTCCATGCCCTGCTTTTGAATGCGGTCACGGATCAGCTTGAATACATAGGGATAGGACGGCAAGGTAAATACCGTCATTACCATCCCGGCAATACCGGGAGCCAGATCAAAGTGATCGTGCGAGTGCGACAGGTGGTGTAGAAAGTCGCGGTAGAACAGGGTCTTACCCTGTTTTTGCAGGCCGATGGCGGTGTATAGCTCGGCCTTGGGTTTGCGTGGCAGCAGGCTGGACAGGAAGTCTACGTAGGCCGACGGGGCTTCCATATCGACCAGGAAGTAGGCGCGGGTAAAGCTGAACAGCGTGGACAGGTCGTCGGTGGTGTGCAGCAAGGCATCTATATGCAAATGGCCCGAGGGACGATGCAGGATGGCAATCGAAAATGGCAGCACTTCGCCCTGATTAATCAGGCGGCCCACCACATAGGCACCCTTGTTGCGAAAGAACAGGGAGTTCAGCACCTGAATCTGGCAATCCGAGCCGATGCGCGAGCCATAACCACGCGGCAGGCGGCGGCACAGCTGGCGTAAGGCCATGCGGGCCAACGTACGCACATCGCGCGGCAAGTCGGCAAAGGGGGCGGCCAGACCGAAGTCGGCCAACATCTGGGTCAGACTGGCTTCCAGACCTTCTTCGGTGGGGTAGTACACCCGGTACGAAGGTAGCGCGCCGTCCAGATAGTCTGTGGCAACGGCAGGCCGTACAAAAATGAATTCGTTGCGGAAGTAATGCCGGTGCAGCACACGGCAGGAGACGGAATTAAAGAAGGTCTCTGCGCATTCGGGCTGACGGTGGCCCGAGAGCAGCCGTACAAATTCTGCTTTAGCTTGCAGCCACAGCTGTTGCTGGACATCATCCAAGTGCGCCGGGCTGGCCGGGTCGGGCTGATGCAGGCGCAGGGTGTGGCTGAGCATGGCCGCGCATTCACGCACGCGTGTGGCGTAGTACTCGATACGTTCACGCGACAGTTGCTGGATACCCTGCCAGTCGCCTGACTCGTACAGAGATTTGGCGCGCTGGGCGCTGTAGCGAAACAGCGCGTAGTGACGATTAAAACCGTCCAGCATGGCCTGGGCCACCTGGATAGCCGTCAGTCCCGGCTTGTGAACCGGGGTGATGACAGTAGTTTCGCCAAAATCAGGGTTGGACATGCCTTTGCCTTTTTAGGCGGTTTCAGCGAACAGTTCGCGGCCGATCAACATGCGGCGGATTTCACTGGTGCCCGCGCCGATCTCGTACAGCTTGGCATCGCGCCACAGGCGGCCTGTGGGGAATTCGTTGATGTAGCCATTACCGCCCAGAATCTGGATACCTTCACCCGCCATCCAGGTGGCTTTTTCAGCGCTGTACAAAATGGCGGCGGCGCAGTCTTTACGGACGGAGCGCGCATGGCCGGCACCCAGGCGATCCAGGTTCTTGCCCACGGCGTAGCACAGGGCCCGGCTGGCTTGCAGGGTAGTGTACATATCGGCAATCTTGCCTTGAATCAGCTGGAACTCGCCGATGGCCTGACCGAACTGCTTGCGGTCGTGGATGTACGGTACCACCACATCCATGACAGCTTGCATGATGCCCAGCGGGCCACCGGCCAGCACAGCACGTTCGTAGTCCAGACCGGACATCAGCACTTTGACGCCGCCATTGATTTGGCCCAGCACATTTTCTTCAGGTACTTCACAGTCCTGGAATACCAGCTCGCCGGTGTGGCTGCCGCGCATGCCCAGCTTGTCCAGCTTTTGGGCGACGGAAAAACCGGCGAACCCTTTTTCGATCAGGAAGGCGGTAATGCCACGCGAACCCGCTTGTGGGTCGGTCTTGGCGTACACCACCAGGGTGTCAGCGTCCGGGCCGTTGGTAATCCACATTTTGGAGCCGTTCAGCACATAGCGGTCGCCCTTTTTCTCGGCGCGCAGCTTCATGCTGACGACGTCAGAGCCGGCACCGGGTTCGCTCATGGCCAAAGCACCAATGTGCTCGCCGCTGATGAGTTTGGGCAGGTATTTTTGTTTTTGAGCTTCAGTGCCGTTGCGGTTGATCTGGTTCACACACAGATTGGAATGGGCACCATAGGACAGAGCGACCGAGGCACTGGCCCGCGAGATTTCCTCCATCGCGATCATGTGCGCCAGGTAACCCATATTGGCACCACCGTATTCTTCGCTAACGGTCATCCCCAACAAACCCATCTCACCGAACTTCTGCCACAAGTGCATGGGGAACTGGTCATCGTGATCCAGCTGAGCCGCTAAAGGGGCAATTTCGGCCTGGGAGAAGTCGGCGACAGCGTCGCGCAGCATGTCCAGGTCGGAGCCAAGATCGAAATTCAGGCCGGGCAGGCTCATGTGACACTCCGTGGAAATAAATGGGTTGGGGATGTGTATTTATATTACGTTTACGTAAACGTCATATATATGGGTTTTCCCTTAGCGGGCTTCGGTTTTCAGTTGTTCACTCATGTTGTGGCAGATGTCTAGCTGGGCCTGGATTTCCTGCAAGGTCTGGTCCAGGTCCTGCCGTTGGCGTTCCAGGCGCAAGCGGTGCTCGTCCAGAACAGCCTGATAGTGCTTGAGCTGGGAGGCGGTGTCCATCGGGGATTCATACATATTGATTAGCCGCAGAATCTCCGATAACTGAAGACCTAGGCGCTTGCCGCGCAGGGCCAGCTTCAGGCGGGCACGATCGCGGGGCTGGTAGATACGCTGTGTGCCTTGGCGCAGTGGGCTCAAGATCCCTTGATCTTCATAGAAGCGCAAGGTGCGAGGCGTGATGCCAAACTCGTGCGCCAGATCCGATATTGTCCAGGTTGTCGTTGTCATTTTTAGTGTGATTTACGTAAACGTAAACTATCATGCCATAGAGCCGGGGTGCGAACCAGGGCCTATTAACCGTAAAAGGAGCCTCACACTGGCTGGCAATCAAGCAGCAGGCTAGGCGCGCAGGCCGTAGCGTGGTGGTTCCACGCAAGGCGTGGGCAACGACGTATGCTGCTTGATTGCCAGCCAGCCCAAAAGGGTGAGTATGTAAACACAAGCCTGCCTGCGTTGCGAATGCTCGCCGTGGACCCGCCACGGCTCTGCTTCGCGCCTTGTCATGCTCGTGTTTGCATACTCATGTGAGGCTCCTTTTACGGTTAATAGGCCCTAGGGCCTTGTAGTATGGTCTGCCCTTACGCCCGACAAGAGCTATTCTTTGGAGCGAGCATGAATCCTAACGAACAAAAATTGAATTATCCCTGGGCAGATACCCTGCCCCCTGCAGGCGGCAGCCTTGAAGTCGCGCCGGGGGTGCGCTGGCTGCGCATGCCTTTGCCCTTTGCGCTGGATCACATCAATTTGTGGCTATTGCGCGACCAAATCGATGGGCGCGACGGCTGGACGATTGTGGACTGTGGGATCGCTCGCCCCGAGGTGTGCGAGCTGTGGGAACAGGTTTTTCAGAATGAGCTGGACGGTTTGCCGGTGCTGCGTGTGATCGTCACGCACATGCACCCGGATCACGTTGGTTTGGCAGACTGGTTGTGTCAGCGCTGGAATGCGCCGCTGTGGATCAGCATGACCGATTACGCCACTGCCAAGCTGTGGTCTGGGGCTGGTGGACGTCAGACAGGTGCAGAAGCCGGTGGCCCCAACGGTGTCGCGGCTGAAGCGCATTTTGTCCGTCACGGTTTGCAGGATGAAAAAGCCCGCGAGCAGATTCGCAGCCGTGGGGACTACTACCCGTCCATGGTGCCCTCGGTGCCAGATCGTTTTGTGCGTTTGCTGGATGGTCAGCGCGTTATGATTGCCGGTCGCCCCTGGCGCTTGATTGTGGGTTACGGCCATGCCCCCGAGCATATGTCCTTGTACTGCGAAGAGCTGAAAGTGCTGATCTCCGGTGACATGCTCTTGCCTCGTATCTCCACCAATATCAGCGTGTTTGATACCGAGCCTTTTGCCAATCCGCTGCCTTTGTACCTGGACTCCTTGCAGTCCTATCAGGATCTGGCCCCGGACACCTTGGTGCTGCCTTCGCACGGCAAGCCTTTCCGTGGCATGCATGAACGCATTCGCCAGCAGCAGGAGCACCATGCCGAGCGTCTGGAAGAAGTCCTGGAAGCCTGCGCCCAGCCCTGTACCGCTGCGGATATTCTGCCTGTGCTGTTTCACCGCAAGCTGGACTCCCATCAGATGACCTTTGCCATGGGTGAGGCTATTGCTCACCTGCACGCCTTGTTCTTTGATGATCGCCTGCGCCGTGAAATGGGTGAGGATGGCGTGTACCGCTTTCAGCGGATTTAAGCGCTGCACGGTTTGTGCTGCCCTCCTAATAAGGGGACGCAATATAGCGAAAAAGGCTTAGGCGACTGAGCATCATGGCCTGTGGTAGCGTAGAGCTTTTCTTGCTACTGCCTGCCGAAACTATGAGCTCTGATCTCGCCCTGGATACCGCCCTGCAACACACTGGTCTGGCACCATTCGACCCGCATACGGATGCGGCACCGGTGGCTGTGCCCATCATGCGCACCAGCACGGTGCGCTTCCGCAATCTGGATGCCTTGGACCGAGCTCAGGTGGACAAGGCGGATCCTGAAAAACGGTCGGTGACCTATGGGCGCTCCGGCATGGATACCCATGCGGCGCTGGAGCAGGTGTTCTGTCAGTTGGAGTCTGCCACCCAGGCCTTGCTGGCACCGTCGGGCATGGCCGCGATCACCCTGGGCCTATTGGCTTTGCTGGATTCTGGCGATCACGTGCTGATTGCCGACAGTGCTTATGGCCCGGTGCGTTACCTGGAAAAAACCGTGCTGCGTCGCATGGGCATACAAGCCACGTTTTGTGCGCCCACGCCCGAGGAGATGGAGCGCCACCTGCAAGACAACACCCGCATGGTGTATGTGGAGTCGCCCGGTTCTTTGCTGATGCAGATGTTGGACATGCCTGCTTTGGCTGAGTTTGGCCGCAAGCATAATCTGCTGCTGGTCACTGACAATACCTGGGGCTCGGGCTATATCTATCGCCCGTTGGAGCTGGGTTTTGATGTGTCCATCGTCGCGGGCACCAAATACGTGGCGGGCCATTCCGATTTGATGCTGGGGGCCGTGATGTCGGCAGACCCGGCCATCAACAAGCGCTTGCACGACAATCACTATGCTCTGGGCTTTTCCATCAGTGCGGATGATGCCTGGCTGGCCTTGCGTGGTGTACGCACCTTGCCTATCCGTATGCGCGAAAGTGCAGCCAATGCCTTGAAGGTCTGCCAGTTTCTGGATAGCCGTCCTGAAGTTACCCGTATCTATCATCCGGCCTGGCCTCAAGATCCCGGCCATGTGCTGTGGCAGCGCGACTGCACAGGCTCGAACGGCATGTTGTCGGTGCAGCTACGGATGAGCAATGCGCAGGCTCGTGTGTTTGTGGATGCCCTGACGCTCTTTGGCATCGGTTTTTCCTGGGGCGGTTTTGAGAGCTTGGTGCAGTTGGTGGATACCGCCTTTTTAAGCGGCCACAGCTATTGGCAAGGCAGCCAGGACTGCCTGGTGCGCCTGCATATTGGTCTGGAATCAAGCCATGACTTGTGTACTGACCTGACGCAAGCCTTCGAGAAGGCGGCGCAGGTTTAAGGCTGCTATTTCTTTATCAAGTCACTAGTCGCTGTAGGGTTGCCTGATGCAAGACTCTTAACTTACGCGAGGTGTGTCGACTGTTTATTAGCATTGATACTGCACTGAGATCAGTATCGATCAGCCGTCTTTAGTCGATGAAAGAAGCAGAAAAACCAACGGCCCTCAAGACTGGATCGAACTCCAGTCTTGAGG
>NZ_BMZN01000005.1:266017-400162 GCF_014652815.1 Alcaligenes pakistanensis
CATTAGCCAAGGCAGGCGAGGTCACAAACTTGCCACCGACGGCCAGGCTAGGGGTGCCCTGAATCTGGTAGGTGTTGGACAGTTCGTTGGCCTTGTTGGCTTTGGTCTGCACGCCAAAGGAGTTGAAGGTCTGCTCGAAGCGGGCCTTGTCTACGCCTTGTTGAGCAGCCCAAGCTGTGATGGTCTTGGCATCAAAGAGGCGTTCGCGCTTTTGGTGGATGGCGTCAAACACCTTGGGGTGCAGGTCCAGACGGTCCATGGCTTCCAGGGTGTAGTACAGCTTTTGCAGGTCGGTCATACCGGCATTAAAGGCGACCGGTACGCGACGCAGCACGACATTGTCGGGCAGACTCTTGGCCCAGACTTCAACCTTGGGTTCCAGAATGGCGCAGTGTGGGCAGCTGTAGGAGAAGAACTCCAGCACTTCCGTTTTGCCGACGCTGTCCGAGGGCTGAGCCGCAGGCAGGGTGACGTAGCCTTGGTTGGCTTGTTGAGCCAGCGCGCTGGTGGCGGGCAACAAAGTTGCCCCAGCCAATAGACTGGCACCGACCAGGGATCGTACAAACAATGCGTTCAGCTTCATGAATCAATTTCCTTAAGTGGGAAGATGAGGTCTATGACCTGTTCAATGGCGGAAAAGTTCACCTTGGGCCTGCGGTCAGAGCAAATTACTTAGGGCCGTACCACCGAAGTGTCAATTTTTTCCTCGGCCAGACGGCTGCGGGTCCGGTTCATTTCGTCTATGCCCTTGAAGGGGCCCATGCGCACGCGGTTGACGGTGCTGCCATTCACTTGGGCACTTTGCACCGAGGCGTCAAAGCCCAGCATCAACAAACGCGCCTTCATGGCTTCAGCGTCCGCATTGCTGCGGAAAGCGCCTGCTTGCAGATAGTAGGGAGTGGACGTTGTTGCAGGTTTATTGGCAGCGGCTGGGGCAGCTGGGGCCGGAGTTGCCGGTTTGCTAGCTGCTGGCGCCTGGGTAACAGGTGCTGCTGGGGTCACTGGCGCGTTCGCGGCCGGTGCAGCCGGAGCCGTGTTGCGTGTGTCGGGCTGACGTGCTGACTCCGTACCCATCGAAGGCAAGGTGGCAATCAGATCACCCAAGGCATCCGGAGCGGCAGGCTTGGGGCCGCTGGGCAGGGTGACAGGTGGTAAGGTCAGGCCGGGAATGGCACCGATGGCGGGCGGCGGGGTTTGGCCCGCCGAGCTGCCATACAGGTCCCGATTCGGATCCAGCAAATCCCGCCCTTCAGGCAAGGCAACGGTTGGGTTGTCCCGGCTGGCTTTGTCCACAAAGGGCATGGGCACTTTGGTAACAAACAGGGCGACTGCTACCGCAGCGCCCAGGCCCAGAATCAGGCCAATCAAAATGCCGGTATAGGTACCGCCGGAACTGCTGGATTTTTTACGTGCTCTTGCCATATCTGCCTATGGGTTTACATACGGTCGGGTGCGGACACACCCAGCAGGTTCAGACCGTTGCGAATGACCTGGGCGCAGGCTTGGGCCAGACGCAGACGGGCCAGACGCAAGGCCGTGTCGTCTACCGACACGCGCTCGGCGTTGTACCAGGAATGGAAGTCCGAGGCGCAATCGCGCAGCCAGAAAGCAATGTGGTGGGGAGCCAGCTCGCGAGCCGACTGGGCCAGCACATTGGGGTATTCGGACAGGCGTTGCAACAGGGCAATTTCGGTGGGGGCGGTCAGGGGCGAGATGTCGGCCTGGGGCACTTGGCCCAGCAACTCGGCCGACTGGTTCAACACAGAGTTGATGCGGGCGTGAGCGTACTGGATGTAGTAAACCGGGTTTTCTTCGCTCTTGGACAAGGCGAGGTCGATATCGAACACGAATTCGGAGTCGGCACGGCGCTGGATCAGGAAGAAACGCACGGCGTCCTGGCCCACCCATTCGATCAGGTCGCGCAAGGTGACATAGCTGCCTGCGCGTTTGGAAATTTTAACTTCCTGGCCATTGCGCACCACTTTGACCATCTTGTGCAGGATGTAGGCCGGGAATTCCTTGGGAATACCCAGACCCAGACCTTGCAGGCCAGCGCGTACGCGGGCGATGGTGCCGTGGTGGTCAGAGCCTTGAATATTGATGGCGTGGTGAAAGCCGCGCTCCCACTTGGCCACGTGGTAGGCCACGTCCGGCACGAAGTAGGTGTAGCCGCCTTCGGATTTACGCATCACGCGGTCTTTATCGTCGCCAGTGCCCAGTTCGGTGGTGCGCAGCCACAGCGCGCCGTCCAGCTCGTAGGTGTGACCGGCGTCGATCAGGGCCTGCACGGTTTTTTCAACCTTGCCGGAGGTGTACAGCGAGCTTTCCAGGTAGAAGTTGTCGAACTTCAGACCAAAGGCTTGCAGATCCAGATCCTGTTCGCGGCGCAGGTAGGCCACGGCAAAGCGGCGGATGTCTTCGATATTGTCCAGATCACCGCTGGCAGTAACGGACTGGCCATCGGCCGCTTGCACCGTTGCTCCAGCCTGGTAGTCGCGGGCAATATCCAGAATGTAGTCGCCCTTGTAGCCGTCAGCGGGGAACTGTTCGCTGTCGGGCTCGATCCCACGGGCACGAGCATGAACGCTGGTGCTCAGGTTGTCGATCTGGTTACCGGCATCGTTGTAGTAGAACTCGCGGGTCACGTCGTAGCCTTGCGAGCTGAATACGCGGCACAGCGAATCACCCAGTGCAGCTTGGCGGGCGTGTCCCACGTGTAAGGGGCCGGTGGGGTTGGCCGACACGAACTCCACCATCAGTTTTTCCTGGGTAGGAGCAATATGGCCAAAGTTCTCGCCCTGCTCGGCAATCGTCTGCAGGACGGCCTGATGCGTGGCGGTGGACAGGCGGAAGTTGATAAAGCCTGGGCCAGCGATTTCCGCTGCCGCCAACAAAGTGGCCGCGTTAGGATCGGCCAAGAGCGCATCGACAATTTGCTGAGCCAGCTCGCGCGGGTTGCGACCGGCTGGTTTGGCCAGTTGCATGGCAATATTGCAGGCTGCATCACCGTGCGCGGCCACTTTGGGGCGCTCCAGCGTGATGTTAGGTTCAGCCTCGGGCAAGATGGCACGGACGGCAGCCTGAAGGCAGGCGATTAATTGAGATTGTTGCTCAGCAAGCATAGGAAAGGTCTGGATTGGTAGAAAGACAACTGAGGCGGGTTGTCACCGCATCAGATGGAAGGCGCGACATTGGCCCGCCGGATAGCCCCACATGATAGCGTGATTTGACGCCAAATTCTTTTCAAGAAGCCTAGCGTTCCCATCCCAGGTGGTTCTGTAACCACGTATCGTAAGCGTCCATGTCTACCCAGCCCACCTGATTGTCGCCACGCAGACGCCAGTCATCGAAGCGCGTAATGAGTTTTTCCAGCGTGTTGCGTACTTCTCGACCCAAGGCAGGGTGGGAGTCTTGATACAGCAGGTCCTGGTCGTGACCGTGGTAGTCAACACGGCGTACTCCTTGTGTGCTCAGGCGCAGTCCGGGGCTACGCATGTCCTGCAAGATGGGGTGCAGGACGCTCAGATCGGTCTGGCTGAGTTCGGCCAGCGTCAGCCCTGCTGCGGTGGCTTGCCAATGCATCCAGGCCAGGGCCACTTTGTCCAGATCGCTGATGTCGCTGTTCTCCTCGGGCAAGATGCCGCCACCGATCTGACTATGAGCACCGATAAAAGGCATTTCCACTGCATTCATGGCCTGGGCCAGACCACTTAAGGGAAAGAGAATACGGTGCTCATGCATGGCGACGGCGTGCGCTACCCAGCTCCATGCTTCCGATACACCCAGCCGATATTGGGAGTTGCTCCAGCCGCCTAAACCGAACTGAGCCACTGTATCGAACAGTCCTAAAAAGCGGGGGGTGATGCAGGACCGGATAGCCCCACGTTGTGGATCATTCAGGACAAACCAGCCTTGCCGGGTATGGTCCAGAATCCGATTGGAAAAGTCCCGAGCCAGTGCCGCTCCGCGCGAAAAGCCCAATAGATCAACAGGGATTGCCGTTGGGGTTGGGCCTTGCTCTTGCATGCGATTCAGAAAGTTATTCCATTGAGATTCCAGAATACGGCCCGCTCGCCAGGCCGTCAGTGCATCCCAGTCGGCGGTCACTGGATTACCGGGGCCATCGCTGTAGTGCACCGCCCCATCCTGATACAACTGCGACAGTTTCCACACATTGCTTTTGGTGATGGGAGCTTGGCGTGTGCCATCAAAGGCAAACAGCAGCAGGCCGGTGGGATCGATATGGCGTAATGCTTGTTGCTGGGCATAACCTACAGCCTGAGTTTGCGGCCAAGGCCCAAGAGGATCGGGTTCCAGATACTGGCCGTGGCTGGGCAGATATGTGCGCAGCAGATTGTCATGCCAACCGGTAGCGGATTCTGCGTACTGACCCGGCAGGCGTAAATTGAATTCCAGAGTCTTCAACAGAATATTGGCCTGCCCCAAGGGGTTCAGGTCCGCCGCCCAGACGGGCTGGGCCTGTTGATTGCTAATCAGCCGTACTGCTCCCATCAAATCACTATGCAGGTAGTACAACTGCCCTTGCCCGTCGGCTTGATAAATAATCATGCCCACCGGGGTCAGTCCGGCATAGAGATAACGCCGGGACACAAGCTGGTCGGGTAGTGCAGGCAAATCCAGCTCGGCCATCAGTTGCTGGCCGTGAAAGAAAAAGGCTCGTTCTTGTTGCTTCTGCTGACGCCAGATTCGCTGTCCAAAGGCATCATGCTGATAGTCGACCAGAACGTGATCGGCTGATTGCACCCGTCGTAAACGGCGGTTGGGGCCGTAGTTCAGCTTTAGTGTGCCGACTGCTGTAGCCATCCCTGTGGGTGAACGCTGAATTGGAACCGCTGGTTCCGGAGAGCTTGCGACAAGGGCACCGCTTGGGTTCCAGGCCAGCCACTGCGCGGGCTCGGTCGTCCCCAGACGAAAGGCTATTAACTGGTTTTGAGAGTCGTAGTTCAATAGCCAATGATGTGTTTTTTGCAGTACCGGGTATTCATGCCGGTCCTCCAGCACCTTGCCCTGCTCATCCAGACGGCGCGACTGCGTCCAGACAGGGTTGCCATCCGGCTGTAAGAGCATCAGGTCTACTGTGTGGCCGTTGCGGGTCGCATGAGTTCTCAACTGCAGGCCATTCCCCCAGGCATAGCCTGCTTCTTGGGCTTGAATCACTGTCTGGCTGCGCCCTTGTCTGTCTGTCCATTCCAGTGACTGCAAACGGCCATTGCTGCTCCAGCGATAGCGAATCTGCCCCCCTTCCGGCAGCGTGTATTGGATCAGTCTGTGTTGTTCGTCGTATTCAAAGCGCTCGGTCCAGCTGCGTTCGGGGCTGTGCTTCCGTTCCAGGCGGCGCTCCTGCAATAAGCCAGCGCGTAGTTTGAGCCATTGCGTCTCGTAAGGATGATGGATGCGTAGCGCCCCGGGGCCGAGCCAGTCCAGTTCAGTGCGTTCAGTTTCCTGGCCCTGTCGATGTTCAATACGGCTTAAGCGCCCTTGCTGATCGTAGTCAATCTGCAGTGAGCCTTGCCCCGCATAATCGATACGCATCAGCTTATTTGCCGGGTTCCAGTAGCGTGTTTCACCGCCATGCTGTTTGCTTGCCCAACGTTGCAGGCGTCCTTGTGTATCCAGATCCAGCGTCAGTGGTCCCCAGCCGCCTTGCTTTTGTTGAAGCTGGGATAGCGAGCCATTCGCACGCCGCTGAGCCCGCCAAGGTCCTGCTTGTAGCCATCGTCCTTGCGGGTCGTACAGCCACTCTGTGCTGTGAGGCGGGCAGCTTTCACACAAGCGGCTTTCGAGTTTCTGCAGTCGACTCTGGCCTTGATAGTTACGGTAGTGGAAACGATGCCGCTCCGTGCCTATGGCCCATTCACTCTGGCCCGGCTCATAATGAGCGCTCCACTCCTGATTGAAGGCGTGAGAGATCAAGCGACTGACGCGCCCTTGTGCGTCGTACTCCCATTTTTGTATGGGTTGCGCAGGCTGGTCGGGCGCTTGCAGGCTGCTGCCACCCAAACGATGCGCCCAAGGCACCGGGGCTGGATGGTAAAGGCGCTGCATGCCATCGGGTCGACTGACGCTAGCGAGCCAGACTTGCTGATCGTGTTGTTCCAGATGCAGATGAAACGTCCCGGCAGGAGTTTGAATAATGAGGGCGTTGCCTTTACCTTTGCTTTTGTCGATGCTGTTGTCTCTGTCTGGGTGCTGAACCTGGGCTTGAGCTTGAGCTTGAAGCCCTACCTGCATGCCTTGCTCCCAATTGAACTCCAGCGCTTGCCCCAAATGATTACGCACAGTCTTTATCGAATGAGGGTGGGGATGGCTCTCCGGCAAGCGCTCTATATCCAGCCATTGCTGTGTGGAAACACGGGCATGGATTAACCAGCCTTGTTCGTTAAAGCGCAGCACCAAACCTTCAGGCCCTTGCCAGAGCCAGCCAGAACGCTGTGCTTGCGCGGGTGGGAACAGACGGGTTTGTCGACCATCAGGCATGAAAAGAGCATGGCCTTGCTGGCGCAACTGCAGGTCATAACTCAGGGCCCAGCCCGTATACCCAAGCGTGGGTGTAGGATTGCGCCCTTGCCCATTCCAATGACGCTGCAATTGCAGCAAAGGCCAGGCTTGGCTAAGCGGCAGATCCGTGTCGCTCTGGTATTTGTGCCCACTTAGAAAATCGACGGGATTGAGTAAACCCATATCTGGCGCGGGCTCGGCGTGTTCGCCCAGTGCAGCAGCAGGCGCGCACTGGGTCGAGGCCGGAGGTAAGGGACATTCCAGGGTGGTTTGCGACCAGGCCCAGGCTGGCAAGGCGGCCACGAGCAAGATTAGCCATTGCAGAAGCGCGGCAAGCATGAAGGACTCTCCAAGACAGGGGAAATCCTGCTATCTTGCAGGGGTGTGTATCCTGAAAGTCGAGTCGGAAACACAAAGATCCATAAGGAGAAACCGTATGTTAGTCGTCTTTAAAAGTAAAGCCGCCGCCGATGTTCTGATGTTCGCTGAGCATGCCATGCCTATTCTCCGGGCCGCGGGGCGCTCCTACCCTGATGGTTTGCCTGAGCGTGGTGTGTTCACCCCCGAGCAGTTATCGGACGCTATCGGCAATATCGAAAGAGCAGTGGGACAAGATCGGGAACATAAAAAAGCTCCCCATGAGGACGAGGACCAGGAAAAAGAACACCCGATCTCGCAGTCGGTCAGCTTTGGTCAACGCTCTTATCCCTTACTGGATATGTTGCGTCAGGCCAATAACAGTGGTGTCCCCGTGATGTGGGAACCCGCAGATAGCTCCTGGTAGTTCCTCAAATGTCGGCCCGCCGACAATTTGGAGGGCCGACTTTGCTTAAGCTCCACAGTTGATCTATTTCTTTTCGGAGATCGTCTATGAGCGCTATGGTGCTTGTGATCTTTAGTCCTCGCCAGCACATAGAGCTGGTCACACCTATACAAACCATCGATCCGGATAGCGGCAAGCAATCACGCGACTGGTTCGATCAAACCTGGCAAGCGCTGGGCTGTGAGCCTTTGCGGGCCAGCGGCAAGGTGCTTTTGCTGGACAAAATTATGGGCGTGGCCGATGCCCTGGGTTACACGCTGCTGTCACAAGACGATGAGCGCGCCCAGGAGTTTGCGCGTCATTGTCTGCAAGCGGTGGGCTCTATGCAGGTCACCGTGGATTTGCCGGGATTGGCGGTTACTTACTGACCAGGTTCAAGCCAATAGAAAACCGGCTCTTTAGGGCCGGTTTTTTTATATCGCGAATGAATATGGCATTTTGAGTCGCCCACGAAAAACCCGCCTTGTGGGCGGGTTGCAAGCAGAGCGACGATAAGTCGGCTGCGAGTAGCGGTTCGGGCGCGGCCAGGGTTGGCCGGGCGGGCGCTTGGGTGGGATCACCACCCAAGACGCGATATAAAGCCGGTATTAAGCCGTTGTGGTCTCAGTTTCGTGCTGGGCGATGGTGTGGCGGTTAACCGCGCTCAAGATCGCCAGGAAGGACGACGTCACGATGTCGGCATGAATGCCCACACCAAAGCCCGATGGGCTGTCGCCAATCCGCATTTCCACGTACGCAGCAGCGCGGGTTTCAGCACCGGAACCAATGGCGTGCTCGCTGTAATCCATGATTTTGATGGACAGGTCCAGCGCGTTCACAAAGGCAGAGATTGCACCTTCGCCGGCACCCTTCAAGGTGCGAACCTGACCGTCTTGCTCGACATCCACTTCAATCGTGAACTGTTGGCCGCTGTCGGCATGAGGTTGGCTGACGATATTGTGCTTGAGCAGCTTGTAGTGCTTTTTGCAGTTCAGGTATTCGGATTCAAAAATACCGTAGACGTCGGCAGTGGTAACTTCCTTGCCCGACGAGTCCGTCACACGTTGAATGGCGCGGCTAAATTCGATTTGCATACGGCGTGGCAAGACCAGACCGTGTTCTTGTTCCAGCAAGTAGGAAACACCGCCCTTGCCCGACTGGCTGTTGACGCGGATAACCGCATCGTAGCTGCGGCCCAGGTCGGCCGGGTCGATAGGCAAGTAAGGCACTTCCCAGAGCTCGTCGGCTTTTTGTTGGGACAAGCCTTTTTTGATGGCGTCCTGGTGGGAGCCGGAGAAAGCGGTAAAGACCAAGTCGCCCGCGTAGGGGTGACGTGGGTGTACAGGCAACTGGTTGCAGTACTCGGCAGTGCGACGCACTTCGTCAATGTCCGAGAAGTCCAGCTCAGGGTTCACGCCCTGGGTGTACAAGTTCAGGGCCAAGGTTACCAAACAAACGTTACCGGTGCGCTCGCCGCTACCGAACAAGCAGCCTTCGATACGGTCAGCACCGGCCATGACGGCCAGTTCAGCGGCGGCCACAGCGGTGCCACGGTCATTGTGCGGGTGCACGCTCAGGGTGACGTTGCTGCGCTGGTCCAGATTGTTGTGCATCCATTCGATCTGGTCGGCGTACATATTGGGCGTGGTGGCCTCAACCGTGGCGGGCAAGTTCAGGATGACACGCTCGTCGGCGGCAGGAGCCCAGGCTTTGACGACGGCATTACACACGTCCAAGGCAAATTCAGGCTCGGTAGTGCTGAATACTTCGGGCGAGTACTCGTAGCCCCATTGGGTTTGCGGGTACTTGGCCACTTCGTTTTTGATCAAGCGGGTGCCGGTCAAGGCAATTTCCTTGATCTCGTCTTTGCTCAAGTTAAAAACGATCTTGCGAAAGGCGGGGGCGCAGGCGTTGTACAAGTGAATGATGGCGCGCTTGGCACCGGCAGCCGCTTCAGCGGTGCGCTTGATCAGGTCTTCACGCGATTGCGTCAACACGATGATGGTGACGTCTTCGGGGATACGGTTTTCTTCAATCAGCTTGCGAACGAAATCGAAGTCGGTCTGCGATGCGGAAGGGAAACCGACCTCGATTTCTTTGAAACCGATTTTGACGAGCTGCTCGAAAAAGCGCAGTTTGCGAGCCACGTTCATAGGCTCGATCAAGGACTGGTTGCCATCACGCAAGTCGGTGCTCATCCAGATGGGCGCTTTGGTGATGCGCTTGGATGGCCAGGTGCGTTCAGCGAAGTCGCGATCAAAGGCGACAAAAGGACGATACTTTTGAGAGGGATTGTTCAGCATTGCCATGGGGATACCTGTCGGACAAAAAGTGTTTAATAACTTCTTGCCGTCACCAGCGATTCAGCATTTACGTAGGCCGGTGGCGGCACAAATAACGTAGATGTGGCTGAGAATTGGCTGCCGAACTGCCACAGGACACTAGGCCCGGCAACCGGACGCTAGTAGTAGCAGGCAGGATAGGCTGGAGGCAGGGGCCGTAGAACGGCCGTCACGCACGGAACGCGACAGAGCGGTTTCAGCGGCTTGGCTGAAACCCTGACAGGCGTAGGAAGATTGGCGTGCGTGAGTCATGACCGTTAGTCAAACACAAAAAAAACAGGAAGGCAAGCTTTAGGCTTGTACTTCGTGGCGTTCATAGTCGGCTTGTAACAGGCGGCTGTGCTGCTCGGCCAGTTCCATTTTGCTAAAGCGGCCTGCACGCAACTCACCGTAAGCGCGTTGTAAATCGCCCACAGTCAGCGGGCTGCGCTGGTCGGGCCAGCACCATAAAATCACTTCACGGGCCGGACGACTTAATGAGCGGGCCAGTTGAGCCACGGTTGTCTGGTCGATAATGCGTTGCTGGTTGCGCCGCATGACAGCTTGTACGAAGCCATACAAAAGATAGGCAATAATGAGGGTTATGACGCCCACAACCGTCCACCAGAAAAACGGGTTGTATTGCTTGATCAGCGCCAGGTTTTGAATACTGAGTGCTTGCAGGCCGGAGTAATCCAGACCACGCCCGAAGCTGATAAGACGGTTGAGCAGGTCCCACCAGATAATGGCAACCACGATAGTGACCACGGTGCAGGTAATAGTGGCGGTGGCGCAAAGCTTAAAAAGCGTGTTGCGCAGAGCCTGACTATCGTTCGAGGTGGGTGTCTGGGCGTTGTCGGTTTTCATGGAAATGATTGTACCTATGCTTACGCGTCAGTCACTAGATTTACGCCAGCAGCAGACGCTGGTTTTGACGCCGCAATTGCAACAGTCTATTAAAGTGTTGCAGCTATCGGGGGCCGAGCTGGAGCAGGAATTGGCTCAAGCTTTGCTGGACAACCCTTTGCTGGAGCGTCTGGACGTGCAGGCGGATGTTGTCGCCGAGCCATTGCCCGAAGCCGCTTCGGACGAGGCGGAATCCTCGTGGGCGAGCCTGGAGTTTCCCAAGCATCAGGGCGATTCGGATGATCCGGACTGGACCCCGGAGTCGGCTGTTGTCCAGGATCTGGCCGCGTACCTTCGCGAGCAATTGGGACTGTTGCGTTTGAGCGACCGTGACCGGGTGCTGGCACAACTACTGATCGATGAGCTGGACGATAACGGCTACCTACCCGTGTCCTTGGACGAGGTCCTGGCCTGCCTGCCCGACGAGCTGGATATTGATGAAAGTGATCTTCGTTGTGCCTTGGCCCAGGTGCAGTCGTTGGAGCCGGCCGGTGTCGGTGCGCGGGACCTGTCTGAATGCCTGGGCTTGCAGTTGATGCAGCAGGCCGATCAGCTAGAGCCATCTTTATTGGATTGCGCTCGCTACCTGGTGCGCGAGCATGTCGGCATCCTGGCCTCCCCTAGTCAATTGCGACAACGCAGTACGGGCCATTACTCGGCCGATCTGGTGGAGCGTGCTCATCATCTGGTCTTGAAGCTGGACCCCAAGCCGGGTCGTGCCTGGACACAAAACGTCTCGGCTTATGTGGTGCCCGATGTGCTGTTGGTCCGTGCGAAAGACCGTTGGCAGGCCGCTTTAAACCCCTTGGCGGTGCCGCGCCTGCAATTGGTGAACCTGCACGACTATGAAATTGAGGCTCATCCGGCCCTGCTGGCTGAGCGTCAAAAAGCTACCGGTTTGCTGCGCAGTGTGAACAGTCGCTTCGTAACGATTTTGCGAGTGGCGCAAGCGATTGTGCAGATGCAGCAGGCATTCTTTACGCAAGGGGTGTCGGCCTTGCGACCCATGCAACTGGCCGATCTGGCTGCCGAGCTGGATCTACATGAATCCACGATTTCACGCGCAACGCGGCAGAAATACATGCAGACACCGCATGGCGTTATGGAGCTTAAACAGTTCTTTACCGTGGCGCTGACCAGTACCGATGGCAAGGAAGATATGTCCGCGGCCTCGGTACGGGCGCAGATTGTGCAGATGATTCGGGATGAGTCGCCCAGCAAGCCTTTGTCTGATCAGCAGATTACCGATCTCTTGCAGGCCCAGGGCCTGACTTTGGCACGACGTACGGTGGCTAAATATCGCGAGGCGGAAGGCTTGGCACCGGCTTCGCAGCGCAAGATGCGAGCGGCTGCCGGGGTCTAGGAGCCTTAGTGTCCAAGTCTGGGGCCTGCGGCTTCAGACTTTAGGTAAGACCGTTAAAACAATAAAAAAAACAGGGCCTGCATACACGCATGAACAGGCCCTGCAAAAGCGGAGTTAGACCCTGTCAGCCAGACGGAGTACTGGATGACAGGGGTGTCGCTGGTCTACTTAGAATTTCATGGTGGCCGAGGCCAGGAACGTACGAGGTGAGCCTTGGCCATTGCTCAAAGGCACCACCCAGTAGGCTTTATTGCCCACGTTTTCCAGGCTGGCTCGCAAGGTCACTTCCTTGCCAGCAAAGCGGGTTTTGTAGCGCATGCCTAGATCGTAGGTTGTCACGCCCGGCATGTAGTAGCTGTTGCTGGCGTCCGCGTATTGCTTGGACTGGCTGTTCAGATTGGCATTCAAGGTCAGGCCCTGAACAAAGGGCGTATCCCATTCAATACCCGCCTTGGCGACCCATCGGGACAGGCCCACGGCATTGCGACCTTCCGTATCCGGGTTGCTGGCTTTGCGGATTTTGGGGTCCAGGTAGGCGATACCGCCTGTCAGACGCCAGTTCGTGGCGATCTGGCCAAACACCTGCACTTCCACACCGCGGTTACGCTGGCGACCGTCGTAGCTCAAATTAGGTTTGCCATTGATACGTTCGGGTGTCTCGTAGCTATTGGGCTGGGTAATGTCGAACAGGGCCGCCGTCAGGGCGTAATCACCGCTGTCGTACTTCATCCCGATTTCGTATTGACGAGTTTTTTGTGGTGCGAAGATTTGGCCTTCGTTAGCGTAGTCGTCGCCCACAATCATGCCCTGGGTCAGTCCTTCGGCGTAGTTGGCGTACAGCATCCAGTCGTCACGCAACTGCCAGACACCAGCAATGGTGGGCGTCAGGGCATTCTTGCTGTAGTTATCACTCTTGCCGCTTTTATCCTTGGTGCTGACCCATTGCTGGCGCAGGCCCAAAGTTAGCTGATACTTACCGTCCGCAAAGGACAGGGTGTCGGCTAAGGCTGCACTATATAAATAGCTGACGTTAGGCGCACTTAGTCCATTCATCGGGACATAAGGGCGCGCCGGGTAGTCCGGGTCGTAGATATTGATGGTTTCGGACCAGCCTTTGATGGACGTGTTGTCGCTGCGTGAGCTTTTACGGTTCCAGTCCACCCCGGCGCTGATGGTGTGGTGCACGGAGCCGGTATCAAAGTTGTAGAACAGGCCGCTATTGGCGGCCAGGTTGTAGCCTGTGTTGTTGCGACGGGTGGCTGCTAGTTTTAGGTCACCTGCCTCGTTCAGCAAGGTGCTGCCCTTGGTGTTGTAGTTGCTCATTTCGGACTTGCTGTAACCAGCCGACCCGTAGACGGCCAGCTTGTCGCTGGCAGCCCAGTCAGCACGCATCAGCGCCGTGGTTTCACGCGTCAGGCCAGCAGCCCAAGGTACACCCAGCAAGACATTGCCTTTGGGTGGGGTGGGCAGCGGGTTCTTGTCCAGACCCTTGGCCAGCCGTACACCTCGGTTCAGGCCGGAAATGTATTCTTCCAGGTGATACAGATCGGCGGATAACTTGACCGAACCCAGGCGGTAGTCGGCCCCTAAGGAGATCAGTTTGTCGCGGTTGGTCCGGTGGTCCACCACACCCTCACCGTCTTTAAAGACACCGTTCAGACGCAGACCCAGCTCATTGGCTTCGCCAAACCGACGGCCTAAATCCAGATGAGTCCCAAACTGGGATGGCTGGATGTAGGACATGGTGACGTTGGTAATGGGATCATCTGTCGCACGCTTGGACACCAGGTTGATGGAGCCGCCCACATCATTGCTGGCATTCATGCCATTCAACACTGCCGATGGGCCTTTGAGAATTTCTAAACGCTCTGCGATGGCCATCACGCGGCGGCCACTGGTCAAACCTTGCAAACCATTTAGAGACACGTCACCGGCACGGAAACCCCGTATGTACATGGTGTCTTTGCCGCCGGTTCCACCCGCACCCGGTGTTTGTACAGAAGGGTCGTTCTTGCTGATCAGAATGCGCAGCTCCTGACCTTGCAAATCTTCGATGTAATCGCTGGTGTAATTGATGGTGCTGAACGGAGTGTTCATGACATCCCGGTTGCCCAGCAAACCCAGATTCCCGCCGGTGGCGACATGATTGCCTTCGTAAGCAGGCGGCAAATCAATGTATTCGCTGGCTTTGACTTCAATGGTGGACAAAGACGTAACCGGGGGAGCATCGGAGGATTGTGCCCAACTGCTGCCTGCACTGAGCAAGCTCAGGCCAACAAGATAAGAAATGCGCATGAGTCTGTAAGTTAAATGGAAATAAAAATGATTCTCATTAATGTTTCATTTGTAGCATTTGCTTGTAGGTGGTTCAAGTAGTTAGGTGCCTTTGTGATATAAAAACGACCCTAAAAAACTTAGGGATATAAAGAGGCGGATCGTGCGATTTCCCCTCGAAATCGGTTGGAAATCAGGGTTTTAGGGGGGGGGGTGAGCACTATCCGGGTGCGCCTGACAAGGCGGTGGGAGTTCGTCCCATGATGCGAGTTTGGAAAAACAGACGATGCTGTTTGCAAGGGAAAGGCAAAGGGAGGACGGCTCCCGGCAAATAGGGAGCGACTCACGAAATTGTTTTTTTGTAGCCTGAGCAGGCTTGAGTTGTGCTTCGTTACTTGTCGACTTCGACTTCGACTTCGACTTCGACTGCGGGCGGTAGGCGGCTGCGTAAGCCCCCTTCTACAGCCGCTCGCCCTATCTATCGCGCCTAGCTAAATAGCCAGGGTTCCTGTGCCCTGCGTTGCTGCTCGTAGGTCTGGATCTGATCCATTTTCTGCTCCGTCACGCTGATATCGTCCAGCGCCAGCAGCAGGCGGCGGCGACGTTCCAGCTCCACCTGGAAATGAATGTGCTGATCAGGACCGGTCAGCGTGCAGGCCTCCAGATCCACCGTCCATTCATCCCACGGGTTTTGGGCGGCAGTGGTGAATAGAGCATCAATCTGTTCTGCACTAAGCTGTATAGGCAACATGCCGTTTTTAAAGCAGTTATTGCGGAAGATATCGGCAAATGAAGGGGCAATAAGCACGGAAATGCCTAAGTCGCTCAGCGCCCAGACGGCGTGTTCACGGCTGGAGCCGCAGCCAAAGTTCTCGCGACCCAGCAGAATCCGGGCCCCTTGCGCCGTGGGCTGATGCAGGCAAAAGCTGCGGATCGGCTCACGCTCTTCCAGTGCTTTGCCGGGGTAGCCAATATCTGCGTAACGCCAGTTATCGAAGGCATATTGTCCAAAGCCGGTACGAGACAGTGAGGTCATGTATTGCTTGGGCAAAATAGCGTCGGTGTCCACATTGGCGCGGTCCAGGGCGATCAGGCGCGAACGCACTGAGGTGAAAGGCGTGTTCATACGGCGTCCCAGTTACGTATATCGACAAGGTGGCCTGCAATGGCGGCAGCAGCGGCCATGGCGGGACTCATCAGATGTGTGCGGCCCAAAGCGCCCTGCCGACCTTCAAAGTTACGGTTGGAGGTGGATGCGCAGCGCTCGCCCGGATTCAAGCGATCTTCGTTCATCCCCAGACACATAGAGCAACCGGGCTCGCGCCATTCAAAACCGGCATTCAGGAAAATCTTGTCCAGACCCTCTTGTTCGGCCTGACGTCGCACCAAACCGGAGCCAGGGACGACCAGGGCCTGCAGTACATTGCTGGCCACGCGTTTGCCTTGAATCATGGCAGCGGCGCTACGTAGATCTTCAATGCGGGCATTGGTACAGGAGCCAATAAAAACGCGATCGATAGCGATGCCTACCAGTGGCTGGCCTGCTTGTAGGTCCATATAGTTCAGTGCGCGTTGGGCGTCGGCCTGTTTGCCCGTGGCTGCTGTGTGTGGATCAGGGACAAACTGATCGATGGCCGCGGCCATATCAGGCGAGGTACCCCAAGTCACGGTGGGAGCAAGCTGGGTGGCGTCGATCAACAAGTGCTGGTCGTAGTGGCAGCCTTCGTCACTGAGCAGCGTGCGCCAGTAGCGCTCTGCTTTGTCCCATTCTGCGCCCTTGGGGGCCAGGGGGCGGCCCCGGACATAGTCCAGGGTTTTGTCGTCTACGGCGACCAGACCGATGCGCGCACCGGCCTCGATGGCCATATTGCATAAGGTCATGCGCCCCTCCATGGACAAAGCGCGAATGACGGGGCCCGTGAATTCGATGGCACAGTCGCGCCCACCATCGGCACCCAGGCGGGCAATGATGTGCAAAATCAGATCTTTCGCTGTGCTGGTGGCAGGCAACCTTCCCTGTACATCCACCTGTAGCGTACGCATGCGTTTTGCGGCCAGACATTGGGTGGCCATCACGTGTTCGACCTCGGAGGTGCCAATGCCAAACGCCAAGGCCGCAAAGGCACCGTGCGTGCTGGTGTGTGAGTCCCCCGCGACGATGCTGGAGCCGGGCAATGTCATGCCCTGCTCTGGCCCGATCACATGGATGATGCCTTGGCGTTCGTCATTCAGCCCAAAATAGCGCAGGCCAAATTCACGGCTGTTGATCTCCATCTGGTCGATCTGTGCCTGAGCCAAAGGATCGTCCAGGCGTTGATTTCGGCGACGGGTGGGCACGTTATGGTCCACCGTGGTCAAAGCGGTATCAGGGCGGCGGACAGTGCGGCCTGCCAGACGCAGGCTCTCGAAAGCCTGCGGACTGGTGACTTCGTACAACAACTGACGGTCTATGTAGATCAGATCGTGCTCATCGTCCACCGCAGCGACTCGGTGCGCATCCCAGAGTTTTTGGAAAAGAGTGCGGGTTCGGCTCATTGGCACACCTTCAAGGCGTAGGCAGGCCCCGCTTTGTGCAGGCGGCTTTGTATGGGTTCTTGCGTCAGTGCGGCAATTTCTTCGGCTAAGGGCTGTAGAGCTTCCAGGTTCAAGCCAGTGTTTACTCCGCTGATCTGGAACATATGGGCCATGTCCTCCAGGCTGGCATTGCCACTGGCTCCCGGAGCATAGGGACAGCCGCCCAGGCCCGCTAACGCGGCATCAAAGCGCCGCCCACCTTCGCGGTACGCGGCCCAGGCATTGGCCAAAGCCAGCCCGCGAGTATCGTGGAAATGACCAGTGACGCCTTGCTCGCCATATAGGCTCAGTGCGGCTTGGGTCAGGCGTTCCACATCGGCGGGGGAGCCCATGCCCGTGGTGTCGCACAGGCTGATGGAACTGGCGCCCATACGCTGGACTTCCTGCATTAGGGCAATGACATGGGCAGGTGCGACAGCACCGGTAAAGGGGCAGCCAAAGGCGGTGGACAGAGAAACGTTCACAGGTGTGCCGCCTGCTGCACTTATTACTTGCTCCAGCTGTGCCAGGGATTGCGCAATCGTCATGCGCAGATTGGCCTGGTTATGTGCTTCGGAGGCAGAGAATACAAAATTCAGCTCATCCATCTTGGCTGCCAAAGCACGCTGTGCACCACGCAGATTGGGCACCAGAGCGGTGTAGCAAACCTGTGGGTTGCGTGCGGTCAGGCTGGCCAGCTCGTCGGCATCTGCCAGCGAGGGAATGGCTTTGGGCGAGGTGAACGAGGTCAGCTCGATCTTGCGTACACCACAGTGGGGCAGTGCGTGGGCAATGCGTAGTTTGTCCGGGGTAGACACCCAGCGGGGCACGATTTGCAGGCCATCACGCAAGGTGACGTCGGTGATTAATACGGTATTCATTCTACAATTCCTTGTTCGCGCAACGCTTGGCGGCGCTCTGGGGCCATGCCCAGCTCTTGCAGGATGCTGTCTGTGTGTTCGCCCAGTTCGGGCCCCAACCATTGGGTAGCGCCAGGGCTACGGCTGAGCTTGGGCACAATGCCGGGTATGGTCAGTTCCTGGCCGTCCTCCAGTTTGTGTTTCTCCAACATGCCGCGTGCTTGATAGTGCGGGTCGTGGAGAATATCGGCAGCGGTGTAGATGCTGCCGCTGGGGACTTCGGCCTGCTCCAGGGCGTGCAGCACGTCCTCCAGACTGCGTGCGGTTGTCCAGTCGCTAATGGTCTGGTCCAGCATGGCGCTGTGCTCAACCCGTCCGGCGTTGTCGGACAAGCTTTCGTCACTGGCCAGATCGGGTCTGCCCATGGCCTGCATCAGGCGGATAAAAATGGCATCGCTATTAGCGGCAATCACCACCCATTTGCTGTCGCCGGTGGGGTAGGTGTTGGAGGGGGCGATTCCGGGCAGGCTGGCCCCGGTGCGTTCACGCTGATGGCCGTTCAGTTGATAGTCCGGAATCAGGCTTTCCATGATGGCAAAGACGGATTCGTATAACGCCACATCAATCATCTGGCCCTGCCCGCCTTCTTGACGAAGATGGTGCATGGCCAGCAGCGCGCCTATGGTGCCGTACAGCGAAGCCAGCGTATCGCCCAGACTGACGCCCGCTCGTACAGGCGGGCGATCGGGGTAGCCAGTGCCATAACGCAGGCCACCCATGCATTCGGCGATGGCGGCAAAACCGGGGCGGCGGTGATAGGGACCGTCCTGCCCATAGCCAGAGACGCGCACCATGATCAGGCGTGGATTCAGCGCATGTAGCGTTTCCCAGCCCAGGCCCCAGCGTTCCAGTACGCCGGGACGGAAGTTTTCAATGATGATGTCGCTTTGCAAAGCCAGCTCACGGGCGATTTCCTGGCCCTCTGCCTGCCGTAGATCCAGTGCAATGGAGCGTTTGTTGCGGCTTTGCACACGCCACCACAGGGATGTGTCTTTGTGCAGTTGGCGCCAGCGGCGCAATGGGTCGCCCTTGCCGGGCGGTTCAATCTTGATGACGTCGGCGCCGAATTGGGCCAGCAGGCTGCCTGCGTAAGGGCCGGCAATCAGTGAACCCAGCTCTAGGACTTTGATGCCTTTCAGGGGTGGTTCGGCAAATGTGTTCTTATCCATTCTTGTTTCCTCCAGATATTGATTCTGGTATAGAAAAAGAAAGTGGAAAAGCAATCAAATATTATGCTGCCATCGTAAAAAACGTGGGTGGAAAAACAAAACCCGCACAAGGCGGGTTTTGTTTTTAAAGCGTTCTAGGTAACCAAAGAATGATTTCCGGGAATATGGTCAGAATGATAATCGCCAGAATCTCCAAACCTACAAAAGGCAACGCACCTCGGGTGATTTGCTGTAGCGATATCTGTGGGGCAATGCCCTTGATAACATAAAGATTTAATCCGACAGGTGGGGTGATCACCGCCATCTCGCAGGCAATAATCATCACAATGCCAAACCATAATGGGTCATAACCCAAGGCCACAATGACCGGCAATAAGACAGGGGTGGTAATCAGGATAAGAGAAACAATATCCAGAAACATGCCCACAACAATCAGAAACAGCAGCACGAATAATAAAATGACCCATGCTGGCTGAGACGAAGCGGTAATGAGCGCCACCAGTTTTTGCGGAATCATCAGACGAGTCATGATGTAGCCAAACAGCAGTGCGGCAGCCAGAATCAGCAAAATCATGCCACTGGTCACAGCGGTAGAGCGCAGAATCTGCATGGCCGTGCGCCAGTTCATTTCCTTGTAGGCGATGGCAATGATGAACGCACCTGCGGCACCAATACCGGCAGCTTCTGTGGGTGTGGCGATACCCATATAGATCGTGCCCAGCACCAGCAAAATGAGCAGTGCAGCGGCCCAAATATCTTTGAAGGCCCCCAGTTTTTGGGACCAGGTTACGGTTTCGGCATTGCGGGGCGCGGATTCAGGTTTGAACACGGCTACCAGTACCACATAGATCACCATCATGACGGTGACCATCAGGGCCGGCAGCAAGGCCCCAATGAACAGTTTGCCGATGGATTGATCCGCCATTTCGCCATAAAGCACAAAGCCAATGCTGGGAGGAATTAGCAGTGCCAAGGCCCCCGCTGCTGCAATTGTGCCACCGGACAGGCTGGGCGAATAGCCGCGCTTGAGCATTTCAGGAATGGCAAAGCGGCCAATGGTGGCGGCGCCGGCCACGCTGACCCCGCTCATTGCCCCAAACACGGCTGAGCTGCCCACGCTGGCAACGGCCAGGCCACCCGGCATACGGTTCAACCATAGATAGAACAGTTGATAGAGTTTGCCACCGATGCTGGTGCGGGCAATGACTTCACCCATCAGGATAAACAGCGGGATGGCGATCAGGGAGTAGCTGGCCATGCCACGGTGCAGCGTGGCGGGAATGACGTCCAGGCCACCCAGGCCGGATTTCATGAGAATGCCGGAAATACTGGCAACGCCTAAGGCGGCAAAAATAGGTGTGCCTATGACCATCAGAATGGCGAAGCAGGCCATCATGAGGCTGAAGATGAGCATGGAATCCATGTCAGAACTCCTTGATACTGTCGTTGGATTCCACGCTGTTCGGAATGAACAGCTGGCGCAGGGTTGCCAGACCTAGCAGTGAGCCGCCCAGCGGGATCATGCCGTAGGCCATCCACAGGGGGAAACGCAGCATGGAGGCCGAACGGTAATTGCGTGCAAGGGCTGTTTCTACCACCGAAATACCCGCCCACAACAGCACCAGGCAGAAAAATAGAATGCACAGTTGCGAGATGCAGGTAGCCAGACGTTTGCCGCGTGGCGAGAACTTCATATGGAAGGCTTCGACACTGACGTGGCGGTTTTCCAAATGGACCCAGCCAACAGACAGCCAGGAGCAGACCAGCAGCAGGTACACGCAGATTTCCGTAATGTAGATGCTGGGACTGTTAAAGACGTAGCGCGCAATGACGCCGTAGGCGCAGGCAATCATCAGGGCGGCCAGTGCCACCTCGGCCACCACAATGGCGACACGATTGCTGCCGCGCGCAAATGCGCCCAGGGAATGAATAAGTGGATTCATGGTGTCTCCACACGAGGGATGCACGCTGGGTTTCACCCAGCGTGCATTCACGCGTGATCAGGGCTGGCGGGTTTTTTCGATCAGTTCCAGGTAAGCAGGACCGTTATCGACTTGCTTGCTCCACTCATCAATGGCGGGGCGGGTCAATTGACGCATCTCTTCCAGTTGGGCAGGCTCAACACGGTTGATGGTCACGCCAGCTTGCTCGTAGCGTTGCAACGCGTGGTCCACAAAGGCACTGACGCGTTCAAACTGCTCTTGGTCGCGCTGGTTGGCTGCTTTGCTGATGATCTCTTGCAGATCTGGTGGCAAGGATTCCCACTTTTTGCGGTTGATGGTCAGCACAGACACGTCGATCCCGACGTTGGCAATGGACAAGAACTTGGCCACTTCGTACAGATTGCGGCCAATGCCGGTCAGCAGTGGGCGTGGGGTAGCGTCGATCACACCGCGGTCAAAGGCCAGGTACAGCTCGGACGACGGCATGCCGGTGGGCGAGCCACCCAGCAATTGCAGGGCGCGTGCATCCATGGAGCTGGTCGAGGCCCAGACTTTGCCTTTGACGTCCGCAGCCGAGTTGATTGGAGTCTTGCGGCTGTAGAACTCGTATGGATCCCAAGGGGCCAGACCCAGCACCACGGCATCGTGCGTGTCGCGCAGTTCTTGTTCAGCACCCAGCTTGAACAGGCCTTGATCCAGCGCACGTTTCAGGTGGGCGGTGCTGTCAAACAGGAATGGCAAGGTAAAGATGTTCAGCGCCGGTACCGTGCCGCTGGGGTAGGTACTGGTCATGTTGACGATGTCCACGTCACCACGCGACAAGGCAGGCAATTCCTCGTAGCCGTCGAACAGCTGGCCGGAATGGAACACATTGATCTTGATGCGGCCCTGGCTTTCTTTCTCTACCGTCTGAACGAAGTTCTCGATAGGTTTCCAGGCGTATTCGTAGGCAGGCGGCAAGTAGGTGGAAAAGGTCAGTTCGACCTCTTGGGCGTGGGCAGGCGAGATGCCTAGCGCCAGGGTGCAGGCGGCCAGAGCCGCTGTCAGGGCTTTTTTCATGGATGTCTCCTGTGGTTTTCTTGTTGTGTGCAACGCTTAAAGCGTTTGCAGATGCTGGATCAGTTGTGCCGAAGGCATAACTTCGGCGTACTTGCTGGCCATATCGACCAGATTGCTGCGATGTTGGGCTGCCGAGCGGTCAGCCACCGCATCTTCAGCCACGAACGGGGCAAATCCCGACTGCAAGCTATCCACAACGCTGGCACGAACACAGCCACTGGTCGTAGCACCGGTCACGATCAGCATGTCGCAGCCCTGATGAGCCAACAACGCAGGCAAAGGTGTGCCATAAAAGGCGGAAGCCTGGGTCTTGTAAAGGATGATGTCTTGTTCGGGGTCGTAGTCCAGCCGTGGGTCCAGCTCACAGGCAGACGTGCCACGCAGCAGACAACGCAAGGACGAGGCCTTGGTTAACCACAGGTTGGCGTCGGCCAGATGAGGCTCATAGCCGATGATGGTGAAAATAATGCGGCCCTTGCCCCGCATGGCGCGGATCAAGGCGTTGGTCTGCTCGATCTGGCTGTCGCAGTTTGAGGCCAGCGGGGTCAAGCCCGGCTCGGTGAACCCACGTTGAAAATCAATGACGACCAGAGCCGGCTGTTGACCTAGCGGCAGGGTGCCGTCAAACCCCCCTTTTAGATTATCGCTGTCGCGCATCTTGTCTCCCTCTTATATTTACCTGACTTAAATAATCAGGTTCCGTATTATTTGCGTAGTCTGTCATCGCTAATGACGTGAGTACAGCGTCAAATTGCGATGGTGCTATCGCAATTTATGATGGCAAAGCGCTTGTCGCCCTAGCCTTCATAGGATGGAATACTGGCTTATGAACATTGATCCCAAGTCCCTTCGGCTTTTTCTGTTGGTTATTGAACGCGGCACCATTTCGGGTGCTGCCGAGCAATTTCATATAGCACCTGCGGCAGTCAGTAAACGGCTGAGCGATCTGGAAGAGCAACTGGGTACTGCGCTGATCGAGCGCAGCAATAAAGGCGTTCTCCCCACCGCGGCGGGTAAGTCATTGGCCGCTCTGTCGCAGCGTCTGCTGGATGATATGGATGCGATGGGCGCGTCGATGCGCGATTTTGCGGGTGGTGCGACGGGGCATGTGCGGATTGCGGCCAACCTGTCTTCCATCACCCAGTTCCTCCCCCAGGCCTTGAGCTCCTTTATGGAGCGTCATCCCAAAGTGAAGGTGTCGCTGGAGGAGCGCATCAGCTCCGGAGTCGCCCAGGCGGTGGCAGATAACAATGCGGATCTGGGGGTGCTGATACGAGGCGTGGGCAGTGTGGAGGTGGAGTACTACGATTATCGGCAGGACGAGCTGGTTTTGCTGGTACCCGCGCATCATCCCTTAGCCGGGCGAGCGGAACTGCCTTTTGTCGATACTCTGGATTTTGACTACGTAGGGATGCACACGGGTAGTCATCCGAATCTGTTGCTGTTACGGGCGGCCAGCGAGCTGGAACGAACGTGGCGTTGCCGTGTGCAGGTGACCAGCTACGATGCGCAGTGCCGCATGATAGAGGCTGGTTTGGGCATAGGTGTGCTGCCGCGTTCAGTGGCCGAGTCCTATGTGCAAAGCCTGGGTTTGGCCTTATGTGTGATCAAGGAGCCCTGGACCTGTAGGCGCGTGGCTCTGTGTGTGCGCAGTCGCCATAGCCTGTCCCCCGCCGCTCGTTTACTGATGGATCATCTGTTGCAGAACTGATGTGTTGCGTACTGTGGACGCTGCCTTAGGCCTTTTGGGGTCCAGTCTGATCAGGGCTCATAGAGCCGTAGCGGAAACAATACGTTCTTAATGAGAATGACTATTGATCTTTTCAAGTTTCTTGATAATAATGGTTCTCATGTTTATTTGCATATGTAATGCCATCACCGAGCGGCAAGTACAAGAAGCAGTACGCGGCGGCGCTGCCAGTCTGGCAGATCTTCAGGGCCAGTTGGGCGTTGCTTCTTGTTGCGGATGCTGTGCGGAAACGGCTCAGGACTACTTGCCCGGCGGGCGCTATGCCAATCAAGCCATGATTGCCAGCGTTAGTGCAGCCCGGGTGGATCATGCCGCCAACGACAGCCTGATCCCAGCTCCCGAGTTCGGCCGCCTCGTCTGCCGCGCCTGATTAGGCATTTTTCTCGGTTTTCATCATTCCTGCTATTGCTAGTGGGAATGATTGTTGTTAGTCCTGTTACTAACCCAAAAGTGCAACGCTTTCTGGGTGTTTAGCCGTTTTTTAAGCCATCGCCTCTGCGTGCATGGTAGCCTGTGACATTCATCCCCCCCACTGCTTTTGACCTGTCGTCGCCTTGTGTGCGAGCCAGGTTGGGGCCGGTTTGTGGGGGTTCGGCGGTTCCTTGGGGGGAGCGCCGTCAGATTTACAGGAGAACAGCATGTTTGGCGATAAAGTGGTAATTCAGCACCTGAACAAGCAGCTAAAGAACGAACTAACAGCAATCAATCAATACTTCTTGCACGCTCGCATGTTGAACCATTGGGGCTTTACCAAGCTGGGCAAGCACGAGTATGACGAGTCCATCGGCGAGATGAAGCATGCCGATCTGCTGATCGAACGTATCTTTATGCTGGACGGCCTGCCTAACCTGCAGGACATGCACAAAATCATGATTGGCGAGAACGTGCCTGAGCTGCTGGGCTGTGACCTGAAGCTGGAACAGGCCGCCCGTCAGACCGTGGTGGAAGCTATCGAATACTGTGAGTCCTCGCGTGACTACGTGTCGCGTGATCTGTTCTTGAAGATTTTGGACGACACCGAAGAGCATATCGACTGGCTGGGCACGCAGCTTGAGCTGATCGAAAAAGTCGGCTTGCCTAACTACCTGCAATCGCAGATGGGCGAACACGGCGAGTAAGCGGCAAACCTTGCCAGCTTGATATCGGCAAGCGATGAAGCTACTGCTCTAGAAGTAAAACACCCCATAGCCTGGATGAACTCCAGTGCTATGGGGTGTTTTTTATGGCTACCGTATTGCTACGGTTTCAGTGTTCTAAGGTTGAATCGGCGGGAAGTACGTTAATGTCTGTCCCAGACCTCACAACAGCAGTAGTACAACCGGGATGTGGACCAGCAATTGCACAAAGGTGAAACCGATCAGGTCACGCGCCAGCACGACCAGAACAATAATCAGAAAAGGGCTGTATTCCAGCCATTCGCTTGACCGCTGCGGCTTAGGTGTTTCAGGCACGACCACCGTAGAGTCGATACCGCAGGCCGCTGCCTCTTTGGCGCTGCCTTTACCGGGAGCCGTGGCATAAGCCACGATCAGTGACACCACCATCAGGACCAGAAGCATCAGACCCGACTGCCACAGGAAAATGGTCTCCGTAAAGGGAATGACGCCGGTGATAGCTAGAATTGAGGGGGGCAGGCTGGCCGGGTTGGCTTGCAACTGCGCGGCCGGCGAAGACAGGCCCAATGTCCAGACGGCTCCCAAGCCTAGATAGGCAGCGGCACCGGCTGCGCGATAATCCATTTTCAGGTCCGTGCGTCGGGCTAATGCTTTTACCAGCAAACCACCAAACACGAGGCTCAGCCCCCAGTTCAGCAAAGAGGCCACCATAGATATGATGGCGACCCAGGCGACAGCGGAGCGACCATTGCGAGGTACCGCTGCACAAATATCAATCAAGCGCGATGCGGGCTTGGAACTGGCCACCACATACCCACCGATGACCACAAATGCCATCTGCATCGTGAAGGGGATCAGGCTTCAGAAACCATCACCAAATGCCTTGGCCGTCGCCGTGACGGGGGCGCCAATGGCCAATGCTGCCACGGTCACAATCAGTATGGCCAGGGTCGCAAATACCCATGAATCCGGGAACCAGCGTTCAGCCCAACTTGCACAGCGCATCGCAAAACGTGCTGAGCGGCTTTCTTATAATGCTCCAGACATAAAGTGCCCTCCACTTATTGATATAAAAACAAGCAGCCTGCCCTCTTTCTGATATTTTGCTTAAGGCAGAGGTCGCGGCTGCAAAGCTTTCTGACTACAACGGTTGAAACCGACAGGGTCATAGGACTGACCCTCTGCCGTCAAGTCATCCCGAGTTATCGCTTGGCAAGGATAGAGTTTATCCGTGTCCAGGACTCCGTCTGGAATGATTGATCTATTTGATATCACACACAAAAAGCAGGTAGAGCATGCTACCTGATGATCTACGTGTATAGATGAGGGGCCGGTGAAGGTGTCCGCCCTGGGGAGCGAAGCGGCGTCCGTGATCTGTAGGGCGCCTGTGCAACAGCCAAAGCAGCTGTTAAGTGATGCATAAATGGATCTGCAGCGCGTTGCAGTGTGTGTGCTTGGTCAAGGCCTTGGCAAGCACACACACTGTGGTATCAGAAGGACTTGCTAGGACAGCCAGGGACTTTTCCCCAGCCATTATTCGGGCCACAGTACTTGTTGCGTGCTTCCCAGGAGCAACTGGGGCGATCGAAAAAGCCTTTGCTGCTGCAGGCATTCAGTTCTTGCTGCAACTGTGCTTGCCAGGCTCCGTTGTTGGTGCCGGCAATTTGAATTTCTTGGGGTGGAGGGGGCGGGGGTGCACCTACGTCCACGGGTTGAATAGGCTCGGCGCCGCCAAGATTAACGCGGGCAATGCCCTGCAATTCCCGATTTTGCTCGGACATGGCGATTTGAATGGCCTGTTCCAGAGAAATGGAGGTCGTGGCCAAGGCAATAGGCGGCTTTTCATCCGACAGAGTCGAGGTGTCGATTTCCCAGGCAACAGGCGTGGGCGACTGGGGCACACCTAAGCGGCCATTGGGCAAGGGCTGTGGCGGCTGCGCGGTAAAGGGCTTGCCGTCGGCATCAAGAGTAGGCAGGTCAGATGGGTCCGGCGAACTTACCACCATGGACTTTTCAGGACCGTGCGCGATGAGCCAGTTCCCCAGTTCCAGGCCGCCCCACACTGAAGCACCTGCAACCAGCAGCAAGACAGCAATGATAAAACGCCAGGGCATAAGCGATGTCTCGGTTGAGTCAACGGCAATCCGGGGGCCGGATGCACTTTATTAAAAGAAAAGAGCCGTCATTGTAGCGAAATGTCGGCCCTGCTCTTGTGACAGAATTAGACGGCATCCCCGAAAACGTGTCCACCATGCTCACGTAGGGCATGGAATTCGACGCCGGGGTTCAGCTCTTGAGCCACGCGCAGCTGCGCAGGGGATGTGGCTAAAAAGGCAGTGGCCTCGACCACGTCGTAGGCAATATTGCCCGCGTTGGTCTCGATGAATTTCTTCATGTCTTTTGGGTCTTTGGCCGTTACCCAGCGCGCCATATTGAAGCGGCTGGAAGCCAGGCGAGCGTCAACACCATATTCGGTCTTCAGACGATGGGCTACCACTTCAAACTGCAGCTGACCAACCGCGCCCAATAGCATCATGCCGCCAGCCATATGGGGACGGAACACCTGAATGGCGCCCTCTTCGCCCAACTGAGTCAGGCCAGTGCGCAATTGTTTGGTGCGCAAAGGATCTTTGACTTCAATGGACTGGAACAGTTCAGGGGCAAAGAATGGCAAGCCGGTAAATTGCAGGTTTTCGCCTTCAGTCAGCACGTCGCCCAATTGCAAAATGCCGTGGTTGGGGATACCGATAATGTCGCCGGCAAAGGCATCGTCCAGCAGTTCACGGCGTTGCGACAGGAAAGACACCACGTTATTGGGACGAATTTCCTTGCCGGTGCGCGATACTTTCAGTTTCATGCCGCGCTTGAAGTGGCCGGAGCTCACGCGTACAAAGGCCACGCGGTCACGGTGGGCCGGGTCCATATTGGCTTGTACCTTGAAGACCACGCCGCTGAATTTTGGTTCATCAGGCTGCACTTCACGTTGCAAGGCCACACGGGGGCCTGGAGCAGGAGCCAGGTCTACCAAGGCGTCCAAGACTTCCTGTACGCCAAAATTATTGATCGCCGATCCAAAAAATACGGGGGTTTGCTGGCCTGCCAGGAACATTTCCAGGTCGAACTCGGGCGCAGCGGCATTCAATAATTCAATTTCTTCTTGAGCCTTTTCAAAGGTCTCGCCAAAACGCTGGGCAATGATGGGATTGTCCAGGCCGGGGATGATCTCATCCTCGCCATGGCGTTCCTGACCGGGTTTGAACACACGCATGTGGTTGGCGCGCAGATTGAATACACCGCCAAAGCGACGCGCCATCCCGATAGGCCAGGAGAACGGCACCACTTCCATATCTAGGTGCGATTCAATTTCCGACAGCACATCCAGTGGCTCTTGAACCTCGCGGTCCAGCTTGTTCACAAAGGTGATGATGGGCGTATTGCGGGCCCGGCACACTTGCAAGAGGCGAATGGTCTGGGGTTCCACACCGTTAGCGGCGTCAATGACCATCAGGGCGGCATCCACGGCGGTCAGCACGCGATAGGTATCTTCCGAAAAGTCCTGGTGACCGGGGGTGTCTAGCAGGTTGATGACGCAGTCGCGGTATTCCATCTGCATGACCGAGGAGGCCACCGAGATACCCCGTTGCTTTTCAATTTCCATCCAGTCCGAGGAAGCGTGGCGGCTGGCTTTGCGCGCCTTGACGCTACCTGCAATCTGAATTGCACCCGCGAACAGCAGCAGTTTTTCGGTCAGTGTGGTCTTACCCGCGTCAGGGTGAGAAATGATGGCAAAGGTGCGGCGTTTCTTGACTTCAGAGCGGATGTCACCGGACGACATTGAAAATCCTTGTGGCAGCGCCAGTCTGGCGCGTGAAAAACAGTGAGCGAATTATCCGTAAAGCAGGGCTTGGGGGCAAGCGTAGGCGTGCACAAGGCTAACGCGACACGCTGGCCAACACCGTACCTGCCAGAATAAATAGCGAACCAAACACGCGGTTCAGCAGCCGGACATGGCTGGCCTGACGGAGCAAATGCAACATGCGAGCAGCCAGTGACGTGTAGCAGCCCATCGCTATCAGATCGGTAAAACAGAGCGTCATGGCAATCAGCAAGTACTGCAAAGGCATGGGCCGATTCAAGTCCAGAAACTGGGGCATGATGGCCAGCAGAAATACCAGACCCTTGGGGTTGGTGATATTGATCAGGCAACCGCGAAGCAGAAGGTCACGGATGCGAAAGTCGCTTGGCTCTTGGCCTGCGACTTGCACCGGCATGGCGTCGGTGCGCAATTGCTTCCAGCCCAGATAGATCAGGTAAGCAGCACCCAGCCATTTGAGCGTGGTAAACGCCAGTTCCGAGCGAGCCAGAACCTGTCCCAGCCCCAGACTGATGATGAATATCTGAATCATGATTCCGATATTCAAGCCAATCGCCATCCAGTAGCCACGCTTGAAGCCGTATTTCAGGCCGGAGGACATGGAGGAGATCGCACCCGGTCCGGGTGAAAAGGAGATAACCCAGGAAGCCGCGAAAAAGGCGAGCCAGGTGCTCAGTGCCATGGTGTGCTCGGTTCAAAGGCGGGCACTGTGCCCGCCTTTGGCAGGCACAGCCCCTTGCCAGGGTTAGGCTTTGGCTTGTGCGGAGCTACGGTTGCTGCGGTTTGGGCCGCGGCTGTCTTGACGGCCTTGGCCTGGACGACCTTGACCACCTGGACGAGCAGCGCCACCGGTACCAGCACCAGCACCGCCGGGAGCAGCACTACGACGTGGGCGGTTATCGTTGCTAGGACGACGTGGACGGCTTTCGCCATTACCACCACGGCCTTCGGCCGAACGGGCCTGACCACCACCGCCGCCGGTGCGACGGGCACCAGCTGGAGCACGAGCGCCAGGACCAGGAGCGCTGTGGAAACGGCGCTCTGCGTAGGTGTCTTCCTTGGCTTCTTCAGCCAGAGCAGCACGCGAAGGAGGCGTCCAGCCTTCCACCACGATGCGTTCGATAGGATTGCGCGTCATGCGTTCGATCTGCTTGAGCAGACGCATTTCGGAGCGATCCACCATCGACAAGGCCACGCCTTCGCTACCAGCACGACCGGTACGGCCAATGCGGTGAACGTAATCTTCAGGCACGTTAGGCAGTTCGAAGTTGACCACGTACGGCAGTTGGTCGATGTCCAGACCACGGGCAGCAATATCGGTTGCAACCAGTACTACAACCTTGCCGTTTTTAAAGCCAGCCAGGGCACGGGTACGAGCCGCTTGGCTCTTGTTGCCGTGCAGAGCTTCGGCGGCCAGACCGTCTTGAGACAGTTTTTCGGCCAAACGGTTGGCACCGTGCTTGGTGCGGCAGAACACCAGAACCTGGTTCCAGCTGCTTTCGCGGATGATGTGGCTGAGCAAATCGCGTTTGTGCGCTTGGTCGGCCAGGATCACTTGCTGGGTAATCAGTTCGTTAGTGGTGTTGCGCGCAGCAACAGCGACTTCAGCAGGATTGTTCAGCGAGCTGCGAGCCAGTTCACGAATCTCGTCGGAGAAGGTGGCCGAGAACAGCAGAGTCTGACGATTAACCGGCATCAGGCTGATGATCTTGCGGATATCGCGGATAAAGCCCATGTCCAGCATGCGGTCGGCTTCGTCCAGTACCAGGATTTCCACGCCGGTCAGGTCCACAGTGCGTTGACGCACGTGATCCAGCAAACGGCCAGGAGTGGCGACCAGAATATCCAGCGGCTTGCGCAGTGCATGGAACTGAGGGTTGATGTTCACGCCACCAAACATGACCATCGAGCGCAGACGAGTGTGCTGGCTGTACAAACGTACGGATTCTTCGACCTGGGCGGCCAGTTCGCGAGTAGGAGCCAAGATCAGGGCGCGTGGGCGGCCTGGCTTGCGGTTTGGCTGAGGATCGTTAAGCAGACGGTGCAAGATGGGCAATGTGAAACCGGCGGTTTTACCCGTACCAGTTTGCGCAGCAGCCAACAAATCGCCGCCTTCAATGACCTTAGGGATTGCCTGGGCCTGAATAGGAGTGGGATGGGTGTAGCCTGCGTCAGTTACAGCACGCAACAGGGTTTCTGCCAGCCCAAGGGAGGCAAAAGTAATTTGAGAGTCCAAGAATTTTCCAGTGACTAGCCCCAAAGCCCTCTTTGGGGCTATACCAATCCAGGCTAAGGTATTTTAGTTATGGCGACAATGCCACGGCAGGGGCAAGAACGCCGCCTGCTGCAAGAGGCGCAGAGATTGGTGCGCTGCGCAATCAGACATTATAGCGTGAAATTAGTAAAAGTCCTCATTGACCATCTTGTATCATTTTGACCGGTAGCGTTAAAACAACCTGTTTCAGGCATAAAAGGTCAGGCTGAATGCAGGCCTGGATATGACAGAAATTGTTAAGCGTCCTCATAGACGTACTTGTTATGCCGCTAGAGGCGGTTTACGCTTGGCGTGCGCGGATTGCCGGGCTATCTTTGGCATGTACCCGACCGACTAGGTCGGAACTTGTTTTTGTTGTTTATCTGCTTATTTTTGCAGGAAAAAAATCATGACATCATGGATTCGATGGGTCTTTATCAGCAGCGTGGCCGTTTTGCTGTCGGGTTGTGGGTATAACGAGATCCAGCGCCTGGACGAGCAGGTCAAGGCGGCTTGGTCGCAAACCTTGAATCAGTACGAGCGTCGGGCCGAACTGGTGCCCAAGCTGGTCAGCTCGGTTAATGCCTATATGGTCAATGAACGCACCGTTCTGACTCAAGTGACCGAAGCCCGTGCCAAAGTTGGCACCATACAGATGAAAGTAGATGACCTCGATAATCCCGAGGTCATGGCGCGCTTTCAGGAAGCACAGAACCAGTTATCCTCGGCCTTGTCGCGTTTGATTGCAGTGTCAGAAAACTACCCGCAGCTGAAAAGCGATGGCTTGTTCCGGGATTTGATGACACAGCTGGAAGGCACGGAAAACCGCATCGCTACCGAACGCGGCCGTTATGTGCAGACGATCCAGGAATACAACCTGTTCATTCGCCAGTTCCCAACCCTGATTACCGCCAAGCTCTTTGGCTACAAGGTTAAGGAAAACTACGGGGTAGATCGTCAAAGTGAAATCACACGCGACCCCGAGGTTAAGTTTGATATCCCTGTGACCCCTGCTCCTGCTGGGTCTTGATTCATTCTGGAGGCAGCAATGATGAACGTGCATGATCTTGCACCGACTGCTGGGCCTGGGTCTGCACGTTCTGGCAGGCTGGTCTGGGTCGGTAGCCTGCTGGTGGCGATGTTTCTGCTGTGTTGGCCCTGGGCTCAGGCGCAGGCTAAAACCGAGCCCATTCCCGCTATTGCGGGCTGGGTCACGGACACCACAGGTACCTTAAGCCCCGATCAAAAAGATGCTTTGAATCAGCAACTCAAGGCCGTGGAACAGGAAAAAGGGGCGCAAATTGCTATTTTGATGGTGCCCACCACGGGTGATGAGGCCATCGAACAATACGCCTTGCGGGTCTTTGACCAATGGGAAATGGGTCGCAAAAAAGTGGACGATGGCATCTTGTTGTTGGTCGCTAAAGACGATCGTCGTATGCGCATCCAGACCGGTTACGGCTTGGAAGGCGCGGTGACGGACTTGCAGGCCGGTCGCATCATCCGCGAACAGATGACGCCGCGTTTTATTGAAGGCAATTTCTACGCCGGGATTCAGGCCGCTACCGATAGTTTGGTGGGCTTGGTCAATGGTGAAGAGCTGCCTCCACCCCCTAAAAATGCCCCAGTCACCTCTTCAGGTGAAGAAGGCGTGTTCTGGGAGCCTTTGCTGGCTGTGGGCGCGATTGTGTTCTTTGCCTCTCCTTTGTTTGCCGCTTTTGCGGCGGGCGTCTTTACCCTGGTTGTGTCAGGCAGCATTGGGCTGGCCTTGGTGGCGGCGGTGGTCGGGGCGGGACTGAGTATGATTGGCCGACTCTTTGGTGCAGGCGGTAAATCCAGTTCCGGCCGTGCCTCGCGCCGTGGTGGCGTCATTGGTGGGCTGGGTGGCTATTCCTCCGGCGGGTTTGGTGGCAATGGCAGCAGCAGTGGTGGCGGCTTCGGTGGTTTTGGCGGAGGCAGCGGCGGCGGTGGTGGCAGTAGCGGAGGCGGTGGCGCTTCCGGCAGCTGGTAGGCGACAGGGGAGCGACATGAGTGTGAATTGGAAAGAATTGTCGGGCTGGGCGTCGATACAAGGCCAATGGCTGCGCCGTCGTTACTTTGATGCCGAAATGCTGGGGCATGTGGCCGAGCAAATTCGTAAAAGCGAACAGAACCATAGCGGTGAACTGGTCGTGGCTATCGAGGCGGTCTTGCCCGCCCATGAAGCCGACAGTGGCCAGCGTGCGCTGGAAGTTTTTGGTCGTTTACGTGTCTGGGACACGCCTTTAAACAGCGGCGTTCTCTTATATCTGGCACTGGGCCAGCGACGTATCCACATCATTGCAGACCGTGGCATCCAGGCTGATCCAGCGCAATGGGCGCAGATTTGCCAGCAACTGGAACAAAATTTGGCTTCACGCGAATACCTGTCAGGCCTTTTAAGTGCAGTGGACGCGATCGAGGCGGTCTTGCAAAAGGGGGCTCCGGTGCAGCCGCAAGGCTCGGCAGCGGTGAATGCCCTACCTGATGAACCAGTACTTCTCTAAGTGATGGCCAATGCCATGAAACCGCCCCAATCCGTCGGCTCCTGGCAACAGCAAACTCTGGTTGAAGCCATACGTTTGCGCGAGACTCAGTGGGGGCCAATTGAAGATCTGGCGGAATCGCGTCGGGCACGGGCGGCGGGTGGCTCGTTTGCCCAACGTGTTTTGGCCCGTGCTTTAGCTCTGGCTCGGCGTGATGGCCTGACACAAGCCTGGACGCGCTGGTGGCGGATTGCCCGCCTTTTATTGATTGCGATGGCGGTTCTGGCTTTGCTGGCCGGGGCCGGAACCGCTGCCGGCGCCTTGGGCGATGGCAGTCGCGCTGTTAATGTCCTGACGGCTTTGGGCGCCCTGCTGGGCTTGCATGCGCTGACCTTTATGTTCTGGCTGTTCAGCTTGGCCTGGTCGGGTAAAAGCGCGGGTACGGGCAGTTGGGCAGGCGATGCCTGGTGGTGGCTTAGCCGCCGTTTCGTCAAAGGGGATGCCAGTTTGGTGCCCCAGGCGTTTGCGGCGGTGTTGGCACGTCGGGGAAGCCAAGCCTGGTTGGCGGGTCTGATCAGCCATAGCTTGTGGGTGCTGGCTTTTATGTCGGCCTTGAGTACCCTGCTTTTATTACTGGCCTCGCGCCGTTATCACTTCAATTGGGAAACCACGCTTTTGACGCCGGACACCTTTGTCTGGCTGGTAGAAAGTATTGGCGCCCTGCCTTCTTTGCTGGGCTTCGCCCTGCCCGATACCCTCACCATACGCAGCAGCGATGGCCTGCAATTGCTGGATGCCCAGGCGCAGGCCTTGTGGTCCAGCTGGCTCCTGGGAGCGGTGGTCACCTATGGCCTGATTCCGCGTTTGCTGGCCCTTGCCTGGAGTCTTTGGCAATGGCGTAAACATACGGCGCGCTTAAGTTTGGATGACAGTTTGCCCGGCTTGGCGGAGCTGCGCCCACGGTTGATGCCTGCCAGCGAACCTACGGGTGTGGATGAACTGGCTTCTCCGGATAGGGTTGCCCGGATTCAAAGCGAACCAAGCGCGCCACTGGCCGCCGATGCCTTGTGTGTGGTGGGGCTGGAATTGGCACCTGAATACAGCTGGCCACCTGCGTTCATGCACGCTGATATGCAGGATTTGGGACGGGTTGATTCACGGGCTGAGCGTCTGGATATCCTGGGGCGTTTGCAGTCCGCCACGCCACGTCGTTTGTTGATGGTGTGTGATGCTGCCCAGACGACGGATCGTGGGGTGGTGGCAACGCTGGTCGAGTGGGCACAATTAGCTCGGCAGTCCGATGTCATCTTGCTGGACGAAACCGTAAGCGACCCGGATCAGGCGCGCCGCCGCAGTTGGCACGATCGGCTCGTGGCAGCGGGTTTTGCGCCGGGTCAGATTCACGATCAATGGCCTGATGTTGCTATGAAGGAGCCATCATGAGTGCCGCTGCTTTGACGCTGGCTGTGGTGGGTCACACCAATACGGGTAAAACCTCTTTGCTGCGTACGCTGACGCGGGATACAGAGTTTGGCCAGGTCAGCAATAGCCCTGGCACGACGCGCCATGTAGAAGGGGCCAGGCTGACGGTAGATGGGGAGGCATTGGTCGAGTTGTTCGATACCCCCGGTCTGGAAGACAGCATGGCCTTGCTGGACTTTATGGATCAGCTTAGCCAGCCCGGTGAGCGTATTGATGGGCCGGAGCGTATTCGTCGTTTTCTGGAGTCACCTGCTGCGCAGGGCCGTTTCGAGCAAGAGGCCCGTGTGCTGCGCAAATTGCAGTCCTGCGACGCAGGCTTGTATGTGGTCGATGCGCGTGATCCTGTGCTAAGCAAGCATAAGGATGAGCTGACCCTGTTGGCCTATAGTGGGCGACCTTTATTGCCAGTGCTGAACTTCGTGCGTAGCCCGCAGGCGCGGGTTCAGGAGTGGCGCAGTGCTTTGGCCCGTTTGGGGCTGCATGCCTTGGCAGAGTTTGATACGGTTGCGCCGGCTTTGGATGGCGAGGCGTTGCTGTACGACAAGCTGGCGGTGCTTCTGGAGACGCAGGCGGGTGTATTGCAGCAGTTGAAGGTGGATCTGACCCAGCAGGCAGTGCTGCGCCGTCGTGATGCCTTGCGTTTGCTGGCCGAGCTCCTGGTGGATGTGGCGGCTTGGCGTGTCAGCACGCCTTCGGATGCGGAGTCTATGGAGTTGGCGGCGCAACAGTTACGTGAGCCGGTCTTGGCCCGCGAGGCCAAGAGCGTGCAGGCTTTGCTTAAGCGTTATAGCTTTGGCCGTCAGGATGTGGTGGCGGATTTGCTGCATTTTGATGGCGGCCGGTGGGGGATGGATTTGTTTGATCCCCAGGCTTTGAAAGAGTTTGGCGTGCAGTTAGGTAAGGGCGTGGCTGCGGGAGCCATGGCCGGTGCGACGCTGGATGTGATGACGGGCGGCCTAAGCCTGGGAACCGGAACGGTTCTGGGGGCTTTGGCGGGTGGTTTGTGGCAAGGCGCTGATAAGTGGGGGCAGCGTTTGATGGGCAAGCTGCGGGGCGAGACAGAGCTTAGTGTTGATGATGCGGTCTTGCGCTTGCTGGCGGTGCGACAGCTTAGTCTGATTGCTGCTTTGGAACGACGTGGGCACGCGGCGCAGGCACCGATCCGCCTTGGTGAGATTGACGCAGAAAATTTTGATCAGGCTTTGCTGCGGGAGTTGAATGTCTGGCGGGCGCAAGGCCTGCCAGAGGAGTTGGCGCAGGCGCGGATTCATCCGTCCTGGTCTACGTTACGGGCCGACTATGCGCCAGATTCGCGGCGGGAGGCTTGTGTGCAGAGTTTGTTGCAGAGCTTGATGGGAGCGAGAGGCGGGGCCTCATCGCTACGCAATTGAGCTAGCTGAGCTTGTCAGGGCGAACCGTGTACATGCGCGCACTTAGCCGGGCAGCTCGGCGATGCCCGGTGTGGCACGCCTGTTTTATATCGTAGCGGCTGAGTTGCTGTGATAGCCCAGTAGCTGTGAAAGCTCTGTAGCGGCGTTGCGCACCGTGTTAACGAGCAGTAAGGCGTCCTGCTTGCCAGAATGCAAATAACTGACGGGAATGGTCACGCCCAATGCGGCAACAATATGACCGTGCTGATTGCGTACTGCGACGGCGGCACTGCCCACCTCAGGTTCAAAATATCCCTCGTCATAGCCATAGCCACGTTCGGCATCCTGGTGTATCAGTTCATACAACAGGGCGGTATTGGTGGGGGTGCGCTCAGAAAAGCTGGGCAGAGTGTCTTCAGGATACAGCCGCAGCAAGTCAGCGGGTTTCATATCGCTTAACAGCACGCGCCCTAGCAGAGTGGCATGCAAAGGTAGACGGGTGCCTACATGCACCGTGCTGACAAATGGGGTGGGGGCAGCCACTTTGCTGATGATGACGGCGCTGTGCTCATCTTGGATCGCTAAATTGCACGACAGGCCGGTTTGATCTCGTACTCGCTCCAAAATGGGGGTCCCCAGTTGGGTCAACTCCAGAGATGCCAAATACTCAAAACCCAAACGCAAAATGGCCATGCCTAACTTATAGGTGTGCCCGCCTTCCACGCGCTGTACAAACCCCAGGTTTTCTAGCGTCGCCAGCAAACGGAAGGTTGTGGTACGGGGGAGATCCAGCCTTTTGGCCAGCTCAGGAGCGGTCAGAGTCTGCTCATTACGGTTGAATTCGAATAACAAACGCAGGCCGCGCTCCAGTCCTGGCACGGTGTAGTTTTGTTGTGCCGGCAAAGTCGTACTCATAAGTTCTCTTCGGTGTTGGTCACAGCGGTTTAGTTGATGTGGCTAAGTATAAGAGTGGGGGACGCCATTGTGGCAGGCAGCGGCTTGTCGGCCGGAAGTGATTCATGCCTAAAGGGTTTCTACTCATTTATTTCGAAGTTTAAATGATTTTATACTTCTCGTTCCTAATATAAAACAACATTCCATTAGTGAAACAAAGGAAGTGGGGATGAGCAAAGTACGAGTGGGGGTAGTAGCAGGGGTGCTGGCCATAGCGTGTTTCGGCTCCAGCGCAGCGATGGCACAGAAAACCAGCGTGCAGCTATATGGCTTGCTGGACAGCGGCCTGCTGTTAGAAAAACAGTTGGACGACAGCAGGAACTTTGGGATGGCCAGTGGCATTGCCGGTCAGTCGCGTTTTGGTATTCGCGGTAGTGAAGACCTGGGTAATGGTTATTCCGTGACCTTTCAGATGGAAGGCGGTTTGTTGACTACGACCGGCCAATCTACTCAAGGTCGCCTATTTGGTCGGCAAGCCACCTTGGGGTTAAAGGGTGGCTTTGGTGAGTTGAAGTTCGGTCGCCAAACGGTCTTTGGTTATTCCTGGACGCCCTTTATTGCCAGCCCATTTGGCGTGGCATGGTCGGGTAATGGCATCGGTTCTACGTTTGGCTACAAGAGCGGTGATTACGGGGCAGATGGCCGCCTGAGTAACGCGGTTACCTACCAAACGCCCAACGTGGGTGGGTTTGAAGCCGGTATTGGCTATAGCTTTTCGACGGCTGATGAACAGGCGTTTGGCGCGTCTAACAACAACCGTGTTCTGACGGCGGGTTTGCGTTATAGCAATGGTCCCTTGAAAGCGGCTCTGACCTATGAGCGCCTGAACCCTATTAAAGACAGCAACAAGCGCAAGGCCCAGAACTATCAGTTCGGCTTGTCGTATGACTTTGGCGTCGTACGTTTGTTCAGTGGCTATAACGAACAGCGCAACATTAACCTCAACCCAGCGCCAGGCTATGTGGAGACTGGTGGCAACCAAGATCGTGCGTTTACGGTAGGTGCCTCTATTCCTACAGGTAAAACCGGCACGGTCATGCTGAGCTACCAGCGAGCCATGCGCTCGAACAATGGTGGTTTTGCGGCAGCCTACCGCTACCAGCTCTCTAAACGCACCAATGTTTATGCGATGGGCAACTTATACAGCGTGCGTAACCACTTTATTGATGAGAATCAGCGCAAACACCAGTTCGGTGTTGGGTTGCAGCATGCATTTTGATTGATTTGATGTTTTGGAAGCAGAAAGGAAAACCATGAGTGAAATGACAACAGACCAAGTCGTGCCGGTTCCCGATCAGGAATCTCCTCTGTTTGCGAGCTGGAAACGTCCACAAGACAAAAGCCTGCAAGATTGGATCGAATCACGCATTGCTCGCCGTAAAACCCGTCAATACGACTGGAATGCCTTGGGCTGGCAAGCAGAGGTGGATCCTGCTTACCGTCGCGCGCAAACCCGTTACATCGGCACAGGCGCTGCCGGCGTAAGTCATGACGACAACGTGATTCCGGCGGAACATTTCACTTTTTCCACCATGATTTTGCCAGCAGGTTGTGAAGGCCCATTGCATGTGCACCACGACGTTGAAGAAGCATTTTTCATTTTGCGCGGTGACAGCATCCGTCTGTTCCTGGAATATAACGGTGAGCGTTGCGAAGTGGTCCTGAACGAGCGCGACGTTATTTCTGTGCCGCCCGGCGTGTACCGCGGTTTGCGCAACGAGGGTCAAGAAGAGTCCTTGATGTGTGTGATGCTGGGGGCAAACAGGCCTGATTTGCCAGACTACCCCGAAGATCATCCACTGACTGCCGCCAAGAAACTGCGTATGCAGGCAAAGGCCGCTGCGCAAAACAAGCAGTCTGCATAAATCCTATCCAGGAGACATCCCATATGAACCGCAGAAAATTTCTGGTTTATAGCGCCGGCGCCATGGGGGCGATGAGTTTGCCCCTGACTTCCAGCGTTGCCTTTGCCAAGGCAACGGGTACCTACACTTACCTGACGCCCTTCACACTGTCTTTGGCCTTCGCACCGGTGTTGTATGCCAGTGCGTCGGGTGACTTCGACAAGCTGGGCGTGAACGTCAAAGTTGAAGTAGGCAGAGGGGCAGGCCAGGCCATACAGCTGGTTGCTGCCAAACAGGTACAGGCTGGACGAACAGGGGGTGCCAACTATCTGGCGGCCCGCGCCCAAGACAATTCTGATGTGTTGGCATTTGGCACGGTGTCACAGATCTCACCTTTCGTGGTGATTTCATCTGAAAGCCATCCTATCCGCGACGTTAAAGAACTGGCAGGGAAAGTGGTCGGTGTGGCGTCATTCGGCGGTTCTATGGAGGCCACATTGAACTTGATGCTGGCCAAAGCAGGTGTAGATGCCAAGTCGGTGCGTCGTGAGCGTGTGGCTGATGGTCCAGCGTCTTTCGCGATGGTAGAAGCAGGTCGGATTGCGGCATTCTTTGGTAATGCCAGTACGGTATCGCGCCTGCATGCGGCAGCGCTGCCTTTGGTCGCACTGCCTGTGGATGACGGTGTGCCCGGCCAAGTGTATGTAGCCAGTGAAGCAGACCTTGTGTCCAACCGTGAGCAGCATGTCGCGTTTTTGCAAGGTACCCGCAATGCGATTCTAGCCATGGCTGATATGGATGATGCGCAATTGCTGGACGTGATTCGTACCATCGCCCGTCGCTACGATGTGCCCGGTATTGAAAAAGAAGATATTGCGCTGGGCGACCTTAAGGGCAACCGCGAATTGTGGTTGGCACACGGTAAAGAAAACGTATTGCGTAATGTCCCCGAGCAATGGGAAGAGGCGATTCGTTTGTTAAGTGGTGCAGGTCTGATGAAGGAAACCTCCAGACAGCTTTATACCAATGACATCTGGGAGTCCACCGTTGTCTGAGTTAGCAAAAAAACCGTCATCTAACGCACAGCCCATTGTCCGTTTTGAGAATGTTGCCAAGCATTTTGAGACCTCTACCGGTACAACCATTGCTTTGCAAAACATTAACCAGCACATCATGGCGGGTGAGTTTGTTGCGGTGATTGGTCCATCAGGCTGCGGTAAGTCCACGCTATTGCGCTTGCTATGTGGATTGGAGCAGCCCACCTCGGGAGAGGTGAGCTGGCCCTCCAGTGCCGATAAAAGCACGCCCGATATTGGTGTGGCGTTTCAAGAGCACCGCTTGCTGCCCTGGATGAATGTTCAGAAAAACATCCTGCTGCCTACCTTGATGCAAAAAGGCAGTTACAGCGCCGAAGATGAAAAACGGGCGCTGTTGCTGTGCGAAATGGTGGGTTTGAAAGGCTTTGAAGGCAGAGGCCCGGCTGAGTTGTCGGGCGGGATGCGTCAACGGGCCTCCTTTGCTCGTGCGCTATTTTCTCAGCCTAGTTTGTTGCTGCTGGATGAGCCGTTTGGGGCTTTGGATGCCCTGACCCGAGAAAAAATCATTGCAGATGCAGAGCGTATTTGGATGGACCAAAAATTTGGTGCTTTCTTGATTACGCACTCTATTAGTGAAGCGGTGCATTTGGCTGACAGGGTCATTGTGATGTCAGCGCGCCCAGGCCGTGTGGTCGCAGAAATTCCGATTACGCTGGAGCGCCCGCGCACCAACTTTTTGGGCGACCCACAGTTTGCCCGTCTATGTGATGAACTGCGTCAGCATCTGGAGTTGTAAGTGAATCGTCTTGTTATTCAAACCATTTCCGTGCTGGTGTTTTTCCTGCTGTGGAAAGCGTATGTCAGTGGCTTTGATGTCTCCCCGCTGGTGTTGCCTCCACCGGAAGATGTGCTGCATGCCTTAGTCCGACTGATGCAGCGCGATGACACCTACTATCACATTTACACCACCTTGGCGGAGTGTTTGGGTGGGTTCTGCATTGCGGTGCTTGTGGGGACCTTGTTGGGACAGTTGCTGGGCAGGATCGCCATTCTGGATACGATCTTTAAACCCTTTGTGATTGCCTTGCAATTGACGCCCAAAGTGGCTTTGATTCCCCTGTTCATTTTGTGGTTTGGTTTTGGCATTGAGTCCAAGATCATCATCTCCGCGCTTTTGGCTTTCTTCCCGGTCTTTTCCAATAGTTATCTGGGTGCCAAGTCGGTGGATTCCGGCCTGATTGAAGTGTTTCAGGTGGGCAAGGCCAGTACCTGGCAGCGTTTCAAGTTGTTGGTCATCCCAGCCTCCTTGCCGTACATCCTGACGGGGATGGAGATGGCTATTGTGTTGGCCATTATCGGTGCGGTGGTCTCTGAGTTTGTGGCGGGTTCTCGGGGTCTAGGCTATTTGGCCACGATCAAGCTGCAAGATTTGGAAGTAGACACTTTGTTTGCTGTCGTGATTTTGCTGGCGATGATTGGTTTTGTGCTGTATTTCACCGTAGGCTCGCTGCGTAAAGTAGTGATCCCATGGCATGAGTCCGCAAAAAGTGTCAAAAAATAAGCCCTAGCACGCCAGTAGGAAGCAAAGCATGCCAACGAGCACACACAGCACGATGCGCCAGACTGCTTGCGGTCTGACGTATTGGGATAACGGGGAGCAGCAAGGCGATGTGTACGTTTTGCTGCACGGAATTAGCTCTGGCGCGGGGCTATGGGCCAAGCAGTTTGCCAGTCAAACCGGGAAAAACCGGCTGATCGCATGGGATGCACCGGGCTATGGCGACAGTGTCGCTTTGGCCTCGGCCACCCCTACCGCAGCCGATTACGCCCATGCACTAAAAGCAGTCGTTGATGAGGCGGGTTTAACTGCCTTCACGCTGGTGGGACATTCACTCGGTGCATTAATGGCCAGTGCCTATGCCTCTTTGTATCCGGCGGATGTGTCCCGTTTAGTGTTGGCTAGCGTGGCGCAGGGCTATGGCCAAACAGAGCCAGAGCAACAACAACAGGTGTATGAGAAACGTCCACGGCTGCTTGCCGAGTTGGGCCCGGAGGCCATGGCGCGAGAACGTGGACCGTTCTTGTTGGGACAAGCCACAGCAGAAAATATGCTCCTGGTGACGCAGGCTATGAAACGACTCACGCTAGCGGGGTTCAAGGCGTCGTCGTATGTCTTGGCCCACGACAGCATCGATTACTACTTGCCGGCCATACAGGGCGCCATAGAGGTGCTGTACGGCACAGAGGATGGCATTACGCCGCCCGCTGGCATGCAAGCGTTGCAGCAGCATTATGTCCAGATGAACTTACAGGCGGTGCCGCAAGCCGGCCATTTGTTGTATGTGGATCAGCCCGCACTATTTGATCGTTTGGTCTTTGAACAAACGCAGCCGGGCAAGAGGGAGAACAACACATGAGTTTTCAGGTCAGCGGCAAAGTTGCCGTAGTGACGGGTGGCTCTTCAGGCATAGGCCTGGAAACCGTCCGCCTGCTACTTGAACAAGGTGCTTACGTCGCCTGGTGCGGCAGAGATGCCGCCCGTTTGCAGGACTCCTGGCAGGCGATGGCAGTCATCTTCGAGCCGGATCGACTGCACATACGGTGTTGCGATGTACTGGATGCGGATGCCGTCAACGCTTTCATTGACGAGGTGGCACAGCGTTTTGGCGGTGTGGATATGCTGATCAACAACGCAGGCCAAGGCAAAGTGGCCAGCTTTGCAGACACTTCGGATCAGGATTGGATGACCGAAGTGCAGCTGAAGTATTTCAGCGTGTTAAATCCCGTCCGTGCCGCTTTACCGTATTTGCGTCAATCGCCTATAGCGTCCATTGCCAATGTGAACTCTTTGCTGGCGTACAAACCTGAGCCGCACATGATTGCGACTTCAGCCGCCAGAGCTGGCTTGCTGAATTTAAGCAAAGGCTTATCCAAAGAGTTTGTCGACATGGGCATACGGGTGAACTCCATTCTGATTGGCATGGTCGAGTCGGGCCAATGGCAACGTCGCTACCAGGAGAGATCAGATCCGGATCAAAGCTGGGACGACTGGTTGGCGGGGATTGCGCGCAAGCGCGGCATACCGATGGGGCGTTTGGGCAAGCCCATAGAGGCAGCCCGAGCCTTAGTGTTTTTAGCGTCACCCTTGTCCTCCTATACAACGGGGTCGGTGATTGATGTATCTGGCGGCTTTAGTCAGGAAATTTAGGGCGAAACAATGAAAAAAGTAGCATTTATAGGCTATGGGGCCATGGCAAAAACAGTGCATGCCCTGCTGCCTGAATCCATTCAGTTGGCGTGGGTGATCGTCACTGAGGACGGAGTGGCCGCCACGCAGCAAGAGCTGGGGCCGGCCGTGCAGGTGGTCAGTCGTGTGGATGCCATCTTGGGTACGCCAGACCTGGTGTTGGAGATGGCCGGACAGCCCGGTTTGAAAGCTCACGCCAAGGCCGTATTGCAGCGCCAATTGCCCTTGGCGGTAATTTCGGTTGGGGCCTTTGCCGACAGTGCGTTTGAGCAGGAGATCCGTGAATTTGCGAGCTCGCAAGGTGCACAGCTACAGATTTTGCCAGGCGCCATTGCGGGGATCGATGGTATCGCCGCTGCCCGCACGATGGGCCTGGATAGTGTGGTGTATCAGGGGCGTAAAAAGCCGGCCAGCTGGAAAGGCAGTTATGCCGAGCAATTGGTCGATTTGGATGCATTGACCGAAGCGACCGTCTTTTTCCGGGGTTCGGCGCGTGAGGCCGCACAGAAGTTTCCGGCCAATGCGAACGTGGCAGCAACCATTGCCTTGGCGGGCGTGGGCATGGATGCGACACAGGTTGAGCTGATTGCTGATCCTGCCATGACGCGCAATCAACATCGCATTCGTGCTGAAGGCGCGTTCGGTGAGATGCAAATAGAGATGCAAGGCGTGGCCTTGGCCAGTAATCCCAAAACATCGACCTTAGCGGCACTCAGCGTCGTGCGCGCTTGCTATCAATTGGGCGACGCCCTGGTTATCTAGGCAGAGAGTAAGCATGAAACCATTATTTTTGGCCGGCCAATGGCGTCAGGGCCGGGGGGCAGTTGCGCGCAGCGTTTTCCCCGCGGACGGTAGCCTGAATGCCGAGTTCTCCACCGCCAGTATTGACGATGTAGAAGAGGCCATACAAGCGGCCCATCAAGCGTGGCAAGAGCCATCGTGGCGCAATAGCTTGCCTGTGGAGCGGGCTCGCGTGCTGTACAAAGTGGCCGATCTGATCGAGCAAAATGTGACGCAGTTGGCTGCGTTGCAAACACGCGACAACGGTAAACCATTGGCAGAAACGCGTGGCTTGGTGATGAGTGCAGCCGCCACTGCTCGTTACACCGCAGCATGCCTGGAAACCTTGGATACGGAGCTGACCAATGCCCGTTCCAAAGACTGGTTGACCATGAGCGTGCACGAGCCCTTGGGTGTGGTGGCCGCTATCACACCCTGGAATTCGCCCATCGCCTCTGAAGTGCAAAAATTGGCCCCGGCCTTGGCCGCTGGTAATGCGGTGATCCTGAAACCGGCCGAAGCCACCTCCTTGATTGCCTTGGAACTGGCGCGCTTGTTTGAAGAAGCGGGGCTGCCTTGCGGCTTGTTAAGCGTATTGCCCGGCAAAGGCTCGGTCGTGGGTAATGCCATCGTGCAGCATCCACTGGTGAAGAAAATTTCGTTCACTGGGGGGACGAGCACAGGGCGTCAATTGGCACATATTGCCGCGGAACGCCTGATTAGTACCTCCCTGGAGTTGGGGGGGAAATCGCCGACCGTGGTACTGGCAGATGCCGACTTGGATTTGGCCGTAAATGGTGTGATCTACGGTATTTTCAGCTCTTCAGGTCAGGCCTGTATCGCGGGTGCGCGTTTGTTTGTACACACTCAGGTGTATGACGCCTTTCTGCAGCGCCTGGTCGCTAAAACACAGGCCCTGCGCGTAGGCCACCCCGAGCATGTCGAGACCCAGGTAGGCCCATTGATCGATGAAAAACACTTGAGCTCGGTAGATGCTTATGTGCGCCAAGCCGAGCACGACGGTGGGCAGATCCTAGTGGGTGGGCATCGTCTGAGCGAAGGCGAGCTGGCGAAGGGCAGTTACTACGCGCCCACCATCATTGCGGGGCTCAGCAACCAGGCGACTGTGTGCCAGGAAGAAATTTTTGGGCCTGTGTTGGTGGTATTGCCGTTTGAGGACGAGCAAGACTTAGTACAACAAGCCAATGACAGCGTGTACGGATTGGCCGCTGGCATCTGGACTGAAAACTACCGTAAAGCATGGCAATTGGCCAGAGCCCTGGACGTAGGTACGGTCTGGATTAATACCTATAAAAAGTTCTCTATTTCCACGCCATTTGGCGGGTTTAAAGAAAGTGGTGTGGGTAGGGAAAAAGGCAGGCTGAGTATCGTGTCCTACATGCAGCAGAAAAGTATTTATATGGGGCTCAATACACAGCCTGATCCGTGGTGTGAAGGATGAGAGAAGCAAACATGACAGAAACTATTACCGTGGGTGAAGCCATTGCCCGAGTGTTAGAGAGCCATCAGGTACGCAATGTGTATGGGGTGATTTCCATTCATAACCTGCCTATTGCGGATGCGTTAGGCCGCCGCAAGCAGGTGCAGTTTGTGTGTGCCAGAGGTGAGGCCGGTAGCGTTACGATGGCCGATGCAGAGTCACGTTTCACCGGTTTAGGGGTGGCCTTGACGAGTACGGGTGCGGGTGCGGGCAATGCGGTGGGCTCGCTTATCGAAGCTTGCAATGCCGCGAGCCCAGTGCTGCATTTAACGGGGCAAGTGGAACGAGAATATTTGGATAGAGACGCCAGTTTCATTCATGAAGCCAAAGACCAGCTGGGTTTTCTGCGTGCGTCTAGCAAAGCGGCGTACCGCATCAGTAGTCCAGAAAACGCAGTAGGCATGATTCAAGAAGCCATCCGCGTCGCGACAACTGTACCCATGGGCCCGGTGAGCGTAGAGATTCCTATTGATGTGCAGGCTGCAAAAATTGCATGGCCCGTCTCATTGGAACCTGTCGCCGCCATGCAGTTGCCGGTGTTGCAAGACCGCGATAGAGCACGTTTAGCCGCGGCCATGAAAGCCGCTAAACGCCCCATGCTATGGATTGGTGGTGGCACATTAAAGGCCGGTGAGGCCGTACGGCAACTGGCTGATATGGGAATTGCGGTGGTGTCGTCCACCCATGCGCGTGGGGTGCTACCAGATAGCCATCATCGTAGTTTGGGGGCGTTTCACAATGCTGCCGAGGTGGAAACCTTGTTGGCTGATGCGGACCTGGTCTTGGTGGTCGGTTCGCGTTTACGCAGCAATGAAACCAAAACATACTCCATACAGTTTCCGGCCAATACCATACAGATTGATGCGAACCCTGCTGCACAACAGCGCAACTACGCCATCAGCCAGTTTGTATGTGCCGAGGCCAACGAAGCCTTGACGGCATTGGTGCAGGATTTGCAGGGCCACAGCTTCGTAGATGCGGCCTATGACGCCGCGATTACCCAGGCCCGTGAAGCCGCCCTATCCCAATTGACTGAACAGTTAGGGCCGTATGCAGAGCTGTGTTTTGCACTGCGTGCTGCCATGCCTGACGATGCCATTTTGGTGCGCGACATCACGATGTCCGGCAGTACCTGGGGTAGTCGTCTGTTCCCTGTGAATGCACCATTACAAAACATCCACTCCTTAGCAGGGGCCATCGGTTTGGGGCTGGCACACGCTATCGGTACTGCTAAAGCCAACCTGGACAAAAAAGTGGTGGCATTGGTGGGGGACGGCGGCCTGATGCTGGGCATAGGTGAAATAGCCACCATGGTGCAGGAGCAAAGCAATCTGGTCTTGTTGGTGATGAATGACGGCGGCTATGGCGTGATGCGTGGCATACAGAAACGCTACTTTGACGATCGGCAATACTACAACCAGCTGCATACGCCTAGCTACCGCGATGTAGGCAGCGCGATGGGATGCCAAAGTTATCTGGTGTCGTCAGTTGATGAGTTCAAAACAGTGATCCAGCAGGCCATTGAGCATCAAGGTCCAGCGCTTGTCGAGGTCGATATGCACAGCATTGGGCCACTGAATTTTGCAGGGCCTCCCCAGAAAAAACTGTATTAGTCCACGAGGTTCGACGCGAGACCGATACCTCCGAGCCTGTTTGCTCAGTCCGAACGTTGAGGGTTGATCGCTGAAAGCGTCTATAAAAAAAGCCTGCCGGGTACTTGAACCGGGCAGGCTTTTTTCTATTTTGAGCTTTAGGACTTTTTGCTGACCAGCCCGTAGATGAACAAGACGATGATGGCGCCAACGATGGAGCCTATCCAGCCTGCCCCTTCGCCCGGTACGTACCAGCCCATGGCTTGCCCCAGATAACCGGCGACAAAGGCGCCGACAATACCCAGGATGGCGGTCATTATCCATCCCATTTTCTGGTCACCAGGCATGATGGCTCGCGCCAGCAAACCTACGATAAAGCCAACAATAATCATGGAGATAATACCCATCGTGCGACTCCTGTACTTAGTTTGTCGGTCAGGGGGACGGACCGCTGTGTCTATCTTAGGTAGGGACTTTTTACACGTCTACCGTTTTGGGGAGCGGTTACAGAGAAAAGTGTCAGGCTTTGTAAACGCAGGCCCTGCAGGCAGACGAGCTATATCGCGTCATAGGGCGTTTGCCGTTTTATCGGGCTTAATTGGTTCAGCTCAATAAGCTGGGCGGATGCTTTTGCACCCATTGGGTGACCTGTTCATAGGCGTAGGACAGTTGCAGTACGGCCATGTCTGCCTGGGCAGGACCCATGATTTGCAGTCCCATGGGTAGCCCCGCTTCGTTGAAACCTGCCGGTACGTTCATTACGGGCAAGCCGGCCAGCGAGCCACCAATGACGATCTCCATCCAGCGGTGGTAGGTGTCCATTTGACGTCCGGCGATTTCGGCAGGCCAATGGGTGGTGCCTGCGAAGGGGAAGACTTGGGCTGTGGGCAGGATCAGGTAGTCGTAGGTTTCGAATAGTTTGCGCAGGCTTTCGTACCATTTACTGCGGTTGATGGACGCTTGGTAGATCTGGGCGCCACTCAGGCTCAGGCCGCCCGCTATTTCCCAGATGGCTTCAGGCTTCATTTGGGCATGCAGTTCAGGTTTGGCGTACAGACCCTGGGCCGTGCCGGCGACGGTGAAGTGGCGCAGAGTCAGCCAGGTTTGCCACAGCTGTTCCATGGAGTAATCGGGCTGTGCGGCTTCGACGGTGCAGCCTATGGCTTCAAAACTTTTCAGGGCGGTTTGGCACAGGTCCATGATGCCTGCTTGCATGGGCAGGTAGCCGTTGTAGTCGCCCAGCCAGCCGATGCGCGTGCCTTTGAAATTACGCTGCAGTTTGCCTGCGAATTGTTTTGGGTCCTGCTGGATGCTCAATGGCGTTCGGGCATCAAAACCGGCCTGAGTAGAGAGCAACATGGCCAGGTCCGACACGGTACGACCCATAGGGCCTTCGTAGCCCATTTGCTGAAAAAAAACCTCGGAGCTAGGGCCGTAAGGTACGCGGCCCTGCGAAGGCCGAAAGCCGTAGACGTTATTGAAGGCACCGGGGTTGCGTAAGGAACCCATCATGTCGCTACCATCGGCCACGGGCAACATACGGGTGGCCAGGGCCACGGCGGCCCCGCCGCTGCTGCCACCGGCGCATAAATCCGTTTGGTAGGCGTTGCCAGTGGTGCCAAAGACGCTGTTGTAGGTGTGTGATCCCAGGCCAAATTCCGGAGTGTTGGTCTTACCGATCAGAATGGCGCCGGCTTGGCGGACGCGTTCGACGACGATGGCGTCTTGTTTCGGCAGGTAGTCTTTAAAGATGGGCGATCCATTGGTGGTGACGATGCCCACGGTGGCGGCCAGATCTTTGGGAGCCTGTGGCATGCCATGCATCCAGCCCAAGTAGTGGCCGGCTTTTAATTGCTGATCGCGTTGGTCGGCTTGGGCCAGCAGGCCGCCGCGTTCTTGCAAGGACACAATGGCGTTGACCTTGGGGTTGATGCGTTCGATATGGTCCAGATAAGCCACCATGACTTCACGGCAGGACACTTGACGCTGGGCGATCCAGTTGGACAGGCTCAGCGCGTCGGCCATGATGATGTCTTGTGCGCTGCCAGGGCCTGGCGCGGTGCTGGCCAGAGCCTGACGTCCCAGGCTGGGTGCCATTCCCGCCAGGGACAGCAGGCCAGTAGTTTTTAGAAAGCGGCGGCGTCCGCCCAGGGCGGTAGGTGTGTCGTTCATGCTTGTCTCCAGGTGTTCTTTTTTTGCGTGGGCCATCCAGGTGGCCAAGCCATTCTATGCAGGTACAATGCGCGGCTCAAACGCCAAAAAATCATCAAGTTGATGCGGTCTGTGCATAAGCCGGTTCAAGCGTCAGCAAGGGGACAAGCATGGACTTTCGCAGGCTGCGGCACTTTGTGGCCGTTTGCGAGCACGGTACGTTTCATCGGGCCGCTCAAGCTGTCCATTTAAGCCAGTCTGCGCTTAGCCGCAGCATTCAGGCTTTGGAGCAGGAACTGGGTGTGCCGCTGTTTGATCGCAGCGGTCAACGCAGTTTTTTGACACCGTATGGTCGGGTTCTGCTGGAGCGGGCCAACCGGGTCTTGCAAGAAGGTCGCGCCCTGCAACGAGAATTGGCCTTGATTCAGCATGAAGACGCGGGCAGTCTCAGATTGGGCCTTAGTTCCACACCAGCCGCCGTTTTGCTGCATCCTTGCATGGTGGCCTTGCTGAGTAAATATCCGCGTTTGCGTGTGGATGCCGTTATTGGCCGTACCCTGGAATTGATCGAAGGCCTGCGCCGAGAGCGCTACGATATGGTGGTGCTGGACGTCAGTGCAGTTACGGATGTTCGCGGCCTGGATATTGAGTATCTGCCCGCCATGCAAGGCGATATGCTGGTGCGTCAGGGCCACCCGCTTTTACAGCAGCAGCCGGTCGATTTGATGGCGATCAGCCAGTACCCCGTGGCCTGCTCGGTTATTAGCGATGATTTAACGGATCGCTTGATTGCTGAATTTGGCGCTCAAGGTCATCCAGACCGTTTTGTGCGCTTTTGTTGTGATAGTTTTAGTATCCAGCGCGATGTGGTACTGGACAGCGATATGGTCTTGATGAGTGTGCTGGCTGCCGTACGCCGTGACATCGATGCCGGAGATCTGGTGCCGCTGGGCCTGTTTTCGCCGTCCTTGTCCGGGCACTATGCCTTGGTGCGTTTATCGGGACGCACACAATTGCCGGCTCTGGATATTGTTTATGGTCTGGCGCGCCGCCTGTGTACGGCGTAATCCAGCGTCCCCCCGCTTACTGATCTGCTTTGTTAGAGGGTTTGTGCATGACGATTCCCTTGCCTGGCTTGGACCTGCAACAGTTAGGCCCCGAGCAATCCTTGCGTGCGTTTATCGGTTGGTGGCCGGATGCGCAGACCCGCCTCTATCTGGCTGAGCAGGCCGTGCAGGCGCAGGTGATTTACGGGGGGCGCATGATGCACGCTGATCATTTTCATCTGACGCTAGCCTTTTTGGACGGCAGCAGCGTGTCCGTGCTGCAGGCCTTGGCGGAAAATATGGCCGATTGGCCTGTGCCTGCTATCACCTTGGATCTGACTCTGCGGGATGTCTTTGAAAAACCTCAGGTGGTCTGGGCAGGCCCGGATGAGTCTCAACGCCAGGCATTGACTGTGTTGGACCAGTGGCACGAGGATATTTGGGCCAGACTGACGGCCTTGGGCTGGACGCAACCCCCTCGCCGTTTCCGGCCGCATGTGTCTTTGTTGCGCCATGCCCGTATCGCTGCCGATCAGTCGCATCGCCATGCTTTGCCAACACAGGCTTTTGTGGGGGATGGCGTGGGTTTGATTGTCTCTGTCCCCGGCGAGCAGCGCAGCCAATATCATTTGGCCGCCACAGTGAATCCTGGAAGGGCAGTGTCATGAATATCCGTTTTTTAGAAACCTTTATCTGGATAGCTCGTCTGGGCAGTTTTCGGGCAGCGGCTAATAAGCAGCACCTGACACAGGCCGCTGTGTCGGGGCGGATTGCGGCCCTGGAAAGCGAGTTTCAGAAAACCTTGTTCGAGCGCGGTCACCGTGACCTGCGTCTGACCCCGGCAGGGCGAAAGTTGATGCAGTATGCCGAACAGATGTTGGGTATGGAGCACGATTTACGCGAGGCGCTGGCCGGCTCCAGCCGTTTGAGCGGCCGGGTGCGCCTGGGCGTGGTCGAATCCATTGTGCATACCTGGTTCAAGGATCTGATCCGTCAGTTGCATGCCTTGTATCCCGAGCTGGAAATTGAACTGACCGCAGAGTCCACCTTGCGTCTGCATGATTTGCTTAAGCGCGGCACCATTGATGTGGCTTTGCAGACAGACCCCATCATGGGTGATGGCATACGCAACTTGCCCATGGGGTCCATGCGTATGGGCTGGGTAAGTATGGCTGACGAAGCCATGCCCGTGCGTAGTGGCTTGCAGGAACTGGTGCAGCGCTGGCCTCTGGTGACCTTTCCCCGTGGCTCTCAACCCCATCTGGCCCTGGTGCAATTGCTGGAACCTTTGCCAGTGGGTCAGGCCCGGATTCATTACGTGTCTTCTATTGCGGCCAGCACCCAGTTGCTGGAAGCGCAGCCCTGTGTGGCCACCCTGCCTTTGGCTGCCGTTAGCCGTCAGCTTAATAGTGGGCTGTATCAGGAAATCGTGTGTGAGCATGCTTTGCCGGACTTGCGGCTGGTGGCTAGCTGGCGGCCCGATCCCTTAACGCAGACGGCCCAAGCCGTTATTGGCGTGGCGCTGGAGCGCATGCATCATTTTGCCGCCGAGCACCCCGGACTGGCTTTACCGCCGCCAGACACGCGTGTCTTCGCGATTTAGCCTTTGAGGGTTTTCCCCTTACCTGCGTATGTGTACTGAGCGTGGGCTTGATTGATAATCTATATACCGCGCCATTCGCTGTATCTGATCGCTTTTTCCTATTGCTCCAGGCTGAAATAAAACATTTTGAATCTGCTTAGCAGCCGTTGGACACTCCCATAAAGAGTATTCAATGACTTTGATTTGGAGAGGCTTTCGTGTCTGCTACTTTTCGTACTGATCGTGATGCGCCGGGGGAACTGTTCATCTGGACAGACATCGCTCCTGAGCATGAGCAAGATTTCAACCAATGGTATGAGCGCGAGCATATGGCTGAACGTGCTGCCATACCGGGTTTTCAGTGGTCGCGTCGTTATGTGCGCCAAGGCGCTGGGCGTAAGTACCTGGCCTTGTACCGCACCGAGTCTTTGCGGGTTTTTGGTACTGCTGACTATAAAAAAGCCTTTGAGCGGCAAACGGACTGGTCCATCGCTAATTTTGGCCGTATGAGTAATACCCAGCGACGCGTGATGGCGGTGTCTTTATTGGGAGGTGCAGGCACCGGTTCGGTGGTGCTGCTGGTGCGTTTGGCTGACGCGGTCCAATTGGATGAGCTGGCCCGCCAGAGTGCGGCCTATCTGGAACAGACCGATGGTCTGCTGGCCTTGCGCGTACTGACGCCTGATCCTGAACTCTCCACCCCCTTGCCATCCGAAGATGTGCGGCAGCGCAGTCTGGATCCTTATTTGGTGGCCGACCTGACCACGGTTTCCGCTGCTCGTACCCTGGTTGCACGCTTGCAGCAGGATTTGGGCGTGGCGACCAACGATGTATCCGAGTTTTCTTTGTTGTGGGATCTGCAGTCAAGGGATCTGAATGCGGGCCGCCCATAAGGCGGCTATCACCTCAATGCTAGGGAGAAGCGACATCATGATCAAAAAACTACTTTCTATGGCTTGCGTGCTTGCGTTGGCTGGAACGGCTCAGGCAGCGAGCACGTGGAATATGACGGCCGAACAGCCCGATAGCAATTTCCTGACGCAAAACGCGCGCGAGTTCGCGGCGGATGTGAAGGCTGCGACCAATGGTGAACTGAATATCAATGTGCAGTCCAACTCCGTGTTGCTCAAACGCCCCGAGGTAAAGCGCGGTGTGCAGCAAGGTGTGGTGCAGGTGGGGGAAATGCTGGTGGCTGCCATCGGTAATGAAGACCCTATGTTCGAGGTTGATAGCGTGCCTTTCCTGGCCTCGTCTTTCGATCAGTCGGAAAAGCTCTGGAAAGCGACTCGCCCTTTCCTGGCCGAGCGTCTGGACAAGCAAGGCATCATTCTGGTCTATGGCTCACCTTGGCCACCTCAAGGTATTTACACTAAAAAGCCGGTAGAGCAGTTGTCTGACCTGGCAGGAGTGCGCTTTCGCGCCTACAGCCCGGCCACCAGCCGCCTGGTTTCCTTGATGGGGGCGGTGCCTACAACGGTGCAAACGCCCGAAGTACCCCAGGCATTTTCCACCGGCATTATCGACGCCATGCTGACCTCGCCTGCGACTGGTGTGGACTCTCAGGCGTGGGACTACGTGAAGTACTACTACGACGCCCAAGTCTTTATTCCACAAAGCTTTGTCATCATGAATAAACGTGCGTTCCAGCGTTTGCCTGAAAATGTGCAAAAAGCGGTGCTGGAAGCGGGTGCACGTGCCGAGGAACGCGGTTGGGCTGTGTCGCGCGAGCAGACGTCCAAGCTGACTCAGTCCATGGCCGACAAAGGCATGGTGGTGGGCCAGTTGAGCGACAAACTGTCGGGTGAAATGCACGCGATTGGCGAGACGATGACCGAAGAGTGGCTGAAAAAAGCCGGCGCGGATGGTCAGAAGCTGCTTGACGCTTACCGTCAACCGTAAACAAGGAGTGCGTCCATGATCGTTCTGGAGCGTATGGCCAGGGTCTGCGGCGCACTTGCCGCACTCTTCCTGTGTTTGATTGGAGTCGTGGTGACAGCGCAGATTGTGGCGCGCCTGTTTTCCATGCAGATACCCGCCTCGGATGACTTTGCGGGTTGGTTTATGGCGGCATCTATTTTTTTGGCGCTGCCCTATGCCATGTTGCGCGGCGATCATATCCGCGTGTCCTTGTTGTTGCAGGTGATGCCCGAGCGCCTGCATCGCCCTTACGAGCTGATAGCCACGACGATTGCAATGGCCCTGGCCGCCTGGTGCTCCTGGGAGACGGCTCATTTTGTCTATGAGTCCTTTATTTATAAGGAAGTGGCCCAGGGCATGGTGGCGGTGCCGCTGTGGATTCCGCAGCTGGGTATGCCGATTGGCCTGGGATTGCTGACCTTGATGTTGTTGCGACGTTTGTTGCACGCAGCCCAGGGTCAAAAACTGGAGGCAACTGAACATGGCTGATTTATCTCAGGCAATTGTGCTGTTGGTGGCTCTGCTTGTCTTGTTAGCCAGCGGCGTATGGGTAGCGCTGGTTCTGATCGCTTGCGGTATCTTGTCCATCGTTTTGTATGCCGATGCGCCGGCGGGCATTATCTTTGCCACCAAGGCGTGGGACTCTTCGGCCAGTTGGGCCTTGACGGCCTTGCCCCTGTTTATCTGGATGGGGGAAATTCTGTATCGCACCCGTTTGGCAGAGGATATGTTTAGCGGTCTGGGGCCGTGGGTACAGCGTTTGCCGGGCCGTCTGGTCCACGTTAACACCTTTGGTTGCGGTATTTTTGCGGCTGTCAGTGGGTCTTCGGCCGCCACCGCCGCCACCATTGGGCGTATCTCTTTACCCGAGCTCAAAGCCCGCGGTTATGACGACAGCATCAGCATTGGCTCTTTGGCTGGTGCAGGGACCTTGGGTCTGCTGATCCCACCGTCCATTGTGATGATTGTCTACGCCGTAGCGGCGCAGGTGTCCATCATTCGCTTGTTCGTGGCGGGTGTGCTGCCGGGCATCATGTTGATGTGCCTGTTCTCGCTTTACATCGCAATCTGGTCCTTGCGTCATCCGGACCGTGTGCCTACTGATGTTGAGGACCTGACGCTGGGCGAGAAAATCCGCCGTTTGCGTTTGCTCTTGCCGGTTGTGCTGCTGATTATGGCGGTGATCGGTTCGATCTATGGCGGTATTGCGACGGCCACCGAGGCGGCAGTGCTGGGGGTGATTGGTTCCTTGGTCATTGCAGCGTTTGGACGTTCTCTCAGTTGGAAGACGTTTACCGACAGCTTGTTGGGTGCGGCGCGCACGTCCTGCATGATTTCCTTCATCCTGATCGGGGCGGCTTATCTGACCAGTGCCATGAGCTTTACCGGCCTGCCTGCCAATCTGGCCGCCTGGATTGGGTCCTTGGGCCTGAACCAGTACGCCTTAATTGCCGTGCTGACGGTGTTCTTCATTATTTTGGGTGCCTTCCTGGACGGGATTTCGATCGTGGTGCTGACCACCTCGGTCTTGCTGCCAGCCGTGTTGGCAGCGGGTATTGATCCGATCTGGTTTGGTATTTACCTGATCCTGACCGTGGAGATGGCGCAGATCACCCCGCCTATCGGTTTCAACTTGTTTGTGATCCAGGGCATTACCGGGCGCAATCTGTTTGAGCTGGTGCGCATGGCGTTCCCCTTCTTCCTGTTGCTGGTTTTAGCCACGGTGATTGTGACGGTCTTCCCGCAAATCGTCATGGTCTTGCCTAACGCGATGTAAGGGGGATAAAGAATGGCAACGGCTTATGTGACCTTGGGCGCGCAGCGCTATCGGGTAGAGCGTGCCTGGACGCAGGCGGATATCGGTAGCATCACCAGCGTGGCGGTGCTGGCCGATGGCCGCATCGCGGCCTTGCTGCGTCGCCCGGCCTGTGTGCTGGTACTGGCCCCTGACGGGCAGGTGTCGGCACGGTGGGCGCTGGACGATATTTTATGCCCGCACCATATCAGTGCCCGCCCGCAAGGTGGGGTACTGGTTACCGATTTGGATGGGCATCAGATTCTGGCTCTGGACGCTCATGGCAATGAGCAATGGCGGCTGGGAAAACCTGAGCAGCCCCGTTGGCAGGAGCCCTTCAATCACCCTACCCATGCCATTGAATGTTTGGACGGCGGGCTATGGGTCAGCGATGGTTATGGCAATACGGTAGTGCATCGTTTTGACCCACAGCGCCAATGGCTGGCGGCATTGGGAGCACCGGGGGCGGGGCCTTTACAGTTCAGCACCCCCCATATGCTGGCCAGCGCAGCCGATGGCTCAATCTGGGTGGCGGACCGTGAAAATAACCGCGTGCAGCATCTGGATGTGCAGGGCCGCTACTTGGGTGAATTGCGCCCCATGTATAAACCGATGGCGGTGGCGGTACAGACTGACGGCTCGGTCTTGGTCAGCGACCAAACGGCTAGTTTGTGCCTCTTTGATCCTGAGTCCAGTACCTTGGTAGGGCGTTGTCGCGTGCAAGGTGTTTATGGGCATGGTTTGGCCGTGGGCCTGGACGGGCGTATTTATATAGCGGAAATGTTGCCCGATTGCTTAACTTGCTTACAGCCAGCTTAATCGTCCACAAGGCATGAAAAAGTAGTCTTTGTTATGGAAGCCCTTGGAGCAAATCCATTAGACTATGCGCATGAATACGTCCGTGCCTCTGTATGTTCGTACAGACTCCTCTGGCCAGTTGCAATTGCTGGGCGATTGGTCCTTGCGTCACTATGAAGCGCTGCAAAGCAGTTTGCACGCGCTCAGTGACAAGCAGGACCGTTGGTCGCTGGATTTCAGCCAGCTTAAGGCGCTGGATACGGCGGGTGCCCAGGTCCTGTGTGAATGGCTGGGTACCGAGCGGGTACAGGCCGCCTTGGACAGCGCTCAGGGCTTGTCCAAAGAGCGCCATCAATTACTGAGTACGGTTGCCAAGGCGATGAGCCGCATGGACCAGGAGCACCTGGCTCCGGCTCGCTGGGGTATTACGGACTTGTTCGAGCGTGTGGGCCTGGCCATGGTTCACATTACGCGCAATGTGCGTGAACTCTTGGGTTTTATCGGCCTGACGCTGGAAACCCTGATTCTGAATATGTTGCGGCCCAGCCAATGGCGCGTTACCTCGATTGTGGCGCAGTTGGAGGAAACCGCCTTTAATGCCGTGCCGATTGTGGCCTTGCTGACTTTTCTGGTCGGCGCGGTGATCGCCTTTCTGGGGGCAACGGTGCTGGCCGACTTTGGTGCCACCATCTATACCGTGAACCTGGTCGGCTTTTCCTTTTTGCGTGAATTTGCCGTGCTTTTGACTGCCATTTTGATGGCAGGCCGTACCGCCAGTGCATTTACTGCGCAGATCGGTTCCATGAAAGCGAACGAGGAAATCGACGCCTTGCGCGCCCAGGGCCTGAATCCCATGTTGATTCTGGTCATCCCGCGCGTGCTGGCCATGCTCTTGGCCATGCCGATCCTGACTTTTGTTGGCATGGTAGCGGGTATTTTTGGCGGTGGGCTGGTGTGTGCCCTGATCCTGGATATTTCGCCCACGATGTTCATCAATATCTTTAATCAGGATATTGATCTGCGGCACTTTGTCCTGGGAATGTCCAAGGCCCCTATCTTTGCGTTTTTGATCGCCGTCATAGGGTGTCAGGAAGGCTTTAAAGTCACTGGCAGCGCCCAATCTGTAGGTGAACACACGACTTCTGCCGTGGTTCAGTCCATCTTTATCGTGATTCTGATCGACGCACTGGCAGCGCTGTTCTTCATGGAGATGGGATGGTAGAGACCACGACTCCCCCCATTATCCAAGTGCGCGACCTGGACAACCGCTTTGGCGATCACGTTGTGCACGAGCATCTGGACATGGATGTTTACCCCGGTGAAATCGTCGGGGTGGTGGGGGGCTCTGGTACGGGCAAGTCCGTGTTGCTGCGCTCCATTCTGGGTCTGCGCCCGCCTACCGGTGGCACGGTGCGCATTTTTGATCAGGAAATTGGCTCCCTCTCGCCCGAAGCCCGTTCTCGTCTGGAACGTCGTTTGGGTGTGCTATTTCAGCAAGGGGCCTTGTTCTCTTCATTGACCGTGGTGGAGAACATTGCCATGCCTTTGATTGAACATATCGGCCTGTCTCGTACTTCCGCTGAGCATATCGCTGCCATGAAAATGTCCTTGGCTGGTTTGCCCGCCAATGCGGCGAACAAGTACCCGGCTGAACTGTCCGGGGGCATGATCAAGCGTGCAGCGTTGGCACGAGCCCTGGCGCTGGACCCGGAGATCCTGTTTCTGGATGAACCTACCGCGGGCCTGGACCCGGTAGGCGCGGGCGATTTTGATCAGCTTATTTTGACCTTGCGCGATGCGCTGGGATTGACCGTGTTTTTGGTCACACACGATCTGGATACGCTCTACACCATTTGTGATCGGGTGGCCGTGCTGGCGCAAAAGCGCGTGCTGGTCAACGACACGCTGGCTCGGGTAGAGCAAGTTGATAACGACTGGATCAAGGAATATTTCCACGGTCCACGGGGACGGGCCGCCCAACAGGCCCAAAACCGTCGTCAGGAGCATTGTTAATGGAACCGCGTGCCCATCATGTATTGATCGGGGTCTTTACCGTCGTGGTGGCTGTGGCTGCCGTTTTGTTCTCGCTTTGGCTGGCCAAAGCAGGGCAGGATGCCGAGACCCGAGATTACGATATTGTCTTTTTGGAAGGTGTGCGTGGCTTGTCGCGTGGCAGCGCCGTGCAGTACAACGGCTTGCGCGTCGGTGAAGTGCGCTTGCTGCGCCTGGACCCGAACGACTTGCAGCGCGTGCGTGCACAGGTCTCGATTCAGGCTTCCATCCCGATCCACGAAGACACTCAGGCCCGTCTGGCGCTGGCTGGTATCACTGGCCAGTCCGTGATTGAGCTGAGCGGCGGCACGCCTAACAGCCCCTTGCTGGAAGCCACGGGTGATAGCCTGCCCATGATCGTGGCCTCGCCTTCCCCCTTGGCCCAACTGATGGCCGGTGGCGAGGAGATGATGACGCAGATCTCCAAGCTGCTGGATAACGCGAATACCTTCCTGTCATCCGAGAACTCAAAATCCTTGTCGGCCAGTTTGCAAAAACTGGAGACCTTGATGGGTCAGTTATCGACAGCCGGAGAAGGCGTGCCTGCCTTGGTGAAAGAACTGTCCCAGGCCAGCCAGCAAGCCACGACCTTATTGTCCTCCACGCAAGGTCTGGTGGATCGGCAAGGGACGCAGGCCATGAATGCGATCCAGAAATCCATGGAGGATTTCAGCCGGGCAACACAAAGTTTGAACAAGTTGCTGGAACAGAACTCAGGGGCCATCGGCCGTGGTGCTCAGGGCCTGACCGAGATCGAACCTGCTCTGCGTGAATTGCGTCAGGTGCTGGCTGGTTTCCGGGCGGTTACTTCCCGTCTGGAAGATAATCCGGCGGGTTACCTCTTGGGTCGCGACAAATTACAGGAGTTCACACCATGATGCCCACTGTTGTGCGTCGTTTGCTGCAGGCATCGGTAGTCGGTTTGGCTGCCTTGTCGACAGCCTGCTCAGTTCTACCCCAGGCCGAATCCCTGACGTATTACCAGCTTCCGGCTGTGGCCTTGACGGCCCAGCAAGCACCGGCCTCCCACAAGAATCTGATTATTCAGATGAACCGGCCCCATGCGGAGCGTTTGTTGGCCAGCTCCCGCATTACGGTGCTGCCTCAAGGCAATGAACTAAGTGCCTATAAGGGGGCGCGTTGGAGTGACGATGCCCCCGCTTTGCTGCGCAACCGCTTGGCTGATGCGCTGCGCGATGCAGCGCAGTTCCGGGCCGTCGTGCTTGATAGCGAGTCTGTGATTGCGGATTGGGAATTAGGCGGCTCATTGAGTGCATTCCAGGTGGAATACGTTCAAGGCACCCCACGCGTGCAGATTCAGTTCGATGCTTTGCTGCGCGATCAAGCCTCCGGCCAGTTGATTCAGACCCGACGTTTTGTGGCACAGCAGGCTGTGGATGGCACGGCTGTGCCGCAAGTGGTGGAAGCCTTTGGACTGGCAACAGATGCTTTGTCCTTGCAGGTGACCCAATGGTTAGGCTCTTTAACGGTTGTGACTACGACCCCTTAATGCCATGTATGAGTCTCGCGATCAGCCCTTGATTACGGGCTGGCAGTTTGCCAAGCGTTTATTGGCGCATGCCTTTATTGGTATTGTGTTTGTGGCCATTTCCCTGATGTTGGGTGCATTGGGCCATATGTGGTTTGAAGACAATGTGCACTGGCATGATGCCGCCTTGAATGCGGCCATGATGGTTGGTGGCTTGGGCCCCATGGCCTTGCCTGAGACCTGGGCAGGCAAAGTGTTTTTTGCCATCTATGGGGCTTACGTCAGCCTGGTGCTGGCGGCGACCTTCGGTTTGATTATTGCTCCGGTGCTGCATCGAATCCTGCATACCTTTCACCTGGAAGATTAAGCAGCAGGCTACAAAATAAAAGGCGCTGAACGCCATACCTTTTAAACAGATGAGACTGACATCCATCCTTAAAGGGGTCTCGCGTTCAGCGCCTTTTTTGTCAGCCTTTTACCCGCTCCTGCTCCTGCTCCAGCTTGGCGATCAGTGCGGGCAATTCATCCATGCGACGAAAGGTGTCATGCACACCGATCCGGCGTAAATCCTCTTCCTTGTCAGGAACCGGGCAATAACCTAAGACGGTGGCGCCTGCTGCCAGGCCCGCGCTTGCACCGGTGATACTGTCTTCCACCACAAGGCATTGTTTGGGGTCGACCCCCAGCCCGTGAGCAGCGGCCAGATACACATCGGGGTATGGCTTATTGCGCGGCGTTTCGGCCCCGCTATAGATATGGCTACCGAAATAATCCAGCAAGCCCGTCTGACCTAATTGCAGCACTAGTTTGGCTCGATCTGCACCGGACGCGCAGGCAATCATGCCGGGTTTGTCGCGCAAAATGGTATCCAGAGTCTCTTGTATGCCGGGAATGGCCATGACCTCGTTGGTCAGCGCATGGTTGCGACGCATACGAAAGGCCATCACCCATTCCATATCCAGATCTTTACCCGTCATTTTGCGCACAGTGGGCAGTTCGTCCGGCAAGGCTTTGCCAATAAACCAGTCATAGCACTGCTCGTAGCTCATGACCCAGCCTTCCTCTTGCAACATATCCCGCAGTACACGAACCGTGATTGGTTCGCTGTCTACCAGCACACCGTCACAATCAAACAGCACAGCGGAAAATGTCATGGGTAATACCTTTAAGCCAACAAAACAGTAAGTCTGTGATGATACAGCAGGCAGGCTTTGTGCAGAATTGCGTACGGATGGCTATGCCAAGCCCTATGGGCCCTTAGCATGCTAAGTGAAAACCCCAACACATAAATAATTGATTGTTGATATATTTATATCTAAACTAAAATTTCATAATAAACCTTTCTGCGGAAGTTCCGTCATGGTGCATAAAACAACTCGGGTGGTGGCAGCAGCATTGCTGGCAATGGGAATGGCCGGTGCTCAGGCAGCGGAAGTAACGCTGAAAGCAGTCTCTGTCTTTACGATGGACACCTTCTTTACCAAGCGATTCAAGCAGTTCGTTGAGAAGGTCAATACGGAAGGCAAGGGTCTGGTACAGATCAATGTTATTGGCGGTCCAGAGGCGATTCCTCCTTTCGAGGTCGGTAATGCTCTGCGTTCCGGCGTGATCGATTTTGCCAATACCACGGCGGTGTTCCATGCCAATCTGGTGCCTGAAGCACTGGCTTTGACACTGACAGAGAAACCCATGAGCGAGTTGCGCCAGAACGGCGGCTATGAGCTGATGGACAAAATTCACCGCGAGAAAGCCAATATTACCTGGCTGGCCCGCACCACTGACGGCTTGCAGTACCACATCTACACCAACAAACCTGTGACCTCGGCAGACCTGTCGGGCTTCAAGCTGCGTGGTGTGCCTGTGTACCTGTCCTTCTTCCGCGAAATTGGCGCGACCCCGCTGCAGATTCCACCGGGCGAGGTCTACACTGCGCTGGAGCGTGGCGTGGTGGACGGCTATGGCTGGCCATCCGTGGGTGTGATGGAAATGGGCTGGCATGAAAAGACCAAATACCGGGTAGAGCCGGGCTTCTACAACGTGGAAGTAGGTTTCTTCATGAACCAAAAGAGCTGGGAAAAACTGGACGAAGAACAGAAAGCCTTCATGCGCAAGCAGATCGAGTGGATGGAGTCGCAGAACGTGACTGAACACCAGATGGCGATTGATGAAAAAGCCGCCACTGAGCAAGCCGGTGTGCAGGCCCTGGTGCTGGAACCTGATGTGGCTCGTGCCTTGCGCACCAAAGCCTACGAATCGGGCTGGGCCGGTATCGACAAATCCAGCCCCAAATACGCCGCGCAACTGCGTGAGCTGTTTGGTGGTTATCAGCCTTAAAAACGCTTGCTGTTTAGCTAGCTTGACGGTGGACATTGCGCCCTTGGGGACAGTGTCCACTTTTTGATGGTGCCCGGGCGGCCTTACGCCAGCCCTTTCAGTGACCTTGATCGGCGGAGAAGACGAGATGTCTGCTGCAACAACCCCGGAAGGCATGCCTTCCAATACGACCTGGGGGCGTCCGTACGCCCTTTTAATGAATGCTTGCGGCGCGGTGGCAGCCTTGACCTTTGGGCTGATGAGCCTGCTGGTTTGTGCTGACGTTGTGTTGCGCAACCTGGGTTACGACGCGTTGTCCACTAGCGTGGAAGTAACCGAATACATGATGATCATCGCCACCTTTATGGCAGCGCCCTGGGTGCTGTATCTGGGCGGACACATCCGTATCGACGTTCTGGTCAATAATTTGCCCGCCCCTGTCCAACGTATCCTGGATCAGGTCTCCAACCTATTGGGTCTGGTGGTATGTGGCGTGTTGGCCTGGCAATGTGCCGCTGTTGCCGTGGATGCTCACGAACAAGGTGCCATGGTGTTCAAAGCCCTGGTCTTTCCCGAATGGTGGTTAAACCTGCCTCTGATGATTGGAGCTGGCTTGTTGACCCTGGAATTCCTGCGTCGTCTGGTGTCCCGTCCTGTTGAGCAAGGAGCCTGATCATGGAATGGCATATGGCATTGATCCTGATGCTGGGATCACTTTTTCTCTTGATGGCCATTGGCACACCCGTGGTGTTTGCCTTCCTGTCCGTCAACCTGTTGGGCGCCTGGTTGTTCCTGGGTGAAGCGGCAGGCCTGGCGCAATGGGCGCGTAACACCACCGCTTCCATCGGTAGCTTCTCGCTGACCCCCATTCCTCTTTTCATCCTGATGGGTGAAGTTCTGTTCCATACCGGGCTGGCTTTCAAAGCTATCGATTCCATCGAGCGCATGATCTCGCGCGTACCTGGCAAACTGTCTATCGTCAGCATCCTGGGTGGCACCACCTTTGCCACGCTGTCGGGTTCCTCCATTGCCAATACCGCCATGATGGGCGGCGTGATGCTGCCAGAGATGCTGCGTCGTGGTTACCACCCGACGATGGCAATGGGCCCCATCATGGCCGTCGGTGGCATCGCCATGCTGATCCCCCCCTCGGCCCTGGCCGTGATGCTGGGTAGCTTGGCCGGTATTTCCATCGAACGCTTGCTGATTGGCGGCATCCTGCCCGGCATGCTGATGGCTCTGGGCTTCCTGGCCTATGTCGTAGTACGTAGTCGCCTGCGTCCCCAAGACGCACCCATGAGCGAAGACGACGGCCCACGCCTGACCGGCTGGGCGCTGTGGAAGCCTTTCGTGCTGAACGTTGTGCCTTTGCTGGGCATCTTCATCGCCGTCGTGGGCTCCATGTTGGCGGGCTGGGCCTCGCCCACCGAGTCGGCCGCCATCGGCGTGCTGGCCTCGGTCATCGCTACCATCGCCTACCGTGCCTTGACCCTGAAAGCCTTGTGGAAGAGCCTGATCGAAACCGCCAAAGTCTCGGTGGTTATCCTGTTCATCCTGGCCGCTTCCACTACCTTTGCTCAGCTGCTGAGCTTCTCCGGTGCCAGCGCAGGCTTCTTGGGCATGATCAAAGACTACAACCTGTCGCCCTTCGCATTGGTTATCTGCATGCTGCTGGTCTTGCTGGTCATCGGTACCGTGCTGGACCAGATCTCCATGATGATGATTGCCTTGCCCTTCTTCATGCCCTTGGCCCTGGCCGCAGGCGTGGACACCGTCTGGCTGGGCGTGATGATCCTGATCGCACTGGAAATTGGCCTGCTGACCCCACCGTTTGGCCTGCTGCTGATTGTGATGCAAAGCGTGGCACCACCATCCATCCGACTGCCACATATTTATCGTGCGGCGGTCCCCTTCCTGGTGATCGAAGTCGGCGTGCTGGCTCTGGTCCTGTTCATTCCCTGGATTGCCGTAGGCTTGCCAGGACTGATCGGATAAGAAAGAGCAGTCAGCCTGAAAGTGGGACCACAAGTGTGTTGTCCCACAAAAAAAATAGAATCTTGAATCGACTTTTCAAGCAAAAATAAAACCTGAGTTTGGCCGACGCCAAACTCAGGTTTTTTCATGCACGCTAGGTTTGACCGATTCTTGCCGCCTGTCAGTGTGCTGCGAAGCGGTTCATCTGAGAGCGGCTCTTGAGCCTTCAAGCCACCCTCAGCCACAGTCCGATCAAAGATGCTGTGAGCTGATCGAGGGCCTGTGCGGGGGGCTGGGCGATTCAGGTGGCTTGCTGCAGGCAGATAGTTGCGCAGGGGGGCAAGCACCTTGCTGTTTGAGTCCGATGTTTGTGGTTTGTCCGGGGGACAAGCCACCGGACGAGTTCAAGGTGCGCCCGTAGCGATTATCTGACCAGGGCACCGGCGCTTAGCGCCGGCAAGCTGCCAGCCCGGACTCCCGCACAGGCCCTTGATCAGCGTCTTATAGCCACCTTCTTTATCGTCGAATCGCTGATGACTCCACACGTCGAACGCCTAAGCCTGATTTTCAGCCACTAAAGCCTTCACGGAAAAAAAGCGCATAAGAGAGTGCTTTTACTCATGTACAGGATCAGCATAAATCCCGCCATCGCGCAGCACCAAAGCCACTGTATCCCCCCGCTGGACCGCTTCATCCAGTACACGAGCAATTAACACCGGCCCCGCATCACTGAGCACCGTGGCCAGCATATACATCCCCGCTTCACTGCCAGCAACAACACTGCGCGTCAGCTCCGTCACCACACCAGACGGACAATCCTCAGCCTCAAACCCGTCCCCATGACACTGCGGACACAGAAACCGCGCCGGAAACACCCGATGGTCACACCGCACACAACGAAAAACAGACGGACACATCACAGAGCCTCCAAAACAAGCGCAGTCGAGCACATGCCATAGCGATACTCCACCATGCCGTAACCCGTGACCAAACCATAACGGGCGGACGCCACCTGACGCTCTCCGGCCTGACCGCCTAACTGACGCATGACCTCAACCAAACCATGCAAACTACATGCTGCCCCAGCTTGCCCAGCCGACAGCTGCCCGCCCGACGTATTTAAAGGCACGCGTCCCGTTGCAATAGACTCATGAATAAAGCGCTTGGCCCCATCGGCCTGAAAAAAGCCCAAATCCTGCAACTGTGCCAAGACCATGACAGGGTAATCATCATAAATACTGAGGACATCCATATCCGTAGGACCCAAGCCAGAATCCGACCACAAAGCCGGAGCCAAAGCAGCCAAACCCGTACTCAAACCATCGCCCTGCTGATCATCAATATTGTGAAAACTGCGTAAAGCCTTCACCGTAATCGCAGGCTGATTCTTAGCTGCCGGATGATCCGCGCGCATCACAATCAACGCATTGGCCCCATCCACCACCGGCACACAATCCAGTCGCGTCAAAGGGTCTGCCACTTGAGGCGCATTCAAATAATCATCCAGACTCATCGGGCTTTGATAAGCCGCATCAGGATTCAGGCCGGCCCACAAACGCTGCCGGATCACCAGCGCTGCATAATCCTCCCGCTCCAAACCCAGCTTGCGCATTTGATTGGCAGTCAGCATGGCAAAGCGATGATTCGGGCTGCCAGCCCCCAAAGGCCGCAAATGATCGTAAGTCGTCTGGTTATAGTTCTCGACCAGTTGCTGGAAATCCTTAGCCTGAAAATGATCACCCGCCACAATCGCAATACAGCGGGCATCTCCCGCCTGAACCGCGCGAATCGCGTGCTGCAGAATATTCAGACCGCTGGCACCGCCATTGCTGTCGTCCATAATCCAGCCCACTTTCAAACCCAGCTTCCAGGCTAGATCAATGGCTCGGTCAGGCGCGTGGGTAAACGATGCGACCCCCAGCCCATCAATATCGCTGGCTTGCAAACCGGCCGCCGCAATAGCTTGCTTGAAAGCCTGGGCCAGCAGCTCGGAGGTGCCGAGCTGACCGCGCCGGGTGTAGGTGACCTCAGTGGCGCCCAGAAGGCGCACCGTGTCCAGATTGAAACTAGGCGTCATATCGAATTCCTGTGGCAACGATCAGCGGCGAACCTGATAGCCTGCTTTTTCCCTATCCCACGTATCGGGACCAATGCCCCGATCACGCAGGGCAAATTTTTGAATCTTGCCATTTTCAGTCGTCGGCAAGACCTCAGCAAACTCAATAAAGCGCGGCACCGCAAAGTAAGGCAGACGACGCTCGCAATGTTGCAGCAGTTCCTCGCAACTGACCGTGCAGTCAGGGCGCAGCACAATCATGGCCATGACCTCATCCTCGGCCAGTTCAGACTTGGCGGCGTAGACTGCTACCGTGTGTATAGCGGGATGACTGGCTAAAGCCTGCTCTACCTCGTAGGAAGAAATGTTTTCCCCACGACGACGAATCATGTCCTTCAAACGATCCACAAAACGGTAATAGCCCTCAGCATCGCGCACTACGCGGTCACCCGTGTGGAACCACAAGTTTTTCCAAGTCTCCACCGTCTTGTCGGGCTGACCGTAGTAACCCAGAGCAAAGGCATAGGGTTCATCAGCACGCAGCAGCAGCTCGCCCACTTCACCGTCTGGCAGCGAGTTGTCGTTCTCGTCCACCACCAGGGCTTCAAAACCTTCAGACACGCGGCCCATATAGCCATTGCGCTGTTCTTGAATGCCACGGCCCATCACATAATTGGTCTCCGTAGAGCCAAAGCCATCCAGCAGATGCATGTGGCAGCGCTCCAGAAACTGGCTGTGGAATTGCTCGGGCACGCCCGGCCCCAATGCGATGCGGGTCTTATGCAGTTTTTCAGCTGGGGTGACGGGCTTGGACAACAGAATGGGCACCATTGCGCCCAGTAGATACGTAATCGTGGCGCCGGTTTCGCACAAATTGTCAAAGAAACGGCTGGCCGAGAAACGTTTATCCACCACCATGCAGGCGTCGCTGACCAGAGCCTGGAAAAACGTGTTCAAGGCATTGGTGTGAAACATGGGCAGGCAGGTGTACAACACATCATCAGGCTTCATCCCCAGCTTGCTGGCGGTGTAAATGCCCCACCAGTAGAACTGGGCGTGCGGGCATTGCACACCCTTGGAGGGGCCGGAAGTGCCGGAGGTGTACAGAATAGCCAGCGTATCGCCGGGGCCGATGTCGGCAGGCTCGCAATAGTCGCCCAAAGGAGGTAGTTCGCAGGTGGCAACCGCTAATGGTTGCGCGGCTTCCTGGCCTTGAACCAGCCAGGCTTGTTGGACGGCAGTGGCACTTAAATCCACATCAGCCAGCAAAGGCGTCAGATCTGTTTCAACAACCAGCAGGCTGGCCTGGCTGTTGCTCAAAATGTGCTGCAACTGTGCACCGCGCGAGGCGGTATTGATAGGCACCACAATGGCACCCAGCCAGCCGCAACCCAGCACCATGTCCAGGAACTCATGACGATTGGTACACAGCAGGGCAACGCGGTCGCCACGCTTAATGCCAGCGCGGCTTAAACGGCTGGCACTGGCTGCGGCAGCTTGTAGGGTTTGTTTGCCGGTGTAATGGTTTTGGCGGTCCGAGAACAGAGGGGAATCACCCATGCGCTCTGCGCGCAGGCGCAGCAAGGCGGGCACCGTGCGCTGTGTGGCAGGTATTGAAAACAGCGGCAAGTCAGAAGCGGAAATGGAATGGGCGTGCATGATCAATCTGTCTCCCGGCCAACGCGCGATCAAGGCGGCAAGCCGATGTGCATGGGTGAAATTACTAATATCCTGCAAACAGTATACTGCAATATATTATTTTGAAATTCCTGTCATTCACCGGAAAAACCCGAAGTAGCTGATACCGACTCACAGTGGTATTTCGCGCAAACCACGGGTCCGGCGAAGACAGAAAAGGGGGCGTTTCGCAGGCTGGACAGATAAGGCAAGCGGAGCGGTTGGTCAGGTTTGTAGACAACAGTCGATCAGCAAAAAGCAGTGCAGGCTCATAGGTTTGGGCAGATCTGCTTCACAATGACTTTGAATAAGCCCATAGGGGCAACGGGGATAGAACAATGAAGGTATGGCTTAAGTTGGCAACGTGTTGTGCGCTGATGTTGGGTGCGCAGGCCCATGCTCAAAACAAGAATGTGACGCTGGTTGTGCCTTACCCACCGGGCGGTGCGGCGGACCAGTTGGCGCGTGTAATTTCCCAGGAAATGGGCACACGCTTTGATCAGAAAGTAATCGTGGAAAACCGTCCGGGTGCGGGTGCCCAGGTTGCCATGAACGTGGTGAAAAATGCCAACACCGCCTCCTTGGGTACGGTCTTGTTCCTGGCTGATAGCGGTGCTTACTCCCTGAACCGCCATTTGTACAAACGTCTGAATTACGACGTGGCCACCGACCTGATCCCTATGACGCTGGCCGCCAAGGCGCCGGTGTTCCTGCTGGTCAATAAAGACAGCCCCTTTCAGACCGTGCAAGATCTGGTTGCCGCAGGCCAAAAACAAGAGCTGACCTATGGCTCTCCTGGTATGGGAACGGGCACTCACCTGCTCGGTGAAATGCTGCGTAAAGAAGCCGGAGCCCGTCTGGTGCACGTGCCTTACAAAGGTGCAGGCCCAGCCTTGATCGACGCCGTTAGTGGCCAGATTGACTTCATCTTTGATGTGCTGACCGGTAGCCGTGGCTTCCTGGAAGATGGTCGTCTGCGTGCGATTGCAGCCGCGACAACCGAGCGTAGCCCACTGCGTCCAGACGTTCCTACGATTGCAGAAGCCGGTATTCCCAATGTGGCTTTCACGATCTGGTGGGGTATCTCGGCCAAAGCGGGCACGCCTGATGAAGACGTGGCACGCCTGACCGAGCAATTGACGGCTGTATTGAAAGAAGAAGCCGTGGTTAAGAAGTTCGTGGACTTCGGCATTCAGATCGAGCCTTCTACTCCCAAGGAGTTTGCAGACTTGATCGAGCAGGATGCTCAAGCAATGGGGCCGACTATTAAAGCTCTGGAAATCACGTTGGACTAAGACGTGATTGTTTGAGGAGAAAGGGCGCTGCGGCGCCCTTTTTTATTGGCCTCTGAAGGTCAGAGTTACTTTTTCTAGACCACTTATGCCAGCAACTCCGCCTGCTTGATGCAATACGCTGAGCCGCAAATAAGCAGGTTTTCAAGAATCAGCTGCGCCGCCTGTTTTTCCTGGCGCTCGCTAAAGGCAGTGCAAATCGCCTTAGCCCGCTGCATGGTTTCCAGACGGAACTGAGCATCTTGCAAACAGGCCGTGCGTGCTTGATCGGCTCTGTCGTGCAGGCGCTCCATGGTGTCCACCAGTTGTTTGTTGGGCACCATACTGATCCAGGCGCTACGAAAGGCCCAGTTCGCTTGAATATTGTCGATGGGGTCGCCTTGTTGATGCGTGGCCTCAATTCGGCTTAAAGCCTGTTCCAGCGCCAGTATCCCCACTTTGCTTTGATTGACGCAGGCCAGTTGTGCAGCGGGAGGTTCCAGCAAGGCACGTACTGCGTAAATGTCTTCAATTTCCTGTGGTGTATACACCCGCAGCACAAAACCACGCGAGGTACCGTCCAGCACCCCTTCATTTTTCAGTTGCAGCAGCGCCTCGCGCACGGGCATGCGGGAGACATTCAGGCTGGCCGCAATTTCGTTATCCACCAGGCGCACATCAAAGCCGATTTTGCCCAAGGAAATGTCCTGGCGCAGCATGCCATAGACTTGTTCACGGATATTGGGTTCTCGTTTTTTATAAGGATTAGCAGCCATAAGCTCACCCGGCGTCTGGCGCACGGCAAAGGACTCAAAGGGCTATAGGATACCAAGTAAGCGCTGGGGACTGAGCCGTTTTATGTCAGAGCCTGTTAATGCAAAAAGCCACCTTGTTTGAGTCGGTGAACATACGTCTACCCAGCCTTGGGAGCAGGTGCAGCAGACCCGTCAGCGTAAGATTTCTTTTAGTATTAACAGGCTGGGGTTGATGGCGCATGGGCGCTTGTCGGCTAGACCGGATTTGTCGCGCAAGTTGCAGGATAATAGGCTGTTTTTAGAACAGCACGCACCAGGAGGGCCAGTGAATGCGGTGGCGGCATGTAGAAATCTTTGATGCGATTTGCCGTGGCGGCTCTCTGACGCAGGCCGCGCAGTTGCTGCATATCTCCCAGCCTGCCGCCAGCAAAATGCTGGCAACGGCAGAAATGCAATTGGGTTTTCGGCTGTTTGATCGTGTGCGTGGACGCCTGATCCCCACTCGTGAGGCCAGCATTCTGGCCCCTTACGTTGCGCGCTTGCATCAGAATCTGGATGACGTCAGCCAACTGGCGCGTAATTTGCGCTCCCACCATGAAGGTTTATGGCGTATTGGCAGCAGCCCCGCCTTTGGTCTGGAGCTGTTGCCGGTGGCATTAAGCCGTTGTCGTCAGGCTCATCCTGCCATGAGCTTTGAGCTGCGCACTCACCACAGTGGCGAGCTTCTACAGGCTCTGGAAACGCGCGATCTGGATATGGTGATGAGCTTCGATCAAGGCGAATCCTCCGGTGTGCAGCAGCAGGTGCTGGCTCATACCGAGCTGGTGCATGTCACGCTGCCGGGCGTTGCCCCTTTGCGTTGTTGGGAAGAAATGGCCGAACGCGCTTTTATCGCTTTGGATGCGGATGATCCCGTAGGCGCAATGGTGGAGAGTCTTCTGCAACGCTATGTGCCGGAGGTCGCTCCATTCATGCGAGTGCAGACCCACTATGTGGCTTGCAGCCTGGTCGTGCAGCGTGTGGGTGAGGCCTTGGTGGATCTAGTCACGGCCCGCGCCATGCAAAGCCGTGGCCTTGCTATACACCGTTTGCCAGAACCTCTGCCTATCCCTGTCAGCATACTAACGGCCCACGATGATGCCGGTTCTGGCTCGCGTGAACGTGTGCTCGATCATATTCGGCAGGCCTTGCTGGAATGTCGTTTCCCGGATTAAGTAGGAAGCCGCTTCCATAACCCTGGGTTATGGAATACGCCAACTATTCATTGGCGCACTGACGCTGCCCCCAAGACAATAGAGTCCAGTTATTGGGGGTATGTTCCATGCATGTATGTATTATCGGCGCCGGTGTCATTGGTATGAGCACCGCGTTCATGTTGCGCCAGAAAGGGGTGCAGGTCACGGTACTGGAAGCCGGTTCGCAAGTTGCCGGGCAGACCAGCTTTGCCAATGGTGGACAGCTAAGCTACAGCTATGTGGCCCCCCTGGCCGATCCGGGCGTATTCAAGGATTTGCCGCGCTGGTTATTGAATAAAGATTCGCCGCTGCGTTTCAAACCTGCACTTAGCCCCCAGCAATGGCGCTGGTTGCTGCATTTTCTGAAAGCCTGCCGTGGTGATGTGGTGCGTCGTACCACCGCCCAGATGCTGACCTTGTCCTATCTGAGCCGCGACATCCTGCACGACTGGCAAGAGCGCTTCAACCTGGAGTTCGCTCATCAGACCAATGGCAAATTGATTGCCTTCCGTAGCCCTGGCCCTTTCCAGCATGCTCGTGAGCAGGCCCAGTTGCAGGCGGATATGGGTTCTTCGCAGCAAGTACTGGAAGCCGCACAGGTATTGGAACTGGAGCCTTCCTTGCAGGCTATGGGTTCGCGTTTGCAGGGCGCGATCTACACACCTAGCGAAGAGGCAGGTGATGCCTATCTGTTTTCGCTGGCCTTGCATGAGCGCATGCAAAACGATAGCGACTACCAGCTAAAGCTGAATACGCCAGTGCATCGTTTTGTGATGGAAGGGCGCGATATTCGTGCCGTTCAAACCGCAGAGGGCGAGATCCAGGCGGATCAGTTCGTCGTTGCCAGCGGTATGGGCACCGTGCCTTTGCTGCGTCAGCTGGGTGGTCGTCCTTTGATCTATCCCTTGAAAGGCTACAGCTTGAGCCTGCCGTTGGAAGGCTTGGATCAAGCTGTACCTGCTATCAGCGTTACCGATTACGAGCAGCGCATTGTGTACGCCCGTCTGGGTGAAGTACTGCGTATGGCCGCCATGGTCGATATTGGTTTTAATGGCCTGGATATTCCTGCGGGCCGTATGGCGACGTTGAAGCAGCAGGTGAAAGATCTGTTTCCTGGTTTGCCACTGGAACAGGCTCAAACTTGGGCCGGTTTGCGCCCGGCCACACCGTCAGGCAAACCTGTTGTGGGGGCGAGCAAATTGGCGGGTCGTTTGTGGGTGAACGCAGGTCACGGCGCGTTGGGCTTTACCTTGGCTTGCGGTAGCGCGGCGATTTTGGCGGCTCATCTGACGGGTGAAGCTTCGCCTATTGATGACACTCCATTTCGCCCCTGAACTGTTGGCTGGTAGTACATGGCGAGCCAGAGTCTAGTGACTAGTAGCCACTAGCAAAAATAGGCAAGATCCTCCTTGGATGCTTGCCTATTTTTTGTTTAATTTTTTACCTTAGACCGTCGCCCGCAGGCCTGGAGTAGCTTTAAAGCCTGCCGTCAGCAGGAGGGAGGCGCCATAAATCGCCGTCGCGAGTAATGGAATCGACCACAGAGCATTGAAATCCAGTGCCGTAAACAGATAGCGATACATCAAGTCGATCAGCCAAGGGTGGATTAAGTACACACCCAAAGTCAGCTCCGCCAGATGGGTGCTGATACGTGAGTTGATCAAAGGCTGATTCCAATCGCGCAGCAGCAAAATCAGCGCAATGGACATGGGAATGACGGTGATGCTCAGGTAATCATAGAAATACGCGCCGGTTTGACGGTCGTGCGTGAGGGCCAGAGCATAAAAGCCCCAGGCAGTTGCGGCAATACTGGTTAGCAGCACCGCTATGGTTAACCAGCGAGGCACATTCACGGGGACTTTGCGTAGTACATAACCCAATAAAAAATAGGGTAGATACGATAGGAACCAGGTGAAGAAGGGCGCTGAGTGAGTATTCAAGTCCGGGTTGCTGAGCGTACTTAGGGCAGAAAGCACAAAGCTCGCCCCGGTTAGCGCGGCCAGTTGCCGCAGATTGGTGCTCTGTACCATGCGTCGCAAAAAAGGCGTGAACAGGTACAGGAACACAATCATGTACATAAACCACAGGTGGAAGTAGGGCCGGCCTTGCAGCAGGCGTTCCAGATAAGGGTAAGGGTCAGCTTCAGGTGTCCACCAGTGCTGTTTGAACGCCGTCCAGCCCAGATAAAAGGCTGTCCAGAACAGTAGCGGCAGTAAGACTCGTGCTGCCCGTTTGCGATAAAACAGCTTCATGCCTTCCTGGGGGCGGGGTTCGAGCAGCAGAGCACCACTGACCATGACAAACACCGGCACACACCAGCGGGTAGCGGCATCGTACAGATTGCCGCTCCACCAGTTGGCGGTGCCCAGCTCGGCATTCAATACGGCATAGGCGGCGATATGCAGGCAGACGACAGAAAAAATCGCCACAATCCGTGCATTGCTGATCCAGTTCATGACAAGCCATAAAAGTCAGAGACCTTCCCATCCTAAGGGGCAGACGTTTCTGATTTGTCCCCCAAATACGGGATTTCGCGTCCAGTTTTGTCTGGATGTGTCTAGGCGGTGCCGGTTTTGCTGGGCAAGGGGGCGGACGCACTCATCCCACCGTCTTTCGAGGTCGGCATTAAAAGGGTGTATAAAATACCAGCGTTATACGGTTAAATAGCAGGCTTACTCAGTCAGACCAGCCAGGACACTCCTGAGATGGCGGTGCTGGGCAGGAGTACGGTGGATGGAGCTCGCTTTGACGGGAATGGATGTGCTGATTGCCCTGGTCGCCTTGGCGTTGGGTTTGCTGCTCGGGCTGTGGTTACGGTCGCGCATGAGTGCGCCTATTGAGCAGGCTTTGCAAGACCGCTGTGCACGCCTGGAACAGGATTTGGCCCATGCCCAGGAACAAACGCAGGATGCCCAGGACCGGGCGGTTGAGCTGGATAAAGAGCTGATACGTCGCGATGCTCAGTTGCAGACCCAGCAAATGCGGAATCAGGCTATTCAGGAAGATTTAGAGCATAGCCGCGAGCAAATGCGCCTGCAGTTCGAGTCGTTGGCGCAGCAGATCCTAGAGGCCAAAGGGCAAACACTGCGCCAGGATAGCCAGCGTACGCTGGATGAAATGTTGCGACCTTTCCGGGAGCAGCTAGCCGGCTTCCAACTGCGTGTGAATCAAGTGCACGATGAGTCCGTCAAAGGTCAGACGGCTTTGAGCCTGGAGTTGCAACGCATGCAGGAAATGGGTCTGCGCATGAGTGCCGAAGCCCACTCCTTGGCTGTGGCACTGAAGGGCGACAAAAAGACGACGGGTAATTGGGGCGAGACCCAACTGGAAAAAACACTGGAAGTGGCCGGGCTGGTGCGAGGCGTACACTTCGACACCCAATGGCAGGCGCGCGACGAGCAAGGCCGCCTGCGTTACCCCGACTTTGTGGTGCACCTGCCCCAGGACAAGCATTTGGTGCTGGATTGCAAAGTGTCCTTGGTGGATTACGACTGCGCCATTCGTGCGGAAACGGAGGAAGAGCGTCAGCAAAGTCTGCAAGCCCATGTGCAGGCGCTGCGCAATCATATCGATGATCTGGCTTCCAAGGATTACAGCGCCTTACCCGGTTTAAATAGTCCCGGCTTTGTGTTCATGTATGTGCCTATCGAGGCGGCTTATATGCAGGCACTGCAGCAGCACCACAGTCTGTTTGACTACGGGCTGGGCAAGAATGTTTTGATGGTTTCACATACGACCTTGCTACCCATTTTGCGCACCGTAGCCAATATCTGGATGATGGTGCGCAGCAACGAGCAGGCCCACGAATTAAGCCAGCGTGCCGGGGATATCTACAACCAGGTCTCTATCCTGGCGGAACGCCTGAAAAAACTGGGCGAAACCTTGGGGCAGGCGGGTAAGCACTACAACAGCACAGTGACGGCGCTGGCAGGGCAGCAAGGTTTGTATGGCAAAGTCAGCCGCTTTGCCGAGTTGTCGGCTCGCGCCAAGCGTACACAACCTGGTATTGAGCCTTTGCATACCGATATAGAGCACGAACGTCTGGATTGGGTATTGCCGGAGGAGGCGGAGCCTGCTCAAGGCAAAGAGCCGGATGCGTGAGGGTGCTGCAGCTAGGACTCGCATAGCCTGCATTAGTCCCACTATGGGACTAATGCAGGCTTATGCAGATTGACGTGCTTATTGTTCAGAGACAGATCCAGAGTCATCATCCTGCTGAATAACTTCTAGCCATTGCTCCACCAGTTGGGGAGCACAGAACAGGTAGCCTTGTAGGGCATGGCAGCCGCGGCGTAGCAAAAACTCTTTTTGCTGCTCGTTCTCCACTCCTTCCGCCACGACATGTAGGCCCAGTTGGCGGGCCATGGCCAGCACGGTGCGCACAATGGCGTTGGCTTCCTGTTCCAGGGGCACGCCCAGAATCAGGCTACGGTCCATTTTCAGCTCGTACAGAGGCAGGCGGCGGATAGCGGCCAGATTGGAGTAGCCCGTGCCAAAGTCGTCCATGGAAAAACGAATTCCCAGGTCTTTCAGTTCGCGCATCATGCTGTTGGCGGAGGCAAAATCCTCCATCAGCACGCCTTCTGTAATCTCAAAGATCAGGCGGTGAGCGGGAGCTCCGCTGCTTTCCAGGATCTGGCGCGTGCGGCGCGCAAAGTCGGGGCGGCGGAACTGGATCGGGCTGACGTTAATGGAGATCGGGAAGCTCGACTGTTGAGTTTGAAGCAACAGGTCACAGACCGAAGCCATGATCCAGTCACCTAAAGGGGTGATCAGGTCTGTGCTTTCGGCCAGGGGAATGAATAGATTGGGGGTCAGCATTCCGCGCTTGGGGTGCAGCCAACGCAGCAGCACCTCGGCCCCACAGATGCGGTTTTGTTTGTCGTATTGAGACTGCACAAACAGACGTAACTGATCCGAACCAATGGCAAAACGCAGATCGTGCTGCAGACTCAAATGTTCTTCCAGGGCTTCCTGCATGCCGGGCTCGTACAGGGTGATCTGGTTACGGCCATTTTCCTTGGAGCGATACATGGCGGTGTCCGCCTGACGCATCAAGTCTTCAGAAGTCAGGGTGCTGTCGGTAATCAGGGCCAGGCCAATACTGCTGCTGCTCAAGTAAGAGTGGCCTTCAATGTTGTAGGGCTCTTCCAGGCGTGTGCGTACTAGCTCGGCAAATTCCAGCGCTTCTTTGTAGCAGTCGCGTACGGTGCCCGGATGCAGGATCTTCAGGATGACAAACTCATCGCCGCCCAGGCGGGCCACGATGTCTTGTGGGTCAATAATCAAGGACAGGCGGCGCGCCACCTTGCGCAAGAGGGCATCGCCAATAGCGTGTCCACGGGCGTCGTTAATGTGCTTGAAACGGTCCAGATCCAGAAAGTACAGTGCGCCGGGGCGTTTGTACGGCTCTATGGTCTGCAAGTGGCGCTCTAGTCGCTGCAGCAGCAGGCGGCGGTTGGGCAGCTCGGTCAGCGGATCGTAGAAAGCCAGCCGGTAGTTTTCAGACTGGGTGGCTTTCAGAGCCGAGATATTGGTGGAAATACAGTACAGATTAGTGTGTCGTGTTTCGGGGTCCTTGACCGGCATTTTGATAGAGAAAAAAGTGGCACGAATATCGCCCTTGCGGTCGCGTACCACCTCTTCCACGGCCAGTCGTTCGCCGCTGTACAGCACCTGCTCGTCGTTGTGACGGAACTCGTTAATGGTCTGTTTGTTGGCGTACAGATCCTGATCGGTTTTGCCCACAATGCTGTCGATGGTGTAGTTCAGGTCCTCGCACAGCTTGCGGTTGGCGTACAGATACCGGAATTGGTCGTCTTTGATGTAGACATAGGCATCAATGGCATCCAGCACGGTGTGCAGATGATGTTCGGTGCGGACCAGCTTCTTGCGCTGGCGGCGCAGACCAATCCGCATCAGGGTGACGGTGAGCACGGCAATCGTCAGCAGTACGCCTAGAGTCAGCAGTGTGGGGATAATCCAGGGCTTGGTCGGTTTTTCGATCAGGCGCAGGCCCCACTGGTTCAGCGTTTCGGTGTAGAAAGCGTCGTTATTGTCCCGCCATTTTTTGATATGTGTATCAATAGCGGCCAACAGTTCGGGATGCCGGTCTTTGGCCGTCACAAAATACGTATTGGTGGGTTCCAGGCGAATGGGGGCGGATTTCAGATTGTATTCACCCACATGGCGCACCCCAAATAAATGGCCCACCACAGCGGCATCAGCCTGTTTGTTCTGGACCAGTTTTAAGGCGTTGTACTGGGAGTCTGTAATAACCAGCTTGGAGCCCAGCTCCAGCTTCTGCAAAATATTGTAGAGCTGGGTTAATTGCAGGGTCCCGCTCATGACAGCAATCCGTTTGCCATTCAAGTCATTAAGCGCACCGATGTGAGTGGTTTTCCCGGTGAAAATTTGCGACCAGTCCTCCAGTACAGCCCGGTTGTGAAAGCTGTAAAGGGCAGAGCGTTCGGGGGAATAGGCCAGACCTGGCACCAGATCGATCAGATCGTTTTGCAGGGCGTTCAAGCATTGCTGCCAGTCGCATTGCACGGCCTCCAGGGTCCAGCCTTCGCGTTTGGCAATTTCCAGCAGCAGTTCGCCCATAATCCCACCGGGGCGGGCTTGGCTATCCAGAAGAAGTTTGGGTGGGTTTTCGTAGATGCCCACCCGCACAATGCGCTGTGGGGAGTGGACAGCGGCCTGGCTGGCGGGTGCCATCAATCCCAGGATGGCTAGCATGCCTAGCATGTATATTGCCCGGCGCAGCGATAGAGTAAGAAGGCGGGGCAAATTCATAGTGGGAAAGCTGCGCAAAGCAGGGATTCAGGGGCAGGTGCGGTCATGCAACAATGATGCGACTAATTTAACTGAATATCGGGATGTGGAGCGGATGCGTGCCGCATTTCGGGAACAAATAGCAGGGGAAAGCCAATGGCGGAGTATGAAACAGTGGATGTGTGTGTCAAGGGACGCGTGCAGGGTGTGGGCTTTCGGGCCACAGCCCTGCGCCACGCGCATCTTTATGGAGTGAAAGGCTGGGTCAGCAATGCGGCAGATGGCTCGGTAGAGCTACTGTTGCAAGGCAGTCCCGATGTAATAGATCAGATGGTTAGCTGGCTGCATATCGGGCCTGAACATGCCTTGGTGGAGCTCGTGGATATACAACGCTCCTACACCGACAAACGCTATGATTTTTTTGAAATTCGTTAGTTTGCCTACTTGGCTAGCGCACGGAAAGATTGATGTCGGACTGTCCGCGTCTTGATTTATTTGTACTTATTTGCGGGCAAACCCTAGGAAAACATTTGTTTTTTTGGTGGCCATTCAGTTTAACATGCGTTTTATTCCGTGAAATTTTGTGTAGGGATTGGGATGGAACCCTTGTTGCGGTTGCAGCGCATCTTGCCTGAGTTGACGCCCGAGTTGCGTCGCGCTGCTCAATGGGTGGAGCGTCATCCCGTCGAAGTCAGTTTGTGGTCAATGCGCAAGCAGGCCCAGGAACTTGCTATTGCCCCCGCAACCATGTTGCGTTTAGCCCGAGCCGCTGGCTATGACAGTTATGCCAGTTTTCGAGCGCCGTTTCAGCAGGCCTTGCACCGCAATGGCAGCACGATGGCCTCGCGTGCGCAAAATTTGCAAGGAAGCCAGGCCTGCGAGCAGCAGGCGCGTGCCTTGAGCCAACAGCAAGAAGAGGCGTTGCGCTCTGTGCAGAGGCTTAACCCAGTGAGCAGCCTGGATGCGTGTGCCCAGACCATTCTGGCAGCCTCCAAAGTGGGTTTTTTAGGCTTGGGGGCCAGTTTTGCCTGCGCGTTTCAGATGCACTATGCCTACCAATTGATGTGTGGCAATGGGGTATTGCTTAACCGGGCGGCCGACCTGCTGGTGGAATTGGAGACGGGGCTGGACAGTGGTGGTGTATTGATCGTCATCAGCCAAGCTCCGTATGTGAAAGCGGTGGTCAAGAGTGTTCAGCACGCGGTGCAGCGCGGCACCACCGTAGTGGCATTGACTGACAGCGTCTTGTCCCCTGTTGCGCAAGGCGCCGCGCATGTTTTGTTGTTTGATTCTCAGGCAGCTACACAACCTGCAGCCAGCTTCTTTCATTCTTTGGTAGGCACGGTCAGCATTGCAGAGCATGTATTGGCACGCATAGCGGCGCTAGGTGGCAAGACAGTGGTGCAACGTTTAGCACAGCTGGAGGCCTCTTTTCAGCGCCAGGAAATTTACTGGCAGTACGACGATAGCAGTGGCGGGCACGTGTCTTGAGTCTGGACCTTGCATCAGGTCTGGCAAGGTCAAACCCTGGCTTTCAAACGTGTGCTGCTTGTAAGAGAAAACCGGTCATACCGGCTATTCAAACAGGGGAGAACCCCGAGGGAGAGATGACAATGAATCACACGGTAAAAAAAACAGGCAAAAAAGTTGTATTGGCCTCAAGCGTGGCAGCTGCGCTGTGCACACTGCTTTTGAGTCCTTTGCCGGCCAGCGCACAACAAAAGTTTGTCAGTATTGGTACGGGCGGGGTGACTGGGGTGTATTACGCAGCCGGTGGCGCCATTTGCCGTCTGGTCAATAAAGACCGTGGGGCCGATGGCGTGCGCTGTTCGGTTGAGTCAACGGGTGGCTCGGTATTTAACGTCAATACCATCAAGGCGGGCGAGTTGGACCTGGGCGTGGTGCAGTCCGATGTTGGCTATAACGCTTATAACGGCGAAGGTCAGTTCAAGGATGGCGGTGCCTACAAGAAACTGCGTTCGGTCTTCTCGATCCATCCTGAGCCCTTTACGGTCTTGTCACGTAAAGAAGCTAATGTCAGCAGCTTTGATGATTTCAAAGGCAAACGCTTTAACGTGGGTAATCCTGGTTCGGGGACCCGAGCCTCGATGGATCAGTTACTGCTGGCAATGGGCCTGGATAGCAGCTTCTTCTCCTTGGCGTCTGAGTTGCGCCCCGATGAGCATGGCCCGGCACTGTGCGACGGCAAAATCGACGGTTTTATTTATGGTGTAGGCCACCCCTCAGCCAACATTCAAGACCCTACGACATCCTGCGGGGCCAAGCTGGTGCCTTTGACGGGGCCTGCGGTGGACAAGCTGGTTGACGCCCACCCCTACTACGCCAAAGCGACGATTCCAGGGGGCCTGTACCCCAATAATCCCGAAGACACAGAAACATATGGAGTGTTGGCCACGTTTGTGACCTCCGAGGATGTGCCTGAAGAGTCGGTCTACAACGTGGTGAAGGCCGTGTTTGACAATTTCGATGACTTCAGACGCTTGCATCCCGCATTCGCCAATCTGAAAAAAGAAGACATGGCGAAAAATGGCCTGTCTGCGCCATTGCATCCTGGTGCTGAAAAGTACTTCAAGGAAAAAGGTCTGCTTTAAAAAGACCTGGACCTGACTGGCTGTAATTAGTCGGCCAGGTCGCGCCTCCCAAGCCGTGATGGCGGCTTGGGATTCAGCAGTGATGACCTGGGCCGCCTGGCTCAGGTGGTCAGGCGTCTTGCACGCCGGCCCGGTAGAACCGGGCCAAGAGCCAGGCTTTCCTGGAGACAAAAGCCAATGACAAAACAAGAACATCAAGGAACGGGGCCAGACGTCGCCCTGACGCAAAACGAAACAGCTGAGCTGGAAAAACTGGTTGCCGATGTGGATCGTGGAGGGCGCTCGGTGACGGGCGTGGCTGGCATGATCCTTTTTGTGGCGGCGGTAGGCTGGTCTTTGTTCCAGCTTTGGTACGCATCACCACTGCCTTTTACGCTGAGCCTGGGGATTTTTAACGATACCGAAGCCCGTGCCTTGCACTTGGGCATTGCGATGTTTCTGGCCTATTTGGCTTTTCCTGCACGCAAAAAATCGGCACGTGATCGTATTCCGATCCACGACTGGCTGCTGGCGCTGGTCGCGGCATTTTGTGGCTCGTACCTGTTCTTTTTCTATAAAGAGCTGGCGATGCGTCCAGGGATTCCGACCCAAATGGACATCATCGTCGCTAGTCTTGGCTTGGTGTTGCTGTTGGAAGCCACGCGTCGATCTCTGGGAGCGCCGATGGCGGTTCTGGCGATTATCTTCATTGCTTATATTTTCCTTGGACCTTGGCTGCCGGACGCGTTGTCGCATCGCGGCGCCTCGCTCCAGCGTCTGGTCTCGCATATGTGGCTGACCACCGAAGGCGTGTACGGTGTCGCCTTGGGCGTGTCTGTTTCGTATATTTTCATCTTCGTGCTGCTGGGCTCTTTGCTGGACCGATGTGGGGCCGGTAATTACATGATGCAGGTCTCTTTTGCTTTGTTGGGGCATCTACGTGGTGGCCCAGCCAAGGTCGCCGTCGTGTCCTCGGCTGTCAACGGGATTGTGTCGGCCTCATCGGTGGCTAACGTTGTGACAGGCGGGATTTTTACCATCCCCCTGATGAAAAAAGCAGGCTATGGGGGCATTCGGGCAGGAGCGATTGAAACAGCGTCGTCGGTGAATGGGCAAATCATGCCACCCGTGATGGGAGCAGCCGCATTCTTGATGATTGAGTATGTCGGCATCCCATATACCGACATTATTCGCCATGCTCTGCTGCCTGCGGTGATCTCTTATATTGCACTGTTCTACATTGTCCATCTGGAAGCGCTCAAGTTGGGTATCAAACCCATGATGGCCTCGGGGCCGCCGAAAACGTTTACTCGCAAAATGGCCGGATGGGGGATGGGGATCGCTGGAACCTTGATTGTGATGGGGCTTGTGTACTGGATAGGAATCGGTGTGCAGACCCTGGCAGGAGAGGCGGCTATCTGGATTTTGCTGTTTCTCATTCTGGTTCTGTATGTGTTTCTATTGAAATTAGCCGCCGCCCATGAGGACCTGCCTACGGACATTAACGTGAATACGCCGGTTCGTCCTGAGCCTTGGCCGACCGTCCGAGCCGGGCTGTATTTTCTGATTCCTATCGGGGTGTTGGTGTGGTGCTTAACGGTGGAGATGATGTCCGCCGGTCTGTCCGCTTTCTGGGCGGTGGTCTCAATGCTGTTCCAAATGCTCACTCAGCGCCCGCTGATGGCCTGGTTTCGCAAACAGGCCATGGCGCAGCCCTTGCAACAAGGTATACGTGAGGCATGTGTAGGCCTGCAAGAGGGCGCCCGTAACATGGTGGGCATTGGAATTGCCTGCGGTACCGCAGGATTGATAGTGGGAGCTATTACCTTGACGGGGCTGGGTCTGCGGATGACCGCATTCGTAGAAATGGTCTCGATGGGTAATGTGCTGATCATGCTGTTTTTTACAGCTGCTGTGTGTCTGGTCCTGGGTTTGGGGATGCCCACTACTGCCAACTACATTCTGATGGCGACCTTGATGGCACCCGTGGTGGTGGAACTGGGGGCGCAAAGCGGAATGGTGATTCCACTCATCGCGGTCCATATGTTTGTTTTCTATTACGGCATCATGGCCGACATTACTCCGCCAGTAGGCTTAGCAACCTTCGCGGCGGCGGCCATCTCAGGAGAGGATCCGATAAAAACGGGTATTCAAGGCGTGACGTATGCCATGCGTACGGCAGTACTACCGTTTATGTTCATCTTTAATCCCATGCTTTTGCTCATTGGGATACACAGCGTGTGGGAACTGAGCCTTGTTGTTATTGGGGCAACCGTGGCTTCCCTGACCTTTGCTGCGGCGACCATGGGGTGGCTTCGTATCAAAACGACTTGGTTGGAAATTGGGCTGCTTTTGCTGGTGACGTTTATGCTGTTTCGCCCTGACTGGTTCATGGATCAGATCAGCGAGGAATACCAGGCACGCCCAGCATCCGAGTTGATGCAAGTCGTTCAGACTCTGCCAGCCGGAGCCAATTTAGTGGTTCAACTAGCCGGTATGAATCTGGAGGGCGATGACTTGCAAAAGACGGTAGCAGTGTCGCTGCCCGCTTTGCCGGAAGGCGATAGCTCAACTGGCGTAGCTGCGGCGACTAAACGTTTATCTATGGCTGGTGTCACCGTGATGGCCTTTGGTGATACGGCACAGATCGCTTCTGTTTCTTTTGGCAGCCCTGCGCGCCGAGCTGGTTGGGAACAAGGCTGGGATATTGAACAGGTCAAAGTCCCTCATCCGGACCGCCCGTCGGAATTTTGGGTTTACCTGCCTGCTTTCTTGATTCTGATCTGGATGTGGCTACGGCAGGGAGTACGGATGCGCCTTAGTCCCGATGTGCCGGAACCTGCGCGAGCGTCCTAGCGCTGAGAGTACACTTACGATGCTTGATGACCGGCCCGCCGTGATAGCGGGCCGTTTTCTATACGGTTGCAGGTATGAATTGGATGACGAATCGCTCCCCCTTGCCCTCGCGAGAGGGCGTGAGCCCCAGCAAAGTATGGTGCCCGCGTGGCCCTTGGCTGCGGTTAGATGATTTTTTATTAGAGCGCTTTCCGTACCTGAGTCCGGAGGTGTTGCGCGACCGGCTGGCACGGGGCGATATCCTGGACGAAAAAGGTGTAGCTCAGCAGGTGGATACGCCTTATCAAGCGGAACGCTGGCTTTGGTATTTCCGCGTGGTTGAGAATGAAGCGACAGTGCCTTTTGAGATGCCTGTCCTGTATGCGGACGAGCGATTGATTGCCGTAGATAAGCCGCATTTCCTGGCGACAACGCCGGGGGGGCGCTATCTGTACGAAACGGCATTGACACGAGTACGACGCCATTTTGGGGAAGACGGCATCAGCCCTATTCATAGACTGGATCGGGAAACGGCAGGCATTTTGCTGTTTTGCCGTGATCCCGCCTTACGTGGTGCCTATCAGTCTTTGTTTCAACAGGGCTGTATCGACAAAGAATACGAAGCCGTAGCCCCCTTTCAGTGCAAACTCATTCAGGGTTTGAGCTATAGCAGCAGGATGCAAGAAGTAGCCAACAAATTTGTTATGCAGGAAGTAGTGGGTGAACCGAATAGCCGCACTGAGATCAAGGGCGAGCGAGATTGGCACGATGCGCAGGGGCAGCATTTGGCGCTTTACCGTTTGCGGCCTCAAAGTGGCCGCAAACATCAGTTGCGGGTGCATCTGAGCAGTTTGGGTGCGCCTATTCTTAACGATGTGTTCTATCCGACCTTGCTGGCTGAGCGAGCAGCGGACGACTTCAGCCAGCCCTTGCAGTTACTGGCTCGGCATATCGCCTTTGTAGATCCTGTTACTGGACAGCACCAGCGCTTTAGTAGCCAACGCCAGCTGGAATTGGTCTGAACGGCGCGCATCCTCGCCATTTGCAGGATGTCTGAGCCTGCCAAGAGACAAGTCCAGGCCTAGGAGGTGCTATCTAGGTAGTGTTTGGTCGTTGGCAGGCAGGCAGCGAGCAGCACAGCCTAGTAATCGCGGAAAACGGCTTCTATCTGACTGTGGTCCAGTTGTGTAGCCAGACACAGCATCAACAAAATCCGAGCCTTTTGTGCAGGCAAGTAATGCGAGGCGATAGTGTGGTGATCCTCATCGTAGGCACTATCAGTGACAGGCCCAGCATGGATACGAGAAGCGCGTACACACACCACACCCAATCGATGCGCCCGGCTTACGCCCTCCAGCGCACCGGGTGTCAGGCTGCCGTTCCCCGTCGCTGCGACCACAATTCCTTGGACACCACTTTGCGCGGCGTGACGATACAGTTCAGCCAGGGTGTCGGGGTGGTCGTAGAAAACCTGGACTTTGGGCAGGCTGTAGAGAGTACGCACATCAAACTGGCTGCTAGTGGTATGGGGCAGCAGGCTGCGCATCATAAAGCGTGGCTGGCCACCGGCAAGCAGCCCTAGCGGGCCGGCATCGGGCGAGCCAAAGGCATTGGTCTGGGTTGTATGTTGTTTGCTTAAAAACCGGGCGCTGTGGATCTGGTCATTGAGCAGAACCATGACGCCCTGGCCTTGTGCCTGTGAAGAGCAGGCGACTTGCACGGCTTGATACAGGTTCAGCGGCCCGTCTGCGCTGAGAGCCGAGGCGGGACGCATGGCGGCCACCATCACCACGGGTTTGTCGGTTTTTAGGGCTAAATGCAGGAAAAAGGCGCTTTCTTCCAGCGTATCGGTGCCGTGGGTGATCACCGCGCCGCTAATGTCGGGCCTGGCCAAGAGCTCATTGAGCTTGTGCGACATTTCCAGCAGCATCAGCGAGCTCATGGCCCGGCTGTCTACATTGAAAATCTGATGGCATTCCAGATCGGCCAGCCCGGTAATGCCAGGCACAGCCTGCAAAAGCGTTTGCACGCCTTGGGTGATGTCGTAATCAGTCAGGCCGGTATTGGACTGGGTGGTGGCGGCAATGGTGCCGCCTGTACCCACCAGGGCCAGTTTGGGGCGTGTCGGCATGATAGTGCTCCGCGTCCAGTCGTTGCGCTATGGGGTGCGGAGAGACTGCTTCAGGGTAACGCCGGTTTAACGGCGCACTTTCAGCCAGCGCTCAATCAGGTGCACCACCGACAGCAAAGTAAAGTTGATCAGCAGGTATAGCAGGCCTGCAATAACAAAGGTCTCGATGATGGCGTAGTTCTGGTTCATCAAGCGTTTGGCATGGCCGGTCAGGTCCATCACCGCAATGGTTGAGGCCAGACTGGTGCCTTTGATCGCCAGCACAATTTCATTGCTATAGGCGGGCAGGGCCTGGCGGATCGCCAAAGGAAAAGCCACGCGGTGAAACCGTGTCCAGGCTGACATGCCTATGGATTTGGCCGCTTCAATCTGGCCCACTGGCACCGCCTGGAAACCGCCACGGAATACTTCGCTGACGTAAGCGCCGCTATTCAAACCAATGGCCAAAATTGCACAGCGCACCCCATCGCTGAACAGCCACCACAAGGTGGGGGATTCACGCACAAAGCTCAGGGTGCCGACGCCGTAATACAGCAGGAACAATTGCACCAGCAGGGGCGTACCGCGAAACACGGTGCTGTAGCTAAAGGCAAAGCTGCGCAGGGCTCGGCTGCTGGACTGACGCATCAAGGCCAGCGACAGGCCAATGAACAGCGACAGCACAATGCCCCACAGACCGATATACACACTTAAGCCAAACCCTTTAAACAGGGTTTCGACTGTGGTCTTGAATAATTCCAGATCAATCATGCCCGGGCTCTCATGCCTTTGCCGGTGTAACGTTCGGCCAGCAAAAACAGGGCCTGACTACAGGCACCAATCAGAAAATAAAGCACGCCCGCAATCAGGTACATAGCCATGGGTTCGCGCGTATTGGCGGCACCCAGGGTGGCGGCACGCATGATCTCGACCAGGCCAACCAGGGAGATCAGGGCAGTGTCTTTTAATGCGGTCTGCCAGACGTTATTGGCGCCGGGCAGGGCGTACCAGAACATTTGCGGCAGGATAATGCGGCGCAGACGCTGCCAGGACGACATGCCTATGGCTTTGGCGGCTTCGATCTGGCCTTCGGGAATGGCTTGCAAGGCACCGCGAAACACCTCCACGCTGTAGGAGCCCGCAATCAGGCCAATGGCCAAAATGCCGACCAGTGCGGGGAACCAGCGCGTTATGACATCTTCCATGCGCATGAAGTCGGCCAGATCGGAGACAACTTGCACTGAGCCGAAAAACAGCAGATAGATGATCAGCAGCTCGGGGATACTGCGAACAACTGTGGTGTACAGGCTGACGGGACCACGCAACCAGCGTGGCCCGTTGGTCTTGATGCTGGCTCCTGTAATCCCAATGACTACGCCAAGGGCCATGCCCAAAACGGAGATCAGCAAGGTCATTGCTGCTCCGCGAAGGAACATCCAGCCCCAGCCTTCGCGCAGCACATTAAAAATGGTCTCTAGCATCAAGTGGTACTTCTCGACTTATTTCTTGCAGATCTCGTAGTTGGCGATGTCGATGTCAAACCACTTTTCGCTGGCGGTTTTGACAGTGCCATCGTCGATCAGCTTGCACAGGGCGGCGTCAACCTTGGCTTTCAGTTCTGCATTGTCTTTGTGAATACCAACGGCAATGCCATAACCCAGGGTTTCAGGATCGGACGAGCCTTTGACGACCAGTTTGGACAAGGCAAAGTTCTGCTCACCGACTTTATGCAGGAACTTGGACTGCGAGGTCAGGTCGGCAAACGTGCCGTTCAGACGACCGGCGTCCAGATCGATTTGCATCTGGTCCAGGGTTTCGTAGTTCTTGATGGTGGTCTTGGGGGCTTTCTTGGCCAGGAATGCGCCGTGAGTAGTGCCGCCCTGAACGCCAATGGTTTTGCCGGCCAGACCGTCAAAAATAGCTTGTTCGTTGTCGGCGCCAACCAGCTCGCTGTTCTTAGGCAGAACGAAAATGGCGTCTTCAACGGCGTAAGGAATACTGAAGTTCACGCGCTTGGCACGCTCGGGGGTGTAGGACATACCCGAGATGATCAGGTCAAAGCGCTTGGCATCCAGCGAAGGGATCAGGCTGTCAAAGGCTTGCACGATGAATTTGCAGTCGCTGTTCAGCTCTTTGCACAGGGCAGCGCCCACATCGGCGTCAAAGCCGGTGACCTTACCAGCTGCGTCCACCATGCTCCATGGTGGGTAACCGCCTTCAGTACCGATTTTCAGGGTGTCTGCCATTGCAGCCTGGGAGCCCAACAGGGCCAGGCTGGCACAGATCAGGGTCTTGCTGAGGAAACTCATGGTCTGGCTCTCCTTTGTGGATAGGCTGGTTAGGGCCGTATTGGCCCTGCTGGTTTTCCAGCCGGTGTCGTATTCAAGAAGCGATGATCTTACTGCATTGGTTGTAGAAACTGCTGTAGACGCTCGGATTGTGGCCTATCGAACAAGTCTTTGGGGTGACCACGTTCTTCAACCAGGCCGTTGTGCATGAAAATAGTCTCGGAAGAGACGTCACGCGCAAAATTCATTTCGTGGGTGACCAGAATCATGGTGCGGCCTTCTTGGGCCAGCTGACGAATCACCCGCAGTACTTCGCCTACCATTTCCGGGTCCAAGGCCGAGGTCGGTTCATCAAACAGCAAAACATCCGGGTCCATAGCCAGAGCACGGGCAATGGCCACGCGTTGCTGCTGGCCACCGGACAGCTCCGCCGGGTAGGCATCGCATTTATTGCTCAGGCCCACTTTGCCCAGCAGCTCGCGTGCGTAGTCGGCCGCTTCACGGGCAGGACGGCCTTTGACATGAATCGGGCCTTCGGTGACGTTTTGCAGCACCGTGCGGTGCGACCACAGATTGAAGTTCTGAAACACCATGCCCAGACGTGCGCGTACTTTTTCCAGCAGGCGTGGGTTGTCTGTCTGGCATTCCCCTTTGCGATTGCGATGGCTGCGCAAAATGTCGGCACCGATCTGGATCTCGCCCTGATCAGGCACGACCAGGTGATTAATGCAGCGCAGCAAGGTACTTTTACCCGAGCCGGAGGCACCAATAATGGAGAGCACATCACCCTTGTGAGCTTGCAGGGAAATGCCCTTGAGCACCTCGTTGGTGCCAAAGCGTTTGTGGATGTCGCGAACCTGGACCGCCGCGTTCAGGTCATTGTTATTCACAGCAATGTCCTTGCGGTCAAAGAGAAAGGGGGTAAGGGTTTCATACGGGTGTCATATCTTGGATGCCCCGATTCTACCGCTTTCCCCCTGTTTTTTTTGCACAAGCGCTGTATTTAGCTCATAAAAAGCGGCATAAACCGGGTACGCCGCCTTATGACCTTATGGATACAGACCGCGTACCTGACGAGATTCCAGAATGCGGGCGCAGCCCACAATAAAGGCCGCCGTACGCAAAGTAACGTTGTGCTCTTTGGCAACCGCCGCCACCGTGGTGTAGGCCGAACGCATCATCATTTCCAGACGGTTGTTGATCTCGTCCTCGGTCCAGAAGAAGCTGGAGAAGTCCTGGACCCACTCGAAGTAGGACACAGTCACACCACCGGCGTTGGCCACCACGTCCGGAACAATGGTCACGCCTTTGTCGTTCAGGATGTCGTCGGCTTCGGGTGTGGTGGGGCCGTTGGCGCCTTCAATCACAATGCGGGCGCGGATGCGGTCTGCATTGTTTTTGTTGATCTGGCCTTCCAGTGCGGCAGGGATCAGCAGGTCGGTTTCGATATGCCAGAAGTCCTCGTTGGCGATAGCTTCCGTGTTGGGCGCGCCAGCCAGCCCCTTGTGCTGCTCCATGTGGTTCAGCAAGGCCAGCACATCCAGACCATTGGGGTTGTACACCGTGCCCGTGTGGTCCTGTACGGCCAGTATTTTGGCACCGGCCTCCTGGAACAGGCGGGCGGCTGTGCCACCCACATTACCAAAGCCCTGCACAATGACGCGGGCGTCATTCAGGTCAATACCGGCATCGCGGGCTGCTTCGCAACCGACGGTAAACACGCCGCGACCAGTCGCTTCCACGCGGCCCAGGCTACCGCCCAGGGATACGGGCTTGCCGGTGACCACGCCTGTGCTGGTGCCACCGACATTCATGGAATAGGTGTCCATCATCCAGGCCATGGTCTGGGCGTTGGTATTCACGTCCGGGGCAGGAATGTCTTTGTTGGGGCCGATAATCACACCGATTTCGCTGGTGTAGCGGCGCGTAATGCGCTCCAGTTCCGCCTGGGAGTGGTTGCGGGGATCAATACGAATACCGCCCTTGGCACCGCCAAATGGCAGATTCACGGCAGCCGATTTAACCGACATCCAGGCAGCCAGGGCCATCACTTCGGACAGGGTGACGTCCTGGTGGTAGCGCACGCCGCCCTTGCCTGGGCCACGGGAAGTATTGTGCTGAACGCGGTAGCCCTCAAAGTGGGCCACGGTGCCGTTATCCAGTTCAATGGGTACGTCGACAATCAGTGTGCGCTTGGGGCGCTTGAGTGTTTCAACCCATCGGGACAGTTTGCCCAGATACGGAGTGACTCGCTCCACTTGTTCGAGATAAATACCCCACGGGCCGACGTCGTCGGCGTTCAGGTATGACGGCAAAGCATGGGTGGGACGATCTGTCATGAGCTCCTCGATAAGGTTGGGGAAACGGGATACGAGTACACAGTCGCATATGTTGGGCGCAGACGCAGAACCCGGCAAAGACGCTGTTGATTGGCTTAGCGGTGGCCGTTTGCAACAGTTATGCTATCGGAAATGGCCGCTGTTGTGTTTGCAGCGTTTGCGATGGTTTTATCTGGGTGCTGGTGCATTGATGGCTTCTTCTGACTCTTCCCTTTCTGGTCGTCTGGCGCAGTTGCGCCAACGCATCGAACAGGCTTGCCTGCAAGCAGGCCGCCCTGCCGATGCCGTGGCTCTGTTGCCCGTCAGTAAAACCTTTCCAGCACCCGTGCTGGCCCAAGCCCTGGATTTAGGCTTGTCGCGAATGGGCGAGAACAAGGTTCAAGAGATCCGGGACAAGCAGGCTGTGTTGGCTGATCGCGCGGTGCAGTGGGTGATGATAGGCCATCTGCAGAGCAATAAGGCTAAAGACATCGCACGTCTGGCCAGCGAAGTGCAGTCTTTGGACCGTTTATCGCTGGCCCAGGCCCTGGACCGAAACCTGCAAACGGAGCAGCGCAGCCTGGATGTGCTCATTCAAGTCAAAACCTCGCCCGAACCCAGCAAGTTTGGTCTGGCACCGGAGGAATTACCCGCATTTATGCAGTCCTTGCGGTCGCTGGACACCTTAAAAATACGTGGTTTGATGACGATGGCCATCAATAGCGATGACCCTCAGGCCGTACGCGCTTGCTTTGCCCAGTTGCGCCAGTGGCGTGATCGTTTGGTGGAGTTGGGCTATGAGCAGGTGCAAGGCCTGTCCATGGGCATGAGCGGGGATTTCGAGCTGGCGATTCAAGAAGGCTCTACCGAAGTACGCGTGGGTTCGGCCCTGTTTGGCGCACGTGATTACAGCTGATCGATATCCGCATCGTTACTAATGCCCTGCGCACGGCTGTCCGCGCATAATGTCTCTGCGCATCCCAGGCGGGATGCTTAAAACTTAAAAAAACAGCGTCAAAAGCGCTGTCAAGGAGACATCATGCATTGGAAGAATTTTGGAGCCGGTGTGCTGCTGCTGAGCGCCAGCCTGACAGGAACGGCGATGGCAGCGGATTGGCCCCAGTCCGCAGTGACCTGGGTCGTGCCCTATCCCGCAGGGGGCGGTTCAGACGTGATTGCCCGACTGGTGGCCAAGCAATTGGAAAGCAGCCTGGGCCAGACGCTGATTGTGGAAAACAAACCGGGTGCGGCCACCATTATTGGCGCGACCTATGTCAGCAATGCCAAACCGGATGGCTATACCGTAGGTACGGCTGACTCGGGCACCCTGGCCTTTAACTCTTCCCTGTACAGCAAGCTGCAATACGATCCGGCGGCGTTTACCTATGTGGGTGGTTTGGCCCGTTTCCCCTTGATGCTGGCGGTACCACAAGAGTCACCGTACAAAACAGTGGCTGATTTGCTGGCAGCCGCTCGCGCTCAGCCTGAAAAACTGACGTCTTCCTCGGCTGGCAGTGGTTCGCCACACCATCTGGCGCTGGAAATGTTCAAGCAGCGTACGGACACCAAGATTGTGCACGTGCCCTACAAGGGGGCGGCCCCAGCCATTCAGGATTTGTTAGGCGGTCAGGTGGACATGTCCTTTGTGGATTCCGCTGCAGCACTGTCCAACATCAAAGCAGGAAAACTGCGGGTTCTGGCCGTTGCCACACCCGAGCGCAGTGGCTTGTTGCCTGATGTTCCGACCATGGCCGAGGCTGGTATCGCCGACTTTTATGCCTACGCCTGGCAGGGCATCGTAGGCCCGCCAAAAATGGATGAAGCGGCCCGCCAACGTTTGAGCCAGGATTTGATGCAGGCTTTGAAAACGCCTGAGCTGGCTCAGCGCATTCGCGATATGGGTGTGGAACCCATGCCCATGACGCCCGATGAGTTCCAGGCCTATGCCCAGCGTGAACGTGCTGAATGGGCCACGGTGATCGAGCGTGCCGGCATTCGTATGGATTGACGTTTAGCGGGTAGGCAGTAGCCGCATAATCAGGCGGCGTATTCGTCGCCGTAACGTTTCAGGCCGTCCAGGTCCACGACCTGGACGCCACCATACTTGATCAGTAACAGCCCTTCATTCTCAAGCTGGCGCAAGGCCTGGTTGGCGCGCTGGCGCGAGACGCGGGCCAGATAGCCAATTTCTTCCTGGGTAATGTCCAGGCGCAGACCTTTTCCAGGATAGAGCAGCGGGTTGAATAGCTCTGCCAGACAGCGTGCCACGCGGGCATCGGGCGTAGACAGGCTGTTGTATTCCGCCTTGCCGATAAATTGCGCCACACGCTCATTAAGCTGATGCAGGAGGTAGCGGTTGAACGCAATGCTCTGGTCCAGCAAGTCGTTAAAGCTATGGGCGGGCAGGCGGGCGACCTGGCTGGCGCGCAAGGCGACGACATCGTATTTACGCTCCTCGTTCTTGAGCAAAGAGCCTTCGCCAATCCAGCCGCCGGCGGGCACGCCCGTCATGGAGGCAATCTTTCCTTCGGAGTTTCCTACCGATACTTTGAGCAGGCCCGACAGGACGCCAATCCAGGCGGTGGCGCGCTCTCCCTTGCGCTCAACGATCGCGCCTGCCTCGTATTCGGTCACTAAAGTGTCGCGCCGGACACGCTCTTGCAGCTCCGGTGTTAACAGGCGAAACCAGGCGGCTCGCTCGGATAAAGCGTCTACAACATGCATGAGGATTAACCCTCGTTAAAGGTCGAATGTCATGTCCGTGACAATCTTCGGGACGGGCAGCCGATACCTTGATTAATAACAGGCTGCAAATAGCATGAGGGCATCAAGTTCGCCTTCGGTCTCAATCATAAGCAGCCTCCTGGACCATAACAAGCCGGGAAAATTCGGAGGAGACATGGTTGTGCGGATGGATAAAGAGCAGGTAGCGGGTTTACCCGGCACCTTCCCAGCCTGGATAGAACACCATGCCCAGGTGCGCGGCGACAAAATCGCCATGCGCGAAAAAGACCTGGGAATCTGGCAGACCTGGACGTGGCGGGAACTGGCCGAACAGGTCGAGCAACTGGCTGCGGGCTTGGCCGGGCTGGGTGTCAAAGACGGACAGCACGTGGCGGTGATCGGTGAGAACCGGCCGCGCTTGTATCTGGCCATGATGGCGGCCCAAATGCTGGGCGCTGTCCCCGTGCCGCTGTATCAGGATGCGGTGGCCCAGGAAATGTTGCACGTTTTGCTGGATGCCAGCATACGCGTGGCTGTGGTTGAAGACCAGGAACAGGTCGATAAGCTGCTGGAAGTCTGGGATCAGTGTCCCGATCTGGACGCGCTGATTTATGACGACCCGCGCGGCCTGCGCAATTACCAGCAGGATCAGCTCCAGTTTATTGAACAGGTCATGGAGCAGGGACGCTTGCAATTGGCACGCGACCCGGACTGCGTACGTCGGATCTGGAAGGCGATCCCCCCCGATCAAGCGGCCGCCATGTTTTACACCTCGGGCACAACGGGCAAGCCCAAGGGCGTGGTTCTGACCCATGCCGCTTTGGTGGATCGTGGGCTGGCTATTCAGGAGCTGGAATCGCTGACTGATGCCGAGGAAGTGCTGGCGTATCTGCCCCCTGCCTGGATCGGGCAGAACATGTTTTCCTACACGCAGTTTTTGGTCACCGGCTTTACGGTGAACCACCCCGAGTCGCCCGAAACGGTGTCCATCGATCTGCACGATATTGGCCCAACGTATTATTTTGCGCCACCACGTGTGTTGGAAGGTCTGCTCACGCAGGTCACCATTCGTATGGAAGATGCGGGTGCCCTCAAGCGGGCTTTGTTCAAACGCTGCATGTCTTTGGCAAATCGGGTCGGCGTACGGATTCTGGACAAAAGCTCGGATGTGAATCTATGGGACCGCCTGTGCTATGGCGTGGGCAATGTCCTGATTTACGGTCCCTTGCGCAACGCGCTGGGCATGAGCCGGGTTCGAGTGGCCTATACCGCGGGTGAAGCAATTGGCCCGGATTTGTTCACGTTTTACCGCTCGATTGGCATCAACTTGAAGCAGTTGTACGGTGGCACAGAAACTTCCGTGTTTGTCTGCGTGCAGCAAGATGGTCATGTGCGTGCGGATACCGTGGGCCCACCTGTCCGAGGTGTAGAAATCCGCGTGGCCGAAAACGGTGAAATTCAGGTTCGCAGCCCCGGTTTGTTCAAAGAGTATTACCGCAATCCCACGTCTACGGCTGAGTCCTTTACCCAGGATGGCTGGTATCACACGGGCGATGCAGGCTATCTGGACACCGATGGCCAGTTGAAGATCATCGACCGCGCCAAGGATGTGGGCAAGCTGGCCGATGGCTCTTTGTTTGCTCCCAAGTACATCGAGAACAAGCTCAAATTCTTCCCCTTTGTTAAAGAGGCGGTGGCCTTTGGTGATGGCCAAAAAGAAGTGTGTGCCTTTATCAATATTGATCTGGAAGCCGTGGGTAACTGGGCTGAACGACGCAACTTGCCTTATGCCGGTTACACCGATCTGGCTGCCAAACCGGAAGTCTATGCCTTGATTCGCGATTGCGTGGCTCAGGTGAATGACGATCTGGCGAACGATCCTAAGCTGGCGGGTTCACGTATCAGCGCCTTTTTGATTCTGCATAAAGAATTGGACCCCGATGACGATGAGCTGACCCGCACCCGCAAAGTACGTCGCGGCTTTATCGCCCAGAAATACAAGGTCCTGGTTGATGCCTTGTTCAGTGGGCTGGACAGGCAATTCATAGAGACTGAAGTGAAGTTCGAGGATGGGCGCAGTGGTTGCATTTCGGCAGACCTGCACATTGAGCGCATGACAGACGCAGTAGCAAGGAGCGCATGATGAGTGAGGCGCAAACGCAGGGCCGACGCATTGGTCCCGTAGTGTTGGATTTGAAGAATATTTCGCTGTCTTTTGGTGGTGTCAAAGCCTTGACCGATATCTCGTTCAACATTCGTGAACACGAGATCCGTTCCATCATCGGCCCTAACGGAGCAGGCAAAAGCTCCATGCTGAACGTCATCAATGGCGTATACGCACCACAACAAGGCGAGATTGTGTTGCGCGAGCAGAGTTATGCGCGCATGAACTCGCGCCACACGGCCGAGCAGGGCATTGCCCGTACTTTCCAGAACCTGGCTCTGTTCAAGGGCATGAGTGTGCTGGACAACATCATGACGGGTCGCAATCTGCACATGAAAAGCGGGGTGTTTGCCCAGGCTTTTCGACTGGGTAGGGCCGAACGCGAAGAGATTCGCAACCGTGAATACGTGGAAGGCATTATCGACTTTTTGGAGATCCAGGCCTACCGCAAAACGCCGGTAGGACGTCTGCCTTACGGTTTGCAAAAACGGGTTGACCTGGGCCGGGCCCTGGCGATGCAACCGAGCATCCTGTTGCTGGATGAGCCCATGGCGGGCATGAACATCGAGGAAAAGCAGGATATGTGCCGCTTCATTCTGGATGTGAACGAAGAGTACGGCACCACGATTGTTTTGATTGAGCACGATATGGGTGTGGTCATGGATATTTCGGACCGCGTGGTGGTCTTGGACTATGGCAAGAAAATTGGTGACGGGGTGCCGGATGAAGTGCGGCAAAACCCAGACGTCATCCGCGCCTATCTTGGCGCTGGCCATTGAGGGGAACGGACATGGCATTTTTTCTTGAAACCTTGCTGGGCGGACTGATGAGCGGGATGTTGTACGCCCTGGTCGCGCTGGGCTTTGTCCTGATCTTCAAAGCGTCAGGTGTTTTTAACTTTTCACAGGGCGCGATGGTGCTGGTGGCCGCACTGGCCATGGCTCGTTTGTCGCAGTGGATTCCGCAGTTGCTGGGTATGGAACCTGGGCTGCTGGGCAATGTGCTGGCCTTTATTGTCTCGGCCATCCTGATGTTCGTCCTGGCGGTGGCCATTGAGCGCTGGGTGCTGCGCTATCTGGTCAATCAGGAGGGGACGACCTTGCTGATGGCCACGATCGGTATTAGCTATCTGCTCGATGGCTTGGGCCAGATTGTGTTCGGCAGCTCGGTGTACTCCATTGATGTGGGCATGCCTAAAGATCCGGCCTTTATTCTGGAATCCATGTTTGAAGGCGGTGTCCTGGTCAGCCTGGAAGATTTGAGCTCGGCGGTGGTGGCGGCCTTGTTGGTTGCAGCGCTGGCGGTGTTCTTTCAGTACACCAGTGTGGGTCGCGCCTTGCGCGCCGTGGCTGACGATCACCAGGCAGCTCAGTCCATCGGTATTCCCTTGAACCGCATCTGGGTCGTGGTCTGGACCGTGGCCGGTCTGGTTGCATTGGTCGCCGGCATTATCTGGGGTTCCAAATATGGGGTGCAGTTCACCTTGTCTACCGCAGCGCTGCGCGCCTTGCCGGTGGTTATTTTGGGTGGTCTGACTTCTGTACCGGGCGCTATTGTGGGTGGCCTGATTATCGGTGTGGGTGAGAAGGTGTCCGAGGTGTATCTGGGCCCTTATGTAGGCGGCGGCATCGAGATCTGGTTTGCTTATGTGCTGGCCCTGGTGTTCTTGCTGTTCCGACCTCAAGGTCTGTTCGGCGAGAAGATTATTGATCGCGTCTGAGGTGGAGTCGATATGATTTACCGCGAAAATGGTCAGTTCAAAAGCAGCTATCGGGCTGACCAGCAAATTTTCCCCATCCGCCAGGATCGCTATGTGGTGTTGGGTGTGTTGTTGGTGGCTTTCTTGCTGGTGCCTGCCATGGCATCCAACTACTTCCTGCAAGCCATTCTGATTCCTTTCCTGATCCTGTCTTTGGCAGCGATTGGCCTGAATATTCTGGTGGGCTATTGCGGGCAGATTTCCATCGGTTCGGGTGCCTTTATGGCCGTGGGTGCCTACGCCGCCTGGAACTTTGGTGTCCGTATTCCAGAACTGCCATTGGTCGTGCAGATTCTGCTGGGGGGGGTGTTCGCCACCTTGGTGGGCGTTGCCTTCGGTATCCCCAGCTTGCGTATCCGGGGCCTGTATCTGGCCGTCACCACCTTGGCCGCGCAGTTCTTTGTGGATTGGGCCTTCCTGCGTATCGCCTATTTCACGAACTATTCGCCATCGGGCAACGTGTCTGTGCCTGCCTTGAGTGCCTTTGGCCTGCCGGTTCAGACGCCCATGCAAAAGTACCTGTTCGTACTGGCTTTTGTCGTGGTGTTTGCACTGCTGGCCAAGAATCTGGTGCGTGGGGCCATTGGCCGCCAGTGGATGGCGATTCGGGACATGGACGTGGCTGCTGAAGTTATTGGCATCCGTCCGGTCTACGCCAAGCTCACCGCCTTTGCGGTCAGCTCCTTCATTATCGGTGTGGCCGGTGCTTTGTGGGCCTTTGTACACCTGGGCTCCTGGGAACCCTTGGCCTTTGACCTGAACCGCTCCTTGCAGTTGCTGTTCATCGTCATCATCGGTGGCTTGGGCTCGATTGTGGGCAGTTTCTTCGGTGCAGCTTTCATGGTCTTGCTCCCCGTTTTTCTGACTAACGCGCCGCACTGGTTTGGTGTGTCGATCGGGGTGGATACCGCCTCTCATATCGAACACATGGTGTTCGGTGCCTTGATTGTGTTTTTCTTGATTGTGGAGCCGCATGGTTTGGCTCGACTCTGGAGTATTGGTAAGGAAAAGCTGCGCTTGTGGCCCTTCCCCCATTAACAGCAGGTAGGCAGTTCATTACAAAAACAGCCCCGCCCATCGGGACGGGGTAATTAGACAAATGGTACTTATCGGAGGACCAGGAGATGACAACACGACTGAAACGCGCTGTGCTCGGTTTGAGTGCTTGCGCTGCAATGTTGACCATGAGTACAGCCGCTGTGGCAGCCGAGGAGCAGTACATTCCCCTGCTGACCTACCGCACTGGCTCGTTTGCCCCACTGGGTATCCCATGGGCGGACGGCAAGCTGGACTATCTGGCTTTGGTTAATGAACGCGATGGCGGTGTTAATGGCGTCAAGCTGACATACGAAGAGTGTGAAACAGCCTATGCGACCGACCGTGGCGTCGAGTGCTATGAGCGCATGAAAGGCAAGAATGGTGGTGCTTCGGGTTTTGACACCCAGTCCACGGGCATTACGTTCGCCCTCACCGACAAAGCCTTTGTGGATGGAGTCACTATCGAAACGATGGGTTACGGCCTGTCGCATTCGGCGAACGGCGCGGTGTTTGAGTGGAACTTCCCCTTGCTGGGCACCTACTGGACCGCTGCTGACGTGATGATCCAGGACATCGCCAAGCAAGTGGGCCAAGACAAGCTGAAAGATCAGCGTATTGCCTTGGTCTATCACGACTCCCCCTACGGTAAAGAGCCTATTGCCCTGTTGCAGGCACGTGCCAAAGAGCAAGGCTTCAAACTGGATCTGTACCCTGTGACTGCTCCTGGCGTGGAACAAAAATCCACCTGGCTGCAAGTGCGCAAGAACCGTCCTGATTTCGTCCTGCTGTGGAGCGCGGGGATCATGACGCCGACCGCTATCCGTGAAGCTCAAGCCGTGGGTTACCCACGCGAGAAAATTTACGGTATCTGGTGGGCTGCTTCCGAGAGCGATGTGGTCGATCTGGGCCAGACCGCCAAGGGCTACAAAGGCATCACGATCCACAACAGTGCTGGCGATGGCCCGGTGCATGACGCTGTGCGTGAGCTGCACGCTAAAGGCAAAGGCGCTGAAAACCGCGACAAGCACGTAGGTTCCTTGGCCCATACCCGCGGCATGATGATCTCCATGATGCAGGTAGAAGCCATTCGCACCGCACAAGAGAAGTATGGCAAAGGCAAGCAAATGACGCCTGAGCAAGTGCGTTGGGGCTTTGAGAACCTGGATCTGGACGAGGCACGTCTGAAAGAGCTGGGCTTTGAAGGCATCATGCGTCCCGTCAAGACCTCTTGCGCCAACCACATGGGCGACGACTGGGCACGCATCGTGCAGTGGGACGGCAGCAAGTTCGAGGTTGTGTCTGACTGGTATCAGTCCGACAAGAACTTTGTCGATCCTTTAGTCAAAGAAATGTCGGCTAAGTACGCCGCCGAGAAGAAAATTACGCCTCGCAGCTGCGAAGGCTAAACCCAGGCGCCCAGGGTTCGCCCTGGGCACTGCATTGCGTGGGGAAGATTATGAGTGAGACCGTAGGCCAAGTGGATGAGACGCCCATTTTGCTGGACGTCAATGGCATCGAAGTGATTTACAACCACGTCATTCTGGTGCTTAAGGGCGTGTCCTTGCGTGTTCCAGAAGGGCGGATCGTTGCCTTGCTGGGCGCCAACGGTGCCGGTAAAACCACGACCTTGCGGGCCGTATCGAACTTGCTGCGCGCCGAGCGTGGTGATGTGACTAAAGGCCAGATTCAACTGCGTGGTGAACGCATCGACCAACTGACACCGGCTGATCTGGTCAAGCGCGGCGTGGTGCAGGTTATGGAAGGGCGCCACTGTTTTGCGCACTTGAGTATCGAGGAAAACCTGCTGACGGGAGCCTATACCCGCTCCCTGTCGCGTGGCGACTTAAGCGCCGAGCTGGACAAGGTGTATCAGTACTTCCCGCGTCTGAAGCAGCGTCGTACCAGTCAGGCGGGCTATACCTCGGGCGGGGAGCAGCAGATGTGTGCCATTGGGCGTGCCTTGATGGCCAATCCGGGCATGATCTTGTTGGACGAACCCTCCATGGGTCTGGCGCCGCAAGTGGTGGAAGAAATTTTTGAGATCGTGCGCGACCTGAACCAGCGCGAGCGAGTCAGCTTCTTGCTGGCCGAACAAAACACTAACGTGGCCCTGAAGTATGCCGACTACGGCTACATCCTGGAAAACGGCCGGGTCATGATGGACGGTCCCTCCAAAGCCTTGGCCGAGAACGAGGACGTCAAGGAGTTCTACCTGGGTGTGTCAGGTGGCGAGCGCAAGAGCTTTCGCGACAATAAATTTTATCGGCGACGCAAGCGCTGGCTGGCTTAAAACCCAAGGGTTTTCAATATATGAGTATGGCCAAACTGGTACTGACAAGTGAATAGAACCTGATTTTCAGTATGGGGGTTGGCCAGGATTGAGGACGCATGAAGGTGCTGTCCACTACCCTTTTTTTGACGTTTTTTTGTTTTGGGCTGCTTCTGGCCACACGGCGTGTGGCAGCAGAGCTTGGCATCGACACGAGTCTGTCTACCGGCAGGTCGTTGGATAAAGCTGAGCGCGGGAGCGTGTGAATGGCAATTCATCCCAATGGAGGAGAGATGAGCGAATACTACGACGAGCGCGAAACCCTGGAGCCGGCAGAGCGCGAAGCCGATTTGATGACCCGCTTGCCACAGGTGTTGCAAGCGGCCGCCAAGGGGGCCCCTGCCATTGCCATGCAACTGGAGTCGCTGGATCTGGCGGGGATACGCAGCCGCGAGGATCTGCTGGCCGTACCCGTATTTCGTAAGGGTGAACTGTTGCAGGCGCAGCTGGAAGCGCGTGAACAAGCTCGTTCCAATGCGCATTCAGCAGCCTATGCGCAATCGGTGTTTGGAGGTTTTTCCTCTATCGGTTGGGGGGCTGCCCGTAAGGTGTTTGCCTCGCCCGGTCCCATGTACGAACCTGAAAGCCGTCGCCCGGATTATTGGGGCTTTGCCCGCGCTTTGTACGCAGCCGGGTTCCGTCGCGAAGAGTTGATTTTTAACTGCTTCTCCTATCATTTCACCCCGGCCGGCTCCATGATGGAAACCGCCGCCCATGCACTGGATTGCACGGTGTTTCCGGGTGGAGTGGGTCAGACAGAGCAGCAAGTGCAGGCTATGGCCGATCTGCGCCCCAATGGCTATACCGGCACCCCCAGTTTTTTGAAAATCATTATGGAAAAAGCCCAGTCCATGCAGGTGGAGCTACCGGGCCTGAGCAAGGCTTTGTTTTCGGGAGAGGCGTATCCGCCCTCCCTGCAAAAGTGGTTCAGCGAACACGGTGTGGCGGGCTATCAGGCCTATGGCAGCGCCGACCTGGGCATGATTGCCTATGAAACCCAGGCCCGAGAAGGTCTGGTGATGAATGAAAACCTGATTCTGGAAATTGTGCGTCCTGGGACAGGACAGCCGGTGGAGCCCGGCGAGGTGGGCGAGGTTGTAGTGACCTCCTTTAACCCAGACTATCCGCTGGTGCGTTTTGGCACGGGTGACTTGTCTGCTGTGATGCCGGGGCAGTCTCCTTGTGGCCGTACCAATCAGCGCATCCGTGGCTGGATGGGGCGGGCTGACCAGACGACCAAGGTGCGTGGCATGTTTGTGCATCCGGGGCAGGTGGAGCAGATTCGTCTGCGTCACAAAGAACTGGGCCAGGCCCGTCTGGTGGTACGGGGTGCCAGTGGTCAGGATCAGATGGTGTTTCAGGTGGAAGTGGCGTCCAAACCCGAAGGGCTGGAGCAAGCCTTGGCCGATTCCATCCGCGAGATCACCAAGCTGCGTGCCCAGGTGGAGTTTACGGAGCCAGGCGCTTTGCCACGGGATGGTAAAGTCATCGAGGACCAACGCAGCTACGATTAATTCGCCATTTATATATGCACACAAGTCACAGTCGGGCTGCGGTACTATGCTGGAAAATAGTAAATACCTATACCTTTTGAGGAGAGCCCGATGCGCTTTGTGCCCGTTTCTGCTGTAGTCCTGGCCTTGATGGCCAGCTTGCCTGCTGCCCAGGCCGCCACCCTGGATAATGTTAAACAGCGTGGTCACGTGCTGTGTGGCGTGACCACCGGTTTTGCCGGTTTTTCTGCCCCTGATGACAAGGGTGTCTGGACGGGCCTGGATATTGATGTGTGTCGCTCGGTAGCGGCCGCGACCCTGGGCGATGCCAGCAAGTTCAAGGCAGTGCCTTTGAACTCGCAGCAGCGCTTCACCGCCTTGCAGTCGGGCGAAATTGATTTGTTGGCCCGCAACACCACCGTGACCCAGCAGCGCGATACCGCTGTGGGCGCTATCCACGCGGGCATCAACTTTTACGACGGCCAGGGCTTCCTGGTGTCCAAGAAATTGGGTGTTTCCAGCGCCAAGGAGTTGAACGGCGCCACTGTTTGTATGCAAACGGGCACGTCCAATGAAAACACCATGGCTGACTGGGCGCGTGCCAACAAGGTTGAGTACAAACCTGTGGTGATCGAACAGTTCAACGAAGTGGTTAACGCTTTTGTAGCGGGCCGCTGTGACGTGTTTTCTACCGATGCCTCCGGCCTGGCTTCGATCCGTATCTCCAAAATGGAGAACCCGGACGACTACCAGGTCTTGCCTGAAATCATTTCCAAAGAACCTCTGGGCCCATTCGTACGCCAAGGCGATGATGCCTGGCTGAATATTGTGAAATGGTCTATTCAGGCCAGCTTCAACGCTGAAGAGCTGGATGTGACCACTGCCAACGTGGACGAGAAGCTCAAGAGCAACAACCCCAACATCCAGCGTTTGCTGGGCGTGACTCCAGGTGCAGGCAAGAACTTGGGTCTGGACGAGAAATGGGCCTACAACATCATCAAGCAAGTCGGTAACTACGGCGAGTCGTTTGACCGCAACGTCGGTAAAGGCAGTCCACTGCAAATCGAACGTGGTTTGAATGCCTTGTGGATTGATGGCGGCCTGATTTACGGTTTGCCGATTCGTTGATCAATTAAAGGTCAGCGTGATAAAGACAAGCAGCTCTCAAAAAGAGCTGCTTTTTTATTGACTGATCGCTGCGAGCGCCCGGATGCTAAGGAGCCTTGAGCCTTGAGCCTTGAGCCTTGAGCCTTGAGCCTTGAGCCTTGCCTTGAGGCGGTATGGGTTGTCTGAATCGGCGATTTGTTCGATCCAAGGCATTTCAAATGGCTTGAACACTGCTACATACGGGCTGTGAAAGCGCTGCGCGCGGTTGGTGACAGGGAAACACTTAGGATTGCTTGCCCCAATCAATCCGCGCAGTCTGGGGCAAGTCGTGAAATCTAGTTTTTACGACGCAATACCAGCGAGATCTTGGCAAAGGCCACTTGCAGGTCCTGCGTGGCCCCTTGAAAGATCACCGGGCGTCCACGTCGGGTAAAGCAGATCAGGCGCTTGGAGTTGAACAGCGGCACGAATTTGGCAAAGTGAATGTCTTGCCATTGCACTTCCCGCTTCATGATCCAGTTCTGGCGTATGCCGTTCTGATCAATGGTGGTGACGCCGTGCCACATATGCCAGGCAATCAGGATCAGACCAGTAAACAATAGGACCAGACAGCCCGCCAGCACAGGGCTGATGGCCGCACCTTGCGGGGAGCTGGCGACAAGAGCGAAACGCACACCAATCAGGGCGAGCACTATCCAGGCACCGGCCGCCACCCATTTGGGCCAGGAACGGCCTTGGATGGGCAGTTGGCCCAAGTCCTTCAACATGGCATCAATTTCCTCTTGCGAGGGAGCTTGGCTCATCAACACGCGGCGGCCCCTTGTTTGTTGCGGGCAGCCAAGGCATTTCCAGCGTTACTGGCGGATTTACGGTTCAGGTGAGCTGAAATCCACTGGCCTGCGTCTACGACAGCATTCAGATCAATACCGGTTTCGATATCCAGACCCTGCATCAGGAACAGTACGTCTTCCGTAGCGACGTTGCCAGTGGCACCTTTGGCGTACGGGCAGCCGCCCAGACCGGCTACGGAACTGTGGAAAATATGAATACCGGCCTGCATGGCAGCCACGATATTGGCAATGGCCTGTCCATACGTGTCATGAAAATGGCCTGACACGTGAACCGGATCAATCTGCTCGGTAACCATGCGCATTACTTCGTAGACTTGGCGGGCGGTACCGACGCCGATGGTGTCGGCTACGTCGATTTCATCGCAGCCCAATTCGATCAGGCGTTGGCCAACTTTCAGCACATTGGCAGGAGCCACGGCACCTTCGTAAGGACAACCGAAGGCACAGCTGATGGAGCCGCGCAGGCGCAGACCCGCTTCTTTGGCCGCCAGGGCGACCGGCTCAAAACGCTCCAGGGACTCTTCAATACTGCAATTGATATTGCGCTGCGAAAACGCCTGGCTGGCAGCAGCAAAAATAACCACTTCATCCGCCTTGGCGGCCAGGGCGGCTTCAAAGCCACGCATATTGGGCGTCAGAGCTGAGTAGATCGTACCGGGACGGCGCTCAATAGCCGCCATCACTTCTGCGCCGTCAGCCATTTGTGGTACCCATTTGGGCGAGACAAAGGAAGCGGCTTCCACGTTCACAAAGCCCGCATTGGACAAACGGTTGACCAGTTCGACTTTGATATCGGTAGGGATAAATTCTTTTTCGTTTTGCAGACCGTCCCGAGGGCCGACCTCCACAATCTTGACGCGCGAGGGGTATGACATGAGGTTTCCTGAAGGGATAAAAGGCTTGGGCCTAAGGGCCCTTACGTATTCGTCATGATAACTCTTGAAGGCCGGGCTGGCGTCCTAGGAACTGCCCTATGACCCTTAAGGTTTCAAGCGTTGGAATCGTCCGTCTGGCAAGGGTTCTATGCAGCCTGCCAGCTCCAGTTCGGCCAAGAATGCAGGCAGTTCGGTCGCCAGCAGGCCAGTACGCCGCATCAGTTGCTCGGGGCTTAAGGGAGCAAAGTCGATACGCTCCAGAATAGGACGAAGCTCGTCGGGTAAGGCATCGTACTGGACACGCTGCGATGCGGGCTGGCTGGCGGCGGTATCCAGCCTGAAGGCGGTTTGCACATTGCCCAGCTCATCCAGAATGTCCTGGGCACTTTCCACCAGCTTGGCACCTTGGCGTATCAGGGCATGGCAGCCGCGCGCCAAGGGGGAATGAATAGAGCCGGGTATGGCAAAGACCTCGCGCCCCAGCTCTCCCGCCAGGCGAGCCGTAATCAGGGAGCCACTTTGTTTTGCTGCTTCGACCACCAGCACCCCTTTTGCCAGCGCCGCCACAATACGGTTACGGCGTGGAAAGTGATGCGGCATGGCTCGGGTGCCTAAGGGAAATTCGCTCAGTAGCAGGCCGTGGGCACTGATGCGGTGCGCCAGATCGCGGTGTGCTGCCGGGTAGACCAGATCCAGCCCTGTTCCCATCACTGCAATCGTGCCTGCCGACTCTGGCCCTGCCTTCAAGGCTCCCTTATGCGCCGCCTGATCAATGCCACTGGCCAGTCCGCTGATAATGCACCAGCCCTTGGAGGCCAGCGTGGCAGCAAAGTCTGTCGCCGTCTCCTGGCCGGACTGGGTCGCATTGCGTGCACCCACAATCGCCAGTCCGTTATGTTGCAAAACGCCCAAATTGCCATTGGCATAGAGCAACAAGGGGGCATCATGCAGGTCTAGCAGAGCAGCCGGGTACGTGGGGTCGGCCAGCGTCACAATATGATGGTCGGGCTGCTTGAGCCAGTCCAGCGCCTGGTCAATTTGAGCCTGCAGTTCTTCCACAGGTGCTTGGCTCAGTTGTACGGCCAGTTCGCTGGGGATATGGCGCGATAGGGTGTGAGCCGAGCTTTGATAGATTTGCGGCGGTAATCCGCAAGCGGCCAGTAATTGTCGAGCTTGGGCGGGCGCCAGTTCTGGCTCCAGCGACAGGCGCAACCAGGCGCGCAATTCTTCCGAGATTTCATCCGAGCTAAAATGATCAGGCATAAGGCAGTGTGGCACGAAACCCATAATTGTTCTGTTTGGCCTGGACGGATTTATCCAGGGTGAATGCCGTTTTTTTGCTAGGGCTTCGTGTGGTGCCGGGGCAATCAGGTGCCGCCCTGAAACTTGTTTTATTATATCGACTTATCGCTTTTTCTTCGGACATGACAATGGCTTTGCTTCCCATCCTTAAATTTCCTGACCCACGTCTGCACACGGTTGCCAAACCTGTGCAGGAGGTCGACGACCGTATTCGCAAACTGGTCAAGGATATGGCCGAGACCATGTACGACGCGCCCGGCGTAGGCTTGGCCGCCACTCAGGTGGATGTGCACGAACGCGTCGTGGTGATTGATGTCTCCGAGAGTGGCAACGAGCTGCTGGTGCTGATCAACCCGGAAATCACCTGGAAAAGCGACGAACTGAAGGTCTACGAAGAAGGCTGTCTGTCCGTCCCAGATACCTATGACAAGGTTGAACGCGCTGCCAATATTCGCTTCAAGGCACAAAACGAAAAAGGCGAATGGTACGAGCAAGAAGCTGATGGCCTGCTGGCCGTGTGTGTTCAGCACGAGCTGGATCACCTGGATGGCAAGGTGTTTGTAGAGTATTTATCTGTGCTCAAACGCGAGCGTATCCGCAGCCGTTTGCGCAAGCAGCAGCGTGAAGCCCTGAAGGTGGGGCAATAGTAGCTATGCGTATTGTTTTTGCCGGTACCCCGGATTTTGCTCGTATCGCCCTTGAAGCCCTGTTAGCGCAGGGCTTTGATGTTCCTTTGGTCATGACGCAGCCAGACCGCCCAGCCGGTCGTGGTATGAAACTCAGCCCTAGCCCCGTCAAGCAAGCGGCGCTGAACGCCAATATTCCGGTTCTGCAGCCACATAGCTTGCGACTGGACGGTAAATACCCCGAAGAAGCGGCCCAAGCCCGCCAGACCTTGCTGGATGTGCAGCCGGATTTGATGGTGGTGGCGGCTTACGGTTTGATTTTGCCCAAGTGGACTCTGGAGCTACCTCGCTATGGCTGCTTCAATATTCACGCCAGCTTATTGCCTCGTTGGCGCGGTGCGGCACCGATTCAGCGTGCGATTCAGGCGGGCGATGCGGCGACCGGTATCACCATCATGCAGATGGATGAAGGCTTGGATACCGGCGATATGCTGGTACGTAGTGAATTGGCGATTCGTGATGATCACAGTGCCGCAACACTGCATGACGATTTGGCCGAGTTGGGTGCGCAGGCCTTGCTGGAAGCCTTGCAGCATTTGCGTGATGGCACGTTGCAGGCGGTTCCGCAGCCAGAGCAAGGTGTGTCTTATGCCGAAAAGCTGTCCAAGGCAGAATCTGTGTTGGATTTGAGTCAGTCCGCCCAGGTGTTGGAGCGCCGTATTCGTGCGTTTGATCCTGTACCTGGCTCAACCCTGTCCTTGCCCGGCTTGGATCAGCCCGTGAAGGTCTGGCGTGCGCAGGCTCTGGAACAGCAGCACTCAGCAAAACCTGGGCAGGTTCTAAACGTCAGTGCTGAAGGGATTGATGTCGCCTGCGGTGAAGGGGCGCTGCGTTTGCTGGAACTGCAAAAAGCCGGTTCCAAGCGCCAGCCCGTTACTGTTTTTGTGCAGGGCTGGCAGTCTCGCTAAGTTTTGCTAAATGGGTTCAGACGCCAGCTTTGCGCTGGCGTCGCCATTCCAGGGCACCAATCACAATGCCACTGGTACACACCACGGCAATCCCGATCCAGGTAAAGACATCGGGGAACTGTCCCCAGATCAGCCACCCTAGCGCGGCCGCTGCCACGATCTGCAGGTAGACAAAGGGGGCCAGCAAGGACGCCGAGGCCCGTTGATAGGCCTGGATTTGCAGCAAGTGCCCTAGGCAACCCCACAGGCCGGTCGAAATCAGAATCAACCATTGAAAAAACGTCAGCTCTTTCAGGGCAGGAAGGGCGGCGGGCAGCAGAAAGGGCAGGGCGATGGTCAGGCAGATACTGCCGACAGCACCGCTCCAGATCAATGTTGTTAGCGAATTGTCCACGGCCACACGGCGTGTCGCTATAAATTGCGTAGCGAACATACAGGCGGTCATCAGGCCGAACATCACACCCATGGGGTGCAGGCCCGCGGTGGGGCGGATGATGATCAGCACGCCCAGGAACCCGACTCCGGCAGCCACCCAGCGGCTGATGCGGGGGGGCTCCTTCAGAACCCAGGGGGCGACTGACAGCACCAGCAAAGGCGCCAGGAAATTGATGGAAGTTGCCTCTGCCTGAGGCAGATAACGCAGGGCCGAGAAAAACGAGAAGGTGGACAGCATCATGACTGTGCCACGCAGAATTTGAGCCTTGGGGCGGGAGCTGCGCAGTATCTTGCGGCCCTTGACGGGCAGGACCAGCGCCAAGACCAACCCCAGATGAACGACGTAACGAAACCAGCACATCACCAGCAAGGGCACGCCAAAGCCCATGATCCACTTGCCGCTGGCATCCAGTCCCGACAGGGCCCAGGACGACAGGATGAGAATCAGCACCCCCACCAGAGGAAAGGCAACCGGTGAAAGACTGCTCGGGGGCAAGGGGGAGGATTGGGCTGTGCTCATGACAGGCTCCTGACGAAAAGCACAAGGACGGCCGGGTGGCCGTCCTAGGACGAACTTAATCTTACCGGATTAGCGCTGACGCAGGGGTAATACGCGTTCGATAGCCGAAGCGACAGCCAGCAGGTGCTCGTCGTGGTAGGCCGGAGCAGCCACCATCAGGCCCACAGGGGCCTCGTCAGCGGCATGGCAAGGCAGCGACAGGGCGCAGCCATCCAGGAAGTTGATCAGGGTCGGGTTGCGCAGTACCAGGCCGTTGGTGGCAAAGTACACCTCGTCCGATGCTTTCAGGTCTGCAATACGTGGAGCCACGACTGGTACGGTAGGCATCAGCACGGCGTCGTAGCGTTCCAGACGGCTTTCAACCGCACTGATCCAGGCCTGACGGGTATCTTGCAGCTCGATGTAGTCAGCGCAGTCGATATCCTTGCCGCGCAGAATGCGGGAGGCGACACGGGGGTCGTACTCGTCGCCCTTGCTTTGCAGGGTGTCGCGGTGCACGGACCAGGCTTCGGCGCAGACAAAGCCACCTTTGCGGTTGATCTGCGGCAGCTGGTCAAACTCGGGCAGGCTGATTTCTTCAACCACAGCGCCTTGTTCGCGCAGCAGCGTGATGGCACGGTCAAAGGCAGCACGCACGGTTGCATCGATACCATCAAAGACAAAGGTCTTGGGCACGGCCAGACGCAGGGTGTCCAGGGCCGGAGTGGCGACGGGCACGTAAGGCTGGTCGGTCAGGATAGAGTCGACAATGGCGCAGCATTCGACAGATGCGGCCAGAGGGCCGTTAGAGTCCAGGCTGCGCGACAAAGGCATGGTGCCTTCGCTGGGCACACGCTCGGCGGTCGGTTTGAAACCAGTCAGGCCGTTAAAGGCCGAAGGGATACGGATGGAGCCGCCGGTATCGGTACCGATGGAAAAGACGGACATACCTTGAGCCACGGCGACGCCAGCACCAGAGGACGAGCCACCGGGGATACGGGCGTTGTCGCGATCCCAGACAGAGCGCGGCGTGCCGTAGTGGGGGTTGATGCCCAGACCGGAGAAAGCAAATTCGGTCATATTGGTGGAGCCAATCAAGATGGCTCCGGCGCGCAGCAGACGCTCCACAATGGTGGCGTGTTGCTCGGCCGGTTCTGCATCTTTCAACACAGCCGACCCACCCAAAGTGACATAACCTGCGATGTCATGCAGGTTCTTGACCGACATGGGCAGACCTTCAACCAGCGAGCGGCTCAAACCGGCTGCACGCAAAATGTCGGAGGCCTTGGCCGCTGCCAGGGCTTGTTCAGCAAATACTTCGATGAACGCGGCAGCGCCGTCACGGCTTTCGTCCTGGATACGTTCCAGGGCTTGCTGAGTCAGTTCGACAGAGGTGGTTTCACCACGATCAAGAGCACGTTGCAGTTCGGTAATAGTCGCTAGCATGGGTCACTCACAAAATAAATGGGTGGGGCGGGCTGTGCCAGTTTAGGCTACTTCAGGCAGGACTTCTGCCACGTAGGTATGACGGATGCTGCGGTTGCGGCGTGGGTCATACAACTCCATGGTGAACTGAGCGGCAGGACGAATGCCGCCGATAGCGCCTACCGTGCCGCAAGTCATGCCGAAACCTTCAGGCATGGTAGCGGACTGGAAGTAGCCTTCAATCAGTTCCAGCGGGTTCTTCAGGGTGGACAGGGGGCCGTCCTGATACAGGACTTCCTTGCCGTCTTCCTGAATGTAGGCGCGGATGATCAGCTCGTCCCAGTAATCCGCTACATCGCTGAACAACCAGGCTTCGCGGGCCACTGGCTTGGCGCAGATCTGCTTGGACAGGGCCACGCTGTGTGCTTCCAGAACGCGGTCGGTATGGTCCGATGCCAGGCTGACCAGCAGGCGACCCTGGTGGTTCAGGACAAACACTTCGGTCTCGCCGGACGAACCTGCGCCCACGACCTGGATGGCTTCATCCTGGATCATTTGGTTGGCGGCGATGCGGTAGTACAAAGGGACCGAGCTAGGGCGGGGGACGCCCAGTTCGGCCAGTTCTTCAATGTGATGTTCGATAGCCGCCAGATCGCGGCCAGCCCAGCCGGCCACGATGCAGTGCTGCAAATCAGCTTCGATGATTTCAGTGTGGGTGGCCTGGGCCAGTTCAAAGGTCAAACGCATAGCAGTACTCATTCACTCAAAGACATATTGGAATTAACCGAACAGGCGTGGCAGCCACAAAGCCAGATCGGGGAAGACAGCCAGCAGGCCTACCATGGCCAGCAACATGATCACAAAAGGCAGACTGCCAATCATGACGTCGTTCATGCTGCCGTTCTTGCGCAGGCTTTGAACGACAAACAGGTTCAGACCAACGGGCGGAGTGATCAGCGCCACTTCCACCAGAATAATGATGGCAATACCCAGCCACACAGGGTCAAAGCCCAGGGCAATCATGATGGGAGCCACAATCGGGATGGTGGTGATCATCATGGACAAGGTTTCCATGAAGCAGCCCAGCACCAGATAGAACACCACAATGATTAGCAGCATGACCATGGGCGACACGCCCAGACCAGTAATGGCATCAGTCAGTGCATTGGTCAGGCCAGTTGCGGCCATCACAAAGTTCAGGAAGGCCGAGCCGAGCACGATCAACATGATCATGGCGGTGGCTTTCATGGTGCCTTCCAGCACTTCTTTGATCATGTTCACGCTCATGCGACCGGAGAAGGCGGCCAGGATCAGCGCACCGACCACACCTAATGCAGCGGCTTCGGTTGGCGTGGCAATCCCAGCGTAAATTGAGCCGACTACTAGCAGGAAGATGCCCAGCGGTGGAATCAGATGCACCAGGCTGGCAAAACGTTGGCCCCATGACGCACGGATTTTGGTGCCACCCCATTTGGGTTTGACCATACACGCCGCAGCGATAGCCAGCATGAACAGCAGAGCCATGCCCAGACCGGGGATAATGCCGGCCAGATATAGCTTGGGTACTGAGGTATTGGTCAGCACGCCGTAGATCACCAGATTGATCGATGGCGGAATCAAAATACCCAAGGTGCCGCCAGCGGCCAGACTGCCCAGGAACAGCGGCTCGTTATAGCCTTGTTTCTTGATCTGAGGCAGGGCAACGGTGCCCACGGTAGCCGCGGTCGCCACGCTGGAGCCAGACGTGGCGGCAAACAGGGCACTGGCACCAATATTGGCGTGCATCAGGCCACCGGGCAGCCACGACAGCCACAGGCTCATGGCGTTGTACATGCGTTCGGCCATACCGGAGCGCAGCAGGATCTCGCCCAGCATGATGAACAGGGGGATAGCGACCAGCAGGAATTCGTTGCTGGTACCCCAGGAAATTTCACCCAATGCGCCCGTCAGGGGCAGCATGGAGTACAGCGGGTCCAGAATCAGGCCCAGAACACCCAGGGCAGCGCCCACGGGAACGCTCAAACCGATCAGAACGAGCAAGAGAGTCAGTGCGGTCGTAATCATTGGGCGTCTCCTTGCACCAAGCGTTTGCCAGTCTCGGCTTCTTCAGAGGCTTCTTCCTGGGTGCTGCGGATACCGCACAGGGATTGAATGCCGACCAGATCACCCGTAATCAGGGCAAGGCTGGAGCGCAGCAACATCAAAGCCAGAACAACGCACAGCCAGACCAGACCACCTACCCACAAGAACTGGGGAATCCACAAGGGCGTGCCCATAGCCGTGTTGGCGGTGGACTGATTAGCCCAGGACAGGCCAGCCACATCAGTGGCGTACAAGGTCAGGTAGACAATGAAAACAGACAGGGCCACCAGGGCAACCCAGTCCAGCAAGGCTGCCAAACGGACGGGCAGGTGCTGGTAGACGGCGTCGATACGGATATTGGCCCGTTGCAGGGTGGCAAACGATAGTGCCCATGAAATGCTGATGGCAAAGGCATAGCCGGACAGTTCATCCGAGCCGCCTAATGAGCTGCCACTGAATTTGCGAAACAGGACGTCCGCGGTGATATAGAGGGCGCTGATCAATGTCAGGCTGCCTGCGAACCAGATGGCGATGCGCGACAGGATCGTGGCACCGGACAGCAAGCGGTTCAGCATGGCGAATTTTTCGGTATTTTCCATGGTGTCTACCCCGTACAGGGTCTAGGAGGGAGGGGCCTGGGGTACAGGCAGCCGGCCACCCACGGTAGGATGGCCGACGGAGCGGGTACAGATTTACTTCTTGGCTTCAAAACCCAGGATAGGGCTCAGGCTGGTGTTAAAGGCAGCCACAGTGTCAGCAGCGCTACGCTCGGCCCACTTGGGCACCACGGTTTCGCTCATGACTTTCTTCAGCAGTTCGCGATCAGCGTCAGTTGGCTTGACCAGCGTCATTTTGCCTTTGAGTGGCTGTGTGCAAGCTTCAGCGCCGGTGTTGCAGTCGTAGCCTTCCTGTGTTTCCTTGGCAGCGGCGACCCAGATTTCTTCGGTCATGGCCTTGATGTTGCTGGCCAGGAACTCTTGAACTTTAGGATCGAGTTTGTTCCAAGAGCCCAGGTTGGCAGCGTGAATCTGCTGGTTCCAGTTGATGGGCATTTCGTACAGGCTGGAGCTCACTTCGTACCATTTGGCCGAGTAGCCGGACATGGAACCGGTAATGGCGCAATCGACCACACCGTTCTGTAGAGCAGGAACTACTTCACCAAATGGAATCGTTACGCTGTTGCCGCCCAGCGCTTGTACGAATTCAGCTTGGGTGCGGCTGCTGGTACGGACCTTTTTGCCTTTCAGATCGCTCAGGCCGTTGAAGGTGCCATTACAAAACAGAACCTGGGCAGGGTAGGTGGAGAAACCCAGAACCTTGACGTTGCTCTTGGCGTAGAACTGTTCGTAGGCGGGGGTGAAGGCGTCGGTCAGCTTCTTGGCCACCTCGATATCGGGGGCCAGACCAGCCAAGTCGATGGCTTCGTTGATCGAGTTGTCGCTGGCGAAGTAGGCCAGGGTTGCCGTACCAAAAGGAATCACCCCTTGGCTGATCAAACGCATGATCTCAGGACCTTTCAGGCCCATGTCGTTAAAGCCTTTGATATCGGCTGTGATCTGGCCACCGGACAGCTCGGGCACTTTCTTGGCCCAGAAGGGCTGCTCTGTGTTCTGGTAGGCAGTCAGGTTGCTCAAGCCACCGACAACCTTTAGGGAAGTCTTGGGCAGTTCCTGGGCCATCGTGGCAGAGCCCAGGGCCAGGGAGCCTAAAGCCAGGGAGGTCAGTACGATTTTTTTCATAAGGTGCTCCTAATAGCGGTCCAGCTGTATGGTTGATAGAGTGCGCTCCCCGGTAGCAGGGAGCTGCATATTGAAACCAAAGGGGCGACCGGCTTGTAACCGGTCAAATCTTGCTTAAAGCGCGGCCAGCCGTGTGTTGGGCAGATCGGTAATCAACATATGGCCAGGGGCATGCGTGATACAAAACTGCGGCTTGGCCTGGGCAGCGACGGCTTGGGGGGTAACGCCGCAGGCCCAGAAAACGGGCAACTCATCCGGGCCTACCGGGACTGCATCGCCGTAATCAGGCTGGTGCAAGTCGGCAATACCAATCAGTGCAGGGTCACCGATATGAACCGGGGCCCCGTGTACCGAAGGAAAACGGGAGGTGATCTGTATGGCACGAATGGCATCGGCAGCGCGCATGGGTCGCATAGATACCACCAGTGGGCCCGACAGGCGCTGGGTGCCCTGGGTTTGAATCGAGCTGCGATACATGGGGACATTCACGCCGGCACTGATATGGCGTACATCAATACCATCGGCCAGCAGGGCTTCTTCAAAAGAGAAGGAGCAACCAATCAGAAAGGACACCAGATCATCGCGCCAGACATCTTCAATGTTCAGCGGCTCGGTGCTCAGTTCGCCGTTCTGCCAGACACGGTAACGAGGGAAGTCCGTGCGCAGATCAATCGAACCCCCCAAGGTCGGAACCTGAAACTGTCCCGGCTCAGTGACGGCTAATAAAGGGCAGGGCTTGGGGTTGCGCTGGCAAAACAGCAAAAACTCATTGGCCCAGTCTTTAGGCAGAATCATCAGGTTGGCCTGGACATAGCCTGCCGCCAATCCCGCAGTAGGACCAGTATGGGTTTCTTGACGGATCAGCTCGCGGCATTTTTCGGCCTCGAGCGCCAACGTAGGCAGGGATTGCAGGTTCATGATGACCACTCGCACAAAGGGGGGGTTGATCACAGCATCGGATTGCAACCGATCAGATAATTTGTGTCCAATCGTATGTTCGAATCCTAGGCCATAACGATTACTTATCGGACTGCGCGTATTGTTGCGCGATTTCTTGCGCATGATTGGCGACGACGCGGGCAATATGACTGTCCGGTGAGTCCATCCAACAGGCAAAAAATTCGATGGCCGGCAAGGCTTGATCAACTTTCAAAAGACGCAGTTTTCCCTCTGCAAGCTCGTCTTTTATGACATCGGGTGCCAGCACGCTGGGACCCATGGCATGACGTGTCATTTGCACGATAGTGCTGAGCGATGCACTGCCAAAAATACGCGGCGCTTTGACCCCGGCACGCAGCAGGGCTTCGCGTGTGGCCAGGTAAGGAACGCTACCCGAGGGATAGGTGATAACAGGGTAAACCCCTAGCTCCGAAACGCTGACTTTCCGGCCGTGCAGCTTCAAGTCGGGGCTGGCGACCCAGCCTAACTGATAAGCGCAAAGTCGAATGCATTGCTCTTTCGGGTCTTGGCCTACCCCCACAATCATGGCCATATCAATTTGGAAGCTGGCCAGTTGCTGGCGCAGCACGCTGGTGGTGTCGACGTGGATTTCGATCACCAAAGCGGGGTACTCCTGATGCAGCTTGTCGATCAGCTCGTGCAACCAGGTTTGCACAATGGTTTCGGCAACTCCCAGGCGCAGCAGGCCGCGAATAGCATTTTGTTCTTTGGCTGCGCGCAGCATTTCCGTGCGCAGATCCAGCATGCGCTGTGCGTGAGACAGTAGTTCCTGGCCTTTGTCGGTCAGCTTGATGCCACGGGCTCCTCGATCAAATAAGCGCAGCTCCAGACTGGATTCCAGCCCGGCGATGCGTTGGGAGATAGAGGGTTGGGTCGTGTTGAGTTTCTCGGCAGCCGCCCGGAAACCGCCAAGTTCGGCGACCCATACAAAAGCTTCGATCTGTTTGAGATCAATCATGTTTCCGGTCCTGAAAATAGGCAGTCTTATTATGCCTGATGGCTATTCGGGCGCTGAAGGAGAGCAGACGGATATTTTTCTGCATGTTTGTTTGATTGGCCACGGCCACCACTATAATTCGCCCATGACTTGCAAGATACTGATTGTGCGTACGTCCTCGTTGGGAGATCTGGTGCATATGCTGCCGGCGATCTCGGACATTGCACGCCATGTGCCCGGTGCACAGATTGATTGGCTCGTAGAAGAGAGCTTTGCCCAAATTCCGGGCTGGCATCCGGCCGTGAATGAAGTGATTCCCGTGGCGCATCGGCGCTGGCGCAAACAATGGTGGTCTGCCCAGACACGGCAGGAACGAGCCGTTCTGCGAGAGCAGCTACAAGCGCGCCAATACGATGTGGTGCTCGATATGCAGGCCTTGATGAAATCCATCTGGCTGGTACGGCAGACCAAGGGCCGTCGTCATGGCCTGGACTGGAAGTCCGCGCGTGAACCTCTAGCCTCTCTTTTTTATGATGTGCGCCACCGCGTCGGTTTCTGGCAACCGGCGGTATTCCGTCAGCGTAGTTTGGCCGCCTCTGCCTTTGGGTATCAGTTTGAAGGCGCGCCTGACTTTGGTCTGCAGGGTCTGGCTGCTCAAGCGCCCAAGGATGTTGACCCCTACGCCATCATCATGCCCTCGGCCAGCCGGGACGATAAGCTCTGGGAGCCGGATAACTGGCAGCAGGTGTTTGATCGCTTGCAGGGTGAAGGCATGGCTTTGCGTTTGTTGGCCGGCAGCCCTGCCGAATCAGAGCGTGCTGAAACCTTGATTGCGGGCCGTAGTCAGGCGCAGGTGATGCCACGAATGGATTTGACGCCCATTGCTCTGCAATTGGCCGGTGCGCAAGTCATGGTGGGTTTGGACAGCGGGCTGACGCATTTATCAGCCGGTTTGGGCCGTCCTACAATTGGCATCTATAAAGCCTCCACGCCAGTGCGTACGCCTTTGGAAGGCTCGGCCTATACCGCCAGTCTGGGTGAACGAGGGCACCCTCCTTCGGCTGAGACCGTGCTCTGTGCCATCGACCAGGCGTTGGGCCGGGCAGCCGTGCCTGAGGGCGGACTGTTAGCCCCGCAAAAAAGTTAGTCTGGCCCTTGTAGGCCAATTCGTTTTTTTGTGGGCAGGCTTTGTGCTTACAATACGCGATGGTAAGGGGCCAGCGGCCCCATCTTGCTATAGACCAGCGGTGCTGGATTCCTGTGGCACACCATTCTTGTATTTCCTCCCAGCAGCGCTGACCATCGGTTAGCCGCTTTTGATTTCGTACGAGGCTAAGCGGGTGAACCGATTTTTCTATACTGCCTCTATTCGCATTCTGGCTCCAGCCCTGATGGCCTGGATGGGTTTGCGTGCCCGTCGAGCCGGTGGCGACTGGCAAGTTCTGTCGGGTCCTCGCTTTGGTTTTTACGGTTCGCTGCCAGTGCCCAAGCGGGCTCCGGTCTGGGTGCATGCGGTCAGTCTGGGTGAAACCCGTGCTGCGCAGCCTTTGGTACGTGCCTTGCTTGATCAAGGTGAAACCGTTCTGCTGACCCACATGACGGTGACGGGTCGAACAGAAGGCGCTACTGCCTTTGCTGCTGAGATCGCCAGTGGGCAATTGCTGCAGCAATGGTTGCCTTATGACTTCCCCGGTTCGGTACGTCGTTTTTTTGCTCACTATCGCCCTTGTGCCGGGGTGCTGATAGAACGCGAAGTGTGGCCCAATCTGTTGGCCGCAGCGCGTCGACAAGGCATTCCCATGATGTTGGCCAGCGCCCGTTTTTCAGAAAAGGCGTTGCGTACCAGTTTGAAAGCGGGCTCAGTTATGCGAGGAGCCTATCGCTCTTTCAAGCTGATCTACGCTCAAAGTCTGGCCGATGCCCAGCGTCTGGAGCTGGCCGGCGCGCAAGGCGTGCGAGTATCAGGCAATTTGAAGTTTGATGTCGTGTTGCCGCAGGACAAGATTGCTCGTGGTCGTGGCTTTGCCAGCGACTTGGGACGGCGGGTTGTTGTGATTGCCAGTACGCGCGAGACCGAGCACGTCGATTTTATTGATGCGATTGCCCATTATTTGCGTCGTGAGCGTGAGCATGGCAGCGAACTGCACAGCCCAGTGCTGTTTGTTTTAATTCCGCGCCACCCACAGCGCTTTGAAGAGGCCGCCGCTTACCTGGAGCAGGCTGGTTTGCGTTCGGTGCGCCGTAGCGTGCTCCTGGAACAGGGCGATACCAGTACCAGTGCCATTCAGGCCTGTCGCGAAGTGGATGTCATGCTGGGCGATACCATTGGCGAGATGCATTGGTATTACGGCTTGGCACGCGTGGCGATCGTAGCGGGCAGCTTTCAGCCTCTTGGCGGACAGAACTTCATCGAGGCCTGTGCGGTGGGTGTTCCCGTCATCGTTGGTCCCCACACTCATAATTTTGCCCAGGCTATGCAAGATGCCATGCAGGCAGGCGCGGCGATACGTGCAGGGACACCCGCATTGGCGCTGCAGCAAGCGGTGGAATTAGTGGATGATCCGGCTCGGCATCACAAGATGGCTGATGCGGGATTGCATTGGGTTCAAATGCACGAAGGTGCAGTGCAACGTGTTATTTCTGGATTGGCACAAATTCGCCGTTAAATACTTTCTCACGCATGCGCTAATAAGTATTTGTTTTTACGCGTATTTGAGTTTGTGGGGATTTGCAGACTGCTTAGCCTGATTTGAATCAAATTAAATAAAAAAGCCCGCATTAAGCGGGCTTTTTTGAGATCTAAAAACTGATCAACTTACAGTTTTTGGATGCTCTTAGCTTGTGGACCCTTTTGGCCTTCTGCCGACTCGTACGAAACGCGTTGGTTTTCTTCCAAGGATTTAAAGCCCGTGCCCATGATGTCCGAATGGTGAACGAAAAGATCTTTGCCACCGTTGTCGGGGGAGATAAAGCCGTAGCCTTTTTCGTTATTGAACCATTTCACGATACCGGTTTCTGTTTGCATTTCCTGCATTCCCTAAAAATGACGAGCAATCTGCTCAAGAAAGATTGTCAAGATGTAAAAATCAGGGCAATGAGTATTGGAAACAATACCGTATTGAACAAACTTCGACGAACTTGAAATCCTGCACTGCCAATCGTAGGGGGTATTTAACCTGTAAGTCAAGCTAAATCGCCCTCTGCGTGGTTTTCAGGCAGTGTTTGATCAACAATTACAACCAAGCTTGTTTCCCGTACGGACCCCTCTGCGCCCTCGTTAAAGTCCGTGGTATTTACGACCAAATTCAAGCGTAGCATGAAAGAATCCAGCCTTGCTACCACAGTCGTAGCGTGTGCCTTCATATTCATATGCATATACCGCGCGACTTTCCAAAAGACTGGCGATTCCATCCGTTAATTGAATCTCCCCGCCTACTCCGGCTTGGGTGCGGCGCAGGTGATCAAAGATTTCGGGTTCCAATACATAACGGCCTACAACGGCTTGTGTAGAAGGGGCGACTTCTGGTGCGGGTTTTTCAACAATTCCATTAATGCGGGTGGTTTTGGAATCGACTAATTGACCCGACACAATTCCATATTTATTTGTTTCATTTCGATTTACATTTTGTGTCGCCACAATACTGCCGTTGTATTGATGGGCCGCCTCAACCAGTTGTCGTGAGACAGGGGTGGCCGCGTCAATCAGGTCGTCGGCCAGCAACACCAGGAAGGGTTCGTTGCCCACAATGGGCGCTGCGCACAGTACCGCATGACCCAGGCCCAGGGCGCGTGGCTGGCGGGTGTAGATACAGCTCACATGGCTGGGGATAATGTTTTGTACCGCATCCAGCAATTCCAGCTTGTTCTTGTCTTTCAGTTCCTGCTCAAGCTCAGGGAGGCTGTCAAAGTGATCTTCAATGGCGCGCTTGTTGCGGCCGGTGATGAAAATCAACTCAGTGACCCCAGCGGCAATAGCCTCTTCAACGGCGTATTGAATCAGCGGTTTGTCGACAATAGGCAACATTTCCTTGGGCATCGCCTTGGTGGCGGGCAGGAAACGCGTGCCTAGACCGGCGACGGGAAAAACAGCTTTGCGGATGGGTTTCATAGTGTCGTCAATCGAGGGTCAGGGGGAAGCAGGCGCAGGGTGTGCGGGCGTTCCCAGTTGAATGGCATCTTGGTTGCGTTGCGAAAACTGCCGAGGTTCACGACCTTGCTCGCTGGGAGGCGTGCCAAAAAAGCCTTGTCCAAAGGCCAGTAGGGCTACGTTAGCCACCAGGATCAGTATGAAAAGCAGTCGCATCGTCGATGCCCTGAAAAATACAATTCAACCCACGATTGTACGGGCAGGTGGGTTTAAGTTCATCCGTTTTCATGCCCAGCGTATCAATGGGTCACCCCTGTTACCTAAGGCAGCTACGTGTGTTTGGGCTGATATCTGGTCAAAGACGGGAAGCAAATAGCGCCAGGCCTCGCAAAGCAGGGGTTTCCAGTTCTTGGAGCGTGGGAGGCTCTTTATTTAGCAAATGACAATGGTTGCTTAATTGTTCTAGCAGTTCTTGTTGCGCCAGCGCCCGACCACCGCCCGCTAAAAAGACTAATGGGCCATGCCCCTGGCTTTGACGGCCTTTTTCCCATTGTCGTAGCACCGCACCGGCCTGGGCCGCCGCCACGCCCGTGCTGATTGCGGCCTGAGTATTGGTGGGAAAGGCTGCCGTCTGACCGTGAGCCTCTGGAAGCTGTGCCGTATTTTGCTTGAGTGAGGCCAGCATCAAGCTGGGGCCGGGCAGAATAGACCCGCCTAAAAAGTGACGTATCCCGTTTTTTGCTGGGCCAAGCAAGTCTATGGTGGTAGCTGTGCCAAAGCTGATCAGCAATGCGCTTTGCTCGGCGGGATACTCGTGCGCCAGCAAGTCGCACAGACCCAGCAAGGAAGCCCAGCGGTCTGCGCCCAGCTGGCTGGCCTGCTCATAATCGTTGTGTAGACCAAAAGCCTGTTCCTGAGCTTGTAGCCAATGCACTGGCCCTAGGCCCAGACGGCTGACGGCTGCATCGATTTGTGCCTGGACCTGTGGGCCAGCCACATTGACGCCCAGCGCTTGCACACCTTGTTGACAGGTAAGTTCCTGCAAGGGGGCATGGCCCGCTGCAAGCCAAACCTCCAATTGATCCAATTGGTCCGCATGTACGCTAACCGGCTGGCTTTCACGTGCCCCAGTTAAAGGATGACACCATCCTAATTTAATACGGGTGTTGCCAGAGTCGATGAGCAGGGTCATGCCGGGTTTTCAGTGCTATAGAAGTGACAGGGTGGCGATTAGCGTTGGGCGCGAACGGAAACTTCGCCCACCGTTACTGCGCGTTCCGAACCATCGGGGTGACGTAGCAACAATTGTCCCGACGTGTTGATGCCCGTGACGATGCCTGTGTGCAAGACTTGGCCGTTGTCGATGATATGCACCTGTTGACCAATAAGTGCATCGACCTGTGCGTAGCGATTGGGCAGGTCAGCAAAACCTTGGGCAGTGACATGGTTCAGGCTCAGGTACAGGCTTTGTGCAACTTTGGCCACAATGTCGGAACATCGCGCCAGGGACGCTTGCTGAGAGTGCTCTGCAATGTTGCTCCAGTCCGCAATGGCGCGCTGTGTATTCTGGCTTAGGGTGGCCGCTTCACGCAAATTCAGCCCTACTCCAATAATGACAACGTGATGGTCACTGGAGCTGGGGGCCGCGCTGGCGCGGGTGGCTTCTACCAGAATGCCGGACAGCTTGGCCTGATCCCACAGCACATCATTCGGCCATTTCATGGCCAGGCGATTGCGCAGTGCAGGTTCCACAAACTGCCGCAGCGCTTCCGTGGTCGCCAGGCCAGACAAAGGCGAGAGCGTAGGTAATTGCCGGGTAGGCAGAAAAATATCGAAGGCACAGGAAAACATCAGGTTGGCCCCGATGCTGTTTTCCCAGGTACGCCCGGCGCGGCCACGACCACGGCTTTGCAAATGCGCGCCCAACAACCAGGGGCGCACACGTGGGCCAGACTCCTGCCGAGCTAGGGCGAGCAAATCCGCGTTTGTCGACTCCGTGGAGTCTACCCAGCGGATCTGGGGGAAATGCGGCAAGCGCGTACGCAACTCCGCCATCATGTCGCGAGGACTGGGTAAGGTGAATGCAGAAGAGGTATTCATGACAATCCGGTACACTGGACGAGTTAAACGTAATCTTATGTGATATTTGATCTGAGCATGTCTGAACGCGTAGATACAATCCAATTTTCCGGCCAGGCCGGTGTTATTGACTGTGCTCTGGACTGGCCTGCAGGCGAGCCCCGGGGTTGGGCCTTGCTGCTGCATCCCCATCCCTTGCATGGTGGAGCACGTAATAACAAAGTCGTCACGACCTTGTCGCGCAGTGCTACCCAACATGGTCTGCTGGCGGTACGTCCTGATTTTCGTGGGGTCGGTAAATCGGCAGGTGAATTCGACAGCAGCCGCGGTGAAACCGCTGATATGCTGGCCCTGATCGAACAGTTTCCCTCACACTTTCCGCAGTGGAATGCAGGCCCTGCTATGTTGGCTGGTTTTTCCTTTGGCACAGCGGTAGCCGCTCAAGTGTATGCCAGCCTGCAAGACGCCCAAGCTCCTTTGCCCAGCGCCTTTGTTTTGGCCGGCACGGCTGTGAATCGCTTCCGCTTCCAGGATGTCAGCCCCCCCGCCGATACTTTATTAGTGCACGGTGAGACTGACGATGTGGTGCCCTTGTCAGAAGGCATGGACTTTGCCCGTGAGCACCAACTGCCTATGGTGGTTCTGCCTGACGCCGGTCACTTTTTTCATGGCAAGTTGATTCAACTGCGCGAACTGGTCAGCCGTCATTTGGTTGCGCTTGGAACCTAAGCCGGGTTTTGCTTTCAAATCGTTGCGTTTTCCTGCTCAGACTCAGGGGCTTGGCCCCTCACAGGCCCAGATGGCTCTGCCATAATGGGTTCTTTCCGCCACTGTCAAAGCAATCGATTTTTCCCATGACTTCTATTCAAAAATTTGCATCTCCGGTCCTTTCCCGTTGTGTGGTGGCACTTGCCTTGGCGCTGCCTATGGTGGCACAGGCGCAGACTCAAACCCCCGTCCCCACAGAGTCCGGCCAAGTTGTTGGCGCACAGACTCCCGCCTTACCCGGCGATCTGTCAGTTGTACCTGCACCTGGCCTGACGGCCCGTGCTTGGCTGTCCATGGACGTCAATAGTGGCCAGATCATTGCGGCTGAAGGGCTGAATGAACGAGTAGAGCCGGCTTCCCTGACCAAGCTGATGACCGCTTACCTGGTCTTTGATGCTTTGGAAGCTGGCCGTCTGAAGTTGGATCAGACCGTCGTCATTTCGGATAAGGCATGGCGCACTGAAGGTTCGCGCATGTTTGTGAAGGTCAATTCCCAAGTATCTGTGAACGATCTGCTGCAAGGTGTGATCGTACAGTCCGGTAATGATGCTTCTGTCGCCTTGGCTGAAGCGGTGGCGGGTAGTGAAGGCGCCTTTGCCGCCTTGATGAACGAAGAAGCGACCAAACTGGGTTTGACAGCCACACATTTTGTGAACTCCACCGGCCTGCCTGATCCCGAGCATTTGACCTCGGTACGTGATCTGGGTGTGTTGTCCGCTGCGCTGGTCGCCCGCTTTCCCCAGTACCTGCATTACTACAGTCAAAAAGAGTACACCTACAACAATATCAAGCAGCCTAACCGTAACCGCCTGCTCTGGCTGGATAACACGGTGGATGGCTTGAAAACTGGTCATACCCAATCGGCGGGTTACTGCTTGGTGTCCACCGCCTTGCGCGATGGCCGCCGTGTGGTGTCGGTGGTCGTGGGCACGGCCAACGATGCCGCCCGTACCGAAAACAGCCTGAAGCTCTTGAACTGGAGCTTCCAGAACTTTGAAACGGTCAAGCTGTACGACGCCAGTAATCCTGCCGTCACAGCCCGTGTTTGGGAAGGTGAGCTTGAGAACGTAGGCCTGGGTACCGAAGGCGCTTTGTGGCTGACTGTTCCACGCGGTAAATCCGCTGAGATCAAGCCAGTGGCCAACTACACTCAGCCTCTGCTGGCCCCGTTGAGCAAGGGTGATAAGGTCGGTACACTGACTTTGTCCCTGGACGGAAAAGTCTTGGCGGAGCAGCCTTTGCTGGTGCTGGAAGATGTGCCCGAGGCAGGCTTTTTTGGTCGTATGGCCGACAAAGTACGCTTGATGTTTGAGTAATCCTTTGGTGCGAGGCCGACTCCTATGATTGAAGGTATTGATCCCGACAGCATTGTTTATCTGAACGGCGACTTTGTGCGCTTGGGCGAGGCCAAGATCTCGGTACTGGATCGTGGCTTTATCTTCGGTGATGGCATTTATGATGTCGTCCCCGCTTATCATGGCAAGCCGTTTCGTATCGACGGACATTTAGGACGTTTGGAACGTAGCCTGGCAAAAGTGGGTATCCATAATCCCTTCTCTCGTCGTGAATGGGAAAAGCTGGTGCTGGACATGCTGGCTCGTTCCGGGCGGGGGGGCGACTGCATGGTCTACATTCAGGTGACTCGTGGTGTGGCCAAGCGCGATCACGCGTTCCCCAGCCATGTGTCACCCAGCATCTTCATCATGGTCTCGCCTTTCAAGCGAGTGCAGCAGGAACGCGAAGCGGGCTTGAAAGCAATAGCCATTGAAGATGAGCGCTGGTTGCGTTGCGATATAAAATCCGTCTCTTTGCTGGGCAATGTATTGGCCAAGCAGCAGGCAGTCGCCGCAGGTGTGGACGAGGTCATTCAGTTCAGGGACGGTTTTTTGACAGAAGGGGCCTCCTGCAATATCTGGGTTGTGCGCGATGGCACGCTGCTGGCGCCCATGCGCAATAATCTGATCCTGGAAGGGATACGCTATGGATTGATGGAAGAGCTGGCCGCTCAGGCGGGCATAGCTTTTCAGGCACGTCAGATCTCTTGTGAAGAGGTCGATAGCGCCGACGAAATTATGATGACGTCAGCCACCAAAGAGGTGCTACCCATCGTTGTATTTAACGGTCAGCCCGTCGGTGATGGGCGACCAGGACCTGTCTTTGCCAAATTACGAGAAGGCTATGACAAGGCCATCAAGGCTGCGGAGCAAGCATGACCATTTCCCCTGAAGATTCGTTGATCGAATACCCCAGTGACTTTCCTATCAAGGTCATGGGGCAGACACACGACACCCTGCAAGACGAACTACTGGCTATTGTGCTGGAATACGACCCTGACTTTGACGTGGCAACGATCGAAGTGCGTCCCAGCAAAGCGGGTAACTACACAGGCCTGACATTCACTGTTCGCGCCGTCTCGCGCGAGCAACTGGATAATCTGTACCGTGACCTGCATGCGCATCATCTTGTGCGTGTGGTGATGTAAGCAGGGGTCAGGTGTTTATGTCCGACTCAGTTCGTATCCAGTGGTTTGAGCGGCCTAGCGCCTATGAACCCATCTGGCAGGCAATGCGCGACTTCACGGAGCAGCGCGGGCCAGACACCCCTGATGAAATCTGGCTTGTGGAGCACAGGCCTGTCTATACCCAAGGACAGGCCGGCAAACCGGAGCATCTGCTCAATCCCGGTGGCATCCCTGTGGTGCAAACCGACCGGGGCGGGCAGATAACCTATCACGGCCCGGGGCAGTTAATGGTGTACTGCCTGTTCGATCTGCGGCGGCTGGGCTTATATGTCAAAGAATATGTTCGCCTTCTGGAAGAGGCAGTTATTAGCTGTTTGACGCATTTTGGTGTTGAGGGCGCTTGCTGCAAGCCGGGAGCGCCAGGCGTGTATGTGCCGCAGGAAATGGCAGGTCAGGAGTTGGCCAAGATTTCCGCACTGGGGATCAAGATTCGTAACGGCCGCTCTTACCATGGCTTGGCTTTGAACCTGGATATGGACCTAAGTCCCTTTAACGGCATCAACCCCTGTGGGTATGAGGGGCTGCAAACAACGGATATGCGCTCGCAAGGCGTCGTCGTGGCTATGGACGAGGCGGCGCAGTATCTGTGCACCTATTTAAGTCGGGCTTTGGCCCAGCGCAGCCAGCTTGTCGCTGCTTAAGTGGGACGTAGACCACAAGACCTAGAAAGCACAATTGTTGTAATGAGAATTGTTTGCGATAATGCAGAACACCTTAACTGTTCTGTTGGGCCTGTATGCCGTCGTCCCCCAAATCTCGCAAGTCATGGCTCGATCATTATCGCGGGCTGATGGGCAATTGGACCCGGCGGCAAAATAACCATCACGACGCGGAAGATGCTGTCCACGATGCCGTTGTAGGCTTGCTGGATCAGACGTGTACCCACATCCAGAACATCCCCTCCTACCTTTTTCAGGCGACCCGTAATCAGCTGTTCGATGAAAGTCGGCGACGGGGACGTTGGGCGCAGATGCCCTTGGATCAATTGGATGAAGCCGATACGCCAGCCTCCCCGGACGTGGCTGAGGCCTGTCAATCCGCTCAATTAATGGACGAACTGGAGCTAGTCTTGCTTCAGCTGCCTTTGGTATGCAGGCAAGTTTTTTTATGGAATAAAATCGAAGGCTATAGTCAGCGCGAAATCGCCGAGCGCCTGGGTTTATCGCAAAGTATGGTGGAGAAACACATGAAACGTGCGTTGACCCATTTGCAGACTCACTTGTACTTGTTTCAGCAAGACTGATCAGCCGCAGTATTCCTACGTTTTGCTCACGCCTCTTTTTCCCTTATGACGACGACCGCTGGTTCAACCTCGCATTCGACAGCCCGTGAACACGCTGTTCAGTGGTTTACTCGTGTGCGTTTGGGGCCGCTTTCTTCTGAAGAACAGGCGCAATTGAATGCCTGGCTAGCGTCCTCCCCCTTGAATCAACAGCATTTTCAAGACTTGCAAAAAGCCTGGAAGAAGCTAGATGAACTGCCCGTAGAGCGTTTGCGTCGTTTGGCGCAAGCTCCTGCAGTGGCTAGGCCGAAGATAAAGTCACTGTCTTGGCGACCTGTCTTTGCCGCATTGGCACTGGTCGCTGTGATGGGTGGCCTATGGCTTTGGCCGGCAGGGCCAGAACAGTCGTGGTCAGTCAGCACGGCCGTAGCCCAGCGGCAGGAGTTACGTCTGCCGGATGACAGCGTATTGCTGGTCAATGCCCGTACTCAAATCAATGTGGTCTATACCCCCAAAGAGCGACGGGTCTATCTGGAATCGGGCGAGATTCTTGCTGATGTACGTACAGATGCAGATCGTCCGTTCATTGTGGAAACGGCGCATGCCAGCGTTCAGGTTCTGGGCACCCGTTTCAATGTGCGCAAGCAGGCAGATCGGTTGGATGTGGCTGTGGACCGGGGGCGAGTGCGCTTGTCGGCGGGACCGTGGTGGAACTCACAGTCCGAGCGTCTTGGAGTCGGGCAGGCTGCCCATTTTTCTGTACAGCAAGGCTTGGGGCCGGTGCAGGAAGCCGATGTGGCCGCGCTTACGGCGTGGCAAAGTGGCCGTCTGGAGTTCGACAACGAGCCATTAGGGCTGGTGCTGGAGCAACTGTCTGCTTATTTGGATGAGCCCGTTCGTATAGGCGATGCGCAGCTCGCGCAGCTGCGTATATCCGGCACACTGTCCATGGAAAAGCCGCAAGAAGCCTTGTTGATCTTGGCTGATATTGCCCCTGTTCAGATTCTGAACGTGGAATCCAAGGGCTGGGTCATCAATCGCCGTTAAATTCATTACGGAAAAATCCTTGCCCAGACGTCTTTAGACCAGGGAGGTGTGCTGGCGGCAATAAACCGTTGGCGTGTCTTGGTTTAAAGATTCCGAGCAGGCATGGCCTGCCGGTAGGGATGGATATCATCACCATGTCTGGTAATACACATAAGATCATCATGCACAGTCGCACAGGTCGTCGACTGCCCGCCAGTTTTGGGGCTGTGCTGCTGGGCCTGTGCCTGTCGGCGCTGGCTGCACCCATACAGGCGCAGTCTGCTGCTCAGCCACAAATGGTGAGTTTGACAGCACAACCCCTGTCATCTGCTTTACGCGGTTTGGGCCGCCAATTTTCTGTGCAGATTGTTTATTTGCCAGAAACTGTCGCAGCCAGACAAAGTCCGGCCTTGTCGGGGCAGTACACGCTGGATCAGGCTTTGGGTCAGTTGCTGACAGGAACCGGGATTCAAGTCCGCCGCTCTGGCAATAATGTTTCGCTTAGTCCAGCTGGAGAGCAGGGGCAGGCCACTCAACTGGCCCCCGTGCAGGTGCGCGCATCGCGTCAGGATATGAGTAGTGAGGACACCGGTTCTTATGCAGCGGCAGGCGCAACCATCGGCAAATCCCCCTTGTCTTTGCGTGAGATTCCTCAGTCCGTGTCAGTAATGACGCGTGGCCAGATGGACGAGCAAGGTTTTACCCGCGTGGCCGATGCCATCAATTACACCACTGGTATCAGCAGCAGCGGCTACCCGGACACAGAGGCTTTCAATAGCCGTGGGTTTGGCACCAGCCTTCAGTACGATGGTGTGCCTTTGCAGGGCCTGGGCGCACCCCATCTGGATTTGGCGATCTACGATCGCATCGAGGTGATGCGAGGGCCAGCGGGTTTGCTATCCGGTACTGCTGAGCCTGGTGGCGTGGTGAATCTGGTACGTAAACGACCTACTCAGGATGGGCGATTTACTGCCCAGGTGTCAGCAGGGAGCTGGAGTAATTTCCGTGGAGAAGTTGATGCTAGCGGACCGTTGAACAAGGAAGGCAGTTTGCGGGGGCGCTTGGTCGCTGCTTACCAGGATAAGGATCAATATTATGATCAGGGCCGCTCCACTCCCACTACCTTGTATGGTGTGCTGGAGTATGACTTGGCGCCATCCACCACTTTGGGTTTGACAGCCTTTTACAGCCAGCTGGATTTTCGTAATTTCAATGGTTTAGCGCTCTACGACGATGGCAGCATGCCAGACCGTCGCAGCTTTGTGGGGCCAGCGCGTACCTCTAGCCATGAAACTTACGAGTTGGGCGCAGATTTGACACATCGCTTTGATAATCGTTGGGTCTTCAAAGCCAATTACAGCCACAAGGAAAGCACTTATAAAGGATTTAGCTCCTTTGCCTTAAAGCCGATTTCGCTGCAGACCGGGCTGACAGATATGCAAGCTGGTCGTATTCATAATGACTTTAACTGGGATCAAGGGGATGTCAGCGTAACGGGGCCATTTGATTTGTTTGGCCGCGAGCATTCCTTGACGGTTGGGTTTAATGCGGCGCGCAACAATACCTACACTAGCTCCCGTTTTCACCAGTTCCCGAATTGGGATGCACTGAATGACTTTGACTATGGTTCGGCCTTGGATCAGCCCATTTTGAATCGCAACCAAGAGATCGTGACCCAGTCCGGCGTGTATGCCTCAACCCGCTTGAAGCTGCATGACAATCTGACAGCCGTGTTGGGCGGGCGCTGGAGCAATTACGAAAGCAAGAGTCGTTCGGTAGATCCAGCGACCAGCGCCTGGAAAGTCAGTGATGCGAAAGCCAGCGGGGAATTTACTCCTTTTGCAGGCTTGGTTCTGGACGTGAGCAACAACATTTCGCTTTACAGCAGTTATGCCGAAAGCTTTGTGCCGCAGTCACAGCAGGATTACACCGGCAAGGTTTTGGACCCACGTAAAGGTTGGCAGCTTGAGGCCGGCGCCAAGGGCGAGTTCTTTGATGGCCGCTTGAATGGCTCTATCGCTGTGTATCGGATGCGTGACACAAATCGTGCAGTAACGGATACCGACCACATTGGTTGTGGTGGTAGCCCTACTGGAACCTGCTCCCGTGCGGCGGGCCTGGTGCAAAGCCAGGGCTGGGAAATGGAAGTGGTGGGTAGCCCAGCTGCCGGCTGGGATCTGGGCATGGGCTACACCTATACTGACGTGCGCTATCGCCAGGATGCGGTACAAGCGAATGAAGGCCAGCGTTTCAATGCCAACTTGGTACCCAAGCACTTGTTCCGACTGTGGACTCACTACCGCTTTCAGCCCCAGGACTGGGATGGTCGCTTGACTGGTTGGTCTGTGGGGGCGGGCGTACAGGCACAAAGCAATCTGCTGACATCGGACGTCTACCAAGGAGGGTACGCGACAATGTCGGCCAAGATTGGCTATAAGCCCAATGAAAATTGGGAGGCCTCTTTGGCGGTCAATAATTTGTTCGACCGCCGTTATCTGTCCAGCGTGGGTTATCCCACTTTCCTGAATATTTACGGAGCACCGCGGAATGCGATGCTTAACCTTAAATATCGTTATTGATCAGGACAGCGCGTCGCTTCAGGTGCCACGCCATTGCGGCGCGCGTTTCTCAATGAAGGCGTCAATGCCTTCGCAGGCGTCGTTGCTCATCATATTGTCTGCCATGACCTGGCCTGCGTAGTCGTAGGCCTGTTCAATGGCCAGACTGCGTTGCCGGTAAAACATGGCCTTGCCAGCACGAACGGCAACCGGACTCTTGGCCAAAATACTATCGGCCAGTTTCTGGATGGTCTGATCCAGCTGGTCTTCGGCGACTGCATAGTTGATCAGCCCCAGTTCTTGCGCCCGCTGGGCACTGATGAATTCGCCTGTCATCAACATTTCCATGGCGGCCTTGGGTGGCACGCAACGTGACAGGGCGACGGCTGGCGTAGAGCAGAACAGGCCAACATTAATACCTGAGACCGCAAAACGAGTGGACTCGCTGGCTACCGCCATATCGCAGGTAGCCACCAATTGGCAGCCAGCAGCCGTTGCCAAGCCTTGTACGCGAGCGATTACTGGCACAGGCAATGCCAGCACACCTTGCATGACGCGGCTGCAGCGGCTGAACAAGTCACGGTAATAGGTGTGCTCGGGGTTAGCACGCATCTGCTTTAGATCGTGCCCGGCACAGAAGGCTTTGCCTGTTGCCTGGATGATGACGCATTGCAAGCTGGGGTCTTGGGCCAGCGTATCCAGAATGTGTTGTAAAGAACCCAACACTTCTTCGGATAGGGCGTTGTATTGTGCAGGCCGGTTCAAGGTGATGCGGGCCAGTCCCTGATGCTGTTCCAGCAGGACGGGATCGGCCGGGTGCTCATGTGACATGCAAGTCTCCGTACTTATAGTATGTGCAGGTTTTATTTTCGGGTGTTGCTGCATCGTTGGATCGACCTCTATATTAGAGGGGTCTGGCACAAACTATCGCCCTTGTTCTAGGCGCTTGTAAAGCGTAGAGGCTACAATTGGCCACTGCGCCCATCGTTTGGTGATGTTGCCCGCACGCTGTTTTTCTATTTACACGCCTATGACCACCCCTACAGATACGTCCGTCGATCCTAAACCTACTGTTCGCCCTCGCGTTGTCGAATACGACGCAACGCAAAAGCAGAAGGCCGAGGCCAAGACCTCGCGCATTCCGATCAAGGTCGTGCAGGCAGAACGGCTGAAAAAGCCTGAATGGATTCGGGTGAAGGCGGCGGCACCGAATTCTCGTTTTTACGAGATCAAAGAAACCCTGCGCGAGCACAAGCTGTTCTCGGTTTGTGAAGAGGCTTCCTGTCCCAATATTGGGGAGTGCTTCGGTAAGGGCACAGCCACTTTCATGATCATGGGCGACAAGTGCACACGCCGTTGTCCTTTCTGTGATGTAGGCCATGGCCGTCCTGATCCGTTGGACGAGAACGAACCCGCCAATCTGGCCAAAGCTATTGGTGCCATGAAGTTGTCCTACGTGGTAATTACCTCGGTAGACCGTGACGACTTGCGTGATGGTGGTGCAGCCCACTTTGTGGAATGTATTCGTCAAGTGCGTGAACACTCGCCCACCACCACCATTGAAGTGCTGGTACCGGATTTCCGTGCTCGCCTGGACCGTGCCTTGGGCATTCTGAATGCGTGCCCTCCAGACGTGATGAACCACAATCTGGAAACAGTGCCTCGTTTGTACAAACAGGCTCGCCCTGGTTCGGACTACCACCACTCTTTGAAGCTGCTGCAAGAGTTTAAAAAGCTGCATCCGGACGTTCCAACCAAATCGGGCCTGATGGTTGGTTTGGGTGAAACCAATGAAGAGATTCTGGAAGTGATGCGCGATATGCGCGCACACAATATTGATATGCTGACCATCGGCCAATATTTGCAGCCATCCGGGCACCATTTGCCGGTGATGCGCTACGTGACGCCGGACGAATTCCTGATGTTTGAGCGCGAGGCCTATGCAATGGGCTTTACCCATGCCGCCGTTGGCGCCATGGTGCGGTCGTCTTATCACGCGGATCAGCAGGCGCATGCCGCAGGTGTGCAGCCCTAAAAGACGGGAGTGGGGTTTTAAGGCTCCGCCTTTGTCTGAACAACCCGGTCTTTTGGCCGGGTTTTTTTATGTCTGCTTAATCAGCACTACTTAAAACAGCCCTCTATATATAGAGGCTTGCCGAGATCAGCCCGCTACAGTTGTTTAAAACTATCTCAAGCTAGACGAGCCCATTCTGCTCCGACGCTGGCCAAGCTAATTCAAATTGGCTTGGTGGAAGTGAGCAATCAGTTCGATTGCTTGTGCTATATGCCTGCGCCTGCCTTGATTGAAAGGCGCTCATTAGGTGGCAACGCAAATAAAAGGGGCCGCTATGGCCCCTTGGAACTGTTCGTGAAGACTTGGTTTGCTGTTTTTACTTAGGGGCCGGTGGATCCACAGCGTCGTTCAGTGTCAAAGCGCGGGCCGACAGGTTCTCTATATAAGGCTCCAGGGCCTCGTCGTAGTCTTCGACACCTAGGTACCAGGCCGTTAGGCCTTTGCTGCCTTGTTTGAGATCAGTCCAGCAGAATAAAGAACGGTCAAAAGAGTCCTTGATGGTCTCATCGACAAATTTGAAGAGCTCGTCCAGCAAGGGAAGGCAAGCCAGGGGTACGGCAAACGGCGTTTCCCCTTGGAATTGCCAGCTGTATTGTTCGAGTAGTTCACTCGACCAAAGAGCATGTTGTTCTTGAGAGCTTAATTCTGAATTGGCAGGGCTTAAAGGCATGGTTCTAGATCAGGTAAGAGGAACGGATGGTTAAGGGCCGGTGGCAAACCATTGTATGGGGGTGGCGCCTTGCTCCTTGAGCCAGTCATTGGCTTGCTGAAAATGAGCGCAGCCAATAAAGGGGACAGGTGGACGGCGTGCGGCCAAGGGAGAGGGATGATTGGCTTTCAAAATCAGATACGCATGGTGAGAATGCTGCTGTATCAAGGCCTCTTTGGCCTGTGCGTGCGCACCCCACAGCATATAGACAATAGGGCGTGTACTTTGCTGGGCCAGGTTTATCAACAAAGCGTCGGTGATTTGCTCCCAGCCTTTCTTTGCGTGAGAAGCTGGCAGGCCATCCTCTACCGTCAGTGATGTGTTCAGCAGCAATACCCCTTGTCGAGCCCAATTGCTTAAATCATGGCTCGGTGACAAAGGGGTGTCCGGGTATTCCAGTTCCAGCTCTTTAAAGATATTGCGCAGGCTGGGGGGAGGCGGGCAAGTGTCAGGCACGGAGAACGATAGGCCTTGGGCCTGATTTGGGCCGTGATATGGATCTTGGCCCAAAATGACGACACTAACCCTCTGCAAGGGCAGGAGTTCCAGAGCCCGAAAAGGGGCTGCAGGATAAATAGAGGCGCCGTCCTGGCATTCCTTGTCGAGCCACTTGGCCAGAGAGTCCAAAGTGTCTTGCAACTCCGGCTTATCCAGCGATGCTCGCCAGTCACTGGGCAGGCGGGCAATCTGAGTCAGAATGTTCTCGGTCAAGAGATTGCTGGACAGCAGCTCCTCGCCAATCAGGCTGAGCTGTGCCGCAGGAACTTGAGAAGATGAACGGGCCATAGTCAGCATACAGAGTTAGTTGTGCATCTATTGTAATAGCGGACTTTCAGCCTACCTACCTGCTTGCTAGTGTTGCTCTCTATATATAGAGCTGTTTTCAGTGGTGCTGATTTGCATGCCTCTATATATAGAGGGGTGGTGACGGGCTGTACATGTGTTGGTAGAGCGCCGGTTAGGTTTGGTGTCTGCTTACTTGCCTTTGGCGAAGTCGGGAGCTGCATTATCTTTTTGGTCTGTCGGTCTGTGAAATCGGTGGGATTTCAAACTGAAGCTAATAATGAGTAATGTAGATGAGCAGGAGCAGCGGAAGCACCTACTTATACGGCGTAAGCAGCGGGAATCGGGGTGTTTGAGGTGTCGGTTTCGGCAGCAGTGAGCTTGTCAGGAAAAAAGCTCAATTCAGTATCATTTAGTTTCATTTGATATTTTTCTTATATAACAATTATTTAGGTCGATAATTGGTCAAAACCACCTCCTTTTTATGAAATGTCTTAGTAATAAACTTGCAAGCCGCGAATTCATCGTGCTATAGTTCTTTTCTCGCTGCAGCACAGACAGGGTTTACCCCGAAGCGCTACAGAGAGCAGTTAGACAAGAATCACCGCTTTGGCCAGAAGGCCCGCACCGATACTTAGATAGCTGGCCAGGTAACTGGCAGGGTAAAAACCCGGAGCTTGACAGATCTCAAAATTCTGTGTTAAAGTTCTAGGCTCTCCCTAAGAGAACGCAACGTTAAGTTTTTAAGTGTTTGAAAAGACTTTTGAAAATTTACCCTTGTTTGTGAAGTTGGATGGTTAGCCTCACGGTTGATTGTTCATCAGGTAGGACGGAGCGAAAGT
>NZ_BMZN01000005.1:400256-400471 GCF_014652815.1 Alcaligenes pakistanensis
ACGCTTGACACGCCGCCTGATCTGCTTCATAATCTCGTTTCTCTGCTGCTAACACAGCGAAGTTTGAAGCGCTAAGCGCGACGAGCTAGCCGGGTTAGTAAGTGGAACGACAGGCAACTGTCACTGCTCTTTAACAATTAACAGCCGATAAGTGTGGGCGCTTGGAATGAGCGAGTCGAACCCTTCGGGGATCGCCACAAGTTTGTATCAAGTGC
>NZ_BMZN01000006.1:0-30987 GCF_014652815.1 Alcaligenes pakistanensis
AATGATGTAGCCTGTTGGCTGCGCACTGTTAGTCACAATCGGTACACGCGGCGGCCTACTGAGCAACGCCCAGAAATCCTCGCCGGCTGAGCTAATCGGGATGCCCTCCGTCTGCCCATCCGAGTTTTGGATGAACATCACATGCGGCCCTGGCTCGCTCCAGTCCATCGGCTGCGATAGACGTACAGCCAAGCCATCGACAGCGGTCACATAACCGCCCTGCTCTCCGGATTTGGTCGTATCCGAGCACAGAATGCGCTGGCCAAGCACCAGCATGCTGGCTTCGCTCAGGCAATCGCGCTCCATGGTCGTGTGCTGGTACTGGATCTTGTTCCAGGCCCGCCATGCATGCAGTTCGCCTTGTTGGTGACTACGCACTCCTACAGATTCGATTTTCTGCGGCTTAACTGCGCTCTGGTCTGGAAGGTAGATAGTCACCACAGCATCATCATCCGGCGAGACGTATTCGTACTCCACTCCGTCATAGCCTTCTGCCGGGCCAAATGAGAACGTCCGGGACTCCGATCCGGGCAGGGTATTCCGATGGTTGAACAGAAGTGAGCTGTCGTCAGTCTCACGCTCAAAGAACAGCCGTAGCTGGCTTCCCTGTCGGTACGCTTGGCAAAAGATCGCATTAGCCACGGCCTGAAACGTCTCTTCAAACGACATTTCCGACTTATCGAACGTGTAGCAAAACTCGGCCGCATCCGGAATGCCGAAGTAATCGACAATCTCAGCGGCTGTGGCATAGATCCCCTCCACGTCAATCTCGGCCATGCTTCTATTGCCGATTCTCGGGTCCAGGGCAATTGCGCAGAGAATATCGGCGGCATTGCGTGTTGAGTGCAGCGTAGACGTGAATCCGTCACCCTCACGCAGCGGAATCTGCCGCGTTACCAACAGGTTCAGCTTGCGCTCTTTAACGGCCAGCGCCCCATCGGTGGCAAATGTAGACGCCAGAACGGTAGTCACATCCCCAAAATGAGGCTGATTCACTGGCGAGGCCGCGTAGAGATCCCGCCACTTCACTTCGTCAACGATCTGACCATCAAAGCTCGTATCCGAGTCGCTTGTCCGGATCATGCGGAACTGCCACTTGAGCGACTCCATGCCAAGATCAACATTAAGCGTAGCTGCCCGAGTAGAGCGGGATGTAGCCGAACCTTGAACAACGCCGTCAAACACCCTGGCGCTGGCAGTTGGATTGCCCGCCGCATCAAGCGGCACTGCCTCCAGCCGCACAGCCACATCCCGGCGATACTGCTGCTGGCCGTTGTCCGCATACAAACCATTGAGGGCAACAATATTGCAGATCGCCCGGCTAATCGGCGTTGCTGACTCTACCGTCATCCAGCCCACCCAGCGCTCTTTCTGCGCCTGCACGGTGACAATCAACTCGGGAGAAACCCCGCCGTACTCATTCTCCAGTACGTTCCAATCAGGGTTTACAGCCGCTGGATCTGAGAGAGTTAATTCGTTGTTTGTCAGGGTATTGATTGTGTATGTGCCGGACAAGTCATAAAGCACATCGCCTGAGGGCCTGGTCAATGTCGGGTTCCCTGCGGGGTACGTATGGACCGTCCCTAGTGGTCCGGGCCAGGCTGAATAGTTCTGGGAAATATCTAGCCCAATTATCGTGGACTCCTCCCCCGGATTTCCGATTACGCTTACGCCTAAGATCCCGTACGTTCCATTGATGTTGCACGAGGCGTCAAACAAATAACCTCCATCTCCCCCCGTGATGCCTACCCAATGAAATCCACCATTTGTGATGGTAACTACTTGGCCAACCTCCCAATCCCCTGACTGATCGCCTTGCAGGCTAAGCAACCCAGAGGAACTATCGGAATTTGATATGCCAGCAGAGCCCGGAGGTGCAATATATTGGTAAACACCTGCCGTTGCCTTAGCGCCCGTAACCTCAATACCATCCCCGGCCAGAAACAGCTCAGTGAAATCCACGTCCGCATTAGCGCTGCGGATGATGTTCGGTGACTCAAACACCATGGGCGAAAACACCAGCCGAGACGAGTTTGGCGGCTGTAACACCTGGCCGTTCACGCTATTAGAGCGCTTAACGGCCAGCACAGGTGTATTGATTGCATTCCCGAGACGAAGCTGCGGCGCTCCACTGTTAGGCGAAGTGTTTGGCCCGTAAACCTCCACCGACATGCCGGCGATCTCATCAACTGGCGTCGTATCGTCGCGCACATCGTGGATCTCAAACAGGCCTCGACCAACACACATATACGCGATTTCTTTCTCAACGTGGTTCTCGAAAACCGAGTACGGCACGGCAAGCAGATCGGGCGTGCTACGTACCGTCCCGTAGATATCCGGAATGCGGCCGTTAACCCGCTCTCGGTTCGCCCGAGCTGACAGGCCATTGTTGGGCGACTCTGCTGCGATATTGCGCTGGGCTGTATTTGGGATCTTCGGCTTGAACAGCAGCATGCTGGCCACAGACACAACGGCCGCGATAGCCAGTGGAATCCAGACTTCTGGGCCTTGTGGCTCCAGCACCAGATAGAACGGCCCTGGCATATCGTGCAGCGCGTCCTCAGCTTCTTTGCTGGTCGGCGTCACATCTGTGTACTCAGAGACATGCTCGTGATACAGCCGCGCACCTTCCGGCGCATGATCGCCAAACTCTGCACGTAGCAAAGCAATCAGATCGTCAGTCTCATGGCGCGTGATGCTCTCAGGCTCCAGCACGTTGCGAACGATATTTACGACAATCATTGATAGAACCTCATCCCGTGGTAGACCCCGGCATAGCATTCGAACGGCATAAACTCAGCACCGCGTTCGCATAGGTGCAGCAAACGCCGGCGCATGCAAACACCAATGTGCACATCCCCGCTGGCCGACTCCATCAGCACAACGGAGGGCGCTACCGTGGGCCCGGCCACCTTTTTGAACTGCCGCATTACTGACTTCACACCCAGAACATTGGTTTCCCGGATGCTATGCAGACGGCTGTCGCCCGTTAGGTGCTGCCAGGCCGAAGCGGCAAAGTGCAGGCAGTTATTGGTTTTTCGGTCATAGACCTGGTCCAGCAGCGCATCGATACTCACAGAAAGCCTCGCAACATCGAGAACCGATCCACCGTGTACGCCTCACCGGTACGAGTCAAGTTCAGATACGGGGCAACCGCTTCAAACGACGATCCGTCACGCGTGCGCGAGATCTCGTCCGCCTGCAGCACAATCGGCCCGATCATTGGTTCACTGAGTTTGTCAGAACGCCAGGCCCGGTAAATGACGGTGGGCTTGATATGGCTCGTCCCGGCATCAATCACCCGCTGCAACTCCTCCGGGATAATCTCGCCCAGATCGCCCAAATCCACCCGCATCCCAAAATCCAAGTCCCCGCGCGTGTCCTTGGGCTGCATGCGCATCGGCAGATACTCATACTCCTGCACCACCCCGCCCCCATGGCCCAGCACTTGGCGCTTCATCCAGGGGTTTGGGTTGCGGACCAAAAAAAAAGACCTGGAGAAAGACGGATGGCTTATCTCCAGGCCTTCAATGCGCGATACCGATCTTCGCGCCTTAAAGAAGAAATCATTCTCTGACATAGACCAGATCCTCGTTAACTACTTTGTCCAGAATATCGATGGCCTCGCAGGCATCATCACCAAAGACCGCCTCCATCAAGGCCCTAGCCGCCCACTCGTCATTGCATGGAGAGACGAAGTTGGGCAGGACCTCAAGCTGGGCCTCCACGGTGAACACTCCGGCGCTTCGCGTCGGGCGGGAAAATGATCCGGGTATAAATGTGGCCCTGTACTCCTGAGACTCTGAGCCTTCCAGCCGAAGCGAGATCAGAAACGGATCACCTCCGGACCGCTCCCAGTTACGCACATACCCCATAAACATGTCGTAATCAGACGGGCGCAGGTTCCACGACGCACTGACGGTGTGAACATTTCCAGTCGTATCAAGCCGCATAAGGCTAGGCCCGCCCGGCACCGAAGTGGATATAACCCCGGACCCAAACTTAGCGGCCAAGCTCGCCTGCAAAGGCGAAAACGGAAACCGTAGCAGGCATTCATCATTCATCGTCTTGGCCTCACGTCTGTGTATTGCCCCATGCTTTTCCGGAACTGGCTATTACTGTTCTTGGCTTCCTGCGCCATCAAAGGCGGCACTTTCTCGCCAATCCGCTTGTCAATCTCTACGATGATGTCGCCGTTGCTCATTCGCTGTTCGACCTGAGCGCCACCGTAGTTATTGATGTAGACATTGCCGCCCCCGTTGCCACCTGTCGCATCCTTATTGCTCACCACCTGACCACGGCTATTGGCCATCATGAACTGCTGACCGTTGGCCGCATTGAACACCTCTGGAGCGCCGTTCTCGTTGATGCGGTACATCTTGCCTGGCTGCGTGGGACCGCCGTATTGGCGACCGCCAAATGATGCGCTGGAAATTGCACTAAGAACGCCAGCCCCAGCAGACGCAACCGCCGCATAATTTGCAAACTTCTGCATGGGTGTAAGTGCTGTTTGATCTGCCATTACCTGCATCAAAGCCATGTTTAGCTTAAGTCCTGCATCGGCGATGGCAAAAGCCTTGGAAACAGCAAACAAGGCTTTGAAGGCGCTAGACTGTTCGCCTTGCGAGTTTTTGATCAGCGATGCCAATTGACCAAAAGCATTACCAGCTGTTGACAACATCACGCTTTGACGGGCCTCGTCAATTTGATTCAGTCGCGCTGCATGCTCGATCTGCATCGCCTCAAACTCTGCATGGTATTGGGCGATAGTAAGCTTTTCCGCCTCCATTGCCTCACGAAGGCGAATCAGCTTAGCTTCATATCGCTCCTGCTCACGCTTATCCTCAGCGTCGTACCGAGCCACCTGATCATCAAAAGCGCCGCCCGATAAAGGCTCATCGTTGCCACGGATATAAGCTTGAGGGTCACTACCGACTTTGGTTTTGAGTTTCTGGGCTTCGTTGACCTTATGCAACGCTATCGCGAGCCTCTCAGCGCTCTCCAGTTGCTCTGGGGTGGCGTACTGATTCATCGACAAACGAGCTTGAACAACGGCTAGTTGCTCCCCTTCCAAATGAGCAAGGGCAATTTGCTCGGCCATGCGCTGTAAGGTCTTCCCGTTTTCCTCAGCGCCGCGCTTGGCGTCATCTTGAACCTTGTTGTATGCCTTCGCCCCAACCTTTGCGCCTTCTTGGGCTTTTCTGGCTGCATCAATGGCTTTCGCCTCATCGCGCAGCGCCTGGACGCGCTCTGGCGACAAGTCGTTAACTGTTTTTAGATATCGCTCTGTCTGCTTGACAGCGCTGTTCCCATCCTCAATGGCGGCCTTCTGATCTTTTAGCTTTTTCAGGAAGTCGTCGCTCACGGAGTCGTTATAAGCATTATTCAAGGACCGTTGAGCATTGGCCGCACCCAAAATAGCCGATGCCAAGTTCGCGTATGCTTGTGCGGCCTGCTGTAGCTTAGACTGCGTTTCTGCTAGAACTCCCTTTTGTCTGGTTAGCTCCCTGCTGACAACCTCCAGCTCCTCGGCGGACACAGCGCCGCGCGACATTGCTTCACCTAAATCCTTGTAGTCGCGCTCAAGCCCTCGAACTTCTGCTGCCGCTGTGTCGGCTTCCTTGGACAGTTTCTCAATGGCTTCCAACGCATCGAGTTTTCTTAACTCTAACTGCTCCTTCTTTAGCCCCTCAACGGATGCTGTTAGTGCATCGACATCTACCTCGGCGGACTTAGCGCTACTGCCCATGGTCAAGAAACCAATCGCTGTAGCAGCCACAAGTGCCACAATACCCGCTGGGCCACCAAGAACAGATAGCAGCCCCATGCCTGTCGCCCGCTGCGCAAGTTGCGCAGCGGTTAGCGCCCTCGTGGCTGCAGTCGCTGCGACCTGCGCTGCCGCAAGCTGCGTTGTCGTAACCGTAAGGCCGAGTTTTGCTCGCGCATCAGCAAGCGCCGCAGTTGCCGATGCCACACGCGCCTGCGCTTCGGAAACAGCGGCAGCGGCCGCATTCCGAGACGCCACTGCCGCAAGCCCTGATTTAATGGCAGCAAGACCGAGCGCAGAAATATACTTGGCCAGAGCGCCTGAACCAATGATAGTCAGCGCAGTTACGACAATATTTATGTTGTCGCCGAGCAGCCCAATAGCCGCTGCCAAGGTCTGTGTAGCCCCCGTGGAATTGTTTGCTTCGCCGATATATACAGACAAGTTGGTGCGAAGATTGGTGAAAGCATCGCGCACCGTTGTTGCCATTCCATCAGCGGCAGCCTTATTGCTGTTCAGGGACTTAAGCAGCCCTTTATTTAGGTCTGCTGCGGCTAAATCGCCTGAAAATCCTAGCGCCCTAATCTCTTCGGCTGATTTTCCAGTGGCATCAGCAATATCGTTAACAATAGTGGGCACTGCGGCAAGAATAGACTCCCATCCGTTGACCTCAACCTTCCCCTTGTTAACAGCCTTAGTAAACGCTGACATGGCGCTTTGTGCTTTTTGAACGTCAGTTGCGTTCTTAACAAAGAGATAGGAAAGCGAATCAGTAATATCCAGCACCTCGCTAGTGCTGTGACCCAATGACCGGAGCGAGTCAGCGGTTTGGATGTAGACCTCTTGAGCCTCCGAAAGCGTTCGGTATGTGCCGTTCGCAGTTAACAATAGCCTTTTCTGAACCATGTCATACTCTTCGGCGCTGTCCGTAGCCATCCGTATGCGTTCGGCCATCTCGTTGTAACTCTCGGCCATCTGGATGAGGCCGCCTGCGCCTTGTACAGCGATCAAACCGCCAAGCATCTTGACCAGACCGCCGATCTTTCTTTCCGTCCCCGCCCCCTCGTTTCCAAGGTTTCTCACGGCTGAGGCGGTCTTTGTAAGCTGCATATCCGCTTTTTTTGCTGAAGCATCTGTTTTGTTAAAACCAGACTCAAGCATTTCGAGGCGTTTATTAGCGTTTTCCAAATCGCTAATAAGCTTGGCCGTTTCTGCCTCGACCGTGTAGTAGATTGCCCCGACGCTCTCAGACATTTCTTTCGCCCATAAAAAAACCCGCCGAAGCGGGTTGAATTAATTATTCTCGTAGGCACTTCACGATTTTCTGTGCCTCTGCCTGTATTGCCTCTACTGCCTTGTCGGGATGGGCTCCATCCCATGCCCCAACTTTGAAATAGCCCCTATTTTCGACAACCCCAGTATCCAATTGCGCCTGTTCAATTGGCGAGAATACCAATTTGACGGAGCCATTCTGCTTGGTGGCTACCAATTGGAATTTTACAGACCGAACTACTATCATGCTGGCGTTGTACTGGGTGGTGCCTGTCGCAACTACTTTGTCGCCATCCTTGGATGAGTACGAAATAACCTCGCCACCACCGACTGTACGGGCTGACTCGGTTTGGTAGTACCGTCCCGAGTACGCCCCCACATGCCCGGTTGCCGAGCCTTTCACAAAGACACTTTCATATTTAAGGTTGCTGGCAATACAAAACGGTAAATCGGCCTTTTCATTAATATCAGATGAGACGGTATAAGACTCAAGAATGTTCGCTCCATCACTTGTTTTAGAAATCTCTAGCCCATCTATGCCAACAAGCTTGGTCGATACCTGCGCCGTATTTGCACAAGCAGTTAAAGCTAATAACGAACAAATCGCAGCAACAAAACGCATCCCAGCCTCCGTATCAAAATAATACGGAAACTATACATCAGCTAGGCTTCGTTTTCCTTTGCAGCCAGCACCCTATCGTGCCAAGCCAAGGCCTCTTCCATTTCAGCCTTGCTAGGAGCTTTTGCCCCTGGTGAATCACTCTGCGATGGCGGGAACTTGGCACGCAGCGCCCCTACTAGACCGGTCATGGTCATCTGCCAGGCGTCCCGTTCAGAAACCCCAAGATGCGCCATCGCCATGGCTACATGAGCACGAGCATCGAACTCCTGCACGTACTCCGGCTCCTGCTCGGCTGGCCGGGGCAGTTCAGGCAACGAGCCCGTAATGCCGTGCTTGAGCAGGCAACGGGCAAGCAATACGACGGCCTCTGTCTCGACCTGCCCTGGCTCGTAGGTCAGCTTGTCACTCTCAGCCGCCACACAACCAAACAGCCCGGACAAATCCTCATTCGAGCAGGCCAGCACCACCGCCAGCGCATCCACCAGACTTGGAGCTTCACCCATCACTGCGGCGAACAACTCCACAATCTCCCGTGGCTCACCGAGTTGCGACATCGCGTAGAGCGACGGGCGCAGGATATGCACCCGCTCGCCTACGTGGACGCCGACCTCACCGACATCGGTCAGGATCATCATGCGGTCACCGTAACGGCGCACTCTCCCTTCTTAGCCGAGTCTGCCGTGCTGGTCGCTGTGATAGTGGCGGTACCGGCTGCCACGGCAGTGACCATCCCGGTCTGAGAGACGGTTGCTGTGTCAGTATCCGAAGAAGACCAAATCACGCCTTGGGCCGCGCCGGTAGGTGTGATTGCAGCAGTCAGCTGTCGGGTTGCGCCTTCGGCAATGCTGGCTGTAGCTGGTGTAACCACCACTGTGTCCACAGCAGGCGCGTCAGGATCTGGCGTATCTTCTGCGATCAAGCCAAAGTCACTGGCGGTCGCACTAGCTTCAAACGAGTAAGTAGCCACATCGTCATAAGGCGCAGAGCGCGACATGTTCGTCACGATGGCAAAGAAGGTGAACGTCAGATCGGGGTATGTCAGGCGAATCCAGGCCACAGGCTCGCCGCCAGTCGCTTCTGGTTTGATGACGTGTTTAGTCAGCGCGATCAAGGCGGCAGCGCCAGTGCCAGACACTTTCAGCACGCCGTCACCGGATACGCTCAAGGTCTGAAACGTGGCCAGGTTCTCACGCAGTGCGCCAATGGAGTCATCGGCTGTCGCATCAGTGGTTTCCCATTCGATAGTCAGCTCTTTGGCACGCATGGCGCCCAGGCGCTTCCAGTCTGCCGCTGCGGGCATTTCATCGCCACAACCGATGGCGTATTCCAAAATGGCCGTCCGGCCAGCGAATTTCTGATTCTTGCAGGTAGCCATCAGGCCCTCCTAAATAATGATCTCAAAATCAACCTGAGCCCATGCCCGGTTTTCTGTGGTGAACCCCGGGCCGACTGGCTCGGTAATTGCTCGGATACTGGCGGCACCACATGGCACGGCATCGCCCATTGCGGCCTGTAGCAGTGCCTCGATGTCTGTCATGACCTTCTGCGCGTCGCTGCGCTCATTTCGCTTTCCCAGCAACACCACGCGAAAACGTGGATAGCGGGTTTCAACGACAGGCCCAGCTCCGCCTGTTTGCTGGACGATGCAGTAGCGGCTGGCGGCATCCTCGGGTCTGGATGATTCCACCCAGGAGAACATCGCCAAGTAATCTGCCGGCAGAGCCGCCACCACCCAGTTACGAACGTCGATCAAAAGCACGGTATGCGTTCCTTAAAATGCGCGGCACATCTGCGGCGATCTGGTCGAAGCCAGCCGTCAAGAAGTGGGGCTCGCCATTCGGGTCCCAGTACTGACCCTGGCTTTTCCCTTCTCGGTCGGGCCGGTCTTGGCCTTTAAGCACACCAGGCGCAGAGTGGACAGCAGCGGCATACTCGGCGCTGTAGCCGTTTCGGCCTGTCACCTTGTCGCCGTCAGCTTTGATTTCCACGAAATGACTGTTGATCAACGTGCTGGTATCAACCGGCGTCATCGTTGCGGCAGCTGCGCCCCCTTGGGACAGGACCGCATACACGGCAGCCTCTGTCCTTCGCCCCTGGATCTCGGCCTGGAGCTTGCGCATGTTGTTCTTCACCTGCTTGATTCCCCGGACTGCCATCACGTCACCAGTAGAAAGTCAGGCTCTTCGTCGAAGAAGGACATATCCCAGCCGGTCACGGCCCGGATTTCCTGCCATTCAGTCGAGCCATTGAGTTGAATCAGATCCAAGTAGCGAGGTCGGTGATCCTCGGTGTAGATCTGATTGCGCGTGACGAACTCCGCGCCCAGCGAGTCCCGCATTTGCTCCGACTTGGCCGCCCAGGTGCAGGCGATCTCGTATAGCTCACCGTATTTGCTGCCGCCCCATTCATCGGCTCCGATATACGGCTTCACGGTGGCGGTGTTGGTGTAACTCCAATTGGATGTTTCGCTCATCAGCGACCCCCGGAATAGCAATTTCCTTTGGCAATCCACAGGCCGCCATGGGCCTGGACTGTAGGATCAGGCGGAATTAACCCAGTAGCGCAGCCATGTTTATCTAGGCCGCGCAGTAGACCAAGCATCGCGCGCCACCGGTCGGCAAAGCCTTGATATCGGAAGGAACGGGAAGCGCCGCTCGGGGCAGTTTGGCTACTGATGTACTTATCACCCTGGCCGTAAGCCATGAGAGCCAACAGATAGGACTGGATCAGCAGCGCTACTGCTGGCGTGTAATGCTCGTCCAGGCATCCTTGGATGCTGTTTACCAACTCAATCCAAGCAGCCAAGATGAAATCAGGGACTTTACTGATCCCTTGGCTGGCCAGATATTGCTGGGCTTGCTCAGCGGTGATCATGTAGCCTCCAAAAAAAAACCCAGCGCTTGGCCGGGGTCAGTGAAGTTGAAGGGATGGCTGAATCTCGGACTCCAGGCGTTTGAGCCTTTCCTCCAATGGCGGCTTATCCAGCTTCCATTGATTCAAGCCGCGCCCATGGATGCTGGCTGCGGCGCGTCGATCGCTGATGTGTCGCAGCGTTTCCAGGTAATCTGCGTACCGGCTTTGCCCCTGCTCAAGGTGCTCGTCAATAACATCCAGCACCCAGCGGCGAAACCTTTTGGCGCGCTCGGTGCGAGCCAGCATGCCCAAAAGATGGGCACCGCGCAGGCTGAACACGCGAACCCGCTGAATACCTCCGGGTGTCTGCATGTTGATCATGCCGGTCATCTTGTCCGTGAACTCGTCAGCGTGCCGCCGATAGAGCTTTCGCACCCGAGACTCAAAGGGGGTGTCACTTTGGGCCCCCCCTTGACCGTATAGGGCCTGCGCCACTTCCGCCAAAGTCAGGCAGGGCTGGCCGCCATGCTCGATCACATCGAACACTTGGCCATCAAACTCAAGCGTCTTCATCATTTCAATCTCCGAAAAGAAAAGGGCCGCCCGCAATGGGCAGCCCCGGACTTTTCAAAGCTCTTCCACCCTTTCGGGCTCGGTATCTACCGATTTAAGGTTGCTTGGAAGCGTATACCCGAATGAGCGGGCGTAAAAAACCGCCTGGATGGCGGTTACTTGGCTTTCGTCTGCTTACTGCCTGCATCTGGCGTTGCTGGGGTCAGCTCCTCTGCCTTTTGCTGTGCGTCCTGCTTGATACGCTCAGCTTCGGCGGTTGCTTCACTGATGATGCGATCTGCCTCGGCCTGAGCCTCCTGCTTGGCTTCTTCCACACGTTGCGCCAACTCGGATTGGGCACGTTCACGCATCGCATCAATTTCCGCCTGGGCCTGCTTCAGTAGATCGCCGGCCTCATTGGAGGCTGGAGCCACTTGAGTCAACGGGATGACGTTAGCCTTGAGAGATGGGTGCACCTTCTCCATCTCTACTACCTGACCAACGGCTACCCCGTGCCAAGCACGAACGACTTGATATTTCGCCATTCCCATCTCCTTAGCCTAGGTCAGCGCCGTACAGCACGCCGGACTTGCCGTCGCCGTCACGCTTGATCTGCAAGCCCATGGCCGACATGATCTGGAAGTTATGGTTGTCCTGTGGGCGCAGACGCAGCAGCGGCACGGTGCCAACTGCCATGCCGACCAGAGGAGAAACCACATCTTGACGGCGCTGGTAAGCGATGAACTCGTTGTCCTTCAGAGCAAACGTCTGGCGGATCGACCGAGCGGGGATGAAGCTCTTGACTGCATCCAGCACAGAGCCAGCAACAGTACCGCCACCAGTACCCAGTTGAATCAGGTACGGCTGAGACAGATTGGCCCAGATCTCGGGCGACACCCACAGCACATCGTAGGCCTCGACCTTGTTGTTGCGAGCCGCTTGAGCGAATGCGCCCTTGGTGAAGAACTCAATGATCTGCTGAGGCGTGGCCGTCGTCAGGTCGATATTCGCGCCACCGGCACCGCTGCCCAGGTTCAACTTGACGGTGTTGCGGTGGTTCTTCAGGCCCTGACCGGGCTTGCCGTCAACGCGGATTCGCTCGGAGCCGCTCAGCACATAGCTGACAATGCTCTTGTAGAACTTACGCAATTTGGCGGCTTGGGAATCCAGCACCAGGTCGATACCAACAGTACGCAAGCCGGCATCGTGACGCCAGTTCACGCCGTAACCTGCCGTGAAGATTGGCACCGGGTCGCCATCGTTGTCGTATTCGGTGTGATCGAACGAATACGGCGCTTGACCGTCAATGCTGATCGACACGTCATCCGCAATATCGCCAGCGATGTTGTACGACTTCACCGTCTTGCCAATATCCAGCACCGTTTGCACGGCCAGCAGGTCATTGACAATTTCCATGCCGGTTTCTTGGTCACGGTAGGAGACGATCTGATTGTCCACTTCCTGCCAGAACTCACGGCCCAGGCCTGCAAGCGCGTTAGCCTGCAACATTTCCGGCGTCATTACGGCGCGGTTTGCTGCCAGCAAAGCCGCGTCTTGGTTGTTCCAGATATTGCGATTGGCCTGCAGCGCCTGGAGGTGCCCCATCAATCGGGGATGAGCGGCAATAGCCGATTGGGTAAAAAACATGTGTTTCTCCTGTTAGGGCTCAGTGGTAGCAGCGGCTACGGTGCCGACACGCATGCGCACGCGGATGAAGTCAGCGGCGGTCAGAGTGGCCTCGTCTTGGCTGTAGCCAATTACGGTGTCGGTATCGTCGGTAGCCAAAGCACCCTGCCCGTTCGCGCCGATCTTGATGGGCGAGTCCTTCTTGTAGGCACCGGCAGGACACAGGACGGCCAGCTCACGGCCTTCTTCGACGTAATCGCCGACGGCGGAATCACCAGCTGGGACCGCATCGCGGATGCTCAGACCTTGGTGATAGGCGCAGTTGACGACGTAAACGCGACCGACCGCAGCAGCGGCCTGGGCGAACTTGTCATTGGCGTCAATGACGGCGAACGTGCCAGGCAGCAGCGCAGCGGCGGCCACACGGGTTTCAGTGATGGACTTGCCATCGATATTCACACGGCGGTATCGGCTCATGTCTTACTCCTTGGGCAGCGCAGTGACATCAGCGGTCAGTGCGTTGCTGTTGGTTTCGATATGACCGGCACCCAGCGGCGCAGCAGTCCCCAGGGACTTGTGCATGGCGTCCAGGCCCTCACCGGACAGCGCGTTGGCCACAATGTCACCGTGCACGGCAGCCACGGCCTTGCGCTTATCGGCTTCTTCGGCCTTGGCGTTTGCGGTCAGCGTGTCGGACAGAGCTTGGTGATTGGCCTGCAGTGCCGTCACGGCATCGGAAACCGGCTTGATGGCGTCGGCCACGGCTTGACCAATGTTGGCAGTTACGGCTTTACTGATATCGCTGGTCAGCTCGGCCTTTTCTTCGGGAGTCAGAGGCATTTCGCCCTCCTTGTTGTTGACTGCAGGCCGGGCCTGCGGGGTAAAAATCTTCTGTGCGCCTTTCTTGATGCTGTTGGCGACTACTGCCACCCAGGACTCTTGGCGCACGACAGCCGAGCCGGTGTCGTCAAAGACGATCTTCCCGGCCTCGGTCTTGTATCCATAAACCTCAGCAGCTCCGCCGTTTCGCACGATGATGGCTTGGCTATCCGTGAAGTCAGCCACCCAGGCATATTCATCAGAGCCTTGGGCGAAGCGCTCTTTGGCAGCTCGATCCAGACGCTGCTCACGCTCCCGGAAGGACTCGCCCACCAACGCGCCTGAGTTGGCTTGCAGGGGCTTGGCCTGGTCTGCATTGACCATCAGTCCCACGCCCTGCTCCGGCGTAGCCGCCCCCACTTCATCCATGAGGATGGCGTCGTGGTCCATTCTCTTGATCTTGGCGACCCAGTCCGCGCCGGCGGTTTTCTGTTCTTCATTCGCTTCCAAGCGGTCCAGAAACACCGCCACACTGGTATGAATCGGCGGCACATCGTCACCACGCTCCAGGGCTTCCACGCGCTCAAGCAAGGCTCGGCCTTCCTCGGTACGCTGTGCAACCTCTACATCCACCCACTTTTCAAGGTAGACACGGTTGCCGGATTTCTTCACGTTGCGGTTGAACGCGCCCACATGGCCGACATTGATGCCCTCGGGGCTAAAAGCCGACACGAACTGACCGTCCACTTGCGGATGGCCCAGCGGCGCCAGTGTTCCTTCCAGTCCCTGATAGTGGGCATCGATCTCACCGGCCGGATACAAGCCGCCATTCATGACCACGTTGGCAGGCAGCGTGTAGCTGGGCAGAACCCAATGCTCACGCCCGTTGTGAGTGATCTTGCGGATCTGCTGGCTGTTGACCTGCGTGGTCACATTGACCTGCATCGGCCCGCTATTCTGTGTCTGACCAGGCATAGCCTCGTTTCTCCATATTGGTTTTTGCTTGCTTCGCACGCTGAATGATCGAAGGCACAACCGGCTTCCCCTCGTCATCGACCATCACGCTCACTGTCGTGCACTTGCAATTGACTGCGTTCCCGTTCTGGCTCCACCAGTCCTGCACTTGGTCCCGCGTGAATAGCTTTCCGTGCCGGGCTGCATGCGTAGCCCGCGTTGTAGGGCTCAGCGCAGACAGATGAAGCTCTTTGGTTTGCAAGCCATAGTCCTGCTCGGCATCGCTGGCCTCGTCCCACTTGGCGCGGCGTAAGGCTGTAGTAATTTCAGTGCGTGCAACCCGATGAGCCCGCCGCGTCTCGATACCAGCTTGGGCGGTCAGGTTCTTTGCTACCTCTCGGGGATTCAGGCCGCGCCCTATCCCCTCAGTGAGCACCCGGGTCATATTCGACTTCACATCGCCGACAACTCCCTTCATTTCTTCCGCTACCCGAGCACTGAGCAATGCCATACGACGACGGTGCGGATCACTGCGCAGAATCTCCTGCAATGAGATGCGCCCGCCCCTGTACGCTGCGGACTGCTGAGACAGGCTGGCGAACACCTGGGCCGTACCACGTGTAGCGGCTACCTCCACGTACCGGTCAAAGAGCCAGATATTCTCGTCGCCCCCTTCTAGCAGGATCTCGGCAACGATTGCATCCAGCCTTGCCAGTAAGGTGCGCAACAAATACGTATCCAGCCGGAACTGATAGCGCCGGTTAACCACTGGCTCAGCCGGTATTTCATCCAGCGCAGAGCGGTAAGCTTTGGCTACCTTCTTGATGCGCACATTGAAGTCACGCATTGCACGCCGCTCCAGCGTATCTACGCCAGTCGGATCACGCAGATCACGGGGCAGGATCGCGGGTTTCGGTTTCGTCGCCATCCTCATCCTCGTCGTCACCTTCCTCTAACGGCTCGCTGTCTTTAGGGTCAAAGCCCCCGGCAACCCGTATCTCGTCGTTGCCGAACACCTCTTCACCCGTCGCCAAAGCGGTCTGGTTAATGGTGCTCATTTTGGCGGCGTTATCCAGTCGCTCGGCAAAGGTCTGCTCTGTGAGGTCATCCCACATCACTGTCTTTTCGCCCGTGGCATCCAGCACGCCGATGCGTACCAAGTGGTCAACCAAATCCTCGATCTCAAAAGACAGATCCATGCGCCGAGACTGGCAACGTGCATAGAAGAACTTCAAATCCTCGGTGCTGGCCCGCTCCCCCTGCTGATTGCCCACCAGTACGCGGCTGGGAATATCCAGGCCTGCGGAAATGGTCTGCAGGTTGATGTTGTAGGTGGGTCCTGGGTCTGGAACCGCTGAGACCAAAGGCGTGACTGCCGCCCCCTGTGTGGTCAGGAGTACGTCATTGCCTCGGTTAACCTCTTTTGCAGCTTCGTTAAATCGCTCTTGTAATTGATCGACGGACACGCCGTACATCGAGGCGAGACTATCGAAGTTGATCTCTTTGTCGAAATTGATGTTGAGCTGGCGGGCGGCATTCTTCAGAAACGACTCACCCGAGCCGCCCTCCACTTTTTCCAACGACACGAAGTTGTTATAGACAGGCTCAAGAAAACCGATGGCGTCACCAGCGTAATCGCCCAGAATAAACACGCGGTCGGGGTGAATCTTGATGTTCCGTCCCGGCTGCCCGTTTGTGCTCTGCTCTACATAGCTCCAGAACTTGGGCTTTCCGTAATTCTCTGACGACAGATCGGTATTCCACTCAGACACTCGGAGTGTTGCAGCCCACACCGGCACCACATCGACCAGAGCCTTAGAGCCGCCCTTGACTGGCTCATGCCACTTACCGCTGTCGTTGACCCGCAAGACTAGGCCGGAGTATCTGCCAACCAAGCGCCGGGCATCAGCTTCACGGAATCGACGCCACAGACGAGCTGTGAGAACCTGCGTAACCTTCTTCTCCCAAGCCGTTTCTTTACGGGACTCGTCCTCTTTGTCGCCCTCGATCACCCAGGGATCGGTTTTCCAGCAAGACCCAGCCAGCTTTTCTACTGCGCCGCTGGCCAAGCCATTGCGGCGATACAATTTGTAGAAGTCATGGAAGTCCAGATTCTGTTTAAAGCCGTACTCGCACCAGGCAGCAGCCCGCTTATCGTCCAGCCCCATGCCTAAGGGATTGAGCAGATTCATGCGGGCGCGTGCCAACGCGGCGTCATGCATGGCATGATTCACCGCCAGTTGTAGATTGCTTGCCGTCATGTCGTAGTCCGCTTAAGTATCCCGTTCATGCCTTCACTGAAATAGCCCAGGCGCTCCGGATGGCCGACCAACTCGACGCTGGACAGATCAGGATCGCGCCACAAGCGCTTTTCATGCACAGGCGACCGATCAGCCGCCAATTGCCGCGCACAGGACATGCAGCGCGCACGGATAACCAGCGAAACGCTGCCGTCTCGCGCTGAAACATTGAAAATTGCCATTTATCTGCCTTGAAGTAGGCGCTTTGGAATCATCAGGCCCATGGCTGCATTGCGCTGCTTGATCAGCGGCCCAAGCGCATACCGGGTTGCATCGATGTAATGATTGTTCTTGTCCACGATATCGGCCAGAACATCGCCCGTCAGTCGGTCCACCTTGTAGCTGTACGTCCTGGCTTCGTGCAGAAACTTGGTGCAGCGCGGATGGATGATGATTTCTTTGTAGCTGCGTAGGTGCGCAATGCCGTCCTCGACACTGCCCTTCCATTTCTCCACGCCCTCAATGCGAGGGATGGCCGGGCGTATCCCGCCACCGGTGCTCTTGACATGGCTGATCGTCTCAGGCCGCGCCGAATCCGCCCGAACAGTGTGCTGCTCGATGCCCGGTAAGCGATCGATCATGAACTTGGCAATGTCGTCGTTTTCCAGGCCGACCTTGCCAGCCTCGTACTCGACATACAGGCGCTGATCTTGGATAGCCAAGCGGACACCTGCTGTCGGGTCTTGAGAAAAGCCCCAGTCGATACCGAAATAAGGCCCGTCGAACTCAGGAAGGTCGAACTCTGCTACCCGGTACTTGCCGGACAGAATCTGCGCCTCACTGTTCTCACGGTATGCGCCGTCCCAAATCCAGGCATATGTCTGATCATCCAGGCGCTCCCGGTCAGATAGACGCTCTTCCTCCAGTACTGCGGGGAACCACGGGTTGTCCGTGTAGTTCAACTCAACAATCTTGGATCCGGGCGGAGGCGTCTTGCGATATCGCTTGTCTGTGGGGCTTCCGTCCTTTTCCGGGTTCCATGTCACCCAGATTTCTGATCCAGCTTCGCGCACAGTCGGTGCCAGCTTCTGCCAAGCCACCTCACTGACGTTCTCGGCCTCATCAATCCAGGCAATCAGAATGCGGGCCTTGGACTTGATGCTATCCAAGTTGTGACGCAGACCACAGAACACATACGACACACGCCGGTTCTTGGTACGGATGAACTTTTCACCAATATCAAAGTAAGCATCAAGCCATGGTGTCGACCGGATCGCCTGCTTGATTTCCTCCATCGAGGACTCTTCCAGGCTGTTCATGTACTCACGGCCGCTCAGAATCACCCCCGACACACCAGCCTCAGCGAACATATAAGCCCGCACCGCTGTCATCAGCGCAAAGCTGCGTGTCTTGGCTGAGCCTCGCCCGCCGTGCGCACCCCTGTATCGCGCCTGTCCACTGAACACCGGAATCAGCTTGGGTGGTAGCTCAATCCTTGCTTTCGACATTGGGGGCCACCAGCTCGATGGTCGTTGGCGTCATAGGAATGGGGCCTCCGCCTGGGCCGCTCAGCTCCCGCTTGTTAGTGAACATGCCGCCCATTTCCTTGGCGGCCTGCTCCATCAAGGAAGCAGCCAGGACGATGTTCTTACGGCGCATCGCCTCGTTCGCCATGCGGTGAAGCTGGCGCAGGCGGAAGGCCTGGTCAGCAATCGGGATCTCCGCCACCTCCTTACGGAACCGCTTTCGCGTGTCGTGAAACAGGTCGCTCCACTTCTTCGATAACTGGCGGCCAGATACCTTCGTTGGGTCGTATTGCCCCACCTGGTTACGTGGAACATCGATACCAAATTCTTCCTTGACCGCCTCTGCAACTTGAGTAGGCGTGTCGTAGCACGCAAGCGCTTGCACAATGAAGCGCTGCGCGGCCTCACTGAGCTTTGCCATAATGTGAAATCCGTCTAGCTTGTGTCTATGTTAGGCAGCGACCTTTAAACAGGTGCCGCATGCATGTGCGATGTTGGCTCTTGCCACTGATGGGCCCGCCTTGGCGGCGTCAATCAGCCGCTGCACGTCTAGAGATGCGCCGTAACGCTGGACCACCCCAATAAACTCTTCTACGTCGTGACCGACCATGCAAAGCTTGGGGAATCCTTCTTTATCGAATTTGGGTGATCAAAATTCATCCATCTGCTGGCCAATGTGCATCAGTTCATGCTCTACCAGTGCGCAGAACTCGACGTCGCTGCACTGAGAGCAGTAATCGGCTGCCAGGGTGATGATGAACTGCGGCACATAGCCGAACCACTCACGCATCTGTTGTTCTTGGCGGGCTTTCTGCCATCCTCCAGCGCGGAACATTACTTGTTCACATTGGCCCAGAACTGTACGGCCTTGCTTTGTGAAAGCTGTGGACGCCCACAGGAAGCACAGATCAGCGTCAATCAGGTGAGAGTGGTCGGGGTTATTGATTGGGCCATCGTCTACCAAAATGTTTCGCTGCACCCATTCGCCGATCTCTGGCGCAGGCCGAAGCGTAAGAAATAGCTCCGCGTCCTCACCAGCTAAATCAGCAGGCGGGCTTGGTCTCGCTGGCAGGGCCATTTCTTTCATCCATAAAACCGTCTGGGAAGCGACTTAGGCTTTGAACTTGCCAGCAATCTCTATTCTAAATAGCGGCTCATAAGTTGGGGCAACTAGTGCATTCAGCCAAAATCCACAAACAGAACATTGAAACACTAAGCGAACAATGTTATAAAACAAGAACAATGTTCATGTTAGCTATTTAAATTCAAATGGAGCCATTTACTATGATTAGCTCGCCCACGCCCGAAGCTGTACGTAACGCACGCCTCGGTGCCGGTCTAACACAATCGGAGGCTGCTGGCCTTGTATACGCCTCGCCACGAGCCTGGGCAAATTGGGAGTCCGGGGCTCGTAAAATGGACCAAGCGCTATTTCATCTTTTCATCCAGCGCCTTACTTCGCCAAGCCAAGCCGCATTGCAAGCTTTAGGCATTTTGGAGGGCAACCCGGCGCAGTCATACAGCCAATTGGTCGTTGTAATACAGTTGGTGGATGGTCGACCACAGCCAATTGACACTGTTGCCAAAGAAAACTTCCTGGCTTACGAAATAGAAAACGATGACGCCTATGCCGTAATAAGCTCTTTAGCGATCGACCGCAGGACCGCCAAACCTTATGTCCATCGGGTCAAGCTAGTGCGCGCGCAAAACGCACATGTGGAAAAAGCAGTAAAGACTTGGGCGCAAGATCGAGACAGTCAGTCTTAATAGCATGGAAACTATAAACCCGCCCATAAGATGGGCGGGTCTGTTCAAAACCTATAGGCACAGTTGTGCTGCCTGTATTGTTGCGGTTTCTGTTGCGGTCGGCAAGAACTTGATGTTGCGGTTTTCCACCAATATTCAGCATCGCCGCCATTCACTGTCTGCGCGCGGGAACTACAAATCTGCCCATTGGTTTCAAGCGCGTAAAGCACACGCTGAATTCCGACGCGTATAGACGCCCGCTGCTTAGGGGTTGAGTTCGGAGCCACATATCCAACGATATGCCGAACCTTAAAACGTCGGCCAGGATGCGCACCCATGAGATTGATAACTTCATTGGCGTACTTCACCGCACCTTCCTCCACACCAATTCCTTGAACAACCCCAGGTACAGCTTGTACTCGGACTCTCGTACACACACACCGGTCACGGCCTTAATCCATCGCTGGGCCTTTTCACGGCGTTGGCGAGCCGGCAGTCCCCGAAAGAAGCCATGGCGCTGCGGATACTCAGCAATGATGATCATCTGTTCATGATGCGGCAGCGTCTTATGCAGGCGGTCGACCTGCTCGGCCTGCTCTGGCAAGATGACCGGTTTGAGCGCTTCCTCGTCGTCGCAATGCGGCACCACGTCCAGCATGTTCCCCACGCGCTCGCCCGAGGCGCACCAGCGCGCCCAGTTCCAGAGGATCGAATCAGCGTCGTAGCGTTGCATCCCTCTTCTCCCCGAATAGCTCTCTCAATCCTTCCCGCGCTCGTTCCCGCTTTACCTCGGGCTGCCGCCCCTGGTGCTCTTTCCTCTTCCGGCGCACGAAATCAACGTGCTTCGATGGGTCTTGGTACATCCAACTTGGGTATGACATATCAAACCTCCCGCACGGAAATGCCGTGAACCTGGAGCAACAATTTCCGCTTGATAACGTAAGTATCAGTGCGAACGCCTTTTGCATCTTCAATCACGAGCTGGCCAGTGGCGGTGTCCGTATACCGGAAGTCGGCCACGTACTCACAGGCACGTTCAGCTTTCCCATCTGCACGGCGCTGCTTGGGGATCAGCTCGAAACGCGGCTGCAGACCCAGGTCGGTGATCTGCCCTGCCCGCTCCAGCAGTTTCAGTTCGCTGTATCGGGTTGCTTCCCGCACGCTATCGAACTGGTGGCCGTCCAACGTAACCTTGCGGTTTCCGTACTTGCGCTTCATGCCTGCAGCCTCCGCGGTGAGCTGGGGGCCAATGCCTCCTGCATTTCTCTGTCGCTGAGCTGCTGGAATCCGATGCGCTGAGTATCGGAGCCGCTCTGCAGCACCAGCTTGGCGCGCACAGCATCACCGATCAGCACTGGTGGCTCTACCGGCTGGCCGGTCTGGCTGTTCTGCGCTTCTGCAATGCCGGGCAGCCAACGGGGATACTCCAGGCTGGGGCGTGTCGCATAGCCGCGGTAGCGGTTCTCGAACTCACGAGCCACGAACGGCCACTCGTCCTCTTTTTTCGTCCCCAGCGCGATCCAGCCGCCCATATCCTGCAGAACCAGCAGAATGATCGGGTCGTCAAATGTCACGCTGCGGTATGTGCCGACGGTGCGCACGACTTTATCCACTTTGGCCCAGGCCACCAAGGCGCTGTCCTGAGTCGAGCCACGCAACAACTTCACGATGTCTGAAGGCTTCGGCACATACTGGCCGTTGTCCGGGTTCACACAATGCCGGTTTATGGCTTCGTTCACGGCTTGGTAATCGAAGGGTTTCATGGCTTCCCACCAGACGTTCAACGCAAAGCGTGATGTGTCCCTGTGATAGAAGGCATAGACGTCGGCCATAAGGCCAAAGAACTGCTGTTTTTCAGTGTCATGCATCTCAGGACTCCAAAGCGGCTAGACGGGCAACTTCTCGGTTTCGGGCTTCCAGTGCCTCCTGGCGATTCAATCCTCCGGACTGCGCTGAGGGGCCTTGCACGGAGTTGCTTTCCTTGACGCCAAAAAGCCCAGTCCAACCACGCTCAATGCTCTGCTCAATGGCGGCTATGGGGTCCTGCCCAGCGGCATGTAGCTTGCCGAGTGTTCGCAGGGAAAGCCGCTTGGCTGCCTCCGTCCAAGCCTTACCGGATTTTTCTTTTCGGAATTCATCCCACATCGACCACGCATCAGAATCCAACCAATCGGGCAAAGCCAAGGCGTCAGCCTTTGATGGTTTATGACGGTTACTTGATGGTTCTATGGTGGTTATATGCGGGTGCAACCCGTTGCACCCTTTCATGTCGTCGTTTGCACCCTTTGTGTCGTCAGATGCGCCCTTTATGTCGTGGATTGCACCCTTTTCAAGTGAATTAATGGGCGCAAAATCTGCACCGTTTTTTTCATCAGAAATGGGTGCAGTTTCTGCGCCGTTTTTTTGGTCCGGTAAATCGGCACCTTTAATCCAGTCAAGGCTGATTCGATACTCGCGTGACTGGCCCCGGCCCCCATTGCCGCTATTGACCAGAATCAGCCAGCCAGACTCTTCCATCCTGCGCAGCTGATACTGCACCGTGCGGCGCGATTGGCGCGTTTTGGTCATCAAGTGATCAATGGACGGGAAAACCTTGGTCCCGTCGTCATCAGCGTGATCAGCCAGCGCCAGGGCGAGAATCATCTCACCACCGCCTACCGGGTACCGCTTGAACACAGCGGTCATTACTTCGACACTCATACAGCCTCCCGCTGTGTCATTCCGAACAACTCCAGTTCGGTAGTGCCATACATGCGCTCAAATGCCCTACGGCCCAAGCCGTGGTATCCGGTAGCGCCTCGATGGTGCTCAGGGCATAAAGGAATAGTCATCAGGTGGCTATTACGCTGCCCTGCCCCCATGCCGTGGCGAATGTGATGGATTTCTGCTGGTGTGTTGTCGTAGCCCAGGAATCGGCACAGGATGCAACCTGCCTCAGATTGAGCGTTCATGTGCTGACGCTCGGATTTTGTCGCAGCACGCTTGTTGCTGCGCTTCTTCCAGGCGCTTCGCGCCATCGGCTTTGTCGGGGCTTTGAATGTGCTGTTGAACGCTCTCATCGCGCCATCCTTTCGCGGGGATTCGCGTGAAAGATGACGCCCATAGAGGCTCCATGCGCCTGCACTTGCTCAAGGTAGCGGGAGAACCCCGTGACGGTTAGTTTCGTCGTACTACCAACGCAAATCCGGTCGCCATTTGGAAGGTAATCCCACTTCCGATAACCCTCCTTCACCAACAGATTGATCTCTGGGTCGTCGTCCTCTGGCAGGTACATCACCTTGAACAGCTCGTGCCAAATCTCAGCGCTGTAAGTTCGGCCTTGGTGGTAGGCCTGCTGGGCAATGTCCGCCAGCGGCCCAACCCACATCAACGCGTTTTGATCTAGCTTGCGAGCCTTGGCTTCCTCCCGGCCAATGATTTCCAGTGGTTTACTATCATCCAATGGCATGCTGTTGATCATGGCGTGGGCTGCCTGGCGCTGCATCTCAGTGCGCAACAGGATTCGTCGTGTAGGGAACGTATCTCTGTTCATGGCTAGGCCCTGTACAGGTTCCGTTCAGCGCGATGCAGCATCGTGCGAGCATCGCGGAACAAGTCAGCAAGCGCGTCCTTTTCTGATTGGTCAATCCGACCATCAATCAACGATTCCGCTGTGGTGCCTGCGATCTTCCCAGCTAGTGCCGCTATTTGCATGACCTTCGATTGCAGTGCTGCAACTTCATCTGGCCAGCCACCGGCAGGCGCAGGCGGAATCACATCAACAGCCAAGCCCTGCTCGACCGCCATGGTTTGCATCCAGTCTCTTGAGTACTCAGACCCACCAGCCTTCTCATCCATCCATTCGGTCAACATCAGAGCCATTTCCACGCTGATGGAATCGTCATGTGAGCGCAGCTTTGCGCGTAGGCTCTCAGGATGAATAGATTTGCCGCGTCGCTCAGTCAAAAAACGAGCGGCGTCAGTGACGCTGCCTTGAGTGCGGCGAACGCTGTTATAGAGAACGTCTAGCCAATCTGTGTTTGAGTATTTGCAGGTCATTACCTTGAAACCCTCGTAATTTCAGCGTTTCGCTTGTTCTGAGCCCTGGCTACGATGCTTGGTGGAACTACGTATCAGGAACTACGAATGGAAACTAAGAATCAAACGCCGGACACTACCGGCATGGATGAAGAAATCGACTTTGAACGCCTGGAACTGCTGGGCCGTGCCACGGAGTTGGCCAGGCAAATGTTTGAATACCCAACAGAGGCTCATGTAGAGGGCGTGCTGGATCGATTGCTATGGAATGAATTTCACGGCTTAGGTGAGGCCGGGGCCTCTACCCTTCACTAAATATCTGTGGGGCCGATGGGTATCGGCTCTCGCTTTTCTGGATCACACATTGGCGCTCTCCTTTATCGCCTTCCAGGCAGTAGGCCAATGCTTTGGGTTCTGTCGGGCAACTGCCGCGATTACTCGATCTGCAATTCGCGGAGGCAGGTCTTCCGGCCATTGGGTAACTGCCTGAGGCATGATCCCGATAGCAGAAGCGGCGGAACTCACAGAGCCGCCTAGTAGCTGGATGGCATGTTGTTTCTTCATGCGCAAATGTTAGCGTGCTTACGCAATCATTGCAAGCACGCTTTTCTTAAAATAGAGTGTAATTGCGCTTACATATGAGCGAACTAAAAGACAGAATCGAAAAATTGAAGGCTGTAATGGCCTGGAATGACACCCAGATGGCCAAAGCGGCTGGGGTGAGTCGTTCCGCCGTTTCTCAGTGGGCCGGTAAAGGAAGCAAAATCATCCACACGATTGGTGATGTGGAGGTTGCTCTTAACCTAGAGCGGGAGACGGGTTACAGCGCGCTATGGATAGCCAAAGGCGTTGGTCCAGAGACAGCTAAAGACCGCGTATCAGCGGAGTCTTGGCCCTTCTCTTCTATCGATAATCAAAAGGTTCGCGCTCTAGACCCAGACAGAGAGCGTATGCAGCTTGAAACCGCCATCCTCCTATCCGCCGCCCAGCTCGGCCTGGACGTAAAGAAAGACGAGGGTTGAAACGATGAAACGTCACACTAGCCAAGTTACTGAGTTGAGTGTTGGCTTCTAATCAAATAGGGATACATGGGGTCTATACGGCCCCATATTTTTTACCAATAAAGTAACCAGAGATTTTAAATATTATTGTTTTGTGAGTGAGGCAATGGAACGGTTTATACAGCGAGTCAGTTCACACATTGAGCATGTGAACAAAGTTGGTGCCCACTGCATTTCGGAGGAGACAACCAAGCAAGCCTTGATCCTCCCGATGCTTGATATTCTTGGCTTCAGCCCATACGACCCAACTAAAGTTCAGGCAGAGTATGGCTCTGACTTCCCCGGGGTGAAAGCCACTGAGCGGGTTGATTACGCGCTATTCAGTAATGGGACGCCTGTGCTTTTTATTGAAGCCAAGGCATACGCCCAAGACCTGACGAACCACTGCCCTCAGCTATCCAGGTACTACAACGCGACCCCAGAGGTGGCGGTTGCCGCAATAACAAACGGCAGGGAGTGGCGTTTTTTCACTGACTTGGTCAACAGAAACATAATGGACAAAGATCCATTCTTGACTGTCGACTTTGAGGCTCCGCAGGAGGATGCTGCGGAGCAACTATTCCGTTTTCATCACGATAAGCTAGAGGCAGGCGCGCTCCGCGCTATGGCGGAAGAAAATATCTACCTGTCAGCATTCCGAGAGGCCATTACATCCTCCCTGCGCGAGTGCGATGTGGACTTTGTTCGTTATGTTGCAACACGAGCATCCATCCAACGACAGCTTAATGCACGATTCCTGGAAAGCATTCAGCCCTTGGTGGTCCAGGCAGTAGCTCAATCAGTAAGCTCAATGGTCGCCACCAGCCTTTCACGACCGCAGAAAACCGAGGAAGCGCCGCCAGTGGTCGTGCTGTCCGACGAAGATGCGCCGATCATTGACCCTGACAACGAAAAGATAATCACGACACCAGAAGAGCAGAAGCTCTACCAGATCTGCCAAGAAATTCTTCCAGGCGAAGATTTGTCCATGCGAGATACTGAGACATACTTCTCTGTGGTTTCTGGTGGGAAATCGAATAGATGGCTCTTCCGCTTCTGGGGTGACAAGCGCCGCCCCGCGATTCAGTTCATTGAACCAATGACTGAAAGCCACAATATAGAGGCTCAACGGGCCGGGTTAGAGATTGGCAAAAATGGTCGAATCATCTTGAACAAACCCGAAGACCTGTACCGACTCGCAGGCATTCTACGAGACGCTTTGATGTACTGCCAAAACGATGAGAATTTCCGTCGCTCGTCTCGTAGAGTCGAGTCAGATGACGAGTAAGGCAGTCACCAAGATGTAGCGAGGGTGAGTGAAAGTTTCATGAGCCCAGCTTAACCGTTGAGGGCCCTTTGAAAGGCTTAGATCTCAAAGACTCACGGCGCCCCCTGCCAATCTGAGCGGCGATTATTTGCCAACCCCTTCCAGAAGTGTTCAAATTAACTAATTATGGCAAGCCAACAACCCGCAACAACTCTTAACACGATCACTGACGCAATCAACGCAATCCTGACTGAGTCAACGGTATACCTCAGCGGGAATGATCTACAGATACGCCGCCTTCTGCATGAATGCGACAAACTCATGCAAGTAAATGCTGCGGATGGATGGATTTGCAAGGCACGTATTGCTCAGATACAAGGTGATGAGGAGGCGTTTCAATACGCAATTCGAAACGCCGAACGGCTAGACTCGACCGGAGAATGGGAGCAAACTAAGGGCGTAGGGCTATTAAACCTACATCGCTATTCCGCAGCTCAAGACATTTTCTGCAAAATGATAGCGCCTGAGATCGGGCTGTTTGGACCATTGTTTCCATTTGCCCTCAATACCGGTGCCTACCGGTCCGTACATGAAAGCTACCAAGGACTTCCAGGGAAAGGGATGACAGCGCCCAAGACTTACCCAGCGGAATCTATCGCTAAGGTCTCGACCTTCATGCGGGAATCAAATATTACCGATAAAGACGTAGCTGCTTTTTTAGACAAAGCAGGGGATGTTCTCCGCCGTCACTCATATATGCCCGCGAATAGCTCTCCTCAACCTATTATTTATATAATGGACGGCGATTCGTGTTTATATTTTCGCTATCCTCTCGATGTCAGCCCGGCCCAAGCTGCCACACTTAATTTTGAGCTGGCTGAGCTCATGGTGGACGTGGATTTTGAGTTGCTGGATAAGCTGCATATCAGTTTTGAGGTGGCCCAATGAGCGTCACACCTCGCGAGATTCTAGGTCTCTCTGAAAGACTCTGTGCCTCACATGAATGTGAAGCGACCCTACGAGCTTCGGTTAGCCGAGCTTACTACGCTGCATACCACACAGCTGAAGACTTTCATCACAGCTTGGATCTTCCAGGCGCGGAGCCTCCGGAGAGGCGTGGCATGCATGCCACATTAATTTATCAACTTGGTAATCCGCGAATCACTGATACAGAGTTGAAAAAAGACTCCAAGATCCATTCGTATATATTGAAGACACTTAAACTAGCGCGCGTAGAAGCTGACTACAATCTTTCTGCCAAGGTGACTTTGACTGCTGCGCAGACTCAAATAGAGAGCGCGAAGCGGCTAATCGACTTAGGCCCTCAGAAGCCCTGTTGACTATCTCCATTCGTTAACAAAGCAAGCCCCTATAAAGGGGCTTTTTGTCGTCTGTTTGGCGCTCCTCAACATAGCCGGCCGACTTTCGACGACGGTCGTTCCATGCCACCGACGACACCACCTTGACCTTAAATGCTGTATAGATATACAGTATATCTATCCCCCTGCCCCGCCATATTGATGCGCTCCACGTAGCTCCCACGAATCAGAGCGCGTATCTAAAACGCCCACTTGTAAGAGAAGAGCATTGCGATATGACGAGTAATCAGAACACCAAGCCGCCGGCCGAACTTTCAGCTTTACTGCGGGCTGCCGCAGAAAGGCTCGAAGAAAGCTGTGCTGTCATTGACGCTGCGGAGGCCGCCTGGCTATCACCAGCACTACAAGACGATGCAAAGCTTCGCATCATGACCAGCCTTCGCCGCACCTTAATTGACGTAATCCTTGGCATTGAGAGCGGCACTCCGATCGACTGAGCACCTTTCTCCACACTCCCCTGCTCGCTTATGCGGGCTTTTTTTTCCAATCTAAGCGTAAGCATTCTTACGATAATAACGTTAGCATGCTTTACATTATCTGTTAGCACTCTTACAATTCATTCCAACGCCTCACCAAACGCAGAACAGCCTAGCCCTCAGGGCAGCCTAGTAACGGTACAGAGAGAGCGCCAGCAGCAAAGGCTGCGCCCGCCACGGCGGAGGCTCTTTAAAAACCAGCAAAGCGATAAATAGGCCAATGGTGCGAACACGCACGGCTAGGCCCAGGGCGCATCCCCACACCCCCTGATAAAGAGTGAGACGGACAACCCGTGACGTGGGGATTTAGGACGTTGCGCTACCTGGAGCCAGCTCAGCTGGGAGTAGCCAGGAGCGCAGCGGTTATCCATCAGTACCTTGACTCAGGGTGCTGACGGATAAATAGGAGATAGACATGGAACACAAACACACGCCTGGGCCGTGGCAAGAGTCCGCATGCAGAGCGCCAATGTGGCTGGGTGGTGCCCCTGCAGGTTTATGTGGTGCGAAGGCGCATGGACACCAATTCCCAAGCGACTACCTGCTCCACACAAGAGGGCATAAAGATTTCCCATATTGCTTCCGGCACGCTTGCCCAAACCACGGCGGTCCCCAGGTTAACGAGGTGCGAATTTTTCAAGATGGTCTTACCGATGAGGGCCGCCAAATGTGGTGCGCTGTCATGCCGGACTTCGTGAACCTGCAGGAGAGCCCTGCTGGATTTCACGGAAACCCAGTGCGAGCAGTCGCAAACCTAAAGGCGGCTATCGCCAAGGGATCGGGAGCTACCCATGAATAAACCCAAACCAATGCGCTGGCCCGCAGATTTTCCGGGCAAGCATGACAAAGACCCATCAACACCTACATGACTCGCATATGAGCAGTAGCGAGGTCCAGGCAGCCCTTCTTATGAGGGGCATCATCAAGGCGGCGGCGTGGATAGGACACGCAATGGGGTTAGGTGATCCCTCGTTAGGCTTTAGGTAATGATCCGAGCCAAAAGACACAGCAGGTATCAAGCCCTGCCCGCCTTGATGATGGTGAGCAGTACGCGCAGGCAAAGCGCATAGGCCGTAGTAGCGGTGACGCTCGGGAAGTCCGCAAGACTTGGGGATGCCCAAGCACGGCAGGCAGTAGACGGCGAGCCTGGACACAGGAGCCAAGCTGGAATTTGCAGCCAGCCACCATCGCCACTTTCATGCTCACGGCGTAGCGTCACGCCGAAACAATACATAGGAGGCCCTCATGGGCGGCGATGCATCGTAGCGGCGTAGTCCGCTGAATCCCTGAGTACACGGGCGCAGAAAGCTGGGCGATACCGGCATGGGGAAAAAGTGGCCTGACAGTTGGGGAGTACCCACCCCCGATAACTGGTGGACGGCAACCTAAAGCACAAGTGGCAGTACGCCAGCCTGTAGGCGCACAGGCCCATGGCCCGCATGGTGAGAGCGGGCACCCTCTAGTCGCAGCACTCCCTCTCCCACTCCCTCAACCATTTCAATATCAAAACCGCCCACGCCATGGGCGGCGGGAGTGCTGCGACTAGAGGGCATAGAACTCCAGAGCCTGCCAATACCGAGTTGCGCGCGCAAGTCGTGACGGTGGGGGATGCAAGCTAACCCTCTCCCCTTTCAATGGCGCCGGATGCGGCGCAATCCCCCCGGAGCTAAACATGAACGCTATCGCAGAACGCGAGGTATGCGCGCACCAGCTGGCGGAGCGCCGCCGCGCCTATATCGCGGAACAAATCCGCGACTGCCTCATCGGCAACACGCAAACAGTGCTGATGTCGTGGGGCTGGCCGAATCGGGTCACGGCGCAGCCCCGCGAAGGCTTGCTCGAAGTCCTGAACGATGAAATCAGCAAGTCCGAGAACGGCCACGCACTGGGGCCGTTTCTAAAGACCGTGCTTGATCCCGAAGAAAAGGACACAGCCACCCTTCGGGATCTTACCGAAACAATCATTCAAGAATGGGCTGATGTCAGCTACGAATGCATGACAGCCCAGGAGCAAGAGGCGCTGCCGTGTTGATCAAGTATTTCATTTTCTCCGGCTTCTTTAGCTGCGCTGCTTTCTTTATCGCGCTCGCAGTCGAGACCGTTATCAGTATCTGGAGACAGTCATGAGCTACAACTACGCGCAACTGCGTGCGGCGCTGGCAAACGGGCCCACGCCGGGCCCACGATCCATCAACGAAGTAGGAGATTCACACCGAATAGTCGTTCGAGGCGGAAGTGTCAGCGGCGTCATGGCGTTCGTCGAAACCGGATGGCCTCACCCAGAGCAACAGTCTGAACAGAGCGCCAATGCCTTGCTGATTGCAGCGGCCAATCCTGAAACCATCTGCGCGCTACTCGCAGAGCGAGACGCCCAGGCGGCTGAGATTGAGAGGCTGCGGGAAGCTCTAGCAGATCTGGCAAATGCAGCCGAAGAAGCATGGGGCAGCGATCGACCTTGCGTGCGTATTGCTTTAGCCGCCCTATCGGGAGAAGCAACATGACCATGATTTGCTCGCAATGCAACCAGTATGGAATCCGCTGGATGGGGATGTGGGGCAATCTCACGCATACCGAATGCCCGAATTGCGGTGGGGAAAACTGCCAGCGCGAAGATAAGGACGACGGAGACGAGGATGCGGAGGATGGCGATGACTGACCAAAACCCCGGCTTCCCCCGCACTCGCCGCCGTAACCCGTTCGATGGACAGGGATGCTACGCACCAAATAGCAGCACCCCGCCCTGGGGCTGGTTCCCTACCTTCGCAATCGCAATACCTGCAGTTATCACGGTAGGCGGGCTTATCGCATTCGGCCCTTCCCTGGTGACTTAT
>NZ_BMZN01000006.1:31138-128582 GCF_014652815.1 Alcaligenes pakistanensis
AAGACGGCATTAGCAACATTTACCACGCCCGGAGGCTTGGACAGCTACGTCAAGCAGGTACGCGAGAAGGTATGCGGCACCGTGTACGACATGAGCAAACGCAAAGACCGCGAAGCCTGCGCCGCCGACGCTTACAAGGTAACGCGCACGAAAACGGCTGTAGAAAAGATGGGTGCAGCGCTATCTGCTGAGTACAAAGAAGTGCCGAAGAAAATCGACGCCCAGCGCCGGGACTGGAACACAAAGATGGACGCTTTGCGCGACGAAGTTCGCAAGCCCCTGACGGACTGGGAAGAAGCAGAGGCCAACCGGGTAGCGCTGCATCGTGCCGACCTGGACGGCATGGCTGACCAGGCTCGGGAAGTAGGTGGGCTTGATGTTGAAGCCCTGCGCCAGCGCATCACAGTGGTTGAGTCTCTGGTTGTGGGCGAGTCCTGGGAAGAGTTTGAGGCCGAGGCTCACCGAGTCAAAGCCAAGGCGCTGGAAATTCTGAACACAGCCCTGGCGGAACGCCAGAAGCACGAAGCCGAGCAGGCAGAACTGGCCGACCTACGCCGCAAGCAGGCCGAGCAGGAGCAGAAAGACCGCGAGGCGGAGATTGCCCGGCAAGCTGCCGAAAAGGCCCGCGCCGATGCGGAAGCCAAAGCCCAAGCTGAGCGCGATGCAGCCGCCAAGCGTGAGGCGGACGCGAAAGCCGCCCAGGTCAAGGCCGAACAGGACGCCAAGGACGCCGCCGAACGCCAGCGCCGCGCCGAAGAACAGGCCGAAGCTGAACGTCTTGCATCGGTCGAGCGGGCCAAGCAAGCCGCTGAGGCTGCCCGTCAGGCCGAAATCAAACGCCAAGCCGACGAAAAGGCAGCCGAAGAGGCCGAGCAGCGCCGCCGCGAAGAGGACAAAGCGCATAAAGCCAGCATTAACAACGCCGCCCTGGCTGCATTCATTGAGAACGGCTTACCCGACGAGTGCGCCAAGCAGGCCGTCATTCTAATCGCCAAGGGCCTGATCCCAGCTATCCGAATCCAATATTGAGGACACCATGAGCACAGAAATTATTGAAGCACCACAGCGGGAGTTGGCCGCGCCAGCAGATCAAGTGCCTGCCAACTCCCCCATGGGCATGATGATGGCAGCCATGAAACAAGGTGCCACGCTCGACCAAGTGGAGCAGATGATGAACCTGCAGCAACGCTGGGAAGAACGCGAGGCCGAAAAGGCCTTCAACGATGCCTTGGCCGCATTCAAGTCCGAGGCTGTTGAAATAATCAAGCGCAAAGCCGTCGACTTCACCGGGAAGAACGGGCGCACACACTATAAGCACGCAGAGCTTTCCGATGTGGTCGAAGCGGTAGGCCCTGCCCTTTCAAAGCATGGTTTCGCCTGGAGCTGGAAAACCCATCAAGAAAAAGACCTAATCCGCGTGACCTGCATTCTCAAACACCGTCAGGGTCATACCGATTCTGTGTCCCTTGAAGCCAATGCCGACCAAAGCGGAAGCAAGAACAATATCCAGGCCATCGCATCCACCGTCACGTACCTGCAGCGCCACACCCTCAAAGCCATCACCGGCGTTTCTGAAAAAGGTGACGACGATGATGGGCAAGGCAGCGCGAACTCGAAAATTAGCGCAGACCTACGCGACGAGTGGATCTGCGAGGTAGCCAAAGCAGAAACGCTGGACCAGCTGGAAACCATCTGGCAGGAAGGCGGCAACGTCATTTACGCAACCAACAACCTTACTGATTACAACGCCTTCAAAAAGGCTGTATCGGACAAGAAGAAGATGCTCACGGAGGCTCAATAATGGAAGGCTTAATCATTCACACTGCCGAACAAGGCACTCCAGAATGGCTCCAGGCCCGCAAGGGCGTCATCACCGGCAGCCGATTCAAAGACTGCCGCGACCGCCTGAAAAGCGGGGCCCCTTCTAAGAAGTGCCTGGACTACGCCATGGACGTAGCCCGAGAGCGCGAAGGCGGCGAGCCTATGCAGGTCTTTGTGAACGGCGCTATGCGCCTGGGCACAGAGCAAGAGCCCTACGCCCGTGCTGTCTATGAGCGCAAGACCGGCCATATCGTTGACGAGGCCGGTTTCATCACAACGCCGGACCGCCTATTTGGGGTTAGCGTGGACGGTTTGGTAGGCGATGACGGGATCATTGAAATCAAGACGATGGTCAGCAGCGACACCCTGTTCACCGCCTTTGTGAACGGTGACATTGCCGCCTACGTAGACCAATGCAATGGCGCAATGTGGCTGCTTGGACGTAAATGGGTGGATCTGATCTTGTGGGTTCATGACCTAGGCCGCATGAAGATCATCCGCATCGAGCGCTACGACAACCAGATTGAATCGCTGGAATCCGATCTGATGGAGTTTGAGCGGACGGTCACCAAGTATCAGCACGAACTGCGGGACGCCCTGCTGGAGGCTGCGTAAATGGCCTCAGTCAACAAAGTCATTCTGGTGGGCAATCTTGGCCGTGATCCGGAGGTTCGATACTCAGCAGAAGGCTCGGCCATCTGCAATATTTCCATTGCCACGACTTCGCAGTGGAAAGACCGTACCTCCGGCGAAAAGCGCGAGGAAACGGAATGGCACCGTGTGGTGTTCTACAACCGTCTGGCTGAAATCGCGGGCGAATACCTGCGTAAAGGCCGTCCCGTCTACGTAGAAGGTCGCCTGCGCACCCGTAAATGGACAGGCCAGGATGGTCAGGAGCGTTTCACAACTGAAGTGGTTGCCGAGCAAATGCAAATGATGGGCGGTGCACATTATTATACGGAGTGATATTACAGCCCTTTCTTTTGACGCTCAATTGCTTTAATTGCCTGCTTAATAGCCTTCGCTTCAGGACTATCCGGGCCTCCCAAAGCCATAATTGACCAGTCACTTTCTCCTATTTTAGTAACTTCTTCATTATATCTAGCGATTTTTTTGGAAATTATATTTAGTGCTTCATTTAAACTGCAAGCAATATTAAAAGGAAAATTTGAGAAGCCAATGCTTGAGAGATATTGAACTGCGAAACTTAGGCGCTCAGGGTCAAATGCACCATCGCTCTCAAATATACCACCTCCACTTCCTGATTTTTTAGAAGTGCAGATCGTGTAAGATCGAAGTTGTCTATTAGCTTCATCGAGAGCACTGGCTATTAGATTTACCTTATGACAAGCAGCTGACTTTTTCTGATGAGCGTTGAGCCAAAAACCAGAAAAAACAGCAGCGATAGTACCAAAAGCCTGCGCCCAAGACGCTGTGACAGGGTGGGTAATGAAAGTCCAAATGAAATGCGGAGCAATCGAACAAATCAATGCCCCCACTATCCCGCCCACAATAAAACAACCAAAAAAGCCCAGCTTGCTTGAAATCCAATTAAGACCTCTCAAACACTTCTCCTTATATGATGGCTACCTGAGCGCTGGTCGATAAGAAATATCACTCACCCTCTATGACCGGCGTAGATTTAGTGCTATGAAAAAAAATTCTAAAGACCCGCAGTTCGATTTCTGATATCAATAAGATTTTTATACATTTCCTCTAATTCCTTCACCGTTTCACCATTTTTAATTAGGGAGAAAATCTTTTGAAAATCATAGCCAGATTGCTCAATATCATGCTCTCTAGGTATGGCCGACAATCTCAGCAAAGCAAGAAGTTTTTCTCTAATTTGAATTAATAAATACGCGTTTTCGTATGTATTTGCCAGCTCTAAAACATCCTCATCAGTTATGTTTTCAATCAACCACAGCCTAGTTAGACCGGCAACCCCGACCTCATCTACATCACCACAGGTATGTAGAGCCTTAATCACCCAATCTAAGTTTATTAAGTGCACTGATACTCTGTTACTAATCCTGGCACACGTAGAGTCAAGGCGATATTTTCTAAGCATGCTATTTTGAAACTCTGATCTCAGGCCGAAAAACAAAGCAACGATTACAGCCCCGACGGTACCAATAGCAGTCATCACTTCCCACCATCTTGCACCTTTTACAATACCCCAGTCACACAAGAAACCGAGCAATACCGCCGTTATCAGCGCTCCAGCACCAAATCCAACAATAAGACCAAACAGCCTCTGAGTTTCGGCGCTGTAGTCCTCTTTCCACTTAATCCCCATAGCCCTCTCGCCTCATGCCTGTATATACGGCGTGAGCATAGCCCATCCTGAAAGGAATACACCCATGTGGTTTAAAAACCTGCGTATCTTACGCCTGGACACCCGTTTTGGGGTTTCAGCCAAAGTACTACTAGAAAAGCTAAATAAACATCGATTTACGCCAAGCTCAAACCAAGAGCCTCTCAGTATGGACTGGCTGCCGCTCACGTAACCACACTATCGGCGAGCCTGCTAGACTCAATTTTACTCTCAAAAGAATTAACTAAATTTAACACCTTTTTAAAATCGAAACTTTTCTCAGGATATAAACCGACAATAACCAAAATCAATTTTTCATAGTGAGACAGAATTTTTTTAATTTCACTCTCATACAACACCAAAGAATCATAGGCATCAAGTGTTTTGAAACTAATCCCCGAAAAATCAAACAAACCATCAACAGAATCCATATCAGACTTTAAATTATAGAAGAAAATTTTATTGGAGCTTTTCAGATCAAAAAACACATGGTGGTCAAAATTTATAAAAACATCAGAACGAAATATTTTCTGATAATCTCGGCTTAATCCTTCTAAATTCAAATTCAAACAATAATGATAACTTTCTAAATCTGATCGGGCATCACTTTCGTACTCTTTAAATCCACGTAACACCAGAATCTCTGACTCTCCCATTAACTTAATAGATTCTTCAATTGCATGTAAAAATTTCTCCAGAGTTCCAAAAATAGATTTCCTAGAATTAAAATCAGAAACAATAGTTTTCTTTATTAAATCCATTCTAAAAAACCACGCTGAATAAGCAGCACCAGCCGCAGCCCCAACGGTGCCTATAGCAGTAAACATCTCCCACCATGTAGCACCATAGACTCTTCCACTCATCCACAGGCTAACTACAACCGTACTTGCTAGAGCTGCGAAAAAAAAGCACTGTATTTCAATTTTGAACTTTAAAGCAGTGCTCTTTAACCAAGCGACCTTTTTACTCACGTGACCTCCAAACAATTTCTTTCGCCTATATCCGCAAGGATCATAGCCGAACCTCTGTGTCTAAAACATAGGATGCCTCCCCTATAAAGCATCATGACTCCAGCTACACCCCATAACCCCGCTTGATTTACTCAACTGGGGTTTTTCTTTTCTAGGATCAACCCATGACCCACAACGTCGTCTCAGTATCAGGCGGGAAGGACAGCACCGCCCTACTTCTGCTGGCCATCGTTCAGGAAGTACCGAACCTACAGGCCGTCTTTGCTGACACTGGGCATGAACATCAGCAGACCTATGACTATGTGAACTACTTGGCGCAGGCCACTGGTGTGCCGATCCGCTGGGTGAAGGCGGACTTCTCTGAGCAGATCGCCAGAAAGCGCCTTTATGTGGATACGAAGTGGCGTGAGAAGGGTGTCCCGGATTCGATTGTTGAACAGGCCCTGGCAGTGCTGCATCCCACAGGCATCCCATTTCTGGATCTCTGCCTGTGGAAGGGCCGCTTCCCAAGCACCAAGACTCGGTTCTGCACAACAGAACTGAAAGTAAACCCGTTAATTGAGCAGGTAATGCTGCCACTGATGGATGAAGGCGGGATGGTCTTGTCGTGGCAAGGGGTGCGCGCCGACGAGAGCCTGGCGCGCCGGTACTTGCCGAAGTGCGACGAGGTAGGCGGCGGGTTATTCAATTACCGGCCGATCCTGCGCTGGAAAGTGGCTGATGTATTTGACGCCCACCACTTAATGGGCATCAAGCCCAATCCGCTGTATTTGCAGGGCGCTGGCCGAGTGGGCTGCATGCCCTGCGTCAACTGCAATAAAGATGAGCTGCGCCAGATTGCCCAGCGCTGGCCAGAAGAGGTGGATCGAGTGCGTGAGTGGGAGCGCCTGGTAAGTCTTGCCAGCAAGCGCGGTTGCAGCACTTTCTTCAGTGCCGTAGACGACCCGACCTACAAAGAAGGCGACATCATCACTCACGAAAACTACGGTATCGACAGAATGGTGGAGTGGTCGATGACCAGCCGAGGCGGTCGCCAGTTCGACCTCACACGAATCTTTGCAGATGCCTCCAGCTGCTCGTCTATCTATGGATTATGCGAATGAAACACCAACATTCCAAAAACCTCAAAGATCAAGAATCAAGATCTGCAAAGCCAAACAGCGCCCTGTGTTGAGCCAAGTACGGTAAGTTTTCGTTATGAAAGGGAGGACATCTATGATCTGGGCTAATGCCCCAAGACATAAGAACGTCCTTAATCTCCTTGCTGGAGACAAGAATATTTCCATCATCAGAAAAAGAAATCAGACCTTTATCAAACAATTTATCGACATGTGGGGCCAACATGAACCCATTGTGTTTATCTAGACGCTCGTAATTGGTTGAATCACGCCACGGCTTTATATGACTGGCAGTGAGCAAGCGCGAATCCTCGGTGCCAGTCACGAAGCAAAAATGCCTAACAGACATGACGCCTTCACGAAACTTTCCTTGTCCTATACGTGCCTTCCGCAAATATTTGGCCTCAGTCTCTGATGATGACGACGCGTCAATTTCGACATCATCTAATTTTGATTCAAACCTAACGTCCAACTGACCGACCAGTCCGATGAGCACGTCGAAAAATTGGTCAGACACCTCACATAGATAAAATTGATTAGCTTCGCCAGACGGTCGTAAAGGTGAATTTCGTGCAGGAAGTAGATCACCAAGTTGCGACATGTGTTCCATGGGTCTTAATTGATCATCTAAAAATACCCAATCAACATCTACCTGCCATCCCGTGCCATTCCAAGACCCATGTCCTTCGGGTACAGGCGCTTCAAAACAATCAGTAATCGCCACTCCAACAGCTCGGACCAACCCCTTGGCGTAAGACACCACGAGATCCCCCTTGCGGACCTTACTTACGTTTATCCAAGTAGGTCTCTGCACATCTTCATCACGCACCACCGGGCACCAAATGTACCCGCCGTCTAATTCGCGACTGAACGATGATCCATGGCTGACCCACCAAAAGGAACGCTTTCGGATAGAGTTTTTATATTTGGCACACGACTCGCCCACTAAACTCGACGCACTTAGCATTGACGAGCTTTTCCAGAGCTCTTCAAAAGCCTGAAACTCAGTCTGAGACATCTGAAATACAGTTCCCCTAGGATTCTTTATGATTTGTGATCTCTGCAACAAAGGATGCTGCTTAAAGTGCTCCTGGGTAACCATACCCTGGGCAGATCCCACACGAATATCTACTAATTGAATCCCTGTTTTCCACTCTTCTTCCTTAACATCCTCCTGGCCCACCCAAAACTCACTACCTAGAGCTTCAGGATGTAAAACCTCAGCAGCTTTTGTAGGAAGCTCATTCACATAACCAACCGCGATAGCCCCTCGATCAATTGTTGAACGCCAAATAATGACAGGATCTCCAATAGCTATCTTTGTTCTATTGCGATTGGGAGTATTCCAGTAAATCTGTCTCGAAGACTGTATGTACTTCTCTAAGTCATAAAAATTAGGGTTTCCCTGAAAAACCCAAGCATTAAATTCAGTCACGCCCAAACCCCTTTTAATAATTGAACTTAGCTCACCAAGTGTAACGCTTAGTGAGTTTTTTTTGCGTCCATATATAGGAGCTATTTACATGACACAGCTTGTTCTAGACCCCTGCTGTGGTGGCCGCATGATGTGGTTTAACCGCGATGACCAACGTGCCCTATTCGGGGACATCCGCAGCGAGAAGCACACGCTTTGCGACGGGCGGGCCTTCAACATCACGCCCGACCTGAATATGGACTTTCGGGCCATGCCCTTCTCCGACGAGAGCTTTCGTCTTGTCTGCTTCGATCCCCCTCACCTGCGTCACGCTGGCCGGGAATCGTGGCTACGTGCCAAGTACGGAATCCTCAGTGATGACTGGCAGGACGATCTGCGTCGTGGCTTTGCGGAATGCTTCCGCGTCCTTAAGCCAGAGGGTGTGCTGATTTTTAAATGGAACGAGATCCAGATCCCCACTCGTCAGATCCTTGAGTTGACTCCACACAAGCCCCTGTTCGGCCATCCCAGCGGGAAACGTGCCGATACCCACTGGATCACCTTCATGAAAGGGCAGTCATGAGCAACCACCCACACAACCAGACGCGGTCTACCCCGCAAGAAGCGTTCAACCTCGACCGAGCAGCACAGGTCTACGGCACACGCGCATTCATCCCGGTGACTTCAAAAGCCGCCCCCAACCCGAATTACCCCCAGCTAAGGGAGAAGAACCGATGAGCACAGACACACAAAACAACGCACCCGTCATCGCAGAGGCGTTCTCCATTCCTGCGGCACTACGTGAGATCGCGAGCTGGATGGACAGCGGTGGCCCGACCTACCACGAGGCCGAATTAATCGGCATGAACATAGCCGGGCCAACAGGATGTGGTGCTCATAAAGAATGCACCAGGGCCGCCAAGCTCGCCTTTTTGGAGGCGGCACGAATCTGGGAGCGTCTGCACCCAAGCTCCCCTGTGGGCGCGGAGCCGGTACTTCGTATAGGAACGGACCGCAACGGTGAGCTCGCAATATTCACACCGCGTTTCAATAGCGTGATCGCCCGGTTCACCCCCTGCGGAAAGAGTGGCATGAAGGAAGGGCTTCTTTATTCCGCCCCCGTTGCCGCCCAGCCAGACGTCACACAGCAAACGCTCGATGATGTGATGGCAGGTATCCCAGCAAGGGATGCAGAGATTGAAGCGCTGCGTATGGAAATTGAAGCTCAGCATGCCGCCCAGGCGCAGCAATCATTAACCGACGCCGACATTGACCGCATAGCTGCCCCCTGGTTGCATCCAGACGGGCAAGCCAACTCGTCAGACATTCGGGCAATAGTTCGGGCCATCCATGCGCAGCAACCTGTAAGCGGTGCTGATGACGCGCCGGAACGAGCACTGGCGGAGCTGGTGGACAAGATCATGCCCGGACTGGATACCGGTGATCTGTTGGCTGACGCGGCCACGGCCAGCAAGACACTGGATAGCGCCAAGCAGGACGCCGACAAGGTGGATGCGGCCCTGGCTGAAATGGTTCACGCCATGTTCCGAAGCGGAAACAGTGTGCCAGTCACACGCATCACGATTGACCGGAAGCAGTATGACGCCGCCATCGACGCAGCCCGTAAGGAGCTAGACCAGTGACCGCCACCACACCTAAAGAACACCAGCCCGGCCTAGAGCCGGGTTTTTGATGGAGAGTCGCTATGAAGGCAACGATTCAAGAGATACAGCCGCGATTTATACGGGTTAGCGTAGCGCCCGCCTATCTTGGCATGTGCAGGAACACGTTCAATAGAGACGTGCGGCCACACCTTCGTGAGGTTCCTATCGGCAAGCAAGGTAAGGCATTCGACCGTCACGACCTGGACCAATGGGCCAGTGAGTACATGGACAAGTTTGGCATTGACAGTAAAGCAGCCACGCGCAACGATGCAGGCGGTAGTGTTGGGCGAGCTCATGGAAAAGGAAACGCCGATCTATGGCACGCAAAACAATCACCGGACTCCAGCTACGCAAAGGAGTCTGGCATATCGACAAGAAGGTCAAAGGGTACGGAAGAATTTGCGAGAGCACTGAAACTAGCAGCCGCGAAGAAGCCGAGCAATATCTGATACACAAGCTTGAGCAGATACGGCTATCCACTGTTTACGGCATACGCCGTGACAGGATCTGGAGGGAGGCCGCAACCCGTTTTTTAGAGGAGTATTCACACCAGCGCTCAATTTGGCATAGCGCGATCTACCTCAAGCAGCTAGATCCATTTATTGGCGACCTGCCTATATCTGAAATCGACAATGAGGCCCTGGAAAGCTATGTGGACTCGCGCTTGGATGAGGGGCGATCGAATCGCACCATTAACATTGCTCTTCAGCGTGTTGTGCGAATTTTGAATTTATGTGCACGCAAATGGCGCGATGAGAACAAAAAGCCCTGGCTCGACTCCACGCCTATGATTGACATGCTTTGCGAGAAGAATGGCCGTAAGCCCTACCCTTTGGATTGGTCTGAGCAGGCCCTGCTATTTAAAGAGCTGCCTCCCCATCTGCAAAAGATGGCTCTATATAAGGTCAATACTGGATGCCGCGAGCAAGAGGTATGTAAGCTTCGGTGGGAATGGGAGATTGCCGTACCGGCTTTAAAAACAAGCGTCTTTCTATTGCCGGCAGACTTCGGAGGTCGGTTCGTGAACTCCGGTGTTAAGAATGGCGAAGAAAGGCTTGTGGTTCTGAATCGCGTGGCCCTGTCAGTTATTAACGGCCAGCGCGGCATTCATCCAGAATGGGTGTTCCCTTACAAGGGAGATGCGTTGCACAGAATGAATGACAGCGCCTGGAGGAAGGCTCGGAAACGAGCAGCAGAAAAATGGCTTGACCAGTATCGGACGCCAGCGCATCCCGACTTCGCTAAATTTCGTGTACACGACTTGAAGCACACATTTGGGCGCCGCCTGCGTGCCGCAGATGTTCCAGAGGAGGATCGCAAAGCACTACTCGGGCATACGAATGGCAGCGTGACATCGCACTACTCAGCAGCAGAGCTAGGAAAGCTGATTGAGTACGCAAATAGGGTGACAGAGAGCAACTCGCAGACACCTGTCTTAACTCTACTGAAAAGGAGGTCCGCGTGAGAAGTCACGCAAATGTCACGCACAATACAAAAAGGACTTACAGCAATTTTGCTGTAAGTCCTTGATATATTTGGTCGGAACGGAAGGATTTGAACCTTCGACCCCTTGCACCCCATGCAAGTGCGCTACCAGGCTGCGCTACGCCCCGAAAGAATTAAACTATAACCCTGTTCTTCCTTTCCTGCAAGCATTTTTAGGTTTTTTCTTTCGATTTAAGATTTTTAATAGCCAATCTTAGTATCGATCAAAATCCACACTTGCCCGAACAGGCGGCTTGATTTTCAAAGCCTGTATTTACCAAGCTAATCGACATCAAAACCGTGAAGGCGGAAGTATACCTATTTGGAAAAAAAAAGCAAAGCTCTCGTGATCATGCCCCTACTTCAGACTGCATGACTCGCCATTGCGACAAGCTAGGGCCACCTGGATAAAGCAGTCGTTCAGCAGGTAAACGCTGCCACGGCAAATCCGTCGTACGCATAGAAATGCCACCCGGTGCGGCCCCCACGATGATCCGGTCGCTAATGCTCCCAAAGTCCGCTCTGAAATGTACGGCGCTTTTCAGTACCAGCACTTTCATCTGCTCCGGCTCTATGCCGACAAAACGGAACATGCTTTGATCGGCCATTTGCGATTTATACGAGGCCAGTACGATACGTACCCCCTCAATCTGTATACAGGCGCTGGGGCCCAGATTCATGGCACAGCCCGCGTAGTACGGGCCAGTGGCGGGGAACTGCCCGTCAGACAGGGACTCGATGTAGAAGCGGGCATGTAAAGGCATATCACCGGGGACACCTGATTTACCGCCCAAAGATAGTTCAATGGTTTTCCCCACACCTGCTTGATGCACTAAAGCCGCGCTTTCAGGGTCTACGATCAAACCTAAAGCCGCCTCTGACACCTTGGCTTTAAGCAAAGCGCGCAAGAGTCCACAGGTGTCAGAGCTGGCGCCCCCGCCGGGGTTATCGTGGGCATCGGCAATAATCACCGGCCCGGTACCGGGATGATTCAAGGCCCATTGCACTGCTTCGTCAGGTTCATAGAGCTTGCCTTGAAAACCTTCAGCCTTACTCAAGACCTCATCCAGAAAATCCGCCAAGCGGCTATCAGCCTGCTCCTGAGTTTGGGCGTAGGCCCATATGACGGCCCCACACTCTGGCACATCAGCAGCAGGAAAACCCATTGCAAAGGACACGCTGCCGTCACCGTCTATCACTTCCAACGCTGACAAGCTGCGATATAGGCTGGCAGCCGGCTCCATCTCGGTGCTTTGCCAGATCGCCGGAATAAGGAAAGGCAATCGGTGCCAGGCCAATTGGGGGAGCTCCTCATTGTGCAGACATCGCATCAAAGCATGAAAAGTACGCTCTCCGGTCTGGCCCATATCCACGTGAGGGTAGGTTTTATAAGCCACCAACATATCTGCCTGCCTCAGCATGGTGTCGCTGACATTGGCATGTAGATCCAGACTGGCAACCACGGGCACGTCCGGCCCCACCATTTCACGCACCAGAACCAGCAAATGCCCTTCCCCATCGTCTCTATGCTCGGCCACCATTGCGCCATGCAAGTCCAGGTACACCGCATCCACCGGCAAAACCTGTTCAAGGCGATGCAGAATTTCCGCCACAATCGCCTCGTAAGTTATGGCTTCTACTGGCGCGGAAGGGCTAGCAGCGGCCCACAATAGCGGGACACACTCAACCCCGGCCTGGGCAGCAGCAGCCATAAAACCAGCCGCCGGAATATTAGCCCCTCGCAAGGCAGGCTCAATCGCTTCGGCACGGCACATGCCCGGCCAGCCGCCCCCATGCTCGAAGTCCGCCATCGTGGCCATGGCCGGACCAAAGGTATTGGTCTCGTGCTGAAAACCCGCTACTGCGATACGCATCACTTGTCTCCGATTTTGCTATTAAGCCTGACCCGCCAATTGAAGGCAGAGCTGTTCGTAAATATCCTTAGCACCCAGCACATCATCGATGGCTACCGACTCATCAGCCGTATGGGCCTGGGCCTCCTCACCCGGCCCCAGGCCGATGGTCGGGATACCTCGCCGTCCGGCTGACTCGGACCCATTGGTACAAAACCACCAGGTATCCATTTCCACCGGCCGCCTGGCTTGCTGGACAGCCTGCACCATGGCTTGGGCCAAGGGCGCAGACTCGTCCAGCCGCCATGCAGGCAAGTCTCGCTGCGGGCTGGCTTGCTGGCCTGTATAGGTTTGTACCTGACTGTTCACCACTTCCAGTGAAAACCCCTCAACCCCCGCGGCCTGCAGGCATTTTTCCATCTGACTGAGCACAGATTCGCTGCTTTCACCCACCAAGGTGCGACGATCAAAACGCACGGTGACCGACGAAGGTATCAATGAAATGGAGGGATGCGGATCGGAAATAATGTCAGTTGGCACCAGCAAGGCTTGCCCGACCAGGGCATCCTGCGGCAAGTCCAAAGTCTGCAAGGCCGAAATCGCTTTAGCCGCTGCCTGAATCGGATTCACCCCCAGATGCGGCAAGGCAGCATGCGCGGGCCGGCCTTGCAGGCGCAACAAAATCTCCTGCCGCCCTTTCTGCCCCACCATGATGCGTAGGCGCGAAGGCTCGCAAATCACCACTGCCGCAGGTGTGCATTGCTCTAAAGCGTGCGACAAGGCATAGCCTTCAATCACTTCCTCCATCACGCTGGCCGACACGGCAATACGTTGCCGTAACGTGCCCGACCGGGCCGCAGCCGCTGCCCCGCATAAAGCCGCGGCCAAGCCGGCCTTCATATCGCTGGTGCCGCGCCCATACATGCGGCCATCTTTAATCTCAGCGCCAAAGGGCTCCACCGTCCAGGTTCCGGCAATAGGCACCACATCCATATGCGCATCAAAAAGCAATGCCAGCGGCGCCTGTGTTGGGCCTACAAAGCCCAGCACCGAGCCTTTCTCATCCACCGTGACCTGATCAAAGCCCAGCTCTCGCATGACTTGCTGCACGAAATCCGCCATGCCCTGCTCTTGCCCGGACAAGCTGGGGATGCGCACAAAGGCTTGCGTCAAGCTGACCGCATCCCAGGCCAAGTCCTTAACCTTATGTTCGTTCACGCCCATGGCACGACCGCTCCACGTTGCGAGCTGATCAAACCGTATGCTTCTGGTCGACGATGCCGCTCGAAGTTGAAGGTGGTGTTCTTATAAGAATTGCATAAATCCAGATCACAACGGGCAATGGCCAGCTCGTCACCCTTAGTCGAACAAGAGGCCACAATCTCGCCGGACGGCGCAATAATCACGCTACCGCCAATCATCTCGATTCCCTCTTCGCTGCCTGCCTTGGCCACCCCCACTACCCAGGTACCGTTCTGATAGGCTCCGGCCTGCATCACCAGATGGTTATGGAACATGGACAAATCGTCGTGCTCAGGCGCAGGCGGATTATGGACGGGGGTGTTGTAGCCCAACATGACCATTTCCACGCCCTTCAAACCCATGACACGGTAGGTTTCCGACCAGCGGCGGTCGTTGCACAGTGCCATGCCCATCACGCCCCCAAAGGCCGACCACACGCCGAACTCCTGGCCGGGTTCAAAGTAGTATTTCTCCAGATGCTGGAAGGCGCGCCACGGTTCATCCTGACCGTGACCTGGCAAATGCACCTTGCGGTACTTGCCCACAATCGTGCCGGTTTTATCCACCAAAATGGACACGTTAAAGCGACGCTTCACACCGTTCTCGATGACCAGCTCGGCATAACCCAGATAGAAACCAATCTGCAGCTTGGCAGCAGCGTCAAACAAGGGCTGAGTGTCTGGACCCGGCATCTGGGTTTCATAGAAACAATCAAAGTCCGAAATATCCTCGCTAAACCAACGAGGAAAAAACGTGGTCAGTGCCAGCTCCGGAAACACCACCACATCAACATCCATTTTCTTGGCCTGATGCAAATGGGCCAGCAAACGATCGACAACCTGCTTTTTAGTTTCATTGCGGGCGATAGGGCCCAATTGAGCCGCTGCTACATTGACAAACCTGGACATGAAATTTGAACTCCATCAACAATTAAGATTCGCCCAAGAAGGGATTCGGTACGCCCTGACTCAGGCAAGGGCCGGGATTGCGCTGTGCATCTACAGCACCGCTGCAACCGCCGCTTTAATCAGGCATAAGCACAAAAATTCTGAAAATCCCAATGCACCCCTGGTGCGGACTCCACCAGTTCACGCGTATAGGCTTGACTAGGCTGGCTGATCACACGACTAGGATCGCCAGCCTCCACAATCCGGCCTTTTTGCATCACCACAATGCGGTCAGAAATCTGGGCAGCCACTCGCAAATCGTGCGTAATGAACAAAATCGCCACGCCGGTTTTGCGTTTGATATCCACCAAAAGCTTGAGTACCTGTTCCTGGACCAGCACATCCAACGCTGACACAGACTCGTCTGCAATCAAGACATCCGGTTCCATCACAATGGCGCGTGCCAGACACAGCCGCTGCCGTTGCCCACCCGAGAACTGGTGCGGGTAGCGGTCCAGCACATCAGCGTCCAGCCCAACAATGGCAAGCACCTCGGTGACGCGCTCCAGCGCGATCTTGGGAGCGATGCCTATGTTGTGCATGCCTTCGGTCAAGGACTGACCGATGGTCACGCGGGGGTTCAAGGATCGATACGGGTCTTGAAACACAATCTGCATCTTGCGCCGCTGCGCCAGATTGCGATCTTTGCAAGCGGCGGGCAAAGACTCACCGTTTAAGGTGATCTGTCCCGAGCTGGCTTCAACAAGGCCAATAATGCAGCGCGCCAAGGTGGATTTACCCGAACCCGACTCCCCCACCACACCGAGCACTTCGTCCCGGCGAATATCCAGATTGATATCGCTTAAGGCATGCATCTTGCGACCCTTGGAGAACCAGCAATCCGAGCCGTAAACCTTGCCCAAGCCGCGTGCACTCAACACGATCTCGTTTTGTACTTCCGCCTTTGCGGGTGGATGCACATTCGGGACCGACGCAATCAAAGAGCGCGTGTAAGCTTGCTGCGGATTAGACAAAATCTGCTGGCAGGTACCCATTTCCACGCTGTCGCCGCGCTTCATGACCAGAATGCGGTCCGCAATATCGGCCACCACCCCAAAGTCATGAGTCACGAAAATCACGGAGGTACCGCATTCGCTTTGCAGTTCTTTGATCAGACTTAAAATCTGCTTTTGGGTGGTCACATCCAAGGCCGTGGTGGGCTCATCCGCAATCAGCAAACGAGGCTGCAAGATCAAGGCCATGGCAATCATGATGCGCTGGCGCTGGCCGCCAGACAGCTCATGTGGATAGGCCATGAAGAGCTTTTCCGGCTCAGGCAAGCGGACTCGTTCCAACATGCTGATTACACGCTGACGGCGCTCCTGCCGGGAACTGTTTTTCTCGTGGATGCGGATCACTTCGTCGATCTGCTCACCCACCCGCTGCACCGGATTCAGCGCAGTCATCGGTTCTTGAAACACCATGGACATGGCCGAGGCCCGCAATGACAGTAAGCGCTCCTTGTCCATCGTCAGCAGGTTCTGACCCATCAACTCAATGCTGCCCTGGCTGACGCGCAAGGTATCAGGCGGCAGCAAGCCCATGATGGCAAAGGAGCTCAAGGACTTACCCGAGCCGGACTCACCCACAATACACAGCGTCTCGCCTGCATAAACATCAAAGCTAAGGTTGTTCACCAACTGGCGCGGCTGAGCGGCCTTGGTTTCAATGCACAGGTCTTTCACCGACAAGACGCATTGAGCGGTAGTAGAAGAGGTATTCATTGTTATGTCTCCTGCCCTTGTCACTTACAGCCGTGTGACCAGCTTGGGATCCAGCGCATCGCGCAATGCGTCGCCCAGGATATTGATACTTAAAATCGTGATGGACAGCACAATGCCGGGATAGAGCACGATGCCGGGAATCAGCTGGAAGTACAGCCGACCTTCCGCAATGATGTTGCCCCAGGAGGCCATCTCCGGCGGAATGCCCGCCCCCAGAAAACTCAAGATCGCTTCCAGCAACACGGCCGAGGCAAACACATAGGTGCCCTGCACAATCAAAGGCGCAAAAGTGTTGGGAAACATATGGCGCGACAAGATCACATAGGCCGAGGTTCCCACCGTCATGGCTGCTTCCACATACGGCTCGGAGCGCACGCTAAGAATCACGCCACGCACCAATCGGGTCATCCGTGGAATTTCAGGAATGGCAATGGCGATCAGTACCGTGGTCAAACTAGCCCCGGACACTGACACCAGAGCGATGGCCAGCAAAATCCCGGGAATCGCCATCACGCCGTCCATCACCCGCATGATGATGGAATCCAGACGGCGGAAATAACCGGCCAGGGAACCCAGTATCACGCCAAAGAAGACACTAATCGCCAGGACACCAAAACCCACCATAAAGGACACTTGAGCGCCGTACACCACACGGGAGTACAGATCCCGGCCCAGTGCATCCGTCCCCAGCCAAAACTGCGCAGAAGGCGGCTGCAAGCGGACGCTGGGGTCCAGTTGGGTGGGATCTTGCGTACCTAGGAAGGGAGCAAAGATCGCCATGGCCGCCATCAGGATCAGGAACAGCAAGGCGGCACGAGCCGACGTGCTGGCGACCACTTTTTTCAATTTGTTGAGCTTGTGCATATTGTTCTACCTATAAAAAGCGGCGGCTCAATAATCGATACGGGGATCGACAAGCATGTAAGAGATATCAATCAGCAGATTGATCCCTACATACACCAGTGAAAACAGCACGATCAGGGTCTGAATCACCGTAAAGTCGCGTGACAGCACCGCATCCAGCACCAGACGGCCCAACCCAGGAATGTTGAAGACCGATTCCGTCACCACCACTCCGCCGATCAGCATGGTGATGCTGATGCCAATAATCGTCAGGATGGGGACGGCTGCATTGCCCAAGGCATGACGTGTCAGCACGCCTCGCTCATTCAAGCCTTTGGCGCGGGCCGTACGGATGTAGTCCTCGTTCAAGGTGTCGATAACGCTGGTACGCACAATGCGAGTAATCAAAGCGATGTACACCGTCCCCAGGGACACTGCGGGCAAAATTAAATGCCGCAAGTGTTCCCACAGGCCATCGCTCAAGGGCTTGTAACCCTGTACCGGCAACCAACGCAGCTCCAGCGAAAACAGCAGGATCAGCAGATAAGCCACGATAAAGACCGGCACTGAAAAACCCGCTACCGAACCTGCCATTACGAAGCGATCCAGAGACTTGCCGCGATACCAAGCCGAACACACACCCAGCGGAATTGAAATGGTCAGGGTGTAGATCAGCGTCAATAGGGTCAGTGACACGGTTGGTCCCAGCCTGTCGAGCACCAGATCCTTGACCGGGCGGCTGGAGATCAGGGACATGCCAAAGTCCCCTTGCACCATGCTGCCCAGCCACTGCACAAACTGCACAGGTACAGGCTGGTCCAGGCCCATCTGATGGCGGATTTCCTCGATCTGCTCGTTGGTGGCGCTATCGCCTGCCACCAAAATGGCAGGGTCGCCGTGCGACATGCGCAGAACCACAAAAATCACCAGCGCGACGATCAGCAATACCGGTATGGTGGCCAGCACACGCTTGAAGATAAGCCCAATCATCGCTTCTCCACATTCCAGAAGACCGGAACCGGGGTTTGCAGAAAGCCATTCAGGTTCTTGCGCATGGCGCTAACCATCTTGAACTCGCCCAGAGGCACGATGACACCTTCGTCCATAATGTGCTTTTGCAGATCCGTGGCCAGACGAATCAAGTCAGACTCACCACTGGCACGGGCAAACTCCATGCGCGTTTTTTCAATAGCGGGAATATCCGGCCAGCCGAACCAAGCCTTGTCGCCATTGGAGGCCACCGCCATAAAGCTCAAGGGATTGCTCACATCCACCAGGCCCGAATAGGTCGTGATGATGCTCCAGCCGCCCTCTTGTACGGGACGCTTGGACGTGCGGCGAGTCTGCACGGTTTGCCAATCCATCGCTTCCACATTCACGGTGAAACCGGCATTGCGAAGTTGTTGGGCAATCACGGGGACCACAGGCGAAGTCAGGAAGTCCGTGGGGTGCAACAAGACAAGGGGCTCACCCTTATAGCCAGACTGTTCCAGCAGCTTTTTCGCACCCACCGCATCGCCGTTGAAGTAAGTCTCGGAACCGGCTTGCGAGGGGAACACACTGTGGCAACCAAAGACCGCACCGCAGGTTTCAAAGTAGTCTGGGTTGCCCACTTGCGCCTGCATCAAGGACTTCTGGTTCAAGGCCATCATGGCGGCCTGACGTACTTGCTTGTTATTGAAAGGCGGCTGCAGGAAATTAAAGCGCATTTCGGTTTGCGCACCACGGGCCGTAGAGGCATTCAGGACAATATCCGATTCGTTTTGCAGCAAAGGCAAAAGATCCAGCTGCACCTGATCGATGACATCAATCTCGCCACTGCGCAACGCATTCACGCCTGTCATGGCGTCGGGCATCGCCACCCAACGTACGCGGTCTACCTTGACCTGCTTGCCACCAGCCAGACCGCTGGCGGGTTCATTACGAGGTACGTAGTCCGGGTTCTTCTCAAATACCGCTTGCACGCCAGGACGATATTCCTTGTCCACAAAACGGAATGGCCCCGAACCCACAGTAGAGGTAATCGCCTGGCTAATCGGTGTGCGTGCCACCTCTTTAGGCATCACAAACAAGGGCAGAGAACTGGGCTTGCCCATCGCTCGCAGGGCAATATCTGTGGGGAAAGAAAACTGCATCACAAAGGAGCGATCGTCCACGACCTCCATCTTGGTCAGGAACTCCGTCATGATCTGACCCATCTTGTCCAACTGAATCCAGCGTTTGATGGACTCAACCGCATCCTCTGCCGTCACTGGCGAGCCGTCATGCCAGCGCAGATTCTCACGCAAAGTCATGGTGTAGGTCTGACCGTCTTCAGTCACTTTCCAGCCTTCCAACATCTGCGGTTTGACCTGGCCCTGCGCATCTTCGGCCAGCAAGGTGTCGTACACCATATAGCCGTAATTACGCACAATATAGGAAGTGGTAATGACCGGGTCCAGAGAACGCAAAGGCGCTTCCATCACGGCAGTCAAGGTGGTTTGAGCGCTAACGGCCACAGGGGTAATCGCGGTAATGGCAAGGGCAGCCCAGACGGCGGCTAACGATTTGGCAGGACGCAAGCGGTCCTTAAGCAGGTTGCTCATTTTTTGTCTCTCCAGGTAGTTAAAAGCGGTCCGCCTTTGCTCTTATGGCGACGGTCCCGTCATGGGGGTTTACAGCTTATTCACGGGCCAACTCCACCAAGCTCGATAGCAGAATGGAACATCCGGCGATCAAGTCTTTATCGTGGGTAAACTCTGCCGGGTTGTGGCTCAAGCCACGCACACTCGGTACAAAAATCATGCCTGTGGGGCAGGAACGAGCCAGCATCTGTGCATCGTGTCCGGCACCGCTAGGCATACGCTTGACCGAGCAGTCCAGTTCCTTGGCGTACTGCTCGACCATACTGATCAAACGTTCATCAAATTGCACAGGATCAAAGCGGGCCAGATGGCGATGCTTGATCTGCACACCTTCGCGCTCGGCCGCCTTATGGGCAAACTCGAGCACTTCTTGTTCAGCCTGATCCAGGCTGGCCTTGTCCACATTGCGCAAATCCACGGTAAACACGGCTTTGCTAGGGATCACATTGACCAGATTCGGGAACAGCTCGCAGCGCCCTACTGTGCCCAGTTGCGGCGGGCCGTAGCGCTCGCTTAACTGACGCACAAAGCTGCCAATCTGCTGCGCCACCACACCGGCGTCATGGCGCAGATGCATGGGAGTGGTGCCCGCGTGGTTGGAGACGCCTTGCACCTCGAACTCCAGCCAGCAAATCCCTTGCACCCCGGTTACGGCACCAATATCAATGCCCTCGTGCTCCAGCACCGGACCTTGCTCGATATGCAGCTCCATATAGGCATGTACATTTGGCTGGCCGCAAGGCACAGGGCCGGCGTAACCAATGCGCTCCAGATTCTCGCGCACGGTGCTGCCATCAATCCCGACGGTGTCTAGCGCCTCTTGCAAGGACAAGCCCCCTTGAAACACCAGACTGCCCATCATGTCTGGCGCAAAGCGCGCGCCCTCTTCATTGGTAAAGGCCACCACTTGCAGGGGACGATCCAACTGCACATCAGCATCGTTCAAGCTGGCCACCACTTCCAAGCCAGCCAGCACACCCAGATTGCCGTCATAGCGCCCGCCAGTACGCACCGTATCAATGTGCGAACCGGTCATGACGGGAGCCACATCCAGACGACCGACGCGGGTGCCAATAATGTTGCCGATCTGATCGATTTGCACACTCATACCCAGTTCGCGCATCCAGTGAACGACCTGATCCCGACCAGCCTTGTCTTCATCTGTCAGGGCCAGACGGCAAACACCGCCCCCGTCGATCGCACCGATCTGCGCCAACTGCGCAATACGCTGCAGCAGGCGCTCGCCATTAATGACTAGGCTTGTGCTGGCTGGGCTGTTCATATCGTCTCCTGAGCCAGAACCTCTTGGGCGCTCATACCCACAATGCGCTGATACAACTGCGCATCGGTATCGCCTTCGCTGGCAAAAAATAGGATCTGGCTGTTTTCATCGATGCCCAAAGCCTGACGCCAGTCCGGCTGCTCGCAAGCGGCCATGCAAGCTGCCACACCAGCCACTGCGGACTCACCCGCCACAATCGGTGCATCGCCTTTATCTGCACGGGCCAGACGGCGCATGGTTTGCAAGGCCGCATCGTCTTCCAGTGTCATATAGGCATAGGTACCGGGATCCAGAATTTCCCAGGCCAGTAAAGAGATTTCGCCACAAGCCAGACCGGCCATCACCGTATTCAAATCACCCGTCACCGTGACAGGTTTGCCTTGCACAGCACTTTGGAACAGGCAATCCGCCTTATTGGGTTCAACCACAATCAAGCGAGGACGCTGGGCGCCCAGACGCTCCCACATATGAGCGCACACAGCTGCCGCCAAACCACCCACACCGCCTTGAATAAAGACATGGCTGACCGGCTTGCCCGATCCAATCTGGTCCAACGCCTCTTGCACCATCACGGTGTAACCCTGCATTACATCCTTGGGCACATCCATATAGCCGGGATAAGACGTGTCGGACACCACAAAGTAGCCATGCTCTTGGGCATCTTCAGCCGCCTGACGAACAGAATCATCGTAATTGCCGGGCACACGTACTACTTTGGCCCCGTAAAACGCAATCGCCTGCTCGCGACCCGTACTGACGTGCTCATGGATGTAGATCACGCACTGGCAGCCCGCATTCTTCGCCCCCCAGGCAACCGAACGACCATGATTGCCGTCAGTAGCGCAGGTGACGGTCAGGCCAGCAATAAAGTCTTTGTAAGCGGGGTTCTTCAGATCATCCAAAGTCAGGCTGTCAATGCCGGTATGAGCGTGCAGCTGGCGCAGTAATAAGCGATTAACCGCATACGCGCCGCCCAAGGCTTTAAAGCTGCCCAAACCAAAACGACCCGCTTCATCCTTGTAGTACACACCGCCCACGCTCATCTGCGCGGCCAAACCGGACAGATGGCGCAAAGGGGTAGGCGTATAACCGGGCCACTGCACAATGCTGGCCTGAGCCTGCTCGTAGGCGGCGACCGACAAAATCGATTGCAAGGAGGCGTCGTATTCCTGGCTATCCTGAACGCAACGAGGGTTCAGATACAGTTGCACCGCGCCTTGCTCCCGAACGGCATGTTTGTTCATGTCTGCTCCACTTCTATGGGTTTAATTATTGGACTTCAAGTCCTGAAAACTACGATGGATGGATTCGATCTTCTGCAACTTACGCGCCACCTGCGTCTCGGCCTGCAAAGCCACTCGGCTAACCAGATAATTGATCAGGCTGAGCGTGCCGGTGTGCGAATCAAACAGGTACTCGCCGCGCGTCGCTACCGTGAAAGCAATGTCTTGTGAGCGCAGCAAAGAGCTTTCCAGACCGTCGGTCAAGAAAGCCATCTGCACGGACTCACCACGCAGATGCTCCACCAAAGATGGCAACAGCACAGAGCGACGGCGGAAATCCATCACCAGAGCCAAATCCCCTGCTTCCACATCGGCCAGCTGTTCCGTCAGATGGGCGACCGTGCCCACGGCCAGATGCACATCAGAGCGCAGTTGCTGCAATAAAGAGTGGGCGTAGCAAGCCAGGATCTGGCCATTGCGGAAACCAAACACCCAGATACGCCGCGCTTTCAACGCCGCTTGGGTGAAGTTTTCTAAATGCTGTTCGGTGATGTTTTGGAAGGTGGTGGAAATGTTCTGTACATCCGCATTGATAAACGGCGACATATTGGCCTGAATACCGCTGCTGGACATAGAGTGCAGACGCTTGAAGGGGGCGCCGTCTCCCATCTGCTCACGGGCAGTGACCCGGAACTCGTTAAAACCGTTAAAACCCAAACGCCGGAAAAAGCGCACCGCGGTAGCCGCTGATACGCCTGCCTTCTCGGCCAATTCCTGGGCGGAATAGGTAGCCAACTGCCCCATATGAGACAAGACCACATCGGCCAAACGCCGCTCCGCACTGGGCAGGACATCGAGAATATCCAGGATCGAATCTTTGATGACCATGACACAACCTAAAATTGAAATTTGTTTTTCACATAATACTTAATAAAATTTAAATTTCAATTGAGGATGTGATGATTTGGCTCCGTATTTACCCTTGGAACAAGCAAAGAAGGTCATTTCCAGCAGCGTTAAATAGCTTAACTATCTGTTAAAAAAGGGAATATAGAGGTAAAGGACGAGGCAAGCGCGTGCCTATCCACAGGAATAAAAAAATGAAATGACAGCGTAATAAATGAAATATAAATTTCATCCAGGGAGGAGGAACGACAGGGCTCATTCGGTCAGATGAGCCAGTGTCTCCTGGGCACGAAATGGAACGTACTCCAGAGTTCTCCCTCTACCGTCTGCTAGCGAGAGGGCTCTCCAAGCACTCAGAAAGAGTGACTTGATCTGGCTAGGCAAGCCATTGCCAGCACGTTACTAAATGCCCCTCAGCGCGCGGACTTGGCTCAAAACAAGGCAAACATGACTCTTTGTATCTAAGATATAGAGACAAAAATCGCACATTCAACACAAATGAACGTTCAAGAGGTAGAATCACCGCAACTAAGGGGTCGAACATCTACTTGCCTACTCAAAGAGTAAGCCATGAAAGACATTATTGACTCACTTGAGACAGTCTATACAGAGCCTTAAGCATGAAGAACGCGCCATATTGCAACAAACTCTTATCGATAAAGTCGATTTTTGTTAAAAACAACAAGATACAGCACAATATGAGCGTTTTATATCAAATAACATACATTTCTTTACTTTTGATTAGAAAGCAAAGAACAGCAAGATCTTATCGGTGCAGAGCGAGAACTTGGAGCAATTAGAAAACAATTGATAAGAGACAAAGAACCAAGGGTAAATTGCACTTAAATTAGTGGGAGTTCCTCACCACAACGGCGTAGCACATCAGATAACACTCATATGGACAATGAATTTAAAGACTTCTCAGACCGAATAAATTTAGCCATAACACGCGCCGGTGGCGCAAAGAATCTAGCAGACAAGATGGGAATGTCCACATCCGTGCTACGAAGTTGGCGGTCCGGTAATTCCGATCCTTCCCGGTCGAGCCTGGTTAAAATGGCTCAAGCGACCAATCTCTCCGTTAGCTGGCTGGCATCAGGCGAAGGCAATCCAGCCCCGTCCGAGCCTTCATCTACCTTGTTGGAACTGGATATTCTGGAAGAGATTATTACCAAGGCACAATTACTCTTTCAAGCCAAAAGCGTAGGCCTGCGACCAGAAGCCGAGGCACGTATCATCCGCTTGGTTTACGAGCTTTACCTGCGCCAAGGGAAGCAAATGGATGAGGCAAGCCTTAATAATTTAATTGAGCTGGCTTCATTTAGATAACGCTGACGATAGCCAACATCATCAGCTATAGAGTGTGTATCAACAGACCAGGGCGTCTGACATAAATCGGGCTATTGAGCCCTACAACAAAAACGATACACACTCCCCTTCAACTAGCCGCAAGAAAACACATAACCTACTCCCCACACTGAACGAATAGGCAGACGCTCTCCATGCAGAGCCACTTTGCGCTTCAAGCGGCTAACCACCACATCAATATAGCGGCTGGTAGGCTGATCCCCTTCATTGTCGCTAAACAGTTTTTCGCGAGTAACCGGATTAGGACTGGCTGCCAACAGCACACGTAAAACCCGTCGCTCCGCACCCGTCAGCGCAACCGCATGACAGCCCGGTGTAACCAAACGCCAGCCATCCTCCAACAGCGTCCAGCCGTGCACAGGTCCTGGGCTTAAGCGGATAAGGCCTGTATTAGTCTCTGCGGGTGCTGGCGATACACCCCTGTCTCTGGCCTCTAAGTACTTGGCTTTTAAAGCCAGATCACGTCGGCGCAAGGCTTGAATGCTCGCCAGAATTTCCATGCTTTGCGCTCGCTGATCCAAACAGATATCCGCGCCTGCCAACATCAAAAAACCGCTGTGTGCCGGCGAGACCAGACCATCCATCCGTAAGACAACAATTCCCAATGTCGGAGACTTGGCTCGTAAGCATCCCACATCACGCAGTAACTCTTGCTTTTGTGTGCACATCATCATTAATTCGCCTGGCTCAGCAGACTCGTCTAAACAGAGTTCAGCGGCACTTCGCTCCTGCAGCACTCGCAAGGGTATTCCCCATAAAGCGAAGTCCTTTATCAGCTTTTGCGTTAGGTCATTATCGTCAAATAAAAGTATTATTTTTTCAATCCTAAACAATCCCAAGCTCCCCGTTTCTAAAAAACCTGCCTATATCTAGGCACTACGCCGCACGCTCTGAGCGGTGGCTACCTGACACTGATATCTTGATTATTTTTTACTGATAAAAGTCTTGGCACCTAAGTCAACGCTACATGCAAAAGCGCTTGATGCCTGCTCTACGGTCGCTGAGCACTTTATAAAATGCTGTTCTCACCTAAGATAAGGAACTAAACCTTGATCAAAAAACAAACTTCTTACCAAAAAGACAAGAAAACACACTTTTAATCGATTTCATGATCAAAATAAACAAATAACAACACTTTCCTTACGAATCGAATAATAAGGCAAGTACTTGACACCATCAAGCAATATCTTGAGCAAATAACCCGCAAAGATAAGCATATGGAATTATCGAAGATAGACGTATTTTCAAATGACTAAGAAGTCGAAGTCATGTTTATGGGGCATCTTATAGCACTGTCATTCCTTGCCCGATACGCTCATATTGACCGCAAGAGCGATGGCCTCACTACACATGATCAGCATGGCCCTAAGGCTTTTTTGGCAATAGCGCTCTCCCCTTGTGAAGAATCCACTCAAGGCTGCCAGATAAAAAATATAGGGAGGGCATCCAGCAATTTCCACGATCCAGGCAAAGTGCCAGACAAAAAAAAGCCTGCATATTCTGCAGGCTTTTTCTTTTACAGCATCCCTAATTGCAAGCGGGCTGATTCACTCATGCGCTCTCTACTCCAGGGCGGGTCCCACACCAGATCCACCATTGCTTTCTCCACCCCCTGGATGGTCTCCAGCTTATAGCGAGCCTCATCGGCAATCATCGTACCCATACCGCAGCCTGGAGCGGTCAATGTCATTTCCATAGTGATGGAAAAAGTCTCTGGCCCAGTCTGAGTGACGTGACAGGCATACACCAAACCCAAGTTAACGATATCAACCGGAATTTCTGGGTCGTAGACGCTGGACAAAACAATCCAGGCGGCATCTTCGATCGTTTTTTCGCTCAGTGGCAATTCGGGCACAAAGACCTCGGCCTCGCCTTGAGTCTCAAAGCCCAGTGCATCCGCATCTACACCTTCAATCCGGTACAGGTTGCCCTCTACCATCACGGTATAGCTGCCGCCCAGCTTTTGGGTAATAGTTGCTGTACAGCCCGATTCAATTGTGACGGGCGCACCGTAAGGAATACTGACAGCCGGGACATCCCGGGAGACCAGCACATCATGTCGTTCAAAGTAGCTCATGGCTTGCTTGCGCCTTTTATTCGGTTTGCGCGGTTTCTTTGGCCTGATTAATGGCGTTGTGCAGGGTATGCCAGGCCAAGGTGGCACATTTAACCCGTGCGGGGAATTCACGCACACCCGATAACACTTCCAGCTTGCCCATGTCTCGATCAGGATGGGCCTCAGTCAGCATAGCGTGCATATCTGCAAAGAGAGACTCGAATTCGGCCAGACTCAAACCCTTCACGGCTTCAGTCATCAAGGATGCCGAGGCTTTAGAAATGGCACAGCCATGCCCCACAAAACTGACTTTCTTCACCACACCCTCTTCGATGACGGCGTAGACAGCCAACTGATCCCCACACAGAGGATTGTGACCATTGGCGAAATGGCTGGCGTTTTCTATTACTTCAAAGTTACGCGGGCTACGGTTGTGGTCAAAAATGACCTCTTGGTAAAGCTCGCGCAGCCCGTTGAAATCTTGGCTCATTTAGCCAACTCCAAATAGTTTTTGAGCTTTGCGCAGGCTGCCCAGCAAAGCGTCAATATCAGCGTAATCGTTGTACAAAGCAAAAGAGGCACGAGCAGTACCCGGAATGCCAAAGCGTGTCATCAACGGCATGGCACAGTGGTGACCAGCACGTACAGCAACCCCGTCCATATCCAGAATAGTGCCCAGATCATGAGGGTGAATGCCGTCGACGAGGAAGGACACAATGCCCGCCTTGTGCGCTGCCGTACCAATGATGCGGATGCCAGGCATGGCCAGCAACGCATCTGTGGCGTACTCCAACAGCACCGCCTCGTGATCGGCAATACGCTGCATACCAATAGCCATCAGATAGTCGATGGCGGCAGCCATGGTAATAGCACCGGCAATATTAGGAGTACCGGCTTCAAAACGCTGTGGCACAGGTGCGTAATTGCTTTGCTCGAAGCTGACAGTCGTGATCATGTCACCGCCACCCATCCAGGGTGACATGCTGTCCAGAATCTCGTAGCGCACGTACAAAGCGCCCATACCCGTTGGACCGTAGAGCTTGTGGGCCGAGAAGGTGTAAAAATCGGCATCCAGCGCTTGGACGTCCACCACACCATGAGGAACAGATTGAGCACCGTCCACCAAAACCTTGGCGCCCACGGCATGGGCCTGACGTGTCATTTCGGCAATGGGATTAATAGTGCCCAGAGCATTGGAGACGTGACCCACGGCCAGCAAACGCGTTTTCTCGTTCAGCAGCTGCTTGAAGGCTTCCTGATCCAGCTCGCCATTGTCTAGAACCGGCACCACACGGATGACGGCACCAGTACGCTGAGCAACCAACTGCCAGGGCACGATATTGGAATGATGCTCCAGGCCTGTCAGCAAGATTTCATCACCCGCTTTCAGGTTGTCCATGCCCCAGCTATACGCCACCAGGTTGATGGATTCTGTTGTGCCGCGTGTAAAGACAATTTCTTCATCGCGCGCGGCATTCAGAAATGCCCGCACTGTACTTCTAGCCTGATCGTACAGCTCAGTTGCATGCTGTGACAGCCAATGCACACCACGGTGGATGTTGGCATTGGACTGTTCATAGAAGCGCGCCTCGGCCTCAATGACCGAACGCGGCTTTTGCGTCGTCGCTCCGTTATCCAGATAGGACAAGCGTTGGCCCCGAATGGGGCGCGCCAGGATGGGAAAATCCTCGCGGTGATTCAGCAAACCAGTAGCAGTTACGGGCATAGGCGCATTCATGCAAGCTCTCCAAAGGCGAGACCGCCGGGCAACAAAGCGTTGATACCAACCATGGCGCGGCTACGCAGGCTCTCGGAAGCGATACGCTCCAAGGACTGGGCGGCAAATGCGTAAATCAGCATATTGCGTGCGTCTTCCATCGTCATACCGCGCGAACGCAAGTAAAACAGGCTGTCGGCGTCCAATTGACCCACGGTTGCACCGTGTGCACACTTGACATCATCCGCATAGATCTCCAGCTCGGGGCGGGAATCAGCACGAGCCATTTTAGACAACAGCAAGCTGTCCGAACGCTGTATCGAATCAGTACCGTCCGCGCCTTTACCTACTAAGATACGGCCGCTAAATACACCTCGAGCCGTGTCTGTCAGTACGCCACGGTAGAACTCACGGCTTTGGCAATTAGGTTGAGCATGGTCAATGACCGTATTGTGATCGACGTGACGGCGGCCATTCACAAAGTACAAACCATTGAACAGGGTTTCACAGCGTTCACCGTTGAACACAGTGGCGATATCGTTACGGGCAATCCGCGCACCGAAAGACAAAGAGTGCGAATTAAAGACCGAACCGCGCGCCTGCTGAACATCAATATTGGCCAGATGAAAGTCTTGCAATGCTTCTTGCTGCAATTTCATGTGGGTTAGATTCGCGTCAGAAGCCACGTTCAATCGGGTGACCGCACTGCTCAATGACGCATCCAAGCCATCCTGGCCCAAATAGTGCTCAACGACCGTCGCACTGGCACCGGACTCTAGAGAAATTAAGTTGCGGGTAAAGCTAGCGCTACCACCTTGGGTCCGCACAAAGACCAGATGAACAGGCTGTTCCAGATGCTTTCCAGCCTCAAGGCTCAGCACCGCACCGTCATGGGCCAAGGCCAGGTTCAAGGCAGCTGTAGATGCTCCATTGGACTCGTCGCCATAAGCCTGCTGCACCCAATCCGCATCTTCTTGCAGACAGGCGCTCAACGTAGTCAAGCGAACGCCAGAGGGCATTTCAGCCAGGTGCGACAAGGATGCGTCGTAATGACCATCCACAAAGACCAGGAAATACCCGTCCTCTTGTTGGCGCACTGAAGCCACCAAATCTGCAGCTGAAGCCGATTTTTGCGGTGCAAATGCTTGTTGCTCCAGCAAAGCCAAAGAAGTATGGTGCCAAGCCTCAATGCGTGTCGTTGGCCAGCCTTCTTGTGCAAAACGATCCAGGGCGCGCTGACGCATAGCGCTTAGCCATGGCAGACCGGCCCCAGGTGCTTGTGCAGCCTGAGCGGCAAAGCTGTTGACCCAATCTGGCAGACTCATACCGCAGCTCCTTTGGCTTTTTGCTCGGCAGCTGCTTGTTCCAACACCCAGCCATAACCACGCTCTTCCAGTTCCAGGGCCAGTTCACGGCCACCTGAACGGATAATCTGACCACCTGCCAGCACGTGCACGAAATCAGGCACGATGTAGTCCAGCAGACGTTGATAGTGGGTAATCACCAGCAAGGAACGCTCGGGGGAACGCAGACGGTTAACGCCATCAGCCACCACACGCAACGCGTCAATATCCAGACCAGAGTCGGTTTCGTCCAGAATGGCCAGCTTAGGTTCCAACAAGCTCATTTGCAGAACTTCGTTGCGTTTTTTCTCGCCACCGGAAAAGCCTTCGTTCACGGAGCGGTACAGAAATTCTTCGCGCATTCCAACTGTCTTCATTTCCTCTTTCACACGCTTGAGGAAATCCATCGCGTCCAGCTCAGGCAAGCCCTGATGACGGCGCACGGCATTCACGGAAGCACGCAGGAAGTAGGCGTTGGAAACACCGGGAATTTCGATGGGGTACTGGAAAGCCAGGAACAAGCCGGAACGGGCACGGTCTTCGATCTTCATTTCCAGTAGGTCTTGACCCAGCCAATCTACCGAACCACCCTCAACGGTGTAGTCTTCACGGCCAGCCAGCACCTGGGACAAGGTGCTCTTGCCCGAGCCGTTCGGGCCCATGATGGCGTGAACTTCGCCGGGATTGATCTGAAGGTTCAGACCTTTAAGGATAGGTTTGTCTTCAACCGAAGCGCGCAAATCTTTAATCGTCAGCATCTCATTATTCTCCTTAACCTACACTGCCTTCCAAGCTGACGCCGAGCAAATTCTGTGCTTCGACCGCAAACTCCATGGGCAATTCTTTAATCACTTCTTTACAAAAGCCGTTCACGATCATGGAGACGGCGTCTTCAGCAGTCAGGCCGCGCTGCATAGCGTAAAAGAGCTGGTCCTCGCCAATGCGCGAAGCGGTGGCTTCATGCTCAACACTGGCGCTAGGGTTCTGCACTTCCATGGTTGGGAAGGTGTGTGCAGCACAGCGCTTGCCAATCAGCAGCGAATCACATTGGGTGTAATTACGGGCGTTTTCTGCCTTGGGGGTGATACGAACCAGGCCGCGATAGGTATTGATACCTTGGCCAGCCGAAATCCCCTTGGAGATAATCGTGCTGCGGGTATTGCGACCCATATGAATCATTTTGGTGCCGGTATCGGCTTGCTGGCGGTGGTTGCTCAGGGCGACCGAGTAGAACTCGCCTTGAGAATCGTCACCACGCAGAACCACGCTAGGGTATTTCCAGGTGATGGCCGAGCCGGTTTCAACCTGCGTCCAGGAGATATGGGAACGGGCGCCACGGCATTCGCCACGCTTGGTGACGAAGTTGTAAATACCGCCCACGCCATCTTTGTCGCCGGGATACCAGTTTTGTACGGTGGAATACTTGATCTTGGCGTCGTCCAACGCGACCAGCTCCACGACCGCTGCGTGCAATTGGTTTTCATCGCGCATCGGCGCCGTACAGCCTTCCAGATAGCTGACCGAGGCCCCTTCTTCGGCAATGATCAAGGTGCGCTCGAACTGACCAGTATCGCGGGCATTGATGCGGAAGTACGTGGACAGCTCCATGGGGCAACGCACCCCTTTGGGGATGTACACAAAGGAACCATCCGAGAACACGGCCGAGTTCAATGCCGCGTAAAAGTTGTCGCTAGGCGGAACCACGGTGCCCAGGTACTTCTTGACCAGCTCCGGGTACTCGCGCACGGCTTCAGAAAAGGAACAGAAAATCACACCGACTTCTTCCAGTTCTTTACGGAAAGTAGTCGCAACCGAGACCGAGTCAAACACGGCATCGACAGCCACACCGGCCAGCCGGGCACGCTCGTGCAAAGGCACACCCAGTTTTTCATAGGTGCGCAGCAATTCGGGATCGACCTCGTCCAGGCTCTTGGGGCCGTCGGCCTTGCTCTTGGGCGCAGAATAGTAGCTGATGTCCTGAAAGTCGATAGGTGGATATTCCACAATCGACCATTTTGGATACTTCATGGTCAGCCAATGGCGATATGCCGCCAGGCGCCATTCCAGCATGAATTCCGGTTCGCGTTTTTTCGCGGACAGGAAACGGATGACGTCTTCGCTCAGACCTTTCGGTATGGTTTCAGACTCGATGTCGGTGACAAAGCCTGCCTCGTAATCACGATCGAGGAAGGTGTCCAGATGTTCGTTGACGGTACTCATTCGGTTAACTCCACGTTGGAGGTGCTCGCCTTGTTTCTGTTTTTCAATTCGGGACCCGGCTTGTGTGTCAGGGGAAATTCGTTAACGGGCACGCGTATCATGTCTGCAACACTGACTTCTTCCAAAGTGCGCCGGACAATATCGTTGATTCGCTGCCAATTGCTGCGTATATGGCAATCTGACTCCACGGAACAGGCCCCGGGAGTGGCAACACACTCGGTCAAGCCAAAAGGCTGTTCTTCCAGTGCGTCAATAATCTGCGCTACACTTATCTGTTTGGCGGGGCGGCCCAACACATACCCTCCGCGTGCGCCACGGCTACTGATCACCAGTTCGTGCTGGCCCAGCAGTTTAAGCACCTTGCTGACAGTCGGTTGGCCCAAGCCCAAGATGGCGGCCAAGTCAGACGCACTGAACACACGGTCTGGATCGCCAGCCATGTGTGTCAGCACCAAAGTGCCGTAATCAATGATTTTACTGATTCGCAGCATTCCTTCTCTCTGAACAGGTCGTAGAGCCATATAGTACCGCTTTGGTACTATATGGTCAAATTATCCCTGCAAACTTTGCTGGATATTCCACATACGGGCATAGGCTGCATCCAGAGCCAAAAGCTCCTTATGCGTCCCCTGTTCCACGATCTGCCCGCGCTCCAAAACCAGAATCAAATCAGCGTCAGTGATCGTGGATAAGCGGTGGGCAATAATCAAGGTAGTCCGTTCGCGGGCAATCTCGTTCAGCTCGGATTGAATCGCGCGTTCGGTACGTGTATCCAAGGCGCTGGTAGCCTCGTCCAAAATCAGCACAGGCGGGTTTTTCAATAAGGTGCGGGCAATCGCCACGCGCTGCTTTTCACCCCCGGACAACTTCAAGCCACGCTCACCCACTACGGTCTCGTAGCCGTCGGGCAAACTCAGAATGAAATCATGGATGCTGGCAGCACGAGCAGCGGCCACAATCTGCTCCTCGCTGGCATTAGGGCGACCATAGGCAATATTGTGCAAAATCGTGTCATTAAACAGGACCGTATCCTGCGGCACGATACCAATATGACGGCGCAGACTTTCTTGCGTCCACTGACGCAGCTCGCGTCCATTGAGCAGGATTCGGCCTTCGGTGACATCGTAAAAGCGGAACAACAAGCGCGACAACGTGGATTTACCCGCCCCGGAGGATCCCACCACCGCCACCGTTTTGCCGGCAGGGATCTCAAAACTCAGGTTCTGAATGACGGTGCGGCGGCTGTCGTAGGCAAAGCTGACGTTTTCAAAACGCACACTGGCCTGCTCACAGACCAGCTCCTGCGCATCTGGCGCATCCTTAACCTCTTGCTTGCGGCGCAACAGCGAAAACAGTCGTTCCATATCCGCCAGAGAATTCTTGATTTCGCGGTAAACAAAGCCCAAGAAATTCAAGGGGGCATAGAGCTGCGTCAGGAACGCGGACACCAGCACCACATCCCCTACGGTCATGGTTCCGTTCAACACGCCTTGGGCCGACATGAACAGCAAGGCGGTTACCCCGACACTGATAATTGAGGCCTGACCAATATTGAGCAAGTTCAACGAAACCTGGTTACGCACCGCTGCGTGCACCCACTGCCCCATATTCTGGTCGTAACGATTGATCTCGTAATCTTCGTTACCGAAATACTTGACCGTTTCGTAATTGAGCAAAGCATCAATCGCGCGGGAATTGGCACGGCTGTCCAGTTCATTCATAGCACGCCGATACCGCATACGACGTTCGGTCACCAACAAGGTGAACACAATGTAGGCAGCAATCGTTCCAAAGGTCACGGCAGCAAAAGGCCAATCGTAACGCCACAGCAAGATGCCACAGACCAGTGCGATCTCCAGCAAGGTAGGGAGGATATTAAAGACCAGGAAATTCAGCAGGAAACTGACGCCTTTAGTCCCTCGTTCAATATCCCGGCTTAAACCGCCCGTTTGACGTTCCGTATGGAAACGCAAAGACAGGTCCAGCAAATGACGAAATACGTGATTGGCAATCAGGCGCACTGATCCTTGCGTGACCCGTGCGAACAAAGCATCCCGTATTTCACCCAAAGCGCTGGAAGCCAGGCGCACTGCCCCATAGCCCAGCAAGGCCGCTACCGGCAACATCAAAGCAGTCGCGGGCAGGCTCAATGCGTCGATAACCTGTTTCAGGTAAATCGGCATCATGACGGTTGCCACTTTGGCCAGCAGCAAACAGGACAAGGCCAAGACGACACGCGTCTTGAATCGCCAAACGTAAGGAAATAAGGATTTCAGGGTGCTCAGACCACCAGAGACACCATCAAGCACTTCAGGACGAGGAGGCACACGCAATAGGCCCGCACTCAACAACACTAGGCTGAAGAACAGCGGACGACTTATAAATGAGTTGCAGCACAACGCTGAGATCAAGACCAAAGGGGTGTAGCCCCCTTTCATGAGCAGACCGGCTCATGCTATGTCCTTGATGCGAATACAGAAACGAGACTCGCCAATGAGCAGGCACCTAAGAAAAGACCTGTTAGCGGGCAACAAAGAAGTATAGCCTTTTACAGTCACTTTCCTGTCCAAGACCCTGCCGCCAACGCTATTGTTTAGCGGATTGTTTGCCCGCAAACCACAGTGCGTGACGCAACACCCCCTATCGTCACTCTTAAAGCGCTGCACATTGGTAAATGTACGGCTTAACACTGCAAAGAAAATGCTGGCAATCCAGCACTTTGTTACCTTCAAGCCTTCGGCGAAAAGCATACAATACCTGCTTGCCTGAAACAGGGGCATGGGCACCGCCAATACCACCTGTTAACAAGACATCCGGTTCATAACCCTCTATACCGTGCAAAATTCATCCATGCCGTCTTCTTCTTTTTCGTATTCCTCTTCCCTGGATCAGTTAGCCGCACAAGACAGCCAGGCGCTGGATCTGCTGTACGACCAGGAAGCACCGTTGATGCTGGCGTTAGGCCAAGCCGTTTTAGGCCGACGCATCGATGCCGAAGAGGTACTGCGCGATAGCTTCGTATTGCTGTGGAAGAATGCCGCTGGTTATGACCCCGATCTGGGCGAAGGACGCGCCTGGATTTACAGCATTTTGCGATTCAGATTGTTGGCCCGATTGCGTCAGCGTACGCAGACAGGTGATAGCAACTACGCTCTGCCCGCCATCAAACCGCAAGCCGGTCAGCGTTTTATTCCTGCCTTGGGCAAACTGGACGGCACCAGTCAACGGGCCATGATCCACGCCTATCTGCATGGCAATAATTACGAGCAATTAGGCCTTCAGCTGAACCGCTCACCCGCTCAATTGCGGGCCGTTGTTCAACAGGGCCTGCAACAGCTCAGCCCTTTGATCAATGAAGGGAACGCCAGCGATCCGCGCCACGCAATCATGATTGGCGAATATACGCTGGGCCTGCTAAGCCAACATGAGCTGGCTCAGGCTCACACCTTGATGCAACAAAATGATCAGGCTGCCCGCCTGGCCTTGGCGTGGGAACAAGCCTGGCTGGAGCTGGTGGACTGCTTGAGCCCCACCTTGCCAGCGCCAACCAGCCTGGCGCACATTCATCACACATTGGGCTTACCCCCCCCAACGGCACGTCGTCAGGCGGGTAACAGCACCAATACGGACACCGAGACAGCCAGCAACGCTAACCCTGACAGCAGTGGCAGCACAAACACCGGCAGCACGACGGTCAAGATTGAACGCCAGGAACCCAGTATCAAAAGCAATGCACCGGCAGAGGAAACTCCAAAGCCTGAGGTGGCCGTGCGTACCGAGCCCCGCTGGTCTGCCAGCAGCTCAAGCTCCGACCATAAGGCTGATGATCACACCCCGCCCTTCCCCACCTTGTTGCGTGCCGATTCAGACCCAGCAGCCAAAATCGCTGCGCCCGTGCCTGCAGCCGCACCAGCCGCCCCAAAAGCCGCAGACAAGAAAAAACCGGTTAAACACGATACCGAAGCAGTCACGACTGAACAGCACAAGCCAGAGCCCGCCGACACCGAAAACAAGACCCGTGGTTTTGCTGTGTCTCGCCCCCTCTTATTAGGGGGTCTGGCTGCTGCCCTTATTCTGGGACTAGTCATTGCTTTGCTTCTGAACATGAACTCAGAGCCACCGGTCAACGTCATTGAGATGAAACCGCGTCAAGCCGCCATCCTGCAGGCGCCCGGTCAATCGTCTACCCCGGCCTGGATTGCCACCGTCGACCCGCAAGGCAATGTACTGTTGGTGCCCAAAGTCAGCACAGAAGTCAAAGCGACTCAATCGGTACAACTGTGGACACACACTCCGCGTGGCACACAAATCCGTTCCTTGGGTTTGATTGATCCGAATCGCCCCATTACCGTTCCTGCCGGTTTGATCGGCACCGTGGAAGACGAGCAGATTTTTGAAATGACGCTTGAAACCGAAGGCGGCTCCAACAGCGGCGCACCAGAAGGACCTGTGCTTTATATTGGCCGCATTGTGAGCTTTGGTCAGCTGGACTCTTTGCCCAGTGCCAATAATGACCCCAGCGCAGCAGCCACGCGTTCTTAAACACTACGGCCAGACAGACGTTCCAGCTCGTCAGTTTTCTTAATCACAAAGCCCGCCTCCAGGCGGGCTTTGTGATTAAAGAGCTCACGTCAATGCAGCGTCCTTCTCATCCCCGGTCCCATGAAAAAGGCCGGCACCAAGGCCGACCTTATCACTGCTGCAGAGCAATACAAACCTACTGAGCCGAGCCCGGCTCAGTCATTTCCAAGGCTTGATCCAGCATGGCTTGAATCTGCCCAAGATTGGTTCGCAAAGCCTGCATTTCCTGCCCGGTCAGGCGCACTGCGGCTTCCTGATCGAAAGGCATATCCGGACCATCACCCAGGCGATTACGCGCCCCACTGATGGTAAAGCCTTCGTCATACAGCAAACCGCGAATCCGGCGAATTAACAGCACTTCATGGTGCTGATAATAGCGTCGGTTACCGCGTCGCTTGACGGGTTTTAATTGCGTAAATTCCTGCTCCCAATAACGCAGGACATGGGGCTTGACCAGACAAAGCTCGCTGACCTCACCAATGGTGAAGTAACGTTTGGCTGGAATAGGAGGCAAGGTCGCCGTCTTTTCGTTTGTGCTCATGGCCACTAATGCTCATCGACAATAGGAGTGATTTTACACGTTCAGTCAGGCAAAACTGTACGCAAACGTACCAGGACTTAGTCCTGGTCATCCTCATCAGGTGACACAGGCGCCCCTTCGACGACGCTCTTGAGCTTTTGACTGGCGTGAAAAGTCACAACCCGTCGCGCCGAAATCGGAATGACTTCGCCCGTCTTGGGATTACGACCCGGACGCGGGGGTTTGTCCCGGACCTGGAAATTACCAAAGCCGGACAACTTAACTTCTACACCCTCAGCCAAGGAATCGCGGATCTCAGCAAAAAAGGTATCCACAATATCTTTGGCTTCACGTTTATTCAAGCCAACACGCTCAAACAAGAGTTCGGCCAAATCCGCCTTGGTCAACGTACGCTCTACGTTCATTGTGTCTCCTTATGCCCTTGCCCGCGCACCATGCGCAGACACCAGTGCCGCCAACAATACCTGCAGGCATTGCTCGACACGCTCATCGTCCAGCGTGGTGGCGCTGTCTTGCAGCCAGAAGCGAATCGCCAGACTCTTTTCCGATGCATCGTTCTTATCGCGCCAGACGTCAAACAACTGAATGTCTTTGACGATAGCCGCTTGTTCTGCGCTGCTACGCACCTTGTTCAAGGTATCGAGCACAGCTTGATAGGATACGTCTTTATCCAGCCAAACCGCTAGATCTCGTTGCACCACAGGCTGCTTGGATATTTCTTGTGCGTGAACCACTTCGTCGTAGGAAATAGCGTCCACATCCAGCTCAAAGACCACGGGAGCTTGATTAAAGCCAAACTCGCTTAACCACTGAGGATGGATTTCACCAATCCAGCCTATGGTTTTACCATCCAGAATCACACTGGCGCTACGACCTGGGTGTAAAGCCGGATGAGCCTGAGGCTCGAATCGCACGTCTGCTGCGCGACGGCCCAACAAGGTTTCCAGGTCGCGTTTGACATCAAAGAAGTCAACCGGACGATCAGGCTGGCCCCATTGCTCTGTATACACAGGGCCCCAGGCAGCAGCCGCGATGCGGTTGGGCTGATGGATACCAGCTACAGTCAAAGGACCATTTTCCTGACTGGCGTCGCGCATGAAAACACGACCGAATTCAAACACGCGCACACGCGACTGACGGCGGTTGGCGTTACGTTCAATATTGGCCAGCAGACCGGGAATCAGGCTGGTACGCATCACTGCCAATTGGCTGGCAATGGGGTTCAGCAAACGGATAGGATCGGCATGCCCGTTAATGTCTTTTTCCCAGGACTCCTGCACAAAGGAGAAGTTGATCACTTCCTGGTAATCCTGGGCGGCCAGCACAGCACGCAAAGCATGTGGACCGCGCAGGGTTTCGCTAGGCACGCGAATTTCTGCTGCCGCTACCGGAGGCAGATCAGGAATGTTTTCAAAACCATAAATACGGGCGACTTCCTCGATCAGATCCTCTTCGATGGTCAAATCGAAACGGAAGCTGGGAGGCGTCACGGTAAATACACCCTCATTGACCGAAAAGCTCAGGCCCAACAGGGTAAAAATGCTTTCAACCTGCTTTTGATCCAACGGGATACCCAGAACACGGCGGCAACGATCCAGACGCATGGCAACGGGCTTGCGCTCTGGTAGAGCCACAACCTGATCGTCCATAGGACCAGCCTGACCACCGCAGATTTCCAGGATCAGAGCCGTTGTGCGCTCCAGATGCGGGGTGATGGAATCAAAGTCCACACCACGCTCAAAGCGGTGGCTGGCATCCGAAGAGAACTTGTAGCGACGCGCACGGCCCATGATGGCTTCTGGCCACCAGAACGCGCCTTCCAGATAGACGTCGCTAGTATCCAGGGTGACTGCGCTTTGCTCACCACCCATAATGCCGGCCATGCTCTGAGGCACGTCGTTAACAGTGATGACACCGACATCGGTATCCAGCTCTACATTCAAGCCACTTAGCAGTTCCAGCTGTTCGCCCTTACGCGCCCAGCGCACTTCCAGACCGGCTTGCACATGCTGCAAATCAAACACATGGGTAGGACGACCCAGTTCCAGCATGACGTAATTGGAGATGTCCACCAAAGCGGAAATCGAACGCTGACCGCTACGCTCCAGACGACTTTTCATCCAGTCTGGTGTCTTGGCGCGTGCATTCACGCCACGGATCACGCGACCAGCAAAACGGCCACACAAATCGGCGTCTTTGATAGTCACTGAAACGCGATCATCAATCGTGACAGGAACAGGAGTGAAATCTGGCAAAGTCAGTGGCTCGCCAGTCAACGCAGCCACCTCACGCGCCACACCCAGGACCGACAGACAGTCAGCACGGTTAGGCGTTAACTTCAATTCAATGATCTGATCGTCCAGATCCAGCAGTTCACGCAGGCTCTGCCCCACCGGCGCATCCGCATCCAGTACCAGCAAGCCATCGTGATCCTGGGACAAGCCCAGTTCACGGCCCGAACACAACATGCCGGCGGATTCTACGCCACGCATTTTGACCGGACCAATTTTCATGCCACCCGGCAATTCTGCACCGACACGAGCCACAGGAATCTTGATGCCCTGTGCTGCATTAGGTGCACCGCACACAATTTGCAGCAGCGTACCCGAGCCATCATCGACCTGGCACACGCGCAGACGGTCAGCGTCGGGATGAGGGGCGATCTCGGCGATCAAACCCACCACCACGTTTTCAAAGGCAGGCGCGGCGGCTTGAATTTCTTCAACCTCCAAGCCAGCCATAGTCAGCTGGTGACCCAGTTCTTCAGTTCCCAGTTTGGGATTCACAAAGCGGCGCAGCCACGATTCGGAAAATAACATGATGCAAAGATGGAGACGATAAACGGCATATATCGGAACCGACCGGACCTAAGAGGTCCGGCGGCGCGAAGTAGGAATTAACGATTGAACTGCTTCAAAAAGCGCAGGTCGCCTTCAAAAAACTGGCGTAAATCGTTAACACCATAGCGCAACATAGTCAGGCGCTCCAATCCGGAACCAAAGGCGAAACCGATGTAACGCTCTGGGTCCAAACCGAAATTGCGCACCACTTGCGGGTGAACCTGCCCTGAGCCAGAGATCTCCAGCCAGCGGCCCTTGTTAGGACCGGAGGAGAACATCATGTCAATCTCAGCAGATGGTTCGGTAAAGGGGAAAAAAGAGGGTCGAAAGCGCACAACCAGATCATCGCTTTCAAAAAAGGCGCGCAGGAAATTAGTGTAGACGCCTTTCAGATCTGCAAAGGAGATATTCTCGGCAATCCACAACCCTTCCACTTGATGGAACATGGGCGAGTGGGTGGCATCACTATCAACACGATAGGTGCGGCCGGGAGCAATCACTTTGATCGGCGCCTGGTTCATGCGGGCGTAACGCACCTGCATGGGGCTGGTATGCGTGCGCAACAAATACGGTTCGCCGGTTTCGTCCTGCATATCCACATAAAAAGTGTCATGCATGGAACGGGCGGGATGGTTTTCAGGGCTGTTCAAGGCCGTGAAGTTGGTCCAGTCGTTTTCAATTTCGGGGCCGTCAGCCACTTCAAAACCGATAGAGCGAAAAATGGCTTCGACACGTTGCCAAGTCTGGATAACCGGGTGAATACCACCGGTTCCGCGACCACGGCCAGGCAAAGTCACATCAATCTGCTCTTGAGCCAGACGTTGGTTCAATTGCTCTACCGCCAAGGCAGCACGACGATCATTCAGCAAATCTTCAATTTGGCGCTTGAGCACGTTAATGCTGGCACCGGCTGCTTTTTTCTGCTCCGGCTCCATCTGGGCAAGGCCTTTCATCAAGGCGGTGATCGCACCTTGTTTACCCAAAAATCGGGCTTTGGCATTTTCCAGCGAGGCGGCGTCCTGAGACTGCTCAAATAAATCCCGTGCTTGGGCAATAAGATCGTCGTGGGAGGAAGTCATGGCGTGTTACTTTCCAAAAACAAACGGAGCCCCAAAGGCCCCGTTTGTGAACTATACAGTCAGATACCGCTTAAGCAGCCAGAGCGTTCTTAGCCTGTGCAACAACAGCAGCAAAACCTGCTTTGTCTTTAACAGCCAAGTCAGCCAGAACCTTACGATCCAAAGCGATAGAGGCTTTGTTCAGGCCGGCGATAAACTGGCTGTAGCTCATGTCCAGTTCACGGCAAGCTGCGTTGATACGGGTAATCCACAGCGAGCGGAATACACGTTTCTTGTTACGGCGGTCACGGTAGGCATACTGGCCTGCCTTCATGACAGCCTGTTTGGCTACACGGAATACATTACCGCGGCGACCGCGAAAACCTTTAGCTTGGGCAATTACTTTTTTGTGGCGTGCGCGTGCGTTAACACCGCGTTTTACTCGTGACATGTTCGATTCTCCCTAATCAAGCGAAAGGCATCATTGCTTTTACGGAAGCAACGTCGGCTTTATGAACCTGGACGGTACCGCGCAATTGACGTTTGTTCTTGGTCGTCTTCTTAGTCAGAATGTGACGCTTGAACGCTTGGCCCCGCTTGATGGAACCGCTACCACGAACCACAAAGCGCTTGGAGGCGCTTTTTTTGGTTTTCATTTTAGGCATGAAATTACTCGACTAATTTATGTCTGCGGGTGGCCGGCCTTGGAAGCTGGCTGGCACTTGTATGACCCAAAACAGGCACTTATTTTTTTCTTTACCCGCTGCCAGAGCAGACTCAAACAGGGGAAAAGCCCTTGATTATAGAGTGATTCCCGGGAAATTGTCTAGATATCAAAGGGATTTTTTACCGTCTAACAAGGTCCGTGATGAGATCAAAGTTAGGCAGCTTGGCTACCGCCCCTACCCTGATCCCTGTTTTGACCAAGGGAATACCTCTTGCAAGCCCTTTAGCGGCAACGCTAACGCTATAAGGCACAGACTTGGCACTCCCAGTCGATAAAACAACAAACTGACGGACTCCCCTTCTCCAATCCGCTGCACGCCTTGCTCAACAGTAGGCTAACTCCCCACTCTTGCCCATATGAATTACGGCAAATCAGGGCGAAACTGCAAGGCCTCTGCGATATGAGGGCGAGCAATCTGATGCCCCCCTGCCAAATCTGCAATCGTGCGTGCCACCCGCAGCACTCTACCCTGCACTCTTTCTGACCAGTGCCAACGCTGCCGCGCACTGTTCAGCAGTTGCACAGCCCCCTCAGACAAAACACTATGTTCGCGAAGGCAGGCAACTGATATGCGTGCATTACTGGCTCTCTGGCGGCTGGCTTGTATTGCCCTCGCCTCCTGCACCCGTTCCCTTACCTGACTGGATGCCGATGCAGCTTGGTCGCGCTCCGGGTCGGACTCACTCATCGTCACCAGCAGATCAATTCTGTCTAACATGGGACCCGATAAGCGTTGCCGGTAAAGCTCACGCTGGCCTGGAGAGCAACGACAAGGCCTATGACGGCTCGCCGCCCACCCACATGGACAAGGGTTCATGGCAGCTACAAATTGAAATTGGGCCGGAAAGACCGCTTGCTTCTGAGCCCGTGAAATACGCACGCAGCCTTGCTCCAGAGGCTCACGCAAAGCCTCCAGTGACCGGCGACTAAATTCTGGCAGCTCGTCCAGAAACAATACACCGTGATGAGCCAGGGACACCTCGCCCGGCCGGGGTCGACTGCCCCCACCGATCAGGGCAGGAGTGGACACACTGTGATGGGGAGCGCGGAATGGCGGCCGCCTGCTAAAAAAATCCTGCTCTTGCACAAAAGAGTACAAAGCAGCCACTTCCAGTTGGGCATATCGATCTAAATCAGGTAACAAACCCGGCAAGCGCTGTGCCAGCATGGTCTTACCTACACCCGGTGAGCCATTAAGCAGAAGACTGTGACCACCCGCAGCGGCTACCTCCAAGGCCCGGCAAGCCAGGGACTGTCCCAGTACGTCGGACAAGCAGAGCTGTTGGTCCGCGTTCTGCTCGGGCCAAGACCTGGGCGCAGTCTGCTCCAGCTCGGTATCACCACGTAGATAGGCTGCTGCTTCAGCCAGGCTGGCAACACCACGCACATGCAAATCCGGTACATGAGCCGCAATTTCGGCACTCTGCGCAGGCAGAAGCAAACAAAGCTCGGGATGCTGACGAGCCATACCCAAAGCAATCGTCAGGGCGCTTTGAACAGGAACAACAGCCCCCGTCAACGACAGCTCCCCCGCCATTACGTAACGCTCCAGGCCTGTGAGTGCCTGCTCCCGCTGCTTGTCATCCGGGCGGCTAAGCTGGCCACTGGCCAATAAAATTGCCAACGCTACCGGCAGATCAAAACGCCCTGACTCCTTAGGCAGATCAGCCGGCGCCAGATTGATGGTTAGACGGGCTGCAGGAAAGTCAAAACCACTGGCTTGCAAGGCAGAGCGCACACGCTCACGGCTTTCCCGTATCCCCGCATCCGGTAATCCAACGATATGAAAGGCCGGTAAACCGGGTGCCACATGCGCTTCAACACGCACATCAATAAAATCCAGGCCCGACAAGGCGCAACTGTTCAAGACGGCCAAGGACATGTGCCCTTCCCCTTTTACACTCAAACAGTCAGTCTGCCTGTGGAGGACCTGAAGCTCTACAGATCAGCCATCAAACAGCACAGAGCACTTATACGTAAGCGCTGTTATTGCACCATCACGCCCATAGAGCTGACCAGTTGAACAGCCTGGTCGACAGACAGACAAGCACCCTGAAAGGAATGATTCAGATCGTATAAGGTAATGCTGCCTAATTCGACACTGCGCAAATCCGCGCCTTTGAGGTTCACTCCCCGCAGACTGGCACCGCGTAAGCTGCCACCATCAAAAACAGTATCCTGGAAATTACAGCCACCTAAATCCGCATCAGAAAAATCCAGTTGCACCAGAGTTTGTTTGCGAAAATTAATGGCACGTAAGGTAGTGCCGACCAGCTTGCAATTGCGCAATGTCACCTCCAAGCCCTGCGTCTCGTTAAAAACGGCCCCACTTAGTTTGGAGTCTTCAATATGCAGTGCTGCAATCCGTGCACGCACCCATTTGCTCAAGTGCAGATCACAGACCTCGAAGCGGGCGTTACTTAAGTCAGTCAGACTGAAATCTACACGACCCATTTTGCAACGTTGCCAAACGGTGTCCTGCAGTTTCGAGCGTGTCAGCCGCGTATCCAGAAAACTGCAGCCGGAGAAACGCAGCCCCTCCAGAACCAGACCCGACAAATCCTCTTCATCGAAGGTACAGTTTTCAAAACTCAACGACGCTTGGTGTGAGGCTAAGAGATCGACCAGTCCATCACGGCTCACCTGGGTATTACTGATAAGCATACTGCGGCACATCCTTTCAAAAAACAAAGCCAGCGTGGGCAAACTCGCTGGCTCTTGCTGATACTTGATGGCGTAACTCTTTACACCTCATCCAAAATCGCAACATTTATCCTTTAGGCAAGCCCAGTCGTGACAAACTCCAGGCAATCACTAGGCCCACCACAGCAAAGCTAACCGTTGCGATCCACGCCCACTGCCACCCTCCCAGGGTATGCACGACCCAGGCCACTACCGGCGGCCCCACAAACTGCCCCAATGAGGAGCATTGCTGGACCCAACCCACTGAAGTCGAGGTCGTTTCGGGCGAAGGAGCAGCCGTCACTGCCAAAAAGAACAAGGTAGCGGGAATCAGTCCACCCACAATCGAAAACAGCAGGATGGCCACAAATTGAATCGTCAGGCTTTGCGTGAGCCCGAAGGCAAGGACAGCACAGACGATCATACCCAGATATCCCGCTTGCAGTAAGCGATGCGGCAAGATTCCAGCATGCAGGAAACGCCCTGCACCCAGATTCCCCACCACATTGCCTGCCGCAATAAGAGCCGTCAGCAGCCCTCCTGTACCTATCGCGATTTCCGCCTGATTGTAGATAGTCGGCATAAAGCCCACCACTGCGGCCCATTGCGCCGCATACACCCCAAAAGCCAACGCCAGCAACCAGACACGGCTAGAGCTTAACGTCGTACGCAACAAATTCGGCCAACGATGGGAAGACGCCTGCTGTGCCGCACCTTTGGTCTGGGTTTTTGAGTCCGGGGGAACAAGCAAAAAGGTCAACACCATGACGATCAGTGTCAGCATGCCCAGAACAAGCCAGAGCGTACGCCAGGAGCCCACCGCTAGCCAGGCGGCACCGGCCCATAGCATTAACACCGCACCTGCAGGCATATAACAGCCCCACAAGCCCATGATTCGGCTCAAACGCGCTGCGTCGGTAATACGTTTGATCAAGGCCGGGATGGGTAACACCACCATCAAAAAGCCACAGCCCTCTACGATGCGTCCCAACAGCACCAAGGTGCCCTGCTGAAAAAAGGAACCGAGCAATGAGGACACACTCAAAATACCCAGTCCAATCAGAATGCAACGTCGCAAACCAATTTTCTCGGAAATCAAGCCAATGCACAGGCCCAGCAGCATGCCGGCCATCTGTACGCTGGCCAGCAAAAAACCGGACTGCACCAGATCCATGCCTAGTTCGCGCTGCATAAACGGCAAGGCCGGGGGTACTTTCCACACATGCAGTGCGGCGCACACCCCGGTCAAGACAAGAAAAACAGCGATAAAAAAGGGGCTGGCCGAATTTGGCCCCTTAGGCCTTGTGACGGTGCTCAAAAGAAGTGATCAGCTTTGGCTGCCCTCTTTAGCAGAGGGATCGCTCTCTTGGGGAACTGGCGTCTGCCGCCCTTCCAGGGCTTGCAAGCGGGTCTCCAGAGCCGCCACACGTGCCAAAGCGCGCTCCAGCATCAGCTTGTAGGTATCAAACTCTTCACGGGTCACCAGATCCATCCGGTTAAAGGCCTGACCCATAAAAGCTTTCACATTGCGCTCAATATCGGCAGCCGGACTTTTGGAGATCAGCTCCGAGACGTTTTTTTGCAGATCTTCCAGCCACTCGCTACGATTAATCATGGTCCTCTCCTGAAAATATTGACACTACCAGCAGTATAGAAAAAGCGGGTGCCAAAGGCACCCGCTTTTTTCATCTGGCCAAACAATCAGCCTCGTCGTTCAAACCTTAAGGTTTGGCTTGTTCCGAAGGAACCGAGGACGGGGAGGAGTCTACGCCATTACCCAGCTTGCCTTGAATTGCGCTATCAGCCTTGGCAGCACCATCTTTAATGGCGGTACCAGCACGGCTGGCGGCGTCAGATACAGCATCTTTGGCCTCGCCTGCTTTCTCGGCGACCTTATCGCCTGCGGCCTTGGCATCTTCCTTCAGCGAGTTGGTATTTTCTTTGGCGTTTTCTTTCTGTTCCTCTGCTTCTTTTTTGACGTCGTCAGCAACCTTCGCGGCGTCCTGCTTCAGTTCTTCCGTTTTTTGCTCCAGAGATTTATTCGCTTCTGGTGCAGGTGGGGTGGCAGGTGCTGTCGTTTGAGGTGCAGCGACAGGAGCAGGTGGCGCGCTCGTAGCAGCGGTATCGTTCTCTTTGGAACACGCAGCCAAAAGAGTCATCGAAGCAGCAGCGGCCATGACAGCAAAATGAGCACGAGTCAGTTTCATAAGATTTCCTTCCTACTATTCCAAGGTCGCTAGATAGAATGGGCCGATGCCTGGTGCGACTTCCGGCTCGGCCTTGGGTCTGTTACAACTCCCCTAAAAGCCATTCTATCGGTGCGGAGCACGCAGACCAATCTATTAGTGTAAATCCTGATTTCAATTATTCTGACGATCCCGCTCACGCTTGATGACAAACCCTTTAACAACAAGCACCTAGCAGCGAGTAGCCCATCAAGTCCCAGTTACAAATGGATTCGCTCCCGGGGCTACAGCGTGGGTTTGTTACATATTCGACAGATTAAATAAGCTTACTTTCAAGCACTTAGGCAGCTAATGTCGCCAGGTCAATACGCTCGGCACGATTTAGCGCACTGGCGACCTTCACGCGTAAAGCATTGGAGTGCGACAGACGCACTTCTTTTTTGACATCCAGCAATTGCTGCGGATGCATAGAAAATTCTTTCAGACCCAGCCCGAGCAACATGCGAGTGACGGACGCGTCCCCTGCCATCTCGCCACATACTGCAACCGGTTTACCGGCACGATCCGCAGCATTGATCGTGTGAGCAATCAAACGCAAGACAGCTGGATGCATAGGGTCATACAAGCCGGCTACTTCGGCATCACCCCGATCTACAGCCAACACGTACTGAATCAAGTCATTGGTGCCGATAGACAGGAAATCCAGTTCCTGCACAAAGGGCTCGATAGCAATGGCAATGGCAGGAACTTCCACCATCGCGCCTAATAAATAATTACGCGCAAACGGCGTCCCTGATTTCTCCAGCTCGCGTGCGGCCGACTCGATAGCCTGACGGCTGGCATGCACTTCGGTCATGGAGGAAATCATGGGGATCAAAATACGGATTTGCCCATGCAGGCTGGCGCGCAACAAGGCACGCAGCTGGGTGGCAAACATTTCGGGCTTATCCAGACAATAGCGAATTGCACGTAGCCCTAAAGCTGGATTGGTGGCGACAGTTGCATCACCATCCAGCGTTTTGTCTGCCCCAATATCCAGCGTGCGTATGGTGACGACCCTACCGTCCATGGCCTTGACCACGCGGGAATAAGCCTCGTACTGCTCCTGTTCGGACGGTAAATCTGTGCGCCCCATGAACAGAAACTCACTACGGAACAAACCAATACCGTCAGCACCGGCTTTCAAGGCCAGCTCAGCTTCTTCTGGAAGCTCGATATTAGCTTCCAGGCGTACGACAATGCCGTCCAACGTGACGGCTGGAGCATCCAGCAGTTCCTCTAGCTCGGCTCGCTCGCGTCGATACGCCTCCTGACGCTCACGGTATTCGGCCAGCACCAACTCCGAAGGATTGACGATAACCGCACCCGAAAAACCATCCACAATCAGGTAATCGCCATCGCGAATCAAGCTGCGGAAACTACCCAGCCCCACTACCGCGGGAACACTCAAGCTACGGGCAACAATTGCCGTATGAGAGGTAGGCCCACCCAGGTCGGTCAGGAAACCCGCAAAATGGCCGCCCCGCAAACGCAGCATATCAGCGGGTGAAATATCGCGAGCCACGACGATCAGCGGTTCTTCTTGCGTCGCCGACAAACCAGGCAGCAAAGTGGGTTTGCCTGCCAAAACACGTAATACCCGCTCGATCACCTGGCGCACATCCGCACCACGTTCACGCAAGTATTCGTCTTCCATTTGGGAAAACTGCTCAACCAGCATCTGACCTTGCGAGGTCAGCGCCCACTCGGCGTTGTAATGACGCTCGGCAATGATGGCGCAGGTTTGCTGCGTCAGCATGGGGTCATCCAGCAGCAAGCTGTGCACCGTCAAAATTGGTGCAAGCTCTCGCGGGGCATCCACCGGCAATTGATCCACCATATTGCGCAATTCGTCACGCGCACTGGCCATAGCACTTAACAAGCGCTGGCTTTCGGAATCAACATCTTCTATGGCAATTCGATAGTGCGGCACTTCCAGTGCGGCAGCACTCATCACTACGGCTTTGGCAATGGCATAGCCCTTGCCCACCGCCTGACCTTGGGCGGTAAACATCGCAGACAGATCAGACGCCGGAGTTCGAGCAGCACTATTCATGACCAGATTCTTTCCTTACTCGTTTTCACCAAATTTTGCGTCAAACAACGCCTGGATATCTGCCAGGGCTTGATCGGCATCATCGCCCTGAGCATCAACTACCACGGTGACCCCCATTCCGGCGGCCAGCATCATGACACCCATAATACTTTTTGCATTGACGCGCTGTGAGCCACGCGCGATAAAAATCTCACTGCTATAACGGCCAGCCAACTGGGTCAGTTTAGCGGCTGCCCGTGCATGAAGACCTAATTTATTACTGATCGTGATGGAGATGCTGGGCATAGGGGCAACTGGAAAAATGAAAGTGAAAATTCAAATTAGCAATGGCAGTCGGCATGGACAATGCCACGCAAGGCGCCTGCCATGACATCCTGAGCAAAACACTCGGGATTGTCACGTCGCTCGGTCAAGGCTTTTAACACCATGCACATATTGGTGCCGGTCAATAAATAAGCGCCTTGCCCTTGATCTTGCAAGGCTTGCTGGACTCGACGGGCCACGTTGAACGGTGTGGCACCATACAGGTCACACAGTATCAGTGTGGCGGGCGAGTCGGGCTCTTGCGACTGCAATTGTCCCAACAAGCGCTCTACTGCCGTGTCCGTGCATTCGTCTGCCTGAATATCAAAGACAAACAAATCGGGCTTTTCGCCCAACACGTGCTCGGCACAGCTGGCAAAAGCACTGGCCAGAGGCTCATGCATGATCAAGGCAAGGCGAATCACGTACGTTCCGTCGCTTTTTCGACGGCCTCTGCAAAACGCTGCGCCACATCAAAGCCTGTCTGCTCGGTAATTTCTACAAAACAGGTAGGGCTGGTCACATTAATTTCGGTGACGTAATCGCCAATCACATCCAAACCGATCAGCAACAGGCCGCGCTCGGCCAATACTGGGCCCAGAGTACGGGCAATATGCCAGTCGTGTTCGGACAAGGGCTGAGCAACCCCGCGGCCACCGGCGGCCAGATTGCCACGCGTCTCGCCTGCCAAGGGAATACGGGCCAAGGCATAAGGCACGGGCTCCCCGTCAATAATCAGGATGCGCTTGTCACCCTTGACGATTTCCGGGATATAACGCTGCGCCATAATGGTTTGCGTGCCATTGTCGGTAAGCGTTTCCAAAATGGCGCCCAGATTAGGCTCAGGATCTTGCAAACGGAAAATACCCATGCCGCCCATGCCGTCAAGCGGCTTGACGATCACATCCTTGTATTCCTGGTGAAAGGCGCGCAAACGGGCCATATCACGCGTCACCAAGGTGGGTGGCGTAAATTCCGGGAATTCAGTAATAGCTAGTTTTTCAGGGTGATTGCGAATGGCAGCACCCGAATTGAAGACCTTCGCCCCTTGTTCCTGCGCAAAGCTGAGCAAGTGGGTGGAATAGGCATATTCCATATCAAAAGGCGGATCCTTGCGCATGATGACAGCGTCAAAGACATTCAATTCCTGCTCGATAGCAGGCTCGGGGTGGCTCCACCACGCAGGCGCACGCAAATCCGCATCAGCCGCGATACTGACAACCTGACTACGCGTACGTACCCGGCTGTGGGCAATGTACAAGTCGGACTGCAAGGTCACGCTGACACGATGACCACGCGCCAGAAATGCACACATCATGGCAACGGAGGAATCCTTGTAAGCCGACAGGCTGGGCAAGGGATCAATGATGAATAAAACGTGCATATCACACCTAGAGAAAAACGCCTCTGCAGACGAGCTGCAAAGGCGAGTGTGCCCGACCCGCTACTTGGGAGCAAATCGGGCGACGCATAATGCTCCTGGGCGGACCCAGGCCGTATCGTGCAAAAGGATCAGGACGCTTTCTTGCGAGGCGCCAGAACCATGACCATTTGACGGCCTTCCAGCTTGGGCATCGCTTCAACCTGGCAGATTTCAGTGACTTCGTCACGAACCCGCTCCAGCACCCGCATACCAAGCTCCTGGTGGGCCATTTCCCGACCACGGAAACGCAAGGTCACTTTGACCTTATCGCCATCGTCAATGAAACGCTTCACATTACGCAGTTTGACCTGGTAGTCGCCTTCATCCGTACCGGGACGAAATTTGACTTCCTTGATCTGAATAATTTTCTGTTTGGACTTGGCTTCTTGCTGGCGTTTTTGTTCCTGGTAACGGAACTTGCCGTAATCCATCAAGCGGCACACAGGTGGTACGGCCACTGGGGAGATTTCCACCAGATCCACATCATGCTGCTCTGCCATAGCCAAGGCGTCAGGCACGCTAACGATACCTAGCTGTTCACCCTCGACTCCAATGAGTCGCACCTCTGGAATACGAATTTCACCATTGATGCGATGTTTTTTCTCGGTTGCGATGTCGAAAACTCCTAAAAATGTCGATAAAAACGATAGCGTTCCTGTTTTACTGACGACTATCGATCTCTTGCTTCAATCGTGTAGAAAAATCGGCTAACGGCATGACGCCCAAGTCCACACCACCACGCGCACGCACGGCGACTGCGCCGTTTTCACGCTCTTTTTCACCCACGACCAGAATATAGGGCACTTTTTGCATACTGTGCTCACGGATTTTACGAGTGATTTTTTCACCACGCAAATCCGAAGAGGCACGGAAACCCATTTTCTTCAAATTTTGCGCGACCGATTGTGCATAATCGGCCGAACTTTCGGAAATGCAGCATACCACTACATGCTCTGGAGCCAACCAGGCCGGCAAGGCACCCGCATGGTTTTCAATCAGCATGCCAATAAAGCGCTCGAAGGAACCTAAAATAGCACGGTGCAGCATAACCGGCACACGGCGCTGGTCCTGGGCATCTACATACTCGGCGCCCAAACGGGCTGGCATGGAGAAATCCACCTGGATCGTACCGCACTGCCAATGGCGGCCAATGGCGTCTTTCAGCGTGTACTCAATCTTCGGACCATAGAAAGCGCCCTCGCCTTCGGAAATCTCGAATTCGCAGCCAGTACGGCGCAAGCTCTCCAGCAGGGCCTGTTCCGCCTTGTCCCACACGGCATCGTCACCAATGCGTTTTTCAGGACGAGTAGCAACCTTGTACAGAATTTCAGTAAAGCCAAAGTCGGCATACACAGCCTGCAGTTGAGCCGTAAAGGCTGCGCACTCATCTTGCAGTTGGTCTTCGGTACAGAAAATGTGGCCGTCATCCTGCGTAAAACCACGTACACGCATCATGCCGTGCAAGGCACCCGAGGGCTCATTGCGGTGGCACTGACCAAACTCGCCGTAACGAATAGGCAATTCACGGTAGGAGTGCAGGCCGGAATTAAAGATCTGCACGTGGCCGGGACAGTTCATGGGCTTCAAACCATAAACACGGTTCTCGGACTCGGTCGTGAACATGTTTTCAGCGTAGTTGTCCCAATGGCCGGTTTTCTTCCACAGGGACAGGTCCAGAATTTGCGGCGCCTTCACTTCCTGATAACCGTTGTCCTGGTAGACACGGCGAATGTATTGCTCGACCTGTTGCCAAATCACCCAGCCCTTGGGATGCCAGAAAATCAGACCTGGTGCTTCTTCCTGGAAATGGAACAGGTCCAGCTCGCGGCCCAGTTTACGGTGATCGCGGCGCTCGGCCTCTTCCAGCATGGTCAGATAGGCTTGCTGCTCTTCCTTGGTGGCCCAGGCCGTACCGTAAATACGCTGCAGCATTTCGTTATTGCTGTCGCCACGCCAGTAAGCACCCGCCACTTTCATCAGCTTGAAGACTTTCAGCTTGCCAGTCGATGGCACGTGAGGGCCACGACACAAGTCGATGAAGTCGCCTTCACGATACAAGCTGATGGGCTCGTTGGAGGGAATAGAGGCAATAATTTCCGCTTTGTAATCCTCGCCTATGCTTTTGAAAAAAGCCACGGCATCGTCACGCATCCACTCTTCGCGCGTCACGATTTCGTCTTTCTTGGCCAGTTCGGCCATTTTCTTTTCAATCGCTTCCAAATCGTCGGGCGTAAAGGCACGCTTGTACGAGAAGTCGTAATAAAAGCCGTTATCGATGACCGGGCCAATCGTGACCTGGGCATCTGGGAACAGGCTTTTAACCGCATAGGCCAACAAGTGAGCCGTGGAGTGACGAATCAGGTCCAGGCCATCAGCGTCTTTAGCCGTGACAATCGCCAGCTCGCTGTCTTGGTCGATCACAAAAGAGGTATCCACCAGACGCGACTCGGTACCTGGCGTGCCGACGCGGCCAGCCAGAGCGGCACGGCCCAGGCCAGTACCAATTGAGTTAGCCACTTCGCTGACGGAAACCGGGCCCTGAAACTCTCTTTGAGAGCCATCGGGCAATGTGATTCGGACCATAAGACTTCCTGAAATAAAAAACGCGGCCTTGAAAAGGCCGCGCTTTTGAATTGAACGTTCTTGGAAAGCAAACGAAACGCTACGCGGCCACGGCTAGTTTTGCCGACGGGTAGTTCGCGTTGATTTCATAAGATTCTGCTTCCCAAATAACACATTTGATTGGATAAGTTTATCACCTTCGCCAGCTATCGCGGCGCTGTATCGCCACAAAAACCACAATTGAAGCAGTTTTCAGTCCATTCGAGGGTACCAACTGCGATAAAACGCCCATTCTTCGGACTCGCTGCCATCTTGCATCAGACAGGTTCCGTAGGCGCCACGCACATTTTCATGCACAACGGTTTGACCACCCATGCGTTGACAGAAGGTAGAAGCCAGATTGGCTTGGGCGACAGGTTTAGTACTTTGAGTGGAGCTGGCGCACGCCGTGAGCATCAGAGAGCCTGCGCAAGCAGAAACTAAGCGGAAAAACATGATTCCCTTCTCCTTGACCTGATTTTGGCGGATGCTTCACAAACCATGTAGCGTCATGGCTTACAAGCCTGTGCCTGCTGTTAGCGCAGGCTTGGGGCAAGCCTTGACGCGCTGGTCGCGAAACAGATCGTGGAAATAGCTTACTACACTTATTTGACACTGAAAGTGCGCCGTGACAAGCGTGCAGCAAAAGCAACACGTCAGGTAAAAGATAGAAATGAAATCAGGCGTAGATGGTGAAGGTTTGTTGCAGAGAACAACAGGGCTGCGCGTAAATCAGGAACGATGCAGCCAGAAAGACAGCAAAATAAAGCCCAAAATACCGCAGCCAGCAAGCATTAATACCATAGGTACATAATCGATCAAATTCGAGGCATTAATCATGGCGTACATCCCAAAATCCCAACTCAACACTAGCTTGAGACTATGGTAACGGCCCGTCCTCAGAACATGAAGTCAACGATTGTCAAGAACCGACACAGAGGCAACACAAAGATTAGGATCAGGCTACACGGGCTTACTTCTGTGGCAAGAATCACTGCAAAAGTTCATAACACGCAACAAAAGTCGCCCGAATAAGGCCCACGCCCTAGTCTCCATTAACCCAGCATCGTGAATAAGGCGTAAACCACGGGCACGGTCAAGGGCGTAATCATCAATAAAGCCGTGTCTCGCTTCCAGCTTTTAGGTCGGGTATACAAAAGCGTGACGCCCAGTAACACCGTCACCAGCAGATATAAACCCACAATAATGATGATGGCCGCCATCGCCTTTCCTCCACACAGTTTTTCGTATTTATAACGCCAGGACTTCGTCTGCACCCTGCCCAAATAAGGGTGGAAAGGCATTTGCCGCCCATTGTCCCAATCGCGCTGCCGCCGCCTGACTGGCAAACTGCAAAGCGTGGGAGGGCTCCAGACCTCGTTTCCAGGCCAGCGCAAAACTGGACAGAAACGCATCGCCTGCTCCTACGGTTGAACACACGGCAACCTGACAGGCCGGTTCAAAATAATGCTGATCATTCATCGCTAACACCGCGCCCTGCACCCCTAAGGTAATGATGAGAGCTTGTTGAAAATGGTGCTGCAAACGAGTCGCCAAGACGCTAGCCTGCTCCACAGATAAATCCAGCTGAATATCTGCATCCTGCACGCCAGCCAGCATTTGCGCCTCCACAGCATTCAAGCCCAACACATCCGCTTGCGCATAAACCTGCTTGAACCCCTGCCCTTGCTGCCTCAGGCAAGCCACACTAGGATTTACAGCCAGACAGGTCGACCCTTTTTCTCTTTGAGCCAGCGCTTGCGCCAGACTTTCCATAGGCTGTAGCGCCAAGGGGGCAACATAAATCAAGTCAGCCTGTAAATCCTGCGCTTGGATACGTAAGCAGGCATTGGCACCACGCCGTGCCAGCACAGAGGCACTGCCTGAAGGCTCTACCAAGACAATGGCCTTGCCAGTGGGTTGATCAGGACAAATCTGCACACTGCTGACATCAATCCCCAGCTGCTCAATATGCGCGCACAAGCGTTCGCCCAGGCCATCACGACCCAGTGCGCCCAATAGTCGTACAGATTCGCCTTGTGTCATAAAACCAGCCGTCGCATTCAAAGCGCCACCGCCAGGGTACAGGTCTATGGACCCGACCTCTTGCTTATCCCCACGCGCCAAATCTGCAGGCATATCGGAGACCACAATATCAACGGTAATACTGCCAATCGCTACAACCTGCACCATGCACCTCGTCCATGAAAAAGAGAGCGTGAACCTGTGTGAGGCAGTATACCCATGAGCGAAACAAGATAGTTTATGACGCAAATTTAGGCTTGGCAGACCCACAAAAGACCGGGCAAGTTAGTCCTGTCTTCAACCAGCTTTCAGGTTAAAAGGACATTGGTAATCGTTGATGCAACAGAGATTATAAAAATCTAGCCCAAGACAAAAAGACGTGCTAAATTACTGTTTATCCATACAGCAAAAAGAAGCATCATGTCCTATACCATCACCTTGCACGACGCTCCTTCCGATATCACAGAACGCGGCCGCCGCGAGGCAGAAGAGCGCTTTCGCCGCAGCTTAGAGAAAGTCATGCAAGGCCCCGAAGCCGTGGTCCAGGCCTATCGTGCCTGGCAGTTGGCCGAGGAGACCGCAGAGACCGAATTGTCTGGGGAAGACATCGCCTTGGCCAAAAAATGGATCGTCGCTGCCACCCGTGCCATGAGTGATGGTTTTCGCGATTTAGGCGAGTCCGAAGCGTATTTTGAAGTCCGCATTGAGCGTTGATTAATCTCGGCCGCTAAGAGCAAAAAAAGAAAAGCCAGCGAATCGCTGGCTTTTTCATCAAGCATCAAGACTATGCCGGAGGATGATCGCGGCGCATCAATTCCCATTCTTCGATCACGCTGCCGTCGGGTAAGGTACACATGCCCACTTGTCCTGCTGGGGTGTTCACAATCTCCAGGCGCCCGCCTTTTTCTATGCAATACGCCGAAGCCGGATTGGCGAGGCCGATAGGCGGCTGTGTCGCGGCTTGGTTTGCACAAGCGGATAAGAGACCGACAAGCCCCAGGATTCCCCATTTTTTCATCTTGCTCTCCGAATAAGGTCTGTGTTGCAGTGTACTGTGCGCTGACTACTTTGCGAGGGGAGTCCTTCGGCCAGACAAAGGATTGGAAATGGTCTCCCACTGCTTGCAGTTGACCGAACGATGTTCGCCATCCGGGATAAATTCACAATCCATACCGACCTTGGCAATACCATCTACAAAGGGAAAGGCAAAATCGTAACGGGCTGGAATCTGGATATTCAAAGCCTGATCATGAAATCCCATCTTTCCCTTGGACACAAAACGAGCCAGACCTTCCTCGAAATAGTCGGGGCCATTGTCGTAGATAAAGGGACGCAGGATGGGCTTACCCTCATCATTCACATAAACCCAACCTTGGGCATCTTGTATCAAGCCTTGCCCATGAGCCATGGGGCTTAGTGCGAAACCTGCAGCAAGCCATAAGGCCGATACGCCGCAAGCCCAACGCCCCGCCTTGGATAAGGCAGAGGGACATTTGCTATCTTCAACGGGGGACGAGTCACGCACACATACCACCTTCAAAGTCACCTTCACTGCTGCGGCTGAAATGACTGCGTTACAGCTTACGTGCTTCAAACGAAATAATCCCATCGGTATCTTGAGGCGGCTTGCCATACTGATAGCCACCCGATATGACAATCTCGCCGAAACCCAGTTGCTCCAGGGCCATGCGCAGCTCTTCTACGCCCCACCAGCGCAGCGAGAATTGTTCCAGCTGTGTCTCCAGCAAGACGCCCTGCTCCCACAACTCGTAGCGATGCATTTCGCGAGTCACTTGAGCACAATAGTCCTTTTCCAAAGCCGAGGCGTTTAGGGTAATCAAACCATGAGGCGGGGCTGACCAGGTTCGTAAACCAGGCCGCACATTCAAAATCGCCGCGACAGGATCCAGATCCAGCAACAAACGTCCACCTGTTTTCAAGCTGGCATGAAAACGACGTAGGGCCGCGATACCTTGCTCAAAAGAGTCCAGCAACTGGAAAGAGCCAGCGGGCACCACAATGACTTCTAAAGGACGCTCGGCCTTGAAATCACCAAAACCAGCAAGCTCAAGCCGCGTCTTTAAAGAACGTAAGCCCAATTCGCGCTGGCAGTAATCCAGCATCTCTTGGGACAGGTCAAAACCACTGACATCCAACCCCGCTTGCAGCAAGGGAATCAGGATGCGGCCGGTACCAACAGCAGGTTCCAGAATAGGCCCGCTTATGCCTTGCAAACGCGCCAGGTAATACTCGACATCGCCAAAGGAGCGCCCTATTGGTTTATCCAAGTGATACACCAAAGAAGCCAGCTTGCCGTAACGATTGTTCATCATTGCTCTATACCCTGCTATTTGTCTTATTCAACAGCCTGAACACGCATTTCAGCGCCGTCTACTGCCAGGACCACGACTGCAACACCCTGCTCCAGATCCTGAGTCGCCGTGGCGCTGTAATAACTGTCGTTAAGCCGAATACGCCCACGGCCATTCACAAAGTTGTCGCTGACCAGCGCCCGAGCACCGACATAGCCACTTAAGCCGGTATTGAGCACATCAGGCTGACTGGCCCGGCTGCGTCGCTGCCAACGCACCCCAACCACCACCCAACCAAGCATGGCGATGGCCAGAATCAGCCATTGCAGCCAGGACGGTGCATCAGGCCAGGCGGCGGTGAACAAGCCTACCGTCAGCGCCCCCAGGCCCAGCCAAAGCAAATAGACACCGGAGACGACGACTTCGGTGGCGATCAAAACCACACCGGCCACCAGCCAATACCAAAAGGAATCGAAAATGAACGCCAAGATCAGCACCTCCTGCTATCCGCTTACGCTTAACCCAACTTGCTGCCAGAGGACTTCAGCAATTCGGTCACGCCGGCTACGGCACCAGTAATACCGCTGGCTTCCAAGGGCATCAGCACCAGCTTGCTGTTCGGACCATTGCCCACATCACGCAAGGCTTCTACATACTTCAAGCCAACAAAGTATTGCAAGGCTTGGACGTCACCACTTTTGATGGCTTCAGACACTTCGCGGGTGGCACGAGCTTCCGCTTCGGCTTCACGCTCACGGGCCTCGGCACGCAAAATGGCGGACTGCTTTTCACCTTCAGCGCGCAAAACGGCTGCCTGCTTCTCGCCTTCGGCTTGCAGTACTTCCGCTTCTTTCTGGCCGCTGGCTTTAGTCACAACAGCACGTCGGTGACGCTCGGCAGTCATTTGCAGATTCATGGCTTCCTGCAACTCAGGGGCCATATTCAAATCGCGAATTTCTACGCGTGTCACCTTCACTCCCCAAGGGGTCGTGGCTGCATCCACAGCGGCCAGCAGGCGATCATTAATCATTTCGCGGTTGGACAACATATGGTCCAGCTCCATCGAACCCAGAACCGAACGCAGATTGGTAGTGGTCAGGTTAACGATTGCCTTTTCCAGATGATCAATCTCGTACGCTGCCTGGGCCGCATTATCGATGCGATAAAACACCACACCGTCTGCCGTTACCGCCACGTTGTCGCGGGAAATAACGTTTTGCGAAGGAACATCCAGAACAGATTCCATCATTTTGAGCTTTCTACCCACGCGGTCCATAAACGGCACCAACAAAGACAAGCCCGGCGTCAGCGTGCGGGTGTAGCGACCAAAACGCTCCACGGTCCATTGCTGGCCCTGCGGCACCACTTTGACCCCAGCCATCACCACCACTACGGCCAAAAACGCCACCATCACTACAAAAGTAAAGGAGCCACTCATGTCGTTACCCTCTCCAAGAACACAGCTGAAAGTGCGATTTTAGCCCAGCCTCGATGACAGATCCGCTAAAGATGAGCTTTGGCCGCCCTATAACCCGTCTAAACACAGCCAGCGCCGCTGAGTCAGGAAAGTGAGCTAGGGAGTGCTGCGAAGCAGATCCAGGCAGGCCCATAAGAAACATCAACCCCGGATGCCTACTCAAGGCTAAAAGACAGCTTAAAGCGCTTTAACCCAGCATCACCACGTCAATTCAGAATGTCATACAGACGAAAGATCCATTGCCCTTTATAAACCAGCGTCAAAAAGACAAAGGCCGCCTGATAGCGCTTGCTGGGCACAATCATGGCGATGATCCCCAGAACAATTAACACGAACTGCTGTAAGGGGTATTCAATGCCCAGGCTCAAGAAATACGGTTTGCCCTTGATGGCCGTGTCGATCAAATCCATGATCTGAATCAGCACAAAAAAACCGTATAAGGATCGCCGCCGGGTCTGAAAATAATCCTCAAAACCCCGATATTCCTCCATATTGGACGGAAACAGCAAAGACGCCATGATGGCAAAAACACAGGTAAAGAGGATCAGAAAAAAATACAGCTGAAACGACCAGACCTGCACCTTGACCAGACTGAACTCGTACCACCAGAAATGAATAATCGTCAGAAATAGGTACAGAACCCATCCCAGGTGGATGGGATAGATACGCTTGGCTTTGGGATGTTGGATGAACTCAGATACGCCCACAATCAGCCGTGAAATGCTGATACCCAGCACCATACCGATAATGATGCGCACGTGGACAAAATGCTCTGGATGGATCAACTCTGGTGGCACGGGTTGTCCTTGCAAAGGGGCTAATCCTGGCACACCTTAACAGAGTCATTCCAAGGCTCCAAGCGCGTAGTTTCCCGCTAGGAGCTCATGCTTTCAGCGCTCTGTGACGGGTCAATCCACCAAACCAGATGCAGCGTTCGGTGGATGACCATCAAGCCTTAATAGCGTGGTGGTGGAGCGTATTGCCCCTTACCGGCATCCCCCGGAAAGGGATTCGCTGTCGGGCTAACAGGCTGGCTAGGTTTGACGGGGCGGACCTCATAGAGCACGGCACCGATCACACCAATATTGCGCGTATCGCCCGCCAGGCTATTGGCGGCATACGCCCTGTCCTTACCGGAGAAACGGAAAGCGGCCACTTCCTCTGCGCTTTTACGAAAACCTTCAATACGCAATACCGCCCCGGCTTGCAACATATAGCCGTTATGACTGCGACTGCCGGGCTTGCCCGACAAGACATCCAGGCCATCTACTGTTGTGATGATTTCATAAGGTGTCGCACTACGATTGGTATAGACCAGCACGTAACGCTCACCCGCCTTGCCAGCCAACTGGTAATTGTTTTGGCCAATGCTGCTGTAAATCGTCAAGGGCATATCTCGCGCATCATGCACAGACAACTCCACCTTGCCCTGGTCTAACAAAATACTGCGCTGCGCATCCAGATTCTGCCCCAAAGCCTGACGAATACTGCGCTCATCGGAGTACGCCAATTGCAGCTCGTCCCGCTGCGGCTCTACGCGCTGGGCCTGCACAGAATAAACCCGCGATTCACGGCCCTCTCCCCATTGCGTTCCCAAGGTAGACGCTGTTTGCGGTGTGGTGGATGACAGAGCGGCTGTTTGAGCACGCTGTTCTGCTTGTTGCGACATATTGCTGCAGGCCGCAAGCAGTAAGGCGGCAGTCAGCAGGCTCCAGCGGCCCAGACTTCGTGCCGCGAATAATGGCTGAGACAGATTCATACGCTTCCCCTTTGATCAAGATAGGGGTCATCAGCGCCCCCTTGCTGAACGCGAGTATTGCTTATGTAACGGCATTTGGGTGGTGAGCAAATTTCAAAATTGAAATCGCCTGTATCAGAGAAAATTGCAAGGACCACAGGCCACATGGAGGGAACGGGCCTACTATTCAAACAGTCCCCTTACAACGAGCCGCAAACATGAATATCAGCAAGCTACCTTTTTGCACCGTCAACTGGTCTGACATTACTCCCACCGAACACCAAGGCGAAACTGGCATGGCCTTATGGCGCACGCAGCAGTTTGGCCCCATCCGAGTACGCATGGTCGAGTACAGCCCCGGCTATCTGGCAGACCACTGGTGTGTCAAAGGCCATATGTTGTTGTGTCTGGAAGGCAAGCTGGATACAGAACTGGAAGACGGACGCCGCTTTACGCTAGAACCCGGCCAGTCCTACCACGTGGCTGACAATGCCGAGCCGCACCGCTCCTCCACCCAAACCGGTGCCAAGCTGTACATCGTGGATTAAAGCCTGTTACGTAAAACCACGCTAAGGCAGCCCGAAACGGCTGCCTTTTTATTTTTCAAGCTAGTACAAGCCAACCCCCTGCCGATGCCTTTTCCTGGCATCCACTCCCTAGCTCCCATCTTCCAAGAAACGACAGCACAACAGGTTTTGCTTAAACCCCTTGTGTTGATGCCTCGCTGAGCTGGGCTCCCCCCCTTCTACCCTCCCTCCTCTTATCGCCTTAGCCTGCACTTGCTAGAACTGCTCTCACTGCCTTTTGAGGACATTACGCATAAAGAAATAATCCTTATTTGCTTTCCAGAGCATTTTTCCACAAAACCATAAATACACTACCAAAACGTTTTGGTTATGCATAAAATTGGAACCAAAACGTTTTACTCATAAATCTGATAAAAACCCATAGGACTGCGGCAGGCCTTTTCAAGCTTGAGCACGCAGCACAGGAGACAACAATGAAAGATACCCCCACTGCGCAAGTGGACGAGCTGTATTCCCCCCAGCGCATGATTGCCTTCGGGCTACAACACGTACTGGTCATGGCCGCCTCGCCCATCGCCGCCGTATTTTTGATGAGCAAGGCCTTGGGCTTTGACGCGGCTCTGACGACTCAACTGTTAAGCGCCACGTTTCTGGTCTGTGGCATAGGCACCTTGCTCCAATCCTTCGGCCCGGCCGGCATCGGCGCCAAACTACCTTTTGTGATGTTGCCCGGTGGCGCGCCCATTATTTTGTTCATTCTGATCGCGCAACAAACCGACTTGCCCACCGCCTCCGGTGCCGTGATTTTGTCTGCCCTGCTGTACTTTTTGATCGTGCCCATCTTCAAACGCTTTCTGCGTTACTTTCCAGCACTGGTCATTGGCATCATGCTCCTGCTGGTTGCCATCAATCTGGCGCAAATCTCCGGCAAGCTGATTGCAGGTACGCCTGGCACAGCGAATTTCGGTGATACGGACAATCTGCTCCTGGCTTTGATCACCATTGTCGCCACCGTCCTGTTTGCCCGCTTGCTCAAAGGCATGTGCCGCCAGTTGGCTATCTTGCTCGGCTTAGTCGTCGGTGCCTTGGCAGCTGCCTTGATGGGCGATATCAGCTTAAGCGGCGTGGGTTCAGGCCCGCTTCTAGCCCTGCCTTCGCCGTTTCCTTTCGGCCCACCGAACTTTGACCTGATTGCCGCTTTGCCCTTGTTGCTCTTCACCCTGATTTCCATGGTGGAGGCCACGGGCCAAACCATCGCCTTGAATGAAGTGCTGGGCAAGGAAGATGAAGCCGAACAACAAGCCCAAGTACCCAATACCATTCGCGGCGATGGCCTGGCCTCCCTGCTGGGCGGTATTTTCGGGACCTCGCTCATTATTACCAGCGGCGAAAATATCGGCATTATCCGCGCCACCCAGGTTCGCTCCCGCTACGTGACGGCTGTTGGCGGTCTTTTCCTGATCTTGTTCGGTCTGCTCTCTCCCTTGTCGGCTCTGATCAGCGTCATTCCCGCAGCGGTGATTGGCGCAACCGGTCTGGTGGTGTTTGCCATCGTGGGCACTATGGGCATAGACATGTTGCGCAAGGTAGATCTGCGTAGTCACTCCGCCATGTATGTCGTGGCCACTGCTCTGGCCATCGGCTTGCTGCCCATTGTGGTGCCGGGCATTTATGACCAGTTGCCTTCACAGCTACGCTTGCTGCTCTCTAACGGCGTTGCAATGGGTGCCTTGACGGCTGCCGTCTTGAATTACCTATTCATCCATGTGGGCCAACGTTCCCCCAAAACCGCCCCTCTTCACCATTCTTAATGAGCTGTGTCATGAATAACGCTTCTTTATTCCAATCCCAAGATCTGGCCCAGGCCCGCATTCTGGAACCCGAACATCTGCTCCTTCCGAAAGGACCAGTAGGGGGACATGCGGTTGTCATCGAGGAAGGCCGCTTCAGTGATATCGGTACGGTGCAGGACATCACCGCTCGTCATCCCGGGCTACCCCGCTTAAGCCTGCCCGGCCATTTGCTGATGCCCGGTTTTGTTGATGCGCACCATCACGTTACCCAGTCGTATGGGAAATCGTTGGTGTACGGCGAGCCCTCGGAGATTTTCCGCCGCGTCTGGGTGCCTCTAGAAAGCACCTTGAATGCCCGCCATCTGTACGCCTCGAGCAAGCTGTCCGCACTGGAAGCCTTGCGCGGTGGGTTCACAACAGTCTGCGATGCCGGTACCCGCTCTTCTGAAGATCTGGATGCCATTGTTCAAGCCACCACGGACGTAGGCATACGCTGCGTGCTGGGCTTGATCTGCAACGACAAGCACAGCGCGGTACTATTGGACGCCGAGCCTATTCTGGCTCGCGCCCAAGCCCACTTACAGCAATGGGAGCACCACGATTTGATCAGCCCCTCGCTGGCTATCTCCATCCCTGAAGCTGCCAGTGACGCCATGCTGCATCGTATCTATGCCATGAGCGAAGAGGCTGGTCGCGTCTTTCAGACCCATGCCAACGAACACCTGGTTGCCGTAGAACGCTCCTTGAATGCCCATGGCCGCCGCCCCATCGAGCATTTGGCTCATATTGGTGCCTTGGGCTCCGCCTCTTTGTTGGCCCATGCCACCCTGGTGACACCGAGCGAAATCCGCCTGCTGGCCGACCTGAATGCAGCGGTTTCCTACAACCCGGTTGCCAGTGCCTGGAAAGGCAATGCGGTCGCCCCGGCGGAGGCCATGCGGGTTCAAGGCATTCGTTTGGGCATGGGCACCGATGGCACACGCAGCGACGCCTTTCGCATGATGGATTACGGCGAAGCCGCACAACGTTTTGCCTTTGGCATGATGGTGGGCGACTCCTCCTGCGGCGCTGGCTGGACATGGCTGGACATGGCGACCCGAGGCGGGGCCGACGTCATAGGTCTGGGTCAGCAAACCGGACAAATTCGGGTGGGCGCGCAAGCTGACTTTCTGGTGGTCGATCTGCAAGTACCCGAGATGACTCCGTCCTGGGATTTACCTTGGGAATTAGTACGCATAGCCGCTCGCGATCAAATTCGTGCCGTCGTGGTCCAGGGCAAGCTACGTCTGTGGGAAGGCCAGCCTGTCGATTGGGACCCCTTGCCCCTGCTGGAAGAAGTACGCGAGCTGGCTCGCCATGCTGTCGCCCAGTCTGATATACGCAAGCTGCACGCCCCATCTACCGAGCATCTGGCCCGTCATGCCGAGCAAGAAAAGGCGATGGCATGACAGCAGGTTTGTTGATTGCTTTTGCTGCAGTATTAGCTGGCGCCTTTATCCAAGGTGCCAGCGGCATGGGCTTTGCCTTGATTGTGGTGCCAGTGCTGGCTTTGGTACACCCCGCAGCCATTCCTGGCGCGCTGCTGTTTCTAATGTTGCCGCTTAATGCCTATGTGGCGTGGCGGGAACGTGAAGCGGTGGATCGCACCGGAGCGGCCTGGATTACAGTGGGCCGTTTTGCGGGCACCTTTGCCGGCTTGGGCATTTTGCTGGTGCTTTCAACCTATTGGTTAAATCAGTTCGTTGGTATCAGCACCTTGCTCGCTGTGCTGGCCTCGGTCCTGGCACCCAGCTTTACACCCGGTAAAAAAGCGCTTATTGCGACCGGCCTCGTCACCGGCATCACCGAAACGGCCACTGGTATTGGTGGCCCGCCCTTGGCCCTGGCGTATCAGCACGCCCCCGTGGCAACCTTGCGTTCTACAGTGGCCTTGTGCTTTCTGGTGGGGGAAGTGATCTCGTTGATTGTGCTGGGAATTTCAGGCGCACTAGCCTGGTCGCATCTAAGTTACGCCGTGTTATGTCTACCTGCCTTGGTACTGGGGATGGGTTTGAGTAGTCTGGTCCACCACAGGCTGGATCAGCGTCGGCTGCGAATAGGCGTACTTATATTTGCGACCGTTTCGGGTATTGCTGTAATGCTGGCTAATTAAGCATCACGCTGAGTGGAAGCGCGGGCCCGAAGCTCCGGCTTTGGGCCCAAGACCGACATACGGCTCTTGTCGCCCGACAAATGCTCGAACAGCAGCTCTACCGCCAAGGTCGCCACCTGTTCCAAATGCAAGTCCACTGCCGTCAAGGACGGCTCTGCGGTGCGGGCACGCAAGCCATCGTAACGGGTGGCAATCATCACATCTTGCGGGACGCGCAAACCGGCTTGCTGCACCGCGCGCAAGGCTCCGACGGCAAAAGCGTCCACGGGCACACATAAGGCGTCAATATCAGGATATCGCGCCAAGAGTTTGGCACAAGCCTCCTGCCCCCCTGCTTCCCCCAGACTTTCTTCTACCTGCATATAGCGCAAAGGCATGGCATGCGCCGTGGCAAAGTTTTCATAGGCTTTCTTATGGCTGGCGTATGAATCCCGCACGGCACTACTTTGCACCAAAGCAATCCGCCGCCGTCCTTGCTCCCACAAATGATTCAATAGCAAATGCGCTGTGGCTGTGGACTGCAGATCCACAAAAGGCAGGCTATCAGCACCACCGCCTTGCCGGCCAATAGAGACCAAAGCCACTCCGCGCTCTTGCAGCAAACGCACATTGGGATCATGCGTCATGGGCTCAAGCAAAATCGCCCCGTCTATATCCAGTCCTTCCAAAAAGGCTTGGGCATCTTCCAAAGGGGGCACAAACACCAGGGCGAGTCCACGCCGCATGGCCGCTTCTGCTGCGATACCTGCCACTTCCATCATGAAGCCCAGCCGCGATACGCCTCCCGACACCGCAAAGGGCATGGACGACACCAGCGCAATACTATTGGCCGAACCTGAGCGTAGGCGTTGCGCCCGCACATTGGGTCGATACCCCAGGTCCGCTGCCACCTGCTTGACCCGCGCCCGTGTGACGGGGTCCACCACCCCACGATCATTTAAGGCATGAGATACCGTCGTCAACGACACCCCTGCCGCTTTGGCGACATCGCGGATGGTCAGACGACGAGGGGAGGAAGTTATTGGACGCGACAAGGCTGGATCAATTTGAAAAGGGATAGAGGAGAAAATAGCATAGCCTGGGAAACAACTGACGCAGAACTAAGCGGTGAATCAAGCCACGACCCACTGCCCCAGGAGCACGAGACCGCGAAAAACCAGCATGGCGGCCACTAACCAAGCATGTCCCAGGATATACCCAAAGCTTGCCCAGCCTCCGGCCCCATTCACATCCTTGGCGGAGAATTCCATCATTAAGGCAAGGGCCAGAAGCAGCACCTCCAGACCCATAGTGGCCTTAACAACCCAGGTCCACGGAAAAGACAAAAGGTACACGAAGCCTACGAACAACGCGCCCAGCAGCACCATCCAAAAAGCCACGCCAATCAGGCCAGCCAGATCTACCCGCTTTGAATTACTCATTAACTAGTGTGCCTACCTTTAAAGGTCTGGTTTTCAGCATTCGGACTGAAAAAAGCGCGAAGCACGCACCTTAGCCAATCTTGGTCAGGGGGCATCTTACAAGGTAATAAGCAGGTAAAGGGAAAGGATAGATGGCATTAGCATTTTGATTTCCCTTCCAGCAGGCAATTTGTTTTACGCTGCTCTCGAAGTTGGGCTTGCATCAATTTTCGGCTTTCTTCTTGTTGCTGCCGCATCTGACGCAGAGATTTGACGTAGCTCACTCAGCACTCCATTCCCTATCCAATCTGCAAGACCAGACTCTGTACAAACACAATAAGGTACAACTTAGTCAGACCAATCAAACGTGCTAGTGACGGCGTCATCGACATCTACAAATCGAGAACAGTCAGAAATTTCTTAAAAACCACCTATTTCAAATAAGAAATTAAAAACAGCAAAAAAAAAGATAAAGACGAAAAAGCCGCCTAAAGGGGCGGCTATGCTGGTTGATGGTCTCCGTCTTGTTTTAAAAAATGCTACAGCGCATCATGTTTGCTCGGAAAGTCACTGGGCCAGTTCATGGGCGTGTCATTCATGTCCAAACCTCCTTGTGTTTCTTTAATTGAGAAAGCCTAGAACGAGTTTTCATGCTATCAAAAAAATTACAAATCACAAGCGTTTGTAGCCATATTAAGCGTTTACCCTAAAAAAACAAATACAAGGTTCTATGACCTTTACCCCTTAAAAAACCGCTACTTATCTTGACCGATTTTATTTACTGCATTCAGATTGAAAAATAAAAAATAAAAACCCTTATAGATCTTATGCTTACAAAAAACCATAAAAAAAACCCTCATTACGAGGGCCTTAAAAACATGTAGTCCAAAAAAGACAAAACTTAGGAACGCCGAGCCATCGCCAGGATCACGCCAAAGCCGATCATCATGCTGCCACTAATCCGATTAACCCACCGCAGGCCACTTGCATTTTGCATTACCCCCGACAGTCGAGTCCCCACGTAGGCATAGGCGGCAATGGCAATTACCTCCAACAGCAAGAAAATTACACCCTGGATCATGAAGCTGCTCCAGTAGTTGTTCATATCCACAAACTGAGGAAAAAAGGCGGTGAAGATCAAAATGGCTTTGGGATTCCCTATTGCCACAAAAAACTCTTGGCGAACCAGGCTCCAAATACCGTTTTTACCCAGATCGCTCTGTTCTTTTGTGGTCTTGGCACTGACACGCAAAACCTTGATGCCCAAGTAGATCAGATAAGCCGCACCCACCAACTTAACCACAGTAAAAGCGGCTTCCGAGACCATCAGCAAGGTTCCCATGCCCAAGGCCGCGACCACAATCATGATGGCAAACGCGACCAGCCGGCCCATCGCGGCGACCAAGGCGGTGGACACGCCTTGCTTGGCCCCTACCGTCATGGACAGCAGATTATTCGGCCCGAATGCCATATTGAGCGCAAAACAAGCAGGTAAGAACAACAACAAAACAGTAGAACTCATGGCGGACCTAAACACCTCTGGGGCTTCTCAACTACTCATCGCCCCGATTTTTACGGAAAAAAAGAGTATAACCGTCCACAAAGCCACTATTGCCACAAGCATCATAGCTGCAACCACATTTGCACCCAGAGCAAGGCAAGCGTCTATAAAGTACATCGAGTCTTCCAGGATTCTCGACTAATCTCAGCCGCATCGTCCATAGAAGTCTGATTACCCCATCGCTCACGCTCCGCATTAGCATCGGTGCGACTTGGCTCGCCCATTACTGCTCGCTCCTCTGACTTATTCATCCCTATAGCTAAATCTATTGAATTCCGCTTGTAATCCACACGCCTCGCACATCCAACCCAAAGCTAAGCCCTGGCAGTCAGCGAAAGCGGAATTTTGTTCACCTGACGCACAGACACCATAAACATCAGAAAAGCCAGCATCGCCACCACGCCCGGTACGGCAAAAGCCAAGAAATTCATTTGCAACGGCAACTTCGCCGCCATCAGCGTACCGCCCAAGAATGGACCGGCGATAGCACCTATACGCCCCACTCCCGAAGCCCAACCCAAACCCGAAGAACGCATGGACAGCGGGTAAAACTGTGCCGTATTCGCGTACAGCAGGATCTGTGTGCCAATCGTGGTGGCACCGGCGAGGATGATCAACACATACAGCAGCAAGGTGGGGCTCTTGAAGCCCAGCAAGGTAATAGACACGGCCGATACCAAGAAGAACCAAGCCACGACTTTGGGCAGACTGAATCGATCCCCCAGCCAACCGCCTAGAATCGCCCCAAACATGCCGCCCAGATTCAGTGCCACCAAAAAGGACAGGCTGGAACCTAAGCTGTAGCCTGCATTTGCCATCAGTTTAGGCAGCCAGGAGCCCAAGGCGTAGACCATCAGTAAGCAACAGAAAAAAGCCAACCAGATCATCAAGGTACCGACCAGACGCCCTTCTTTGACCAAATCCAGCATAGGTACGCCTCGCGTTTTTTGTTCGCTTAACGTCAAGGCTGTAGCGGGAGACAAGACGATTTCCGGGGCCAAGGTCTGCACAATGACCCGCGCCTTTTCATCCCGACCCTGACGTATCAAGAACGCTAAAGACTCTGGCAGCTTCCAGACAATAAATGGCAATAGTAGCAATGGAATGGCGGCACAAAAGAACATGGATTGCCAGCCAAAACGCGGCAACATGTAAATACCAATAGCTGCCGATAACAAGCCGCCCAAGGAATAGCCGCTGAACATAATCGCCACCAAAGTACTGCGTGAACGCTTGGGTGAGTATTCATTCATCAAGGCCACGGCATTAGGCATCAAGCCGCCACAGCCCAAACCCGCCAGAAAGCGATACACGCCAAACTCGGTGGGAGTAGTGGCAAAGCCATTTAAGAAGGTCGCCACACTGAACAAGGCAAAACAGATCGTCACCCCTTTTTTGCGGCCAATCCGGTCAGCCAAGGGTCCGAACACAAAGGCTCCGAACATCATGCCAAATAAAGCATAGCTACCCAAAGCGCCCGCCTGTACCGGGCTCAGGCTCCATTCATCCATCAGAACCGGCAACACCACACCATAAATAAATAAGTCGTAACCATCGAATATCAGCAACAAGGCACACAGGCTCATCACCTTCCAGTGAAAACGCCCAAAGCGCGCCTGCTCAATCACTTCATTGATTTCTAGTGTTTTCATCATTTGTCTCCTCCAAATGGAGTTTTTTTGTGTGAACGCTACAGTCTGTTCCGACTGCATGCATCATGCGGTTTAACCCTGGTCGCCCCCTCCTACTGGTAGCACCGTGCCGGTGATATAGGACGCCTCATCCGAGGCCAAAAATAAAATGCTGGCCGCCTGCTCATCCAGACTGCCGTACCGCTTCATCAAACTGCTGCCCACGGTCTGATCCACAATCTGCTGATACCAGAGCGCTTCTTGAGGATTTTCTTGGGTCTGGGTATTGCGCGGGATGCGCCGTGGCGGTGCTTGGGTCCCTCCGGGGGACACCGCGTTGACGCGTATCCCGCGCTGCGCATTTTCAAATGCCAGAGACGCCGTCAAAGCATTGACGCCACCTTTGGCCGCCGCGTAAGGCACACGATTAATACTGCGCGTCGCAATCGAGGACACGTTCACAATGGCACCACTACCCTGCTCCTGCATGCTGGGCAAAACAGCATGACAAGACCAAAGCGTCGGAAACAGGGAGCGACGGATCTCGGCTTCGATTTGCACCGGGGTGTAGTGCTCGTAAGGACGCGTCCAGATCGTCCCCCCGACGTTATTGATCAAAATATCAATACGTCCCCACTTTTCCAGCGCCGCCTGGGCAGCCGCCTGCGCACCGTCCCAGGCCTCCAGATCGACTTCCAAGGTCAGCACCGCATCACAGGCCAGCTCCCGCACGAGTTCCGAACGGTCTACCGCGACCACTCTGGCCCCTTCAGCCTGCAAACGCTCGGCAACACGACGGCCAATCCCTTGGGCTGCGCCCGTCACAATGGCCACTTTTTGATGAAAACGCAGAGGCGTTGTCATAGTTTTTCCTTGCGTGAGTCCTCCAGCACAGCGCGCCCCGCAAAGGGGCGCAAGCTACGTTCACGTGAACTTATTGGCTGGTAATGAATTTTTCGTAATAGAAATGGGCCGGAGCATGCGTTTGCGCGTCAATGAACTGACTGACTGCATCGACCATCGGCGGCGGGCCACACAGATACACATCCACCTGCCCCTCATGCCAATGCGAGGCATCCAGATGCTGAGTGACATAACCTTTGCGCTCGTGGCTGGATTGCGGGTCCACCACACAGGTGATGTAGCTGAACCCCACTAAGCGCTGGGTCAGAGACTCCAACTCATCCAGCATCACCAGATCCTGATCGCGTGTGACGCCATAGACCAGATGCACAGGCTGCTTACAGCCTTGCTGGACAAGCACTTCCAGCATGGATAGAAACGGAGCCAAGCCCGTGCCACCAGCCAGAAACAACAAGGGACGACTAACCTGACGCAGGTAAAAACTGCCTAAGGGCCCCGTCATTTCAACGTCCTGACCTACGGGCTGCTGAGCCAGCCAAGAACTCATCAACCCACCGGGAACCTGCTTGATCAAAAAACTCAAACGCGATTCACCCGGTGCGGAGCTGAAGGAGTACGAACGATGCGCCTGCCCGCCGGGCACGGCAATATTCACGTACTGCCCCGGCAGAAACGGCACACCCTCAGCCGCCGCATCAATCGTCAGCTCGTAAGCCGCGTCCTCATACTGACGGCATTCAGACACCTGCCCCTGCCATTTGGCAACGGCCGTTTTACAAACACTGGACGAGATAGGAACGGCGATCACGCAGTCCGACTTGGGCACCATCTGACAGGTCAAGACCAATCCCTTGTCGGCTTCCTCCTGCGTCAGGGCATCCTCAATATAGTCATCGCCCTGCTCATACTCACCGCTTTCGGCCTGACATTTACAGGTGCCACACACCCCATCCGAACAATCCATAGGCAGATTGATCTGATGACGAAACGCAGCATCCAGCACTTTTTCGTGTTCACCACAGTCCACGAAACGGGTGACACCGTCTTCAAAATTCAGCGCAATACGATAGCTGTTCACGACGCGCCCCCGATTTTAAATGTGATAAACATCAATCACTTGACGGATGTAGTCGTTCTTGAGCACGACCTTCTTCTGCTCAATCAGCCAGCCTTGCTCCTGACGCGACAAAGTCAGGGAAATCGTGCCAAAGAACTGATCGGTGACCCGGTAACGATGATTCAGCGTCAAAAAGTTGTAGCGCACATCAACCTGCTCGCCACGGTCATCCAGGATCTCGATATTGCTGAGCATATGAGCGGTACGTGGCTCCGGTGTTGAGGCCCCCGAGCGCTCGGTCTTGATGCGGAATATCCGGTCTTCCAGGCCATTGCGGTTGGGATAGAAGATCAGGGAAACCTCACTATGCGGATCTTCGGTCAGCTGATCATCATCGTCCCAGCAAGGCATCCAGTATTGGGAGTCGGGGCTATAGCATTCCAGCCATTCGTCCCACTGACGGTCATCCAGCAAGCGAGCTTCGCGGTACAGGAAAGCGCAGACAGAGTGATAAGTGGCGTTCATGCGGAGGCCTCCTCGCTATCGGCTTGCAAGGCTTGACTCATGGTCTTGGCCCAATACTCATGCTGGCAGACAAACAAACCTTCATCCTCGCTGCGCCCACCACTGATCAAGGGTTTCATACCCATGGCGGTCGCGTTTTCGTCCGGCCCTTGCACCCACAAGGGGGCACCTCGGCTCAAGTCATTCCAAGGGGCGGCAATACCGGCATAGCCTTCCTGACACGCACGGAATTCTTCTAAGTCGTCGGCCGTCCCCATACCGGAGACATTGAAGAAATCTTCGTACTGCCGGATACGGATGGCACGTTGTTCCGCGCTTTCCCCTTTGGGGCCAAAGCAGTAAATCGTGACTTCAGTCTTGTCTACACTAATCGGGCGCGTCACCCGGATTTGGGTAGAGAACTGATCCATCAAATACACGTTCGGGTACACACACAGATTGCGGGTCTGGTTCACGATGAATTCAGCACGTTCCTCGCCCAGACGTTCCTTCAATTCCTCGCGATGCTGGTAGACCGGGCGCACCGTGGGATTCATGGTCTTGGTCCATAGCAGAATATGGCCGTAATCGAAGCCATACACGCCGCCCAGGCTCTTGCTCCAGCCATTGGCATCCACCGCTTGCGTGCCGCCTTCTTTGCGGCGACCCATAGTGGCGGCGTAATTCCAGTGCACGCTGCTGACGTGATAGCCATCCGCCCCGTTCTCCATTTGCAGCTTCCAGTTGCCGTCATAAATGTAGGAGGAGTTGCCGCGCAGCACTTCCAGACCGTCGGGCGCCTGGTCCACGATCTGGTCAATAATCACCTTGGTTTCGCCTAAATACTCATCCAGAGACACCACATCCGGATTCAGGCTGCCAAACAGAAACCCCCGGTAGTTCTCAAAGCGGGCGACCCGCTGTAAATCATGCGAACCCTCGGTATTGAACTGTTCGGGATACTGGGTGTTTTTCTCATCCTTGACCTTGAGCAGCTTGCCCACGTTATTGAAGGTCCAGCCATGAAAGGGACAGGTAAAGCTGCCTTTATTACCGTGCTTACGTCGGCACAACATGGCTCCCCGGTGGGCACAGGCGTTGATAAACGCATTCAGAGCGCCGTCTTTGCCACGCGTCAGAAACACAGGCTGGCGACCAATATAGGAGCTGAAGTAATCATTCACATTAGGCAATTGGCTCTCATGCGCCAGATAAACCCAGTTGCCTTCAAAAATGTGCTTCATCTCCAGTTCAAACAGGTCTGGGTTGGTGAAGATGTCACGACGGCAACGATAAACGCCCGCTTCTTGATTTTCTTCCAGGGCAGTATCAAGCAAGTGCCTGATATTCTTAGTTTTATCCATAAGGACTGACATGATGTGGCCTTTATGAGTGTGCAGCCGTCCCTGCCCATGCCCCGGAAGGCATAGCAAGTACGCGTGATGAAAAGAAAAATCGCTCCGGATCAGAACCGGACTGGTTTGCGGCAGTGTTAACCGGGGTACGCCGGGCTTTGCCATGAACCTTGCTCAAACCGGACTGTCGAAGCATCTGGCTTGCTTAATCTGGCCCGCTACATCTAAAACGTGGGGCTGTTCTGCATGGCTTTCATTACAGTCTTTGCAGGGGCAGGCATCCAATACAATATCGGTCCCGCTCTATATCAAAATTCTATAGTGTGTATTTTTACAAGACAAATCAAAGACTTAATAAGTCATAAAAACAAAACCTATCGTTAACCCTAGACCTTATCAGGCATATTCTTGAAGCTTAGATGGTCGATATAGGTGATATATTGATTTGGATTTTTTGAACCTGGGCCACGGGCAAAGCATATGGACTTGAAACAAATCCGCTACTTTGTTGCGGTCGCCAAAGCGCTTAATTTCACTCGTGCTGCCGAGCAGCTGCATATTGCCCAACCGGCGCTGAGCAGGCAGATTCAATTGCTGGAACAAGAGCTGAAAGTCGTACTGCTTTCACGGGAAAGCCGTCCCCTGCAACTGACCGAAGCAGGCCGTATTTTCTACGAACAATCGCTGCAACTACTGAACCGCGTCGAGGTGATGAAGGCGGCTACCACGGAGGTGGGCCTGCACCAGCGCCCGCAGTTATCGATTGGTTTTGTAGCATCCACCTTATACGGTGGCCTGCCTATCCTGATTCAGAAATTCCGCCACGCTTACCCGGATATTCGCTTTCACTTTCTGGAACTGACCTCCAGCCAGCAAATTCCTGCCTTGCGTGCCGGGCGTATTGATGTCGCGTTTGGACGCGTGCGCATCCATGACAGCGCCGTGTGCCGTACCGTTCTGCGTGAAGAGCGGCTGGTCCTGGCTATCCCACCAAACATAGACCTGGCCCAAGACACAGGCCCCGTGTCTTTACAGGTTATTGCCGACCACGCCTTTATTGTGTATCCCAAATCGCCACGCCCCAGCTTTGCGGATCATGTCCTGAATATTTTGCACGACAATGCTATTTTTCCCACTGAAGTGCATGAGGTGCTGGAGCTGCAAACGGCAATGGGTTTGGTGGCGGGCGGTGTGGGACTGTGCCTGATTCCCTCGGCTGCCCAGATACGCAGTGATCTGGTTTATCGCTTGATTGACGACGAGAAAGTCACCTCGCCGATCATCTTCAGCCATAGAAAGAATGACAACTCCTGGTACATCGCCCAGATGCATACCTTCATTGAGGAAATGTATGCTGAAAAGCCCCCTTGGCTGATCCCTGGGCACAGTGCCTTAAGCAAACGGCCACCACCCTGTTAGCTGCTGCAAGGAAAAGATCTGAATGTGACGGCAATCGCCGTCTTTCACCAGCAGGCCTTTTCATTGCAAAAAGACCCGGCTGGCGAAGAGAGCAAAACAACTAAATACGCTTGAACAAGGCTGAACGCACCTTGCCAGTGGCTCCATCGGCTGCCGTCAGGAACTGTTCCATGTGAATGTCACGCTCGAAGAGGCGACTTTGCATCAAGGTAGAAATAGCCGCTTCAATCATAGGGGGCGGGCCACACAAATACGCCTTATTGCCCGAACAGCGCTGTTCAAAGAACTGCCCCACCGCTTCGTGTACAAAGCCCACAAAACCTTCCCATGCATCGTCCGGCAAAGGGGCGTTCAAGGCCGGAATATAGTGGAAATTATCGTGCTTTTCAGCCAGCTGAACGAAGTGCTCCGAGTGGTAGAGTTCGGCCCTGTTGCGTGCACCTTGGAACAGATAAATAGGACGCGTATCACCTTGCTCCAACAAGTCCGTAATCATGGACTCAGGACTGGACAGGCCCGAACCACCCGCAATGAAAATAGCCCCTTGCGGATCGGATTTGCGCACAAAGAACTGACCATAAGGGCCGGACACATCCAAAGACTGCCCGACTTCCAGTTCCTTGTGCAGCCAGGTGGTGCCTGCGCCCCCTTCTACCTTGCGTACATGCAAATCAATCATGCCGCCCGATGAAGGCGAGTTAGCAATAGAGAAGGCACGCGTGCTGTCGATAGCGGGCACATGCAGGTTGATGTACTGACCAGCCTGAAATGCCATGGGGCGATCCAGCTCCAGACGGATGTGCTTGATCGTCGGCGACAGGTCTTCGATCAACACCACCTTGCCCTGATAATCCTCTACCGGCAGGCCCTGAAAATCCGGGTCCACATCCACATCCGCCTCGATGACCATATCGGATTCGGGACGACAGCAGCAAGCCAGCAGTTTGCCTTCGTCCCGCTCCGAGTCCATCAAGGCAAAGCTGGACGCATCGCCTGCGTCTGCATAGCCCTCCAGCACCTGCACCTTGCAGGTGCCACACGTGCCATGTCCACAGGCAAAAGGCAACCAAACCCCTTGTCGCAACGCGGCGTCCAACAAGGTTTGTCCATCTTCTACCTCTACCACATCGCCTGTGGGTTCTACGGTTACCTGATACGTCATTGCTGCCCCCTTTTATACGCCTGTACCCTTGTAGCCATTCAGGCCCGGGGTCTTGAAACGCAACAAGGATTTGTGATCAAAACCCTTGGCACCCAAGGTGTCTTCAGGGTTCAGTTCAATGGCCTCGCCATTCAGGTTCCATTGCACCTTGCTCCACTCGATATGCTCAAAGTCAGGGTGTTGGGCAAAGCCAGCAGGCATCAGTTGCTGAATCATTGCTGCCACCGTCATATCGGCTTGTACCAAAAAGGCTTTGGCCGAGCAGAACAACAAATGCTCATCCCAACCGATGTACAGCAACATGCTGTCGCCATAGTGTGCTTTCTGGTCCAGCGCAAAACCTTGGTAATCCGGGGTAATTGCCGTAACTGCCATCTTGATCTCCAGTTTTTATAAGTAGTGGCAGCGCCCGCTGGGGACACTGCCCTTTTTATTGCGTGACTACGCTGTCACTCCTTTCCATTCTTTCCAGCGCGACTCGTCCACTGAACCCTTGAAGTCCATATTGTCGACACCGACATTCAACTGGTAGTAGTCGCTCAGGATTTTCTCCAGATCTGGACCACCGCAATTGCCTTGCAGAATCTGGTTCACGGGCAACCAGGCCTGGATGTATTTCTCGGGCTCATGCTCGAAAATATCGCGGCAACCGTCCGAGCAAGTGTGATAACGCTCGCCCTTGTGTTGGCTTTGGCGGTAAGTAATTTCGTCGGGCTTTTCCATGTCGGTAAAGGTCATGGGCACCTGACATACCTGGCATAACTGTGGCAGACCGCTGGAGTAGAAACGCTTGCCTTCGGCTTCCATCTTCTTGGCCATCTCCCAACGTGGGCGATAGTATTTGTCGAAGGTATCGGGGTACTTGGAGCTAAGCCAATCCAGTTCCTCGTCGCTAGGAATCCAGGTGTGGAAGCCGGCCGCGTGGCCGAAGTTGTAGAAAATCCACCAGGCTTGGTGCGAGATGTGCTCTTTCTCTTTCTCGATCACTTCGCTGTACTTGGGCATACGAATACCGTAGCGAGCCAGATCCTTGAACAGGGCACCACCGGCCTCTTCAAAATAGACTTCCCAGGCTTCTTTCCAGGACATCACCTTATTGGGCAGCATGTAATCCATCATCATGCCCACCACGGACAACAAGCGAGTACCGCGCCAGAACCATTTGTCGATCCACTGCTGAACGATAGGTACGTTGTCTTCGTGCTGCTCCAGCATGAACTTGATCACTTCCAGACCCAGCGTCATGTGGCGCGCTTCGTCGGACTGCGAGCTAAAGCCAAAGGTCACGGTGGCCATATCGCCGTTGTAGGCCGCACCGGACATAAAGGGCACAAACAGCAAGTTGGTCAGCACATATTCGAAGGAGAAGCTGATCGCCAGCAAAAACTCGAAGGGCCCAGCCGCACGGGCATCTTCAAAGAAGGACTTGGGCACGGACAGGTACCAGACCCGGTCGTGCATATGGCTCCAATCCTGAAAGCCATTGAAAAACTTGTTGTAGTGGCTCATGGCGTGAACCTGCGTCTGCACGTGACGCAGCTCGTCAATCGACTGCATCTGGCACGCAATACGTGCGCCGATGCCGCTGAATTGACGTCCCACATGGGAGTAGCCCTGATAAGCCTGGTATTCCAACGGCGTCACCGCCGTCAGGAACACCTTGATCGCGTTCAGGTAACGCGGATCAGAAATATTCATCTGGCCATTGTTCTGCGCGAAAGCATCAAAAATGGCGTACAGCTTCTTTTCTTTCTCGGCCTGGTATTTCCAGTACGCATCCATCGTCAAACGGAACGGATCTTCCCACTTGGACCAATCGGTAATCTTAATGCCCTCAAACTCCTCGTAAGGGAAGGCGTCTTTGCGATCCTGGTAGCTGAATTCCCAGTCCAGATCACGGGTCAGATAACGATATTTGTCTTTAATATTTAGTTTTTTCGTGGCCATAGTGCCCCCTTTTCTGATTTAGCTGTTCCAGTGCAAAAACAAGCGGTCTTCATCTTCATCCACGTTGCCACCCAAGGTGATCAGATTCAGATGCAGCTCCTGCATGTCCCACTGTTGCCCATATTTTTCTTCCACAGTCTCGCGCTTGACCGTCAATTGGCCCACGCATTCAATGCGGATCATGGCCGGTTGATAAATCACCGTGGCCTCCGGGTTGTCTTCTTCGATGGCTTCGACGATATAGCGCGACATGTCGTTATCTTGCAGACCGATATAAACCTTGGACTTCATCAGACTTCTCCGCCCAGGCTCAGGCCTGCTTTGGCAACGCGTTTGGCAATCGTGTCCTGGGCTTGCAGCCAGACCTGATCGGCTTGGTCGGCAAAGGCCGCCTGGATATAGGGCATGAAAGCAGCTTGCACTTGCGGCATCCACTGATCCAGCCAGCTTTGCAGTTGCTGCTTGTTTTCTTCACTTTCCACAACAGCAATCTTGAAAACGCTATCGCTCCAGTTGGACAGGTCTTTATGGCAGTCCAGCATGAACTCCAGCAACATATCCAGGTCACGGCCGCCTTCTTTAGCCAGATCAGCCACCAGACCCTGATACACCACCTGATGCACTAAGGTGTTAATCAGCAAGGACTGCACCAGCAACAGCTCAAACCAGTCTTTTTGAACCAGCGTTTTTTCGCACAAGGCGCGCAGGCCCTGCCAGGCATCGTCCTGCATCCAGGCTTCTTTGGCCTGGCTCAGGGAGTCGGCGTTATTGCCATCAATCAACAAGCCAATACGGGAGACGTATTGCGCCATTCCCAGCGAGTCCATCCCCGCATAGAGACAGGCCTGCGTGATCGTGGTGCCGTAGCCATACGCCGAACCCGACATGAAGTTCAGGTTGGCAGTTTGTTCAATATGGCGCAAAGGCAGCAGCAAGCGGGTCACTTTGGCTTTAATGCCATCGCTTAAGTACTGAGCCAGCTCGCGTTTTTCGAAGAAACCGTAATTGGTCTCTGCCGATTCCTGCATGCGGGCGCGATTTTGCACGTACGCACCGTAGTAAAACTGGCGGGGGTCACGGAACACATACCAGTCTTTCATCTGGATGGCAGTGTGTGAAGGATCGTTCAGAGTTTTCTCCGGCATCCACAAGGGCCGGTAATGGAAGTTGGCCGTCGCCTGGGCGTCGTAAGTCGCTTCCTGGTAGCGCGTAGCTGGTTTTTCGCCAAAGCGGCGGGCTACGTTGGCGAAGGTTTGCCGCACTGGCTGCAAACTGGCCGTTTTAATTTCTAATGTCATCCTCTTGTTCTCCTGAAATAAAACCTACTGGGCTTCAGCCTTGCGGTTGTTGCCGACCAAAGTGTCATAACCAAAACGCCATTTCTCTTCGTTCTCGTCATTGACCCGCATCTGTTCTTCGCTCATCAGCTGGACATTGTTTTGCAGGCAAAAATGCTCGAACGCAGCCGGCGGCAGTACCAGTTCCACAAACAAATCTGGTTGGCCAATCGCAAAGTCAAATTCCACAAAGCGGGCATTGGCGGAACTGCGTACACGGACGTACTTTGTCAAAGTGGGCAAGCTCGTGTCTGACATGGGTTCTCCTCCTGATCAAGCTGTTGCATGAGTGTCCACACCTCGTTCATAGCAAACACCATGCCAACTTCAAATCTGAAGGATTTAACCCTTTAGGATTAAAGAGATAGAGACTGCAAGACCTAGACGGAATGCGCAGCCGTCATGTCATCGACCCGGAAAATTGATCATTTGATCAAGCGCTTAGCGCGTATTTCATCAAATGCTGAGCTAGGGTAAAGACCTATAAAAAACGGTTTTATCCGGCCTCTGGACACTATTCTGTTTTCTGGGAGTCACTAGAAATACAGGCGGCATACTGGTTTTTAAAACACCCAAAACCACAATAAAAAACAACAGGATGGAGACAGCCATGGGGGCTACTGAACTCACACTGCCGTTAAGTCAGGACCTGATCGACGCCATTCGTTTCGATGCGCGTGAAGGAAAAATATGGTTTGGCGAGCAACGCATGCTCTTGCTGCACGCCAGCGGTTTTGGCCAGCTGCGCAAAGAGCTGATTGCCTCGTTGGGCAGCGAACGCGCCAAATATTTCCTGATGCGTTTTGGCTACCACGCAGGTATGAAAGATGCCGAGGTTTCCCAAAAAGTGCGCCCGGATCTATCACTGAAAGAGACCTTTCTGGCCGGGCCGCAAATGCACACCATTCGTGGCATGGTCAAAGTCATACCCACTTCTCTGACCTTTGACCGCGATGCCGGCCAGTATTACGGCGAGTTTGACTGGTTCGATTCCTACGAAGTGAGCAATCACCAGAAAGAGCACGGCCAGTCCAGCGAGCCGGTCTGTTGGAGCTTGCTGGGCTACGCCAGCGGCTACACCAGCTTCTATATGGGCAAGAGCATCATCTATAAAGAAACCCAGTGCGGGGCCATGGGACACAGCCACTGCAAGATCGTGGGCAAGCCGGCCGAAGAATGGGAAGAGGATGACCCCGAGATAGACCGTTTCATGCTGCCCGACCCTGTGCAGGACGAGTTGTTCGCCCTGCGATGTGAGCTGGTGAAGTTGCGCGAACAGGAGTTCAAACGCTCAAGTGCCAACTTCACCTTGCCCAACTCCATCGGTCAGTCCGCCGCCTACCAGGCCGCCTGTCATCTGCTGGAAAAAGCAGCCCAAAGCAAGGTCTCTGTGCTGCTGCTAGGAGAAACTGGCGTAGGTAAAGAAGCCTTTGCACGGGGCCTGCACGCGGCCAGCGACCGGGCAGAGCAACCCTTTATTGCCGTGAACTGTGCCTCTATCCCGCCCGAGTTAATCGAGTCGGAACTGTTTGGCGTGGAAAAAGGGGCCTATACGGGTGCCCACAAATCCCGCCTGGGCCGGTTTGAACGCGCCCAGAGCGGCACCATCTTTCTGGATGAGATCGTCGAACTATCGCCTCGCTCCCAGGCCGCTCTACTCCGTGTTCTGCAAGAGCAGGAGTTGGAGCGCGTTGGCGATGAAAACATTCGTCATATCGATGTACGCGTCGTGGCGGCGACCAATGAGGATCTGGCCGAAGCCGTGCAAAAAGGGACCTTCCGTGCGGACCTGTACTACCGTCTGAACGTCTTCCCCATCCATATTCCCCCCTTGCGTGAGCGCAAAGAAGATATTCCGCTGCTAACCGAGTATTTTCTGAACAAGTACTCCAGCCTTTACAAAAAGCATGTCATGGGCATCAGCGATCGCAGTCGAGAATTGCTGATGCAATACGACTGGCCGGGCAATATCCGTGAATTCGAGAACATGATTGAGCGTGGCGTCATCCTGACCGAGCACAACCACGAGATCGAAACCCATCACTTGTTTCCACAGCAGAAAAGCGCCTTACAGTATCTGAGCAGCCTGAACACCCAGGGCTATATGGCCAAGGAAACCTGTTTTACGGCTAACCAGACCCAATGCGTAGAGCACTTGTTGGAGACCCCCTTCAATCTGGATGAATTAGAGGAACAGATCATTCAGCTGACGATGAAGAAAACGAACGGGAATATATCGGAAGCAGCGCGACGGCTGGGGCTAACGCGACCTGCTTTGGCATACAGGCTAAAGAAGGTGGCAATGCCTGCGTAACACGTAATAGTGAGCAAGTAAGCCACTCATGGGCCTACTTTCTGTTTGCCGACACCTTGCATTGACTAAGGTACCAGTCACCAAATCGCCTAACCTCTTGCGCATACGGATAGTCCTGCTGACACTGATTCAATGCCTGCTCCCGAGCCGATGTTCCTTGCGCGAATGCTGCTGTCGACGAAAGCAGCAATAATGCCGCTGTAGACAGCGCTATCTTCCAGTCCTTTGTCTGGTACTTCTACGTAACATGCGGCAAACCGGCGACTAAACCCTGAGCCCATCTGCCTGCTCCGCCCTGGCTCCAGCTCCTCTGTAGCCACAAAAATCACCACGGAATTCGGGGCCAAGAAACGATCACTATTGAGCAGTCTGGGATGGAACAAACCGAGACTCGGTTTTCGCCCGTCCTGGGCGAGCCGTCAGTGCTCAACGCCCAACTAAGTTGAGAAACAGCCATTCCCATTCTTTCAAAAAACGCGAGCGTTCTCTTTTAATAATAGAAAATATTTAGATCCATTTCAGAAAATTCCACAGGAAATACATTATAAAAAACAAAACTGTAAAAAATGGCATTTTCGACAAAACAGCAATCAATAAAAATGGCTCAAAAAATAAAGCCACTTCCATTTTCATAAAGTTTGTATAAAATGCATTTTCCCTCACCTACTTAAGCATAAAAATGAGCACTACGTTTAATAACTATCAGTTGAAGTCCGAGCTTGGTTTCATGGAGGTTATTGGCCACGTCATTATTTGGGTTTTACTAGCCATCGTCACACTGGGCCTGGCGCTGTTTGTCTTCCCTTACTACATGCAGCGCTTCATCATCAGCAAGACCTATGCCTATGACGAGCAGGGCCAGCGTGTTGGCCGACTGGTTTGCACCATTGATCTGGCCAGCATCATCGGCAATATTCTCTTGTGGGTGCTCATTAGTATCGTCACCCTGGGTATTGGCTACCTTGTTTTCACCTACAAAATCAGTGCTCACTGCATGAGTCATACCAAGATCGTTGGGATAAATAGCCTATAAAGCACGCTACATCCTGAAAAACAGGGAGCCTAAGCACTAATCTTGTTTTCAGTTAATTAGTTAGCCAACCTGTCACTACCTATGCCTGATAATTTTTTATCAGGCATTTTTATTTCATCTATTAGTCATCAATTAATTATCAGACAATAAAAACCCAAAATAAGAACTTTTAATTCCATAGTTACTGACAATTTTACTGACTGTATTTCCTGTCATATTCAAATAAAAAACAACTGAGCTACCGAACAATGAAATAGAAGCTGTAGATAGCGGCATGGCCATCCACTGGCACCCTTCTCTTACACCGTACAGCCAGGTTTTCTCCGTTTTGGACCTGCCCTACCACCCCGGCTCTGGCCTGATTTCCCCCACCCACTACAATGGGGGCTTATCTAAGGAGTCTTATGTTGGAATTTCAGCCCCGTGAACGGGCGTATTTATCAAGTATCCGTGCCCTGTCTCAAGATCAGGATGACAATGTGGTGTTTGTAGGCATGACCCTCGCCGAGTCCGTTTGGTACGCACACTACGTCGCGCAATCCTACAACGGCGATGTCGCGCGAGGCGATGAAGCAGAAGCCCGCTATCTCGCCCTGCATGACCAGCATGAGCAAGCACGCCGCGTCGTACTTGCTGGCGAATCACTGATGCAATCACTTGAAACCTCAGTTCAGTGATACCAAGCATAGCGACACACGCTTAGCTGGGCCGGAACTACGCGTCTGCCCAGTTTGATCCAGCCCTGTGTAGTCGCCCGTAAAAAGCCCGCCCATTTTTCAACAGGCGGGCTTTTTAATACATGCAGATAAGGCAGCTTGCTCGAAACGGCAGCACCAGGGTGGCAGCAGCCATGGCAAGCCAATCCCTATATACGTAGTTCCTTGGACAAAAAGGTTTGCACACGCTCAGGTCTGCCAGCCAAATCACCAAAAAACACGTCCGTTGGCACGTCTTCCAAAATACTGCCTTGATCCATAAAAATCATGCGATCAGCCACCTTACGGGCAAAGCTCATTTCATGGGTCACGCACATCATGGTCATGCCGTCCTCGGCCAAACTGACCATGACATCCAACACCTCGTTGACCATTTCCGGGTCCAGCGCCGAGGTGGGCTCATCAAACAGCATGCACACCGGGTCCATGCACAGCGCACGCGCAATGGCAACCCGCTGTTGCTGCCCGCCCGACAAGCTGGCGGGATAACGATCTGCCAACGCTTTCAAACCAACCCGATCCAAGTACAGAAAGGCACGTTCATTAGCCTCTTCCAAGTCCCGACCCAGCACTTTACGTTGCGCCAAGGTAAGGTTGGCCAAGACGCTTAAATGCGGGAATAACTCGAAGTTCTGAAACACCATCCCTACCCGACTGCGCAAATCTGGCAAGTCGGTTGCAGGATCACCAACCGAAACCCCATCAAGCAGAATCGTTCCCTGCTGGAAAGGTTCCAGGCCGTTAACAGTTTTCAATAAGGTGGATTTGCCTGAACCCGAGGGTCCGCACACCACCAGCACCTCCTGACGGTCCACCTGAGTCGTGCAGTCTTTCAGCACTTGAAACGTGCCATACCATTTGGAAACATTATTGATATGAATCATTTGCCATCCAGTCGCATATGTTTGTCATAACGTCGGGCTACCCGATTAGCTATCGCTTCCAACGAGGCACAAATCACGTAGTAAAGCAGCCCTACAAACAAGAAAATTTCTGTGGGATGCACCATGACGCGGTTGCTGACCTGGGTAGCAACAAAAGACAGCTCTGCCACACCAATCACATAGGCCAGCGAGGTGTCTTTAATCAGAGCAACCCACTGATTAATAAAAGAAGGCAGCATCACAGGCAAAGCCTGCGGCAAGATAATGGACTTCATGATCTGTGCCGTTTTCAGACCCAAGGCCCTACCCGCCTGCCATTGCCCCGCCGGCAAGCTGCTGATACCGGCAAACACCGAATGGGCCAGATACGCACCACCAATCAAGGACAACGCGCATACCACGGTGAATACCCCTGGCACATCCACGTTGAACAGAATAGGCAGTAAAAAATACACCCAAAAAATCAGCATGATGACGGGGATAGCTCGGAAGAACCCCAGGAACAGCAGCAAGGCTGTATGAGCCGCACCACGGGTCAATGCCAGGGCGACACCAAAGCCCAGCCCCAAAATAGCCGATATGCTGGCCGTCAGCACGCTTAAGAGCAGCGTCAATGCCGCCCCGCCCAAAGGGCCATGAGGATAAGCGCCAATCAGGAAATACAGCAGGTTGTCGGAGATAACATCGAAGCTCATTACAGGCCACCTCGAACCTGTAGGCGATGACGCTGCAGCCACTGCCCGCCAATCTCGACCAACATCACCAGCAGCACATACAAGAGGGTTGCAATGCCAAAGGACTGGAAGGTTTTGAACGTCTCTGTTTCTACCTGTCGAGAGGCATAAGACAACTCCGCCAGACCGATCGCCATGGTCAAGGACGTGTTCTTGATGACATTCATGTACTGCCCGACCAGCGAGGGAAAGGTATTACGCAGAGCCTGCGGCATCACCACAAAACGCCAAATCTGCATGGAACGCATTCCCAGGGATGCCGCCGCCGCCCATTGCCCCTTACGCACTGCCCGTACGCCTGAACGGAACTCTTCAGCGACAAAAGCGCTTGTATAGATCGTCAAACCCACAAATGCTGCCAACATCTCGAAGCTGGGCCAATGCACATCAAACAAGACTAGCTGCAGAACATGCTGTGTGTTCAGCCATTGCACCAGCTCGGGAGGCATCAACGCCGAAGCCCCGAAATACCAGAAAAAAAGCTGTACCAGCAAAGGCGTATTGCGAAACAGACTCAGGTAGGCACGCACAGGCCAAGACAGCCACGCAAAGGGCGATAGTCGGGCAATACACACCAGAAAACCCAAGACAGTCGCGGCAAAGGAGACGACTAGGGAGATCTGGATCGTGACCCAGAATCCTTGCAGCAACCAACCCACATAGTGGGGTGCCAGCCAAAAATCAGAAGACGGCATAGCAAACACCAAAAAGCAGGATCGGCTGACCCCGCTGTTGCAGACTCAAACAGGAAAAGGCCAGCCTGATCACACCAGGCTGGCCTGCAAACAACAGGATGACTTACTGCTGCTGACCGATGCGGTACAAGCGATCCAGCGGCGTTTTGGACTGAGGGCCAAACCACACGTCATAGATAGCTTGGGCTTTACCTTGGGTTTCCAGCTCCAGCAAGGTTTCGTCCACAAAGGATTTCAGGGTCGTCTCGCCTTTGGGAATACCAATTCCAATCAGATCCTCGGAAATGCTGAAGGCCGGGATTTCGTAGTTTTCCTTATCCGGCACATTGGCCAATAAACCGATCAGCTTAGGACCATCTTGAGTGATGGCCTGTACATTGCCATTGCGCAAAGCGGTAAATGCGAACGGTGTATCGTCGTAGGCAACCAGCTTGGCCTGGGGGTATTTTTCACGCAAAACAATCTCGTTAACCGTGCCTTTGTCCACGCCGATGCGCAAAGAGTTCAACTGCTCAGGGGAAGACAGAACGCCTTTTTTAGCCAGAAACTGCTGGCCCGACGCGAAATACGGGATGCTGAAGTCAACCTGCTTGGCGCGCTCTTCCGTAATGGTGAAGTTTGCCAATACCAGATCCACCTTATTGGAAGTCAGCAGTGGTACTCGATTGGCCGGATTGGTCGGCAACACTTCCAACTTGACGCCCAGCTTATCGGCCAGGGCCTGAGCAAAATCCACATCCAAACCCGTGATCTGGCGGGACTTCTGATCCACAAAACCAAACGGCGGATTGCTGTCAAACGACGCAACTTTCAATACGCCCACTTTCTTGATGTCATCCAGACGATCAGCCTGGGCCACTCCAGCCACCAACGCCAGGGTAAGGGTAGCGGCAATGCTTAAAAACGACTTCATGATAAAAACATCCCGATAAAAAAATGGCACGTACGATACATACCGTATGTGCCATTCGACCACAGCGCCAATCTATTCAAAACGATCAAATCCCCCGATGCTTATAACGAAAAGAACTAAGGGTTTTCCATTATTTTTCAGGGTTGGTCTGAACTACCTTTTCCACCGCAAAACCTTGGGATGCGGCGTAATCCAGCAGCTCGTTTACCGTGTTTTTGTCGGCTTGCTTATCCCGCGACAAAACCCACAAATACTGACGATCGGGAGTGCCCACCAAAGAATACTGATAGTCACCCTCTAGCTTCATGATCCAGTAATCCCCCCACACCATGGGGAACCAGGACAGCCATTTAGGTGCAAAGCGCACTTCCAATATGGCGGGATCGACAGGACTCGCACTGGTGGACAACCTTCCCTCACCCACCGCCTCCTTCACACCACCTTCCGTACTCTGACAACGATTGGTGACGGTAATGGACTTGTTTGCCTCCATCACATAGTCCGCCTGAACATCTCCGGCACACTCGCGCTGAAAGCTGTTGGGCAAGCGCGCCTGCTCGTACCAAGTGCCCATGTACTTATTCAGGTCCACATCGTCTTGAGTCGCCAAATCGGCCTGAGAGGACGCGCAAGCGGCTAAAGCCATAACAAGCGGTAGCGCAAAGACTTTCTTCATGAGGCTTCTCCTTGGATCAATATCTAGAGAATACCCCAGGGCTAAACGCTCCAAGCTTAAACAGATGCTGCAAAAAGCAAATGACGTAATCGATTCATGAATTGATTACGTCATTTTGTATTCTTCAAACTATCGGGAAGCCTAGGAGAATAGTTTGACCACCTCTTCACCCGTCATCTCACGTGTGCGGTTGGCAAACTGGTAGTTTCCCGGCTTTTCATCAATATAGACCTGCAACTTGAACGGCCAGCTTGCGCCGTCTTTGAACAATCCAGCCGCCAAGGCATGAAAACCGCCATTGCGTAGGCGATAGAACAGATGCGTACCGCATAACGAGCAGAAACAGCGCTCCGCCCACTCGGAGGACGGATAAGAGCGAACATGCTCAGCCCCGTCGATAACAGGCTCCGTATGGCTTTCAACTGACATGAATGGCCCACCCGTCCAGGTACGGCACATACTGCAATGGCAAGCACTTAGCGTAGGTTTCTCGTGCTGAAAACTGATTGATACCGCACCACAAAGACATTTCCCCTGGAACGTCGCTTGATCCCCTGCCATATCTGCCTCCCTAAGCCCTTGATAAGGTGATTCTATACCCAGAAATCGGACTAATCTCAGAGAAAAGCTCTGGACTTACATACACCTCTGGCTGCCAGTTGATTTCAGGTAAATCAAAGCGGTCGCGGACTTATAGACGTTACAAAAAACACCTTATCCCCCTGCCAAGCCTCTTGTGATCTACCCGTACGTCCCAAGTTATGGGAGAGGTGCCTGAACACACCTATTTCACCGACTCTTTATGTATTTATGCCAATGACTAAAACCGCGATTAACCCCTCTACCGTATTCAACTCCCTGCAATACGGCTTTAGCCAAGGCTTAGTCGTTACAGGGCAGCGTCGCCTCATGCTCTCTGGGCAAGTCGGGGTGGACGCCAGCGAGCGCACCGTAGCAGGCGGTATGCGTGAACAAACTGAAGCCGCCTTGGACAATATCGAACTGGTTCTGGACGATGCAGGTGGCACCATTGATCAGGTGATCATGCTGCGTATTTTCATTCGGGAAGACGCGAGCTCTCAACAGGAACAAGAGGATATTGCGGCTGCCCTGCTGAAACGCTTTCCCACTAACCCGCCTCCATCCTCATGGATTCTGATTAGTGGCTTGGCCAAGCCAGAATGGTTAATTGAAATTGAGGCGGAGGCTATGCTGGATTAATAGCAGATGCCTGGATGACTATTTTTTTGGAGTCCGCACTCTATAGATAGTGCAATTTAGCAGATTTTTTAGCTCCCTTTTCGGGAGCTTTTTTGTTGCCATTCATAATCTTTGTTAAATCTTAAATCGCTTGATTACATCTGCCTACTCCAACTGCTAGCGGCCACTTCATCTTGTTTATAGAATAAAGAAAATAAATAAGAGCGAGGCTTAAATGATCACATTAGAGACAGGACTTTATCTTCGTGTTCAAGAGCTAGCAGATGGGCCCAAGCCCTTCCCGCTACAAAGCGGCTTCAATATGCAAACAGCGTATCGAGCGCTCGGTATGTTCAATCCCTCAGAGACTTCTGATGCCTTTTTTATCCTGGCTAACGACAAGGATGAGATCTGGTTCATCTGTAACCGGCATCTACGTGCTGTGGGTCTAAGTCCAGAGCCCAAGGACCTTAGGCGCCCACTGGAATGCCTGTAAGAGGCAGTTTTTGATTGCCTGCTTGTCTGCTTGTCTGCTTGTCTGCTTGTCTGCTTGTCTGCTTGTCTGCTTGTCTGCTTGTCTGACATCCATTGAACGGTTTTCTAGGTTGGCCTACAAACAAATTAAAGTCATTTTCAGAACTCAGGCGTACTATCAAATTCACCCACAAAACACCTTTATTTTACCTTGACAGATTTAAATGTTACAATGCAGGTCTGTACTTATTCAATTTTAGATCTCACACTGATCAATTAGGTACATATCCATAAAACTAGCAATCGCGCTAATCTATAAATTTAATACGCTTTAATTTCTTCTATTCAAGGTGTTTGGCTGCTTATGCGTACTCGCTCTTGGACTGATTAATGTGAAAAAGCACTGAAGGTTTTAATTATTTACGAAAAGCTCAACCAGGCCCGCCATAGCCCATTACATACATCGCCGTTAGTTGAATCTCACTATTCGGACACGGAAAACTCTCAAGGTATTGCCAAGCGATTAGTGGAAACACGCCAAAATCTGATACGGCAATTAAAAGATCGTTTTCCAGGCCTTCCGTTCTGATACGTCGAAGCCCACCCTGATAAAAAAAGCCGCGAAAGCGGCTTTTTTGTTGCTTGGGTCAAGCTGCCCGAAACAGAACAGGCGCACTACATCCCTGCTATCGACCTCGAGCCGAACCTCGACCAACTGGTCTACGACCTTGCAGGGATTTTGAGTTCTTGAAACCTGCATTCGCATTCTGCCCCGGCCAACGCGACTGCGCCTGCTTCAGAGCAGGTTTTACAGGCTCAGGGTTAACAGTGCCCTGTTCCTTATCTTTCTTGTCCATATCAACCTCATCTTCAACTATGGGCAACGCGAGCATGCGACGCCCAACACCACAGCATAGGACACATAGCAAAATAAATCCCTATTTATCAGCTGTGGTCGCCAATATGGTACGTGTCTGAGCGAAACAAAAGCCTTATCACTTAATGAGAAGCATCACATAGGCAGGCGTGGATCCACATATGCCGATCAAGCAAATCCACGCAATTGGTCCGCTGTCAGACTGAACCTTGCACCAGCAAAACCAAGATGACTGTCGCAATCAAAAGTCAATTAGCCCACCTATGTGATGACGCAAGCTACATGAAGGCTCGTCTACTTACTCCTCGACAACGGGAGCGTCAGCCATTCCTTTCTTCACAGACTCGATACTGTGTTGCGCGCTCTGTTTGCTCGTGTATCCCTCTGAGCTGACGCAAATGATGTTCCCATTTGCGGCCTTAAATCGCCACCGCCATTCACCACCTTTGTCTTTGTAAAGCACAAATTTCATGACGACCCTCTTCTGGTATTAGCGCACGTCGCGCTGCCACTATCCTAGGGCTGGGTTTCCTCAGCAGAAATTGGGGTTTACGTGACAGGGCTATGCCCACCAGCTACAAACTGGATCTGTTCAATAAAGCGGGATTACCGGGGCAGCCGACGGATGCAACTGCCATTTCTATCACATGGGTCGGCGTTTACAACGAGGCAAACCATGAATAAAACAGAACCCAAGTGCTGCCTCAGCTGCTTTCCTAATGAGCATGACAAACAAGACTCTTTGGAACGGCCGTACGAATTTTGCGACGGCCCTGGGGGCGCGCGTGCCTGCCCCCTAGGCCGAGCGCGGCCTATTAATCAGTTGGTAACAAAGAAGAGTGATGACTAGAAATGAGCCAGTCCTGGCCCGCCCACTTATATGTGAAGGTGTAGCGTGCTCTGACCGTGGCTCCTGTCGCCCCCATACGGAAGGTATACATCCCGGAGTCAACCGCCATATTACAGCCTATATCGATCTGTCTGGATGTCACGGTACCTTGCGGCTTAGACTCTAAAAAGTGTTTGAAATAATCTTCTTTCTCTGCCCGTGTGATGCGATTCACGCCTGACAAAGTGGGAAGTAAAATCGAACGTTCGGCATAGTTATTAACTACCGTTTGAGGGATTCCCGTTTGCAAGGAGGAGTTCCAACGCTCGAACAACTCAGCGACCGCAACCTCATTGATCGGCGTGCAGACCTCAGTTTGTTGAGCAACCGCTGAACGATCACTATCTGCGCTAACAGCGCAGCCTGATAGAGCAATAGCGCTTAAAAGCAGCATCATTTTTTTATTCATTATCTTACCTTTTGTCTCAGTTTCGCCTGCCCGATAGTAGCACCAGCCTTCGCCTACGGCGTTTAACTTTGGTCTAACTCTCCACTATCCTCCAGCCGTAGTATTCCCCCCTTAACCACGTCAACATCAAAACCACCTACGCCTTGGGCAGCGGAAGTCCTGCAACGGCAGTCCCCCCATGCATGCCCGCAAAACGTCTTGGCAGAGCTTGGAGCGCAGGGCACCAAAAGCCTCAAAGCATTGATATTTTGGGGTTTTATTGGTACAGATCGGAGCCTTGTACGCGTACTCTGGTAGGTAGTACCGGGGCCAGGTTTTTTTGAATGATTGACACAACTTAGATAATAGAAAACCGCCCGAAGGCGGTTATTTGAAAATCACCAGTTGCGTCATGCCTAGGCCTTTACTTAAAAGGTAACCTTGCTTCGCACTGTAAAAATAGATCTTTTCGAACTCTTTAAACATACTGCAGCTGCTGATTATCACGCAAGCATCCCCCCTCTCTCAAGCAGTCCTCGCTTTCAACCGGGGTTGAAATGCATCAGTCATTCTGTGTATCTACTAGGCAATCCTCGTACACACGCTGCTTAAAGAGCTCCGTCAACTCATGGCGCTTCTGAGCAGTATCTAGTTGGGGGAATTCGTAGACAGTCTCAATAAGTTGCCTGGCCACCCAATGGTTCTTTGCCAGCTCAAGCATTCCAGCTTTTTCATCCCCGTTCTGACGCCCAGCCATAATCGCTTCGGCGAGCAAAGACGCTTGCCGACACTTAGCCTCGCTCTCTTGAGCTTGGACATTTGCAGTCAAGACCAGCAATAACGACACAAGGATCCATTTCCCCATTGCCCCGCCTCCTTACTGAACCGGAAAATAATAGCTCACATGTAAAAAATAAAGCGCGAAAGCGAAGTGATGATGAATCGGCGAGAAGTCATCTCATATCCATGCGGCTAACCACTGGCCTTAAACGCTACGTGATGGTGAAGGTCCACTACAGAGCAGGAGGCCTACTACTAGAGCCTGAGAGCGCATAGGCCCATGGCCCGTATAGTCAGAGCAGGCAGCGTAACGTGAAAAGGCCGAACCCGATGTTTCAAAGGGTCCGGCCTTCAATGATCAACGCAACGCTCACCTAGTTAGGCAAGCAGGCGATCAAACTATTTGGATCTGGGTAGCGCAAGGACCTTTTTGGCCCTCGCCTGCAACGAAAGAAACTCGTTGATTCTCTTCAAGAGATTTAAACCCAGAACCCTGAATTTCACTGTGGTGTGCGAAGAGGTCTTTACCGCCACTTTCCGGTGCGATGAAGCCGAAGCCTTTTTCGTTATTGAACCACTTCACGATACCAATTTCTGTTTTCAATGTATGTCCTAATTATTCTAGGGAAAAATCTCCCTGAGCGAACTATGACCGTTATTCGCATATATAGATAGCATCGTTACAAAGTAAGTAGCCAAACCATACTCAAACTTAGCCCCTCTAGCCGCAGCCTTCTCACTTCCTTGAGCAATTCGATATCAAAACCATCCACGCTATGGGTGGCGGGAGTACTGCAACCAAAAGGCATAGAGCCCTGGAACTCCACCGATACCACTCCGGAACGCACCGGGCGTGACGATGGCGGCCACAAGCTAACCCTCCCCCCTTTCAATGGCCCCGGACAGGGCGCAATCCCCCCGGAGCTAAACATAAACGCTTTTACTATGCGTGAGGATAGACGCGCAGGAACTGGAGGCGTTGCCGTGCTGATCGAGTTTTTCATCCTCGCAGTGCTCTTCTGCTGCACCACTTTCTTTATCGCTCTTGGTATCGAGGGCGTTATCAGCATCAGGAGACAACCATGACCGACGTCATGCTCGACGCCGTGATTCAAAGGCTCTACGAAACGGCGATAAGCGACGAGCAACCCCGACACCAGTTTTATGAGGGGGGCCAGTCAAGCTTTAAATGAACGCAACTCTAAGGCACTCGAGATCGAGCACCTTGAAGAAGCACTCTACCTGGCTCTTGAGTATTAGCCCCATCACCAGCAGCGATACAAAAACCGCACTCCGGTATAGGTTTAGAAGGCTAGCACCGCACTATTGGGAGAACCAACATGACAACGCGAAGTGACGACGGGCCGGCAGCATTCTCTTGCAACCCATTCATAGCCAGAAGGCCTGGACATGAGCCAGTTGCTAAGTGACTGGCAGAAAGCATGAGTCTGCGTGGCCACCTCAGGGCTTACTAAGCCCTGAAAGCTAGGATCTGAGCGTCGCTATTGATTCAATGGTCTTCAAAGAAGTGGTCGGTACAAACGGCAAGAAGGCGATTTGCAGCGTGGCCCGGCTCAAAGGCCATGAGCCCGAGATTTTGAACATGACCAAGCAGAAGGCTAACGCCCGTCTGTACAGCCTCTGTAAGTCGCTGAGTCCGCACCGCCTTCAATAAGCTTACGTATGTTATCGATCGCAGGCCTATACCGCATCCGCGATTATGTGCTGCAAGGCCATTGACGATGTAGGCGCAGAGCATGGGGTGGCGGAGCGAAACCTGAGCCTGTCATTGAAAAAGATGAAGGAGGCAGGCCTCATCGATGAGCGTCTATTGGAGTGGTCTGATGCACTGCGGATTATTGGCAATGAAGCTGCCCATGGAGTGGGTGTTTCCATCGCCTAACCAGACGCGAGAGACACTATTGAATTCACGAATGCAATTCTGGATTACATGCTCTCGTACCGGAATCGTTTTAGACAATTCAAAAAACGGCGGGCCAGTGACGCCAAACTCTACGAAGTGCATTTATTGACGCGATAAGTGAAACATCGCGCGCTTCCAAGCATCCCGCCCGGTTGTCACCCTACACCGGGACCGTTTTGGATATGTAGCGGAAACTCCAGTCGTGACGCATCGGTGCTAAGCAGCACTAGCTTTATTTCTGACACAACCGTTTCCACATAGCGCAGCACTCTGATTGGCGTTGCGTTTAGCTCAGTATCGGAGCGCCACAGGAAAAGCCGGTGAACGGCCACGAAAGTGCACCACTAAGCTGTTATGCCTTAGCCCCCCGCCCTTACCGTGCAAGTGGCATCCATAACTTGAGGACGGAGAGGACTTCAACTAGTTGGCGTTCGCGGCCTACGGACGGATCATCCAGCCCATCTATTAAGATTCCTGAAATTCCAAGAATCGACTTTAAGTCATGGCCGTCCTGGTATGTGGGGGTAGGAGATGCTGGACGCCGCCGATCTTACAAGCGCGACGATCCAGAGTCAGCGTCCTCATTAGGCAGGCAGAAGGATGCTGGCACCAAACTACCCCCAGAAATTAACCCGAATGCGCGCGTTTGCCGGGATTTTTCTTGCTGCGTGTATGCGCGCCACGCTCCTGGCTAACACGTTGGCCTCGGCCTTTCGTGCTAAGAGTCACGCCCTTGGGAGGGGCGGGAGGAGGAGTACGCTTACGATCAGCTTCAGTAACAATGTTGGTGCCCATGAAAATCTCTCCAGTTTGGTTGAACTTGCTCTTGTTTATCGTTCGCTCGGTTTATTCATGGCAGCAGGAGACATGCTCGACAATGCCTGAATGTGTGTAGGCACTGCTGAACGGTCGAATCTTCACAGATAACCTGTCGCCTAAGCTAGCATAGCAGGCATTGACCAAGCAGGCTCGCGCAGCGAGACAATGAATCGGGCGTTGAAGATTATGGGATTTGGGGGCCTGCAGACGGGCCATGGCTTTCGTGGCCTAGCCTCCACCATCATGAACGAGCAAGGCGGTTTTCGCTCAGGGGGGATTGAACGCCAGCTGACACACCGTGATCGCAACAAGGTACGCCGTGCTTACAACCATGTTCAATACATGGCAGAGCGCCATAATCTGATGCAATGGTGGTCGGATTACTTGGACGTGCAGCTGGAGAAAGCACCAAAATAGCCATGCCCCCGTTCATGCCTCAAAAATACTTTGGCGGGGCTTGGCGCTGCTTAGAACGCCGGGCAACAAAAAAGCCCCAGAGATCAATGCTTTGGGGCTTTTCTTGGCACAGCTTGGAGCTGTGTGCATGTATTCTGGTAGGCAGTACTGGAACGGGGGTGTTTTTCTAGGGTGTTGATATGCTTAGACTTCCTCTTTCACGAGCAAGCCGCATACCCCCATCCATGCCCCCAAAAGTTAAAATGCTTCTACAGGGAGCGATGACTCCAGTACGGATTAAGCTCGGACACATTTCTGACAGCCCGCCATATGGCGGGCTTTTTTGTGTCCACAGCCTGTAACACATTAGGGCGCTGATAATGCTAAATTACTGTTTTTTTATACAGCATTTGTCATGACCGCCCCCGCCCCCCTCTCTCAACTACCAGTATACGTCTGGACCACGCCCTCAACGGTGCAGTGTGGATTCCCCAGCCCTGCTGAAGATCACGCCCAAAAGCGGCTAGACTTGAACGAGCTGCTGATCAATCAGCCAGACGCCACCTTTTTTATGCGTGTGCGCGGCCCCTCCATGCGTGATGCCGGGATTGACGATGGTGATTATGTGGTGATCGATCGCTCTATCGAAGCTAAGCATGGCCAGGTAGTACTGGCTGTAGTGGATGGCGAGTTCACCATCAAGCGCCTTTTCCGCAGAGCCGGCCGGGTAAAGCTACAAGCAGCAAACCCAACATTTTCAGATATTGAATTTCGGGATGGGCAAGAGCTAACGATATGGGGAGTAGTGACGTGGACACTCAAAGGCCTGCTCCCCGCATAGCCCTCGTAGACGGCAACTCCTTTTACTGCTCCTGCGAGCGGTCGATGCGCCCTGCTTATGAAGGCCGGCCTTTGGTGGTGCTCTCCAATAACGATGGCTGCGCAATTGCTCGGACACAGGAAGCCAAAGACCTGGGCATCAAAATGGGTGCGCCCTGGTTCAAGATTAAGCACCTGGCCGACAGTCACGGGCTTATTGCACTGTCCGCCAATTTCAATCTATACGGCGACCTCAGCGGCAGAATGATGAACGTCATCGGCCAGTTCTCCCCCAAGCAGGAGATTTACTCAATCGATGAATCCTTTCTGGATCTGACTGGCGTACCCGGCAGCGGCCGGGAAATCGGCGGGGCAATCCGTCAGCGCGTCCGTCAATGGGTGGGCATTCCTACTTGCGTGGGCATCGGACCGACAAAGACCCTGGCCAAGCTCGCTAATCATCTGGCCAAGAAGCTGCCCCGCCTCCAAGGTGTCTGTGATTTGTCGGAGCTTTCCACTGCGGACCTCATGCGTGCCATCCGGCATGTCCCCATTAGTGATGTGTGGGGTGTAGGTAGGCAGCTTGCGCCAAAGCTTCAAGCACTTGAAATCCATACGGCAGCAGACTTAGCTCAGGCTGATTGGCGCGTAATGCGCGATAAGTTTTCTATTGTGGTTTCCAAAACGTCAAGAGAGCTGGCCGGGGAGGCTTGCTTGGAGTGGGAAGAGGTGCCAGCGGATAAGCAGCAAATCATGTGCTCTCGCTCATTTGGTCGGCCTGTATTGGCCCTTGAGGATCTGGAGCAAGCCATCAGCACCTTCGTCAGCCGTGCAGCTGAAAAGCTACGCTCGCAAGAATCCATGACCGCATCGGTCCTGGTGTTCATTAGAACAAGCTACTTTCGCAACGACCCACAATACTCTGGCGGCACTGTTGCACGCATGCTTGTTCCCACTGACAACACTGTCGATCTGGTGCAAGCCGCCCTTTCCGCGTTACGAAAGGTCTACCGGGAAGGATTCAAGTACTCCAAGGCAGGCGTATGCCTGCTGGACTTAGCGAGTCAGCAGCAAGTTGCCTCGCAAGGCAGCCTTTTTTCAGCAGCGCCCCCGTCCACCTCAATGGACAAGCCTGCCCTGATGTCGGTTCTTGACGACCTGAATCAGCGATACGGGCGCAGCACCATCGCCGCGGCCAGCTCGTTCGCCCCTGACGATGCTGTTTGGAAGATGAAGCAGGAGCGTATGACTCCTGCCTATACAACCGACTGGAGCCAAGTTGTTGACGTTTGGAAATAGCCAGCCTACTGTCCAAACTAGGTCCTTATATTAGGAGCGTGTCATGTGTGGTCGTTTTAGTCAGCGGGAAGCTGCCGAGATCTATGCCGCAAAAGTTGGGTGGAAATCCAGCAAGACAGACGTGGGTGAGGGCCTCAAATATAACGTTCCGCCTGGTACGCGCCCCATCGTCCTCCAC
>NZ_BMZN01000007.1:0-34907 GCF_014652815.1 Alcaligenes pakistanensis
TACTGTGCCGACCGAAGCAGATCGTGCTCGCGTGACCGCGGCGGCAGCCTTGATCAAAGCCGCCAAGGAAATGAGCATTACCTCGGCAGCCGGTACAGATTTGCGCTGCCCGTTGGGTGAGTTCCCCGCCATTCGTGAGTACGGTTTCGTGGATGAGCCCGGTCGTTGGGACCACTGGCCTAGCGGTTTTGTGCTGACTTGGCCCAATGAGCTGGGTACCAACGGCACCATCGTAATCGACAAGGGCGACATTCTTCTGCCACAGAAGAAATACTCGACTGAGCAGATTATTCTGACGGTAGAAAACGGCTATGCCACCAAGATTGAAGGTGGCATTGAAGCTGAGCTGCTGGACGAGTACATGAAGACCTTTAACGATCCTGAAGGCTATGCGATTTCCCATATTGGTTGGGGTTTGCAGCCACGCGCTCACTGGTCCACCTTGGGTCTGTATTCGCGTGAGAACACCATTGGCATGGACGCGCGTGCGTTCGAGGGTAACTTCCTGTTCTCCTTGGGCCCGAACAATGAAGCGGGTGGCAAGCGCACAACAGCCTGCCATATTGATATTCCTTTGCGCCATTGCACGGTCAGCCTGGACGGTCGTGCGGTCGTGCGTGATGGCAAAGTACTGGACGGAGGCGTGGGTGAGTACGAATGAAGGAGCGGTGTACGCTCAACAAGGTTTTGGTTCGATGCTGGAGCCCAAAGCTCCTTTCGGTCTGCTGATTATTGATTTGGTTAATGGCTTTGCCGATCCAGCGGTATTTGGTGGAGGCAATATTCCAGAGGCCATCGAGAATACGCAGAAGTTGCTGGCAACGGCGCGTGAGCAAGGTTGGCCTGTGGCTCACACTCGCATCGTGTATGCGGATGATGGCGCGGATAATAATATCTTCAGCATTAAAGTGCCCGGCATGTTGGGCTTGACCGAAGACGCGCACAACAGCCATATCGTGCCTGAACTGGCACCTGCCCCTGGTGAGTTTGTGGTTCGCAAGAATGTGCCCTCGGCCTTCTTCGGCACACCTTTGGCGGCATGGTTGACTCAACGTGGTGTGCAAACGCTGCTGGTCGCCGGTGCCGTCACCAGTGGCTGCGTACGCTCCAGCGTGGTCGATGCGATGCAACTGGGCTTTCGTCCCTTGGTGGTCTCTGATTGCGTGGGTGACCGTGCTATTGGCCCGCATGACGCCAACCTGTTCGACATGCGTCAGAAGTACGCCACCGTGGCAACGCGTGAAGAGGCGATGACGTTGTTGGGACTGTGACCGAGTATCGATAGTCTGCCGCTTGGGGGCAGGCCGTCGGACAAGTGCCCCTGGGAGCTGAACAGCTCTCGGGGGCTTTTTTTTGCTTGTGTTGCTCAGGCTACGTGATTTTTACGCCTGATCTTTACGCCCGAACAGCCTGCCCACTGAATAGCGGATCTGTGACCAGACGGCCTTCAGTCCGATGGACAGCATGTTCAGCTCTCCGGCCTCATTGTCATCCTGGCGACGGCGCGTTTGCAGGCGCAGTAAGGTCTGCTGCATCTGGGCTTGCAATTGCTGGGTCTGTGCCAGCACGGCCTGGGCCTGGAACAAGATGGCTTGCGCCTCGGGGGAGGAGATGGATGACCCCGCTGCTACTCCCTGGCTGGCAACCGAGCTGCCCGGCGTGGACGCCATAGGCTGGCTTGCTGCTGCAATGGGAGTGTCGAGTTGTGTTGCAGGGTCTGCGCCGCCCTGGACCATACGTGCCAGGTTGCGCTCGAACTGCCCCAGGATCTGGCCGGCCACTTCAGCAATCATGCCGCTACCGCGCCCGTACTGAGCGACGGCACCGGACAAGGTCAGCTCGGTGTTGACCTCCACATCAGTACCGCCATCTGGCGATGGTGTCAGTGCGAAGCTGAAGTCTGAACTGGCAGAACCGCGCCCCTTGGGGTCCAGACCGGCTCCGCGCAGATAGGCGATGTGGTTTTCCTCGTCAGTGCGTACCAGTTCGGCTGTACCGTCAAACGACAGCTTGATAGGACCGAGCTTGACCGATACAGAACCCTGATACTTATTGCCGTCCAGCACGTCGGTGAGTTTGGCTCCGGGCAGGCAGGGCATGATGCGGGGGACATCCAGCATCAGCGCCCAGGCTTGATCCAGCGGCAAAGGAATGTGAAACCGGTTCTTGAAGTTCATGGCAGGGTTCCTGTTTTATTGTGTTTTTGTGTGGCCTGATCAATCAGTTCCAGCAGCCGCATGGGGCTGAGCGGGAACTCGTTGATGCGCACATTCAGCGGTGCCAGTGCGTGTTCCACCGCGGAGATGACGGCCGCTGCAACAGCGATCGTGGAGCATTCACCCACGCCTTTGACACCGAGTGGATTCAGGCGCGTGGGCGAGGGGCAAAACAGCACATCGATGTCGGGTACTTCGGGAGCGGTAGGGAGTAGATATTCCGCGCAGGTGGTCGATAAAGGCTGACCCTCGGCGTCGTAGGCCATGTGTTCAAACAGTGCGTTGCCCAGCCCATGAACGACTCCGCCCACCACCTGACCTTCAACAATCATGGGATTGATCAGATTGCCGCAGTCCTGCACGGCCAGATAGCGCTTGATTTCGATAGCCCCCGTAGTGGCATCGACTTCTACTTCGCAGGCGTGCGTGGAGCCCGCATAGGCCTGTTCATCGCAATGGAAGTGGGCCGTACACTCCAGGCCCGGATCGGTCTTGATGGGCAGGCTGTAGCCCGGCACGCCTTTAAGCAGCATAGCCAATCGTGCCAGGCTGACGGTCTCGGGGCTTGCGCTGCTACTGACGATGCCAAAAGCGATATCCAGCGTGCTTTCCGGTACGTTCAGCACGGTGGCCGCGGCTTGCAGCACTTTTTGGCGCAGCTGGGTGGAAGCCTGTTCAACAGCTGTACCGGCCATTAGTGACTGGCGGCTAGCGAAGCCACCCATGCCAAAACCAATATGGCGCGTGTCTCCGGCGTGGACGTCCACGCCGCCCGGATCGACCCCAAAATAGGCGGCACAAAGTTGCGCCAGCGAGGTCTTGATACCTTGTCCCATGGCCAGCGCACCCGTAAAGACGGCAATCCGGCCTGAGGGGAAAATTTTGACTGTAGCCGATTCATAGGGCCCACGGCCCGTGGGTTTGACGGCATTTGCCAGGCTCTGGCCACGGTAACGGCCTTGCGCCAGGGAGTCCTGTCGACGCTGCTCGAAACCGTCTCGGTCCATAGCGTCCTCTGCCATGGCTTGCATGCGCGGGAAGTCGCCGCTGTCGATGACCAGGGGAACACCCGCACGGGATTTGAGTGGCTTGGTGTAGGGAATTTTGGAGGCTGGAATCAGGTTCAGCTCGCGGCAGCGGATGGAGTCCATGCCGGTTTGCTGCGCCAGTCTGTCCATCAGTCTGTCCATGACGAAGGCGGCTTGCGGGTAGCCTGCTCCGCGCACGGTGGCAACGGGTACTTTGTTGGTGTAGACCACGTCGGCGGTCAGGCTGAAGGCAGGCACCTTATAGGGGCCTGTCATGGACGAGGCCGCGTTGTAGGGCACGTTGGTACCCTGCGGGGTGTAGGCGCCATGGTCATGGATGAAATGGCCGCGTAGGCCGCGTATATGGCCGTCCTTGTCGGCTGCCAGACTCATGGTCCAGAACTGGTCGCGCTCCTGGATAGAGGTCAAGAAGTTCTCGCGTCGGTCTTCCACCCATTTGACGGGGCGGCGCAGCAGGCGGGCTACGGCGGGAATGACGATTTCCTCGGGGTAGATCATGAACTTTGCGCCGAAGCCGCCGCCTACGTCTGGCGTGATGACGCGTAGCTGGTCTTCGCGATGGCCCAGCATCAGGGCTAGGGTGTAGTGCAATTCGTGCGCCATCTGGGTCGAGGACCAGACTGTCATTTCATTACCGGCGGCGTCCAGCCGTGCCAGCACACCACGACCTTCAATGGGGTGTGCGCAGCCACGGTGGGCAGAAAACGACTCTTCGATGATGATGTCCGCACCCTCAAAGGCCGCATCCACCTCGCCGTAGGCCAGCGTGTAGTGTTGCAGCACATTGCTTTCCAGCTCGGTGCGCACCAGCGGGGCGTCTGCTTCCAGGGCACGACGCACGTCCGAGATACCCGGCAGAACCTCGAAATCAATGGTGACCAGGGCGGCAGCGTCTTCGGCCAGGTGGCGCGACTGGGCCACGACCACGGCAATAGCTTCGCCCACGAAGGCGACTTCGTCACGGGCCAGCACAAAGGGGACGGTGTTCTCGGGCAGGACGGCAAAGGCAAAGCCTAGCGGCATGCGCCAATGGGTGAGTTCGCCCAGCAGATCTTGGGCGGCAAACACGCCGTGTACGCCGGGCAGAGCTCGGGCAGCCGACAGGTCGATGGAGCGAATACGCGCATGGGCATGTGGGCTGCGCACGAAACAGGCGTGCAGCACGCCGTCCATGGGAACGTCATCTAGGAACTGCGCTTGTCCCGTCAGCAGGGCTTCGTCTTCCAGGCGCAGAAAGGATTGCCCCATGCCGGGAGAAGTCTGGGTCTGGGTGATGGGCTCCCGTTCGGGAGAATCATTCATGTGCATGGCTTGCTCTCATCGCGGCAGCGGCTTTCTGCACCGCGCGCACAATATTCTGATAGCCAGTACAGCGGCAAAGATGGCCGGACAGCACATCGCGGATCTGCTCATCACTGGGGTCGCTGTGGTTCTCCAATAGCTCCACGACCGACATCAGCACGCCGGGTGTACAGAAACCACATTGCAAAGCATGCAGTTCATGGAATGCTTTTTGAACTGGGTGCCAGTGGCCTTGCTCGTCGGCCAGGCCTTCGATGGTGCGGATGTTCGTGCCCTGGGCCTGGATGGCCAGCATCAGGCAACTGCGTGCCGAGTGGCCGTCTATCTGTACCGTGCAGGCACCGCAGACGCCATGTTCACAGCCCACATGGGTGCCCGTCAGGCCCAGGTCGTGACGCAGGAAATCCGCCAGATTGACGCGTGGTTCGGCCGATGCTGTCAGCGTGCGTCCATTGACACACAGTGTGATGGGGCGGCTGTCCGAAGGAGAGGTATTACTCATGCCGTTTTCCTGTACGGGAGAGCGCGAGCCGCAAGGCACGCGCTGTATATTCTTTGGCCAGTCGCTGGCGATACCAGCCCTGAACATAACTGTCGCTGGCGGCATCCACCTGGCCGCACAGTTCGGCGGCTCGGTCGATGTCATCGGGGCCTAGCGGTGTGCCTAGCAAACTATTTTCGGCCTCGCTCATGCGCAGGGGAAAAGCACCCACGCCGCCCAAGGTGATGCTGGCGCGACAGACCAGGTCCGCTTCGTCCAGTAACAGCAGGACAGCGCAGGACACAATGGCAAAGTCGCCGTGGCGACGGGAAAACTCCAGAAAGGCCCAGCCGTGGCCGGCAGGCCAGGGCTGGATCTGCACACGGGTCAGTAACTCGTCGGCCTGCATGCTCGGTGTCATGTAGGCCGCCGGAAACTCGGCCATTGGAATGGCTCGTTCCCCGCGTGCATGGGAAGCGGTCAGCACGGCGTCCATGGCCATGCAGACCGTCGGTATCTCGGCGGAAGGGTCCAGTTGGCAAAGACTGCCGCCCACGGTGCCACGGTTGCGCGTCTGGCGATGCCCGACGTTCAAAATGGCCTCTTTCAAGAGGGGCAGCCGCGCGGCTACCAGCTCGGAGAACTCCACATCGCGCTGGCGAGTCATGGCGCCGATGGCGATACTGCCATCGTCCTGCTCGCGCAGATAGGCCAGCTCGGGTAGCTGGTTGATATCCACCAGCGTATCGGGAAACGCAAAGCGCATATTGAGCATGGCCATCAGGGACTGGCCGCCCGCCAGGACGCGGGCATTGTCCTGGGTGGACAAAAGCTCCAGCGCCTGGGTCAGCGTCTCGGGGGCGTAGTAATTGAAAACAGGAGCCTTCATGCCGGTATCGCCTTATATCTTGGAGAGGTCCAGCGAGGAGGCCGCGAACAGTTCCTCGGGCTTGACCAGGCGTTGCGACATGCCTTGATCGTGGTGGTACTGCGCGAAGGTCTGAATCGTGTGGCGGTTGGCTTCCAGGCCGTAAGGCCAGTAGTCTTCGCCCATCAAGGCCTTGGCTTCATTGTGATGATGCACCATCCAGGGGAGGGTCACGGCCAGGTGGCACAGCTCGTTCAATTCGTGCACGGCCAGTTCTTTGGCTTTCAGGAAGGCCTTATAGACACTGACGGGCAGCCAGGGATTTTCCTGTACCAGGGACTTGCGGATGCCAACCATGTGCATGATGGGGAAGATTTTTGTGCGACGGAAATAGTCTTTTTCCACTTCCAGGTACTCATCCCCGAACAGGCGGCCCACATTGGGAGCGCCACGTAAAAAACACGAGGGTGCGCGTGCACCGATGTAGCCGTCAATCTCGCCTTTTTCCAGCATGTCCGACAGCGTGCGGTCGTCAGGAATTTGTTCCAGGCTGATGTCCTTTGGCAAGTCGATGGGTGAGCGCTCGCCTCGGCCCGGCTCCTCAATACCACCTCGGACCCACTTGATCTGGTTGGGGTGGATGCCGAACTCATCTTGCAAAATGCCGCGGATCCAGACGTTGGCCGTGATCTGGTATTCGGGCACGCCGATGATCTTGCCTTTCAGGTCTTCGGGCTTGCGGATGCGGTCGGTGCGCACATAAATGCCGGAGTGGCGAAATACGCGCGACAAGAAGGCCGGAATGCCGATGTACTGGTTGTCGCCGCGTGCCGTGGTCATCATGTGGCTACTCATGGAGATTTCCGTGATATCGAACTCCTCGTAGCGGAATGCGCGGTGAAACGCTTCTTCCGGTTCCAGCGACACGACATTGATATCGCAGCCCTCAATCCCGACGCGTCCGTCCTTCAAGGCCAGGGTGCGGTCGTAATTGCCAATCGATACGCTCAGCTTCAGTTTGTTCATGGTGGGTCCTTAGTTGATTTTCAGTCCGATTTTTTGTGCCAGTTCCTGGAAGCGGTCGATGTCGGCATTGATCATCGCCTGGAACTCGGCAGGGCCGTCGTGGGCGACCGTGTAGCCCAGGCTGGTCAGCTTGGCTTTCACGTCGTCACGCGCAATAATTTTTTCCACGGCTTCGTGTAGTTGCTGCACCACCGCCTCGGGGGTGCCAGCCGGTGCCAGCAGTCCGTGCCACTGGTTCAGCTCATAGCCGGGGTAGCCCAGCTCGGCAACGGACGGCACGTCGGGCAGCAGGGGGCTACGCTCAGCCGAGGTCACGGCCAGCGCACGCACTTTGCCGCTTTCAATGAAGGGCAGGGTGCTGGAGGCGGTCACAAAAGCTGAACCAACCTGATTACCCATGACATCATTCAGGGCACCGCCGCAGCCCTTGTAGGGGATGTGTGCGATCTCTACCTTGGCCGCTTCGTTAAGCATTTCGCCGGCTAGGTGCTGAGGGGTACCGTTGCCGCAGGAGCCAAAGAACACTTCACCTGGTTTTGCCTGGGCAGCTGCGATCAGGTCCTTCAAGGTCTTGAAAGGCGAGTCGGCTGGCACGATGATGACGGACGGTACGAAGGCAAAATTGGAGATAGCGGCGAAGTCTTTCTTGGGATCGAAAGGCAGCTTGTCAAACACGGCCGGATTAACCGCGAAGGAACTGTTGACCATCAGCAGCGACTGGCCGTCGGCTTGGCGCTGGGCCACCATACGTGCGCCGATATTGCCGCTGGCGCCGGGACGGTTGTCCACAATGGCGGGCTGGCCCAGCTGTTCGTTAAAGTAGTTGCCAATCAGGCGGGCCAGCAAGTCTGTGCCGCCACCGGGTGGGAAGGTGACGATGATCTCGATGGGTTTGTCGGGAAAAGTGTTGGCGCTGGCGGCTGCAGGAGCGAGCATGGAACAGCTCAGCAACAGGCCGGCCAGGGTCAGCAGGCGCGGTTTGCGTTGGAACATTGTGTCTCCTCGAGAATCGAGTTCTGGGATTATTTTTTATGTATGAATAGTCAGTGTACTGACATAAATATTATTCACATTTATTCTAAAATATCCTACTAGGGAAAACGAGAAAGCTCAGTGTACTCACAGATTTGTGCGATTTTCACTATCGTGGATGAAATGCCTAGTGTCATTTCTAAGCGCATAGAACGACGCGCTTTCCTTGATCTTGGTGTTCCAGGTATATCGCGACGACAAGCCCATAAACGCCAGACGAAAAAAAAACCGCCCGGCTGGACGATATCCCGAAAGGGAATGTGTTCAGCGTTAGAGCGGTAATACAAACAGGACAGCGGAGGTAAACAGGTCGAGCCACCTGATCAAGGCGGCTCTGAAACAGCAATAAAAACCAGGCTTAAACCGGGAAGACCAGATCGTTCGCCAAAATGGACGTATCAAAAATCACCTGACGTTCCTTGAGCATCAAACGACCTTCTTCACGGGTAAACGTATCAAAGTAAGTGCCCACCAAATGCACCGTAGAGGGCCCCTCTATCAAGGTCTGCATCAACATGAAGTTGGCTTCGGCCTCGATATCTCCGTTATCTGCCTCGCTGACCACACGCAGGTCGGTCACCAGATGCAGCATGTAGCGTGGCGCATACATTTGCGTGCGGGCAATGGCCACGGCGCGATCATGCATCATGTCGCGGCCTTCGGCATAGACTAGGCCCACCAGCAGTTTCAGGTCTGCGTTCTCGCGTGAAGTTACGCGATACAAGGCGTCCTCCACAAAGAACATGGGCCAGTCCTCAACATTGCCACGATCCAGGGTGGCACAGTATTCGGCATTGAACAGCTCAATTTCTGCCTTCAGAGCTATAGCACGCTCGACCGACACCTGGGCGGGTTTGAAAGAAAAATCCATTTTCATAAGTCAGCTCGTCTTACAGATCCATTACTTGGCGGTAGTACTGATACATGGAGCGGATCGCCGCTTCCGAGATCAGCGTATTGGACGTACCCAGCTTGCTCTCATCGAGCTTGATGATGTTCACATCGCTGCTGGAACGACGTACCCCTTCCTGCACAAACTTCATGGCCTCGTTGTCTTCCAGACCCAGGAAACCGGCAGGCCCCATCAGGTTGCCCTGACGCAGACGGTGACGTGTCATCTCTTCGGTATCGTCCTCGTAGCCAAACATGGTCCACTGCATGATCAGGCTATTGGGGCCATTGGGCACAATCTGGCGCACGCCCAACGTGTTCATCTCGCGCTGAACAATCAGGTTGGGCCAGATAGTCTGCATCGTTACCGACCAAGGCGAATCAAATTCTTTGACGTAGTCCAGGAAGCGCTCGTCGCGCAAACGCATATCGTCCACAAACGACCGCATTTCCTTCTTGTTGTCTTCGCTAACCTCGGCGTATTTGTCCTCGGATTTGGCCGACGCCATGTAGCCGTGACGGCCATGTACCGGGTCCACATACATCTGCGACTTGTTACCCGCGACCAGTAGACCAAACACCACCAGGAACGAGTGCAGCAGGGTAGCGTGGTAAGGGTCTTTCAGGTTCTCGTGGTACATCTTCCAGTTGCAAGGCAACTCGTTCCGGTAGTAACCCAGAATCTTGAGCTTCTTGCCGGGGAAGATGGCCTCGAAGTCCTGCAAAATGCCAGGCGTCAGGTATTCCGTGATCGGCTCGACCTTGTCGCTGTAGGACGCAAAAATTACGCCGTTGTGCGTAGTCACATTCAATTTTTTCAGGCCATGCTCGGAGTTCTTGAAGCTGCGGGGCATGCCGCCTTCTTTATTAGCACCGCGCTTGAACGGAATCCCTTGCAGATCACCCTTCAGGCTGTAGGACCACTGATGGTACGGGCACACAAATTCATTCGTGTTGCCCTGGTTGTGGCGGCAGAACTCTGCGCCACGGTGGGCACAGCGGTTTTCAAACACATTGATGCTGCCATCTTCAGCACGCGCAACTACGACCGGCGTAGAGCCTACATAAGAGCGCTTGTAATCGCCCGAGTCGGGGATCTCTGCTTCCAGGGCCACGAAGTTCCAGGTGTCGCCGTGGAAAATACGTTCCATCTCGCGGTTGTAGATGTCGTTGCTGGTGTAGACCCAGTCCGGGATGGTGTTGAGCACGTCCTCGGGCCAGGTGCATTCCTCAACGGGGCGGTCTTTGGACCCGACCGTCTGGCCGATCACCGTTTGCGTCTGATACATGAAGATCTCCTCTGATAACTCTTTAATGATTCGTGATGACGAGGCGGCGTTGACCGCTTCTGTTTCTTATTTCTTAGGCATGGGCCGCACGGGCGGCTTCTTTGACGTACTGGCGCAGCTTGGTGGCCGGGTCCAGCACGATGGCCGGGTCTACCGGTACGTTCTGTTCCATGACACTGCGCAAGGCGCGCAAATCAGCACCCGCATTGACGGCAATGGCGTGGCGCAAATATTGCCCCTCGAAGGCCAGCAGCATGAACGTGATGGCTTCGCCCTGGCTGTCCATGACGCCGCGTACCTGATAGTCCAGATCCGGGCTGCCTTGACCCAGCATTTGAATATTGCAGCCGAGTACATCGGTCCAGAACCAACTGACCGGGGGTACGGGTGCATCCAGCCCGGCAATTGCATGGGCAACCTGGCGGGCCTGCTCATTGGCGTTTTGCCAAGATTCGGTCCGGCTGCGGGCGGCGGTATCGGGGCAGATTTGGGTGGTGCAGTCGCCTGCGGCATAAATGCCGGCGAGGCTGGTGCGACCCTGGCGATCCACAATAATCCCGGCGGTCATCTGGTCTACAGCAATGCCGCTGGCGTGGGCCAGGGCAGAGTTCGCTGTTAGCCCTGCCGCCACGATAGCCAGATCACCGCTCAGGATGTGGCCGTCGTTCAATTCCAGCTGAACCGGGTGTTCGTTTTCGGCTGCAAAGTGAGCCTGGCGGACGCCATGGCCCAAACGCACCGTGATGCCTTGCGACTCGAAACGCTCCAACAACCATTGTGAGAGCAGGGCAGGGGCATTGCGCGCCAGCAGGCGCTCGTTAGCTTCAATGACCGTGACTTGTGCGCCGGTTTCGCTGGCGGTTGAGGCCAGCTCCAAACCCATGAAGCCACCGCCAATCACAAGCGCGCGCAGACCGGGCTGCAGACGGGCTTGCAAACTAAGAGCATCGTCCAGGGTACGCAAGTAGAGGGCGTCGGCTTGAGTGGCAGGCAGCAACGCCAGTTCGCGGGCGGCGCCACCGGTGGCCAGCACGGCGTGTTCAAAGCTCCAGGTCTGGCCATTGCTTAAGGTAGCTTGGCGCGTGGTGCAGTCCAGCGATTGCACCGTGGTGCTGAGCAGGAGTTCAATGTTTTGTTCTTGGTAGAACTCCGCTTTTTGCAGAAAAACGCTGTCGCTGCTCGCCGTGGATTTGAGTACGTCTTTGGACAGGGGCGGACGCTCGTAAGGCAGGTGGGTTTCGTCGCCCACCAGCGTGATGCTGCCGGTATAGCCCAGGCTGCGCAGTTCGCGCGCCAGCACCGAAGCCGCTTGGCCAGCGCCGATGATCAGTACGGAAGTGTGGTGTGCCATGATGTTGCAGGTCTCGTCAGCAGAAAAAAAAGTGCTTATGCCTGACTAAAGTCAGCCAAAATAGCGCTGCCTTCAATACGCAGCGGATATACCTTGATATCCACTGTGGCCGGCGCGTTCATGGCCTTGCCCGTGCGCAAACAGAATTTGGCCTGATGCAAAGGACATTCCACGCAACCATCCTCTAAATAGCCTTCCGACAAAAGCGCGTACTGGTGGGTACAGACGTTGTCGGTCAGGTAGAACTCGTCGTCCAGTTTGTGCAGGGCCAGTTTCTTGCCTTGCCAGTCAATCGCCAGGGATTCTTCGTTGTCGATGGCGTCGGTTTCGGAAATTTTTATCCAGTTCAAAATTGTCTCCGGTTTGTTCTTTCAGTTAGTCAGTATACTGTATAAATTATAAAATAAAATATCGTTTTTATCAGGGATTATGCTAGTTTAGGCTTAAGCTATTGATACGGCTTTCCTTTATCTCATCAAGGACATGCGTCAGTATTTTCCCTGCTTGACCAAAAATTAATTAATCAGCACACTTACTATTATCGAGGCAGTAAATGTGATTTTTTTAGCGCAGTGACACTGCTTTGAAACTCCGTCTTGTCCCTCGGGGGGCGGTCTGGCAAGAGCCATTAATACGTGTCTGAGGACACGGCCAGACTGGCGGGAAAATACCTAGGCCCCTATCGAGCAGGGGTGTGAATACATTAAAAAATACAAAGAGGTGAGTGATGGAGCGTCGTAGTTTTTTGCTGAAATCGGCAACGGTGGCGGGCGCAGGTTTGGCCGCAGTTGCTGCCCCTGCCATTGCACAAAACAACCCTAGCGTGCGCTGGCGCATGTCCACCGGCTGGCCCAAAAGCCTGGATACGATTTACGGCTCCGCCGAAGCTTTGTGCAAACGTGTTAGTGAACTGACTGAAGGCAAGTTCGAAATCCGCGCTTTTCCCGGCGGCGAGCTGGTGCCTTACGCCCAGAACATGGATGCCATCAGCAATGGCACGGTGGAATGCAACCATGTACTCAGCACGGCGTTTGTGGGCAAGAACACCGCCGTTACCTTTGATACCGGCCTGTCTTTTGGCATGAATGCCCGTCAGCACAACTCCTGGGTGCATTTTGGTGGTGGCCTGCAATTGCTGCGCGACATGTACAGCCAGTACAACATCGTGAACTTTGTGGCCGGTAATGTGGGCGTGCAAATGGGCGGCTGGTTTCGTAAGGAAATCAAAGACCTGAGCAGCCTACAGGGTTTGAAGATGCGTATTGGTGGCATTGGCGGCATGGTGCTGTCCAAGCTGGGCGCTGTTCCCCAGCAAATTCCCCCTAGCGACATTTACTCCTCGCTGGAAAAAGGCACGATTGACGCCGCAGAGTGGATTGGCCCCTACGACGACGAAAAACTGGGCTTGAACAAAGTCGCTCCCTTCTACTACTCCCCCGGCTGGTTCGAGGGCAGTGCCTCTTTGACCACCATGGTCAACAAAGACGCCTGGGAAGCCTTGCCAGCTAACTTCAAAGCCGCTTTCGAGACGGCCTGTAACGAACAGACCATGTTGAGCCTGGCCAAGTACGACGCCTTGAACCCCGCCGCCTTGCGCAAGCTGGTTGCTGAAGGTGCCAAGCTGCGCTACTTCCCCAAAGACGTTATGAAGGCGGCCTACGACAAGTCCCAGGAGCTGTGGGCTGAGCTGTCTGAAAGCAATGCCGATTTTGCCAAAATCTATCCAAGCTGGAAGGCCTTCCAAGAGCAGGAAGCCAGCTGGTTCCGGGTTGCCGAAAGCGCCCTGGACAACTTTACTTTCAGCGAGCTGGGCAAGCGTAGTTAAGCAGCACATTATTAAGGTAGTGAAATGAGTCAGCACAGTCACCCGTCAAGCCCGGGTGGCCAGGGAGTCGGCGCGCGTATCCTTCGTAAAGAGGATGCGCGCCATCTCAATGGCCAGGGCAACTTCATCGGCAATATGACCATGCCAGGTCTGCAGGAAGTCGCCTTCCTGCGCAGCCCTATGGCGCATGCCCGTATCCGGCAGATCAATATTGAAGACAGCGCACGCGCGCAGGTGATCACCCGCGTGGATATGCCGGACTGTCAGGATATTTACGCCGCCTCCACTTTGCCCAGCTATCAGTCCTCCAGCATGCCGCCGCTGGCCTCGGGCAGTGTGCGTTATGTGGGCGAGCCGGTCGCCCTGGCGTTCGGTGAAAGCCGCGCCGTGGCTGAAGACGTTCTGGAAGAAATCGAAGCCTTGTACGACGAGTTGCCGGTGTATGGCAGTGTGCAGGCGTCGCTGGCTGCCCAGGGCGATCTTTTGCATGAAGGCTGGCAGAACAACGAGTTTGTGACGCTGCGCTCAGATATTGCGTTTGAAGAACATGCGGCCCGCGCGGATCAGGTGATCGAACACTCGGTCAGCCTGTCGCGCCAGTGCATGTTGCCGATGGAAGGCAAAGCCGTGCTGGCTTACTGGGATTTTCAGGCCGACCAGTTGGTGGTGTATTGCGGCAGCCAGATTCCACACATGCACCGTACGGGCATTGCCCAGTTTCTGGGTATGGATCAGGCCCAGGTGCGTGTGATTTCGCCCGACGTGGGCGGTGCCTTTGGCTATAAATGTGTCTTGCATCAGGAAGAGCTGTGCGTGGCCTGGTTGGCCAAGACCTTCCGCAAGCCGTTCCGTTTCATGGAAGACCGCCGCGAGCACTTGATTGCCGGTGCCAATACGCGCGAGCACCAGTACCGCCTGAAAGCCCACATCAGCAATGAAGGCCGTTTGCTGGCGCTGGATGCAGAAATTGATATTGATGGCGGCGCTTATTCTGTCTGGCCCTTTACTGTGGGTCTGGAAGTAGGCCAAGCCTTGGGCAATTTGCCGGGCCCTTACGATTTTCGTGGCTACCGCTGCCGTACGCGCGGCGTAGGCACGAATAAGCCCGGCTTCATGCCGTATCGCGGCGTAGCCCGTACGGGTGTATGTCTGGCAATTGAACAGATGATGGACCAGATCGCTTTGGCGGTCGGTAAACCGGCTTGGGAAGTGCGCCTCTTGAACTTGGTTCAAGGCGAACAAATGCCTTACATCAACGTTGCCAACAAGCATTACGACTCGGGTAACTATCCAGAAAGCCTGCGTCGCGCCTTGGCGGCGGTGGATGTGGATGCCGTGATGGCACGTCAGGCCCAGGGCGAGCCCGATGGCCGCTTGATTGGCCTGGGTGTGGCTTCCTACACCGAACAGTCGGCACACGGTACGTCCGTGTTTGCCAGTTGGGGCACGGCGGTGATTCCTGGCTTTGACCAGGCGTTTATACGCATGACACCGGATGGTGGCCTGGAAGTGCGCGTTGGGGTGCATTCCCACGGTCAGGGCATGGAAACGTCTTTCGCGCAGATCGCCAGTGAAATCCTGGGTATTCCCGTTGCCAAGATCAAGGTGGTTCATGGTGATACGGGTCGCACGCCATTTTCTACTGGCACCTACGCATCGCGTTCCCTGGTGATGTCCGGCGGTGCAGTATCGAAAGCCTGTAAAGAGCTGCTGCCCCGTGTACGCAAGATCGCCGCTCACATGCTAAAGACGGAGGTAGACAGCCTGCAGCATCAAGGCGATACCTTTATGGCCGATGGCCGCCAGATCAGCATTTCGCAAGTGGCGGATGCCTGGTATATCAACCCGCAGTATTTGCCTGACGATGTAGACCCGCAAGGGCTGGAACTGTCCGTGGGCTACAAGCCTAAAGTCGATACCGGCAGCTTTACCTATGCCAGCAATGCAGTCGTGGTGGCGGTGGACCCGCGCACCGGCGGCGTGGAGGTGTTGAAGTACGTTGTGGTCGAGGATTGCGGCGTCATGATTAACCCCATGATTGTTGAGGGCCAGACCATAGGCGGGATTGCGCAAGGGATTGGCACCGCTTTGTACGAAGAAATGCCCTACGACGAGTTCGGCCAGCCCTTGGCCTCCACCTTGGCAGACTATGTGATGCCCGGTGCCTGCGAAGTGCCCAATATTCATATTGAACACATGGAAAGCCCGTCGCCCAACACCGAATTCGGTGCCAAGGGCATGGGCGAGGGGGGGGCGATTGCGCCACCAGCCGCCATCATGTCCGCTATCAATAATGCCTTGAAGTCCACCGGTGCCAAGGTATCCCATACTCCGGTCACCCCGCATCGACTGCTTAGCGCGATTCGTGCCGCAGTCTCGCAAACAACCCAGCCCGTGTCGGAGGTTCAGGCATGAAGGCCGCCAAGTTTGAATACGAACAGGCTCAGAGCCTGAAACAGATCCAGGATGCCTTTGGCAGTGACCCGTCGGCGGTACGTCTGATGGGGGGGAGCCAGTCCCTGGGCCCAATGCTGAATTTACGTCTGGTGCGTCCAGGCCGCGTGCTGGATGTGTCGGCCGTGCCTGAGTTGCGTCAGGTCTCGGCCAAGAACGGCTTGCTGCGCATTGGCGCAGCCGTGACCCACGCCCAGATCGAAGACGGTATTTACGAACTGCTGCGTGGTCACATGATGCAGAAAGTGGCGGGTCGTATTGCTTATCGGGGTGTGCGTAATCGGGGCACCTTGGGCGGTAGTCTGGCCCATGCTGATCCAGCTGCAGACTGGGTGCTGACCTGTGCCGCTTTGGGCGCACGCGTCAATGTGCGTGGCGCGCAAGGCAGCCGTACCGTTCCCATGAGCGAGTTCATGGTGGCCGCCTACACCACCGTGTTGGAGGCCGGCGAATTTATCGAATCGGTAGACGTCCCTGAGGTGTCGGGTTCGGCTCGCTGGGGCTACTACAAATTCACTCGCAAAGTCGGTGAGTTCGCAGATGCCAGCTGTGCCTGCTACTTCGACCCGGCCACGCGCACGGCGCGAGTGGTGATCGGGGCCATGGAAGGCGCACCGCGTTCCTTGCCCGAGCTGGCCGTGAAGGTAGCCTCGCAAGGCGCAGCTGCCTTGGCAGGCGACACAATTGCAACGGCCTTGCAGCCGTATCTGGCACAAAGGGACGAGGCCCATCAGGTGTTGTTCCGTACGGTAGTAGAGCGCAGCGTGCAGCAGGCGCTGGGCGTGAAAGGTTAAGACATGGCAGAAATCTCGATTCAAGTTAACGGCCGCCAGCAAAAGCATGAGGCCGAGCCACGCACCCATCTGGGTGATTTCATCCGCGAGAAAAGTCGGCTGACTGGCACCAATCTAAGCTGTGAACATGGTGTGTGCGGGGCGTGTACGGTACTGGTCGATGGCCGTCCGGTGCGCTCCTGCATTACCTTTGCCGGTGCATGCGATGGGCATGAAGTCACCACGGTTGAAGGCTATAACGACGACCCGATCATGAGCCGTCTGCGTACTGCTTTCTCAGAGAAACACGCTTTGCAATGCGGCTTCTGTACGCCCGGCATGTTGGCCACCAGCCGCGACATTGTGTTGCGCTTGCCTGATGCCGACGAAGCTCGTGTGCGCATTGAACTGTCCGGCAATATTTGCCGTTGCACTGGTTACCAAGGCATCACGGCCGCGATTCTGTCTGTGCTGCAAGCCTTGCGCGATCAGCCGGATGCCCAGATTGAGGCTTTGCGGGCTGCTGTCGTTCAGGATGTGCAGCAAGATTGGACGCAAAACGGGTTCACCACGTTTGAGGCCGTGCAGGAAGAGGTGCAGGCTCCTGCTCCAGTGGCGGCCGCTCCGGCGGCGTCCGGTAGTGCTGACAAAGGCAAGGGCCAGGCGATTCAGGGTGGCTTTGAAGCCCGATTCCCGGCAGACCAGGTCTGGGCCTTCATGAAAGATCTGCCCAAGGTGGCGGGGTGTTTGCCCGGTGCCATCATTGAATCCCAGGAAGGGGCGACGGTACAAGGCAAGATTGCTATCAAGTTTGGCCCCATGTCGGCGGCTTTCAAGGGCAATGCCACGTTGGAAGAAGACAACGACCGCCGCGCGGCGGTGTTGCGTGGCGAGGGTGTGGATTCCTTGAGCCAGTCGCGTGCCCGTGGCGATGTCAGTTACCAGGTTCTACCCGACGGAGATGATCGCAGCCGAGTAGAAGTGGAACTGGTGTATTCGCTGCAAGGGCCATTGGCACAGTTTTCGCGTTCCGGCCTGGTTCAGGATTTCGTGCGCCGCATGATTGCAGAGTTTGGCAAGAATGTGAACCTGCGCCTGGAAAAACCGCTGGCCGAAGGCGAGGAGCCGGTGGTGGCCGAGTTCAATCCGGTCAAGATGTTCTTCAGCATTTTGTGGGATCGCTTCAAGGGACTTTTCCGGCGCTCATAAGCGCATAGACGACGCAAGACGATAAATAGAACGGGGGTAAGGAGATGACAGAGCACTATGCTTTGGGGGGACGTGTTCGCCTCGCAATCGGGGCCACCTTGTTGTTGAGCACGTGGGGGGTCGCCGCACAGCCGCTGAATGTGAAGCTGGATTGGACCCCATGGGCCGTTCATGCACCGTTTCATCTGGCGGTGGAGAAAGGCTGGTTCAAACAGGCTGGCCTGGATGTGCGGCTGGAAGATGGCAATGGTTCGGTAACAGCCGTGCAGATCGTTGGCGGTAGCGACCGTTTTGATGTGGGCCAGGCCGCGCTGGCCTCGATGGTAATTGCCCGCAGCAAGGGCTTGCCGGTTAAAGGGCTGGCAACGTTTGCCACGTCCAGCGATATTGGCGTCTTGGTACCCCAGGACTCCGGGATTACTGGGCCGGAAGGTTTGAAGGGCCGCAAGATCGCTTACACCGCCGGTTCGCTGGAAGCCCCGTTTGTGGATGCGTTCCTGGCGGCAGGCGGCTTGCGTCGCAGTGATGTGGATTTGCTGAGCGTGGATGCGGCTGGCAAGGCGGCGACCTACGCGGTGGGCCGGGCAGATGCGGTGATCTCCACCATTCCTTTTGTATTGGCCTCGGTCTCGCGTCAGCGCCCGTCCAATGCGATTCCCTTCGCCCAACATGGCCTGGATATGGTCAGCTTTGGCTTGTTCACCAGCGAATCCAAGCTGGCCAGCCGTGGGCCCGAACTGACAACATTCTCCAATGTGGTGGCCAAGTCCTGGAACTACATTTACAGCGGTCACGAGCAAGAGGCGGTGGACGCGATTGTGGCCCAGCGCCCCAATGCACGTCTGGACAAAGCCATTTTGCTGGACCAACTGAACATTCTTAAAACCTATTTCGGCCCGGCGGTGGAGCAGGGCAGTATTGGTGTGAACCAGGCTGCCGATTGGGACAAGACTATTGCGACTCTGGAGCGTGTTGAGCTGATTCCCTCTGGCCAGAAAGTCACGGACTACTACCAGTCCGGCGTGGTCACCCCGCAATCCCTGAGCAGCCTGGAGTTGAAGTAATGGCGGCGCGGGTTCTTTCTCAAGATGTGCGCAAGCGCTTTGAGGGTACGCGCGATGTGCTGGCCTTGGATGGCATCAACGTCGATATCCAGCCCGGTCAGTTCATCAGCATTCTGGGACCTAGCGGTTGCGGGAAAAGCACGTTTCTGCGTTGTGTGGCGGGGCTGGAGACTATTAGCAGTGGCTCTTTGACGGTGGATCAACAGCCCGTCATTGGCCCTCCTGATCAGGTAGGCATGGTGTTTCAGCGGGATGCCCTGCTGGAGTGGCGCACCATTCGCGACAACATTCTTTTGCCGCTGGAGTTTGCCGGTAAACGTACGGCGGACTATCTGGATAAGGTGGATTCCTTGCTGGCCTTGACGGGCCTGTCTCAGTTTGCCGACAGCTACCCGCGTCAGTTATCGGGTGGCATGCGCCAGCGTGCATCGATCTGCCGTGCCTTGGTGGACGATCCGCGCTTGCTGCTGATGGATGAGCCCTTCGGTGCGCTGGACGCTTTGACGCGCGACAACATGAACGCCGAGTTGCAGCGCATCTGGATGAAAACGGGCAACACCACCTTGTTTGTGACGCACGGCATTGCCGAGGCTGTGTTCCTCGCCGATACCGTTTTGGTGTTTTCGTCTCGTCCGGGTCGCATTCTGGAGAAAATCCAGATCGATTTTCCCCGACCGCGTCCGCTGTCCTTGCGTGAGACCCCCGAGTTTGGACGCCACGTAGCGCATATCCGTCAATTGTTCGGCATTGCCGATGCTGCGGGAGATAGCCATGAATAAAGCGTTGCGTTCTATCCCTTCCTGGCTGGCGGCGTTGATTTCTACCGCCGTGGTGTTGCTGGCTTGGGAATTAATTTGTTGGCTGGGGCAGGTGCGCGAAGTGATTTTGCCGCGCCCCTCGCTGATTCTGAAGGATTTGTATGGTGAATTGGGTTGGTATATGGGCCAGGCGCTTTACACACTGGGCGTCACCTTGGCTGGATTTGTATTGGCCGCCATAGGCGGTGTGCTGATTGCTGTCGCTCTGGTGGGCTCGCCCCTGTTTGAGCGGTTTTGCTATCCCCTGATCGTGGGCTTTAACAGTATTCCCAAAGTCGCCCTGGCCCCCTTGTTTGTGGTCTGGATGGGGACGGGTTACGAGCCCAAAGTGGCTATCGCCTTTCTGATCGCTGTCTTTGCTGTGATTGTCGATACGGTGCAGGGCTTGCGCTCGGTCTCGCCCGACATTCTGGATCTGGGCCGGGTATTGAAAGGCGGGCCTGTCGCCCTGTTTTTCAAAGTGCGTTTGCCCTCCGCTTTGCCATCCATTATGGCGGGTCTGAAAGTGGCCCTGTCCCTGGCGCTGGTCGGTGCCATTGTGGGTGAGTTTGTGTCCTCGCAGCGTGGCCTGGGTTTTGTAATTATGAGCGCCCAAGGGGTGTTCGACACAGTGCGGGTGTTCTCCGCCCTGTTTATTTTGGCCGTCATGGGATTGGTGCTGTATTTCCTGCTTGATGCAGTTGAAAAGCGCGCCACCCGTTTTCGGTCCAACTAGATTTCAACCAACTTCAACGCAGAAAATCTGGGGGATTGATGCAATCTTTACTCAAACTATCAAGGGCGATCGACAGCCTGAATCGACTATGTGGCCGCACGGTCATGTGGTTGGTTCTGCTGGTGGTAGTGATCAGCTCCTATAACGCCATCGCACGGAAGCTTTTCGACTCCAGCTCCAATGCCTGGCTGGAGGTGCAGTGGTACCTATTTGGCGCTTTGTTCTTGCTGACCGGCGGCTACACCTTTTTGCGTAATGAACACGTACGCGTGGATGTGCTGGCCTCGCGCCTGTCCGAGCGCAAACAGATCGTGATTGAAGCGATATGTGTGCTGCTGTTCATGCTGCCCGCCTGTATCGCCATCATGGCCTTGTCCTGGTCGGTCTTCATGGACTCTTACCTGAGCCAGGAAGTGTCCTCGAACTCCGGTGGCCTTATTCGCTGGCCTGCCAAGCTGATCATTCCTATTGGTTTTGCCCTGATGACCTTGCAGGGGATTTCACACCTGATCAAGTGTATTGGGTTTTTGCGTGGTGTCTGCCCCAACCCCAACAAGAAGTTGCAGGAAAAAACACCGGAAGAATTGCTGGCTGAAGAAATTGCGCGGCAAGCACAAGCCAAGTTCGAGCATCAACACAAAGGCTGAACCAGATCATGATGGATTTATTTGTCGCCAATATGGCGCCGGTGATGTTCGTATCACTGATTATGTTCCTGCTGCTGGGTTTCCCGGTGGCCTTTGCCCTGGCCGCCAATGGCATGGTGTTCGGCTTGATTGGCGTGGAAATGGGCCTGTTTAACTGGTCCTTGTTCCAGGCCCTGCCGCTGCGGGTGTTTGGCATCATGGCCAATGACACCTTGCTGGCTATTCCCTTCTTTACCTTCATGGGTTTGATTCTGGAACGTTCGGGCATGGCGGAAGACCTGCTCGACACGATTGGCCAGTTGTTCGGTTCCATGCCGGGTGGTTTGGCGATTGCCGTGGTTGCTGTCGGTGCCATGCTGGCCGCCACCACAGGTGTTGTGTCGGCCTCGGTCATCTCCATGGGTCTGATTTCCCTGCCCATCATGCTGCGCTATGGCTATAGCCGCAGGCTGGCAACCGGTGTTATTGCCGCATCGGGTACCTTGTCGCAGATTATTCCGCCTTCGCTGGTCTTGATCGTGCTGGCCGACCAGTTGGGTCGTTCGGTAGGCGATATGTACCGTGGTGCCATGGTGCCTGGTCTGGTGCTGACTGGTGCTTATCTGGCCTACATCCTGGTTCTGGCTGTGCTGCGTCCCAAGGATGTGCCAGCGATCCCGGCTGAACACCGTACCTATTCCGAGCCCAATGGACGTTCGGGTGCCCGCTCCTTGTGCGTGCTCCTGTTGATCTCGCTGGTGGCTGGCTATGTGTTGGACGAGTTCTGGATTGACCCCAATGGCCCGATTGATGAGAAAGTCATCATCGGCATCCTGCTGGTCGGAGGCGTAGCGTTCTTGCTGGCCTTGATCAATAAGTGGCTCAAGCTGGGTTTGCTGTCGATTCTGGCCGAGCGTGTGGTGTTTGTGATGATCCCGCCACTGGGTTTGATCTTTCTGGTGCTGGGCACGATCTTTCTGGGTATTGCCACGCCGACCGAAGGCGGGGCGATGGGTGCAGTGGGTGCCATCCTGATGGCGGTCAGCCGTCGTCGCCTGAGCATCGATTTGCTCAAGCAGGCTATGGATACCACCGCCAAGCTATCCTGCTTTGTGATGTTCATTCTGATCGGTTCCACCATTTTCTCGCTGACGTTCCGTGGCGTGGATGGCGACCTGTGGGTAGAGCACTTGCTGATTGACCTGCCCGGCGGGGAGTATGGCTTCCTGATCCTGGTCAGTGTGCTGGTGTTTGTATTGGCCTTTTTTCTGGATTTCTTCGAGTTGGCTTTCATCATCGTGCCCTTGCTGGGGCCGGTAGCTGACAAAATGGGTATCGATTTGATCTGGTTCGGCGTGATCTTAGCCGTTAATATGCAAACATCCTTTATGCATCCACCATTTGGCTTCTCACTATTTTATTTACGCTCGGTGGCGCCTAAAGACGACTACATCGATAAAGTGACTAAAAAGAAGATCGCAGGGGTGGCTACCGGCGACATCTACTGGGGGTCCGTGCCTTTTATCGGTATCCAGATTGTGATGATTGCCATTGTGTTGTTGTTCCCTGGCATGGTGACGCACTACAAGGGTAGCGGGGCCAAAGTGGACCCCAGCACGGTCACCATAGAAATGCAGGATGAGTACGGCGCTGACATGAATCCTTTTGATGATTCGGGCGATGGCGGCATGCCGGTATTCAAGTAAAAACAGGAAAAACAGGAGACGAGCATGGAGAGCCTGGATATCAGGGTATTGCGGCAGTTGCATGACTGGCGCGCACAAGGCCGCGACGCCATTCTGGTGACGGTTGTGCAGACCTGGGGCTCGTCTCCACGTCCTGAAGGTTCCATCATGGCGCTGGAAAAGGGTGGGGCCGTGGTTGGGTCCGTCTCGGGCGGTTGTATCGAGGACGATTTGATTCGCGCCTATCACGACCCCCAAGGCGCTGATCCGCGCTTGCACGGCGATGCTCGTCCTCAGTTGCTGACTTATGGCATCAGTGCCGACGAAGCCCATCGTTTTGGCTTGCCTTGCGGTGGCACGATCCGTCTGCTGGTGGAGTTCAATCCTTGCCCCGAGGCTTTAGCGCACTTGCTGGCCTTGCTGGATCAGCGCCATCTGGTGCAACGCCATGTGGATCTGCAAACCGGCCATGCTTGGGGCAGCGCCACGCGGGTGCCAACAGCCTTGCATCTTGGTCGGGAGCGCTTGTCACTAACGTTTGGCCCTGCGTATCGGCTTTTGCTGATCGGGGGCGGGCAACTGTCCGAGTATGTGGCCACCATTGCCCTGTTCAATGGTTTTGATGTGACGGTGTGCGACCCGCGCAGCGAGCATATTCAAGGCTGGAGTGTGGCCGGGGCACGTGTGGTCACCGGCATGCCCGATGATGAGGTCATCGCTTGTGTTCCGGATCGGCGCACTGCGATTGTGGCCTTGACGCATGACCCCAAGCTGGACGATATGGCCTTGCTGGAAGCACTTAAAAGCAGTGCCTTCTATGTGGGAGCGATTGGCTCGCGACGTAATAACCAGAGCCGGCGCGAACGGCTGGCTGAGTACTTTGACCTGACGGCCGAGGAAATCGGCAAGCTCAAAGGCCCGATTGGTTTGTATATAGGCAGCAAGACCCCGGCAGAGATTGCTGTCAGCATCATGGCCGAGATCATCGCCATAAAAAACGGGGTGGATGTGCCGCGTGAATTGTCGGTCGGGTCGGTTAAGGACAGGCAGGAGCAACAGTCGGTCTAGGCACTGGGGCAGGCCAGCAGGCACAGTTCTGCATTCTGGGGATTCACATTAAGATAAGAGAACGGGCCGTGACCCGTTCTTTTTTGTTGCCGGGCTGCCCCAAGACTCTAGATGTTCCCTCCAGGGGTGGCAAGCAGACGCTAACCTGCGCGGCGTAAGAAGTTTTTATTTCTGCCTTTGTGAGCCCGCCATGTCTTTCGTGTCCCAGTATGGTTTTTTGCCCCTGAGTGCAGCCCCAGGAAAACAGGCCCTGTACAGCCCAGCGCAATGCGCCAGCATGGACGCAGCCGCACCGAGTTTTGGAGTTTCGATCCAGCACTTGATGCAGGCTGCTGCCCATGCGGTGGCACGCACCGTACAAGGGCATTGGCCGCAAGGCGCGGTGCTGTTTTTATGTGGACCGGGTAATAACGGCGGTGACGCCTTGGTGGCTGCGCAGATATTGCGCGAACAGGGACGGGTCGTCTCGGTATTTAGCCTGGTCGATCCGTCGGCACGGCAAGGGACCGCGGCCTGGGCGCAAACACAATGGCAGGGCCGCTGGGAAAGCCAGTGCCCGGATTTCCGGCGTTTTTCTGTGGTGGTGGATGGTCTGCTGGGTGCGGGCCTGGATCGCCCTGTGGAAGGTGAGACAGCCGCCCTGATTCAGGCCCTGGCCGCATCCAAAGTGCCTGTCTGCGCGATTGATGTGCCTTCAGGGCTGGATGGCGCAACTGGGCAGGCACGTGGTGTTGTTGCCCCGGCGAGCGTGACAGTGAGCTTTGTACGCTACAAACCGGGGCATGTGTTGTATCCAGGGCGGGATCTGTGCGGAAAGCTGGAGCTGGCCGATATTGGTATGCCCGCTCCGGCACTACAAGAGGCCACTACCTGGTTGAATGAGCCGACACTGTGGCGCCGCTATTTGCCACAGTTAAGCGCCCAGAGCCATAAATACACACGCGGCCATGCCTTGGTCATCGGTGGCGATCGCATGACTGGAGCCAGTCGTTTGGCAGCCCGTGCAGCCCAACGTGCCGGGGCAGGGCTGGTCAGCATGGCTGTGCCGCCATCGGTCTGGCCTGTGTATGCCTCGGCCTTGGACAGCATCATGGTGGCCCCCCTGGACGAGAGCATCACCCAGGACGAACGCATTCGTGCCTGGCTGGTGGGGCCGGGGGCAGGACTGGGTGAAGAAACCCGTCGCTTGACGCTGGCCTTGCTGGCGACAGGGCGGCCTTGTGTCTTGGATGCGGATGCTATTAGCAGCTTTGCGGCGCAGCCCCAGGAATTGTTGGGCGCGGTGCATGAGCAGTGTGTCTTGACCCCTCACTCCGGGGAGTTTGCCCGCGTGTTTGATGCAGAGCTGGATCGACTGGAAGCGGCACGTCTGGCAGCCCGGCAATGTGGGGCTGTGATGGTGTTGAAGGGGGCGGACACGATTATTGCTGCACCGGATGGGCGGGCCTTGATCAATGCCTGCGCGCCGCCCTGGCTGGCTACTGGGGGCAGTGGTGATGTGCTGGCGGGGCTGGTGTGCGGCTTGCTGACCCAAGGCATGCCTGCTTTTGAGGCGGCGGGTGCTGCTGTCTGGCTGCATTCACAGGCTGCCCTGGAATTTGGCCCCGGTTTGATTCCAGAGGACCTTTTGCAGGTTTTGCCGCGTGTTTGGCAGCGGCTCCTGGCAATGGAATAGGCCCTGCGTTTTACTTGCGGGGTGCGCGCTGATAGGCCAGCGCCACAATGCCACTTAACACGACGGCTCCGCCCAGCAATTGGGTGGAATTCAGGGTTTGTTTCAAAATCAGCCAACCCAATATCAGGGAAGCGACGGGCTCCATGTTCATGAAGGGCGCATTGCGAGTCATGTCCAATCGTGGGGCCAGCACAAACAGCGTCACAAAGCCGGTGGTATACAGCACACACACCAGAGACAAGGCAATCCAGCCGATGGCATCGTGGGGTAGGGACGAGCCGCCTGGCAGCAGCCCCAGCGGGCTCAGAGCGATCAGGCAAACCAGTGTCTGGCTGATGGTACAGAAACTGCGTACCAGACCGGGCAAGGGTGCCAGTTTGTTTTCTGTAATCCACAGGCCAATAGCAAAGGCGAGCGCGGTCAGCAGGCTGCACACCACGCCCAGTATCCATTGGGAGTCCACCGTTGCGCCCGAGATCAGGCTGGGAGCGTCCAGGGCCAGCAGCAGGCCGCCCAGAATAGCCACCATGATGATTGATGTCTTGCGAGTAGGCCGGTGTCCGCCCAGCACCCAGGTCAAAATGGCCAGCAGAATCGGGTACATATTGGCGACCAGCAAAGCTAGGGCCACCGGAATGCGGGCAATCGAGGAATAAATCAGCATGCACTGGACAGTGATCAGCGCGCCCAGCAGCAATTGCCAGCCTATATAAGGGCGCGGGACATACAAAGCCTGCTTGCGCCAGATCAGCAACAGGACCAGGGCCAGAGTGGCTGCCGCCGAGCGGAAAATAACCGAGATGATCAGGCCGGTACCGTGGTCCAGCGCGACCTTGGCTGCGATGTGATTGGCGGCGAAGGAGCTGCCCAGCAATAACAGCAGCATGATGGCAAGGTGGCGGGGCAGTAAAGCGGAGGCTGTTGCGGGGGGCATGCTACTTGTTTCAGGTTTAAAGTATGGGCAGGTGCTTCATTGTTGTCCGGCCTGTCACTTGCTGCAAGGGCTGATTGCCAAAAGCGGCGGCTGGTCCGGGCAGGTGGCGGTGCTACTATGTGGAGCGATATCCATGCCCACCGAGATGCTTTCATGAAAATCGATCCCGCCAAGAAGCCGACTATACGCCGTACAAAGGGGCAAGCAACCCCCCGGTTTTGGCGCAGCTTGATTGTGGGCGGCACCTTGCTGGCCAGCCTGGCGGGCTGTGCCTTGCCATCGTTGGAAGGGCGTAGCCAGAGTGTGTCCCTGCCGCTGGATCAGGCGCAAGACACCATGATTGGTCATGCCGTGGCCCCGATGGCAGAACAACATCCAGGCTTATCGGGCATTTATCCTTTGTACGACCCGCATGATGCCTATGCGGCCCGTGCCTTGCTGGCTTTTTCGGCGCAAAAAACGCTGGATGTGCAGTATTACATCTGGCGTGGCGACACCACTGGTACCTTGATGTTGGGTACCTTGCTGCAAGCGGCCGAGCGCGGTGTACGAGTGCGTTTGTTGATTGATGACAATGGCATTACGGGTCTGGACGATACCTTGGCCGCCTTGAACACACACCCCAATATTGAGGTGCGCCTGTTCAACCCCTTTGTGCTGCGTTGGCCCAAGCCGCTAGGTTTTCTGACGGACTTCTCCCGCCTGAACCGGCGCATGCATAACAAGTCTTTCACCGTAGACAATCAAGTCACGATTATTGGTGGGCGCAATGTGGGTGACGAGTACTTTGGTGCCACTCAGGACGTTTTGTTTGCGGACCTGGATGTCATGGCCATTGGTTCTGTGGTGCAGGACGTGTCCAAGGATTTTGATCGTTACTGGGCCAGCCAATCGGCCTATCCGGTAGACAGTCTGATCAAGACGGGAGGCCCGGAAGCCCTGGTGTCTTTCAAGAAGCAGTTGGACGAAGCGGAGGCCCAACCGCGTGCCCAAGACTATCAGACCGTACTGCGTGAATCGGATCTGGTCAGCAATCTGGTACGGGGCGAACTGGATTTCCAGTGGGCACGTACCTCTATGGTTAGCGATGATCCGGCCAAGGCTTTGGGGCCTGTGAATCCCGAACAATTAATGGTCTGGCAAATGGACCATTTGCTGGGCAAGCCCACGAGCCAGGTGGATCTGGTGTCCTCTTACTTTGTGCCCACTGCGGCAGGAGTAAGCGCCTTTGAAGACATGATGAGCAGGCCAGGAATGCGGGTACGTATCCTGACCAACTCCTTGGCTGCAACGGATGTGACCGCGGTGCATGCGGGCTATGCCAAACGTCGCAAGGCCTTGCTTGAAGCGGGTGTGCAGTTGTGGGAATTGCGGCCCACCCTGGATAAACCGACCCGTCATGGTTCTGGGCCTTTTGGCAGTTCCGGCTCGGCCTTGCATGCCAAGACTTTTGCGGTGGATGGCAAACGCTTGTTTGTGGGCTCGTTTAACTTTGATCCGCGCTCGGTTAATTTGAATACCGAGTTGGGTTTTATTATTGAAAGCCCGGAAATGGCCCAGGCTCTGTCCAAGGGGTTCGAGCAGACCTTGCCGTACCGCAGCTATCGCGTGGAGCTGGATGAGCAAGGGGAACTGGTCTGGATTCAGTTGAACGAAGATGGCACCCAGCGTTTGTTCCATACCGAACCTAATGCCAGTATTTGGCGGCGGGCCGGGGTGGGTTTCTTGTCTATCTTGCCCATTGAGTGGTTGCTGTAGCCCACAAGTAGTCATTTATAGAAAATGCCCCCAAGGATAGAACCCTATCCTTGGGGGCATTTTCATTCAAGACGCTACTTTGGATCGCTAGACTTTTAGTTTTTGCACGGCAGTCCGGCGTACTTGAATCCAGTCGGCGTAGCGATGCAAACCGTACTTCTCCATGCTTTGTTCGGCCAGATTCCATTCCTGCAAGGCGTGGCCGTGTTCGCCCAATGCCATCCAGGCATCCCCGCGCACGCAGTGCAGCTCGGTGCTCAGACTATTGATGGCGTAGCGCAGGCCTTGCGCGGCGGCTTTGTCCAGCCAGGGCATGGCCTCATTGCTGCGACCCAGACGAATCAAGGCGCGGGCGATGCGGCTCATCAGACCATCGGCGCTGATGGGCAGTCCATATTGGGCTGTTTGCACGCAGTCGAGCAAAGATTGCAAACTGGATTCGCGACCATGCTGCATAACTTGGCAGTAGTGCAGGAAAGAACGGCTTAAGGCTGACCAGGGCTCGGGGTTATGCGATTGCTGCAACTCTTGTAAGGATAGCTCGGCGACTTGCTGGCAATCATCCAGTTGCTCCATCAGGTAGTAGGACTGCATCACAAATAAATGGGTGATGGCACGCAGGGAAAAAGCTGTATCCGAACGCAGGCTTTGCAGGGCCAGAACGGCGTGCTGCTGGGCGGCATCCAAATCGCCCTTCAAGGCCAGGGCGACACTTAAGGTGCCCAAGGTAATGGACTGGGGGAAGTGTTCGGCAATAGCCTGACGGTTGTTCTGCTCTTTCAGGTCGTCAAACACGGCCAGACTCAGGTTTAGTGTCTGGATGGCATTGCTGATATTGCCTTTCCACAACTCGTGCTGGCCAATCGCGTACAAGGCCCAGCTGCGGTTTTGGTCGTGGCTGGTTTCATTGGCCAGGGCCAGCAATTGGCGGGCTTTTTGCAAGGCTTGCTCGAAATTGCCTTGTGCCTGGAAAGCCGACCAGGCGGTCCACAGGCTGATCATCACTTGATCCGAATCTTGCTCGTCCTTGAGTTCGTGCCCCAGCTCGTAGGCCATCGCGGTGGAGGCGGAGGCCGGGCCGTATAGCGCGGATTCAATGGCGCCTTGCAACATGCGGCATTCAAATTGCAGGGTTTGGCGTACCTGCAAATCATCAATCAACTCGCTGCGATTTAAGGAGCGTTGCAGATACTGGCTGGCTTGGCGCAGGTCATTTTGTGCCAGTGCTTCGCGGGCGGCGCGTTGCCACCAGAAAGCTGCTTCCGCACTTTCGGCTTCGCACAAATGCTTTGCAATATGCTCGGGTGCATGACGGCGTCGGATACCGTGTTGGGCGATGGCATGGTGGGCTTGTCGCAGTTCGTCCTGCATGGCCACACTTTCCAGCGCCTGGGCGACCAGAGGCAGGCAGGACACGTGTTTGTCTTGCAGATCGATCAGGTCCAGTGTGGCCAGGGTGTCCAGTCCACTACTCAGGGCGGCTTGTTCCAGGCGCAGCATCAGGGCCAGCTCGTCGATGGCTGTAGTTTGTTCAGACAAGGCAATGCTGGCCAGAATGTGGCGTGTTGCGGGCAACAGGCTGTGATACTGGGTGCAGATCAGGTCGGTCAGGCACAGGGCATCGCTGGATTCGATGTTCAGTTCGTGGCAGCGCAGCAGTTCATTGGCATGACCGGGATTGCCGGCGCTTAATTTAACCAGACGGCTACGTTTGTCGCGGGCCAAGCGTTGACCGCGCTGACCGCTCAACAAGCTATTGATGCTGGAACGATCCAGCGCCCGCAGGCTCAAGTGCTCAGCCCGCTCCAGGCCGTGGCCGGGCTTGCGGCTGGTCGTCAACAGCAAGGTCGGATGACGCGGTGCGGTATGGGCCAGCAAACGAATCAGGCGGTGAGTAGGCGGGTCGGCCCACTGCACGTTTTCAATAATCAGTAAACGACGACGAGGCGAATTGCCTGGACCGCTCAGCAGATTGAATAACAAATCCATATGCGCCGTGGAAGGCTCATTAAGCTCTTGTTCTTCGGGGCCGCTGTTCAACCACTGATGTAAGGACTGGGCCTGTTTGGGGCCAATGTCTAGCGCTTCTTGCAAGGTTTGTATTGAAAATGGATCGCAAGGCTTGCTGGTTTGCGTGGTGATGTGGTCGGCAATCTGCTCGTGCAGCCACTGGCGAATAGGGTGCCAGGCAACTCGGCGCTTATCTTCACGGCAGTGCAGCATAATGCAGTGGTGTGCCGTTTTCTGAACATAGTCGGCCAGCGAATGCACCAGCAAGCTTTTGCCAATATGGGCGCGGCCATGAATCGCAATATGATGCAACGCGCGATTAGGCCCGATATGGGACCAAGCTTGCACCAGATGATCGAACTCTTGCGAGCGACCATACACGCGGCTGGTCAAACGGCTATCGTCAATTTCCGAAGGGCTCAGGTTCAGCCACAGCGTGTCGCTTTGGCGGCCCAGCGGGCCTTGAATATTCTTGGTGTCCAGGCGCAGCGCTGCTTGCGGGCTGATGCGTGGCGCACCGGGGGCAGAGTCCCAACTTAAGGGCAGCACAATTTGCGCCAGTTGGCCCCAGGGGTCGGGATAGGCGCTTTGGTCATCCATCGCCAGGTCTGCATGAATGGCGATACTTATTTTGATGTGCTCGTCCATGCGCAGTGTGGCGGCCGCACGCGCCAGTTCAGCGGCCTGGCTGACCGGCGATTCCTGCAGTTCGGGATAGCCGAAATACGCAATCAGTTGGTTGGGACCGGCCTCGCAAGGCCAGCCGCCGTGATGCTCGATTAAACGATGCAGGGCCTGACGACTTTTTTCCAACAGTGTGCCGCCTTGCTCGCGGGCATGGCGATGGCTGGGCTCAAAGCGCAGGCAAAAGCCAACAGCGGCCAGAGGGCGCAAACGCAGCGTCACAGGTGTGGGCAAGGCCGTGGCGGTCATTGTCAGCGGACGCAGGGGCAAGTCCACCAGGCTGCGTGTCTGGGCGCTGGGCTCACAGCCCAGACGATCTGCCAGCAGGACCGAGCACTGCTCGTAAGCGTGCAGGGCGGCTTCGTGCTGGTTCTCTTGTTTGAGCAGGCTAATCAGCGCCTGGTGCAGCTTTTCTTCTTCAGGCCAGATCAAGAGCCAGCGTTTCAAGTAACTGATTGCCTGCGGGGCAGGCAGCGTGTTCAGGCCTGACTGTATATAACGGTCACGACATTGCGACAGAGTTTGCCGAATGTTTTGCTGTGTATCTTGTAACCAGTCTTGCAACTGTTCGCCATGATGCAATTTGACCTGCCCCAGCAAAGGGCCCTGATACAGATTCAGACGCTCCAGATCGCTGAGTGCGGGCTGGCTGGGGTGTTGCAACAGGCTCAGCACATCGATCTGGGCACGGCTGGGGTCCAGCGCCAGTGTGTCGTTGGTAATGTGCAGGGCCTGATCACAGCCCTCAAACGCGCGCCGTAAGGCGTGCAAGGCATGACGTAAACGAGCACGGCCCACACTGATGGGGTCTTCGTGCCAGATTGTTTCAGCCAGCCGACTGCGGCTGAGGGGCTTGCCTTGCGCTAAAGCCAGCATGGACAACAAAATACGCGCTTTATCGTAATTAATGACTTGTGCGCGGGATTGTCCTTGTACCAGTAGTCGGTAAGTACCGAGCAGGTAAATTTGGGCCAAGTGCGAGGCAGAGGAAGGTAAAACATCCATGGGCTCGGGCTCGTATCAAGAGTTAAGCAATGATTGGGATAATGTATCCGATCCGTTTAATTTTCGTTTACTAACTTTTGCAAAAATAAACGCTTTGCTTGTTCAAGATTAAACCTTTTTGAGGTTTCGCCGACTTATCTTGCCGCAGGCTATGATGTGATCTTGTCATTTCTCGGTGCTTAATCGCCTCCTCGTATGGCCGATCCAACACGTTCTTCGCTGCGCAAACAGTCCAAATTGCCCCTGTCGCTCAAGGTGAAATATACCTTGCGGGCGCGCTTGGAGCGTGGCGAATGGCCGGTGGGGACTCGCATTCCCACGCTGGAAGAACTGATGCAGGAATACGGCGTCTCACGCGCCACGGTGCGGGCCGCTCTGGACGAGCTGGAAAATGAAGGGCTGATCGAGCGCACTCGTGGCAAGGGTACGTTTGTAATTGGGGATGTGGCGCAGGATCATTGGCTGATGTTGCCTACCAATTGGGACGCACTTATTGAACATTTGACGCGTCTGGATTCGGTCATGGTGGAGCTGGGCAATGGTGTCGGTGCCTTGCCTATCGAGATTACGGGGCAGAGTTTGCCCGATGAGTACTGGTGGACCAGTCGTATCAATTATGCGGATGGCGTGGCGTACAGTCTGAATACGGTCTATGTATTGGACCAGTTAGCCCAGACCTTGCAGCCTGAATTAAGTCATGAACCTGTGTTGCTGGTGTTGAATCGTCTGGGACGCGAGCAGATTCATACTATTCGCCAGACGCTGACGGTGCGGGTAGCCGATGCGGATTTGGCGCGCCACTTGAATATGGACATAGGGATGCCGGTTGTACGGGTCATTCGTCTGATTCTGAACCGTTTTGAGCAATTGGTTTATGCGGCCCAGGTCTTTTACCCTGCCAAGTATCTGAGCATTCAGACTGAGCTTTCCCCTGGCTCCTAAGCCCGCCATCCCAGGCGCGCAGCGCCTTCACAACACTTCTAGGTAAAAACACCAAGTTATCGGTCTTGATGACGAGGTGTACACTTTTTCCATAAAGTCCTAAAAATAGAACTTTATGACTTTATGACTTTATGGAAATCGGCACTGTTCTGGTGTCGGCTGTTTTTATCTGCTTGAAGGAGTTTTACGTGAAGATAACCATGCTTGGCACCGGCGCTGCGCTGCCTGATCCCGATCGTGCCCAGTCATCTATTTTGGTGACGCTGGATAACGGCAAGAATTACCTGTTTGATTGCGGCGAAGGCTCCACGCGTCAGATGGTGAAGGCCAATATCAACCCGGCCGATGTGCCGTGGGTGTTTTTAAGTCATTTGCATTATGACCATGTGTGCGGCCTGCCATTTTTTGTGCTGTCCAGCTGGGTCTTTAATCGCGAAGGTCGCTTGAAAGTCTTTGGTCCCAAGGGCACTCAGGACTTTGTGGATCACTCTTTTGAGAACGGTGCGTTCCGGGTGGATATTCAGGCTCGTGCTGCCTATCCCGCCCGTCAGAAGAATATTGAAGCGGTGCGTCCCGAGGTGTTTGAAGTTGAGCCCGGCCTGATGTACGAGGACGAGGACGTCAAGATCTACATTGATGTGGTGGATCATATTCCTACCGAGATCACGGATTGCTTTGGTATCCGCATGGAAGCCGAGGGCAAAGTGGTGGCTTTCAGCGGTGATACGGCTCCTTGCGAGTCCATGATTCGTCTGGCTCAGGATGCGGATTTGCTGATTCACGAGTGTACGTTTCCTGAGTCTTTCCTAAAGCACCGCGCGGAATCGGGTGTAGGTACGTTTGCCCATACCAGTCCTTTGCAACTGGGCGAGATTGCCCGCCGTGCCAATGTTAAGAGTTTAGTGGCCACGCATTTTGGGCATTACGATTCAACCAGCCCGGTGATTAAACGTGCGGCCGCTAATCATTTGCCGGTTGATTTGATGGGGCCGGAGCGTCTGGATGAGGTCGCGCGGGATATCCGCAAGAGCTACAAGGGCGATCTGCGCTTGGCAACGGACTTAATGCGTATAGACCTGTAAAAGGCGCGCGGGGGAGACAAGATGAACGTCATGAAAAAAACACTGGCGGGCCTGTTGGCAGCCTTATGTCTGGGGGCCGTGGGCACGGCTTGGGCGGACTATCCGGATCATCCCGTGCGGGTGGTGATTCCTTATCCACCGGGGGCAGCGGGCGATATTATTTTCCGTATTCTGCAGCCTGAGTTGTCCCGTGAACTGGGGCAGACGGTGATTACGGATTACAAGACCGGTGCGGGCGGCAATATTGGCACGCAAATGGTGGCGCGCTCTAAGCCGGATGGTTATACCTTGCTGTTTTCGGCGACCAATAATTTTGTGATCAATCAGTTTCTGTACAAAAGCATGGGTTATGACCCATTCAAGGATCTGTATGTGATCAATAAGGTGGCCGATGCGGCGGCTTTGGTTTATGTGAATGGGCAGTTGCCGGTCAACAATATGGCCGAGTTTCGGGATTATGTTCAGCAGCACAAGGGTTTGGTGAATTACGGCACGCCAGGGGCGGGGACTACACCGGAGCTGTCGGCCTGGAAGTTGTCCGAGGCTTTGGAGGGCGACATGCTGGGTATTCATTACCGGGGTTCGGCGCCTGGTATTCAGGCTTTGTTGAGCAATGAAGTGCAGATGTTTGTCAGCAGCTATGGTTTGGGGGCGGCGTTCTTGCCGGAGGGGCGCTTGAAGGCTTTGGCTGTGGCTTTGCCGGAGCGTTTTCCTGCTCTGCCGGATGTGCCCACGATGGAGGAGCTGGGCTACAAGGATGTGATCATCAGTAATTGGTGGGCCTTGGCGGTTCCTGCAGGGACGGATAAGGAAATCGTGAGCAAGATTGAAGGGGCTTTGGAGAAGGTGCTGGCTGATCCGGTGATTCGTGGCAAGTTGCTGGATCAGGGGTATTTGTTGTCCAAGGTTTCTGCTGATGAGTTTCGGGCGGGATTGCCGGCTGAGGCGGATTACTGGCATGACATTGTGAAAAAGGCGGGGATTAGTTTGGACTAATCACTGTTTTCTGTTTGGGCTTTGTGTGGGGAAGAGGATGGTTTTCTTGTGGGGCCCCTGTCCGGCTTGTCGGGCGAGT
>NZ_BMZN01000007.1:35014-56262 GCF_014652815.1 Alcaligenes pakistanensis
CTTGTCTTGGCGGGGCCCTTGCCCACGCTGCGCGTGGGTCCCCTTGTCAGTGTGGCGGTGCGGGCGGGTCGTGAACTCGGAGCGCGATTTGTCCCCCGGACAAACCGCAAGCGCGCTCCTCAAACAGCACGACCCTTGTATCCCGCACCGCCACCCCGCCCGCGGCAAGAGCCCTGACTCGCCCGACAAGCCGGACAGGGGCCCCACAAGAAAACAAGCAACATCGGCTAAAGACCAAACAGCACTAGGATGGAAAGGATGACTTGTAGTGAGGGCTTGCCTCTTCCCGTGATCCCTTTTTTTCGCGCTACTTCATAAAAAAACGGCCTCTAAAAATAGAGGCCGTAAATTCAAATCTTACTGATCAGAGCGGATATTGTTATCCCGCACGATCTGCTCCCACCGAGCACTACGTTGCTGCACCCATTGCTCCGGGGAAACCGTTTTCGACTCGTAAGCCTGAATATCCAGCATCCGCAAAGTCTCAGCGGTAGAAGGGCGCTTCACAATATCGCTTAGCAATGCGTTCCATGCCTTGATCTTTTCCGGAGGCGAACCTTTAGTGGTGAACACCAGGTACGAGAAGCTCTCGTCGAAGTTCTCCAGACCAGGCAACTTTGCCTCAGCCAAGGTGGGCACTTCCGGCAACAAAGGATTGCGTTTGCCACCCGAAGTCGCCAAAGGCGTCAACAGACCTTCCTTGATGGGCCCCAATACACCGGCAATCGTCAGAAAACCGCTGTCCAGACGCTCGCCATACATATCATTGACCACGGCGCTATTGCTGCGATACGGAATGTGATCGAGCTTGATGCCACTATCTTGAGTTAAAGCCGACATCATCAAATGCCCAGGCGAGCCCATGCCAGCCGAACCATAATTCATCGGTTTTTCACGGGCGAGCTCCAGAAAAGCGGCCGGCGTTTTGATGCCGGTTTTACTGGGAACCACCAATACCTGATCAAACGTACCCAGCAAAGAAACCAGCTCCAGAGACTCGCCGATCTTGAACTTGCTGTTGACGTAAATATGCGGATTCGCCGTGGCAACCGTATCCAGCGTCAGCAACAGCGTATTGCCATCGGGCTTGGCGCGACCCACCGCCTCAGCGGCAATCGTACCTGCTGCACCGGCACGGTTCTCAACCACAATCGTTTGGCCAGTTGTCTCTGTTGCTTCACGAGCCAACATACGACCCAAGACATCCAGCGGGCCGCCTGCCACGGAGCTGACGACAATCGTGGCTACCTCGGCACTCTGGACTGGCGTAGCCAAAGGTAAGATCAGCGCACAAATACTTACTTTGCGCAGCAAGGAAAGGGTGGGCATAGATGTCTCCAGATAGGGGTAGTTAAGGTGTTTAGCTCACGCTATCGCCAGAGGCAAAGGACTGGTTTCGCTGTGAGCCATTATGGTATCGATCAATTCACACAAAAGCGCTGTTTTTAAAGCCTGCGCAGTAGGCTCGTCCCATAAATTATGTTGCTCCAGCGGATCAGCTTGCAGATCGTACAGCTCACCAATTTGGCCGCCTTCATACAAACTGAGGCGGTGATTTTGAGTGACCAAGGAACGTAGCTTGGTGCGGATCGGCGTGCTAAATAGCTTGCGCTGGTTCTCTTCCTCGATCAGCACGCCCGTGCGCCAATCTGTTTGCTCCTGCTGCATCAAATCCAGCAAAGAGCGGCCTTGAATACCGTTGTAGGGCAACTGGCCCGCACGTTGCAAAACCGTAGGCGCGACGTCAATGGTAGAACATACCGCCGGGCTTGTGCCTTGCGCTTGCGCATTGGTGGGATCAAACCAGATAAAGGGGCTGCGAATAATACTCTGGTAATGAACTGGGCCTTTCAGCATCAACTGATGATCGCCCATGAAGTCGCCGTGGTCGCTCATGAACATGACGATGGTGTTTTCAGTCTGGCCGGTTTGCTCCAGATGATCCAGAATGCGCCCGATCTCGGCATCAATATGGGTAATGGAACCGTAGTTCAGGGCAATCGCTTCGCGGGCCTCGCGCTCGGAGCAGGCAAACAGCGTTGGGGTGTGCTTGATCGCTTTGCCTTCATCGCGCAATTGATGCAGCAACTGCAGATGAGCAGGCAGGGGATGTGGCCCAAGATGAAAGGAGTCGGGCAGGCTGACTTCTTCAGGCTTGTACATATCCCAGTACTGACCGTGCGGTGTAAAGGGGTGATGCGGATCGGGAAAGGAGCACTGAATAAAGAACGGCTGTTGTTCCTGGGCATATTTGTCCAGCACAGCGCGGGTGCGTTCACCAATCCAGGCCGTGGTGCTGTACTCTTCTGGCACACGGGTACGCCAAGCCTGACCAATCCGGCTTAATTCGTAGTCCGGAGTTGGAATGGCATGCTCAGGGCCAGACAAGGCAGCGATTTCTGGGTGTTCGTCCTGCAACCAGCGACCGTAATCCCCCCAGACCTGATCGCCGTGATCAATCGCCAGGTCTACGTGCTCATAGCCGTAAAAAGGCAGAGTCACACCATGATCAGCACGCTCTTGCCACAGTTGGCCACACTCTTGGCCGTAATCATTCAAGGGCAGCGGCGGACGTGCCTCGCCTTGAGTCGGTGGGTCCTCCGGGCGTGGGTATAGCGGGGGCGTGTCTGTGATGTTTTGCAGATGAGCCTTACCTACCAAGGCGGTACTCCAGCCAGCCTGGCGCAGCACATCCACAAAGGTGCTGGAATCCAGAGGCAAAGGGACACCGTTATGACGGGCACCGTGTACCGATGGCATACGACCGGTCATCAAGGAGGCGCGGTTGGGCATACAGATGGGGGTGGCGACGTAAAATCGGTCAGCACTCCAGCCACGGGCAGCTAAAGCATCCAGATTGGGCGTTTTTACTTCTTTATTGCCGTAACAAGCCAAATGATCAGCGCGGAGTTGATCCGCAATGATCAATAAAAAATTGGGTACTGATTGAGACATGACGTGCCTATTTTGTAGCTTTGGGTATACCCATTATGGAAGCTGTAGCCATAATGTTAAATTGAATAACTTGCAGGTATATATACATCTTTCATATAGGTAAGTCATGAGCTGGAGTGAACGCATTCGCTTAAAGCATCTGCAGGTTTTAATTCGTTTGTGCGAAGAAAAAAGCATGAGCGATGTGGCCCGGCAATCCAATATGACTCAGCCTGCCTTGTCAAAATGGCTCAAGGATTTTGAAGACAATATAGGCATGCCCTTATTCGAGCGCCATGCGCGCGGTATTGAGCCTTTACCGGCGGCTTTAGCCCTGGTTACGCAGGCTCAAGGGGTGCTGAATCGTCTGGATCGCATGAATGCGACCCTGGAGCAATACCGGCAAGGTTTTCGTCAGCAATTTACCTTGGGTATTTCACCTATGGTGGCGGCAGTTTATTTGCCCCAGTTGCTGACGTATTTGTATGAGCGCGATCCGCAATGCCACATCCGTATTCAGGAAGGCACGCTGGATGTGCTTAGCCGTAATCTGGAGCAGGGTGAACTGGATCTGGTCATTGGTCGGGTGGACGAAGCAGGCCGCAACCCGGCTATGGGGTATTTGCCCCTGGGCATGGTGCCCTTGGGGGTCGCGGCGTGCCGTAAGCACCCGCTGGCACAACAGGATGAAGTGACCTGGGAACAAACGCTGGAGTATCCCTGGATTCTGCCACCCCGCAACAGCCCTATGCGGCGCAGTTTCGAATTGGGCCTGGATGCCAAGGGCTTGCCATACCCGACCTGCGCGATTGAATCGGCCTACGCACATACCAATGCCCGGGTTGCGGTCAATAGTCACTTTTTAGTCCCTATGACTCGGAGTATGGTGCCTGTCTACCCCGATTTATGTATTTTGGAACTGGACTGGAGCGACCCGCGTTTGCATGGTCAACTAGGTCTGTTGTGGCGCCCGCAGGATTCGGGTGAGCCTATGCTGGAAGAGGTGATTAGTTGGATGAGCAAGCAAGATCAAGTAGCGTGAGTGTAAGACAGGGTCAGTGTGTGCTGACCCTGAAAGAACTGACAGCTTGCTTTTTAGACTCGTGTAACTAAAAATTGCCGATATGTTATTTTGTTTCTTCTAAGCGAATCGATTGATGGGAACAATCTTGGAAGGCTGGAAAAACTTGCAAGCTATCAGTATTAGCTCGGTGCGCGACACACTGAGCGGGAAATATCATTCTCGTGACTTTATTCATGCCCGCATGGAGTATTTGCGCAGCCGTGTCATTTTAGTCGGCTTGCTATTTGCCTTGCTCACACCCTTGTGGACCTTGATGGATTGGTGGGTCTTGCCCAGTTGGCCAGCACACTTGATGGCTATCCGGGTTTTAAGTCTGGGCGGTCTTATTTTGTGTGTCTGGCTGGCTTTTAATGGGCACCAACGCATTACCCGCATTTATGTGTTGAGTGGGCTGGTCTTTATTTTGCCTGCTTCTTTTTATGCCTATATGCTGTTGACCCTGGCGGGGGCTGGGCATTACGTCGTGCTGGGTTACGGTTTTATTCCTTTTTTATTGGTCGCAACCCTCAGTATTTTTCCGTTTACCTTGCTGGAATCAGCGCTGGTCGGGGGCGCTTTAATTGCCTTGCAGGTTTTGGCCAGCGTCAGTTCGGGCACGTGGCTCACCATGAAAGGTTTGCAGGATCTTTGGCTCCTGAGTGCTTTATTGGTTGTGGCCTTGACCGCCAATTATTTTCACCTGGGGCTGCTGCTGCGTTTATATCGGCAAGCCACGCACGATACCTTGACGGGTCTGTTGAACCGGGGAGCGTTGAGCCGCCAATTAGGGCAAGAAGCTGCCCATGAGGCCCTGCATATCCTGATGGTGGACCTGGATCATTTCAAGCAGATCAACGACACCCACGGCCATTCGGTGGGCGATGAGGTGCTGATGCGTACGGCCTCTTTATTCAAGGCGCATTTGGGGCCGGAAGACTTGGCGGCACGTTATGGTGGCGAGGAATTCATGCTGATCTTGTCGGGCCGTAGCGATGAACAGGCTTTGAATTTTTCGCGACTCTTGCTGCGACAGGTGCATGGCCAGATTTTCTTCAATCACGATCGTGAGCCGTTTCAGATTACGGCCAGTATTGGCTTGGCTTTGTGCCAGCCCGGCCAGAATATTGAAGAGGTGCTGCAACTGGCGGATCAGCGCTTGTATAGCGCTAAGCGAGCAGGGCGTAACCAGGTTGTCGCCCAGGATTGAACTTTCCAACACGATAAACGGGGCCCGGTGCTGTACAAGCTCCAGGCCCCGCTTTGTATGGCCTTAGTAATGCAGGGTCTGACTGTCCTGGCTGGCCTTGTCGATCTCCTGGGCGCTGATGGCATCGCTCTTGCATTTGAACGCGCTAAACATCTCTAGCTGGTCCGAGTGATGCGGATCGGCTTCGCCTTGGGGGCTGATGAAACCGCTTTGCCCCGGTGCCATGATCGAGCACATGCGCACGCCTGCCGGGTCCAGCACGTACTGGAAGCGGGCACTGCCCGTGTTCAGATAGGGCAGGATGCGGCGTTCGTGTGCTGGGTCGGACCATGGCACGCCAATCGCATTGCGAGCGGCAAACAACATGGAGACGGCCGGGGCACGCCATTGCTGCGCTTGCGCACCTTGCGAATTTTGTAGTGTGGCAGCCGCTTGTTCTAGCGCATCCAGTACCAGTTCCTGGGCGGGGCGACCCTGCAGGAAATCAATCGTTTGTGGCACTCCGGAAGCGGGGCCCTGGATGGCATTCCAGATCAGCTTGGCTGCGGCGGCTGGCTGTGCGCTACGGGGATCATCCACAGCGGGGTACAGACTTTGGGTATAGCTGCTATAGACGCTGTCGGGTAAACGACCTTTCAAAAATACGGGCACGGCTGCCTGCATCCAGGCTTGCATGACCGCCGGGGCGCTACCTGCATATTGTTTGCCATCGCTGGCTAATTGCAGCTTGTAATCCCAACCCTTTAACTGTTCAGCGGCCTGACGGGCCAAGGCGCTAGCGCGTGGCAGCTTGGCGGCTTCCTGGATGATGGGGGCGAAGTAACGGGCATTCAGGTCAGAACGAGCACCTAAGGAGTCAATACCCCAGATTTCTTCATTGCTCAGGCGTTGCTTGGCCTGTAGCGGCGCCAGCAATTCCTGCACGCGATCCACATAGGAGAAGTTGGAGTTATCGGCCAGCAAAGCACCATAAGCCTTGTTGTTCCAGCTGGCGATATAGCCTTGTTGCGGGTTCAGCACTTTGGGGTTGTGGTCAAAGCTCAAGAAACCTTGCCATTCCATGCTGCCATCGCCTGTAGCCGGGAACTGGATGGCTTGATTGGCAGGACGCTTGGGCAAGAGGCCCAAGGCAGCCGTGCCGATATTGTTGTGAGTGTCCGCATAAAACCAGGTAATGGAGGCACTCACGCGTGAGGCCTGTGCCATGAACTGTTCCCAATTGCTTGCCTTGGCGGCATGTGCCCAGCCCAGCAAGGTTTCAATTTCCCGACCCTCCCAGGTACGGCGGTTGGCGTACGCAGTGTTGTTCCTTTTGTCCCAGCTGCTGACATAGCCTTGGGCTGCACGGTATACGTCCAGCATTACATCGTCCTGGCCACGCACTTTGATGCGTACCTGCTTGTGCTCCATGGGACGCCAGGCATTGTCATACCAGTAGCTGTGCGGGTCGCCTTCCTTCAGGCGCAGTTGGTAGACATCATTGGTGTCCAGTGAGCCTACCGTGGAGCCCCAGGCAATCTGGCCGTTGGTGCCAAACAAAATAGCGGGTAGGGCAACGGCGGTGCTGCCAGTCAGGTCATAGCCTGCGCCGTGCAGGCCGACGCTATAGGTAATGGATGGCGTGTACCAGCCTTGTTGCGGGCCGTTGTACAGCACGGCGTGGCCGTGAGTCGTCTTTTCCGGGCCCAGCAGCCAGGCATTGCTGGCAGTGGGGGTGCCTGCGGCAACGGTTGGGCCAAGGGCGATAGATTGCTTATGCAGATAGTCCTGTGCGGCTTGCGAGGACAGGGCCTGCAAATGCATAGGCAAATCGGCCAGAGTGGTCTTGGCGTCAGGCTGCGGAATGATAGTGGGGGCGGTGGGGTCGTTCAGCCAGCGCAATTGCTTGTAGAGCTGTTCGCCTCGTTCCACACCCTGGTCGGCTTTCAAGGTTTCCAGCAGATTCAGGTTGGCGACTTCAGCCGTACCGGCAAAAAAGCGGTTTAGAATCAGCCCAACCCAGACCATGGCAATATCTTCAGCCTGCCATTCCGATGGATCAAAACCCTTGTCCAGAAACTCCTTGGGCATCAGGGTATCGCGCTGGGCTTTCACCTCACGGACACGCTGCGTAAAGCCAGCGGCATAGCCCTCAAACATGGCGCGGTCTTCTTTGGACAGGGCGGCCAATTGCTTGCGGATGGAGTCCGGGTCGATATTGTTGTGGGTGACTTTATCCAGCTCCAGGAAATCCGTTCCCAGAACCTCGGCGACTGTTCCCCAGCCTGAACGCTTGGCAATTTCCATCTGGTACAGACGGTCTGTGGCTACGGCATAGGCGTAGCCATAGAACAGTCCATAGGTGCTGTCAGCGTAGATGTGCGGTGTGCCATAGCTGTCGCGCTTGATGGTGACGCTGCGCTCACTGACGGGGGCACTGGCGCAGGCGGCCAGCAAGACGCTGATGGTCAACACACTAAGGGTCAGCCGGGATGGGAAGCGACGGGGGAAAGTCAAAATCTAGTCTCCTCAAGAGTAGCCGTGGGGGTCTACGTTTTTTTATCTCTTGAGAATATAACGTCAAAATTCTTTAGGTATTGATATTTCCAGGTGAAACTTTATAGAGGATTTCCCCAGTACAAAATTGACGTTGGAAAGAAAAAGGCGGGGAGTTGAAGGCGGCGGCAAGAGCAGCCACCGCGGCGCTTTTCAAGAGTGTTGGCCGCCTGCGAAGACAAGACAGTATCAGCGTTTCGTGGGGTTTTTTAGCCGTTTTAAGCCTGATTGCCGGATATGATGGAGCAGTTTATGAAATCCATGATTCAGCGTGTGTAGCAACCCGGCAGGGCAGTAGCGTTTTAATCTTTGGGCTTATTGAGTGTAGTCACTGTATATCTATGTTTTCATTTTTGCCAGGCGATTAACTTTCTCTGCTCATTTGTTCTTCATTTCCTTGATTTTCCGGCGTTCTACGTAGCTATTTGTGTTTTATGTCTAAAGTGTTCAAGGGTATATCCCTAGGTCTTGGCCGATTTACTCACAAAAATACCATGTGTACACTTTAAATCACTAAAACAAAACAAGTCGCTGAGTCGTGTTTCGCGTCACAAGCCCACGGAGAAGACAATGAATAAGACATTTGCAGGGGTAGCACTGGCTGGAACAATGATGTTGCAAACTTGGGGGGCTACCGCTGCCGCCGAGGGCGTCATCAAAATTGGGGAACTCAACAGCTATAAATCCCAACCGGCTTTTTTGGGGCCGTACCGAAACGGGATGGAGTTGGCGATTGAGCAGATCAATCAGGCCGGGGGGATTCACGGCAAGCAATTGCAGTTGATCATCAAGGATGACAACTCCAACCCAGGCGATGCAGTGCGCGCTGCCGAGGAATTGATCTCGCGTGAAAAAGTGGATGTGCTGACCGGGACCTTTCTGTCCAATATCGGTCTGGCCATTACCGATTTTGCCAAACATAAAAAAGTCTTCTTTCTGGCCAGCGAGCCTTTGACCGACAAGATCGTCTGGGCTGATGGCAATCGCTACACGTTTCGCCTGCGCAACTCCACCTATATGCAGGTGGCCATGTTGGTGCCTGAAGCGGTCAAGCTGAACAAGAAACGCTGGGCCATTGTGTACCCCAACTACGAGTACGGTCAGTCAGCAATTGCTACGTTCAAAACTTTGATGAAAGAAGCGCAGCCTGATATCGAGTTTGTAGCCGAGCAAGCAACACCGCTGGGTAAAGTGGATGCGGGCGCCGTGGTTCAGGCCCTGTCAGAGGCCAAGCCCGATGCCGTCTTTAACGTACTGTTTGCGTCCGACTTGGCCCGTCTGGTTCGTGCCGGTAATCAGCGCCAGTTCTTTACTCCCACCTTTCCTGTGGTCAGCATGTTGACGGGCGAGCCTGAATACTTGGACCCCTTGGGTGAAGAAACGCCGGAAGGCTGGATTGTTACCGGCTACCCCTGGTATGCCATCGACACGCCCGAACATAATGCCTTCCTGAAAGCCTATCAGGACAAGTACAAAGAGCATCCACGTCTGGGCACCATTATTGGCTACAGCACCATTGTCTCTATAGCTGCTGGCATTGAAAAAGCCGGCTCCACAGACACCGAAGCCATGATCAAAGCCTTCCGTGGCTTGGATGTGGTGACGCCATTTGGCCCCATCACCTACCGCACACAAGATCAGCAATCTACTCAGGGGGCGTATGTGGGCGTGCTGGCCAAGCAGGATGGCAAAGGCATCATGACCAACATCCGCTATGCCGATGGCAAAGATGTACAGCCTACGGATGAGCAGGTCAGCCAGTGGCGTCCTGCCGCAGCTAATCAATAATTCCAAGAGCGCAGTATTTCGTAGATCGGCGCGCCACCTGGCGCGCCACTTCTGACGCGAGGCAGTAATGGCCTTATCGGGTTTATGGGTGCAGTTCCTTAACGGACTGGCCGAGGCATCGTCTTTGTTCCTGGTGGCGGCAGGTCTTTCCCTGATCTTTGGGGTGACACGTATCGTCAACTTTGCACACGGCTCCCTGTACATGCTGGGCATCTACATGGCGTATTCCACCGTGCAATTCATGGGTGGCTCGGCGCTGGGTTTTTGGACGGGCCTGATTGTAGCGGCCCTGCTGGTCGGCGCCTTGGGCGCTTTGTTGGAAATTGTGCTGTTGCGGCGTATTTATAAAGCGCCCGAGCTGTTCCAGTTATTGGCTACCTTTGCCTTGGTGCTGGTCATCAATGACGGGGCATTGGCCGTGTGGGGACCAGAAGATCTGCTGGGGCCGCTGGCTCCGGGCTTGAATGGGTCTATTTCCATTGCTGGTCGTTTTTTCCCGGTTTATGACTTGGTGCTGATCGTGATCGGCCCTGTGGTGCTGGGTTTGCTCTGGCTCTTGCTGACTCGTACGCGTTGGGGCGTGCTGGTACGCGCCGCGACCCATGACAGACAGATGCTGGGTGCGCTGGGCGTGAATCAGGCCTGGTTGTTTACGGGCGTATTTGCGCTGGGTGCTTTTCTGGCCGGTTTGGGTGGAGCCGTGCAGTTGCCGCGTCAACCAGCCAACTTGCTGCTGGATTTGAGCGTGATTGGCGATGCCTTTGTGATCGTGGTGGTCGGTGGCATGGGCTCCATTCCTGGTGCATATGTAGCCGCCCTGATCGTGGCTGAATTGAAAGCCCTGTGTATTGCCTTGGGAACCGTCACCTTCTTCGGTGTTGACTTTGCTTTTCCCAAATTAACGTTGGTGGTGGAATTCATTTTCATGGCCGTGGTGCTGGTGTTCCGGCCCTGGGGCTTGTTTGGTCGTGCACAAGCTGTCAGCCGTAACTCGGCCCCGATTGAAGCGCCGTTGCGCGCAGGCAGTGGGGCATTCCAGATCATGGTGTTGGTGGTTCTGGGCGTGATGGCCGCCTTGCCTTTGTTGAGCGACTGGTTCCCTTACGCCCCTGTGTTGGCTTTGGATATTTTGGTCCTGGCGCTGTTCTCCTTGAGCCTGCACTTCATGATGGGGCCAGGTGGCATGAACTCTTTTGGTCATGCGGCCTATTTTGGGCTGGGTGCGTATGCGGCCGCCTTGCTCTTTAAAGCGGCTGCCCTGTCTATGGGCTGGTCTTTGGTTCTGGCTCCAGCGGTCGCCGGTTTAGGTGCATTGATCTTTGGCTGGTTCTGCGTGCGTCTATCCGGGGTGTATCTGGCCATGCTGACTTTGGCTTTCGCACAGATCGTTTGGTCGATTGTGTATCAGTGGGACAGTTTTACCGGCGGCTCCAACGGCGTGGTCGGTATCTGGCCTGCCGAATGGCTGTCGGGTGAACGCTACTATTACTTTGCCTTGCTTGTGGTCGTGGCGGCAGCCTTCATGCTGCGCCGGATTTTGTTCTCGCCCTTTGGCTATGCCATGCGTGCCAGCCGGGACTCGGCCTTGCGGGCCGAGGCGATTGGTATTCCTGTGAAAAGTGTGCAGTGGCTGACCTTTATCTTGGCGGGTACCTTTGCCGGTCTGGCTGGCGCTTTGTTTGTCTTTTCCAAGGGCAGTGTGTCGCCTGAAGTGATTGCCGTGAATAAATCCGTGGATGGTTTGGTCATGGTCTTGCTGGGTGGTTTGCAAACCCTGGTAGGCCCGGTCGTCGGTGCGGCGGTGTTCACCTTGCTGCAGGATTTCTTCCTGGGCTTTACGCAATATTGGCGTGCCTTGTTTGGTGGCGTGATTTTGTTGCTGGTGCTGGCCTTCCCGCAAGGCATTGCCGGATTCTTTAAACGCTGGGCGCATCGCCGCGTGGCACCGGGGGTGTCGTCATGAGTTTGCTGCAAGTACGAGGTCTAAAAAAAGCGTTCGGCGGCAATCTGGCCGTAGACGGGATTGAGTTCGATGTGAAGGCCGGCGAATTCCTGGCCTTGATCGGCCCCAATGGCGCAGGCAAAACCACTACCTTCAATATGGTGGGTGGTCAACTGTCGCCAACGGCAGGTTCGGTGCGTCTGGACGATCAGGAGCTGGTGGGTCTGGCGCCACGCAAAATTGCTGCGTTGGGTGTGGGCCGTACCTTCCAAATTGCTGCCACTTTTGCATCTTTGACGGTGGTCGAGAACGTACAGATGGCTTTGCTGGCCCATCAGAAAAAACTGTTTTCCTTTTGGCGTCGGGCGGCTCAATTTGAACGGGCGCGGGCTCTGGATCTGCTGGATCAGGTGGGCATGTTGGCGCAAGCCGAACGGCCATGCAGCGAACTGGCTTATGGCGATGTGAAACGTGTGGAGCTGGCTATTGCCTTGGCCAATGATCCACGTCTTTTACTGATGGATGAGCCCACCGCGGGCATGGCTCCCAAAGAGCGTAATGAGCTGATGCGTTTGACCAAAAAACTGGTGATCGAACGCAATATGGGTGTGCTGTTTACTGAGCACAGCATGGACGTGGTGTTCGAGCATTCGGACCGCATGCTGGTATTGGCCCGTGGCCGTCTGGTGGCAGAGGGGGATGCCGACTATATCCGTCAGCACCCCAAAGTGCAGGAGGTTTACTTTGGCACTGGTAAAACATTTGAGAACAAGGAGTCGGCATGACGCAGGATCTCGTAGCCGGTTCTGACCGGGCCGCCACAGGCGCGACAGCCGAGGCACCGTTGCTCAGTGTCGATGGCTTGAATGCCTGGTACGGTGCAGCGCATATTTTGTTTGATCTGTCCTTGACCGTACAGCGTGGCGAGGTTGTTGCCTTGATGGGCCGTAACGGTGCAGGAAAATCCACCACACTTAAGTCCGTGATGGGGTTGATGGAGCGCTCCAATGGCCATATCGAATTCATGGGGCAGACCATTCACGATAAACAACCCTTTGAAATTGCCCGTGCAGGCTTGGGTTTTGTGCCCGAAGACCGACGTATCTTTACCGACTTAAGTGTCACTGAAAATCTGGAGGTGGGGCGTCAACCTCCCCGACACTGGCCGGATGGCACGGCGGCGCCGCACTGGCTACCGGAGCGCTTGTACAGCCTGTTTCCCAACTTGGGTCAAATGCAGGACAGGCCGGGCGGGCAGATGAGTGGCGGCGAGCAGCAAATGTTGACGGTAGCGCGGACTTTGATGGGCAACCCTTATCTGGTGCTGCTGGATGAACCTTCCGAGGGTGTGGCTCCCGTGATTGTGGAGCAGATGGTGCACATGATCCTGGAGCTGAAACAAGCCGGTGTCAGTATCTTGCTGTCCGAACAAAACCTGCACTTTGCCGAACTGGTCTCGGATCGGGCCTATGTGCTGGAAAAGGGACAAATACGGTACAGTGGCGCCATGCAGGAATTAAGTGCCAACGAGCAAGTGCGGCGCACTTACCTGTCTGTTTAATTCCGGACCTCCCGATTTCAGAGGTCTGACCGGCTTCAGGAGAACACCATGGCAGATGCACGTCCTAATCCACAGGCAGTGATTGATTTCTGGGTTCAGGCAGGACCAGAAAAATGGTTTCGCAAGTCCGACGACTTTGACCGGGAATTTTGCGAGCGCTTTTTAGACTGGCACGAGCGCGCCGCCAAGGGCGAGTTTGACGATTGGGCGCAGACGGCGGAAGGGACGTATGCCTTGTTGGTTTTGCTCGATCAGTTTCCGCGTAACTCATTTCGCAATACCACTCGCATGTACGCCACGGATGACAAAGCCCTGGCGATTGCCAAAGAGATGGTGGCCAAGGGCTTGGACAAGCAGATCCCCCTGGAGCGTCGTGTGTTTTGCTACCTGCCATATTCCCATGCGGAAAATCTGGCCGATCAGCAAGAAGCGGTGCGCTTGAATCAGGAGATCGGTCTTCCCTGGTTGGATCATGCCGAAGAGCATCTGGACGTGGTTGAGCGTTTTGGCCGCTTTCCGCATCGCAATACGATTCTGGGTCGCGCGACGACTGCGCAAGAAAAAGAGTTTCTGCAAGAGGGCGGTTTTTCGGGCTGATTGGTTTAGGGTCTGAGTCTTGGGCTTCAGATCTAGCCCGAGCAAATCTGAATGTGACGCACGATAAACAAAGGCGGCTTCAAGTTTCAACTTGGCCGCCTTTGTCTTTACCGCTGATTACTGGATTTGTGCCACAGGGGCCCTCTATGCAGGCAGGACTGCTTTTATAAGTGGCCCTTTTGCTCCCGTATAGTCGCGATCTTGTCTTTCAAGCCTGTCCAGGCCGGTTTCCCCGGCGCAAAGCGTGCCCGCATATAGTTCAGCAAATCTTCCATCTGTTCGTCATTCATGCTGTTCTTGAAAGCAGGCATGGAACCCAGGGTAGGCTGGGCCGGACGGGTAATGCCGTGCATCAAGACTTGAATTGCATTGTCTGGGTGTTCGCTGTGCAGATTACTGTTCAGGGCCAGGGATGGACGTGCTCCAAACAGAACTGGGCCACCACGCGGATCGTGGCACACAGCACAAGCGCCATTGAATAGATTCTCGCCCGGCATCAGCATTACTTCTTTATTGCTGCGACTGCTCTGCTCCAGACGGGCGGCTTGGGCGGCGTGTTCCTGTTCCTGCTGGCTTTCAACCGGGTTCAGGCTGCTGAGGTAATTCGCCATGGCCCGCACATCCGATTCAGGCAGTTCGGCCAGACCCGCTACTACGGGGCCCATAGGGCCAGCCGCCACTCCATGGCGGGGTGAATAGCCGGTCCGCAGGTATTGATAAAGTTCTTGTTCTGTCCAGGGGATGGGGGCTTTGGACAGGCTGTTCAGCGCCGGAGCTTCCCAGTTATCGGCGAAGCCACCCGCCAGGAAATTAGCCGCCCCGCCTTTCTCGGCACCCAGCATATTGCGCGGGCTATGGCAGGCTGCGCAGTGGCCGCTGCTATTGACCAGGTAGGCACCCCGATTCCATTGCACGGTCTGCTCCGGGTCGGGCACGTAGGCATTAGGATCGCGGTGAAACAGCATGTTCCAGCCCGCCACCAAAGGCCGCATATTCATGGGGAACGGCAGCTTGGTCTCGGGAACTTCGGACTTTACGGGCTCTTGCGTCATCAGGTAGGCATACAGAGACTGCATGTCCTCGTCGCTGATCTTGGCGAAAGCGGTGTAGGGAAAGGCCGGGTACAGATGACGTCCATCCTGATGGATGCCCTCGCGCATGGCACGCTCAAAGGCTTTATAGCTCCAGGCACCAATGCCCGTTTCTTTGTCGGGAGTAATGTTGGTGGTGTAGATCGTGCCAAACGGCGTATCCAACCCCAGGCCGCCTGCATTGGGTTTGCCCCCTTCAGTGGTATGGCACACCATGCAGTCGCCAGCAATGGCAACCAGTCGGCCGCGCTCGATGGCCAGCTCTGAAAAGATAGAGGTATCAACTTGCCCGACAGGGGCAATAGCAGGACGCCAGGGCAGGGCGCTCAATATCGTGCCAGTCGCTACAGCGGCCAGGGCACCCCATCCCATTTTTCGTTTTTTGCTGTTGCCTGCTTTACCTGTCTGATAGCCCAAGGCCAGTGATTGCTCATTAAAAGGGGCACTGGTCAGACGGATGCCGCTGGCATTGAAAATAGCATTGGCAATGGCGGCAGCGGCGGGCAGTTCCACGCCCTGGTTCCAGGCCAGTGGCTGGCCTACGGCGGACTCCCTCTTGACCAACTGGACGGCAGGCTGGGCAGCCTTGTCTTTGACTGTTCCTTTATTCCCTGCGTCGCTGCTACTACCCCTGGTACTGTTCAGCAATTGCTGCGCCCAACGGCCCAGCCTGTCAGCTAATGCGGGTGTAGACTCGGGAGTCTGGTCGTGATTGTTCAGTTCTGTGCTGTCGTGACCAATAGTCAGCTTGTCGATGCTAAGCGTCCCTTGGCGAGTATCCACACTGACATCCACTGCCCAGGCAGACCACTGCTCACGTGCCGCCTGTCCCGGGATCTGCTCAACAATATGGCTGTAGGCCAGTCCGCGTCCTTTACGCATTGGCCCCTGCTGCGGGGGTAAAGGTTCAGACCAGTCCGATTGTGTGGCCACGCGTTGCAGCAGATCGCGACCTTGGGGGCTACGCACTTGTTCCAGTCGCGCTTCCAATGGATCCAGTCCCAGTGTGTGGCAATCCTGGTCGAACTGCGATTCCTGCGCAAAAACGGTGGCCTGGGCCAGACTGTCCGGGTCGCTGCTGGCAGCGGCGCCATCATAGTTAGGGGTAGGCGCAGCAAAGTACTCGCTTTTGACTTCCGGGCCACTGCTGGGCAAGTCTTGTTGACCACACAAGATGGCGGCCAAAGAGGGGCGAGCGCCCGACAAGGTGTTCAAGTGCCAGCGACTGGCTTGCAAGTGGGCGTTCAGACCACCTTCAAGGGCTGTGTTCTGATAAACGCTTAAACGAATAATGGCTTCGCTTTGGCTGGCGCGTACCTGTACCGCTTGCGGGCGGCCAAAGGCCATCACAGCCGCGTCCATGGCACAGTCATAGGCATCAGCGTGCTCGCCTGTGATATCTTGCAGGCAGATTTGCTCAGTTGGTAGGCCGCTTAGTGCTTGCAGTTCAATCAGTAGGGCGGCGGGGCGATCAGTGTGAGCCCATACGTATAGTTTTTTGTCGTGATAGCAGGCGCGAGCCCAGGCTGTGTCCTGATGCTCTGTATGAGTCAGCCATTCGTAGCTTTGATCGGGCTTGCTGATCGTCTTGGCGCCTGCTTCATTCGCTTGCAATACCGCTTGGTGAGCGGTGACGGGAGTGGCCCAGCGGGCATCCAGCAAGGCAGCACCTTGATGGGCCTGTTCGGCTTGAACAGCCAGCACACCCAGGAAATTGCCCATATGAACACAAGCAACCACACCGGGCACTTGCAGGGCAGCCTGCTTGTCTACGGTCTGTAATTCTGCGCCTTGGTACTGTCCATTTTCATACGACCAGTAAGGCGGGCGTACGACCGCGCCGTGTAGCAGATGGGTATCGGGGGGCAGCTCCGGCCATTGTGCTCGGGAGCTATTTTGTACTGAATGACTCATTGCCGGGCCTTTGCGACACGCAGTGCTGCTTGCATGATTTCCACATGGGTCCCGCAGCGACACAAGTTATAACGCAGCTCGTCGCGGATCTGTTCTTCAGTGGCTTGCGGATTGCGGTCCAGCAAAGCCTGCACGGTCATGACCATACCATTCAAGCAGTAACCGCATTGGGCTGCCTGGCAATCAATAAAGGCTTGCTGCACATCATTGGGCTGGCCCTTTTGGGCTAGACCTTCCAATGTCGTGATCTGACGGTTTTCAACCAAGCTGACCGGCACCACACAGGAACGCGCTGCTACGCCATCCACCAATACCGTACAGGCACCACATTCGCCCAGACCACAGCCGAACTTGGGGCCATTTAGCTCCAGATCGTTGCGCAAGACATAGAGCAGTGGGGTATCGGGTTCCACCTCGATGATGTGGGTCTCTTGATTGACCCGCAAGGTGTGCGGGCGAGTACAAGGGTTCATGGGTTTCACCTTTGGTTGATCGCACCTTGTTGTCTGACAGCGTGTGCGGTGCTTTTATCAGCTCGGTATTGATATGCTTAAATTAAGTGTATACACTTTAATTTATTGAGTAAATAGATTCTACTACTCCCTTGAGGCATCAATCAAAGCCCTCTTGGTAAGCGATCTTAAATTCGGGTGTTTCTTATTTAATATAGGGTTTACACTGATTATTAAGCCCTTGATTTTCTCTTTATAGTAGGTGCGGTAATTAGGTTTTGGCGCACTGTATTTCATTTTATTAGGGTGTGTACGCTAGTAATTCGTGTTTTGTTAGTGCGTGCTTCAGGTAGGTTTCAGGGTCTGATCCGTGCCTGCTTCTTTTTAGACCTTGTTGATAAAGCCCCGCCAGGAGAGTGTGATGTCTTACGATGCGCCGCGCCACCAGCAGCAAGACTTGCTCAAGGCGCCCGGCACCTTGCTGATTTTAGCGGCACCGGCCCGGCCTCCCAAGCCTTCGCCTGGGCAGCCCGGCGTGGTGTCCGAGTATCTGCAGGCGCACGACGATGTGTTTGTGGCCGTCTCCGAGCAGGGCTGGGTGCGGGCGTTCCACGGTCATGTGGACCTGGGGACTGGTATTCAAACAGCTTTGAGCCAGATCGTGGCCGACGAGTTGGACGTGCCCATGTCACGCGTACAAATGGTGCTGGGCCATACCGATGCCTCCCCGAATCAGGGGCCAACCATTGCGAGTGCCTCGATTCAGATTCACGCCGTGCCGCTGCGCAAGGCGGCGGCGCAGGCGCGTCAGTTGCTACTGGCTCAAGCCGCACAGCGCTGGACGATGGATGCAGATCAACTGCGGGTAGAGGACGGCACGGTGATTGCCCCCGACGGGCGCAGCCTGACGTACTGGCAATTGCTGGAAGGCCTGGAGCTACGCACCTATCTGGATAAAGAAACCCCCACCAAACCGGCCGAGCAATTGCGCATTGTAGGGACGCCCCAGGCGCGTGTCGATATACCGGGCAAGGTTGCTGGGGACTGGATTTACGTGCATGACGTGCGTGTGCCTGGCATGTTGCATGGCCGTGTTGTGCGTCCTCCTTATATAGGGCGTGATAGCGGTGATTTTGTAGGCTGCAGCCTGGAGTCGGTCGACGAGCAGTCCATTCGCCATATTGGCGAGGATGTCGAGGTGGTTGTAGTCGGTGACTTTATTGGTGTGGTGGCCCGCCGCGAAGAACAGGCGATGCGTGCTGCTCGTGAATTGAAAGTACGCTGGAAAGCGGTCCCTCCTTTGGAGGACATGAGCAATCTGGAGCAACTAATTCGCCGTCAGCCCATGACGGAGCGCTTGCTGGCTGATATAGGCCCGGATTTTGACGAGTTGCCGCCTGAAGGCAAGCGCTTGAAGCGCACGTATATCTGGCCTTTCCAATTACATGCGTCGATTGGCCCTTCTTGTGCGGTGGCCGATTACCAGCCCGGTCATAGCCGCATCTGGTCCGGTTCGCAGAACCCGCATATGTTGCGTGTTCATTTAAGCCAGTTGCTGGACGAGGACGAAGCAGGTCTGGAGATCATCCGCCACGAAGCCGCAGGGTGTTATGGGCGCAATTGCGCAGACGATGTGTGTGCCGATGCCTTACTGCTGTCGCGGGCTGTCGGTGCGCCAGTACGTGTGCAACTGACTCGTGAACAGGAGCATGGCTGGGAGCCCAAAGGGGCCGCTCAGCTGATGGATGTAGAAGGTTCTATTGATGCTCAAGGGCAGTTGCGTCATTACGATTTCGTCACGCACTACCCCTCCAACGATGCACCGAATTTGGCTTTATTGCTGACGGGGCGTGAATCGGCTGCACCGCGTCAGCTGGAAATGGGCGACCGCACTGCGGTTCCACCCTATAGCTATCCCAAACAACGAATCGTTTGCCAGGATATGGCGGCGATTGTGCGCGCCTCCTGGTTGCGGGGCGTATCGGCCATGCCGAACTCTTTCGCACACGACTGCTTTCTGGACGAGCTGGCGGTAGAGGCCCAGATTGATCCTTTGACCTACCGTTTGCGCTATCTGGACCAGGATGTGCGGGCTCAGGAGCTTTTGCAGGCGGTGGCCGATAAAGGCCAATGGCAGCTGGGGCATCGTGGTTCACGTGGACAGCCCGATGATCAAGGCTATTTATATGGTCGCGGTTTGTCGTATGCACGTTATATACACAGCAAATTCCCCGGCTTTGGGGCTGCCTGGTCAGCCTGGCTGCTGGATCTGCGGGTCCACGTAGAAACTGGTGTGATCGAGCTTGAACAAATTTATGTTGGTCAGGACACGGGCCAGATGGTGAACCCGGCAGGCGTGCGCCACCAGATTCACGGCAATGTCATTCAGTCTTTAAGCCGCAGCTTGTATGAGCAGGTGCATTTCAACGCGCAAGGCGTGGTCAGTGCGGAGTGGGGCGCGTACCCCATTGTGGACTTCCCGCGTATCCCGCCGATTGAAGTCATTTTGATGGACCGGCAATCTGAGCCGCCTATGGGGTCGGGCGAATCCGCCTCCGTGCCCTGTGCCTCGGCTATAGCCAATGCTTTATTTGATGCAACTGGCCGACGTTTTCGGCAGGTGCCTTTTACACCGGATGTGGTCCGGGCCGCGCTGGCTGCTGCGCCTCAAACGGCGTAGGCAGCAGCAATTTTCATGGATCAGGCCCAGGCCTGACTGTTTCAATCCAAGGACAGATTAATGAGTACCTTTCTTTACGGCGGCCATGTTCATGCCAATGGCATTCGTCAGCATTACCTGCGTTTCGGTGGTTCCAGCGAAGGGCGCGATCAGCGTCCAGCGGTCATCATCGTTCCTGGTATCACCAGCCCGGCCGTGACCTGGGGCTTTGTGGGTGAGCAGTTCGGCAAGCACTTCGATACCTATATTCAGGACGTGCGTGGTCGTGGTTTGAGCGAAGCGGCGGAAGGCATGGACTACAGCTTGGACGCCCAGGCCGATGACTTGATCGCTTTGGCTCAAGCGCTGGGTCTGACAGACTACATCGTGGTCGGTCACTCGATGGGCGCACGTATTGGTTTGCGTGCAGCGCATAAGAACAGCGATGGCCTGAACCGTCTGGTGATGGTTGATCCACCTGTTTCTGGCCCAGATCGCCGTGCCTACCCGTCCAAGTTGCCTTGGTATGTGGATTCCATGGCCATGGCTCGTAAAGGTTGCACTGCGGAAGACATGCGTGCCTTCTGCCCGACCTGGACCCAAGAGCAGTTGCAATTGCGTGCTCAGTGGCTGCACACCTGCCACGAGCCTGCGATTCTGGCCAGTTTTGAAGGCTTCCACACTGACGATGTACACGTCGATTTCCCGCACTTGAAGGTGCCTGCTTTGCTGATGACTGCCGAGCGTGGCGATGTGGTGCGTGATGAGGACGTGGCCGAGATTCAGCAACTGGCCTCAGGCGTTCAGCACGTACGTGTGCCCAATGCCGGTCACATGATTCCTTGGGACAACGAAGCAGGTTTCTACGAAGCCTTCGGTGACTTCCTGGGCCAGCGCCTGGTGTGATGTTGATAGGGCCGCGTGGGCGGCCCGTCGTGATACAGATGCTCCGCGCTCGCGTTGGAGCCTTTCACAAGGAGAGACAAGATGGCAGTTAGTGATTACCAACTTATCGAGGCGTGGCAAGAAGTGCTGCGTCTGTCCAAGCTGCAAGCCGGTCAGACGGTGACCTTGCTGACCAGCTCGACGACGCACCCGCAGACCATGCAGTGCGCGCAGATTGCGGCGCAGTCCATGGGCGCAATTGTGAATCGCCTGGACCTGTTGCCCGTTAATGCAGAAAAAGCCTTGAGTCGCGACTCGCTGGCTTACTTGGGCACGACCCCTCTGACAGGTAATGAAGCAGCGATTGCGGCTTTGAAGGCCAGTGATCTGGTCTTGGATTTGATGACCTTGTTGTTCTCGCCCGAGCAGATCGATATTCTGAAGTCGGGTACCAAGATTCTGCTGGCCGTAGAGCCACCAGAAATTCTGGTGCGTACTGTGCCGACCGAAGCAGATCGTGCTCGCGTGACCGCGGCGGCAGCCTTGATCAAAGCCGCCAAGGAAATGAGCATTACCTCGGCAGCCGGTACAGATTTGCGCTGCCCGTTGGGTGAGTTCCC
>NZ_BMZN01000008.1 GCF_014652815.1 Alcaligenes pakistanensis
CAATTTGCGGAACATTTCAACGCCGGTACAAATAGTCTTGACCGTGTCTTTGATACCCACGATTTCGATTTCTTCGCCGACTTTAACGATACCGCGCTCAATACGACCGGTCACAACCGTACCACGGCCGGAGATCGAGAACACGTCTTCCACAGGCATCAAGAATGCACCGTCAACGGCACGCTCTGGCGTAGGAATGTAGTTGTCCAGCGCTTCGGCCAAAGCCAAAACAGCTTGGCTGCCCAATGGGCCTTCGTCGCCTTCCAGAGCCAGCTTGGCCGAACCCTTGATGATCGGGGTGTCGTCGCCGGGGAAGTCGTACTTGGACAAGAGCTCGCGCACTTCCATTTCGACCAGTTCGATCAGCTCTTCGTCATCCACCATGTCGGCCTTGTTCAGGAACACGATGATGTAAGGAACGCCAACCTGACGGCTCAGCAAGATGTGCTCACGAGTCTGGGGCATAGGACCGTCAGCGGCCGAACACACCAAGATCGCGCCGTCCATCTGGGCAGCACCGGTAATCATGTTTTTGACGTAGTCAGCGTGACCGGGGCAGTCAACGTGTGCGTAGTGGCGAGCAGGCGTCTCGTACTCAACGTGCGAGGTGCTGATAGTGATACCACGTGCTTTTTCTTCAGGGGCGTTGTCGATCTGCGAGTAATCGCGCGCTTCACCGCCGAATGCCTTAGCCAAAACCGTGCAGATTGCAGCGGTCAGAGTGGTTTTACCGTGGTCAACGTGACCGATTGTGCCGACGTTGACGTGTGGTTTAGTCCGTTCAAACTTACCTTTTGCCATGATTTATCCCAATTATGTTTTACAGGAAAACAAAAAAATTGTTGAGCAGCCCGCCATCAGGCGGGCTGATATTTCTATTACTTACCGCGAGCGCTGATCACTTCTTCCGCTACGTTCTTTGGAGCTTCAGCATATTGCTTGAATTCCATCGTGTACGTGGCACGACCTTGTGTTTGCGAACGCAGGCTGGTCGAGTAGCCAAACATTTCGGCCAAAGGAACTTCAGCCTTGATGACCTTGCCACCACCAACGATATCGTCCATACCCTGAACCATACCGCGACGGGACGACAAGTCGCCCATCACTGTACCGGCGTAATCCTCAGGTGTTTCGACTTCTACAGCCATTGTCGGCTCCAGCAGAACTGGGGCAGCCTTACGCATACCATCCTTAAAGGCCATCGAAGCAGCCATACGGAAGGCGTTTTCGTTCGAGTCCACATCGTGGTACGAACCGAAGAACAGCGTCGCTTTGACATCGACCACCGGGTAACCCGCAACAACACCAGCGTGCAGTGTTTCACGAATACCTTTTTCAACAGCAGGAATGTATTCGCGAGGAACCACACCGCCCTTGATGGCGTCGACAAACTGGAAGCCACCACCTGGCTCCAGGGGCTCGAGCTTGAGCACCACGTGACCGTACTGACCACGACCACCGGACTGTTTGACGAATTTACCTTCAATTTCGTCGCAAGTCTTACGGATGGTTTCGCGGTAAGCCACTTGTGGTTTACCCACGTTGGCTTCTACACCGAATTCACGGCGCATGCGGTCAACCAGAACTTCCAAGTGCAACTCGCCCATACCGGAAATAATGGTCTGGCCGGATTCTTCGTCGCTGCTGACGCGGAAAGAAGGATCTTCCTGAGCCAGACGGGACAAAGCCACACCCATTTTTTCTTGGTCGGACTTGGTTTTTGGTTCCACAGCCTGCGAGATCACGGGTTCTGGGAACTCCATGCGCTCCAGAATGATCTGTTGGTTGATGTCACACAAGGTTTCGCCTGTCGTAACGTCTTTCAGGCCCACCACGGAAGCGATATCACCAGCAACCAGCTCTTTCAGTTCGGCGCGGTTGTTTGCGTGCATCTGCAAAATACGGCCAATACGCTCTTTTTTGCCCTTGATCGGGTTGTAGACCGTATCGCCCGAGCGCAGAATGCCCGAGTAAACGCGCACGAAAGTCAGCTGACCAACGAAAGGGTCGGTCATCAGCTTAAATGCCAAAGCGGACATAGGCTCTTCGTCATTTGCCTTGCGGGAAATGACTTCACCGTCATCGCTTGTACCTTCAACCGGTGGAATATCCACTGGCGATGGCAGGTAATCGATAACAGCGTCCAGCATGCGCTGAACACCTTTGTTCTTGAACGCGGTACCGCACAACATTGGCTGAATTTCGCAGGCAATGGTACGTGTACGCAGACCCAGGTTGATGTCCTCTTCGGAGAGGGAACCATTTTCCAGGTACTTGTTCATCAGATCTTCGCTGGCTTCAGCAGCCGACTCGATCATCTTCTCGCGCCATTCTTCGGCCGAAGCTTGCAGCTCGGCGGGAATGTCGGTGTAGTCAAACTTCACACCGTTGCTTTCTTGATCCCAGATGATTGCTTTCATCTTGATCAGGTCAACCACACCCTGGAAGTTGTCTTCAGCGCCGATCGGGATAACGACAGGCACAGGATGGGCTTTCAGACGCAGCTTGAGCTGGTCGTAGACCTTGAAGAAGTTAGCGCCAGTACGGTCCATCTTGTTGATGAACGCCAGACGAGGTACGCCGTACTTGTTGGCTTGACGCCATACAGTTTCGGACTGAGGCTGAACACCACCCACCGCGCAGTAAACCATGCAAGCGCCGTCAAGCACGCGCATGGAACGCTCAACTTCAATAGTGAAGTCAACGTGGCCGGGGGTATCAATGATGTTGATACGGTGTTCGGGGTAATTGCCCGCCATACCACGCCAGAAAGCGGTGGTAGCAGCTGAGGTAATGGTGATCCCGCGCTCTTGCTCTTGCTCCATCCAGTCCATAGTGGCCGAACCCTCGTGGGTTTCGCCCAGCTTGTGGTTCACACCGGTGTAAAACAGGATGCGCTCGGTAGTGGTCGTTTTCCCGGCGTCGATGTGAGCCGAGATACCGATGTTGCGATAGCGCTGAATAGGGGTTTTGCGGGCCATGATTATATGTCCTCAGATTACCAACGGAAATGGCTGAATGCTTTGTTAGCATCGGCCATCTTGTGCGTGTCTTCACGCTTTTTCATTGCACCGCCACGGCCTTCAGCCGCGTCAGCCAATTCACCGGCCAGGCGCAAGTCCATCGATTTTTCGCCGCGCTTTTTAGCAGCTTCGCGCATCCAACGCATGGCAAGAGCCAGACGACGGACAGGGCGCACTTCGACAGGAACCTGGTAGTTAGCACCACCAACACGGCGGCTCTTAACTTCAACAACAGGTTTTACATTATTGATGGCAGCATTAAACACTTCGAGCGGATCTTTGCCGGTTTTCTGCGCAATTTGTTCCAGCGCGCCATAAACAATACGTTCGGCAACAGCTTTCTTGCCGGACAGCATGACCACGTTCATAAACTTGGCCAGCTCAACGCTGCCAAATTTTGGGTCAGGTAGGATTTCACGTTTGGGTACTTCGCGACGGCGAGGCATGTTTAACTTCCTTGTGACTATTCAGTTGAACCGCTTTTTGCGGCCTCGGTCATTCATGACAAATGACCACTTACCTACCATGGCACTAGGCCACGGTTGCACGGATCCAGATCAGTGAACTGATCAATGGATACATGGATTACTTGGGACGCTTAGCGCCGTATTTGGAGCGGGACTGTTTACGGTCCTTGACGCCTTGCAGGTCAAGAGCACCGCGAACGATGTGGTAACGAACACCAGGCAAATCCTTAACACGACCACCACGGACGAGAACGACCAGAAATGATTTCGAAGCCGTTGGTCAGGCGCACTTTGGCGACTTTACGCAGAGCGGAGTTAGGCTTCTTAGGGGTCGTGGTGTAAACACGTGTGCAAACACCGCGGCGCTGTGGGCAGTTCTCGAGCGCGGGGCTCTTGCTGCTAACGCGGCTGACTTCGCGCGGTTTACGCACGAGTTGGCTAATGGTTGGCATGACCTTTACGTATCCTATAACGTACTTTACGTACTGGTTGACGTATGTGTTTTGAAAAACGCCGTCCAGTTGGTGGGCTTTGAAACCCTGTACCGGAAGCGGCATTGCGCAATACCACTCCCCATAAAACACGAAAAAGAGCGGTCTTGCGCATGGCTTGGGCTTGATGTTCAAGCACTTAAAAAGTGCCCGCAGCCCTGAAAATCCGGGCTGCAATCAAATTACTGCAAGGTGTACCGGCAAAGGATCCTTAAAGTAAGCTCTAAAATTTACCACAGTAAACCCTTATAGGTCAACGATTTGGAGACCTATCCAGCAGTTTCCCGTTGTCACAGCACACGCATGGAAGCACTTGGTCACTCGCTATCTACATATCGTTATACTGCAGGGCTATTGCACTTCTGCGACAAGGACAATACCCATGATCATCGCTTCCCTGGAAGACGACCTCGTCCAGGCAGAACTGATTGCCCGGATTCTGAGCGGGGCCGGCTATGAGTGTCGATCCTTTCATCAAGGAAAGGACTTGTTGGCCGCTCTGGCCAAGCCACATAATTTCGATTTATTGCTGCTGGACTGGGAGCTGCCGGATGTCAGTGGCCTGGATGTGCTGCGTTGGGTTCGCACCACACTAGGTCATGCCCTGCCTGTTCTTTTCCTGACCAGCCGCACCCAGGAAGAGGATCTGGTCACGGGACTACAAGCCGGAGCCGACGACTATATTAATAAGCCTGTTCGCACGGGAGAGCTGGTTGCACGCGTTAATGCCGCCACCCGGCGCATGAATCTGGGCACCGTCACCACGCAGGACAGCCGCTTTTCGTTTGCTGGCTACGATATTTTTCCCGAACAAGGCCATATCGTTCTGGAAGGCGACACCATCACCCTGGCACCCAAAGAGTTTGAACTGGCTCTTTTGCTGTTTCGGAACCCCGGCCGCCTGTTCTCGCGCGATGTCTTGAGCTCGGCCGTCTGGAATCGAGAAATTCCTGCTACCTCGCGTACGCTGGACACGCACTTGTCCAACATCCGCCGTAAACTCCAACTGCGTCCCGAAAACGGGGTACGCCTGACGGCTTCCTACGCCTTGGGCTATCGCCTTGAACTTTTGACCGACCCTAGCTGATTTCCTATGATTACATTGCGTATCGCCGCGCCCCTTGTCTGCGGCCTGATTTGGGGCGGCGTCGTGTCAGCCCAACCCTCCGGTGCCCGAGGCGAGAACTTCGTCTATAAAGTGCTGGCCGGCGACACCTTGCTCAATATTTCCCAGACATACACACGCCAAAGTCGTAACTGGTCCGAAATTCAGCAACTGAATGCGGTGGCCGATCCGTATCGCCTGCCCATCGGCAAAGAGCTGCACATTCCTTTTCGCATGATCCCGGAAGTGCCCGCCCCCGCCCGCATTACGCACCAGACTGGCCAGATTCTGGTTAACGGTCAGATGCTGGGTGCCGGCACTACCCACTTGCAGGAAGGCGACCTGATTCGCACTGGCAACAATGGCTATCTGACTCTGGAACTGCAAGACGGTAGCCAGCTGAGCGTTCCCGCCCAGGCATCCTTGAGTGTCAGCCGCATGCGGGCCTTTGAAGGCACGGGCCTGACCGATTCGATTATCGCCCTGGACGATGGGGATGTGGAATCGCGTGTTTCCCCCGAAAAAACCGGCGTAGGCCGCTTTGAAGTGCGCACGCCTGTCAGCATCACCGGCGTACGCGGTACTGAATTGCGCGTCCGTACCCAGCAAGGTAAGGCACACAGTGAAGTGCTGGAAGGCCGCGCTGAACTGGGAACACAGCAACGCAGCACCCCCACCGCCCTGAAGCAGAACCAGGGTGCCGCCGTTGGTACGGATGGCAATATCCTGGCGCTGGAGCCTTTGCTGCCCGCCCCGCACATCTCCACTCCAGAGCGCCGCGGTGGTCAGTGGAACAGCACGATCCAGGCCGTACCCGGTGCCCAGGCCTATCTGGTCCAGACCTCGACAGATCCCCAAGGTGCCAAACTGCTGTCCCGCGACATCACAACCGACACCGATATTCAGTTCGGTGCCTCGCGCCCCGGCACCTACTACGTCACCGTACGGGCAATTGACCGCCACGGTCTGATGAGTCCCGACACCGTAGAAAGTTTTGAAGGCGCGGCCAGCCTGACCAGCTCGGACGGCCAAGCCGTAGTCAGCAATTTTGGCGACCCTATTCTGTTGTCTCAGTTCTAACACCTGAACGGCATACGGTATGAGCAGCCCGGCCCCCAGAAACCACAAGCTACTCTCCGACCGGATACGGAAAGAGTGGCATCTGGTTTCGGTTTTGCTGGTGCTGCTGACTTTACTGTTCAGCTCCTTGCGTGATGATTTCGCACTAGGCAGGCTGAACAACCTGATTTACGACTTCACTATGGCGGCGGCTCTTCCCCAGTCCGTCCCCAAAGACATTGTGATCGTCGCTATTGACGACCACAGTATCGCCAATCTGGGGTTTTGGCCCTGGCGGCGTATCAATCATGCAGAACTATTAAGTCGCCTGAGCCAGGCGCGAGCCGTGGGCATAGACCTGGTGTTTCAGGAACCCAACCCCGCCTACCCCGATGACGACTTGGCCTTCGCCCAAGCCATTCAGCAACATGGACGGGTGGTACTGCCGCTGGTCTATGACTCCCAGCGCGATATTGTTCATACCGCCATCCCCATGCTGAGCCGTGCAGCCAAGGCCTCAGGCTATATCAATATAGAGCCCGACCCCGATGGGGTCGTGCGCCGCGTCGCCTTACAGCAGCTCACCCCTTCAGACCGGGTTCTGCCGCACTTTACAATTGCCATGCTATTGACAGGCGGCGATACGGATCAGGCCTTGCATGCCCTGAATTCCAGCCAATATGGCACTCCTCATATTCCCTATCTGGGACGTAATGGTCACTTTCAGACCGTGCCTTATTTCAATGTTCTGAATGGCGACATCCCGCCCTCATTCTTCAAAGACAAGTACGTGCTGGTGGGTGCCTGGGGCAGCGGGCTGGGCGACACCTTTCCGACCCCCCTATCCAAAGCAGGCATGAGCAGCATGTCGGGTGTGGAAATTTTGGCTAATACCTTGCAGGCCGTACGCAGCGATCAATGGATACGTACCCCCCCATTCTGGGCCATTGCCCTGGCCAGTTGCCTGCCTGTGTTGCTGGCCTGCCAAGTCCTGATTTACCTGTCTCCTCGCGCCACCCTGCTAAGCCTGATGGGAATAGTGTTCGGAATCTTGCTGGTGAACTGGATTGCCATGCATGGTTTCAATCTGTGGATTCCCCCGCTGGCCAGCCTGATTACTGTGTTGCTGGCCTACCCGCTCTGGCATTGGCGAAGCCAGGAAGCAGCCTTGAATCAAGTGACAGAAGAGCTGAACAAGCTGAAGCTGGAGTATCCCGATGTCAAGGCCGCGCTTAGTGAACGGCTATCAGGCTTGAGCACACGCAATCTGCCCCATCGCCTTACCCAGCTACACAAATCCATCAATCTGCTTCGCCAAGCTCAAACCAAACGCGAAGAGACCTTACGCTTTATCTCGCACGACATGCGGGCACCGCAAAACTCCATCCTGGCCTTGGCCAGTTTGCAACGTCAGGATGACAGCAAACTGGCACCGGACCAGTTTTTGCACAAGATGGAGGGCTATGCCGAGCAAACTCTGGATCTGGTGGATAACTTCATCAGTCTGGCGCGGGCCGAAGCGATGGAAATGGTGCTCAGCCCCGTCAGCCTGTCCGATCTGCTGGCCGACTGTCTGGATGACGCCTGGGCCAGCGCCAGCAAACGGGCCATCAGCCTGAATTTGATCGATTCAGAACTGGTCTGGGTAAACGGAAATGCACCCATGCTGCGCCGCGCCTTTACCAACCTGATTCAGAACGCCATCAAATACGGGCCAGATGCTAACCAGATTGATATACACGTAGAACTCGATAAAAACACAGTACAGGTACGCTTCACTGACCATGGCTGGGGTATTCCACCAGAAAATCAGGCAACGATTTTTGAGCCCTATCACCGGGCTCATGAGAATACGACTGGGGCACCCTCTGGCAGTGGCCTAGGTTTGGCCTTTGTGAAGACCGTGATCAATAAGCACGGCGGTGATATCACCCTGGACAGTAGCCGTGAACAAGGTTGTACCTTTATCGTGACGCTGGCCACCGCGGAGCTGAGCGATGAGCACTAAGTTCTGGCGCGACACCGCCCTGCCCTATGTAGAAAGCCGCCGCGCGTGTGACAGCCGTATCTGCTATCAGGAACACAGTCATCCGACCTATTCCATTGGTGCTGTTGATGGTGGCGGTAGCGTCTTTACCGGCGCACCGGGTGGCCCTGTCCGACTTGCCCCTGGCTCACTGGTCTTTGTGCCTGCTTACCGCAGTCATGCCTGCAACCCCTTGCCCGACCAATCATGGAGCTATCAGATGCTGCATCTGGATACCGCTTGGTTGGAGCAACTTTGGCAGGAAAGTGCAGAGACTCAGACGCCACTGCAAGAACCTATCCGGGTTTGTAACGACGTGCGCATTTACGCCGCCTACTGTGAATTGAACGCACTTCTGTTTTCTTCCGCGTCCACCCTGAATAAAGAAGCCGCACTGATCGAATTTCTGTTGCAGTACGGCCTAAGCCAGGGCCAGACCTTGTCCCCAGCTCCTCCTCCTAGTCCAGCTTTACAACAAACCCTGGATTACTGGATTCACGGCCGCTTCGCCACCCTTCCCCTGCAAGCACTCGCGCAGGAAGCTGGGCTTAGCCGCTATCAACTGATCCGCGCCTTCCGGCGTCATACCGGACTGACACCGCAACGCTGGCAGTTGAACCAGCGAGTGAATCTGGCCCGTGAGGCTTTACGCCAAGGTGATGAGTTAGCTGATATTGCCTACCGCCTGGGTTTTGCTGACCAGAGCCACTTTCAGCGCGTTTTCAAGCACTACACCGGTGTTACCCCCGGTCAGTACCGCAACTAGGCCCAGAGAGCCACTAGCAGGCTACCGCGCACTTTTATTCAATACGGCAAGCTACGCTATCGTCACACTGCGGTTTTACCTTGGGTCTACCGCCGTGTCTTTGTTTTTGCTGATTGCCAGCACCCATTTTTTGGCTCTGCTTTCCCCCGGACCTGATTTCTTCCTGATTGCACGTAGCACCTTGGCACACGGACGGCCGGTAGCCACCGGTGTCTGTGCGGGTGTGGCCCTGGCCAATGGCATTTACATCAGCCTCGCTTTAACCGGCTTTGCCCAGATGAGTCCAAGCAGCTCCCTCTTTCTAGTACTGCAAAGCGCTGGGGGACTGTATCTACTGTATTTAGGCGTGAAATTCCTGCAGGCTGCCCGTCAACCGGCCTTGCAACGAATCAGCGCTACAGGAGCCTCCCCAGGCGGCTGGTGGCACCATGCTTTGCTGGGATTACTGTCCGGGCTACTCAACCCTAAAAATGCCTTGTTCTATGCCAGTCTGGCCTCAGTATTGGCCAGTAGCCATGCCAGTACCGGGATGCACGTATTACTAGGACTGTGGATGTTTTCGGTAGTCCTGATCTGGGACTTGTTCATCACCGTACTGATTGGGCATCCCCACTGGCAGCAAGGCATACAAAAGTATTTGCCTCGTATCGAACAATTCTGCGGCCTACTGCTCTGCCTGATTGCGGCGGCGGCTCTGTTCAATGTAATCCAGCACCTGCCAGGACGCTAAACATTAAAAAAACAATGTCTTGTCTACGCTGCCGTCAAGCTCTTTAGACGATAGAGTGAAACTGTTAGAGCCACATCAAACGATGAGAAAACAAATCATTTACGGGGTCGGGTCGAGCAATATAAGCCGGTAAAATAGTCCGGGTCTACGTTTTGTTAAGCACCTTGGGTGCGCTACAGTCTATGCTGTAAGACCGGAACAACACCCCCGTGTCCCGTTCCTTTTTTAAGTCAGTTTTCGAGGAGTTACTAGAATGTTTGCCAAACTTGCTTTCACAGCTATTCTTGGATTGGCCAGCGTGCCTGCTTTTGCTGCTTGCGACGTTACCATCGAAGGCAATGACTCCATGCAGTTCAACACCAAGAGCATTGTTGTTGACAAGACATGCAAGGAATTCACGATCAACCTGAAGCACACCGGCAAGCTGCCTAAAGCAGCCATGGGCCACAACGTCGTTATCTCGAAGAAATCCGATGAAAGCGCGGTTGCTACCGATGGCATGAAAGCCGGTCTGGACAACAACTACGTTAAAGCCGGTGACGAGCGCGTTATTGCTCACACTGATGTCGTTGGTGGCGGCGAAAGCACCTCCGTAACGTTTGATGTGTCCAAGCTGGCAGCTGGCGAAGACTACGCTTTCTTTTGCTCCTTCCCAGGTCACTGGAGCATCATGACTGGCAAGATCGAGCTGGGCAGCTAAGCTGATTAGCCTATAGCCGCCAGACGGCCATAAAAAATCCCCACGTGGCATAACCATGTGGGGATTTTTTTTGCCTGATCACCAAAGTGTCAGGCTACCGAAATATCGGACCACCCTGTATTACCAGGGTGGGGAAGCCGTAAAGCTTCGCTTATTCCTGGTCGCCTGCTGGCGATTCAGGTTGTTCCTGCTCGGGAGCACCAGACACAAAGACTGGATCTTCCGAAGGCTCAGGCGCCGATGCGAACGGGTTTTCCAATTCACGGGCTGCTTTGCGCTCTGCCACTTCAAAGGCTTCTTTTTCACGACGGGCAGCATGGAAAGCCATACCGGTACCGGCGGGAATCAGACGGCCAACAATCACGTTTTCTTTCAGACCACGCAGATCGTCGGTTTTGCCCATGATGGCCGCTTCGGTCAACACGCGGGTGGTTTCCTGGAAGGAAGCCGCCGAGATGAAGGAGTCGGTCGACAGCGAGGCCTTGGTAATACCCAGCAGCACGTTTTCGTACGTAGCGGGAATACCGTTTTCAGCCAAGACGCGATCGTTCTCGTTCAACAGTTCGGAGCGTTCAACCTGTTCACCCGTGATGAAGTTGGCATCACCAGCATCCACAATGTTCACGCGGCGCAGCATCTGACGAACAATCACTTCAATGTGCTTGTCGTTGATCTTCACACCTTGCAGACGGTAAACGTCTTGCACTTCGTTAACAATGTAGTTCGCCAGCTTCTCGATACCCTTCAAGCGCAGGATGTCGTGCGGATCAGCTGGGCCGTCCACAATCATCTCGCCCTTGTTCACCACTTGACCGTCGTGAGCCAGAACCTGCTTCTCTTTCGGAATCAGGAACTCGTGGCTGACGCCGTCCAGATCGGTAATGACCAGACGCTGCTTGCCCTTGGTGTCCTTACCGAAGGAAACCGTACCCGTAACTTCAGCCAACAGGCCGGCGTCTTTGGGTGAACGAGCTTCGAACAGTTCAGCCACACGTGGCAGACCACCGGTAATATCCCGCGTCTTTTGCGATTCTTGAGGAATACGCGCCAGAATCTCACCCACGGACACTTGCTGACCATCGCGAACGGTAATCAGTGCGCCCACTGGGAAGGAGATATTGACCATGTGGTCAGTACCCGCGATCTTGATCTCATGACCTTGCTCGTTCAGCAGCTTGATCTGAGGACGCATGAGGATCTTGCCGCCACGCGTCTTGGGAGTGATCACAACCAGAGTCGACAGACCGGTAACATCGTCCACCTGACGAGCCACGGTTGCGCCCTCTTCGATATTCTCGAAGCGAACCGTACCGGTGTACTCGGACACGATAGGACGGGTCAGCGGATCCCAGCTTGCCAGACGTTGGCCAGCCTTGATGACCTCGCCATCGCCCACCGTAATGGTGGCACCGTAAGGCACTTTGTGGCGTTCGCGCTCGCGGCGGTTGTCGTCAAAAATGACGATTTCACCGGAACGGGAGATCGCTACACGCTCGCCCTTAGTGTTGGTCACATAGCGCAGACCGATTTCAAAACCGATCGTACCAGCTGTTTTGGTCTCAACCGAGCTTGCCAACGCTGCACGCGACGCCGCACCACCAATGTGGAACGTACGCATGGTCAGCTGCGTGCCTGGTTCACCGATAGACTGAGCGGCGATAACACCGATCGCTTCACCACGGTTAACCAAGACACCACGACCCAGATCGCGACCGTAGCAGCTTGCGCACAAGCCATGACGGGTTTCGCAAGTCAGCGGCGTGCGGATCTTGACTTCATCAATGCCCAGGTTGTCGATCAGATCAACCAGGTCCTCGTGCAGCAATGTGCCGGCGGGGATAACCAGTTCCTGACTTTCTGGATTGATGATGTCGATTGCAGCCACACGGCCCAGAATCAACTCGCGCAGGGGCTCGATCACCTCACCGCCATCCAAGATGGCTTTCATGGTGTAGCCGCCCTTGGTACCGCAATCGTCTTCGGTGATGACCAAGTCTTGAGTCACGTCGACCAGACGACGAGTCAGGTAACCGGAGTTAGCCGTCTTCAACGCCGTATCGGCCAGACCCTTACGAGCACCGTGAGTCGAAATAAAGTACTGAAGTACGTTCAGACCTTCACGGAAGTTCGCAGTAATAGGCGTTTCAATAATGGAGCCATCAGGCTTGGCCATCAAACCACGCATACCAGCCAGCTGACGAATCTGCGCGGCCGAACCACGAGCACCGGAGTCCGCCATCATGTAGATGGAGTTGAAGGACTCTTGACGCACTTCTTCACCAAAACGGTTGGTCACTGGCTCGGAAGCCAGCTGCTCCATCATGGCCTTACCCACGCGGTCACCGGCTTTGCCCCAGATATCCACTACGTTGTTGTAGCGTTCCTGAGCGGTCACCAGACCGGACGAGTATTGCTTGTCAATTTCTTTAACTTCGTTGCTAGCCTGAGCCAGGATGCTTTCCTTGACGGCAGGCACAACCATGTCGTTCATGGCGATGGAAATACCACCACGAGTCGCCAGGCGGAAGCCAGACTGCATCAGCTTGTCCGCAAAAATCACGGTGGCACGCAGACCGCAGCGACGGAAAGACTGGTTGATCAGGCGCGAGATTTCTTTTTTCTTCAACGCACGGTTCAGTGCAGTGAAGGGCATGCCTTTAGGCAGAATCTCGGACAGCAAGGCACGGCCAGCAGTCGTTTCGTAACGCTTGATGGTCTTGACCCATTCACCGTCTTCGCCCTTCTCGAATTCTTCGATACGGACGGTCAGACGAGTTTGGAGCTCAACTTCCTTGTTGTCGTAAGCACGCTGAACTTCAGCCACGTCGGCCAGGAACAAGCCTTCGCCCTTACCATTAACCAGTTCGCGGGTCGCGTAGTACAGACCCAACACGATATCCTGGGAAGGAACGATGGACGGTTCGCCGTTGGCAGGGAACAGAACGTTGTTGGAGGCCAGCATCAAGGTGCGCGCTTCCAACTGGGCTTCCAGCGACAGCGGCACGTGAACGGCCATCTGGTCACCGTCAAAGTCAGCGTTAAAGGCGGCACACACCAGGGGGTGCAGCTGAATCGCTTTACCTTCGATCAGGACCGGTTCAAAAGCCTGAATACCCAAACGGTGCAGCGTAGGCGCACGGTTCAGCATGACCGGATGTTCGCGGATCACCTCTTCGAGAATGTCCCACACCACCGGTTCCTGGCTTTCCACCAACTTCTTGGCTGCCTTGATGGTCGTAGCCAGACCCATCAATTCCAGACGGTTGAAGATGAAGGGCTTGAACAGTTCCAGCGCCATCAGTTTAGGCAGACCACACTGGTGCAGCTTCAACTGAGGACCCACCACAATCACGGAACGACCGGAGTAGTCCACGCGCTTGCCCAGCAAGTTCTGACGGAAACGACCGCTCTTACCCTTGATCATATCGGCCAAGGACTTCAGCTGACGCTTGTTGGCGCCGGTCATGGCTTTACCGCGACGACCGTTATCCAACAAGGAGTCCACGGACTCTTGCAGCATACGTTTCTCGTTGCGCAAGATGATGTCCGGAGCCTTCAGTTCCAACAGACGCTTCAAACGGTTATTACGGTTGATAACGCGACGGTACAGATCGTTCAGGTCAGAAGTGGCGAAACGGCCGCCGTCCAGTGGTACCAACGGACGCAGGTCCGGTGGCAACACGGGCAGCACTTCCATGATCATCCAGTCTGGCTTGATGCCGGATTTCTGGAAGCCTTCCAGCACTTTCAGACGCTTGGAGATCTTCTTGATCTTGGCATCCGAGCCAGTGGCTTTCAGTTCAGCACGCAGGCGCTCGACTTCGCGATCAATGTCGATCGTACGCAGCAATTCGCGCACAGCTTCCGCGCCCATCAGGGCGTGGAAATCGTCACCGTATTCTTCTGTCTTGGCCAGGAAGTCGTCGTCGGACATGATCTGACCACGCTTGAGCGGGGTCATACCAGGTTCGATCACGCACCAGGCTTCAAAATACAGCACGCGCTCGATGTCACGCAGTGTCATATCCAGCACCATCCCCAAACGGGATGGCAGGCTCTTCAGGAACCAGATGTGGGCAACCGGGCAAGCCAGTTCGATATGACCCATACGCTCGCGACGCACCTTGGAGACGGTGACTTCAACGCCACACTTCTCGCAGATGACGCCACGGTGCTTCAGGCGCTTGTATTTTCCGCACAAACATTCGTAGTCCTTGATAGGACCAAAAATCTTGGCGCAAAACAGACCATCGCGCTCAGGTTTGAACGTGCGATAGTTGATGGTCTCTGGCTTGCGGACTTCTCCGAAAGACCAGGACCGGATTTTCTCGGGCGAGGCGATGCCGATCTTGATGGCATCGAACTGCTCGTCCTGAGTGACTTGCTTAAAGAGATCGAGTAGCGCTTTCATTATTTACGCTCCAAATCCATGTCCAGGGACAAGGAACGAATTTCCTTGACCAGAACGTTAAAGGACTCCGGCATACCGGCGTCGATCACGTGATCACCCTTGACAATGTTCTCGTAGACCTTGGTACGGCCGGCGATGTCATCGGACTTGACCGTGAGCATTTCCTGCAGGGTGTAGGCGGCGCCATACGCTTCCAGCGCCCAAACTTCCATCTCCCCGAAACGCTGACCACCGAACTGCGCCTTACCACCCAGCGGCTGCTGAGTAACTAGCGAGTATGGGCCGGTAGAGCGAGCGTGCATCTTGTCATCAACCAAGTGATGCAGCTTCAGGTAGTGCATATAGCCGACGGTGACCATACGCTCGAAGGCTTCACCGGTACGACCGTCAAACAGGCGAACCTGGGTGCGGTGTGGTGCCAGCTGCAGCTTCTCGGCGATATCGTCAGGATAGGCCAGACACAACATCTGGTCGATTTCCTGCTCGGTTGCGCCGTCGAACACGGGAGTCGCCAATGGCAGACCTTTTTGCAAGTTCGTGGCCATGTTCATCACTTCGTCGTCAGTCAACTCGCTGATACGAGTTTTCTTGCCGGCAGTGTTGTAGACCTTGTCCAAGTACGCACGCAGTTCGGAAACCTGTACGTTCTTTTCCTCTTGCATCATGTCATTGATGCGATGGCCAATACCCTTGGCAGCCCAGCCCAAGTGAACTTCCAGCACCTGCCCCACGTTCATCCGCGAGGGCACGCCCAGCGGGTTCAGAACGATGTCTACAGGCGTACCGTCAGCCATGTGTGGCATGTCTTCTACGGGAACGATGCGGGAAACCACACCCTTGTTACCGTGACGGCCAGCCATCTTGTCACCCGGCTGCAAGCGACGCTTAACGGCCAGGTAAACCTTGACCATCTTCAGCACGCCAGGAGGCAGTTCATCACCTTGGGTAAGCTTCTTGCGCTTTTCTTCAAAGGCCAGATCGAACTGGTGACGCTTTTGCTCCAAGGATTCCTTGGTGTGCTCCAGCACCAGTGCGTGTTGCTCGTCAGCCAAACGGATGTCGAACCACTGCCAGCGATCCAGATCGTTCAGGTAGTCAGCGGCCAGCTCGGTGCCCTTGGGCAGCTTGCGTGGACCACCATTGACGGTTTTGCCGACCAGGAACTTCAAGGCACGGTCAAAGGCGTCGTCTTCAACGATTTGCAGCTGATCGTTCAGGTCCTGACGGTAGCGACGCAGTTCATCATCAATGATGGACTGGGCACGCTTATCGCGATCAATACCTTCACGGGTAAAGACTTGAACGTCGATCACCGTGCCGACCATGCCCGAAGGCACGCGCAGCGAGGTGTCTTTAACGTCAGAGGCTTTTTCACCAAAAATGGCGCGCAGCAGCTTTTCTTCTGGCGTCAGTTGAGTTTCACCCTTAGGTGTCACTTTACCGACCAGCACGTCGTCAGCACGCACTTCAGCGCCGATGTAAACAATGCCAGAATCATCCAGACGGTTCAGCTGAACTTCGGACAGATTGCTGATGTCGCGGGTGATGTCCTCAGGTCCCAGCTTCGTGTCACGGGCAACAACCGTCAACTCTTCGATGTGAACCGAAGTGTAGCGATCGTCAGCCACGACCTTCTCGGAGATCAGAATCGAATCCTCGAAGTTGTAGCCGTTCCAGGGCATAAAGGCGATCAGCATGTTCTGACCCAGAGCCAATTCGCCCAGGTCGGTCGATGCGCCGTCAGCCAGCACGTCACCACGCGCAACGATATCGCCACGTTTGACGATAGGACGCTGGTTGATGTTGGTGTTCTGGTTAGAACGGGTGTACTTGGTCATGTTGTAGATATCTACACCGACCTCGCCAGCCACGTTCTCGTCATCGTGCACGCGAATAACGACGCGCTGAGCGTCAACGTCCACAATCACACCGCCACGACGGGCCTGCACGGTGGTACCCGAGTCAACGGCCACTGTACGTTCGATACCCGTACCGACCAGGGGCTTCTCAGGGCGCAGGCAAGGAACTGCCTGACGCTGCATGTTGGCGCCCATCAATGCTCGGTTGGCGTCATCGTGTTCCAGGAATGGAATCAGCGAAGCAGCCACAGACACGATCTGCGAAGGAGCCACGTCCATGTAATGAACGTTCTCTGGCGCAGTCATCATGGTTTCGCCAGCTTCACGGCAGGCAACCAGATCGTCTGCAAAAGCACCGTCTTCGGTCAGCTCGGCGTTAGCCTGAGCGATAACGTAATTGCTTTCTTCAATCGCCGACAGGTAATCAATCTGTTCACTAACCTTACCTTCAACAATCTTGCGGTAAGGCGTTTCCAGGAAACCGTACTCGTTCAAACGAGCGTACAGCGCCATGGAGTTGATCAGACCAATGTTTGGACCTTCAGGCGTTTCAATCGGGCAAACACGGCCGTAGTGGGTGGGGTGCACGTCGCGCACCTCAAAGCCCGCACGTTCACGTGTCAGACCACCAGGGCCCAGAGCCGAAACACGACGCTTGTGCGTGATTTCGGACAGCGGGTTGGTTTGGTCCATAAACTGCGACAGCTGGCTGGAACCGAAGAACTCCTTAACAGCCGCAGAGATGGGCTTGGAGTTGATCAGATCGTGCGGCATCAAGTTTTCGGTCTCGGCTTGGCCCAGACGTTCCTTGACCGCACGTTCCACACGCACCAGACCGGCACGGAATTGGTTTTCGGCCAATTCACCCACGCAACGAACACGACGGTTACCCAAGTGATCGATATCATCGATCTGACCGCGGCCGTTACGCAGACTCACCAGCACCTGAATGGTGTCCAGGATGTCTTCGTCGGTCAGGGTCATGGGACCTTCAATGCTGTCACCACGGCCCAGACGGCTGTTTACCTTCATGCGACCCACGCGCGACAAGTCGTAGGACTCTTCGCTGTAGAACAGACGGTTGAACAGTGCCTCAACCGCTTCTTCGGTTGGTGGCTCGCCGGGACGCATCATGCGATAAATCGCGACACGAGCAGCATTGGAATCCGCTGTTTCATCGGTGCGCAGAGTCAGGGAGATAAAGCCGCCCTGATCCAGTTCATTGATGTACAGGGTCTCGAAATCGCGCACATTGCCCACGCGCATTTCGGCCAGAATGGATTCGGTAATTTCGTCGTTGGCGTTGGCGATCACTTCGCCGGTGTCGGCGTTGATGATGTTCTTGGCCAGCACACGGCCCAGAAGGAAGTCTTCCGGGATAGAGATGTATTCGATCTTGGCTGCTTGCAGGTCACGCAAATGCTTGGCATTGATGCGCTTGTCCTTTTCAACCAGTACACGACCATCACGGTCGGTAATGTCGAAACGGGCAACCTCGCCCTTCCAGTGTTCTGGAACGAATTGCAGCTTGCCACCTTCTTGGTGCAGTTCGATGTGATCGAACTCGAAGAAGTGGGCCAGGATCTGTTCTGGCGTCAGGCCAATGGCCTTTAGCAAGATAGTTACCGGCATTTTGCGACGACGGTCGATACGGAAGAACAGAATGTCCTTAGGATCGAACTCGAAGTCCAGCCAGGAACCACGGTAAGGAATCACGCGCGCCGAGAACAGCAACTTGCCCGAACTGTGCGTTTTACCGCGGTCGTGTTCAAAGAACACACCCGGGGAACGGTGCAGCTGGGAAACGATGACTCGTTCGGTACCGTTAATCACAAAAGAGCCGTTATCAGTCATCAGGGGCATTTCGCCCATGTAGACTTCTTGCTCTTTTACTTCCTTGACGGTAGGCTTGCTCACCTCGCGGTCCATGAGGACCAGACGAACCTTCGCCCGTAAGGGGGAGGCATAGGTCAAACCACGAAGTTGACACTCTTTGACGTCGAACACCGGCTCGCCGAGCGTATAGCTCACGAACTCTAGCCGCGCCATTTGGTTATGGCTTACTATTGGAAATATGGAACTGAAAGCTTCCTGCAAGCCTTCAACCTTACGCTGAGAAGGCAGCGTGTCCTTCTGCAAGAAGGTTCTGAAAGAATGCAGCTGGGTAGCCAACAGGTAAGGAACCTGCTGTACGTCTTCACGTTTGGCGAAGCTCTTGCGTATGCGCTTTTTTTCGGTGTACGAATAAGGCATGAGCACTCCGACTCAAGGGTTACACGGACCGTCAACCACGGCCCTGGTTTACGACTCTAAAAAACCCGACTTTCTACAATACTAATTAAAAATCATGGGTTTTCTGGAAACGCAAAAGCCCGGGAAGGCTTGAAACGCATTCCCGGGCATCTATCGATACTCTTACTTGAGCTCGATCTTGGCGCCAGCTTCTTCCAGCTTCTTCTGAGCGTCTTCAGCATCAGCTTTGGACAAGCCTTCTTTAACGGCCTTAGGAGCACCGTCAACCAGATCTTTGGCTTCTTTCAGGCCCAGACCGGTGATTTCGCGCACGACTTTAATGACGCTAACTTTGTTTGCGCCAACTTCAGCCAAGAACACGGTGAATTCGGTTTGCTCTTCAGCAGCAGCAGCACCAGCGGCAGCAGGAGCAGCCACGGCAACAGCAGCGGCAGCAGCCGACACGCCGAATTTTTCTTCCATTTCTTTGATCAGCTCGGACAGTTCGAGCACGGACATTGCGCCAACGGCGTCAAGGATTTCAGCTTTAGTAGCCATTTTAAGAACTCCAGATATTAGGTAAATGCCAGGTTTGGATGTCGTTCGCAACGACGAAGTTTCCTGAAGGAAAACTGCTTACGCAGCTTCTTTCTGATCGCGCACAGCCGCCAGGCCGCGAACAAACTTGGTGGGAACTTCGTTAAGCGTACGCACAAAAGTAGCGATAGGTGCTTGCATGGTGCCCAGCAGTTTCGCCAGCAATTCGTCGCGCGAGGGCATTGTGGCTAGAGCCTTAACACCATCAGCATTCAGAACGCTATTGGGCAGCGCACCGCCCATAATGACCAACTTGTCGTTGGTCTTGGCAAAATCTGCAACCACTTTCGCCGCAGTCACGGGATCTTCACTGATGGCGTACATCAGGGGACCCACGAGCTGGCTGGAAAGAGCATCAAACGATGTACCTTCCAGCGAACGACGAACGAGCGTGTTTTTCATAACACGCAGGTAGACGCCAGACTCACGCGCTTTTTTGCGCAATACGGTAGCAGAAGCGACGTCCAGACCACGGTACTCGGCGATAATGATCGATTGGGCCTTTGCCAGTTGGGCAGTGACTTCTTCGATGACTACCGCTTTCTCTTCACGATTGAGACTCACGGTTGAACACTCCTTCAAACGATGTCGGGAAGGCTTCCCAACATCAACCGAATGCGGCGCACCTGGACGAGTTCTATAACGAATTCTTCCACGGGCGCCGTCTACGCTGGATGGGGCTTTTCAGTCCCGATTAAGTACATAGCTATGCCAGCCTAGGTACTCCAGCGGTCTTTGACAGCAGCGACCCTGTAAACAGGATCACAGCCCAAAGTTCTTTTTTCCTAACTGCTTATTAAGCAGTCAGAGAGGCAATCTCAACACGCGCACCGCCACCCATGGTGGAGGACACGGCGATCTTGCGCAGGTAAACACCCTTGGAAGCAGCTGGGCGAGCCTTGTTCAAGGCGTCAACCAGGGCAACCAGGTTGGATTGCAGCTGTTCAATGTTGAACGAAGCGCGACCAATGGTGCTGTGAATGATACCGGCCTTGTCAGTACGGTATTGAACTTGACCAGCTTTGGCGTTTTTAACGGCCGTAGCAACGTCAGGAGTCACAGTACCAACCTTGGGGTTTGGCATCAGGCCACGTGGGCCCAGAACCTGACCCAGGGTACCAACAACACGCATTGTGTCGGGCGAGGCAATCACAACGTCAAAGTCCATTTGACCGGCTTTGATTTGCTCTGCCAGATCGTCCAGACCAACGATGTCAGCACCTGCTTCGCGAGCAGCGTCGGCTTTTTCGCCTTGGGCGAAAACGGCAACACGCACGGATTTGCCGGTACCAGCAGGCAGAACCACCGAGCCACGGACCAGTTGGTCGGACTTACGAGGATCAATGCCCAGCTGAACAGCGATATCGATAGATTCGTCGAACTTGGCAGTGGCAGTATCTTTCACCAGGGCCAACGCTTCGGCCACTGGGTAGAACTTGTTGCGGTCGATCTTGGCAGCAATAGCGGCTGCGCGTTTGCTTACTTTAGCCATGACTTACACCACCCCTTCAACGTTGATGCCCATGCTGCGAGCGCTACCAGCGATGGTACGCACAGCAGCGTCCAGATCGGCGGCGGTCAGGTCGGGTTGTTTGGTCTTGGCGATTTCTTCAGCCTGAGCGCGGGTCAGCGTACCGACTTTATCCACGTTAGGACGAGCAGAACCGGATTTGATGCCAGCAGCCTTTTTGATCAGGATGGTTGCCGGAGGAGTCTTCATGATGAACGTGAAGCTCTTGTCGGCAAAAGCGGTGATCACCACAGGAATTGGCAGACCGGGTTCCAGACCCTGTGTCTGGGCGTTAAACGCCTTGCAGAATTCCATGATGTTCAGACCGCGCTGACCCAGCGCTGGACCGATTGGAGGGGATGGATTTGCCTTACCAGCTGGTACTTGCAGCTTGATAAAGCCGACGATTTTTTTCGCCATGCTTAGCTCCTTGCGGGTGATGACGCCTGGCACATAAGGTGACAGGCTTCCCGGGGTTTGTAATTAATCAGGTCTTTTCGACTTGATCGAAATCGAGTTCAACAGGGGTGGCGCGGCCGAAAATAGTAACGGTGACACGAACCTTGTTTTTCTCGTAGTTAACTTCTTCAACGTTACCATTGAAGTCTGCGAACGGACCGTCTTTGACGCGTACCAGCTCACCCACCTCAAACAGCACTTTGTGCCGTGGCTTCTCAACGCCCTCTTCCATTTGCGACAGGATTTTTTCCACTTCGCGCTCGGAGATAGGAGCAGGACGGTTACCAGAACCACCCAAAAAGCCAGTAACGCGCGGCGTACTTTTTACCAAGTGCCAGGTTTCGTCGGTCAAAGCCATCTCGACCAAGACGTAACCGGGGTAAATACGTCGCTCTGTAATTGATTTCTTGCCGTTCTTTACTTCAACGACTTCTTCCGATGGAACCAGAATGCGACCAAACGCTTCTTGGAGATCAGCGCGTTCAATGCGCTCCACCAGAGCTTTGTGCACGCTTTTTTCCATGCCGGAATAAACGTGAACCACATACCAGCGTTTGCTCATGTGTGCCCTTTATTTCCAGCCCAGCAACAGGCCATAAATGATCCAGCCGAGCCCTTTGTCAATCAGCCACAACAAGATGGCCATAACGGCAACAAACACAAAGACAATACCTGTCATTTGCGTTGCTTCTTTACGGGATGGCCAGTGAACGCGACGTACTTCCGTGTAGGCATCACGCGAAAAAGCGACCAGGCGGCGGCCTGTATCGCTAAACCAAATGATCAATACGGCGACGATTAGGCTGGCAACAAATACCCCAGCGCGAACCAGTGAATTTTGGCCATCCAGGACGGAATAGCCAACAATACCGGCGGCGACGACTAGGACCGCTAGGCCCAGCTTGATTCGCTCGGAACCTCGGTTAACGGTTTCTACGTTGGTATTCGACATATTCCGACGAGTGACGCCACGCGAGGTGGTGGCGAGTGACTGTGGTGGCAGGGGCAGAAGGAATCGAACCCTCAACCTTCGGTTTTGGAGACCGACGCTCTGCCAATTGAGCTATACCCCTATACCTTGACAAATCGTAGCGCGTTACTTTGCTACGCTTGGCTTTTAGGCAAAAAAGGATAATAACCTTTTTTGCCTAAAATTACTACTCTTTTTTTACTTCAGGATCTTGGCTACTACACCAGCGCCAACGGTACGGCCGCCTTCGCGAATAGCGAAGCGCAGACCTTCTTCCATGGCGATAGGAGCGATCAGGGACACTTTCATCGAGATGTTGTCGCCTGGCAGAACCATTTCTTTGTCTTCTGGCAATTCGATCGTACCGGTCACGTCAGTCGTACGGAAGTAGAACTGAGGACGGTAGCCCTTGAAGAAAGGAGTGTGACGACCACCTTCTTCTTTGGACAGAATGTACACTTCGGCGTCGAAGTCTGTGTGTGGCTTGATCGAGCCGGGCTTGGCCAGAACTTGACCACGCTCAACGTCTTCACGCTTGGTACCACGCAGCAACAGACCGACGTTATCGCCAGCTTCGCCTTGGTCCAGCAATTTGCGGAACATTTCAACGCCGGTACAAATAGTCTTGACCGTGTCTTTGATACCCACGATTTCGATTTCTTCGCCGACTTTAACGATACCGCGCTCAATACGACCGGTCACAACCGTACCACG
>NZ_BMZN01000009.1 GCF_014652815.1 Alcaligenes pakistanensis
AACTCGGATGGGCAGACGGAGGGCATCCCGATTAGCTCAGCCGGCGAGGATTTCTGGGCGTTGCTCAGTAGGCCGCCGCGTGTACCGATTGTGACTAACAGTGCGCAGCCAACAGGCTACATCATTGGCAGCGGCACAGAGCAGCGCCAAGCAGCACCTTTTATCGTTACCACTAAGGACCCAATCGACGGCTTCAACGTCCGATTAAGTGCGGTGAATTATGACCGCAGGTATTACGCCAAAGATGGCATGTACCGGCAGTAATAACCAAAGTACCAACACCACCTAACCCGCCTCACGGCGGGTTTTTTTATGGGTAAACGAGATGGCAGAAAAATGCTTTCCGACACTACAAGAATTGCGCGGCTTCGGCATTGATGCTGATGTTTGGTGGAAATTCATCAATGGGGAGATTGATGAAGTCAATCCAAACCAAAACGGGGTTGATGTTGAGACTATCTTGAGTTGGAGGCGGCGAGTCATGGATATGGCCCAGCAGGCGGCCGGTATGCAGACTTATCTTACGAAGGCGAAGGCAGATGCAGCACAGCCTCAACCGCCTGAAGTGGTCGCACAGGTGACTAACGATCCAGAGCCTACAAATAACGGCTACTGGGTATCGGACGGGTCGCAGTGGATTTGGTCTGGCATACAACCAATTACGCGCCAAGAACTTTCATCTTTTCAGTTTATATCTTCGAAGATCGTTGGCAGAACCCCTGCCTTTTTAGATGATTTCGGCCGCCCTGAGCAGCGATCAACAACACTCGGACTGGCTTCATCTGCGTGGCGCTGGCACAACTCAGGCAGTTTCCAAATCCGCAATCAGATCGCGCAGCTTGGGAGTGGTGCGACCAGAGGTAACCGCTACTACGCGCGAACTGGTTTCACGTTTAAGTCGTACATCGCGCACAGCACAGTCGAAGTTGGTGAGACTTTTAATTTCGGGTGGACGTATCGACAGCCTGATGACTCAACCACATCAAATCCACGTCTTTTTGCGCGCATTTACTTGAATGCGGCTGGCGTCAACCGGATCAGGCTGGGCTATGGAACTGTGGGCTCTACCAATGATGCAGATACGGAAACCTTGTTTGATGGCGAAGTTAACGCTATCGGTAAAAGAAGTCATGAGTTCACTTTTGTCCAAGACGGCCCGCGTGTTCTTGCGTTTGTGAACGGTGGCATTGTCATGGATCACACGATTAGCTCGGAACAAAACACCATGCTCGGCCATAGCGTTGGGATAAACGCTTTGACGCACTCAAGCAACGAAGAGCTGAAGATCCGGCGTGTTGCTGTTTACCGGCTGCACGACAAGCCTGCCAACATCCCTCAAGTGATGGCACACCGTATGGTCGTTAAAGGCCCATTCGGGCCGGACACATACACGACCGACACCCGAGATCCTGAGAGTTGCCTGTCCGCGCTAGAGCGGCTGCCCCCTGGCATCGGCATTGAGACTGATATTCGCCAGTCTTCAGATCGTCACTACATTCTGATGCACGACCCAACTGTTGACCGCACTACGTACGGCACTGGTGAAGTGTCAGCGATGACGCTTGCTGAGCTGACTGCGCTGAGAATCCGGGGGCTGGGCGGACGCAATGTCCCTGCGCTTTCCGAGCTGCTACGCGCACTTGAGGACCGACCCGATATTCCGTTGGCGTTCTTGCAGCTGTACGGCCCGAATATTACGGACGCAATCGACGAGATCAATCAAGCATCGCCCGGCGTCAAAGCCCGTTGTGTTCTGTTTGTTAACAATCTTGGTCAAGCCCAGGGTGCCAGAAACGTTGACCCCAACATACGGCTTGCGGTGGGCGGTCGCAATAACGCAAACGAGTCAGAAATCCCGGATCTTGTCGCAGCCGGTGTTGAGATCGGGGTAATCAGCCCAGGCGACACAAGCTATGCAGCGAATCGTGGCCAGGTGGCGAAGCTTCACGCAGCTGGGATCAAGGTTTTTGCATCAACAACACAGATGCATTACACGATGCGACAGATAGAGGCCGATGGTGCAGAAGGGTATCTGTCTGATTACCCAACTGGATCAGCCGCCTAAGCGGCTTTTTTTACGTCTGCTGCTTTTGCAGCGCTTCACGGGAGACAGCTATGCCGACCGTAAACAAGGGGAAAAATCAATGCTGCACAACGATGGAGCACATCTGCCGATTACAACCGGCTCAGCATTACTGATTTACAAGTGGACGCCGCAAGAGTTCGTGTTGCTGCTGTGGGCAGCTTATGTGCTGATTCTTATCGTGGTCAAGCTACCAGACTTCTTGCGGTCGGCAGCCCGTTTGGTTGGTGGTCTGCAGCGTGTATGGGGGAATTTAAAGGAGTGGAAGCGTGGATCTAAAAACTAAGCTGGGCTCTGGGGTGGTCGCCGCAGCGATTGCGCTGGTGGCTGCCTGGGAAGGACGTTCTTTGGTGGCCTATGTGGACCCGGTGGGGATTCCGACGATCTGTGAGGGCTATACGCAGGGGGTCAAGTTGGGCGATGTGGCTACGTCGGAGCGGTGCGATGCTCTGACTGAGCAAGAAGTACGTAAGGCCCTGGCGGTGGTAGACCGCTCTATGCCGCAAGTCCTGCCGGATGGTGTGCGTGTGGCGCTGGCCAGCTTCGTCTACAACGTGGGGCCTGGCGCGTATGGCAGCTCCACGCTATTGCGTAAGCTGCGGGCTGGCGACCTGGCCGGAGCTTGCAATCAGTTGCCGCGTTGGGTGTATGCCGGGGGCAAGAAACTGCGTGGTCTGGAGCGACGGCGCGAAGCAGAGAGGCAAATATGTCTATCCGATCTGCAGTAACGGGGGCTGCTGTTCTGGCAGCCCTTTTTGTTGGCCTGCAGATGTACGGCTCAGCCCAGCACGAGAAGGGTTACGACAAAGCCCAGGCCGAATACATGATTGCTGTCGCGCATGCAGAGGGTAGGGCACGGCAGATCGAACATGAATTAACTGAAGAAATGGAGGTCCGAGATCGTGAAACGCTGGAACAGTTGGAGCAAGTGGCTATTGCTGAGCGCCGTGCTGCTGATGAACGCGTGCGCAAGTCAGTCGAAGAATACGCAGCCCGCTATCGTCGGGATACCGCGCTTGCCAGCGCTGCCGCAGAACGCCAAGCAGCCGACACCGCCATCCGAATGTTTGCCGAGCTGTTTAGCCAATCTGACGACTTGGCGGGAGTCTATGCGGCAGAGGCTGACCGACGCAAAGTAGCGGGACTGTCGTGTGAGGCTGCGTATGCGAATGCCCAAGGTCGGTAGCCACTGCATTATTATAGAGAGCTTCTGTCAATGAAGCTCTGCTGCAGAGACGGCTACTACGCCTGATTTTTTTAGATTTTATTATCGAAGAGCTTGATGGGCTTTAGAATTTCTGCGCGGCAGAGGCTTATCTAGGTCTAATAGCTGGTATGGCATACTGATTTTCGTTCAGGAGTGCCCAGGGAAAATGGGCAGGTAGTTGTCGAAGTAGTGAGCTGAGTAGACACTTACTTAGTTCCAGTTAAGCCAAGAAATTAGTCCCGCGGTTGCAACGCCGCTCACAATTAGACCCAATACGATCCATACGTGTTCTTTGAGACGAGACTTGCTCTTGTTCGATGGGGCCTGTGCTTGAGTCTGTCCCTGTGCTCTATTTCCTTCAGCGAAAATATTCCCTACGTTATCTGCTTTGAGTAGTGGGCCCTGAGTAGTGGTGTTATTGGTTAATTTTACGTTGCCGCTATTTTGAATATCGAACATGGCCTCTTGTTTATTCTTGAGCACAAATCAGTCCTTGCAAATAGTATTCTCTGAGTGAGCCGTAGATATCTGAATTCGAAATTAGATAGTCCACGCTAGAAAAAGCATGATTGTCATTTGCTTCAATATCACCACAATTTTTTATGATGAATGGCTTAGCTACATTCTCGAGAGTATTTCCGGAGATCGTACCAGTTTTAGCGCCGATTATTTCAATTGTCATTGTTTCCCTGTTTGATTGTTTTGGTTTTATCAATCTTACCAAAAGCTAGGAGTATAGAGATGGCTTTGGCGCCTGTCGATTCAGGCTTCAACTGGCTGTTATGTATTTTTTGTTTGATACCTCACATTGCTCATCTTCTTGGTGACCGGGTGCCACTTGAATGCGGATTCTGGCCGCGCAGTGCTCAACAGTTCCAGCGCTGATTTAACGTTTGTCTCTGGTGAAGTCCATTCTCTTGCTGCGTCAGGCGTTAAAACCACAGGCCTGCGGTCGTGAATATCGACCATGCCGCCTGCGCTGGCATCGGTGACAATGGCAAAACCATGCTCAACATCATCGTCTTTGCCTGGCTGCCAAGCCGTGATTGCAGCCATATAGAGTGGGGCGCTATCTTTGCTATGAATAAACCATGGCTGTTTGTCGCCAGTCTCCCCAGTCCACTCGAACCATCCATCCGCTGGAACAAGCACGCGCTTGCCAAGTAGGGCCCGCCACATTGGCGATTTCTTCAAGATTGTGTCCAGGCGGGCATTGATCACCGGCGCACGTTTGTACCACTCCGGCTTGTAGCCCCAGAACAGCCTGTCCACTTGATCGTTGCCATCACCGAGCTGGTGGAGGACGATGGGGCGCGTACCAGGCGGAACGTTATATTTGAGGCCCTCACCCACGTCTGTCTTGCTGGATTTCCACCCAACTTTTGCGGCATAGATCTCGGCAGCTTCCCGCTGACTAAAACG
>NZ_BMZN01000010.1 GCF_014652815.1 Alcaligenes pakistanensis
GTGCCTTCTATGATGCGCCAACGGGGACATCCAACACCCCGATAACCTTCTGCAATCCGTCCCCCCATCGCACTCTACGACGGTGCGGGAATATTAACCCGCTTCCCATCAGCTACGCATCTCTGCCTCGCCTTAGGGGCCGACTCACCCTGCGCCGATGAACGTTGCGCAGGAAACCTTGGACTTACGGCGAGGGGGCTTTTCACCCCCTTTATCGCTACTCATGTCAGCATTCTCACTTCCGATACCTCCAGCATCCCTCACAGGACACCTTCACAGGCTTACGGAACGCTCTCCTACCATATGTACTAAAAGTACATATCCGCAGCTTCGGTCTATGGCTTAGCCCCGTTACATCTTCCGCGCAGGACGACTCGATCAGTGAGCTATTACGCTTTCTTTAAAGGGTGGCTGCTTCTAAGCCAACCTCCTGACTGTCTATGCCTTCCCACTTCGTTTCCCACTTAGCCATAGTTAGGGACCTTAGCTGGCGGTCTGGGTTGTTTCCCTCTTGAGTCCGGACGTTAGCACCCGGTGCTCTGTCTCCCACACTGTACTTGTCGGTATTCGGAGTTTGCCATGGGTTGGTAAGTCGCTGTGACCCCCTAGCCATAACAGTGCTCTACCCCCGACAGTAATATGTGAGGCACTACCTAAATAGTTTTCGGAGAGAACCAGCTATCTCCAGGCTTGTTTAGCCTTTCACTCCGATCCACAGCTCATCCCCTAATTTTTCAACATTAGTGGGTTCGGTCCTCCAGCACGTGTTACCGTGCCTTCAACCTGGCCATGGATAGATCGCCTGGTTTCGGGTCTACACCCAGCGACTGAATCGCCCTATTCGGACTCGCTTTCGCTACGCCTCCCCTATTCGGTTAAGCTTGCCACTGAATGTAAGTCGCTGACCCATTATACAAAAGGTACGCAGTCACACCACGAAGGTGCTCCTACTGTTTGTATGCATATGATTTCAGGATCTATTTCACTCCCCTTCCGGGGTTCTTTTCGCCTTTCCCTCACGGTACTGGTTCACTATCGGTCGATCACGAGTATTTAGCCTTGGAGGATGGTCCCCCCATATTCAGACAGGATTTCACGTGTCCCGCCCTACTTGTTCGATGCTTAGTTCCACGTAATGAATTTCATCTACAGGGCTATCACCTGCTACGGCTGGACTTTCCATTCCATTCGATTATTCACTACGCTAAAACATCCAGGCTGGTCCGGTTTCGTTCGCCACTACTTCCGGAATCTCGGTTGATTTCTTTTCCTCGAGTTACTGAGATGGTTCAGTTCACTCGGTTCGCCTCCACATGCCTATGTATTCAGCATGGGATACCGTATTACTACGGTGGGTTTCCCCATTCGGACATCTACGGATCAAAGCTTGTTTGCCAGCTCCCCGTAGCTTTTCGCAGGCTACCGCGTCCTTCATCGCCTGTGATCGCCAAGGCATCCATCATATGCACTTATTCGCTTGATCCTATAACGCTTACGGCTATAGGACTTTCTATGAGTATCGTTGTTGCCGTTCATCAATCCTTAGCTGTCATTTAATCCGAAGATCAAATAACGTCTATATTTTTGAGAACTTGTTGAACATAATTTGTTCTGTTGCAATCACAACCCGTGTATTGTCATCACAAGTCGACTAATCGTCTTGCGTTTATTAGACAACACACCTTCGTTGTGCTTCTTCCTAATTGTTAAAGAGCAATTCGTGGGTTGTATAACCCAACGAGCAGTATTCTTGTAAAAGAACACTCTTCGTTGAATCTAACGCCAGCCAAACCGTTGTTTGCCT
>NZ_BMZN01000011.1 GCF_014652815.1 Alcaligenes pakistanensis
GGTCATGACATTAACTAACAGCCAATAAGTGTGGACGCTTTCGCTTTGCGAGCCATTCGCTCTAAAAGGAGGTGATCCAGCCGCACCTTCCGATACGGCTACCTTGTTACGACTTCACCCCAGTCATGAATCCCACCGTGGTAAGCGCCCTCCTTACGGTTAGGCTACCTACTTCTGGTGAAACCCACTCCCATGGTGTGACGGGCGGTGTGTACAAGACCCGGGAACGTATTCACCGCGACATTCTGATCCGCGATTACTAGCGATTCCGACTTCACGCAGTCGAGTTGCAGACTGCGATCCGGACTACGATCGGGTTTCTGAGATTGGCTCCCCCTCGCGGGTTGGCGACCCTCTGTCCCGACCATTGTATGACGTGTGAAGCCCTACCCATAAGGGCCATGAGGACTTGACGTCATCCCCACCTTCCTCCGGTTTGTCACCGGCAGTCTCATTAGAGTGCTCTTGCGTAGCAACTAATGACAAGGGTTGCGCTCGTTGCGGGACTTAACCCAACATCTCACGACACGAGCTGACGACAGCCATGCAGCACCTGTGTTCCGGTTCTCTTGCGAGCACTCCCAAATCTCTTCGGGATTCCAGACATGTCAAGGGTAGGTAAGGTTTTTCGCGTTGCATCGAATTAATCCACATCATCCACCGCTTGTGCGGGTCCCCGTCAATTCCTTTGAGTTTTAATCTTGCGACCGTACTCCCCAGGCGGTCAACTTCACGCGTTAGCTGCGCTACTAAGGCCTAACGGCCCCAACAGCTAGTTGACATCGTTTAGGGCGTGGACTACCAGGGTATCTAATCCTGTTTGCTCCCCACGCTTTCGTGTCTGAGCGTCAGTATTATCCCAGGGGGCTGCCTTCGCCATCGGTATTCCTCCACATATCTACGCATTTCACTGCTACACGTGGAATTCTACCCCCCTCTGACATACTCTAGCTCGGCAGTTAAAAATGCAGTTCCAAGGTTAAGCCCTGGGATTTCACATCTTTCTTTCCGAACCGCCTACACACGCTTTACGCCCAGTAATTCCGATTAACGCTTGCACCCTACGTATTACCGCGGCTGCTGGCACGTAGTTAGCCGGTGCTTATTCTGCAGATACCGTCAGCAGTACCTCGTATTAGGAGGTACCTTTTCTTCTCTGCCAAAAGTACTTTACAACCCGAAGGCCTTCATCATACACGCGGGATGGCTGGATCAGGGTTTCCCCCATTGTCCAAAATTCCCCACTGCTGCCTCCCGTAGGAGTCTGGGCCGTGTCTCAGTCCCAGTGTGGCTGGTCGTCCTCTCAAACCAGCTACGGATCGTTGCCTTGGTGAGCCTTTACCCCACCAACTAGCTAATCCGATATCGGCCGCTCTAATAGTGAGAGGTCTTGCGATCCCCCCCTTTCCCCCGTAGGGCGTATGCGGTATTAGCCACTCTTTCGAGTAGTTATCCCCCGCTACTAGGCACGTTCCGATATATTACTCACCCGTCCGCCACTCGCCACCAAGAGAGCAAGCTCTCTCGTGCTGCCGTTCGACTTGCATGTGTAAAGCATCCCGCTAGCGTTCAATCTGAGCCAGGATCAAACTCTTCAGTTTAATCTCTGTGGTTGTCCCGTCTTGCGACGAGACCGATTGTGTCTCAAAGAAAAATTCAGAGTTTACACAAGGTAAATCTTCATTCTTCGTTTGTGAGCACTTGATACAAACTTGTGGCGATCCCCGAAGGGTTCGACTCGCTCAT
>NZ_BMZN01000012.1 GCF_014652815.1 Alcaligenes pakistanensis
CATAAAAAACAAAACCCCCACAAGCAATGCTTGCGGGGGTTTTGAGGAATAAGAGCTTGACGATGACCTACTTTCACAGACGTCCGTCCACTATCATCGGCGCAAAGGCGTTTCACAATCCTGTTCGGGATGGGAAGGTGTGGGACCACCTCGCTATGGTCGTCAAGCGTAAACTGGTTGCCGAGTCGTCTTTTAAGGGACGCCCCAGCCAATTGGAAGAAGCACCTTGCTGCGATCAGTACGGATCAATCAGCAAGTGTTTGCGAAGGTGTCGAGCGCGGGTTGCGCTGCACTTCAATATTACGTTCTGTGGTCAACAACTTAACTCACTACAACCACAAGGGTTATAGGATCAAGCCACACGGGCAATTAGTACTGGTTAGCTACATGCATTACTGCACTTCCACACCCAGCCTATCAACGTCCTGGTCTCGGACGACCCTACAGGGAGGTCAAGCCTCCGGGATATCTAATCTTCAGACGAGTTTCCCGCTTAGATGCCTTCAGCGGTTATCTCTTCCGTACGTAGCTACTCGGCAATGCCATTGGCATGACAACCGATACACCAGTGGTACGTCCACTCCGGTCCTCTCGTACTAGGAGCAGGCTCCGTCAAATATCCAACGCCCACGGCAGATAGGGACCAAACTGTCTCACGACGTTTTAAACCCAGCTCACGTACCTCTTTAAATGGCGAACAGCCATACCCTTGGGACCGGCTACAGCCCCAGGATGAGATGAGCCGACATCGAGGTGCCAAACACCGCCGTCGATATGAACTCTTGGGCGGTATCAGCCTGTTATCCCCAGAGTACCTTTTATCCGTTGAGCGATGGCCCTTCCATACAGAACCACCGGATCACTATGTCCTACTTTCGTACCTGTTCGACTTGTCAGTCTCACAGTCAAGCACGCTTATGCCATTGCACTATCAAGACGATTTCCGACCGTCTCTAGCGTACCTTCGAACTCCTCCGTTACACTTTAGGAGGAGACCGCCCCAGTCAAACTGCCCACCATGCACGGTCCCCGATCCAGATAATGGACCTAGGTTAGAACCGCAAACAGACCAGGGTGGTATTTCAAGGTTGGCTCCACGCAATCTAGCGATCACGCTTCAACGCCTCCCACCTATCCTACACAGGCCGGTTCACAGTTCAATGCAAAGCTACAGTAAAGGTTCATGGGGTCTTTCCGTCTAGCCGCGGGGAGATTGCATCATCACAACCATGTCAACTTCGCTGAGTCTCAGGAGGAGACAGTGTGGCCATCGTTACGCCATTCGTGCAGGTCGGAACTTACCCGACAAGGAATTTCGCTACCTTAGGACCGTTATAGTTACGGCCGCCGTTTACCGGGGCTTCGATCAAGAGCTTGCACCCCATCACTTAACCTTCCGGCACCGGGCAGGCGTCACACCCTATACGTCCACTTTCGTGTTTGCAGAGTGCTGTGTTTTTAGTAAACAGTCGCAGCCACCGATTCACTGCGGCCTCTTCATGCTTTGTGCGCAGGCACATCACACTAATGAGGCATACCTTCTCCCGAAGTTACGGTATTAATTTGCCGAGTTCCTTCTCCTGAGTTCTCTCAAGCGCCTTGGAATATTCATCCCGTCCACCTGTGTCGGTTTGCGGTACGGTCTCGTAGAGCTGAAGCTTAGAGGCTTTTCTTGGAACTGCTTCTAGTTAGTTTAGAGCCGAAGCTCTATTCAGTCACACCCTTGAATTA
>NZ_BMZN01000013.1 GCF_014652815.1 Alcaligenes pakistanensis
ATCACCTTCCGATTCGGCCTTGTTGATCACGTCATCGTCAGCAATCACATTGATCGCGATCTCGGCTTCAGGCAGATCCGTATCGATGCCGTAGTCACGGTCAGCTTCAGCCGAAGCAGGGTTACCTGCCGCGTCTTCGGTCTCAACCTTGGCTTTAACGTTCGTGTCTTGAATCAGCTCAGAGCCAGGAACGTCTACGTTCCAGGTCTTGCCGTCAGCGTTAACGGTCGTGGTGTAGTCCTTACCGTTCACGGTCACCGTGACCGTGTCGCCAGCCTTAACGTCTTTACCAACCGTACCCGTAATGGTCACGTCGGACTCAGACTCAGCCTTGTTGATCACGTCATCGTCAGCGATCACATTGATCGCGATCTCGGCTTCGGGCAGATCCGTATCGATGCCGTAGTCACGGTCAGCTTCAGCCGAAGCAGGGTTACCCGCGGCGTCTTCAGTCTCAACCTTGGCTTTAACGTTCGTATCTTGGATCAGCTCAGAGCCAGGAACGTCTACGTTCCAAGTCTTACCGTCAGCGTTAACCGTGGTCGTGTAGTCCTTACCGTTAACCGTGACGGTCACGGTATCACCAGCCTTCACATCCTTGCCAACGGTACCCGTAATGGTCACGTCGGACTCAGACTCAGCCTTGTTGATCACGTCGTCTTCAGCGATCACATTGATCGCGATCTCGGCTTCGGGCAGCGTGGTGTCAATGCCGTAGTCACGGTCAGCTTCAGCCGAAGCAGGGTTACCCGCTGCGTCTTCCGTCTCAACCTTGGCTTTAACGTTCGTGTCTTGGACCAACTCAGAGCCAGGAACGTCTACGTTCCAGGTCTTGCCGTCAGCGTTAACGGTCGTGGTGTAGTCCTTACCGTTCACGGTCACCGTGACCGTGTCACCAGCCTTAACGTCTTTACCAACCGTACCCGTAATGGTCACGTCGGACTCAGACTCAGCCTTATTGATCACGTCATCTTCAGCGATCACATTGATCGCGATCTCGGCTTCGGGCAGATCCGTATCGATGCCGTAGTCACGGTCAGCTTCAGCCGAAGCAGGGTTACCTGCCGCGTCTTCGGTCTCAACCTTGGCTTTAACGTTCGTATCTTGGATCAACTCAGAGCCAGGAACATCCACGTTCCAGGTCTTGCCATCGGCGTTAACCGTGGTCGTGTAATCCTTGCCGTTCACGGTCACCGTGACCGTGTCACCAGCCTTAACGTCTTTACCCACGGTACCGGTAATGGTCACGTCGGACTCAGACTCAGCCTTGTTGATCACGTCGTCTTCAGCGATCAAATTGATCGCGATCTCGGCTTCAGGCAGATCCGTATCGATGCCGTAGTCACGGTCAGCTTCAGCCGAAGCAGGGTTACCTGCCGCGTCTTCAGTCTCAACCTTGGCTTTAACGTTCGTGTCTTGAAT
>NZ_BMZN01000014.1 GCF_014652815.1 Alcaligenes pakistanensis
GGCAGATCCGTATCGATGCCGTAGTCACGGTCAGCTTCAGCCGAAGCAGGGTTACCTGCTGCGTCTTCAGTCTCAACCTTGGCTTTAACGTTCGTGTCTTGGATCAGCTCAGAGCCAGGAACGTCTACGTTCCAAGTCTTACCATCGGCGTTAACCGTGGTCGTGTAGTCCTTGCCGTTGACCGTGACGGTCACGGTATCACCAGCCTTAACGTCTTTACCCACCGTACCAGTGATAGTGACATCACCTTCCGATTCGGCCTTGTTGATCACGTCGTCTTCAGCGATCACATTGATCGCGATCTCGGCTTCGGGCAGATCCGTATCGATGCCGTAGTCACGGTCAGCTTCAGCGCTGGCTGGGTTGCCAGCGGCGTCTTCGGTCTCAACCTTGGCTTTAACGTTCGTGTCTTGGATCAACTCAGAGCCAGGAACGTCTACGTTCCAGGTCTTACCGTCAGCGTTAACGGTCGTGGTGTAGTCCTTACCATTGACCGTCACGGTCACGGTATCACCAGCCTTAACATCCTTGCCAACGGTACCCGTAATGGTCACGTCGGACTCGGACTCAGCCTTGTTGATCACGTCGTCTTCAGCGATCACATTGATCGCGATCTCGGCTTCAGGCAGATCCGTATCGATGCCGTAGTCACGGTCAGCTTCAGCCGAAGCAGGGTTACCTGCTGCGTCTTCAGTCTCAACCTTGGCTTTAACGTTCGTGTCTTGGATCAGCTCAGAGCCAGGAACGTCT
>NZ_BMZN01000015.1 GCF_014652815.1 Alcaligenes pakistanensis
CACGGTCACCGTGACCGTGTCACCAGCCTTAACGTCTTTACCCACCGTACCAGTGATAGTGACATCACCTTCCGATTCGGCCTTGTTGATCACGTCATCGTCAGCAATCACATTGATCGCGATCTCAGCTTCGGGCAGATCCGTATCGATGCCGTAGTCACGGTCAGCTTCAGCGCTGGCAGGGTTACCCGCTGCGTCTTCCGTCTCAACCTTGGCTTTAACGTTCGTGTCTTGAATCAGCTCAGAGCCAGGAACGTCTACGTTCCAAGTCTTACCATCGGCGTTAACGGTCGTGGTGTAGTCCTTACCGTTCACGGTCACCGTGACCGTGTCACCAGCCTTAACGTCTTTACCCACCGTACCAGTGATAGTGACATCACCTTCCGATTCGGCCTTGTTGATCACGTCATCGTCAGCAATCACATTGATCGCGATCTCGGCTTCAGGCAGATCCGTATCGATGCCGTAGTCACGGTCAGCTTCAGCGCTGGCAGGGTTACCCGCTGCGTCTTCGGTCTCAACCTTGGCTTTAACGGTCGTGTCTTGAATCAGCTCAGAGCCAGGAACGTCTACGTTCCAAGTCTTACCATCGGCGTTAACGGTCGTGGTGTAGTCCTTACCGTTCACGGTCACCGTGACCGTGTCACCAGCCTTAACGTCTT
>NZ_BMZN01000016.1 GCF_014652815.1 Alcaligenes pakistanensis
ATTCAAGACACGAACGTTAAAGCCAAGGTTGAGACTGAAGACGCGGCAGGTAACCCTGCTTCGGCTGAAGCTGACCGTGACTACGGCATCGATACGGATCTGCCTGAAGCCGAGATCGCGATCAATGTGATCGCTGAAGACGACGTGATCAACAAGGCTGAGTCCGAGTCCGACGTGACCATTACGGGTACCGTTGGCAAGGATGTTAAGGCTGGTGATACCGTGACCGTGACGGTCAATGGTAAGGACTACACCACGACCGTTAACGCTGACGGTAAGACCTGGAACGTAGACGTTCCTGGCTCTGAGTTGATCCAAGACACGAACGTTAAAGCCAAGGTTGAGACCGAAGACGCCGCTGGCAACCCAGCCAGCGCTGAAGCTGACCGTGACTACGGCATCGATACGGATCTGCCCGAAGCCGAGATCGCGATCAATGTGATCGCTGAAGACGACGTGATCAACAAGGCCGAATCGGAAGGTGATGTCACTATCACTGGTACGGT